>NZ_JBHSTI010000008.1:1149875-1702375 GCF_042660085.1 Longivirga aurantiaca | reverse complement strand
GAGAAACTCCTCCGCCGAATGATCAAGGGTTCCAGGGTCAAGCTAATCTGCCCTGGGTAAGTCGGGACCTAAGGCGAGGCCGACAGGCGTAGTCGATGGACAACGGGTTGATATTCCCGTACCGGTTTTGTCGCGCCCATGCCGAACCTGGTGATGCTAAACCCTCAAAGGCAGAGGACGTCTTCGGACTGATCCTGCTGGAGACGGTGACCCGAACCAGTAGTAGGCAAGCGATGGGGTGACGCAGGAAGGTAGCTCAACCCGGGCGATGGTAGTCCCGGGGTAAGGATGTAGGGCGAGACGTAGGCAAATCCGCGTCTCATGTGCCTGAGATCTGATGCCGAGCCGATTAGGCGAAGTGAGTGATCCTATGCTGCCGAGAAAAGCCTCTAGCGAGTGACATAGCCGCCCGTACCCCAAACCGACACAGGTGATCAGGTAGAGAATACCAAGGCGATCGAGTGAACCATGGTTAAGGAACTCGGCAAAATGCCCCCGTAACTTCGGGAGAAGGGGGGCCAGGGCTGGTGACAGGTCTTGCACCTGAAGCTGGCTCCGGCCGCAGAGACCAGGCTGAAGCGACTGTTTACTAAAAACACAGGTCCATGCCAAGTCGCAAGACGATGTATATGGACTGACGCCTGCCCGGTGCTGGAACGTTAAGGGGACGGGTTAGCACGCAAGTGCGAAGCTCAGAACTTAAGCGCCAGTAAACGGCGGTGGTAACTATAACCATCCTAAGGTAGCGAAATTCCTTGTCGGGTAAGTTCCGACCTGCACGAATGGCGTAACGACTTCAGCGCTGTCTCAACCGTGGACTCGGCGAAATTGCACTACGAGTAAAGATGCTCGTTACGCGCGGCAGGACGGAAAGACCCCGGGACCTTTACTATAGCTTGGTATTGGCGGTCGGTTCGATTTGTGTAGGATAGGTGGGAGACTGTGAAGCAGGGACGCCAGTTTCTGTGGAGTCAATCTTGAAATACCACTCTGGTCGTACTGGCTGTCTAACCTAGGTCCGTGATCCGGATCAGGGACAGTGCCTGGTGGGTAGTTTAACTGGGGCGGTTGCCTCCTAAAGAGTAACGGAGGCGCTCAAAGGTTCCCTCAGCCTGGTTGGCAATCAGGTGTCGAGTGCAAGTGCACAAGGGAGCTTGACTGTGAGACCGACGGGTCGAGCAGGGACGAAAGTCGGAACTAGTGATCCGGCGTCGGCATGTGGAAGCGACGTCGCTCAACGGATAAAAGGTACCCCGGGGATAACAGGCTGATCTTCCCCAAGAGTCCATATCGACGGGATGGTTTGGCACCTCGATGTCGGCTCGTCGCATCCTGGGGCTGGAGTAGGTCCCAAGGGTTGGGCTGTTCGCCCATTAAAGCGGTACGCGAGCTGGGTTTAGAACGTCGTGAGACAGTTCGGTCCCTATCCGCCGTGCGCGTAAGAGTCTTGAGAAGGGCTGTCCCTAGTACGAGAGGACCGGGACGGACGAACCTCTGGTGTGCCAGTTGTCCTGCCAAGGGCACGGCTGGTTGGCTACGTTCGGAAGGGATAACCGCTGAAAGCATCTAAGCGGGAAGCCTGCTTCAAGATGAGGACTCTCACCGGGTTAACCGGGTAAGGCCCCCAGCTAGACCACTGGGTTGATAGGCCGGAGGTGGAAGTGCAGCAATGCATGCAGCTGACCGGTACTAATAGGCCGAGGGCTTGACTACACTTTACAAACTAGATTATGCGTCCACTGTGCGGTTCCCGAGATACGGTCGGGAAACGATCAACATCTCCATAGAGTTTCGGCGGCCATGTCGAAAGGGAAACGCCCGGTCCCATTCCGAACCCGGAAGCTAAGCCTTTCAGAGCCGATGGTACTGCGCGGGTGACTGCGTGGGAGAGTAGGACGCCGCCGGACATTCTTTCGAGACGAGGTCGCCCCAATCGGGGCGGCCTCGTTTTCGTTTATGTCGAAGTCCGGCAGCAACTGCCGGCGAACAAGGAGTGTCAGATGGCGAACGGACCACGCAGCGGCAGTAGCGGCTCGGCGGGCAAGGGCGGCAAGGGCCGTCCCGGTGCCTCGAGCGGCGGCTACAGCAAGGGCAGCGGTCGTCCGACCTCTGGCCGACCGACCTCCGGCGGGCGCCCCAGCGGCGCCGGTGCCGGCGGAGGCTACCCGCGCAGCGGCGGGCAGAGCGGTGGCGGCTACGCCCCGCGCGACGACCGCGGCTACAACGACCGCCCTCAGGGCGGCGAGCGCGCACCGCGCCGCAGCTTCGACGACCGCCCCCAGGGCGACCGTCCGCAGCGCTCGTACGGCGACCGCCCGTCCGGTGGTGGCTACCAGCAGCGCGACGACCGCGCTCCCCGTTCCTACGGAGACCGCCCCCAGGGCGACCGTCCGCAGCGTTCGTACGGCGACCGTCCGCAGGGCGACCGTCCGCAGCGGCCGGCCGGCGACCGCCCGTCCGGCGGTGGCTACCAGCAGCGCGACGACCGCGCTCCCCGTTCCTACGGCGACCGCCCCCAGGGCGACCGTCCCCAGCGCTCGTACGGCGACCGCCCCCAGGGCGACCGCCCGCAGCGCTCGTACGGCGACCGCCCCCAGGGCGACCGTCCCCAGCGCTCGTACGGCGACCGCCCGTCCGGTGGTGGCTATCAGCAGCGCGACGACCGCGCTCCCCGTTCCTACGGCGACCGCCCCCAGGGCGACCGTCCCCAGCGGCCGGCCGGCGACCGCCCGACCGGCGGTGGCTACCAGCAGCGCGACGACCGCGCGCCCCGTTCCTACGGCGACCGTCCCCAGGGCGACCGTCCGCAGCGTTCCTACGGCGACCGTCCGCAGCGTTCGTACGGCGACCGTCCGCAGGGCGACCGTCCCCAGCGGCCGGCCGGCGACCGCCCGTCCGGTGGTGGCTACCAGCAGCGCGACGACCGCGCTCCCCGTTCCTACGGCGACCGCCCCCAGGGCGACCGTCCCCAGCGTTCCTACGGCGACCGCCCGTCCGGTGGTGGCTACCAGCAGCGCGACGACCGCGCGCCCCGTTCCTACGGCGACCGTCCCCAGGGCGACCGTCCGCAGCGTTCCTACGGCGACCGTCCGCAGGGCGACCGTCCCCAGCGTTCGTACGGCGACCGCCCCCAGGGCGACCGTCCGCAGCGTTCGTACGGCGACCGCCCGCAGGGCGACCGTGGCCCGCGTCGGGACGACCGGGGTGGCCAGGGCGGCTACCAGGGTCGTGGCGGCCCGGGTGGTTACCAGGGCGGCAACCGTGGCCCGCGCCGCGACGACCGGGGTGGCCAGGGCGGCTACCAGGGACGCGACCAGCGCCCCGCCCGGGTCGAAGGTCCGGCGATCCCGGACGACGTGACCGGTCAGGAGCTCGACAAGGCGATCCGTGGCGACCTGCGCGGCCTGTCGGTCGAGGCCGCCGAGATCGTGAGCCGTCACCTCGTCATGACCCAGCGTCTGCTCGAGGACCGTCCCGACCGCGCGTGGGAGCACGCCAAGGCGGCCGTGGCCCGCGGCGGCCGGCTCGCCGTCGTCCGTGAGGCCGCCGGTGTCGCGGCGTACACGGCGGGCGAGTACGCCGATGCCCTCGCCCAGTTCCGTGCGGCCCGCCGGATCTCCGGCTCGGACAGCTACTGGCCGATCATGGCCGACTGCGAGCGCGGCCTCGGGCGTCCGGAGCGGGCGATCACGATGGCCGGTGCTCCGGAGGTCGACCGTCTCGACCGCGACGGTCGGGTCGAGATGCGCATCGTCGCGTCAGGCGCCCGTCGCGACCTCGGTCAGCTCGACGCGGCCGTCGTCACGCTGCAGTGCCCGGAGCTGAGCAGCACCAGCACCGAGTCGTGGTCCGCGCGCATCAAGTTCGCGTACGCCGACGCGCTGCTCGCTGCCGGTCGGGAGGACGAGGCGCGCGAGTGGTTCGCCAAGGCCATGGAGGCCGACGTCGCCGACGAGACCGACGCGGCCGAGCGCCTCGCCGATCTCGACGGCATCGTGTGGGTGGACACGCTCGACGGCGAGGACGACGACACCGACGATGAGGACGACGCCCTGGTCGACGGCTACGACGGGGACGACGAGGACGAGATCGAGGTCCTCGAGGCCGAGGTCGAGCAGCTCGAGGAGCGGGTCGAGGCCCTCGAGGAGCTCGTCGGCGGCGAGGGTCTCGATGACGGCTCAGAGCCGCTCGAGTCCGAGCTCGACGAGGACGCCGGAACCGACGTGGCGTTCCTCGCCCCTGCGGTCGACGACGCGTCGGTCGATCCGGAGGACGAGGTCGCCGAGCTCCTCGGCGAGTCCGACGAGGACCGCGCCTAGCCTGACCAGCACCACGCCGAAGGGCGCCGCTGCCCCACCTCACGGTGGTGGCAGCGGCGCCCTTCGCGCGTCTGCAGGTGAGCCCGCGAACGGCTGCGGCTCAGTCGTTCTCGAGCGCTGCCTGCTGGTCGAGATAGCGCCAGATGCCGTGGACGTCGGCCTCGGTGCTGCTCAGCAGCTCGAGCTTGGCCTCGACCTCGGGCAGCGCGCGCACGGCGTACCGCTCGAGGGTGCGCTCGCGCACACGGGAGACGGCGTGGTCGACGTCGAGACCGTCGGCCCGCGCCTCGCGCACGAGCTCGACCCAGAGCCGCAGCTCCTCGACCGAGCGGTCGAGCGTGGTGCCGACGTCCGAGACCGGGCCGAAGTGGCTGAACAGCAGGCGGGTCGGTCGGCGCTCGCGCATCTTCTCGAGCGAGGCGATGGCGGTCCCGAGGTCGAACTCGGGCGGCGGCGTGGCCGGGCGCAGGTCCTCGGTCTCGGGCGTCCACACGCCGGCGGCGTCGCCCGTGTAGAGGTCGCCGGTGAGGCTGTCGAGCAGGCCGACGTGGTGCCGGGCGTGGCCGGGGGAGTCGAACGACTCGAGCCGCCGGCCACCCCCGAGGTCGACCGCGTCGCCGTCGCCGAGAGCGCGTACGCGGCCGGCGTCGGTCGGCAGCAGGGGCCCGAACAGCTCGTCGAGCACCGGTCCGAACACGCGGGCGGCACTGGCGAGCAGACGGCTCGGGTCGACGAGGTGGCGAGCCCCGGCCGGGTGGACGACCACCTCGGCGTTCGGGAAGGCCGCGGCGAGGTCGCCGACGCCGCCCGCATGGTCGAGGTGGATATGGGTCACGACGATGGTGGCGAGGTCCGCGGGTCCCACGCCGAGACCGGCGAGTGCGCGTACCACCTCGCCGGCCGAGCGGGCGGCTCCCGTCTCGACCAGCGCCGGGCGCTCTCCCCGGATCAGGTAGCCCGCCGTGATGCCGTCGTACCCGCCCATCCGGGTGTCGATGAGCCAGACCTCGTCCCCGAGGTCGACCGGGTCGGTGGTGCCGGCCGCGTCGTCGTCCACAGCTCGTCCTCCTGGCGCGTCGTCCCCAGCCGGTCCCGGCGCGAGGTCCCGGCCCGTGGGCGGTCCCGCGCAGCGTACGGCCGCGTGACCGCGCCGGATGGGCGCGGCGGGCGAAGGAGGCACAGATGTCTGCAGCGACGAAGCCCCGGAGCGGCTCGGGGGACGCGGCGGGGGAGCCGGTCAACGAGGTGGTGCTCCGAGGGCGGCTCTCGGGCGACCCGGAGGACCGCGAGCTGCCCTCCGGCGACCGGGTCGTGGTGGTGCGGCTGGTCGTCGACCGGCCGCCGGGGGCCCGGGCGAGCCACGACACCCTCGACTGCGCCGCCTACGCCAGCGGCGTCCGACGGAGCCTCCTGCGCTGGCGGCACGGCGATGTCGTGGAGGTGCGCGGTTCGCTGCACCGACGGTTCTTCCGGGCGGGTGCAGGGCCCATGTCCCGTTACGAGGTGGAGGTGGCGGCGGCACGACGCGTGGCCACGGGCACGGCGCGGGGCGTGGCACCATGACCGGGTGAGCGAGCGCCCCGTCGAGCCCGCGGACGAGCGGCCGTCCGTCGTCCCCGGCGAGGTGGTGCCGCTCCTGCCGGGCGACGGTGTCCCGGTGCTGCGGATGCCGCACGGTGTGCTCGCCCCGGCGGGCGAGGCCTACGACTGGTACCGCCGGGGCAGGGCGCTGCTCGAGCAGGGGAACGCGGCAGCGGCGGCCGAGCTCTTGGCCTGGGCGGCGCGCGCCGAGCCCGGCGCGGCATCGATCCGCGAGGCCTGGGCCCGCGCGCTGTTCGACTCCCGTCGCTTCGCCGAGGCCGAGCGGGAGTTCCGGGTGCTCGTCGATCTCGTGCCCGACGACGACTACGCGCGGTTCGGGCTCGGTCTCGCCCTCTGGCGGCTCCGGATGTTCCCGGAGGCGGCCGAGCACCTGGCGATGGCCACGGTCTTGCGCCCGGACCGCACGGAGTACGCGCGGGCGCTCGGCCAGGTGCGGGCGACGATCGCCGCCCGGGTCGAGGCGGGCATGGATCCGGTGGGATCCGCGGACGAGGGACTCACGTGACCACTGACGCGCCGGGCGCTCCCGGACCGACCCTGCTCGACGTGCACGACGCCCTCCTGCTCGACCTGGACGGCGTGGTGTACGTGGGCCCGCACCCTGTGCGGCACGCCGTCGACGCGCTGCACGCCGCGGGCGCTGCCGGCGTGACGACGGCGTACGTCACGAACAACGCGGCGCGCCCTGCCTCGGTCGTGGCCGAGCACCTGCGGTCCTTCGGGCTGGAGGTGGCCGAGCACGGCGTCGTCACCTCGGCGCAGGCCGGTGCCCGCGAGGTCGCCGCCCGCGTCGCGGCGGGCAGCAGGGTCCTCGCCGTCGGCGGCCCCGGTGTCGCGCAGTCCCTGCAGGCCCGCGGGCTGGTGCCCGTGACCTCGGCCGCGGATGCACCCGTCGCCGTGCTCATGGGCTACGGCCCGGATGTCTCGTGGCGCGAGCTGGCCGAGGCGTCGTACGCGGTGGGGGCGGGCGCCCTGCTCGTGGCCACCAACCTCGACCTCAGCATCCCCACCGATCGCGGCATCGCCCCCGGCAACGGCACCCTCGTGGGGGCCGTCGTGGCCGCCACGGGGATCGCCCCGGCGGTCGTGGCGGGAAAACCTTTCGAGCCCCTCGTGCGCGAGTCGATCGAGCGCGTCGGTGCGCTGCGGCCGCTCATGGTCGGCGACCGGCTCGACACCGACATCGAGGCAGGCCACCGCAGCGGGATCCCCAGCCTGCTCGTCCTGACCGGCGTGACCGGGGTCGCCGCCCTGCTGGCTGCGCCGCCGATCCGCCGCCCCACGTTCATCGCCGCGGATCTGCGCGGGCTCGCGCTACCGCTGGCGACGGTGTCGGTCGCCGTCCCGCCCGGGGCGCCGGGGTCGGACGACGGGCTCGCCCGGCTGCGCGCGGCCTGCCGGGCGGCGTGGTCGGCCGCCGACGCCGGTGCGCCACGGCCGCCCGTCGACGAGGCGTCGCTGCTGTCCGACGTCGCGACAGCGCTGGGTCGCTGAGCGGCGGAGCGTCCGCAGCACCTCTCAGAGGAACTTCCGGAGCTCCCAGATGTCGCGGATCCGGGCGTCCACCCTGACCTTGCCGTGGCCCCACGCATGCGCGAAGTCCAGGCGGCCCTCCACGATCGACAGGAACGTGTCCGAGTCGAGCGCGAGGCGCAGGTGCGCGTCCTTGCGCGCAGCGGGGTCGATCTCGACGACGTCGACGAGCGACCCGGACTGCAGCCGTCCGGCGAACGCCGTGTCGAGGTCAGTGAAGTAGGCCGACAGCGCGCGGTCCGGGATCTTGCGCCGCGTGTCGGGGTCGAGGTCGTCCATGGAGGCGACGAGAGCCTCGAGCCCGGCGCGGACCGACTCGACGGTGGCCATCGGGGTGCACGCTCCGCAGTCGTCGGGTTGTCGGGCAGGGAGGCGAGGCTCGAGATGCCGAGCAGCCGCCCGTCGGCGACGCTATCGCAGCACCGCGCGATAGCGTGGGCGCCGGGTCACCCGGGGTGGCCCGATCCTGCAGACCGACGATGGGGTGAGCGACGTGCTCGAGGCTCTCAAGGGTTATGTCCAGCTGGCGACGGGCCTCACCGAGGTGACCGTGGCCAAGGCCCGCGAGGTCGCGAGCGCGCTGGTCAGCCAGGGCCTCGAGGTCACCGGTGCGGTGCCCGTGCCCGGCAAGGACCAGGCCGCCTCGGCCGCGACCGCAGCTGCGGGCCAGGTCGCCAAGCTCGCCGACGACCTCGTCGAGACGAGCGAGCAGAACCGCGAGCTGCTCGTCGGGCTCGTGCGCACCGAGGTCGACCGCGCGGCGGGCCGCATGGGCTTCGTCCGCGAGGAGGAGCTCGCCGCCGTCCGCCGGCACGTCTCGCGCCTGGAGTCCTCGCTCGCCGAGGTCCGCGCCCAGGTCGGTGCCGCGGCCGCCCCCGCGGCCGCCGCTGACGCCGAGCCTGCAGCGGAGGCCGAGGCCGAGCCCGAGCCCGAGGCAGCGGCAGCGGCAGCACCGCGTCCGCGCAAGAAGAAGGTCGTCGTGGCGCCCGAGGACGGCCAGGCGTGAGCGAGACCTGGGACTCGACTCCGTACGACGACGGCGCTGCGACCACCGAGGTCGTGGCGGACACGGTGATCGAGGCCGACACCGTCGTCGGGGACGTCGTCGCCGAGGGCGCTGCTGCTGCCGACGCCGTGGCGGCCGACCCGATCGACGCGATCGACGACGGCTCGGACGCCGTCGGCCCGGGCGCCGCGCACGAGCAGCAGCCGAGCGGCACGCTGGCCTTCGCGCTGTCCGCCCGGGAGCAGCTCGCCGCCCTGCCCGAGCCCGAGGTCACCGGCGACCCGCGCATCGACGCGGCCACCGCACGCCTCGGCGACCTCGCCGAGCTGCCCACCGCCGACCACGTCGCGGTCTACGACGACGTGCACCGCCGGCTGCAGGACGCCCTCGCCGACGCCGAGGTGCGCTGAGCACGGTGGCCCAGGCCCGGAGGCGGCTCGACGCCGAGCTCGTCCATCGTGGTCTCGCGCGCTCGCGCGAGCAGGCCCGCGCCCTCATCGAGGACGGACGGGTGCTGCTCGCGAACGTGGTGGCGACCAAGCCGGCCACGCAGGTCGACGCCACGGCGAGCCTCAAGGTGACCGGGGCCGAGGACGGCCCGGACTACGTCTCCCGCGGGGCGCACAAGCTCATCGGCGCTCTCGACGCCTTCGGCCTCGACGTCGCGGGGCGGCACGCCCTCGACGCGGGTGCCAGCACCGGCGGCTTCTGCGACGTGCTGCTGCGCCGCGGGATCGCGGCGGTCGTCGCCGTCGACGTCGGGTACGGCCAGCTCGCCTGGCCGGTGCGCAGCGATCCGCGTGTCACGGTGCTCGAGCGCACCAACGTGCGCGACCTCACCGCCGAGATGCTCCCCTTCGCCCCGGACCTCGTGGTGGGCGACCTCTCGTTCATCTCGCTGCGCCTCGTGCTCCCGCCGCTGGCGGCGGTCGCCACGCCCGACGCCGACCTCGCGCTCATGGTCAAGCCGCAGTTCGAGGTCGGCAAGGACCTCGTCGGAGCGGGTGGCGTCGTGCGCGACCCCGCCCTCCGGTCCGACGCGGTCCGTAGGATCGCGGTGGCGGCGTGGGACCTCGGTCTCGGCACCGCCGGCGTCGTCGCCTCGCCCCTCCCGGGCCCGAGCGGCAACGTCGAGTACTTCCTGCACCTGCGTCGTGGGGCCGAGCCGCTCGACGACGTCGACCTCGCACGCGCGATCGAGGAGGGTCCCCAGTGACCGAGCAGCCCGAGGGCTCGACCCGGCGCGTGCTGCTGGCCGTCCACGGGGTGCGTGCCGAGGCCGTCTCGGTTGCGCACGAGATCGCGCACGCGTTCGTCGCCGCAGGGATCGAGGTGCGCGCGCAGAGCGAGGTCGACATCGACCTGCCGCACGTCGAGATCGTGGGCATGGACGGCGCAGCCGAGGGGTGCGAGCTCGTCGTGGTCATCGGCGGCGACGGCACGATGCTGCGCGGCACCGAGCTCGCCCGCCCGTACGACGTCCCCATCCTCGGCATGAACCTCGGCCATGTCGGCTTCCTCGCCGAGGCCGAGCGCGACGAGACCACCACGGTGGTGGCGGCCGTGGTCGACCGCACCTGGACGGTCGAGGAGCGCACGACCCTCGAGGTCGTCGTCACCCGCGACGGCGTCGAGGTGGCGCGCACGTGGGCCCTGAACGAGGCGTCGGTCGAGAAGGACTCGCGCGAGCGCATGATCGAGATCCTCGTCGAGGTGGACGGCCGTCCGCTCTCGCGCTGGGGCGCCGACGGCGTCGTCGCCGCGACGCCGACGGGCTCCACGGCGTACGCGTTCTCCGCCGGCGGCCCGGTGGTGTGGCCCGAGGTCGAGGCGCTGCTCGTCGTCCCCATCAGCGCGCACGCGCTCTTCGCGCGCCCCCTCGTGGTGTCGCCGCGCAGCACGATCGCGGTCGAGGTGCTCTCGGGCCAGGGCGGCGGGGTCATGTGGTGCGACGGCCGGCGCCTCGTCGAGCTGCCCACCGGCTCGCGCGTCGAGATCACGCGCCACCCGTCGCCGGTGCGCTTCGCACGGCTGCACACCAAGCCGTTCACCGACCGGCTCGTCGCGAAGTTCGCCCTCCCCGTCGACGGCTGGCGAGGCACGCGCGGGTGATCGAGGAGATCCGGATCCGCGGCCTCGGCGTCATCGACGACGCCGTGGTGGAGCCGCACGCCGGCTTCACCGCGCTCACCGGTGAGACGGGGGCGGGCAAGACGTTGGTGCTCAGCGGGCTCGGCCTGCTGCTCGGCGGCAAGGCCGATGCCGGCGTCGTCCGGCCGGGCACCGAGCGAGCCGAGGTCGAGGGCCGGTTCCGGGTGCGCGAGCAGCGCGTCGTCGACCGCGTCGCCGACGCCGGGGGAGACCTCGACGACGGCGCGCTGGTCATCGCCCGCACCGTGGCGGGCGAGGGTCGCAGCCGAGCGTTCCTCGGCGGCCGATCGGTGCCGGCGTCGGTCCTGGCCGAGCTCGCCGACGACCTCGTGGCCGTGCACGGGCAGAGCGACCAGCAGCGGCTGCTGGCCCCGGCGCGCCAGCGCGGCGCGCTCGACCGGTTCGCCGGCGACGCCGTGCTGGTGCCGCGCGGGCAGTACCGGGCCGCGTACGACCGGCTGCGCGCGGTCGAGGCCGAGCTGGCCGAGATCACCGCGCACGCCCGGGAGCGCGCGCAGGAGGCCGATCTGCTGCGGCACGGTCTCGCCGAGATCGAGTCGGTGGCCCCGCAGCCCGCCGAGGGGGAGTCGCTCGCTGCCGAGTCGTCACGTCTGGGGCACGCCGAGTCGTTGCGCGAGGCGGCGTCGGAGGCCCATGCGGCGCTGCGGTCCGAGGACGGCGCCGCGTCGGAGGTCGACGCCATCGCGCTCGTGTCCGCCGCGCGGCGCGCGCTCGACGCGCAGCGCGAGCACGACTCCGAGCTCGGCTCGCTCGCCGACCGCCTCGCCGACGCCTCGGCCGCGCTCGCCGACGTCGCCGCCGAGCTGGCGTCGTACGCCGCAGGGGTCGAGAGCGATCCGCTGCGCCTCGCTGCGGTGGAGGACCGGCGGGCCGCGCTGGGCGGGCTGACCCGCAAGTACGGCGCCACGGTCGACGACGTGCTGGCCTGGGCCGAGGAGGCCGCGGGCCGCCTGCTCACGCTCGATGCGGACGACGAGCAGGTCGGGGCTCTGACCGCGGAGCGCGATCGGCTGCGCGCAGAGCTCGGACGGCTCGCCGCCGCCGTGTCGGCGGCGCGGTCGGAGGCCGCGGTGCGGTTCTCGGCGCTGGTGACCTCCGAGCTCGCCGAGCTCGCGATGCCGCACGCGGTGCTCTCGGTCGACGTGCGGCACCTCGAGCACCCGGACGGCATCGACGTCGAGATCGGCGGCGCCACCCGACGGCTGGCCTTCGGGCCCTCCGGCGTCGACGAGGTCGAGCTGCTGCTGTGTCCGCACACCGGCGCGCCGGCCCGACCGATCGCGAAGGGCGCGAGCGGCGGCGAGCTCTCCCGCGTGATGCTCGGCGTCGAGGTCGTGTTCGCAGGATCGGAGTCGGTGCCGACGCTGGTGTTCGACGAGGTCGACGCCGGTGTCGGTGGCCGCGCCGCGGTCGAGGTCGGACGCCGCCTCGCGCGGCTCGCCCGCTCCGCGCAGGTCGTCGTCGTCACGCATCTGCCGCAGGTCGCGGCGTTCGCCGACAGGCACGTCGTGGTCGTCAAGAGCGACGACGGCAGCGTCACCACCTCGGGTCTCACCGTGCTCGACGATGCCGAGCGCGTGCGCGAGCTCGGCCGGATGCTCGCGGGTCTCGAGGGGTCGGCGTCCGCCGCCGCCCACGCCCAGGAGCTGCTCGACCTCGCCGCCGCCGAACGCGCGGCGCAGATCGCGAGCCCAGCCCGCCCGTCGTCCCGGAAGAAGGCCACCGCATGAGCCAGGTGTTCGACCTCGCGTCCCGCATCGTCGACGGGACGGCCGCAGGGCACCCGATCTTCGCCACGTACATGGGCGTGCCCGGGTTCGACCACCTGCTCACCGATCAGTCGCCCGCGGCGTACGACGCCCGCGCCGAGCAGGCGCGCGGCTGGCTGGCCGAGCTCGACACGCTGCCGGTCGAGAACGACGACGACCGGCTCGCGGTCGCCGTGATGCGCGAGCGGCTCGAGTCGCGGCTCGCGGTCCACGACCTGCGGCTGCACCTGCGCGACGTCAACGTGCTCGGCTGCCCGGTGCAGCACAACCGCAACGTGTTCACGATGATGCCGACGGCGGACGACGCCGACTGGGCCGTCATCGCCGCCCGCCTCGAGCAGGTGCCGGGCGCGCTCGCCGGCCTGCGCGAGGCGTACGAGGCGGGGATCGCCGAGGGCGTGCTGCCCGCGCGCCGGCAGGTGCTCGGGGCGGCGCAGATGGCGGCGGTGTGCGCCGGGAGGGAGGCCTCGGCCGGCACGGAGCCCACGCCCTGGTTCGGCACCTACGTCGCGGGCTACGCCGGCGACGACGACGCGCTGCGCGCGCGGCTCGAGGCGTCCGCAGCCGCCGCCACGGCGGCGTACGCCGACCTCGCCGACTGGATGCGCGGCACGTACGCCGACGCCGCGGTCGACGAGGACGGCGTCGGTGCCGACGTCTACCGCACGATGGCGCGCGTCTACAGCGGCACCGACATCGACCCGCAGGAGACGTACGCCTGGGGCTGGGCCGACCTCGCCGAGATCACCCGGCGCATGAACGACTGCGCCGCCCGCCTCTACGGCGGGGTGACCCCGTTCGAGGCGATGGAACGCCTCGACGCCGACCCCGAGTGGACGATCGAGGGCGCCGAGGACGCCCGCGCCTGGCTGCAGCAGGTCACCGACGGGACGACCGCGTCGTTCAACGGCACGTACTTCGACATCCCCGACCAGATGCTGCGGTGCGAGGCGATGCTGGCGCCCGCCGGCGCCGCGGCAGCGCCGTACTACACCGCACCGAGCGAGGACTTCAGCCGCCCTGGCCGCACCTGGCTGCCGGTGGTCGACACCTCGTTCCGGAAGTGGTGGCTCCTGTCGGTCTGGTACCACGAGGCCGTTCCGGGCCACCACCTGCAGCTCGGCTACGTGAAGACCCAGACCGACCGGCTCTCGCGGTTCCAGCGGATGGAGTTCATCTCCGGCAACGGCGAGGGCTGGGCGCTGTACGCCGAGCGGCTCATGGACGAGCTCGGCTACTTCTCCGAGGCCGCGACCGAGCTGGGCTACCTCTCCAACCAGGCGCTGCGCGCCGCCCGCGTGGTGATCGACATCGGCCTGCACCTGGGCCTCGCGATCCCCGCCGACATCGACCCGGTGCTCGTCGAGGGCCTGGCCGCCGATCCGCGCGGCCGGGTCTGGGACGCCGACATCGCACGCGACTTCCTGCGGGTGCGCGGCCTGCAGACGCCGGCCTTCGCGGCCAGCGAGATCGACCGCTATCTCGGGCTGCCCGGCCAGGCCATCTGCTACAAGGTCGGGGAGCGTGAGTGGCTCGCCGCGCGCGCAGACGCCCAGGCCGCAGCAGGGGAGTCGTTCGACCTCAAGGCCTGGCACATGCGGGCGCTGGCGCTGGGATCGGTGGGCCTCTCGGTCCTGCGCGAGGAGCTCGCCCGGGTCTAGCCCCACCATGCACCGGACGGCGCATGACCGACCGCCCCGCCGTCTCGTAGCTCGGCGGATGCTCGGTCGTCCCGCCCGCGCGCTCGTCGCATGCCGCGGACCGTCACGCCGTACATGGCGCGGTACTGCGCGCGGGCGACGCTGCAGGTCGGCGGGATGCTCGCCGACACGCCGACACGCCGACTCGCCGACGCCCGGTCCGACGACGACCTCCGCGTCACCCGCTCCGACCGGCACATCCGTCACACCGACCCCAACGGGCACGTCCACCCCGGCCCCCGACGCGCTCCCCGCGACCGTTCCGGGCGCAGACACGCCGTCGGTCCCGGAGACGGTCGGACCGTCGGCGGCCCCCTGATAGCCTGGACCCCCGTGGGCCACACGACTAAGCACCTCTTCGTCACCGGCGGCGTCGCCTCCTCTCTCGGCAAGGGCCTCACGGCCTCCTCGCTCGGGAACCTTCTGAAGTCGCGCGGTCTCCGCGTGACGATGCAGAAGCTGGATCCGTACCTCAACGTCGATCCGGGCACGATGAACCCGTTCCAGCACGGCGAGGTGTTCGTCACGAACGACGGCGCCGAGACCGACCTGGACGTCGGCCACTACGAGCGCTTCCTCGACGTCGACCTGCACGGGTCGGCCAACGTGACGACGGGCCAGGTCTACTCGCAGGTCATCGCCAAGGAGCGCCGCGGCGAGTACCTCGGCGACACGGTGCAGGTGATCCCGCACATCACCAACGAGATCAAGTCGCGCATCCGCCGGATGGCCGGGCCCGAGGTCGACGTCGTCATCACCGAGGTCGGCGGCACGGTCGGCGACATCGAGTCGCTTCCGTTCCTCGAGGCGATCCGTCAGATCCGGCACGAGATCGGCCGCGACAACGTCTTCTTCCTGCACGTCTCGCTGCTGCCCTACATCGGGCCGTCGGGCGAGCTGAAGACCAAGCCGACCCAGCACTCCGTCGCCGCGCTGCGCAACATCGGTATCCAGCCCGACGCGATCGTGCTGCGCGCCGACCGCGAGGTGCCGGCGAGCATCAAGCGCAAGATCTCGCTCATGTGCGACGTCGACGTCGAGGCCGTCGTGGCCGCGGTCGACGCGCCGAGCATCTACGACATCCCGAAGGTGCTGCACAGCGAGGGACTCGACGCCTACGTCGTGCGCCGCCTCGACCTGCCGTTCCGCGACGTCGACTGGACCGCGTGGGACCAGCTGCTGCGCCGCGTGCACCACCCCGCTCACGAGGTGACGGTCGCGCTCGTCGGCAAGTACGTCGACCTGCCGGACGCCTACCTCTCGGTCACCGAGGCGCTGCGCGCCGGCGGCTTCGCCAACGACACCCGCGTGAACATCCGCTGGGTCACCTCGGACGACTGCGTCACCCCGGAAGGCGCCGAGCGCCTGCTCGGCGACGTCGACGCCGTGTGCGTGCCGGGCGGCTTCGGAGTGCGCGGCATCGAGGGCAAGCTCGCGGCGCTGCGCTTCACGCGCGAGCGCGGCATCCCGACCCTCGGCCTCTGCCTCGGCCTGCAGTGCATGGTGATCGAGTACGCGCGCACGATGTGCGGCCTCGAGAACGCCGGCTCGACCGAGTTCGACGAGGCCACGCCGTACCCGGTGATCTCCACGATGGCCGACCAGCGCGACGTCGTGGCCGGCGAGCGCGATATGGGCGGCACGATGCGCCTCGGTCTCTACCCGGCCAAGCTCGCGGACGGATCGATCGTGCGCGAGGTGTACGGCGAGCCGTACATCGACGAGCGCCATCGGCACCGGTACGAGGTCAACAACGACTTCCGCGGCCAGCTCGAGGAGGCCGGGCTCTGGTTCTCCGGCACCTCGCCCGATGGGCGCCTCGTGGAGTTCGTCGAGCTCCCGCGCGAGGCGCACCCGTACTACGTCGCGACCCAGGCCCACCCCGAGCTGCGTTCGCGCCCGACCAAGGCGCACCCGCTGTTCCGCGGACTCATCGCTGCGGCGAACGCACGTCGCGGCGTCACGGTGTCGCTCACCGACGTCAACGTCTGACGGCGTGAGCGAGGCCCCGTACGTCCTGCCGCCGACGTGGCCGGGCGACCCGTCGTCGCTGACCGACGAGGTCGACGAGCGCGCCCTCCTCGAGACCGAGCTGATCCACGCCGGGATGGTGTGGGACCTGCGCCGCGACACCGTCGACCTCGGTGACGGGCAGACCGTCCGTCGCGAGTTCGTGCAGCACCCGGGCGCCGTCGGCGTCCTCGCCCTCGACGACCACGACCGCGTGCTCCTCATCCGGCAGTACCGCCACCCCGTCGGCATGTCGCTGTGGGAGCCGGTCGCCGGGCTGCTCGACGTCGCCGACGAGTCGCCGCAGGCGGGCGCCGCCCGAGAGCTCGTCGAGGAGGCGGGGCTCGTCGCCGCGCGCTGGGACGTGCTCGTGGATCTGGAGAACTCGCCGGGCGGATCGAGCGAGACGATCCGGTGCTACCTCGCGCGCGACCTCGCGCCCGCGCCGGGCGGCCGACCGCCGGGGGACGGCGAGGAGCGCGACCTGCCGGTCGCGTGGGTGCCGCTCGAGGAGGCTGTGCTCGCGGTGCTCGCCGGTCGGCTCACCGCACCGCTGACGGTCGCGGCCACCCTTGCCGCGCTCGCGGCGCGCTCGGCCGGCTGGTCGACGCTGCGCGCGGCCGACGCCGCGTGGCCCGCGCGGGAGCGGGTCGCCGGATCAGGCCGCGCCCGGATCTACCGCTCCTCCTGAGCTACAGCGGGATCCCCGCGCCGGGGAAGTGCTCGAACACCAGGCTGGTCTGGGTCGACTCCGTCTCCGGCCGCGCCGACAGGTTCTGGGTGACGAAGTCGCGCAGGCCCTCGGAGTCCGACGCTGCCACGTGCACGAGGAAGTCGAACGCCCCGGCGACGAAGTAGACGTTGAGCACGCCGGGCTCGTGCGCGAGGCGCTTGCCGAACTCGAGCAGCGCCCCCCGCGCGCCGGGTCGCACCCGAACCGACACCATCGCCTGCAGACCCGCGCCGACCTTCGCGTGGTCGACGTCGGCCCGGAAACCGCGGATCACGCCCCTCTTCACGAGGTTCTGGGTGCGCATGAGGCAGGTCGAGGGCGCGATGCCGAGGCGCTCGGCGAGCACGTTGTTGGGCAGGCGCCCCTCGCGGACGAGCTCGGAGAGGATCTCCCGGTCGACGGCGTCGAGAGGCTTCTGCACCGGATTCGAGGGTGTGGGGCGCTTGACCGGCTTCTTCGAACGTGGTTCGGGCATGGACGTAATGTACCGAACGAACTGCACCCGAACTACCCGAGTTGCGGCTCTGGCTTCATCATCCTCCGCAGGAGCAATCAGCGCATCGGAGGCATGTCGTGAAGGTCGGAATCCCCCGCGAGGTCAAGAACCACGAGTACCGCGTGGCCATCACCCCGGCCGGCGTGTTCGAGCTCGTGAAGAACGGCCACGAGGTCTACATCGAGCACGACGCAGGTGTCGGCTCCTCGATCACCGACGACGAGTACGTCGCCGCGGGCGCGACCATCCTCCCCACGGCGGACGACGTCTGGGCGACCGGCGACCTCATCCTCAAGGTGAAGGAGCCCGTCGCGGAGGAGTACCACCGCATGCGCTCGGGCCAGACCCTCTTCACCTACCTGCACCTCGCCGCGGGCCGCGCCTGCACCGAGGCGCTCATCAACAACGGCGTCACCGCGATCGCCTACGAGACCGTCGAGCTGCCCGACCGCTCGCTGCCGCTGCTCGCGCCGATGTCCGAGGTGGCCGGCCGGCTCGCCCCGCAGGTCGGTGCCCACGCGCTCATGCGCGCCAACGGCGGCCGTGGCGTGCTCATGGGCGGCGTGTCCGGCACCTA
The DNA here is from genome assembly GCF_042660085.1 of Longivirga aurantiaca. Taxonomy (NCBI): domain Bacteria; kingdom Bacillati; phylum Actinomycetota; class Actinomycetes; order Sporichthyales; family Sporichthyaceae; genus Longivirga; species Longivirga aurantiaca. The sequence goes on along the minus strand of NZ_JBHSTI010000008.1, from coordinate 1,684,458 downwards.
CGCCGCGAAGGTCGTCGTCCTCGGTGGTGGCGTCTCCGGCCAGAACGCCGCGGCGATCGCGCTCGGCATGCAGGCCGAGGTGCTCCTGCTCGACCTCAACATCGCCCGCCTCCGCCAGATGGACGCGATCTACCAGGGTCACGTGCAGACGATCGCGTCGAACTCGTTCGAGATCGAGCGCGCCGTCCTCGACGCCGACCTGGTCATCGGCGCGGTGCTCGTCCCCGGCGCCAAGGCCCCCAAGCTCATCAGCAACGAGCTCGTGTCGCGGATGAAGCCGGGATCGGTCCTCGTCGACATCGCCATCGACCAGGGCGGCTGCTTCGAGGACTCGCGCCCCACCACGCACGCGGACCCGACGTACGCCGTGCACAACTCGGTCTTCTACTGCGTCGCGAACATGCCGGGTGCGGTGCCGAACACCTCGACGTACGCGCTCACCAACGTGACGCTGCCGTACGCCGTGGCGCTCGCGAACAAGGGCTGGAAGAAGGCGCTGGCGGACGACACGTCGCTCGCGCTCGGCCTCAACACCCACGCCGGCCAGATCACCTACGGCGCCGTGGCCGAGGCGTTCCCCGACCTCCCCGCCACCACGCTGGAGTCGGTCCTCGCCTGACCCGCATCACGCCCGACGACGGGCCGGCTCCCTCACGGGAGCCGGCCCGTCGCGCATCGCCGCTCAGAGCGCTGCTCCGATGGGCACGGCGCGCAGATCGAAGGAGAGCGGCAGGCTCACGAGGTCGCCGGCGTCGATGTCGTGCACCCGCAGCAGCAGCCGCGCGCCCGAGTCCATCGTGACGGTCTCGGCGATCGGGATGGGCTTGCCGCAGAGCGTCGCGGCAACCGGACGCTGCAGGATGACCGGGTCCACGTCGATCGCGCTTCGTACGACCGCAAGTGCCAGCAGGTAGCCCGAGGCGCTGCTGGGGGAGCACGGCACCATGAGCGTTCCGGTGAGGCGGTACGTGCCCGGAGCAGCACCGTCCGACGACAGCGCTCCGGGCAGCCATCCCGGGTTCGAGGTCTGGCGGATGCTGGTGCGCACGAAGGTGAAGCGCGGCACCGGCGCCAAAGCGGCGATCTCGGCCGCGGTGCGGCCCTGGAGCTTCGCGGCGTCCACCGCCGTCCGAGCGGCGGCGACGAGGGCGGCGGCGTCCATGCCGTCGAGCTTGTCCGCGTGGAGGTTGACGACCTTGCCGGTGGCGTTGGTGGCGAACGGCGCCGAGGTGCTGCTCGACGTCGTCAGCCGCAGGGCGGGGCCGGCGCCGTCGTTGCTGATGGTCGTGGGTGCAGACGCGGTGTTGACCCTGCCGAGGACGAGGCCCGAGCCGGTCGCGGCGAACGACGCCGCGTCGATGGTGACGAGGAAGGCGGCGGCGAGGGCCGAGGCGATCAGCAGCGGGCGCCGCAGTCGTCGGGGTGCACGGCAGGCGGGTGAGTCCGGTGTAGGGGCGTCGCTCACGGGGTCTCCTCGGGTCGGGGTGTGGCGAGGACCGTGACCGGAGGCTGCGACCGGGCCACGCTCGGGCCCGTTCGCGATGTGGACGACACGCGCACCGCCGCGCACTGGGGACGGGTGGTCGCGGCCCGTCGTCCGTTATGTCAGGTACGGTCGTGATGTGAGCGACCAGCAGGACGGCGGTGAGTCCGTCGGCGACGTCACCGAGGCGGCCCCGGCCCGGCCGTCCGCCCTCGCCCGCGCCGTCACCCTCTACCTCGACCACCTGGCGGTGGAGCGCGGTCTCGCCCCCAACTCGCTGGTCGCCTACCGCCGCGACCTCGCCCGCTACCTCGCCTGGACGTCGTCCCGCGGGATCACCGAGCCCGACCAGGTGACCGAGACCGACATCAGCGACTTCCTCCTCGCGCTCCGAGCCGGCGACGCCGAGCACAGGCCCCTGGCCGCCTCGAGCGCGGGCCGCACGGTGGTTGCCGTGCGCGGCTTCCACCGGTTCGCCGCGCGGGAGGGCCTCACCACCTCGGACCCGGGCAAGGAGGTGCGGCCGCCCAGCCAGACCCGCAAGCTGCCCAAGGCCATCTCGGTCGCCGAGATCGAGGCCATCCTCGCCGCCGCCGGGGGAGAGGGCGCGGCCCGCGAGCTGCGCGACCGGGCGCTGCTCGAGGTGCTGTACGGCACCGGTGCGCGCATCTCCGAGGCGATCGGCCTCGACGTCGACGACCTCGACCTCGACTCCGCCTCTGTGCTGCTGCGCGGGAAGGGCTCCAAGGAGCGCCTCGTGCCCGTCGGGCGGATGGCGGTCGCAGCCGTGGAGGCCTATCTCGTGCGCGGCCGTCCGGTGCTCGTGGCTGCCGGCACGGGCAGCCCGGCGCTGTTCCTCAACGCCCGCGGGGGCCGGCTCACGCGGCAGAGCGCCTGGACGGTGCTCGCCGCGGCGGTCGAGCGCGCGGGGGTCACCGCGGACGTCTCGCCGCACACGCTGCGGCACAGCTTCGCCACGCACCTGCTCGACGGCGGGGCCGACGTGCGCGTGGTGCAGGAGCTCCTGGGGCACGCCTCGGTGACGACGACCCAGATCTACACCCTGGTGACGGTCGACAGGCTGCGCGAGGTCTACGCGCTCGCGCATCCCCGCGCTCGGTCCTGACAGGCCTCTGACCTGCGGTTTCGCGGCGCTCGCCCGCGCCCGGATGCCCCCGGACGGCTGACCGGTCACGCCCGCGTCTTGCCTCCGGCGCGCGGACGCGCCTAGGGTGACGCTCCATCGCCAAGGCGATCAGGATTTCTATCGCGACAGAGACGAGTCTGCTTGTGACTATGTCGACAAACGCGGCCGAGCCGGACCCGGCTCCCGCGGACGACAGCCCGACGCCAGGTCTCCCGGCCGCCGGCACCGAGCCCGTCGAGCTCGACGCGACGCTGCGGCCCAAGCAGGTGTTCCCCGAGCCGCCGGTGCTGGAGTCGCACGGACCCGCACGCGTCATCGCCCTGTGCAACCAGAAGGGCGGCGTGGGCAAGACCACCACCACGATCAACCTCGGGGCCGCGCTCGCCGAGGCGGGCCGTCGGGTCCTGGTCGTCGACTTCGACCCGCAGGGGGCGCTCTCGGTCGGGCTCGGGGTCAACCCGCACGAGCTCGACCTCACCGTCTACAACCTGCTCATGCAGCGCGACGTGGCCATCGAGGACGTCCTGCTCAAGACCTCCGTCGCCGGCCTGGACCTGCTGCCGGGCAACATCGACCTGTCCGCCGCCGAGGTGCAGCTGGTCTCGGAGGTCGCCCGGGAGCAGACCCTCGCCCGCGTGCTCGCGCCGGTGCTGGGGGAGTACGACATCGTCCTGATCGACTGCCAGCCCTCCCTGGGCCTGCTGACGGTCAACGCGCTGGCCGCGGCCGACGGCGTGATCATCCCGCTGGAGTGCGAGTTCTTCGCCCTGCGCGGTGTAGCCCTGCTCATGGACACCATCTACCGCGTCCAGGAACGGATTAACCCTCGACTTGAGGTTGAGGGAATTCTAGCCACGATGTACGACAGCCGCACCTTGCACAGCCGCGAGGTCCTGGCCCGGGTTGTCGAGGCGTTCGACGACAAGGTGTTCCACACGGTCATCGCCCGCACGGTCCGATTCCCCGAGACGACCGTCGCGGGCGAGCCCATCACGACGTACGCATCGAGCTCGACGGGCGCCGCGGCGTACCGCCAGCTCGCGAGGGAGGTGCTGGCACCATGAGCCGACGCGCGACGCTGCCCGGGGCGGACGAGCTGTTCCGCCGTACGTCGGACGCACCGGCGCCCGAGCCGGACACCGACTCCTCGGCCGACCCGGCACCTGCCGTCGTGGCCCTGGCGCCGACGCCCGCCGAGACCCGGTCGCAGGCCGCTGAGGTCGCACCTGCCGGCGCGACGGTCGCCGGCACCCCGACCCGGGTGCGCACGACGCCCAAGCGCCGCCAGCGTCCGGGCGATCTGCGCCCGACGGGTCGCGAGCGGCACGAGGAGAAGATCACCGTCTACGTCTCGCCGGAGGAGCTCGTCGCCCTCGAGCAGGCCAAGCTCGCCCTGCGAGCCCAGCACGGCATGGCCGTGGACCGCGGCCGGATCGTGCGGGAGGCGGTGGCCGTGGTGATCGCCGACCTGGAGGCCAAGGGCGACGAGAGCATCCTCGTCCGTCGCCTGCGCGGTCTCTGAACGCGACCCCGATGACCTCTGACCTGCGTCGTCGCAGGTCAGAGGTCATCGATCTGTCGACACAGCGATTCATCGGCCGGAGTGCGGGAACCCGCTGACCGGCCGGGCGGCCGTCGTCCCGGAGCGACGCGCCGGACGGTCACCGTCGGGCGAGCAGCCGCGCTGCGCTGCGGAAGGTAGGTTTCCGCGCGTGATCGACGTCCTCGCCTCCGACCCGACCGGGGCCGCCCCCGCCACGGGTGCGGTGCCCGGCGACGACGTCGTGATGACGCAGGACCAGGGCCCCGACGGCGAGGTCAGCGGCCCCCCGGACGCCCCGCCGGCGGAGCCCAGCGACAGCTTCTCGGTGCGGCTCGACGAGTTCGAGGGCCCGTTCGACCTCCTGCTCTCGTTGATCGCCAAGCACAAGCTCGACGTCACGGTGCTCGCGCTGCACACCGTGATCGACGACTTCCTCGCGCACATCCGGGCCCGTGGGCCCGAGTGGGACCTCGACGAGGCCACCGAGTTCCTCGTCGTGGCCGCGACTCTGCTCGACCTCAAGGCCGCTCGGCTGCTCCCGTCCGGCGAGGTCGAGGACGAGGAGGACCTCGCCCTGCTCGAGGCCCGTGACCTGCTCTTCGCGCGGCTGCTGCAGTACAGGGCTTTCCGCGACGTCTCCGAGCTGCTGGGGGAGATGCTCCGCACGGGAGCACGCCGCCGCCCCCGCACGGCCGGCCTCGACCCTGAGTACTCCGACCTCCTACCCGAGGTGCTGATCGGTCTCGGCCCGGCCGAGTTCGCTGCGCTTGCGGCTCGGGCGCTTGCACCGAAACCGGTTGCGTCCGTTGGCATATCGCACATCCATGCCCCGCGCGTGAGCGTGCGTGAGCAGGCCGCGGTGCTCGTGGACCGGCTGCGCCGGAACCCCTCGCAGACCTTCCGGCACCTCACCGCCGACTGCGACACCACGCTGCTCGTGGTGGCGCGCTTCCTGGCCCTGCTCGAGCTCTATCGCGAGGGATCGGTCGCGTTCGACCAGGTCGACCCCCTCGGGGAGCTCCACATCCGGTGGACGGGGCCCGCCGACGGCGAGGTGGCCGTGGCGGCCGAGGAGTACGAGGGCAGCCCGGTCGCGGAGCCCGAGCCCGAGGCCGCGGCCGAGGTCACAGACCAGGACATCGCAGACATCTCGGGCGTCGTGCTCGGCGACGACGAGGACGCGGACCCGATCGACCAGCACAGGAGCCCGGAGGCCGACGCGTGACCGACCCCGACGTGACCGAGCAGGCCCAGCAGCCCCCCGTGGAGGCGCTGGAGGCCGCGACGACGTCCGAGGACGCCCCGACGCCCCCGGAGGCCGCAGAGGCGCCCGCACGCGCCTCCGAGCGCCCCGCGGCGGACGCCGACGAGGCGTCGGAGCCGGACGGCACCGACGAGGACGACCAGCCGAGCGACACCCTGGGAGCCCCCACTCTCGACGCCGCCCTCGAGGCCGTGCTCCTCGTGACCGACGAGCCCCTGGACATCCCGACGCTCGCCACGATCGTCCGGCGCACCACCGCCGAGGTCGAGGAGGCCGTCCGGAGCCTGTCCGCCGGCTATGCCGAGGCGGGCCGGGGGTTCGACCTGCGCGAGGTCGCCGGCGGCTGGCGGTTCTACACGCGCGCGGACTGCTCCGAGGTCGTGGAGCGGTTCGTGCGTGACGGGCAGCAGGCCAAGCTCACCCAGGCCGCCCTGGAGACCCTCGCCGTGGTCGCGTACCGGCAGCCCGTCAGCCGGGCGCGCATCTCCGCCGTGCGCGGGGTGAACGTCGACGGCGTCATCCGCACGCTCACGAGCCGGGGGCTCATCGGCGAGGCGGGGCACGACCCGACGAGCCAGGCGATCCTGTACCGGACCACGGACCTGTTCCTCGAGCGGCTGGGGATCACCGACCTGGCAGAGTTGCCCCCGGTGGCTGACTACCTGCCGGACATTGAACTACTTGATGCACTAGCCGACGAAATGTGAAGTTGAGGTTGAGACTGTGAGCCCCCAAGCGTCGTCCGAGACGGGTGTCCGTCTGCAGAAGGTCCTGGCCGCGGCCGGGATCGGTAGCCGGCGCGCGTGCGAGGAGATGATCGACGAAGGCCGGGTCGAGGTCGACGGCCGGATCGTGCTCGAGCAGGGCCTGCGCGTGGACCCCTCGAGCGCGGTCATCAAGGTCGACGGGATGCGCATCCCCACGGCCCCCGGGCACGTCGTGCTCGCGCTCAACAAGCCGCGTGGCGTGCACTCCACCATGAGCGACGACCGCGGCCGGCCCTGCGTAGGGGACTACCTGAAGGGGCGCAAGGAGCGGCTCTTCCACGTCGGCCGTCTCGACGCCGACACCGAGGGTCTGCTCCTCCTGACCAACGACGGCGACCTCGCCCAGCGGCTCGCCCACCCCTCGCACGGCGTCACCAAGACCTACCTCGCCCAGGTGCGGGGGACCATCCCGCGCGACCTCGGCCGTCGGCTCCGCGACGGAGTCGAGCTCGAGGACGGCATCGTGCGCGTGGACCGGTTCCGGATCGTCACCTCCGCCCCCGGCCGGAGCCTCGTCGAGCTGGTGCTGCACGAGGGTCGCAAGCACATCGTCCGACGCCTCCTCAAGGAGGTCGGGCACCCCGTCGAGGGGCTGGTCCGGGTCAAGGTCGGTCCGATCGGTCTCGGCGATCTGCGCTCGGGCAAGGTGCGCACGCTGTCGATCCAGGAGGTCGGCGAGCTCTACGCCGCCGTCGGGCTCTAGCGGCCCCGAGGGCCGATCGACGCTGCATCGACCGAGCGAGCAACCGCTAGAACGCTTCGTCGACAAATCGGTCTGCCCGGCATCTTCTCCGTTGACGACAAGTCGACTGTGACCCCTACGGTCGCATTCCCTAGCATGTCGACAAAACGCTATCAGCCCTCAGCATGGGTCCGAGCTCCCTGCCGGCGTTGCCACTATCTGCCCAGGTCAGGGGGCCAGGTCGAGCTCAGCAGCGCGCCCGTGGGCCAGGACGGGCCGGCACCGGCCGACGACCAGGGCGATGCCGACGGGGGAGCAGTCGCTTCCGCGCACGCGGTGCTGGATCCGGCTCCTGGTGATGGATCGCCAAGTCGCATTGCTGAGAAGACGTTAGATCGACAAAAGGCTAAAATGGCAGGTCGCTCCAACGACTGATGGCTGAAGCGATGGGGCGGCTCATCGGTGAGTCATCAAGGAGAGTGATCGCTGGATCGCTAAGGTGAGCCGTCGACCGAAAGGGGTCCACCGTGTCCGTCCGAGCGCTGCGTGGCGCCACCCGCCTGTCTGCCGACGACCCGGCCGAGATGACCGACGCGGTCGTCGAGCTGGTGAGTGCCCTGCTCGAGCGCAACGGGCTGGACCGGGCCGATCTGATCTCGGTGATCTTCACCTCCACGCCGGACCTGGTCTGCATGTTCCCGGCGGCCGCAGCGCGGGGGATCGGGCTCGGGGACGTGCCGCTCATCTGCGCCCAGGAGATCGCCGTACCCGGCGCGCTGTCCCGGGTCGTGCGCGTGATGGCGCACGCCGAGATGGACGTGCCGCGGTCCGAGGTGGTCCACGTCTACCTGCGCGGCGCCGAGGCGCTGCGCCAGGACCTCGCCCAGTGACCGGTGTGGTCCCGGTGCCGGGCGACGCGCCCACCTCTACGGCTGGCCCGGTGCTGGTGATCGGGACGGGGCTCATCGGCGCGTCGGTGGCGCTCGCTCTGCGCGAGCGGGGGACGGAGGTCTGGCTCCAGGACCGCGACCCGGAGGCGCTGAGCGTCGCCGTGGAGCGGGGCGCGGGGCTGCCACGGCCCGCTGCGGGGGAGCCGGCCCTGGTGATCGTGGCCGTCCCGCCCGCCGCGGCGCCGTCAGTCGTAATCGAGGTACTTCGAAGCACTGTCAACGCGACAGTGAGTGACGTGGTGAGCACCAAGGCTAGACTTCAGCGGGAGATCGAGACTTCAGGGCTGGATGCGTCCGCGATCGCTCGATTCGTCCCTGGGCATCCCATGGCTGGGCGCGAGGTGTCCGGTCCGGCGGCAGCGCGGGCCGATCTGTTCGCCGACCGGGTGTGGGCGCTGACGCCGTCCGCGGCCACGGACCTCACACGCACGCGGCAGGTCGCCGCCCTGGTGGAGTCCCTGGGAGCGGTGCCGGTGATCACCTCGCCCGATGAGCACGACCGTGCGGTGGCGCTCACCTCGCACACGCCGCAGGTGGTCGCCTCCACGGTGGCCGCAGGGCTGGCGGACCTCGGCGACACCGGCGTACGGCTCTCCGGCCAGGGCCTGCGCGATGTCACCCGCCTCGCAGCCTCCGACCCCGGCCTGTGGGCCGAGATCCTCGCCAGCAACGCCGAGCCGGTGGCTGGTGCGCTCGACTCGCTCATCGACCGCCTGGCGGCGGTGCGGGACGGGCTGCGGGCGGGGGAGGCGGGCGCGGCAGCGGTGCGGACGTCCCTCGAGGCAGGCGTCGTCGGTCACCGGCGCGTGCCGGGCAAGCACGGCGCTGCACCCGTCACCTGGGCCGTCGTCGCGGTCTCGGTCGCCGACCGCCCGGGCGAGCTCGGGCGGCTGTTCGCCGACGCGGGCGCCACGGGGGTCAACCTCGAGGACGTGCGGATCGAGCACGCCCAGGGCCGTCCGACAGGGCTGGTGGAGCTCGAGGTGTCGCCCGAGTCGGCGTCGAGCCTTGCCGACGGTCTGCGGACGACGGGCTGGGACGTCCGCTTCTGAGCGCGGTCGCACGCCTCTGACCTGCACTGTTGCCTCTCCTGACGCCGTATCGGCAGGTGGTTTTGTCGACATGCGGCACGGGTCGTGGACGAGCGCGCCGATCGGCTGCATTGTCGACACGGCGACACATCGCCGCATCGACGGGAGAGGGCGCAGGTCACGTCGACCGAGCCGCCGACGTGGCCGGGGTGCGCCTCTGCGGGCCGTAGGCTCGACCTGCTGCTCGTCGGCCCGCCGAGCACCCCGGACGAAGGACCCTGCATGGACCCCCGCACGCCCAGCACCGCGACGGCGGTCATCGCGGTCGACGGCCCGTCGGGCTCGGGCAAGTCCAGCGTGTCGCGCGGGGTCGCCCGCGAGCTCGGCCTGCGCTATCTCGACACCGGCGCCATGTACCGCGCGATCACCTGGGCCGTGCTGCGCGACGGCGTGCCGGCCTCGGACCCCGCTGCGGTCGCCTCGGCCGCCTGCTCCGCCTCGCTCGAGTGGTCGACCGACCCGGACGAGTCCTGGATCCGGGTCGACGGCGTCGACGTCTCCCGGGCCATCCGTGAGCAGTCGGTCACCTCGGCAGTGTCGGCGGTGGCAGCGGTCCCCGAGGTACGTGCGCTGCTGGTGGACCTCCAGCGCGGTGCCGTGCGCAGCGCGCTCGCCGTCGAGCAGGGCATCGTGGTCGAGGGCCGTGACATCGGCGCGGTCGTGCTCCCCGACGCCGACCTCAAGGTGTGGCTCGTCGCAGACCCCGGCGTCCGAGCCGCCCGACGCGCGGCCGAGGACGCAGCTGCGGGCCGCGCGCACGTGACGTCGTCCGAATCGATCGCCGCCGACCTGGCGCGCCGCGACGCGGCCGACGCCAGCCGCGCGGCATCGCCGACCACCCAGGCGGAGGACGCGGTCGTGGTGGATGCGACCCACCTCGGGCTCGCCGAGGTCGTCGCCGCCGTGGTGGGCCTCGCCCGCGAGCGGATGGGCGCATGACCACCGACCGGGCTCCGGTGGGGCTCCCGACCTCGGGTGCGGCGACCGGGCGCAACCTGGCCGCGCTCGTCACCCGGATGTGGAAGCTGCGCGTCGCCGGTGCGCACCACGTCCCGGTCGACGGTCCCGTGATCCTCGCCGCCAACCACACGGCGTTCCTCGACGGACTGCTGCTGGCAGCGGCGAGTCCGCGCCCGGTGCACGTCCTGGTCAAGAGCGAGATCTTCGTGCCACCGATCGACCGCCTCATGCGCGCCACGAGCCAGATCCGCATCGAGTACGACGGACCCGACCGGTCGGCGCTGCTCGAGGCGGTCGCCGTCCTCGCGGACGCCGGCGTCGTCGGGGTCTTCCCCGAGGTGCACCGCGGTGCGGGTGACGCACGGCACCTCAAGCACGGCGCGGCCTACCTCGCGGCCCGCACCGGGGCGCTCGTCGTCCCGGTCGCGATCCTCGGGGCACGGCCCGCCGGAACCGGGAAGGATGCGCTGCCCCGGCTGCGTTCACCTCTCGACGTCGTCTTCGGGGAGCCCGTCGACATCCGCGTCGAGGGGGACGCCCGCCGCCGGGCGGTCCTCGCCCGATCCGGGGAGCGCCTCAGGCAGACGCTCTCCGACCACGTCCAGAACGCCGTTCGCCGTACGGGGCAGGACCTCCCCGGACCCCTGCCCGACACCGCCTCAGACCACCGGAGCACCGCGTGACCCCCGACGACCAGCCCGGACCCCTCGACGAGGGCGTCGGCTACGACGCCGACGATGCTGCCTGGGACTCCGACGAGGTGATCGTCGTCGACGACCTCGACGGCGTCGACGTGCCTGACCTCGGCGACCTCGGCGACGACGAGCAGATCAGCGCCGAGACGCTCGCGGCGCTCGGCTTCGACCTCGACGACGACGGATTCTTCGACGACGAGGACGACGAGCTCCTGCCCGTGGTCGCGGTCGTCGGCCGGCCGAACGTCGGGAAGTCGACCCTGGTCAACCGGATCATCGGTCGGCGCGAGGCCGTGGTGGAGGACGTCCCCGGCGTCACGCGCGACCGCGTGACCTACAAGGCGGAGTGGTCGGGCCACCGGTTCCTCCTCGTCGACACCGGCGGCTGGGAGCGCGAGGCCAAGGGCATGGCCGCGCAGGTAGCCGCGCAGGCGGAGCGCGCCATGAACGAGGCGGACGCCGTCATGTTCGTGCTCGACGCGACGGTCGGCGCGACCGATGCGGACGAGGACGTCGTGAAGGTGCTGCGCGGAACCAAGAAGCCCGTGCTGCTCATCGCGAACAAGGTCGACGACAGCCGCGGCGAGGCCGACGCGGCCATGCTCTGGTCGCTCGGGCTGGGCGAGCCGCAGGCTGTCTCCTCGCTGCAGGGCCGCGGCATGGGAGACATGCTCGACAACCTCATCGCGATCCTGCCCGATGAGGGCTCACGCGTCGCCGAGCCGCGAGGACCGCGCCGCATCGCGCTGCTCGGCAAGCCCAACGTGGGCAAGTCGAGCCTGCTCAACCAGCTCGCGGGCGAGCAGCGGGTCGTGGTCGACTCCGTCGCCGGCACCACGGTCGACCCCGTCGACGAGCTCGTCGAGATCGCCGGCACCACATGGCGTTTCGTCGACACCGCCGGCATCCGCAAGCGGGTGCACGAGGCGAGCGGTCACGAGTACTACGCGTCGCTGCGTACGAAGGCGGCGCTCGACAAGGCCGAGGTGGCCGTCGTCCTCCTCGAGGCGGACCAGCCCATGGCGGAGCAGGACACCCGCATCCTCTCGATGGTGGTCGAGAGCGGACGCGCACTGGTGCTCGCGTTCAACAAGTGGGACCTGATGGACGACGAGCGCCGGAAGTACCTCGAGCGCGAGATCGAGCGCGACCTGCACCAGGTCTCGTGGGCGCCGCGCGTCAACATCAGCGCCCGGACCGGACGCCACACCGACAAGCTCGTACCCGCTCTGCACAAGGCCCTCGAGGGCTGGGAGACGCGCGTGCCGACCTCGCGGCTCAACGCGTTCCTCGCGACCCTCGTGCAGTCGCACCCGCACCCGGTGCGCGGGGGCAAGCAGCCGCGCATCCTCTTCGGCACCCAGGCGACCACCAAGCCGCCCACGTTCGTGCTCTTCACGACGGGCTTCCTCGAGGCCGGCTACCGCCGCTTCATCGAGCGACGCCTGCGCGAGGAGTTCGGTTTCGACGGGACCCCGGTGCGCGTCAACCTGCGCGTCCGCGAGAAGCGTCGCCGGAGCTGACGGCACGCACGTGGCCGGTTTCATCGGCACGCACCACGTGGGGTAACCTTCGTGGGCCGATCGCGGGTGATCCTCGCGGTCGGAGTTCGGGCTGTAGCGCAGCTTGGTAGCGCACTTGACTGGGGGTCAAGGGGTCGCAGGTTCAAATCCTGTCAGCCCGACAGACGATGAAGGCCGGCCGCTTGCGGCCGGCCTTCATCGTCTGTCGGGCTCCCTCTGATTTGGGAGGAGTTCTTCGCGCGCGGCTCGACCGCCGCGCCGAAGGCGCCCGCTGTCGCACCTGGCGCTCCGCTGCGACGGATCCTGTCAGCCCTGGGGATCGGCACGGAGCTCGCACGCGCTGACCGACGTCGGGCTCCGCCGCGTCTCGGGCTGAGCACGTGGCGCCACGATCGTCCGCCGATGCGCACCTGGCGCGAACCCTTCCGTCCATGTCCGCATGCGGGTGGGAGGGCGCCGCACGGGCTGCGAGCATCGAGGCATGCGCCTCGACGACCTCGCCCGCCCCGCCACAGACGCCGCCGACCGTGCCCTCTGGGTGGTCACGACCTTCGCATCGCCCGCGCTCGCGAATCACAGTGTTCGCTCGTTCCTCTGGGCGGCGGCGTACGGCGACGTGCACGGCATCGCCTACGACGCCGAGCTGCTCTACGTCTCGGCGATGCTGCACGACATCGGGCTCGTGGCCTCGTTCGACAGCCATGCGGTCCCGTTCGAGCGTGCGGGGGGCGACGTGGCCCGCGTCTTCGCGGCCGGAGCCGGGTGGGCGCCCGAGCGCGGCGTACGCGCCGCCGAGATCATCGAGCGGCACATGTGGGACTCGGTCGATCCCGAGGCGGACCCCGAGGGCCACCTCCTCGAGATCGCCACCGGCCTCGATATCAGCGGCCGCAACACGTCCTGGTGGCCGGACGAGCTGCGCACCGAGGTGGTCGCGCGCTACCCGCGGCTCGGTATCGGGCCTGAGTTCTCGGCGTGCTTCGCGGCTGAGGCGGCGCGCAAGCCGGACAGCGCGGCCGCGGCCCTGATGCGTAGCGGGATCGCGGACCGCATCGCAGCCAACGCCCTCGACACGCTCTGACCTCCGCCGTCAGCTCGCGGATGAGGCGCGGTCCACTGCCGCCCGGAGGTCGGCCACCTCGGTGCGCAGAGCGCGGAGCTCGACCAGCACCTCGTTCTCGACCTCACGGGTGCGGCCGACGAACCAGGCGGCGACCGACGCCGTGAGCACGCCCAACAGGCTTATCCCGACGAGCATCAGAGCGAAAGCCACGAGCCGTCCGACGACCGTGACGGGGTAGGTGTCGCCGTACCCGACCGTCGTGACCGTCACCGCTGCCCACCAGAGGGCGTCGCCGAAGGACGTGATGTGCGACGACGCGGCCGACCGCTCGGCGTCGAGCACAGCCACGGCGCCGACCAGCATGAGGTAGGCGACACCCACGAGCGCGGCGGCGAGCGCGCGCCCGACCGCGGCACGAGTCCCCGAGGTGTACGCGTCGGCGGTCAGGCCGCGCAGCTCGCGCAGCGGCCGCAGCGCCGGCAGCAGGACGAGGACGACGTCGATCGGGTGCCGAAGGAGCCAGCGGCCCGGGCGGCCGGACAGCACCGCGCGGACGCCCAGGTCGACGAGGAACAGCGCCCACAGGAGCGCACCCAGCAGGTCGAGGAGGTCGGCGTCCATCCGGGGCATGGCGGGCAGGAGCACGGGCAGCGCGTACGCGACCACGAAGGCGATCGCCGCGGCGACCAGCGGCCGGCGGCTGGCCCTTTCGTAGCGCTGGAGCGGGGTTCCGTGCGGTGCAGCGAAGGGGTCCACGGAGGGTCAACGTCCCGGAGGGCCGCCACGATCCCCCCTGGTGGGCCACGATGCGTGCATGGAGCGGATCGCGACCCACTCGGTGCCCCTGCCCGAGGTGTCAGGGCTGACGGCACGGCGTACCGACGGCGGCATCCTGCTGCTCGCCCTGGGCGACGACCGGGTCGCCTTCGCGGTCACGACGGTGGTCGACGGAGTGCCCGGCGAGTTCGAGGTCGTGACTGCGGACGACGTCGGCGCGCGGCCCGGGTACGAGGAGCGGGCGACCCAGCTCGAGGCCCTGGCTCTCGACGGCGCGGGCCGTGTGTGGGTGCTCACCGAGGGGACGTCCATGGTCGGCGGTGTCGATCTCGCACAGCGCCGGATCGTGTCGCGCTTCCGCCTCGACACGAGCACGGTCGTCGACCTGCACGCGAGCTGGTCGAAGGCGGACGCTTCTCGCGGGGAGGGCGTCCTGCTGCTGCGCGACGGTCACCTCCTCGTCGCGAAGGAGAAGAAGCCTGCCGGGCTCGTGGAGTTCGGCCCGAGAGGCCATGTGCCCCAAGGAGTCTCGGCCGGGACTCTGCTCTCCCACGACGAGGGCTGGACACCCCCGGCGGATGACGACGACCTGGTCGCGCTTGCCTGGTGGCCGTGGACCGGCGTCGGCACCGACGCCCTCACCGACCTGAGCGACCTCGCGCCCGACCACGACGGCGGTGTGTGGGTGCTGTCGGACCAGGGTCGGTGCCTCGCACAGCTCGTGCTGCCCCTCGAGCCGGGCGAACCGGTGTCGGTGACCGCTGCGCTTCCCCTGCCGAAGAAGGTCCGCAAGCCCGAGGGCCTGGCCTTCCTCGGTGACGGCCTCATCGCCGTCGCCGACGACCGCAAGGACGCGCGCGACAACCTCACGGTCCTCCGGATCGGCTGACCGATCAGGCCAGGAGGTCGAGGACGCCGCGGAGCGCGAGGAACGCTCCGGCGCAGACGACGGCCGCGCCCGCGAGCCGCGGCAGCAGCGCCAGCCACCGGAGCGGCAACCCGCGCGCGACCGCGAGGCTCGCAGCGCGCCGGCCCAGCACGACGGCCAGCAGCCCGGCACCGACCAGCGTCAGGGCCATGCCGATCCCGAAGGCGAGGACCGCGAGCAGGCCCGCCACGGGCCGCCCCACGGCGAGGGTGCCGAGCAGGACGACGAGCGCGGTGGGGCTCGGGGTGAGACCGCCGACCGCGCCGAGGGCCACGAGCGTGCGGCGCCGGGTGCCCGTGTCGTGCTCCGCGTGGTCACTGTGCGCATGGTCGTGCGCACGATCGTGCGCATGGTCGTGGTCGTGGTCACTGTGCGCATGGTCGTGGTCGTGCGCGGTCACGACCGGCGCCGTGCCGGTGACGGCCAGCACCGCGGTGCGCGAGAGCGCGGCCTCCTGCCGGGGCGCGGGGGAGTGCGGCAGCGGGGCGTCGTGCCCGTGGTGATACCCGTGACCGTGAGCCTCGTGGTCGGGGTCGTGGTCGTGGGTGTGGCCGCCGGGACCGTGCACGTGGGCGCCGCTGCGACCGCGCAGCAGACCGATGCCGACCGCCACGACGATCATGCCTGCCACCACGGCGAGCGCGGGGAAGAGCGCTGCGGGTACGACCGCCCCGAAGGCGGTGAGCGCGACGCCGACGAGCACCACGCTCCCGGTGTGCGCGACCGTGATGCTCGCGCCGAGGGTCCCCGCCGCCCGAGCCAGCTCGCGCCGACGTGCCCCGCGGCCGGCCAGCGCTGCGAGGGCGACGACCGTCTTGCCGTGGCCGGGGGCGAGCGCGTGCAGCGCGCCGAGGACCAGGCCGCCGAGCAGCAGCAGCAGCAGCGCGACCGGGCCCGACCGGGTGGCCAGGCCCTCGACTGCTGCAGTGACTCCGTCGACGCCGCGGGCGACCACGCCGAGGGGGCCAGTCGCTGCAGGAGCCGCGAGGCGCGGACCGCCCGGCTCGACGCTGGCCGTCGCGCTGCGCTCGTCGGGCGAGGTCGTGAGGTCGCCTGGGTACGACGTCAGCCGCCCGCTCACGCTGGCCGACGGGACGTCGGCGGACACCACGGTGGTGCCGTCGCCGGCGACCGTGATCTCGCGCCACCCGAGATCCGTCGGAGGGGCGACGTCCACGGTGACGGCGGTACGTGCGGCCACGCGGAGGTCGGCGCCGAGGTCGCACTCGACGCGGACGGTGGCGAGCCCGGCCTGGCCGGCCGCAGTCGTGGCGGAGGCTGTGCGGACGGTGAGGACGAGGGGCGTGCCGTCGGAGGCCACGCGGATCCGCGAAGCGGCTGCAGCGCAACGGCTTCCGGCCCAGGCGCCGAGCTCGGTGGGCGAGGTGGCCCCATCGACATCCGTGTCGGCCGCCCGCAGCGCCGCGACCGCGGGCACCTCGGCCACGTCCTCGACGTGATCGACGCGGACACCGTCGGGCGCGACGACGACGCCGTCGTACGTGTTGACCGACAGGTTGCCGAGCGGGTGCGCCGACGCCGTGGGCGCAGCGAGCACGACGGCCACGGGGACGAGCAGCGCGGCGACCACGGCGCGACGGGTCCTCATGCCGCACCGCCGGGCAGCGCTGCGCGGATGGCGTCGCGGTGCGCATGCAGCGAGGGGGTGGTCGTCCCGAGGGACAGGGCGCGATCGGCGTACCGCAGCGCCTCGGCGTCGCGGCCGACGGCGTGCAGCGCCACCGCGTAGGCGTCGGCCGCGTAGACGCCCTGCTGCCTCGACCACAGCGACTCCGCCATCCGCAGGGCAGCGGCAGGATCGCCGTACGTCGCCTCCAGCACGATGTCGGACGGCTCGGGCTCCACACCGTTCGCACGGTTAACGGCGAGCTGCGCCTGCGCGAGGGCGATCAGGTCGGCCCTCTCCCGGGCGTCGGCCGCCCCGGTCAGCACGTCGGCCGCCTCGACCGCGAGCGCCGCGGTCGGCCGCCTCTGCACGAGCGCGCGGTAGAGGTCGGCGGCCATGGCGCCGCGCCCCTGGGCCGCCGCGATCCGAGCCCGCAGATGCAGAAGGGACAGGTCGTCCGGCGCTGCCGCGGCCCCAGCGGCGTACGAACGCTCGGCGCGCGCGACGTCGCCGGTCTGCAGCGCGAGCAGGCCCTCCTGGTAGCGGGCGAAGGCGGCCTGCGACGGGGTGGCGGCATCGTCAGCAGCGAGGGCGAGGAGCGAGAGCGCCTCTGCCACATCGCCGCGCAGCTCCTCCTGGTACGCCAGGCGTGTGTACGACGAGAGCCCGGGGTGCGTGCCGTCGAGGCGCTGGGCCGCGGCCAGCGACTCGTCGTACCGGCCGAGCTCGGTGAGCGAGTCGACGAGGATCGCCTGCGCCGTGGCATCGAGCGGATTGACGGCCAGTGCCGCACGAGCGCCCGACTCGGCGGCGGCGAAGTCATGCCTCGCGGCGTCGACGGCGGCGAGACCGGCGAGGGCGGGCGGGTTGTCGTCGGGGTGGATCTGGAGGGACCTGCGGAACGACTGCTCCGCGCGTCCGTACCACTCCGGCGATCCGGTCGAGCGGGCGCGCTCGAGCTGCAGCCCTCCGAGGCTCGACCAGCCGTGCCAGTCCGCGGGCACCGACTGCAGATAGGCCGCGAGGCCCTCGACGGTGGTCGTCGGGCCCGACGGCGCCTGGGCCGTCGGGGTCGGTGCGGACGGTGCAGGCAGCAGCGAGCCGGCGCCGACGAGACCGGCGACGGCGACGGCGCCCACGAGCACGGCGGCGACGCGCCGACGGCCGCGTCGCGCGGGCTCGGGCGGTGCGAGGGGCTGGAGGTCGGTGGTCGTCACGGCGCGTCTCCCGGGGCTGGTACGGAACGGGTGCGGCGCGGGGCCCCGGCGGCTGCCGGGGCCCCGCACTGGTCAGCGGACGGTCGAGCCGCTGTGGGGGAGGGCGACGTACGGGAACGTGCTGGTGAACGCCACGTCGTTGGCATCGACGCCGTCACCGAGGTCGTTCGGCATGCCCACGAGCTCGCCGGCCACGACCTGGAGACCGATGTCGAGGACGTCGTCAGCGAGGCGTCGACCGTTCGGGAAGCCGTTGAGGTCGCCGCCGATGACACCGAGCCTGCTGAAGGTCTGACCGGTGAAGGGCGTGAGGTTGAGGCGCAGCATCTCCGCGGCCTTCACGTTCTTCGGCTGGTTGAGGCCGGGGACGCCGGTCAGGAACACCTGCACGAGGTCGTTGCGCGGCTCCTTGGGCACCGGGAGGCCGTACACGGCGTTGAGCAGCTTGGGCAGCTCGGGCTTCACGACGTAGGGCAGGAACTGCACGTCGCTCGACGGCTTGGACGCGTTGAACCGGTCCTTGTCCTTGAGCGGGATGACGACCTCGTTGACGAGGGGCATGCCGAGGCGCGACACCTGGACGTACGTGCCTGTCGCGGTCGCCTTCTTGGTCGAGGACCAGATGCCGATGATGTTCTTCTTGCCACCGAGCTGGGACACCGGCAGCTGGAGGGCGATCGACTGGACGTTGTAGCCCTTGAGCGAGTCGTTGCCGACCTCGCTCAGGTTGCCGCCGTACAGCAGGTTGAAGACGCGCAGGTCGAGGGCGAACGGGTCATCGGCCTGGCCGGCGAACGTGGTGACGCCGTTGCGCGTGTATGCGGCCTGGGTGCGCAGCGAGGCGTAGTCGGGCATCGACGCGGTGCCGACGTTGGCGGGCGCCGTGTAGAGGCCCTTGGCGACGACGCGGGTGCCGACGCCGCGCTTCCACTCGACGAGGTCGTAGTTCTGGACCACGTTCAGGTCGGCGTCCCCGAGCCGGGTGACCGGGCCCGTGTTGTAGAGGAACGTCCCGGGGTTGCGGACCGTGGTCT
Source organism: Longivirga aurantiaca (assembly GCF_042660085.1). NCBI lineage: Bacteria > Bacillati > Actinomycetota > Actinomycetes > Sporichthyales > Sporichthyaceae > Longivirga > Longivirga aurantiaca. The sequence goes on along the minus strand of NZ_JBHSTI010000008.1, from coordinate 1,665,707 downwards.
TGAATCGCCAGCTGTAGACGAGGTCTGCGTTCGAGTCGCCGTTGAGGTCGATGTTGACGTAGTACTTGGCCTTCGGGTCGAACGAGTAGAAGTTCGGGCCGCCGGCGGGGTCCTCGAACGGGTTGAAGTTGGCGACGATCGTCGCGGTGTCCGGCTTGTCCGGGCTCACGAACGCGTAGACGTCGGTGTTGTCGAGCTTGGGCGTCCCCGAGATCAGGGGGGCCTCGCGGTGGCTCGAGGCGGTGGACGAACCGAGTCCGACTGCTGCACCCACCACGAGCGAGGAGGCGGCGAGAGCGCCGGACAGGGCGAGCAGGCGCCGACGACGGCGCAGGGGGGTTGGGCTCACAGGAGGCTCCGAGGTGAGACTGCCGCGCGTCCCGACGACGTGCGGTCAACCCTCGTTCGGAGCGAAGGGCCGGGCGGATTGGAATCCGCCCGGCCCTTCGTCGCGAGCTCGTCAGGCGGCGGGGTCGATGCTCCCGCCGTCGACCACGGTGCCGGGCTGGCTGGGGTACTGCGCCGCCGCGGTGCAGACCGCGGCCGAGATGGCGTCCAGCGTCGCGGCGTCGAGGGCGGCCGACTCGGCGCTGCATCCCGCTGCGGTCGCGGTGATCGCGAGCTCTGCAGCGCCGGAGCCCGTGGTCAGGGGCAGCGTGATCGCACCGTCGGGAGTGAACGCGGCGTCGACGCCGAGCTCGCCGACGGCCGTTCCTGACGGCAGCTCGCTGTCGACGACACCGACGAGCTCGCCGAGCGGCAGGCTCGTCGGCAGCGAGATCGCACCGGGGTCGATGGCCGGGGCGGACGACGACGGCGTGCCGATCGCGACCGGCGCTCCCGGGCCGTCGTTGCCCAGCAGCCCCATCGAGACCGTGGCGACGACGGTCACGGTCGCCGCGGCACCGAGGGCGCCGACGCCGTACCAGGCACGGCGGCGACGGGTGCGCGCCGCCGCGGCGGAGGCGATCACGGGCGTGCTGAAGTCGCGGGCGGGGGCATCGCTCGCGGCCGAACCCATCAGGGTGCGGATGTCGTTCTCGCTCATGGTGTCTCCTCGGACAGGCCCGCGTGCACGGGCGTTCGCATCAGAATTCGCAGGCTGTCGAGCCCGCGCGATGTCGCGCTCTTGACGGTGCCGGGCGTGATCCCGAGCAGCCGTGCGGTCTCGGTCACGTCGAGATCGTCGAAGAACCGCAGCACCAGCACGGCGCGCTGGCGCGGCGGCAGCTGCGCGAGGGCGCCGACGACGTCGTACGGCGTCTCGTCCTCCCGCAGCGCGGTCACCTCGGGCAGGACGTCGCTGGACACCTCGCGCCGCCACGGCCGCCGGGCGCGGTCGATCGTGGCTGTCGCGACGACCCGTCGTGCGTACGACGTCGCGGCCTCCGGCCTGATCCGGTGCCAACGCTCGTACACCCGCACGAGCGCGTCCTGCACCACGTCGTCAGCCGCGTGCCAGTCGCCGCACATCAGGTACGCCGTGCCGCGCAACGACGCGGCCGTGCGCTCCACCCACGCGGTGAACTCCGCGTCGTGGTCCGTCGTCATCCCTGCCTCCGGTGAGATCCGCCTTCGCAGCAGAGACGGTGCGGAGGGCGCCCGAGGTTGCCTCGACGCCGGACCTTCCCCCCGCCGGCGTCCCGGCTCACACGTCGCGCGTGGTGGTCACGGTGATGCGGCGGCCGGTGACACGTTCGATCGAATCGCTCATCGCCTCGAGGAACGAGGGCTTGGAGCCGCGCTCGTACCCGTGGACGCCGGCCATCTTCGTGGCATCGACGAAGTCGAGCACCAGCACGTCGTCCTCCAGCGAGGCGAGCCGGCCGTCGAACAGCGCCAGCCAGGCTGTGCGGTGGTTCGCCTCTAGGTCGTAGAGCACGTCGATCCATTGCAGCTTGAGCGCCGCGAGGGTCAGCGGCTCCTGGTCGGTCACGTGCCGATCATGCCGCGTCCCCGGTGCGCGCGGGCGGTCCGCGTCGTGGCGCGGGGTCGTCGTCGCCCCGTCGGGGATACCGTGACGACGTGGCACGTGCAGGGTTCGTCGTGTCGGGGGTCGCGGCCGCCGTCGTGGGTGGCGCACTGCTCGCAGGCGGGATCGTCGTCGGGATGGCGTTCGGCCCGGACGGCACCGTGTCCACCACGCCCACCCGCGCCAGCGCGACGGGTGTGGCCCTCCTCGTGGACGGCCTCCAGATCGACGCGGTGGGGCTCCCGGTGCCCGAGGGGGTAGGGGTGCTCACCCTCTCCGCCCGGTCCGCCGACGGCTCACCTGTCTTCCTCGGTGCCGCGGCCGGCACCGATCTCGACATCTACCTGGCCGGTGCCCCGTACGACGTGGTTGCGGAGCTGACCAGCGGGGGAGCGACCACGACCCGCCAGGTTCCGGGGACCCAGCAGCCGCCACCGCCGTCCTCCCAGCAGTTCTGGCTGCGACAGGACGAGGGCGCGCCAGCGGTGCTCACGGCGCGCATCCCTGAGGGCGCGACGGTCGTGCTCATGCGCGCCGACGCGACACCGGGGGTGGACGTGGACCTCAATGTGACGCTCGAGGTCGACCGCGCCTGGCCTGCGGCGCTCGTCCTCGGCGGTGCCGGCATCGTGCTGCTCTGCCTTGCAGTGGGCCTGATGCTCGCGGCCCGCCGCAGCCGGGCACCCGGTCCCGTCGGTGCGCACGCGGCCCCGGCGGGCGACACGGTGCTGCCGGGCGCGGCGGCTCCGGGCGACCCCTCGGGCGGTTAGGGTCGCGGCATGGACGTGCAGGAGACGGAGGTCCAGACCGACCGGATCCTCACCGTGCCCAACGCCTTGTCGTTCCTACGGCTCCTCGGTGTCCCGCTGTTCCTCTGGCTGATCCTGGTGCCGCAGGCCGACGGGTGGGCGCTGGTCGTCCTCCTGGTCGCCGGCTTCACCGACTGGCTCGACGGCAAGATCGCCCGCGCCACCCACTCGATCAGCCGCCTCGGCCAGCTGCTCGACCCGCTCGCCGACCGTCTGTACATCGCCGCGACGCTCATCGGGCTCGCCATCCGCGGCATCGTGCCGTGGTGGCTCGTGATCCTGCTGCTGTCGCGCGACCTGGTCGTCGGGCTGTACCTCGCGGCGTTGAAGCGCCGGGGCATCACCGGTCTGCCCGTGCACTTCCTGGGCAAGGCGGCCACGTTCAACCTGCTCTACGCCTTCCCGCTGCTCCTGCTCGGGGACGGAGCGGACGCCGCCGGCATCGACTTCCACGACGTCGCCCGCGTCGCCGGTTGGGCGTTCGCGATCTGGGGCACCGTCCTCTACTGGTGGGCGGGCCTGCTCTACATCGAGCAGGCGCGGCGCATCCTGCGGCATCGCTGATGCCGGCACCGCGCGACCCCGCAGCCTCGATGGCGCTCCTGACCGAGCTGGTCAGGGACGACGCCGCGGAGGAGTACGCCGAGGCCGCGCGTCGGCACCGCGGCGCCCGACCGGCCAGGACCACGCGGGTGGCGTTCGTCCTCACCTGCGCAGCGGTCGCGGGCGTCCTCGCCCTCGCGGTCGTCCAGCGTCAGGCCGTTGCCCCCGAGGCGGAGAAGGCGCGTCAGGTCCTCGTGGACCGAGTCGCCCGCACCCAGGAGGAGATCGCAGCCCTCGAGGCGGACATCGCAAGGACGCGTGCTGATCTCGCGGCGGCCCAGGAGGTGCTCCTCGCGCAGTCCGACGAGGGCGCGGCCCTGGCCGAGCGGATCGGCTCGCTGGAGGCAGCGACGGGGTACACCGCCGTCCAGGGCCCCGGGCTCGTCGTCGTCCTCGACTCCGCGGACGGCACGGATCCTGCCGCCACCGACGACCCAGGTCGCGTCCTCGACACGGACGTGCAGAACGCCGTGAACGCGCTGTGGGCCTCGGGCGCCGAGGCGATCGCCGTCAACGGGGTGAGGCTCACCTCGACCACCGCCATCCGCTCGGCCGGCGCGGCGATCCTGGTCGACTTCCGCCCGCTGCTGCCGCCGTACCGGGTCGAGGCGATCGGGGACGGCGCCGCGCTCGCCGTCGCGTTCCCGCGGACCACGTCGGGGAACGAGCTCGACGACGTCGTGCAGCAGTTCGGGGTCAAGCTCTCGTTCGAGCAGGCGACGTCCCTGACCCTGCCCGCCTCGACGGCGCTGCTCCCGGTGCGTGCGCGGGTGCCGAGCCTCGGCGCGGATACCGTGGCAGGGTCGTCGGCGAGCGCCGGGGCCGACCCGGACGCCGGCACGAGCAAGGAGGCAGGATCGTGATCGCCGCAGTCGGTCTGCTCGTCGGCATCATCCTCGGCGTGATCCTCCAGCCGGACGTGCCGCTCTGGATGCAGCCGTACCTGCCCATCGCCGTCGTCGCGGCGCTCGACGCCGTCTTCGGCGCCGCGCGCGCCCTCCTCGACGGCGTGTTCGACGACCGGGTGTTCGTGATCTCGTTCCTGTCGAACGTCGTGGTGGCGGCGCTCCTGGTCTTCCTCGGCGACCAGCTCGGCGTCGGTGCGCAGATCTCGACGGGAGTCGTGGTCGTCCTGGCGATGCGCATCTTCGCCAACGTTGCCGCCATCCGCCGCCGTCTGCTGAAGGCCTGACACCGGATGAGCGACGAGAGCACCCCGCCCGCGACCGACGCCGAAGGCCGGGAGGAGCAGACCGCCCGCGCACGGCTGCGCACCGCGCTGGCCCCGCGTGCGACGGTGCAGCAGCTCGTCATCGGCCTCCTGTTCGTCGGTCTCGGCTTCGCCGGCGTCGCGGCCACCCAGGCCTCCGCCCAGACCGGTCTGCTGGCCACGGCTCGCGAGGACGAGGTCGTCCGCGTGCTCGACGACCTCACCGAGCGGCAGATCCGGCTGCAGGCCGAGCAGCGAGCCCTCGAGGCCGCCCGCGACCGGCTGCTGTCGGGCAGCGAGGAGCAGCGCCTCGCTGCCTCGCGGGCGCGGGCGGACGCCCTCGCGATCCTGGCGGGCACGGTGCCCGCGGTCGGCACGGGCATCCGGGTGACGTTGCAGGACGGCGGGGGGGCGATCACCTCGGCGGTCCTGCTCGACGCCGTGCAGGAGCTGCGCGACGCGGGCGCCGAGGCGATCCAGATCGGCGACGTCCGCGTGGTGGCCTCGACCTGGTTCGAGGACGACCCGTCCGGGGTGTCCGTGTCCGGCACGGTGCTGACCTCGCCGTACCGGCTGCAGGTGATCGGTGACGCCGCGACCCTCGCCACGGCGCTCGAGATCCCGGGTGGTGTGGCCGACACCGTGCGCACCGCCGGCGGCAGCATCGACGTGGTCCAGGAGACCGAGGTCGTGGTCCGCGCGTTGCAGCCCGTCTCGACCCCGCAATACGCTCGCCCCGCACCGAGCCCCAGCGGCTCGTGACCTCACCGAAGGAGCCCCCCGCATGGCCGGCCAGACCCCCGAGAACCTGCGCTACACCCGCGAGCACGAGTGGGTCGACCTGACCGCGGACGGCACCGTGCGCTTCGGCATCACCGACCACGCGCAGGACGCGCTCGGCGACATCGTCTTCGTCACGTTGCCCACCGTCGGCGCCGACGTCAGCGCGGGGGAGCCGTGCGGCGAGGTCGAGTCGACCAAGAGCGTCTCGGACATCTACGCACCGGTCTCGGGCACCGTCGTGGCATGCAACGACGCCGTCGAGACCAGCCCCGAGACCATCAACTCCGACCCCTACGGCGCCGGATGGCTCGCCGAGGTCCGGGTCGCCGAGGGGACCTCGCTCGACGACCTGCTCGACGCCGCCGGGTACGTCGCCCTCACCGGCTCCTGACCGGAGCCGTCCGCTCAGCACCGTCCAGGCCGAACCCTTGACCTGAGGTCGAGGGTTCGGCCTGTTGACCCTGCTGCACGCGGGTCCGTAGTCTCGCTCCCGACCCTCGACGCGATGTCGAGGGCTTCTCGTTCGGCAGTGCGGTCGAGTGGAGGCGGGCTATGAGCCGGCAGTGCCCCAGGTGCGGTCACCTGGCGGAGGACCTCGACCACTTCTGCGCCTCGTGCGGAGCAGAGCTGGCCCCGGGCCCCGAGGCCGCGTTCCAGACCGGAGTCCTCGGCGTCCGCGTCGCCTCCGAGGGCGACAGCGCACCCCTGCCCACCGTCGACCCCACCAGCGTCGGCGGCCTCGGCCGCGGGCACGCGGTCCTCGTCGTCCTGCGCGGCCCCCAGGAGGGCGCCCGCTTCGATCTCGACCCGGCTCTGGGCACCGTGGTGCTCGGCCGTGCGCCCGACTGCGACCTGTTCCTCGACGACGTCACCGTCTCGCGCCGGCACGCCGAGCTGCACGCCGTCGACGGCACGTGGGAGCTCGCCGACTCCGGCTCCCTGAACGGCAGCTACGTCAACCGACGACGCATCGACCGCCAGCTGCTCTCGGGCGGCGACGAGGTGCAGATCGGCAAGTACCGCTTCGTCTTCCTCGAGGCGGCGGGGGAGTCGTCATGAGCGCGGTCCCCAGCGCGGTCTCGCGCGGCCTCATGGGCATCGGCGACGTCCTCGAGGTGCTGCGCCCGGACTTCCCCGACGTCACGATCTCCAAGATCCGCTTCCTCGAGGGCGAGGGGCTCATCGCGCCGCAGCGCACCGCGAGCGGCTACCGCAAGTTCAGCCATGCCGACGTCGAGCGGCTGCGCTACGTCCTCGCCTGCCAGCGCGACCAGTACCTGCCGCTGAAGGTCATCCGCGAGCACCTCGAGGCGATCGACCGCGGCCTCGAGCCGCCGGCGTCGAGCGCCGACGGTCCGCGCGTGCCGCGGGCGCTGGTGTCGACCGACGGCATGCCGAACGCCGACTCGTTCCGGGGCAACGCCGATGTGCGCCTCTCGCGCGGCGAGCTGCTCGAGGCGAGCGGCCTGACCGACTCCCTGCTCGAGCAGCTCGAGGGCTACGGCCTCATCACCAAGCGCGGCCAGCACTACGACGGCGACACCCTCGTGATCGCGAGCACCGTGGCCGAGATGGCGGCGTTCGGCATCGAGCCGCGGCACCTGCGCACGTTCAAGGTGGCGGCCGACCGCGAGGTGGGCCTGGTCGAGCAGGTCGTCACGCCCATGCTGCGCCAGCGCGACCCGGAGAGCCAGCAGCGCGCCGACGACGCCATCCGCGAGCTCGCCGCCCTCTCGGTGCGGCTGCACGCCTCGCTGGTCAAGGCCGGTCTCGCGACCGAGCTCCGCCGCTAGCCTGCCGGCACGCCCACTCGGACGGCCGGGTCGCGTCAGCCCCTGCCGCGGCTAGGCTGGCTCCATGCGCCAGATGGACGTCGTGGGTGTCCGGGTCGAGATGCCGTCGAACCAGCCGATCGTGCTGCTGCGCGAGGTCGAGGGCGAGCGCTACCTGCCCATCTGGATCGGCGCGGTCGAGGCCACTGCCATCGCGTTCGCCCAGCAGGGGGTCGTGCCCGCCCGGCCGCTGACCCACGACCTGCTGCGGGACGTCGTGTCGTCGCTCGGCCACACCCTCTCCGAGGTGCGCATCACCGAGCTCACCGACGGCGTCTTCTTCGCGGTCCTCGCCTTCGAGGGCGGGGTCGAGGTGAGCGCCCGCCCGTCCGACGCGATCGCCCTGGCGCTGCGCACGGGGACGCCGATCTACGGCGCCGAGGCCGTGCTGGAGGCCGCCGGCATCGCCGTGCCGGACGAGCAGGAGGACGAGGTCGAGAAGTTCCGGGCCTTCCTCGACGAGATCTCGCCGGACGACTTCCTCGGCGGCAACGCGGCTCCCGAGCAGGGCTGAACCCGCGCGGGAGCCTGGCAAACCCTCGACCTCCACGTGAGGGTTGCGGTCTGGGACAGGTCCTACCGGCGTGTCGCGGCGTCCTGCGTTGACCCGGCACCCGCGCGGTCCTAGCGTTCGATCCAGAACGTCCCCGGTGTAACTCTCGCGATGTGCTTCCCCCACCCGCGGCACCGAGCGGCGGCTTCAGGAGGTCTCCGGTGAACGGAGTGCACGAGGGCCCCGGGCCCGACGAGCAGCAGCGCGACGAGGCGGCCGTAGCCGCCGGCCGTCAGGGTCTGCTGTTCGGCGACGAGGTCCAGGCGATGCCGGCCGACGTCGGCTTCCGCGGGCCGGTCGCCTGCTCCGCCGCGGGGATCACCTACCGCCAGCTCGACTACTGGGCGCGCACCGGGCTCGTCGAGCCGTCCGTGCGCACTGCCCACGGGTCGGGCAGCCAGCGCCTCTACAGCTTCCGCGACATCCTCGTGCTCAAGGTGATCAAGCGCCTGCTCGACACCGGCGTCTCGCTCGCCAACATCCGCAGCGCCGTCGAGCACCTGCGCGAGTCCGGTGTCGACGACCTCGCCCAGGTCACGCTCATGAGCGACGGCGCATCGGTCTACGAGTGCCGCAGCCAGGACGAGGTCATCGACCTCGTGCAGGGCGGCCAGGGCGTCTTCGGCATCGCCGTGGGCCGGGTCTGGCGCGAGGTCGAGGGCAGCCTCGCCGAGCTCCCCAGCGAGCGTCTCGACGGCACCCCCAACATCCCCGACGTCGCCGGCGACGAGCTCGCCGCTCGCCGCGCGGCCCGCTCCGCCGGCTGACGCGCACCGCAGCCTCCTGACGCCCCCGGCCAGCGGCCGGGGGCGTCGGTGCGCCCGGGGGCGCCGCGAGGCGTCCGCGCCGGTAGTCTCAGGGCTGCGCCGCACCCCCCGGGCGGGAGAGACCTGTCGCAGCCAGCGGCAGGCGCCGAAGGAGCAACTCCCCGTCAACCTCTCAGGCATCACGGACCGCCCAGGCATGGCGCCTCTGGAAAGCGGGACCTCCGGTCCCCGCCGACGGTGCAAGCCGCCTCCGGGCGGTGAAGCTCTCAGGCGCGCGGGCTCGCGCATGGACAGAGGGGGACCCCACCGACGCGCGCCCGCGCGACGGGGTCGCCTGCCGAGCATGCTCGGCCATCACCGCGAGGGCCCGCCGTGACCGACTCCACCGTCACCCCTTCGTCCGTCCGCTCCGCGCTCTCCGACGGCGTGCCGTTCGTCGAGCGCCACGTGGGTCCCGGCTCGGAGGCCGTGGCCCGCATGCTGGCCGCCGTCGGGTACGACTCGCTCGACGCGCTGTCCGCCGCAGCGGTGCCCGAGACGATCGCCTGGACCGAGGGCCTCGACCTCCCGGCAGCCGGGTCTGAGGCCGAGGTCGCCGCCGAGCTGCGCGAGCTCGCGAGCCGAAACACCGTGGTGCGCAGCATGATCGGGCTGGGTTACCACGACACGCATACGCCGGCGGTCATCCGGCGCAACGTGCTCGAGAACCCCGCCTGGTACACCGCGTACACGCCGTACCAGCCCGAGATCAGTCAGGGCCGGCTCGAGGCGCTGCTGGCGTTCCAGACCCTCGTCGGCGACCTGACCGGCCTGCCCGTCGCGGGTGCGAGCCTGCTCGACGAGCCCACGGCAGCGGCCGAGGCGATGTCGCTGGCGCACCGCGTGTCCAAGACCCAGTCGCACCGCTTCGTCGTCGACGCCGACACCCACCCCCAGACCCTGGCCGTGCTCGCCACCCGCGCCGAGCCGCTCGGGATCGACCTCGTGGTGGTCGACGCCGACGGCGCGCTGCCGACCGAGGACTTCTTCGGCGTCCTGCTGTCGTACCCCGGCTCGTCCGGCACGCTGCGCGACATCTCGCCGGTGGTCGCGGCGGCCCAGGCCCGCGGGGCCGTCGTCGCGGTCGCGACCGACCTGCTCGCCCTCACGCTCCTCACGCCGCCCGGCGAGCTCGGCGCGGACGTCGTCGTCGGCTCGGCGCAGCGCCTCGGCGTCCCGCTCGGCTTCGGCGGCCCGCACGCAGGCTTCATGTCGGTGCGCCAGGGCCTCGAGCGCTCGCTGCCTGGCCGCCTCGTCGGCGTCAGCGTCGACGCGGACGGTCGCCAGGCGTACCGCCTCGCGCTGCAGACCCGCGAGCAGCACATCCGCCGCGAGAAGGCGACGTCGAACATCTGCACCGCGCAGGTGCTGCTCGCCGTGACCTCGGCGCTGTACGCCGCGTACCACGGCCCGGAGGGCCTCACCCGCATCGCCGAGCGCACCCACCGGCACGCCGCTGTGCTGGCCGCCGGCCTCGCCGAGCGGGGCGTGGAGGTGCTGACGTCGGCGTACTTCGACACGGTCCGCGTGCGCGTACCCGGCCGTGCCGCCGAGGTGCTGCAGGCCGCCGAGCTTCTCGGCGTCAACCTGCGCCTCATCGACGCCGACACCCTCGCGATCTCGACCGACGAGACCACGACCGTGCGCGACCTCGTGACGGTGTGGGGCGCGTTCCAGGAGGTGCTCGGCGGCGCCGGCCTCGACGAGTCCGACGCCGAGCGGATCGTCGCCTCCGGCGCCCGTGCCCTGCCCGAGGGCCTCGCGCGCACGTCGGAGTTCCTCACGCACCCGACGTTCCACGACCACCGCAGCGAGACCGCGATGCTGCGCTACCTGCGCAAGCTCTCCGACAAGGACATCGCGCTCGATCGCGCGATGATCCCGCTGGGCTCCTGCACGATGAAGCTCAACGCCACCACGGAGATGGAGCCGATCACGCAGCCCGCGTGGGCCGACATGCACCCGTTCGCGCCGCTGCACCAGGCGGCCGGGTACGTCGAGCTCATCCGCACCCTCGAGAAGTACCTCGTCGAGATCACCGGCTACGACACCGTGTCGCTGCAGCCGAACGCCGGCAGCCAGGGCGAGTTCGCCGGCCTGCTCGCGATCCGCGGCTACCACCGCGCCAACGGCGACATGCACCGCGACGTCTGCCTCATCCCGAGCAGCGCCCACGGCACCAACGCCGCCAGCGCCGTCATGGCCGGGATGCGCGTCGTGGTTGTCGCGTGCACCGACGCGGGCGACGTCGACCTCGACGACCTGCGCGCGAAGATCGCCCAGCACGGCGACAATCTCGCGGCACTGATGATCACGTACCCGTCGACGTTCGGCGTGTACGAGCAGACCGTCACCGAGATCTGCGCGATGGTGCACGACGCCGGCGGCCAGGTGTACGTCGACGGCGCCAACCTCAACGCGCTCGTCGGCCTGGCCAAGCCCGGCAAGTTCGGTGCCGACGTGTCGCACCTGAACCTGCACAAGACCTTCTGCATCCCGCACGGCGGCGGCGGCCCGGGGGTCGGCCCGGTCGCGGTTCGCGCGCACCTCGCCCCGTACGTGCCCGGTCACCCGCTGCGCCCCGAGGCCGGTCCCACCGGGCGCGGCCACATCGACGGCGGCACCGGCCCGGTCAGCGGCGCGCCTTGGGGGAGCGCGGGCATCCTGCCGATCCCGTGGGCGTACATCCGCCTCATGGGCGGCGACGGCCTGACCCACGCGACCCAGGTCGCCGTGCTGTCGGCCAACTACGTCGCCGCGCGCCTGCGCGACCGCTATCCCGTGCTCTACACCGGACGCAACGGCCTCGTGGCGCACGAGTGCATCGTCGACCTGCGCGAGATCACCAAGGACACCGGCGTGACGGTCGACGACGTCGCCAAGCGCCTCGTCGACTACGGCTTCCACGCGCCGACCATGTCGTTCCCGGTCGCGGGCACGCTCATGATCGAGCCGACGGAGTCCGAGGACCTCGGCGAGCTCGACCGGTTCTGCGACGCGATGCTCGCCATCCGCACGGAGATCGACGACATCGTCGCCGGCCGCTGGGCGGTCGAGGATTCGCCGCTGCGCGGTGCGCCGCACACGGCCGAGTGCCTGCTCGGCGAGTGGAGCAAGCCCTACTCGCGCGAGGAGGCGGCGTTCCCCGTCGCGTCGCTGCGCGAGACCAAGTACTGGCCGCCGGTGCGCCGCATCGACGGCGCGTACGGCGACCGCCACCTCGTGTGCAGCTGTCCGCCGCCCGAGGCCTTCGAGAGCTGACCCCGGCGGCGGCGGGTCCGGACGTCCGGCCCCCGCCGCCGGTCGGACGCTCCTACACGCCGTCCCACTGGGCCGGATCGAGGCCCATCGCCGTCCACGTGAGCCTGCCCTGGGCCGCCAGGGCGAGCAGCGCGGCGTTGTTCGCGTCGGCCGCCTCCGCCGTGGGCTCGTAGGCCTCCGCATACGCGGTGATGGCATCGCCGAGCGCGGCGAGCTCCTCCGTCGCGGCCGGAGCGCACTCGGGCGCGTTGAGCTCGAGGTCGGCGAGCGCCTCCTGCATCTGCGTGACGTAGCCGTCGATGGAGTTGGTGGTCCCGATGTTGAGCCCCGACTTCGAGGCGTGCGAGTACAGGTTGGTGGCCCGCACCGGGTACTGGTCGCAGTTGAGAACGACGGCCGAGTAAGTCGGCTCGGGCGCCTGCGACGAGGTCGGCGTCCCCGACCCGGACGACCCGCACGCGGCTGCCAGGGCGAGGACGGCGGTGACGGCTACGGCGCGCATCAACGTTCGCATGGGTACTCCCTCGCGCGGAGGTACCCGTGGATGTGGGCTCGATCCTCCGTGCCCGATCGTCACGCTACGCCGATGAGCCGGCGGGTCGCCCGGCGAGCGTCCGCGCCTCAGGTGCGGCCGTCGGTCTCCTGGGCGTCGAACAGGCTCTGCTGCTCGTCGCGGTCGGCGCGCATCCAGGTGGCGTGCTCGACCGGCCAGCCGGCGGCGCGGAGCACCGTGACGACCGCCTCGTCGTCGTCGATCACGGCGACGACCTCGGCGGAGCGCGCGATCCGGGCGACGGCCTGGGGTTTGAACAGCCGCGCCGGCCGGCGGTCGTCGTCCCGGCGCATCACAAGCCGGCCCTCGGGGAGACCGTGCCGCGCGAGCCAGGCCTCGGTCACGCCGCGGTAGGTCTCGTTGCGGCCGGTCAGGTAGACGATCGCGCGGCCCGCCGCGGCCTCGGCACGCGCACGGGCGACCCCCTCCCCGAGCGGGCCGTCCTCGTCCATCGCCGCGAAGAACGCCGGCCAGTCCTTCGGCTTTCGCTCCACGTGGCGCAGCCGGTGCCGCACGTCGGCGAGCACCCCGTCGACGTCGAACACCACGGCGGCGGGAAGGGTCGGCTGCCCTTGCCTCTCGGCGGGCTCGCGATCCGGGTGCTGCGTCGGCATGCAGGGGACGCTAACGCGTATCGTCCGGAGGCATGGCCCTCGACCTCGACACCGTCCGTTCCACCATGCCCACCACCGTCCCCTTCGTGGGCACCTTGGGGATCGAGTACCTCGAGCTCTCCAGGGACCACGCGGTCTGCCGGCTCCCGGACGATGTGCGCTTCCACAACCACATCGGCGGCTCGCACGCCGGTGCGATGTTCACCCTGGCCGAGACCGCATCGGGTGCGCTCGTGCTCTCGAACTACGGCGAGATGCTGGGGGAGGTCACACCGCTCGCGGTCGAGGCCACCATCCGCTACCTCAAGGTCGCTCGCGGCCCGGTGACCGCCACCGCGCACATGGCGTCCGAGGTGGACTCGGTGATCGCCACGCTGAAGGCGGGCGGGCGGCCGGAGTTCCACGTGGAGGTCGAGCTCACGACCGGCGAGGGCGACGACCTCCTCGTGACCGGTGCGGTGACCGTGCTCTGGACCCTCAAGCCGAACAGGCGGCCCGAGACGGCCTGAGCCGCCTCATTTCTTCGGGGGTCGCACCAGGCTCTCGAGCGAGATGCGCGCGACCGGCGCGTAGGTCATGACGGCCGCGGCCGGCCCTTCCACCTCGAGCGCCGTGCTGGTGCCGCCGCCGATGCGGGCCTCGCTGCGGTGGTCGAGATGCATCCTCACCGGCCCGGCGGCGATGTCCCAGGCCCAGCGGTGGGCCCCCTCGTCGTACTCGACGACCTCGAAGCTCGCGCCGATGTTGGGGATCACCCCGAAGACGATGCCGGTGACGCCGACCGCGAGCCGCTCCGCCGAGCACTCCACGCGCCGGATCTGCGGTGCCCAGGTGGTCCACAGCGCGGGGACCGAGTAGCGCTGCCAGACCAGGTCGAGGTCGGCGGCGCCGTCGGCGCGCAGGGTCAGTCGCATGCGCCCATCCTGCCTCGCGCCACCTCCCGGTGCCTGCTGAGGGCCGGTCGGCGCGCCGCCTGCCGGGTCGCGCCACGCGCGGCCGCCAGAGCGCCGTACGGTGGAGCCCGTGAGCGAGATGACCGACGCCCGCGCAGGGTGGCTTCCCCACGACGACCTCGAGCAGGCGCGCGACCGCGTCCCCATGGTGTACGTCGAGGCGTTCCCCGTCCGCGTCGACGACCGCGGGGTCGTCGTCTCCGTCGGGCTGCTGCTGCGGGCCATGCCCGACGGCTCGATCAGCCGGGCGCCCGTGTCGGGCCGCGTCCACTACGGGGAGCGGGTGCGCGACGCCCTCGTCCGTCACCTCGAGAAGGACCTCGGCGCCATGGCGCTGCCGCAGCTGCCGACGGCGCCGCAGCCGTTCACGATCGCCGAGTACTTCCCGGACCCGTCCGTCACGGGCTACCACGACCCGCGCCAGCACGCCGTGTCGCTCGCCTTCGTCGTGCCCGTGAGCGGGGACTGCGTGCCGTCGGCATCGGCGCTCGACCTCCAGTGGATGACCCCCGAGGAGGCGGCGGGCGAGGGTGTGGCCGTCGAGATGACCGGTGGCCAGGATCGCCTGCTGCGGCTCGCACTGGCTCACGTCGGCGTCCTCCCCTAGCGCGTGCCGACGCGCATCGTCACCGCGCGGCTGGTCCTCGAGGCGCTGACCACGGCCGAGGCTGCCGCGATCAGGGCCGACGACAGGAGCGGCCGGTCGTGGGCCGACGACTACCCGACCGAGGGCGACCGAGTCGTCGCCGCGGTGGTGGGGGAGGCCGGCGACCACTACGACGAGGGCACGGCGCTCGGCCCGCTGCAGATCCGGCTGGGATCCACCGGGGAGGCCGTGGGCGGCGTCGGATTCCTGTCCGCCCCGGACCCCGACGGCGTGGTCGAGGTGGGCTACGGGCTCGCCGATTCCGTGCAGGGCAACGGGTATGCCACCGAGGCGCTGTCGGCGGTGGTCGGCTGGGCGGTCGCGCACGGCGTGGTCGCCGTCGAGGCGATGACCGCACCCGACAACGTCCCCTCGCACCGGGTGCTCGAGCGCTGCGGCTTCGAGCGCGCAGGCGAGATCGACACCGACGAGGGTCGGCTGCTGCGCTGGCTGCGCCGCCTGCGCTGAGATCAGGGCGTACGGCGCCGGAGCGTGGCCGCACCGGCTGCGAGCAGGCCGAGGGCCATCACGACGATGACGACGACGTCGACCCAGAAGCGCGTGTCCGGGACGGCCTCGGTCGCGACGTGGTTCATCGCGTTGATCGCGTACGTGAGCGGCAGCAGCCACGAGAACCACTCGAGCGCCGCGGGCAGTTGGTCGGTCGGCACGAGCAGGCCGCAGATGAGCAGCTGCGGGATGAGCACCACCGGCATGAACTGCACGGCCTGGAACTCGGTCTGCGCGAAAGCGCTCACGAAGAGGCCGAGCGCGGTGCCGATGAGGCCGTCGATCACGGCGACGAGCACCACGAGCCAGGCGGAGCCGGCCACCTCGAGCCCGAGGAGCCGGAAGCTCACGGCTCCGACCAGCAGGGCCTGGACGATCGCGAGGCCGCCGAACGCCAGTGCGTAGCCGAAGACGAAGTCGCCCTTGCCGATCGGCATCGACAGCAGCCGTTCCAGCGTGCCGCCCGTGCGCTCGCGCAGGGTGGCGACCGACGTAGTCAGGAACATCACGAGCATCGGGAAGACGCCGAGCAGCGGGGGAGCCCACGACTGGAACGCCGGGTCGGGGAGGATCCACGCGAGCAGCGCGAGCAGCAGCATGGGCACGACGAGGATCAGCGCCACCGTCCGGTGGTCGTGCCGCAGCTGACCCAGCACGCGTCGCGCGGTGCCGATCGTGCGGGCGGCGGTCATGACCGCCCTCCTTCGATGAGGGCGAGGAAGGCCGACTCCATGTCGGCCGCGCCGGTTCGCTCGAGGAGGGCGTCCGGCGTGCCGTCGGCGAGCACGTGACCCTCCCGCATGAGGACCAGGCGCTCGCACCGGGTGGCCTCGTCCATGACGTGGCTCGACACCAGCAGGGTCGCGCCGTCGGCCGCGAGCCGGTGGAACAGCGCCCAGAGGTCGCGGCGCAGCACGGGGTCGAGCCCCACGGTCGGCTCGTCGAGCACGAGCACCTCCGGCTCGTCGAGCAGCGCGGTGGCCAGCGAGACCCTGCTCAGCTGCCCGCCCGAGAGGCGGTTGACGAGCCGGTCGGCCTCGGCGCGCAGGTCGACCGCGTCGATGGCCCGGTCCACCGCGCCGTCTTCGGCGCCGAGGATGCTCGCGAAGTAGCGCAGGTTGCCGCGCACCGTGAGGTCGCCGTACACCGACGGAGCCTGGGTCACGTAGGCGACGCGGGAGCGCAACGACGGCGAGCCCGCCGGCTCGCCCAGCACGAAGACCGAGCCCGACTCGACGATCTGCACCCCGACGATCGAGCGCATGAGGGTCGTCTTGCCGCATCCGCTCGGCCCGAGCAGCCCGGTGACCTGGCCGGTGGGCACCGCCAGGGTCACCTGGTCGAGCGCGGTGACCCCGCCCCGCACGACGGTGAGGTCGCGCACCTCGACGGCCGCGCCCTGCATCAGGTGATCGGCGGAGTGGCTCACGTCTCGACGCTAGTCCTCACCGGGGCCGCGTGGCCCGGTGTCAGTCCGAGACGACGGGCCGCTGCCGGACGACGACGCCCTCGAGCAGCGTGGCGGTCGCCCGGGCCACCTCGTCCACGGCCCGGTCGAAGGCCTCCTTGTTGGCCGCCGACGGGGCGCGCATGCCGGCGATCTTGCGCACGTACTGCAGCGCCGCCGCGTGCACGTCGTCGTCGGTCACGTCGTCGGCGTACGGCGGGCGCAGGGTCTTGATGCTGCGGCACATGACGGGTCCTCTCAGGCCAGGGCAGGGGAGCCGCGGTCGACGAGCCCGACGTCGGCGAGCGCGGCGGCCACCAGCGCGTCGTGCCGTCCCTCGGCGAGATCGCCAAGGGGGTCGGACGTGAAGTCGAGCAGCTCGTCGTACGGCAGGCCGAACGCAGCACGCATCGCGAGCAGACGGCGGCGCTCCGGATCGTGGAGGTCGACCAGCACGCGCGACGCCACGGACATGTGCCGGACCCGCCGGATGCGACGAGGCAGCACGACGGCGAGGAGGACGAGGATGGGCAGGGTCGCGGTCACGATGCCGACGATGCGGGCCACCGCGAACACGGCGTCCTCGCCCGACTGGCCGAGCTCGGCGAGGTTGCCGCCCGTGCCGTCGCCGGCACCGGCGATCGCGTTGCCGATCGACTCGCCGACCACAGGCACGCCCGACACCGCGTCGGCGACGGACTGGAAGCCGCCCTCGACGGTCAGCCCTGCTTCCTTCACGCCGGTGGCGAGGACGGAGAGGGAGCCGACGGCGTCGTGGACGAACTTCCCGACCCAGACGAAGAGGACGATCAGCAGGACGACGACGACGTCGGACGCGATCTGCTTGCGTCGCTGCTCCGGGACCTCGCTGTAGACGCGGATGCTCATGCCCGGGAGGCTACGACCTCAGACCACCGGTCGTCAGAGGACCGCGGCGAGGACGAGCGCGAGCAGGGGAAGCAGGCCCTGTACGAGCGCGCCGCGCGCCATGCGGGGGCGGGCGACCACGAGCACGAGTGCCGCGGCCACCATGCAGGCGCAGCAGAAGACGACGAGCGTGGGCCCCTGCGGCTCCCAGCCGCGGACCGTCCCGACGACGCCGACGAGGGTGCCGATCGCGAGGAACAGGTTGTAGAAACCCTGGTTGAGCATCGAGAACGACAGCGCCTCGACCTCGGCCGGATCCTTGATCCCGAACGTGCGGTGCGCGAACGGCTTGCGGAACAGCACGCTCTCGAGCAGGAAGAAGTACACGTGCAGCAGACCCGCGAGCGCGGCCAGCACCAGGGAGATCGTCGGCATCCGCACACCGTACGGCGCGAGCCGCCTACCCGGGGTCGATCTCGCTGACGCGGCCGCCGTCCACGTGCCAGCGCCGCGTCAGCCGCACGGTGTCGAGCATCCGGCGGTCGTGGGTGACGAGCAGGACCGTCCCGGGGAACGATTCCAGCGCCTCCTCGAGCTGCTCGATCGCCGGGAGGTCGAGGTGGTTGGTCGGCTCGTCGAGCACCAGCAGGTTGACCCCGCGCGCCTGCAGCAGCGCGAGTGCCGCGCGGGTGCGCTCGCCCGGCGAGAGCGACGACGCCGTACGACCCACGTGGTCCTTGCCGAGACCGAACTTCGCGAGCAGCGTGCGCACCTCAGCGGTCGGCCAGTCGGGCACCTCGCGGGCGAACGCGTCGACGAGCGGCTCGTCGCCCTCGAACGCGGCGCGCGCCTGGTCGACCTCGCCCACCACCACGCCCGACCCGAGGCCGACCATGCCCGAGGTCGGCGGGGTGCGGCCGAGCAGGAGCGCGAGCAGCGTCGACTTGCCGGCGCCGTTCGGGCCGGTGACCGCGACGCGGTCGCGGACGTCGAGCTGCAGGTCGACGGGCCCGAGGGTGAACGACCCGCGCGACACCGTGGCGTTGCGGGCGGTGGCCACGACGGCACCGGAGCGGGGGGCGCTGGCGATCTCGAACTGCAGCACCCACTCCTTGCGCGGCTCGTCGACGACGGCGAGCCGCTCGAGCGCCTTCTCCGTCTGGCGTGCCTTGGCCGCCTGCTTCTCGGTCTGCTCGGTGCGGAACTTGCGGCCGACCTTGTCGTTGTCGCGCTGCTTGCGTCGGGCGTTCTTCACGCCCTTCTCCATCCACGCGCGCTGCATGCGGGCTCGGGCCTCGAGCTCGCCGCGGCGCCCCGCGTAGTCCTCGTACGCCTCGCGCGCACGGCGTCGCGCGACCGAGCGCTCGTCGAGGTACGACTCGTAGCTGCCGCCGTACGTCGTGACCCGTTGGAGGCTGCGGTCGATCTCGACCACGCTCGTCACGGTCCGCGCCAGGAACTCGCGGTCGTGGCTCACCACCACGACGGGTGCCTCGAGCCCCTCGACGAACTCCTCGAGCAGGTCGAGGCCGTCGGGGTCGAGGTCGTTGGTCGGCTCGTCGAGGAGGTAGACGTCGTACCGCGACAGCAGCAGCGCGGCGAGCCCCACCCGGGCCGCCTGACCGCCCGACAGAGCGGTCATCTCGAGGTCGAGGTCGACGTCGAGCCCGATGTCGTCGACGACGACGGCGAGGCGCTCGTCGAAGTCGGCGCCGCCGAGGGCGAGCCAGGTCTCGAGCGCCTCGGAGTAGCGGTCGTCCGCGCCGGGGGTCCCGTCGGCCAGCCCCTGCGCCTCGGCGTCCATCCGGGCCAGCGACTCCACCACGCCGGTGCGCCGCTCGAGCTGCTGGCGGACCGTCTCGCCGTCGGGCCGCTCGGCCTCCTGGACGAGGTAGCCGATGTGCGCCGTGGACGGCGACAGCGTCACGGTGCCGGCGTCGGGCCGGCGCTCACCAGCCAGGATCCGCAGCAGCGTGGACTTGCCGGCTCCGTTCGGGCCGACGAGGCCGACGACGTCGCCGGGCGCCACGACGAGGTCGAGGCCGGAGAACAGCTCGCGGTCGCCGAAGGCGGCCGCCAGGCCTCGGGTCTGCAGGGTGGCGCTCATGGCGCCCATCCTCGCCTGCGGCCGCGCGTGCTGCCGCACGGGTATTGCCGCTACGGCGTGGTGACGTCGGTCGGGTCGGCCGTGGCGGCAGGCCTGGCGGCAGATGTGGTCGGTCGGGTCGCCCAGTAGGAGCCGAGCAGGACCAGCGGGAATCCGACGAGGGTGCCCCACGTGAGCGGCTCGGACAGCACGACGAGCCCGAGCAGGACGGCGACGGCCGGGTTGAGGAAGGTGATCACCGTCGCGCGCACCGGGCCCGCGGTGGCGATGAGCTCGAAGAAGAGCACGAAGGCCAGAGCCGTGCAGACGAGCGCGAGCACCAGGATCGAGCCGACGACCGAGGGCGACGGCAGGCCTTGCGACATCTCGCCGATCGTGAACGGCAGGTAGAGCACCGCGACGATCGTCAGCGACACCGCGATGACGCCGATCGACGGCACGTGCCGCAGCTTGCGGTCGGCGATCGCCGGGGCGACGGCGTACAGCGCCGCCACCGCCAGCAGCTCGAGCACGCTCAGGGCGTCGGCGTGACCGCCGAGGGAGTCCAGGCCCACGAGCGCTCCGACGCCGACGAACCCGGTCGCGAGACCGAGGACCCGGACCCGCGCCAGCGCGTGCCGGTCGCCGAGGAGCCAGGCGAGCAGCGTGCCGAACATCGGGACCGCCGCGATGACCAGGCCGGCGAAGCCGCTCGACACCCGGATCTCGGCGTGGCCGATGAGCACCCAGGGGATCGCCATCTCCAGCACGCCGAACGCGGCGACGTACGGCCAGGAGCGCAGCGCCGGGCGCAGGGCGCCGGCGCGCGCCGCGAGCGGGAGCAGGACGAGCGCAGCCAGCAGCGTGCGCATCCCCGCCAGGGCGACGGGGGACACCTCGACGACCGCGATCTTGATGAAGAGGTACGGGATCCCCCAGATCACCGCCATCGAGGCGAAGAGCACCCAGGCGCGCCGGCTCATGTGCGCGGGGGCGGTGCTGGGGATGTCGGTCACCGGGGGAGCGTACGGGTCCGGCGCGACGGCGTACCGGCGGGAATCGGCCGTCCCGTCGAGCTCGGCAGGACCACTGCGCAGGTCGTCCGGATCCCTGCGTCAGAGCACCCCGGAGACGGTTACGGGCGGCACAGAGGACCTGTGCCGCCCGCAACCGTGCGTGGACCTAGGAGGCGAGGACGCCCTCGGCCTGCAGGAACTGCTGCACGCCGGGGATGTCGACGCGCTGGTATCCGCCGATGTAGCGGCAGTTCTGGGTGAGGCCGTAGCTCGTCACCGTCACGAGGTAGCCCGAGATGAACGACGGTCCGCCCGAGTCGCCGAAGCAGGTGCCTCCGGTGCCGCGGGTGTCGTTGATGTTGCCGTTCATCTGCACGATCTGGTCGGTCATCTTCTGACCGGGCGAGAGCGCGACGCGCCGGATGAGCGGGTAGCTCTGCGGCGTCGGCTTCTGGGGTCCGACGTCGCTCTTGCGCACCTCGGTGCCATAGCCCACGAGCTCGAAGAGCGTCTTGCTCAGGATGTTCGCCGGTCGGTAGGCCTCGAGGAAGTTCTCCGGGGCGATGGTCGCCGGAGTGATGCCCGCGACGGCGCTGGTCAGGTGGACGACGGCGACGTCGTTCCAGGTGTCGAGGTCGGTGAAGTTCGAGTAGTCCGGGTGCGCGACGGCCTGACCGATGTAGAAGCCGGTCTTGCCCTCGATGTCCGACTCGGCGTAGCCGGCCGCGGGGTCGGCGGCGGTCGGCAGACCCGACGGCGGTGCCTCGGCGATCACGGACGAGAACGTGACGATCGTGAGCCCGTCGGTCGCGACGCAGTGGGCCGCGGTGATGAGCGTGGTCGGGTTCACGAGCGTGGCGGTGCAACGGTAACGACCGCCGTCCTCGTAGAACAGGATCACGCCGACGTTCGGGTGACCTTCACCGTCGGGGTTCCCCCCGGTGATGGCCGCCGATGGTGCTGCAGCTGTCGCCACGACGACGGCGGTGGCCGCCAGCGCTGCGATGCCGCCACGAAGGATGTTGCGCATGTGATGCCTTCCCTCCTGCGGGCCGAACTGGTCCCGACCGTCGGGACGTTAACCGCCAGGTACCCCGCCCGGGCAGGTTCGACCGGTGGCGCAGGTCACAGTCCGGCCTCGGGTCGGGTGACCGAGCAGACAGGTCGAGCCGGGCCACGCGAGCGGAGGCGGGTGGAGGATGGAGGCGAAGGGGAGGCAGTCATGACCACCCTGGTCGTCTACGAGTCCATGTTCGGCAACACGCGGGAGATCGCGCAGGCGGTGGCGCGCGGTCTCGCGCCCAGGGGCAGCGTCGAGGTGCTCGAGATCGGCGAGCTCCGCGACCTTCCGTCGGACCTCGAGCTGCTCGTCGTGGGCGGCCCGACGCACGCCTTCGGGATGAGCCGCCCGCAGTCGCGCCAGGACGCGCGCACCAAGTCCCCGGACGGCGAGGTCGTGAGCGACGGGGCCGGCCTCCGCGAGGTGCTCGCCGGGCTGCACCGGCTGCGCAAGCCGATCCCGGCAGCGGTCTTCGACACCAAGGTGCGCAAGCCTCTCACCGGCTCGGCGGGCAAGGGCGCCGCGAAGGCGCTGAAGGCTGCTGGCTTCCGGCTGATCGCCGACCCCGAGGACTTCGGGGTCCAGGGCACCATGGGTCCGCTCGAGCCCGGCGAGGTCGAGCGCGCCGAGGCCTGGGGAGCCCACCTCTCGACGCTGCTCGCGTCCGCGTCTCAGCACTGAATCCGTGCGCACCCGGCGGCGCGTCGCTGCCAGGGTGGGTGCGTGCACATCACCCCCGAGCTCCTGCGCGCGGCGCATGCCGACGCGTGGCAGGTCGAGGGCGAGCTGCGGCGCCCGCACGGCGGCGACGCCATCGAGCTCCCCGGCGCACGGCTGATGTGCAGCGGCCTGGCCCACCCCCAGTGGAACAGCGGCGACGTCGACGACCCTGCGCTCGTCGACCTCGGCCAGGTGGCGGCCTGGTACTCCGACCGCGCAGCGGCGTGGGGGCTGCGGCTCCCGGTCGGCTGCCCCTGGCCGCACGGACGACGCATCCTCACCAAGCCGCTCATGGGGCGGGACCTGTCGGACCTTCCTGTCGCTCCGGCCGTGCCCGGCCTCGACCTGCGGATGGTGACCGCGGACGACCTCGACGCCGTGCTGTCGATCGACTCGGCGGCCTTCGGGTCGGACCCTGTCGTCGAGGCGCCGTGGTGCGGGCCGCACCTCGCGGACCCGCGGGTCGACGTGCTCCTGGGCGTGCTCGACGGCGTCCCGGTCGCCACGGGGTACGGCGTGCGCAGCGACGGGCGAGCCGGCCCCGCGACGCACGTGGGCGGGATCTGCGTGCTGCCGGAGCACGAGGGTCGCGGCGTCGGGACGGCGGTCACGGCGGGGCTGCTGACGATGGCGGCCGGGGCCGGGGCACGTCTCGCGCACCTCGAGCCCGAGACGCCCCGGGCGGCTTCGGTGTACCGCCGACTGGGTTTCGTCGAGCTGCCGGGTATCGACATCTACCTCGACAACGCCGCACCCGCGTGACGATCACCACGTCGCGGGGTGCGAAACCTGCGGCCGCGGCGTCGCGGAGCCGTGGGAGGGCCTGTCGCGCCGTGTAGATTCGGCCCGTGCCGCATCGCGACGTCGTCGTCTGTTCCTTCCACACCCCGGATGAGTACTACGCCGGGCATGCCCGGGAGCTGGCGCAGCAGCTGGACTCGCTCGGCGTCCGCTACGAGCTGCTCGAGGTCGAGAAGCGCGAGGGCGACGACTGGGCCGACATCACCCGGCGCAAGATCGGCTTCATCCACGGCGTGTGCCAGAGGCACCCGGACTCCATGGTCATCTGGATCGACGTCGACTGCCGCATCACGCACCTGCCGGACTACGTCCGCGACACCACCGCCGACTTCATCGGCTTCCAGCGCAGCTTCCGGTCGCCCATGCAGATCGGGTACGCCAACCGCACGCGCTTCTGGGAGCCGTCGTTCTGGGGCGTGGCCGCGTCGCCGCTCGGGCGCAAGCTGATCGACGACGCGTACGCGCTCGAGCAGCGCTCCGACCTCAAGGCGACCGACGACTACTTCCTCGAGGAGGCGTGGCGCGCGAACGCGCACAACCTCACGTTCCAGATGATCTCCTCGACCGCGATCGTGCGCGAGGACAAGGAGACCGGTGATGCCGGACGGCCTCCCTTCTTCGTCTTCGGGTCCAGCGGCAACGTCGCCGAGTTCAAGGGCAAGGTCGTCCAGCACGGCTCGAAGAAGAAGGTCGGCGCCCGCAAGAAGATGCTCGCCCAGGCGAAGAAGATCGAGGCCTCGCTGCCCGACGACGCCCGGCAGCGGCTGCGTCGCCTCTCCGACACGGTCGGGATCACCGGCGCCCTGACCGCCGACACCGTCCGGGTCATCGACCCCGTCCGCGCCACCTGCGTCGGGGACATGCTCTCGGCCGGGATGACGGGCGACCCGATCGCCTTCGCCGCCGCCCGCAAGAAGTTCGACAACGCCTACATCGTCGGCCCGGCCGAGGACGCATCCTTCGAGGTTTCCGAGGCGTTCCTCGAGTACGCCGCCCGGGACAGCCCCCTGTCGCTGCGGCTCGCCTGGTGGGTCAAGCCCTTCCCGGGCAACTTCGGCGACTGGCTCAGCCCGCTCGCGGTGGCGTCGGCCACCAGCGCCAACATCAAGTTCCAGAACGTCACCGACGCCACCAAGAAGCCCCATCTGGTGGCGCTCGGCTCGATCGGTCGCTTCATCAAGCCGAGCTCGGTCGTGGTCGGCACGGGCGTGTCGACCACCGACCTCCAGCTCGCCACGAAGGCGACGTACATCTCGATGCGCGGGCCCATCGCGGCGAGGGTGCTGCGGGCGTCCGGGGGCCCCGCGGTCACCGCGTTCGGCGACCCGGGTCTGGCGCTCTCGCGGTTCGTGCCGCTGGAGCGCGCCGCGACCAACGGGCGCGTCGCGTTCGTGCGCCACTTCACCCACCGGCCCATCCCGATGCAGCTGCCCGAGCACGTCGACGAGCTCGACGTCCGGATGAGCCGCCGCGAGGACATCGAGGCCTTCCTCGGGAACCTCGTGCAGTACGACTACGTCATCACGAGTGCGATGCACGTGATGATCGCCTGCCAGAGCTACGGCATCCCCTGCGGTCTCGTGACCTTCGAGGGCTTCGAGGACAACGTGCACGGCGAGGGGATCAAGTACGAGGACTACGCGCTCGGGGCCGACGTGGAGGTGGCGAACCCGCAGGCGGTGCCGTTCGACCTGCGCCACAGCGACCTGAGCGTCCTGGTCAAGGACATCCGCGTCAGCGAGGCGAAGAAGGACGAGGTGCAGGAGCACCTGCGCGCCGCCGTCGCGACCGTGCTCGCCGCGTCGTCCAAGCAGAAGAGCAAGGTCTGAGGCATCGTGGTGCCGGACCCGCACCGGGTTCGGCTGCCCACGACGAAGAAGGATGATGGCTAAGAAGCGCTCGCTGCTCCCGTCGCGCAAGGCGCTGCGGGAGCTCCTGCGCGACCCGTGGCAGATCGCGATCATCGCCCTGGCCCGCTCGCTGCGGAACACGTACCAGCTGATGATCCCGAAGGGCAAGGACCGCGGGATGCTCCTCACCCTGGTCGCCCTCGGCGCCTTCATCCCGGTCACGGAGCTGTTCGTCACCAAGCTCTTCACCGACGTCATCACCCAGGAGCGCAAGGGTGCCCAGCTCTCGGATATCGCCGTCCAGCTCGTCATCTTCTTCGCGCTCTTCCTGCTGACACGCGTGGCGCACTACGCGCAGCGCATCTACCGCGTGCAGTTCTTCGACACGGTCTTCAAGAAGGCGGGGCGCAGCAGCGGCGGCGCAACCGCCAGCTGGGAGTGGGCTCTCGGCCTCGAGCTCGTCAACGTGCTCTCGTTCGCGACCCAGCTCATGGTGATCGCGATCTTCATCGCGGTCCTCGCGCCCATCTACGGCGCGCTCAACTTCCTGCTGATCATCATCCTGTTCGAGGTGGTCAGCCGGCTGTTCAAGCACCAGATGGCCGCGCAGATCCGCTATGTCGAGCAGCGCGACAAGAAGGTCGTCGTCCCGGCGTACGACAAGCTCCGCTCGCGCATCATGAGCGCCGAGGTCGGCACCCTCATCGCCTCGGTCGGCATGGTGATCCTGCTCGCCGGCCTGATCCTGTTCAGCATCAACGGCTACGTCAGCATCGCCAACACGGTCGTGCTGTTCCTCGCCGCCCGCCTGCAGAACGGCACCATCGCGAGCATGTCCGGCGCGATCATGCGCTACGCCCGCTCGGTGGCCAACGCCCAGCTCAAGGCGAAGGACAGGGACGACGACGAGGATGACTGAGCCCGTCGCCGCCCGCGTGACGCTCGGCTACTCCACCACCGCCGACCGCGTGCGCAACGTCGCGCCGCCGCCTGAGGATCCGCTGCTCGCCGTGATCGTCTCGGTGCAGAACCCGTCCGAGACCGACTGGCGCTCGACCCTGCCCGAGTCGCTGACCGCGCGCGGCGACGTGACCTTCTTCGAGCAGGTCGCGTGGGGCGTGGCCAAGAGCCGCAACCTTGTGCTCGACGCCGCAGAGACCGAGTACCTCCTGTTCGCGGACGACGACGTCGAGTTCGACTGGCCGGGGATCCTCGAGGGGCTCGCGCTGCTCGACGCCGACCCGGGCGCCGGCATGCTCCTGGCCGCTGCGCGCGACGAGCACGGCCGGCTACGCAAGGACTACCCGGCGTCCGTCGTGCCGCTGACGCTGCGCAACAGCGGGAAGGCGGCGACGTACGAGATGCTGGTGCGGGTGCCGGATGTCCGAGCCCGGGGGATCCGCTTCGACGAACGGTTCGGCGCCGGGGCGGAGAACTACCTGGGCGACGAGTACATCTTCTGCGCGGACCTGCTGAAGGCCGGCGGCCGGGGCCTGCACGGGCCCGTCGTCGTCGCCATGCACCCGGACGACAGCTCGGGCTCGCGCTGGGGCACCGACGCCGACAGGCGGGCGCGTGCGGTGATCTTCGACCGCGTCTTCGGATGGAAGGCCCCGGCCGTTCGCCTCGCCTTCGGCCTGCGGCGCCGGGCCGAGCTGGGCGGCGTCGGGGGAGCGCTGCGCTTCACCCTCGGCCGCTGACCGGCGCTCCTCTCCGGACACCGGGACACCTGACCCTGCGCCTGGCTACCGTGGACGGGTCAGCCGACCCTCGGAGGCAGTGGTGCGTGCTCGCCGTACGGCGTCCGTCCTCGCTGTTGCCGTGCTCATCGCTGTGGTGCTCGCCCCGACGGCCGCCGAGGCCACGGTCTCGGACGGCGGCGTCGGCACCACCATCACGACCGTCATCGGGCCGCTGGCCCCCGCCCGCTACACCGGCCCGGCGTTCGTGATCGGCGACTCCGTGCTGCTCGGGGCTCGCACCTGCGTGGCAGCGAAGGCCTGGTCGTACGACGCGAAGGGCAGCCGGCAGGCGCTCGCGGTCCGCGATGTGCTGGCGTCCATGGGCTCGCGCGTGCCGCATGTCGTCGCCGTCCACGCGGGCACCAACGGCGGCGTCACCGACGCGCAGATCGACGCGATCATGAAGGTGCTGGGTCCCAAGCGCATCGTGGTGTGGGTGACCATCCAGCTGCCGAACGACGGGCGCTACTCGCACGAGGCGCGCAGCAACACCTCGATCCGCCAGGCGACGCTGCGCTACCCCAACGCACGGCTCGCGGACTGGAACGCGAAGTCCGAGGCCCACCTGTCGACCTGGACCTGGTCGGACCACATCCACCTGCAGCCCGCAGGCTGCCGCGCGTTCGCGAGCTTGATCGACACGGTGGGACGGGCCGCTACCGCCTGACGTCGACGCTGCTACCCGCCCGCTCGGTACGTCGTCCAGAGCGACTGCATGCGCGCGGTCTGTCCGCTCGTGAACTGGAACATGCAGGAGTCGTCGCTGTAGTCCATGAAGTTGGTGATGGGGTCGGCGCCAGCATTCCGGGCGCACGTGTCACGGCCGACAGGGCAGCCGTACGCCGGACTCTTCTCCTGGGGCGTGTCGCTGACATAGTCGTTCGTCTTCGTGCACCCGCCCTGGAACGTGTGGTACAGCCCGAGCCAGTGGCCGACCTCGTGCGTCGCGGTGTCGCCCAGGTTGTACGGAGTCGCCGTACCGCCGGGGAGCGACGAGTAGAGCACCACGACGCCGTCGGTCAGCGGGCTCGTGGTGTAGCTGCTCGGGAAGGTGGCCCAGCCGAGCAGGCCACCTCCCATGTTGTTGTAGTAGATGTTCAGGCTGGCGGCGCCGCCGCGGTGCAGCGCCGTCTTCATCTGCTTCTCGGCCGTGGTGCCGTTCGTGGCGGTGTACCACGCGTCGTTCGCAGTGGTGTCGGTCGACGCGACCGCGAACTGGAAGTCGCTCTGCGCATAGGCCGCGTTGAGCACCGCGATCTGGTCGTCCATCTGCTTCGTCGTCGGTCCGCCCGTGCCGTTGGCCTTGACGATCACGTGCACGTACGTGGTGATCGTCACCGGTGTGGTCGCTGCCGCGGTCGCGAAGCCCCCGCCGCCTCCGCCGGTCAGCCCGCGTGCGAACTGGGCGCGCGCGGTCTGCGCCTCGATGGCACGCACGGCATCGGCGCTCAGCGCGTTGGGGTCGTGGGACCCGGCCCCCTTCCTCACCTTCAGCGCAGTGTCGCCCGAGGAGCACTCCTCTGCGGCGGTCGAAGTGGCGGCGCCCCGCGCACCGAGACTGATCGCGCCGACGTTGGCAGCAGCGGCGACGGGCACGATCAGGGCGAGCACGCTCGTCGTGGCGATCGCGACACGGGTGGAACGGAGCACGGGGCCTCCCGGGGTGACGCGGCCGCGCGGCCGCGCGACCACGGTAGGGGCGTAGGTGCGTCGGCACCACCACCCGCCCGGGGGACGTTGCGACGGTGCCCGCCGGACGACGAAGGCCCCGACCTCGCGGTCGGGGCCTTCGTGGTGGTGTCCGAGGGGGGACTTGAACCCCCATGCCCTTTCGGGCACTAGCACCTCAAGCTAGCGCGTCTGCCTATTCCGCCACCCGGACACGTCGGCCTGCCGGTTTCCCGGCTTGCGCGACCTCGGAACTATACAACTGGACCGGCTCACCCCTGAAATCGGGCGCGTGGTCCACGATGGGCCTGTGACCGAGCCCAGCACGAGCCTGCTGCCCGAGCCGCTGCCCGACGCCGAGGCGGAGGTGGTCGAGCTCGCGCGGGATCTCATCCGCATCGACTCCAGCAACTACGGCGACGGCAGCGGTCCCGGCGAGGCCGAGGCGGCGTCGTATGTCGCGGAGCGCCTGCGCGAGGTCGGCTACGACCCCGAGGTGTTCACGTGCGGGCAGCCGGGGCGCGACGGCGTCGTCGTGCGGATCCCGGGGCGCGACCGCACCCGTGGCGCGCTGCTCCTGCACAACCACCTCGACGTCGTGCCTGCTGCGGCGGACGACTGGTCGCACCCGCCGTTCGCCGCGGAGATCGACGACGACCTCGGCGTCCCGATGATCTGGGGGCGCGGGGCGGTCGACATGAAGGACATGTGCGCGATGTCGCTCGCGACGGCGCGGTCGTGGGCACGCAACGGGGTGCAGTCCGAGCGCGACGTCGTCCTCATGTTCCTGCCCGACGAGGAGGCCGGCGGGCACATCGGCTCGCACTGGCTGGTCGAGCACCGGAAGGACATGTTCGAGGGCGTCACCGAGGCGGTCGGCGAGGTCGGCGGCTTCTCGATGACGATCCGCGACGACCTCCGGCTCTACCTCGTGCAGACGGCCGAGAAGGGCATCGGGTGGATGCGGCTGAAGGCCTCGGGCCGCGCGGGCCACGGCTCGATGCTCAACGACGACAACGCCGTCACGGCGCTGTGCGAGGCGGTGGCGCGTATCGGGGCGATCGACTACCCCGTGCACGTGACCCCCGCGGTGCGCGACTTCCTCGCCATGCTGTCCGACGCCACCGGGGCCGACCTGGACCCCGACGACATGCAGGGCACGCTCGCCAAGCTCGGGCCGATGGCGCGCCTCGTGGGCGCGACGCTCAAGAACACGGTGAACCCGACGATGCTGTCGGCCGGCTACAAGGCCAACGTCATCCCCGGGCACGCGGAGGCGGCTGTCGACATGCGCTTCCTCCCCGGCTACGAGGAGGAGGCCTTCGCCCGCATCGACGAGGCGCTCGGCGACAAGGTCGTGCGCGAGTTCATCAACCACGACATCGCGCTCGAGACGAGCTTCGACGGGCCGTCGATCGATCTCATGGCCGCGGCGCTGAAGGCGGAGGACCCACACGCGGTGGCCGTGCCGTACATGCTGTCGGGCGGTACGGACGCCAAGGCCTTCAGCACGCTCGGCATCCGCTGCTACGGCTTCGCGCCGCTGAAGCTGCCTCCGGCGCTCGACTTCGGCGCGCTGTTCCACGGCGTCGACGAGCGTGTGCCGGTCGACGCGATCACCTTCGGCACCCGAGTGCTGGGCCGCTTCCTCCGCGCCGTCTGACCGATCCTGACGCTGCACGTTTCGGCCCTTGGGTCGATCACGGCAGTTGAACTGCCTCCGGTGACCCGTAGTCGTGATCTTGGTCGGGGTCAGGCCGTGCGTACGGCGCGGAGCACGCGGCGGCGGAGCCAGACCCGGCGTCGGCCGTCCGGGTAGAGGCGCAGGCGGGCGAGCTCCCACGACCCGTGCTCGGCGAGCTCGGTGAGGGCCGCTCGGGCGGCGTCGCGCGCCGTGCCGCGCGGCAGGGTGATCTCGCGGTACTCCCACGTCGAGGCCCTGGTCGCGGACATGGCAGCCATTGTGCGACAGGTACGCCGCCGGCACGTGCAGCGGGGGAGCACGGCGTACGGCGCGCCGCCCCCAGGATCACGAGTACGGGTCAGAACGTGCAGCTGAACTGCCGTGATCGACCCTAGGGGTGCAGAGGTGCGGGGTCAGCCGGCGAGGAGGGCGGCCAAGCGGGTGCGGCGCGGGCGGTCGGGCGAGGCGGAGATCGCGGCGGTGAAGGTCGCCGGATCGCCGCCGTGCACGACCGACACGTGCTTCTCGCCCGCGACGAGGCCCGCGTAGACCAGGGCGCGGGTGAACGCCGGCCCGGGCGGCCCGAGCACGAGGACCGCGGCGTCCCACCCCCGATCGAGCGGACCGGTCAGGGGGACGACGGCGCCCGTGCCCTCGAGCGCCGCCGCCACCGCAGCGGCGTCGAGCGACCCGGGCGCGAGGAGCACGGCGACCTCGGAGGCCGGTAGGCCGAACGCGCGCGGGATGGAGGTGCCGACGAGCTGGCCGACGCGCACGAGCGCCTCGTCCGGGCCCGACACGCGCACCTCCACGATGCTGCGGTCGTCCGGGCTGGTGCCGAACCAGTGGCCCGCGGCGATGTCGGTGCGGGCGCGGGCGAGCGCCGTACGGGCCGGGGGAGCGGTGGCCTTGAGCACCGGGCAGACGCCGGACGACGCGAGGTCGAGCGCCACAGCGCCCGGCACCGCCGCGAGAGGGAGCGCCGGGTCGAGCGAGAGGGCCAGCACCGCCTCCTCCGGCAGGTCCTCGACCGCCGCCAGCACGTCGTCGATGCCCAGCCTGTGGGCGTCGTCGAGGGCCACCGCCGGCACCCCTCCGAGGGCCGTGGCGAGGGCCTGCGCCCGGCCGACGGCGAGCTGCCCCACGACGACGGCGAGCCGGTTGTCCGCAGCCAGCCCCGCGAGCCCGTCCGCGAGCATCTCCTCGGACTCGGCGAGGTCGATCAGGGCCAGCGCCGGCGCTCCGCGCCACTCGACCTCGAGCGCGTCGCCGTCCGCGAGCGCACGGTCGACGTCGGACTCCGTGCAGCTGCGCAGCACGACGTCGACGGGCAGCACGGTGTGCCCCGCGCGCGCGGCAGCCGTGAGCAGGTCCCGGACGGCGCTCAGCGCTGGTTCCATCCGTGGTCGGGATAGCTGCGCTCGGGCGCCGACACCTCGTCGAGGGCGGACACGATCTCGTCGGGCAGCGTGAGGTCCTCGACGGTCAGCGCTCCGCGCAGCTGAGCAGCCGTGCGCGCCCCGATGATCGGCGCGACCACGCCCGGCCGGTCGCGCACCCAGGCGATCGCCACCTCGAGCGGGGCGACGCCGAGCCCCTCGGCGGCGGTGCACACCGAGTCGACCACGGAGCGCGACGACGGGTCGAGGTACGGCGCCACGAACGCCGAGAAGTGCGACGACGCTCCACGGGAGTCGGCGGGCGTGCCGTGCCGGTACTTGCCGGTGAGGACGCCGCGACCGAGGGGCGACCAGGGGAGCAGGCCGAGGCCGGCGTCTGCGGCGGCGGGGACGACCTCGCGCTCGATGCCGCGCTGCAGCAGGGAGTACTCGACCTGGGTCGACACCAGCGGCGAGCCGCCGGGCTTCGCGGCCTGGAGCGCCGCTGCCTTGGCGGTCTGCCACCCGCTGTAGTTGCTGATGCCGGCGTACCGCACCTTGCCCGAGGCGACGGCGGCGTCGAGCGCCGACAGGGTCTCCTCGAGCGGGGTCTGCCCATCCCACGCGTGCAGCTGCCAGAGGTCGACGTAGTCGAGGCCCAGGCGGACCAGCGATGCGTCGAGCGCGCGCAGGAGGTGCCCGCGCGAGGCGTCGAAGCGGCGGGCGGCACCACCACGGGACACCGCCTTGGTGGCGACGACGACGGAGTCGCGGCCGACCTCGGCGACGAGCCGTCCGACGATCTGCTCGGACATGCCGTCGGCGTACACGTCGGCGGTGTCCACGAGGGTGCCGCCCTGCTCGACGAAGGCGAGGAGCTGGTCGCGGGCCTCGTGCTCGTCGGTGTCGCGGCCCCAGGTCATGGTGCCCAGCGCGAGGCGGGACACCTGCAGTCCTGATCGGCCGAGGGGACGGAGCTCCATGGGCCCCGACAGTAGTGCCCCGGAGCGTCGCTTCCCGCGCGACGAGCCGGGCGCCAGGCCACGCCGGGTGCGTCATCGGGCCCAGCCCCCGGTTAGGCTCGGAGGAGCCGCGGGATCCCTGTCGGCGACCACCGGCACGAGCCGGACCTCCGACCTCGGAAGGCGAGCCGCATGCGTCTCGGCATCAATCTCGGGTACTGGGGCGCGGGCAACGACGCCGACAATCTCGCCCTCGCCCGCGAGGCCGACCGGCTCGGGTACGCCGTGGCGTGGGCGGCCGAGGCCTACGGCTCGGACGTCGTCAGCGTGCTGGCATGGGTGGCGGCGCAGACCGAGCGGATCGACGTCGGTTCCGCCATCTTCCAGATCCCTGCGCGGACCCCGGCGATGACGGCGATGACCGCCGCCACCCTCGACACTCTGTCGGGCGGCCGGTTCCGCCTCGGGCTCGGCGTCTCGGGACCGCAGGTGTCCGAGGGCTGGCACGGCGTGCGTTTCGACAAGCCGCTCGCGCGCACCCGCGAGTACGTGGCCATCGTCGAGAAGGCCCTGCGCCGCGAGCGCGTCAGCTTCGACGGTGAGTTCTTCACGCTGCCCCTCCCGGACGGGCCGGGCAAGGCCCTCACCCTCACCGTGCACCCGGTGCGCGAGCACATCCCGGTCTACCTCGCCGCGATCGGTCCGAAGAACCTCGAGCTCACCGGCGAGATCGCCGACGGCTGGCTCGGCATCTTCTTCTCTCCTGAGCACGCGTCCGAGCACCTCGCCTCGATCTCGGCCGGCCGCGCCAAGGTCGGGAAGACCCTCGAGGGGTTCGACGTCGTCCCGACGGTGCCCATCGCGTACGGCGACGACGTCGTCGCCTGCGCCGATGCCATGCGCGGCTACAGCGCTCTCTACATCGGCGGCATGGGCAGCCGCGAGAAGAACTTCTACAACCAGCTCGCCGTGCGGATGGGGTACGAGGCGGAGGCCGCCGAGGTGCAGGACAAGTACCTCGACCGTGACTACGCCGGCGCCGGCGCCGCGGTGCCGTTCGAGTTCATCGACCGCACGTCGCTCATCGGCCCGCGCGAGCGGGTGCAGGAGCGGCTGCACGCGTACGCCGACGCCGGCGTGACCACGCTGACGATCGCGACGTACGCCGGCTCGCTCGACGAGCGGATCCAGACGCTGCGCACGACGGCCGAGGTGCTGGACGCGTCGGGCCTGGGCGAGTGATCGGCTGGTTCGAGGCGATCGTCCTCGGGATCATCCAGGGCCTCACGGAGTTCCTGCCGATCTCCTCGACCGCCCACGTGCTGCTGGCCAGCCGGCTCTTCGGCTGGGACGACCCCGGCGCAGCGTTCACCGCGGTCATGCAGATCGGCACCGAGGCAGCCGTCCTCATCTACTTCAGGCACGACATCGCGCGCATCGCGACGACCTGGGCTCGCTCCCTCGTCCGTCCGGAGCTTCGGGGGCACGTCGACGCCCGCATGGGCTGGTACGTGATCGTGGGGACCATCCCGATCGCGCTCATCGGCTTCCTGCTCCGCGACGTCATCTCGGGAGCGGCCCGCAACCTCTGGCTCGTCTCCGTCGTGCTCGTGGTGTTCGGCATCATCCTCGGGGTCGCTGACCGCTACGGACGCAAGACGCGGGAGATCTCCGATCTCGACGTCCGTTCGGGGATCCTGTTCGGTGTGGGCCAGGCGCTGGCGCTGATCCCCGGCGTCTCGCGCTCGGGTGCCACGATCTCGGCCGGGCTCTTCCTCGGGTTCACCCGCGAGGCGGCCACGCGCTATGCCTTCCTGCTCGCGATCCCGGCGGTGCTCGCGTCGGGCCTGTTCGAGGCACGGAAGATCGGTGAGGGCGGCGAGGTCGCCTGGGGCCCGACCCTCGTGGCCACGGGCATCGCCTTCGTCGTGGGGTACGCCGTGATCGCGTGGCTGCTGCGCTACATCACCACGCACTCGTACCGACCGTTCGTGATCTACCGCATCGTGCTCGGCTTGGCCATCATGCTGCTGCTCGTTACCGGGACGGTCACCGCCACGTGAGATGCGGTCAGAGCCAGCCGCTGCGCTTGAAGGCGCGGTAGAGGGCGAACATCCCGCTGAAGATCACGATCATCACGGCGGGATAGCCGAGATCCCAGCGCAGCTCGGGCATGTCGTCGAAGTTCATGCCGTAGATCGCGGCGATCGCCGTCGGGATGGCGGCGATCGCGACCCACGCGGAGATCTTGCGCATGTCCTCGTTCTGCTGGACGGCCTGCCGCGAGCGGGAGGCCTCGAGCGCCGCGCCGAGCAGGTTGTCGTGCTGCGTGGAGAGGTCGGCCGCGCGCAGCAGGTGGTCGCCGAGGTCGCGGTAGTACGGCCCGAGCACCTCGGGGATGGGGATGAGGCGCCCCCGGACGAGCGCGTCGGCCACCGGGGTGAGCGGCTCAACCGCCCGCCGCAGCTCGAGGTTCTCGCGCTTGAGCTTGTAGATCGTCGCGGCATCGTCGGTGCGCTCGGGCGAGAAGACCTGCTCCTCGATCTGCTCGATGTCGACGCCGAGCTCCTCGGCCACGGAGATGTAGCCGTCGACGACGACGTCGAGGATGCCGTGCAGCACGGCCAGCGGACCGGCCTGCAGCAGCTCGAAGTCGCCCTCGAGCCTCGAGCGCATGTCGCGCAGGTCGCCCGGCTCGCCCATGCGCACCGACAGCACGAACGACGGGCCGACGAAGACCGCGATCTGCCCGGTCTCGACGTCGGAGGTCTCCTCGACGTACCCGAGGATCTTGAACACAGCCGTCACGCGGTCGCCGTCGACCTCGACCTTGGCGCGCTGGGTGACCGACAGCGCGTCCTCGACGAGGAGCTCGTCGAGGCCGAGCACGTCTGCGGCACGGGTGAGCTCGGCGTGCTCGACGTTGCGCAGGCCGAGCCACACGAAGCTGTCCGGGCCGGCCTCCTTGGCCTCGAGCCAGAGCGACGCGAGAACGCGTGCGTCGTCGTCGTCGAAGGTCGTGCCGACCTCAATCGGCACCACGCCGTCGGGTCGCACCGTGCCGTCGCAGTAGAGCCCTACACCTCGGATCACGCCCCCATCGTGACAGCCTCCCGGCCCCGTGCCCCGTAGGGTCGGCGCATGGCGACGGTGATCCTCGTGCGGCACGGCAGGACCCCGGCGAACGCGGGCGGCGTGCTCGCGGGCTGGACCCCCGGCATCCACCTCGACGAGGTGGGGCGCGGGCAGGCCGAGGCGGTCGGTGCGCGGCTCCTGCCGGTGCCCCTCGCGGCCGTGGTCACCAGCCCGCTCGAGCGCACCCGCGAGACCGCGGAGCACCTGCTCGCCGGGCGGGACCCGGTGCCTGCCCTGCACGTCGAGGACCGCGTCGGGGAGTGCCGCTACGGCGACTGGACCAACCGCGAGCTCAAGACCCTGGTGAAGGAGCCGCTCTGGAAGGTCGTGCAGAGCCACCCCAGCGCCGCGGTGTTCCCGGGCGATGCGGGCGAGGGCCTCGCGGACATGTCGGCCCGTGCGGTGGCGGCGGTCCGCGACTGGAACGCCCGGCTCTCCGCCGAGCACGGCCCCGACGTGACGTTCGCCGTCGTCTCGCACGGCGACGTCATCAAGGCGATCGTCGCCGACGCCCTCGGGATGCACCTCGACGCCTTCCAGCGCATCACGATCGATCCCTGCTCGGTCACCGCGATCCGCTACACCGATCTCCGACCGTTCGTGCTGCGGCAGAACGACACCGGCGGCGACGTCGCGGGTCTGGTGCCGCCGAAGCAGAAGCCCGGACGCCGTCGTCGCGCCACCAGCTCGGACGCCGTGGTCGGTGGGGGAGCAGGCGCCGCGCCGCACTGAAGGGCAGCCGTCGCGGCACCGGGATAGGGTCGCGATGTGCGCCAGGTACACCTCTTCGACCAGCCGGACCGCTTCGTGGCCGGCACCGTCGGGCAACCCGGTGAGCGGCAGTTCTACCTGCAGGCGCGGGACGGCGCCCGGGTCGTGTCGGTCGCCCTGGAGAAGACCCAGGTGCAGGTGCTGGCCGAGCGGGTCGACGCGCTCCTCGACGAGGTGGTGCGCCGCACGGGCGGCGAGGCCTCCGTGCCCGCGACCGCGCCGATCGGCAGCGACGACCTCGACCCTCTCGACGTGCCGGTCACCGAGGAGTTCCGGGTCGGGGCCATGGGCCTCGGCTGGAACGGCGACACCGAGCTCCTGATCATCGAGGCGCACGAGGTGGTCGAGGACGAGGACGACGTGCCGGACCTCGAGGAGGACCCGGAGGAGGGGCCGGCCGTCCTGCGCGTGCGCCTGTCCGGCGCGCAGGCACGTGCGTTCTGCAAGCGGGCCCTGTCGGTCGTCGCCGCGGGTCGGCCGCCGTGCCCGTTCTGCAACCTCCCGCTCGAGCCCGGCGGGCACATCTGCCCGCGCGCCAACGGCTACCGACGCTGACGCCATGCTCACGACGGACGAGCTCCGCGAGGTTCTGACCCACGGCGAGCTCACGGTGCAGGGACGGCTCGTCGACGCCAGCAACGCCACCCTCCTCACGGTCTGCGCCCTCGACGGCGTCGAGCTGACCTGCGTCTACAAGCCCACGGCCGGCGAGCGCCCGCTCTGGGACTTCCCCGAGGGCACGCTCGGCATGCGCGAGGTCGCGGCGTACCTCGTCAGCGAGGCCCTGGGGTGGGACGTCGTGCCGCCGACCGTCTGGCGCGAGACCGGTCCGTACGGCGGCGGCATGGCGCAGGCCTGGGTCACGCCCGACGGCGGCGGCGAGATGGAGCCAGGGGGAGGGCTCGTCGACGTCGTCGACCGCGGCTCCACCCCGTCCGGCTGGCTCGAGGTGATCGATGCGCACGGCGACGGCGGGCGACCGGTGACCCTCGTGCACGCGGACGACGCCGACCTGCGCCGGATGTGCGTGTTCGACTCGGTCGTGAACAACGCGGACCGCAAGGGCGGCCACGTGCTCCGGGGCCGTGTGCAGCCCGAGGCCCCGCTCGGCACGTACGGCGTCGACCACGGCGTCTCGTTCAGCGAGGACGACAAGCTGCGCACGGTGCTGTGGGGCTGGGCGGGGAACGCGCTCGACGACGGGCTCGACGACGACCTCGACCGCCTGCTCGACCGGCTCGAGGGGGAGCTCGGGGGCGAGCTGTCGGAGCTGCTCACGCGCAAGGAGCTGGCACGCACCCAGCAACGGGTGATGCGGCGCATCCGGGAGGGCGCGTTCCCGCTCCCCGGCGACGGCTGGCCGTCGCTTCCCTGGCCCGCGTTCTGACGTCCGGACCGCCGGGACACCTCCAGGGCTTCCCGGCCAGGCGTTCGGCATAGGATCGCGCCCATGCACGCGTGGCCCGCACCCTCAGTCCCGTCGTTGCCGGGGAAGGGTCTCGCGCTCCGGCTGCACGACACCGCAACCGGCGAGGTCCGCGCCACCGCGCCCGGTCCGGTCGCCCGGATCTACGTCTGCGGCATCACGCCGTACGACGCGACGCACATGGGCCACGCGGCCACCTACGTCACGTTCGACCTCGTCCAGCGGGTGTGGCTCGACGCAGGGCACGACGTGGACTACGTGCAGAACGTGACCGACGTCGACGACCCGCTCCTCGCCCGCGCGCTCGAGACGGGCGACGACTGGATGGTGCTCGCCGACCGCGAGACCCAGCTCTTCCGCGAGGACATGGCCGCTCTGCACGTCCTCCCGCCGAAGCACTACATCGGCGCGGTGGAATCGATCCCCGCCGTGATCTCGTACATCGAGAAGCTGCAGTCGGCCGGTGCCGTGTACTCCGTCGACGGCGACCTCTACTTCCGCGTGCACGCCGACGAGCGGTTCGGGTCCGTCGCCGGGCTGTCCGAGGACCGCATGCTCGAGATCTTCGCCGAGCGCGGGGGCGACCCCGACCGCGCGGGCAAGCAGCACCCGCTCGACTGCCTCCTGTGGCAGCTCGAGCGCCCGGGCGAGCCGTCGTGGGACAGCCCGTTCGGCCGAGGGCGCCCGGGCTGGCACATCGAGTGCACGGCGATCGCCCTCGACCACCTCGCGTCGCCGCTCGACGTGCAGGGCGGCGGCAGCGACCTCGCCTTCCCGCACCACGAGATGGGTGCCTCGGAGGCGCATGTCGCCACGGGCGTCTGGCCCTACGCGCGCCACTACACGCACTCCGCCATGGTGCGTCTCGACGGCGAGAAGATGAGCAAGTCGCGGGGCAACCTCGCGTTCGTCTCGAAGCTGCGCCTCGCCGGCACCGACCCGTCGGCCATCCGGCTCGCCATCCTGGCGCACCACTACCGCACCGACTGGGACTGGACCGAGGCCGGGCTGGACGAGGCCGTCGCCCGGCTGGCGGCCTGGCGCGACGCCGTGGCTGCGCCGCAGGCCGCACCGGCGGGGGACGTGCTCTCGGAGGTGCGGGCCTGCCTCGCCGACGACCTCGACGCCCCCGGCGCGCTCGCGGCGATCGACCGCTGGGCCGAGGCCGCCCGGCTGCGCGGAGGCGCTGCGGGCCACGAGGACGCCACCGCCGGTCCGGTCGTCCGCGACCTGGCCGAGGCGCTCCTCGGCGTCACCCTCTGACTCGACGCGGACGGTCTCCTCGCGCCCGGTCAGTCCTTCTTCTCGTGGTGGCCGCCGAACTGCTTGCGCATGGCCGACAGCACCTTGTCGCCGTACGTCGCGTTCCCGCGGCTCGAGAAGCGCTGGTAGAGCGCGGCCGTGAGCACCGGGGCGGGCACGCCCTCCTCGATCGCGGCGATGGCCGTCCAGCGGCCCTCGCCCGAGTCGGACACGCGGCCGGAGAACTCCTCGAGCTGCGGGGACTCGACCAGGGCGGCGGCGGTGAGGTCGAGCAGCCAGGACGCGACGACGGAACCGCGGCGCCACACCTCCGTGACCGCCGGGATGTCGATCTCGTACGAGTAGAACTCGGGGTGGTCGAGCGGCGCGGTCTCGGCGTCCTGCGCGCGGGTGCGCAGGCCCTCGTTCGCGTTGGCCAGGATGTTGAGACCCTCGGCGTACGCCGCCATGGCGCCGTACTCGATGCCGTTGTGCACCATCTTCACGAAGTGGCCGGCGCCGGCAGGACCGCAGTGCAGCCAGCCCTCCTCCTCGGGTGCGATGTCGCCCGTGCGGCCCGGCGTGCGCGGGGCGGTCTCGACGCCGGGGGAGATCGTGCGCCAGAGCGGGGCGAGGCGTGTCACCGCTCCGGCATCACCGCCGAGCATCAGGCAGAAGCCGCGCTCGAGGCCGTAGACGCCGCCGGACGTTCCGACGTCGAGGTAGTGGATCCCCTTCGCGCCGAGCTCTGCCGCACGCCGGATGTCGTCGCGGTAGTAGGAGTTGCCTCCGTCGATGATCGCGTCGCCTGCGGACAGGTGCTCGGCCACGCTGGTCACGGTCGACTCGGTGATCTCACCCGCCGGCACCATGATCCAGACCGTCCGCGGGCCCTCGAGCTTGCCCGCGAGGTCGGCATACGAGTCGGCGCCGGTGGCGCCGTCGGCCACCAGCGCCGCCACGGCGTCGGGGTTGACGTCGTACACCACGCAGGAGTGGCCGTCGCGCATGAGCCGGCGCACGAGTCCCGCACCCATGCGGCCGAGCCCGACCATGCCGATCTGCAGGGGGGTGTCCGTGGCCATCGTCATGCCCTTCGTCGTGCGTGCGGGGTCCGGGCGCATGGCCGCGCTCGGTAGGGTCGTGGAAGGAGCCTAGGGGACCGCGATCGGCCGCCTTGGCAGTGGTGGAGGGTGGAGACGATGCAGGAGTGGCGCACCGAGCAGGGGCCGGTGATGGCCTCACCGGCGTGGGCGGCGCTGAGCGCGCACCACGCGGAGATCGGCGGCCGGACCATCCGCGAGCTGTTCGGGGCCGAGCCCGGACGTCCGACCCGGATGTCCCTCGACGCCGCCGGGATCCACGCCGACCTCTCCAAGCACCGTGCGACCGACGAGACGCTGCGGCTGCTCGTGTCTCTCGCCGAGGAGCGGGGCCTGCCGGCCCGCATCGACGCCATGTTCTCCGGCGCGCGCATCAACACCACCGAGAACCGCTCGGTTCTGCACACTGCGCTGCGGATCCCGCGGGGCGAGAGCCTCGTCGTGGACGGCGTCGACGTCGTCGCCGAGGTGCACGCGGTGCTCGACCGGATGGAGGCGTTCTGCGACCGCGTCCGCGGGGACGAGTGGCTCGGCAGCACCGGTAAGCCGATCCGGGCCGTGGTCAACATCGGCATCGGCGGCTCGGACCTCGGTCCGGTCATGGCCTACCGCGCGCTCCGGCACCAGTCGAGGCGCGACATCGACTTCCGGTTCGTGTCCAACGTCGACGGCACCGACATCGTCGAGGCCACCCAGGACCTCGACCCCGCCGAGACCCTGTTCATCGTGTCGAGCAAGACATTCACGACGCAGGAGACCATGACCAACGCGTTCACCGCGCGCGGCTGGCTGCTCTCGGGCCTCGGCCCGGACGCCGACGTCTCCAAGCACTTCGTGGCCGTCTCGACCAACGCCGGCGAGGTCGAGAAGTTCGGGATCGACACCGCCAACATGTTCGGCTTCTGGGAGTGGGTCGGCGGCCGCTACTCGATGGACTCCGCCATCGGGCTCTCGCTGATGCTCGCCATCGGTGCGGACGCGTACCGCGACCTGCTCGCGGGATTCCACGCCGTGGACGAGCACTTCCGGCACACGGACCTCGACCGCAACCTGCCCGTGCTCATGGGGCTGCTCGGCGTCTGGTACCGCGACTTCTTCGGTGCGCAGACGCACGCCGTGCTGCCGTACGAGCAGTACCTCGAGCGGTTCCCGGCGTACCTGCAGCAGCTCACGATGGAGAGCAACGGCAAGCGCGTGACGATCGACGGCGACCCCGTGGGCGTCGACACCGGTGCGATCTGGTGGGGCGAGCCCGGCACCAACGGGCAGCACTCGTTCTACCAGCTGCTGCACCAGGGCACGACGCTCGTGCCGAGCGACTTCATCCTGTTCGCCCAGCCCGTCAACGGCGTCGGCGACCACCACGACAAGCTGATCTCGAACGTCCTCGCGCAGGCACACGTGCTCGCCTTCGGCCGCACGGCCGACGAGGTGCGCGCGGACGGCGTCGCCGACGACCTCGTCGAGCACAAGGTCATGCCGGGCAACCGCCCGTCGACCACGCTGATGCTCGACCGGCTCTCGCCGTACGCCCTCGGCTCGCTCGTCGCGCTGTACGAGCACCTCGTTCTCGCGCAGGGCGTGGTCTGGGGCGTGAACCCGTTCGACCAGTGGGGCGTCGAGCTCGGCAAGGTCATGGCCGGGCAGCTGCTGCCCGCGCTCACCGCCGACGAGCTGCCCGACTTGTCGCACTTCGACCCGAGCACTGCTGCGCTCGCCCTGCGCTACCGCAGCCTCCGCGGCCGGTGACGCCGATTCGGTAGTGGGAAGTCGCGGTGGAGCGCGACTTCCCACTACCGAATCGGGCTACTTCGGGGGCTCGACGTTGCGACGACGGAGGTAGCGCTCGAACTCGCGCGCGATGGCGTCGCCGCTGGCCTCGGGGAGCTCGGCGGTGTCGACGGCCTCCTCGAGCGTGCGCACGTACGCCGCGATCTCGTCGTCCTCGCTCGCGAGCTCGTCGACGCCGATCTGCCAGGCCTTGGCCTCCTCGGGGAGGTCGCCGAGCGGCACGGGGACGTCGAGGAGGTCCTCGATGCGTCCGAGCAGCGCCAGCGTGGCCTTCGGGTGGGGCGGCTGCGCGACGTAGTGGGGGACGGCGGCCCAGAGCGACACGGCCGGGATGCCCGCGGTGGTGCAGGCGTCCTGCAGTACGCCGACGATGCCGGTGGGCCCCTCGTACGACGACGGCTCGTAGCCCATCCGCAGCGCGATGTCCGGGTCGCTCGAGGTGCCGCTCACCGGGACGGGGCGGGTGTGGGGGGAGTCGGCCAGGAGCGCGCCGAGCGTCACCACCATCTCGACGCCGAGGTCGCGGGCGGCGCCGAGCAGCTCGGCGGTGAAGGCACGCCAGCGCATCGACGGCTCGATGCCGTGCACGAGCACGACGTCGCGGGTCGCGAGCGGGATGCGGGCCACGGAGATGCGCGTGGTGGGCCAGACGACCTGGCGCTTGCCCTCCTCGAAGACGACCTCGGGGCGGTTCACCTGGAAGTCGTAGTAGTCCTCGGGGTCGATCTCGGCGATCTGGGTGGCGCCCCAGACCTCCTCGAGGTGGAGCACGGCCCCGCTCGCGGCGTCGCCGGCGTCGTTCCAGCCCTCGAAGGCGCAGAGCATGACGGGGTCGACGAGATCGGGCAGCGCCTCGGGCAGACCCTCGAAGTCGATCACCGGCGCCCCTCGCTCCTTGCATCGCACGGCCCCGTCCTCCGGGGATCCCGCCAACCTACGCCCGCGGCGCCGCCGCCGCGCCCTCGGCACGCGAGTAGCCGCCGAGTGGCCCACCCGCGACGCCGATAGGCTTGCCTCACCATGACGCTCCACGACTCTGCCCGTGTGTCCGCACTGCGAACGGCGCTGGCCACCCGCGTGGTCGTCGCCGACGGCGCCATGGGCACGATGCTCCAGGCCCACGACCTCGGCCTCGACGACTTCGAGGGCCACGAGGGCTGCAACGAGGTCCTCAACGCCACGCGCCCCGACGTCGTGCGCTCGGTCCACGACGCCTACTTCGCGGTCGGCGTCGACGCCGTCGAGACCAACACGTTCGGGGCCAACCTCGCCAACCTGGGGGAGTACGGCATCTCCGACCGGATCGAGGAGCTCGCCGAGCTCGGTGCGCGGCACGCCCGCGAGGTGGCCGACGGCTACTCGACGGCGGACCGCCCCCGCTGGGTGCTCGGCTCGGTCGGTCCTGGCACCAAGCTGCCGACGTTCGGCCACGCGCCGTACGCCGACCTGCGCGACGCCTACGAGGCGCAGGCCCGCGGGATGATCTCCGGCGGCGCCGACGCGATCCTCGTCGAGACGGCCCAGGACCTGCTGCAGGCGAAGTCCGCGGTCGTCGGCGCCAAGCGGGCGATCGCGCAGCACGGTGTCGACGTACCGGTTCTGGTGCAGGTGACGGTCGAGACCACCGGCACGATGCTGGTCGGCTCCGAGATCGGTGCGGCGCTGACCGCGCTGGAGCCGCTCGGCATCGACATGATCGGCCTCAACTGCGCCACCGGCCCCGCCGAGATGAGCGAGCACCTGCGCCACCTCGCCCGGCACGCGCAGATCGGCGTCTCGTGCATGC
This sequence comes from Longivirga aurantiaca, assembly GCF_042660085.1. Taxonomy (NCBI): domain Bacteria; kingdom Bacillati; phylum Actinomycetota; class Actinomycetes; order Sporichthyales; family Sporichthyaceae; genus Longivirga; species Longivirga aurantiaca. Next base: position 1,622,066 of record NZ_JBHSTI010000008.1, on the reverse strand, counting down.
CCAACGCGGGCCTGCCGGTGCTCAAGGGCGAGGGCGCCTGGTACCCCCTCACACCCGAGGAGCTCGCCGCCGCGCACGACATGTTCACCCGCGAGTACGGCCTGGGCCTGGTCGGCGGCTGCTGCGGCACCACGCCCGAGCACCTGCGCCAGGTCGTGGAGCGTGTCGGCGGCCGCGACATCGGCGTACGCCGTCCGCGCACCGAGCACGGCGCGTCGTCGATCTACATGCACACGCCGTTCCGTCAGGACACGGCGTACCTCTCGATCGGCGAGCGCACGAACGCCAACGGCTCCAAGGCGTTCCGCGAGGCGATGCTCGAGCAGCGGTGGGACGACTGCGTCCGGATCGCCAAGGAGCAGATCAAGGACGGCGCCCACCTGCTCGACGTGTGCGTCGACTACGTCGGCCGAGACGGCGTGGCGGACGTCCGCGAGATCGTCGGCCGGTTCGCCACGGCGTCGACGATCCCGCTGGTCATCGACTCCACCGAGCCGCCGGTCGTCGAGGCTGCGCTCGAGATGCTGGGCGGCCGCGGTGTCGTCAACTCGGTGAACTACGAGGACGGCGACGGGCCCGGGTCGCGCATCCAGCAGATGATGCCGATCGTCAAGGAGCACGGCGCGGCCGTCGTCGCCCTGACGATCGACGAGGAGGGCCAGGCCCGCACCGCCGAGTGGAAGGTGCGTGTGGCCGACCGCCTCGTGCGCGACCTGACCGGCACCTGGGGCATGGCGGTCCAGGACATCCTGGTCGACTGCCTCACGTTCCCGATCGCGACGGGCCAGGAGGAGACGCGCCGCGACGGCATCGAGACGATCGAGGCGATCCGCGGTCTCAAGCGGATCCACCCCGAGGTGCAGACCACCCTCGGCGTCTCGAACGTGTCGTTCGGCCTCAACCCGGCCGCCCGCGTGGTGCTCAACTCGGTGTTCCTGCACGAGTGCGTCGAGGCGGGGCTCGACTCCGCGATCGTGCACGCGAGCAAGATCGTGCCGATGGCGCGCATCCCCGACGCGCAGCGCGAGGCCGCGCTCGACCTCGTCTACGACCGGCGCCGGTACGACGTCGAGGGAAACCTCGTGCACGACCCGCTGTCGCACTACCTCGATCTGTTCGAGGGCGTCGATGCCCAGGCCCTCGCCAAGCAGCGCGCCGACGAGCTCATGACGCTGCCGCTGTCCGAGCGGCTGCAGCGGCGCATCGTGGACGGCGAGCGCAAGGGCCTCGAGGCCGACCTCGACGAGGCACTGGAGACTCGGCCCGCCCTCGAGATCGTCAACGACACGCTGCTCGAGGGCATGAAGACCGTGGGCGAGCTCTTCGGCCGCGGCGAGATGCAGCTGCCGTTCGTCCTGCAGAGCGCCGAGGTCATGAAGACGGCCGTCGCCCACCTCGAGCCGCACATGGAGCGCAGCGGCGACGAGGGCAAGGGCACGATCGTCCTCGCGACGGTGAAGGGCGACGTCCACGACATCGGCAAGAACCTCGTCGACATCATCCTGACCAACAACGGCTACACGGTGGTCAACATCGGCATCAAGGTGCCGGTCAGCGAGATCATCGAGCAGGCCGAGAACAACTCCGCCGACGCGATCGGCATGAGCGGCCTCCTGGTCAAGAGCACGATCGTGATGCGCGAGAACCTGCAGGAGATCAACCTCCGCGGAGTCGCGCAGAAGTACCCCGTGCTCCTCGGCGGTGCGGCCCTCACGCGTGCCTTCGTCGAGCAGGACCTTGCCGAGATCTACGACGGCTCCGTGCGCTACGCCCGCGACGCGTTCGAGGGCCTGCGGCTCATGGACGCCGTGATGGCGGTCAAGCGCGGCGAGCCGGGTGCCGAGCTGCCCGCGCTGCGCGGTCGCCGTGTCACGTCGTCCACCGTGCGGCCAGACGAGACCCCGCTCGCCGAGATGCCGGCGCGCTCCGACGTCGCGACGGACAACTCCGTGCCCACGCCTCCCTTCTGGGGGCCGCGCGTCGTGCGCGGCGTCCAGCTCAAGGACTACGTCAGCTACCTCGACGAACGGGCGACGTTCCTCGGCCAGTGGGGGCTCAAGCCCGGCCGCGGCGAGGCGGGCGCGTCGTACGACGAGCTCGTCGAGACCGAGGGACGTCCGCGCCTGCGGATGTGGCTCGACCGGCTGCACACCGACCAGCTGCTCGAGGCTGCGGTCGTCTACGGCTACTTCCCGTGCTGGTCCGAGGGCGACGATCTCGTGATCGCGCACCACGAGGGGCCGCTGGCCGGCCAGGAGCGCGTGCGCCTGACCTTCCCGCGCCAGCGGCGCGACCGGCACCTCTGCCTGGCGGACTTCTTCCGTCCGAAGGAGTCGGGGGAGACCGACGTCATCGCGTTCCACGTGGTCACGATGGGCAACCGCGTGTCGGAGGCGACCGCGAAGCTGTTCAGCGAGAACGCCTATCGCGACTACCTCGAGCTGCACGGGCTCTCGGTGCAGCTCACCGAGGCGCTCGCCGAGATGTGGCACGCGCGCGTGCGCAGCGAGCTCGGCATCGACGCCGAGGACGACGCCGACATGGACACCCTCATCGCCAAGCAGGGCTACCGCGGATCCCGCTACTCGTTCGGCTACCCCGCCTGCCCGGACGTGGAGATGCAGGCCGTGCTCGTCGACCTCCTCGAGCCCGAGCGCATCGGCGTCGAGCTGTCGGAGGAGTTCCAGCTGCACCCGGAGCAGTCGACGTCGGCGCTGATCGTCCACCACCCCGAGGCGAAGTACTTCAACGCCACATGAGCAGCCACCTGCCCGACGCGGTCATGTTCGACATGGACGGCACGCTCGTGATGACCGAGGAGCTCTGGTACGACGCCGAGGCGGAGATCATGTCCGCGCTCGACGTCGACTGGGGCCCCGAGCACCAGGCCGAGCTCGTCGGCGGCCCGCTCGAGGCGGCGGTCGACTACATGGTGCGGCACACCGAGGGCGCCCTCACGCACGGGGCGATGATGGCGCTGCTGCTCGACACGATGGAGCGCAATCTGCGCACCCGGCCCGTCGAGTGGTGCCCCGGGGCGCGGGAGCTCCTGCTCGCCCTCGAGGACGCCGGCGTGCCGTGCGCGCTGGTGTCGGCGTCCTGGCGCCGCCTCGTCGAGGCCGTCCACGACTCGGTGCTGCACGAGGTCGGGCACGAGATGTTCGCCACCTCGGTCGCGGGTGACGAGGGCGAGCGCACCAAGCCGTTCCCCGACCCGTACCTCCTCGCCGCGGAACGGATGGGCGTCGAGCCGTCCCGCTGCGTGGTGCTCGAGGACTCGCACACCGGTGTGGCCGCGGGCATCGCCAGCGGCGCGCTCGTCGTGGCGGTCCCGTCGCTGGTGCCGATCGAGGGCACCGACGGCCTGCACGTGGTCGAGTCGCTCGAGCAGGTGACCCCCGCGCTCCTCGGCGAGTGGTCGCACGTCTGGTCCTCCCGGGCCTGACACCCGGCCGCGGCTACTCGGTGGCGATGGCGCGCAGCACGTCGAGGCGGCTCGCGGTGACCGCCGGCCACAGCGCCGCCACGAACCCGCCCACCACGGCGAGCGCGAGGAACCAGCCGATCTGGCCGCCGGGGATCGCGAGCTCGGTGACGCCCTGCGGCTCGAGCACGCGCTGCAGCAGCGAGCCGTACACGACACCGAGGACGACGCCGAGGGCCGCGCCGAACACCGAGATCATCACCGCCTCGAGGACGACCATGCGGCGCACCTGGGGGCGTGACGTGCCGACGGCCCGCAGCAGGCCTATCTCGCGCCGCCGCTCGTGCACGGACAGGGCGAGGGTGTTGACGATGCCGATGAACGCGACGATCACCGCCAGCGCGAGCAGGGCGTAGATGAAGCCGAAGACGCGGTCGAACTGGCTGTCGATCTGGTCCTTGAGGCTCGCCTGGTCCTGCAGTGCGACGGTGGGGAACGCCTCGAGCTCGCTGTCGAGCGTGGTGCGGACCTCCTCGAGGTCGGCGTCGTCGTCGGCCCGGATGTAGACCGCGCTGTCGAGCTCGCGGGCGCCGATCGAGGCGAGGGTGGCAAGACCCGTGATCCAGCCCTGGTAGGGGCCGGCCGCTGTGTAGATGCCGCGCAGGGTGAGCTCGGAATCGCCGTTGACGAAGGTGGCGGCGATGGAGTCGCCGACCTTCAGCCCCAGGTCCGCCGCAGTCACGTCATCGACGATCGCCTGCCCGAGCCCGAGCGACGGGATCTCGCTCCCGCTCTGCATGGTGAGGTCGACGACGTCGGTGAACTTCTCGAGGTCGACACCGGTGAGGGCGGTGCGGTCGCCCTCGACCTCGATCGGCACCTGGCGCACGTAGGTGACCGTGCGTGTGCCCGGCGTGTCCTTGACGGCGTCGTACACGTCGGGCGAGAACGGCTGGAACTTCACGCCGAACACCACGAAGTCGGCGCCGATGGTGTCGTCGATGACGGCGGACACCGACGCCTTCGTCGACGCCGCGATCACGCCGATGGCGCTCATGAGGGCGAGACCGATCGCGAGCGCGCTCGCGGTTGCCGCGGTGCGCCGAGGGTTGCGCCGACCGTTCTCGCGGGCGAGCCGTCCGATCGTGGTGCCGGAGAACGGCGCGGCGAGCACCACCAGCACCGCGCGGCCGATCATCGGCGCGAGCGCGATGACCGCCACGAGGCCGCACAGGGCGGAGACGCCCACGAGGCTGGCGGCGCGCTCGCCGTCGGCTGTGTCGCGCAGACCCAGATACGCCGTGAGCGCGGATGCTGCGAGCAGAACTGCTCCGATCGCGGTGCGCACGCGCAGCGATCGCACGGGAAGCGCGATCTCGTCGCGCATCGCCGCGACCGGCGGCACGATGCCCGCCCGCCGGGCGGGGACGTACGCCGAGATCAGGGTGACCACGAGGCCGACCACGAGCGACACGACGATGGTGCGCGGCTCGATGACCAGCGGCCCGGAGGGCAGGTCGGCGCCGAACCCCTTGAGCAGGAGCCGAAGACCCTGGCTGACGAGGATGCCGCCGAGCACTCCGAGCACCGCCGCGAGGAGACCGAGCACCCCAGCCTCCGCGAGGACCGAGCGCCGCACCTGGCCGCGGCTCGCGCCCACCGCGCGCAGCAGCGCGAGCTCGCGCGTGCGCTGGGCGACCAGCATCGAGAACGTGTTGAAGATAAGGAACACGGCGACGAAGAGCGCGATGAACGCGAAGGCGAGCAGGAACGTGTTGATGAACTGGAAGGCCTCGGACAGCCGTTCGGCGATGTCGGCGCTGCGCTCGGCGCCGGTCTGGGTCCGCGTGCCCTCGGGCAGGACCTTGCCGATGCTGGCTGCGAGCGAATCCTGGGAGACGCCGGGCTCGGCGCGCACCGCGATGCTCGTGACCTGATCGGGCTTGCCGGTCATCAGCTTCTGCGCGGTGGGCAGGTCGAACACGGCGAGGGTGCTGCCGTCGCTGCCGGAGATGCCGCGGGTCACGATGCCGACCACCGTCAGGTCGACGAGGCCCCCCGCGGGCGTGTCGATCTTCACCGTGTCGCCGATGCCGACCTTGCCGGCCGTGGCGGTGGACTCGAGCAGCGCGACCTCGGTCGGCCCGTTGGGAGCCCGGCCCGATGCGATCGACAGGGGGGAGATGGCGGGGTCGTCGACGAAGGTCGTGCCCCGGGCCGGCGGGCCGTTCTCGCCGACGACCTTCCCGTCCGAGCCGATCACGAGGGCGCCGTCCGACGAGACGATGCCGTAGGCCGCGGCCACGCCGTCGACGCCGGCGACGGTGTCCACGAGCGAGCCCGGCATCGTCGGCGCCTGGTCGAGGCCGCCGGGTCCGCCGCCGGGGCCGCCAGTCTGCGCACCGGTGTCGACCGAGATGGCGACGTCGGGCTGCGGGGCGTCGAACAGCGCGTCGAAGGAGCGCTTGAGGGAGTCGGTGAAGATGTAGGTGCCCGCCACGAACGCGACGCCGACGACGACGGCGAGCAGCGTGAGCGAGAGCCGCAGCTTGTGCTGCAGGAGGGACCGGAGAGCGGCGCGCAGCACGTCGTCAGCCTCGCGCCTGCTCGAAGGCCTTCATCCGCTCGAGGACGCGGTCTGCGGAGGGGTCGGCCATCTCGTCGACGATCCGGCCGTCGGCCAGGAAGAGCACCCGGTCGGCGTACGACGCCGCACCGGGGTCGTGGGTGACCATGACGATCGTCTGGCCGAACTCGTCGACGCTGCGCCGCAGGAAGCCGAGCACCTCGGCACCCGAGCGCGAGTCGAGGTTGCCGGTCGGCTCGTCGGCGAACACGATCGTCGGCCGGCTCGCGAGCGCACGGGCGCAGGCGACGCGCTGCTGCTGGCCGCCCGACAGCTCGCTCGGCCGGTGGGTGAGGCGGTCGCGGAGGCCGACCGTGTCGATCACGGTGTCGAGCCACTGCTGGTCGGGCTTGCGGCCGGCGATGTCGAGGGGGAGCGTGATGTTCTCGAGCGCCGTCAGGGTGGGGATCAGGTTGAAGGCCTGGAACACGAAGCCGACGGAGTCGCGGCGCAGCTGGGTGAGCGCCTTGTCCGAGAGGCCGGACACCTCGGTCTCGCCGATCCAGACCTGGCCCGCGCTGATCGAGTCGAGGCCGGCGAGGCAGTGCATGAGGGTGCTCTTGCCTGATCCCGACGGGCCCATGATCGCGGTGAAGCGGCCCGCCTCGATGTCGACGTCGACGGCGTCGAGCGCGGTGACCTGGGTGTCGCCCGAGCCGTAGATCTTGGACAGGGCGGTCGCGCGGGCAGCGGCAGTCGTCGTGGGCACGTGGTCACGCTAGCCCGAGGACCGGCTCACCGCGCCGCCGACGTCCACAGGCCGCGAGCGGTCAGGCGGTCGGGACGGGAGGCACCGGGAGCGTGGGCAGCGGCGGGGGAGTGCCGCCGAACGCCGGGCAGAGCGCCTGGTGGTCGCACCAGTCGCACAGCCGCGACGGGCTCGGTCGCCAGTCGCCGCTCTCCTGGGCCTGCTGGATCGCCCGCCAGAGCGCCTTGATCTTGCGCTCGGTGGCCAGCAGGTCGGCCTCGTCCGGCTCGTACCGCAGGATCTGCTCGTTGCCGAGGTAGAGCAGCTGGAGCAGCCGGGGGACAGTGCCCGTGGCGCGCCAGAGCACCAGCGCGTAGAAGCGCATCTGGAACAGCGCCTTCTGCTCGTACCCCTCGCCCGGCGACTTGCCGGTCTTGTAGTCGACCACCCGGGTGTCGCCGGTGGCGTTGCGGTCGAGCCGGTCGACGAACCCGCGCAGCACCAGGCCGTCGTCGAGCGTGGTCTCGACCCGGAGCTCGCGCTCGGCCGGCTCGAGGCGCGACGGGTCCTCGAGGCGGAAGTAGCTCTCGAGCAGCGGGACGGCCGAGGCGAGCCACTCCTCGGCCTCGTCCGCGCTCTCGAACAGCTGGGTGGCCGCGGCCTCGTCCTGCTCGCGCACGACGTCCCACGCCGCCGGCAGCATCGACGCGGCCCGGTCGAGGGTGCGCTGCTCGGGCGGGAGGTCGAAGAGGTCCTCGAGCACCTGGTGCACCACCGTGCCGCGGACGGCCTCCCGGCTCGGCTTCTGCGGGAGCCGGTCGATGACCCGGAACCGGTAGAGCAGGGGGCAGGTCATGAAGTCGCCCGCCCGCGACGGCGACAGCGACGACGTGCGCGGGGCGGCGGTGTCCTCCCACACCGCGGCGGGGTCGGCCGCCAGCGGCGCGGGGGAGTCGGACGGGCTCGTGCTCATGCCCCGACAGTAGGCGCCGGGTCCGACGTCGGAGGCGGAGGTGCGCCCGACGCGCCGCAGCGCGGGGGCGTGAGGAGGCCCCGCCGCGGTGCGCCGCTTACGGTGGGCGGGTGAGCAACGAGCAGGAGGCGGCACCGACCCCCGCACGCGGTGGCAGCGGCCTGACCTTCCGCCTGGGCGGGATCCCCGTCTCGCTGCCCTGGAGCAGCCTCCTCGGCGTCGCGCTCATCGCGTACCTCTACAACGACAACCTGCGGATCGACCGCTCGGACCTCGGGCAGGTCGTGCTCTGGTCGCTCGTGTTCGCCGTGCTGTTCTACCTGTCGATCCTGGGGCACGAGCTCGCCCACGCCTGGTCGGCCCGGGCCTTCGGCTTCCCGGTGCACCAGATCACCCTGTGGTTCTTCGGCGGCTGGACGTCGTACGAGCGCCGGATCGCCTCCGCCTGGCGCGAGGCGGTGATCGCGGCCTCCGGCCCGATCTCGTCGGTGCTCATCGGGCTCGCCTGGCTGTGGTTCGCGAGGAGCCCGCTCTCGGGGGACTCGACCCTCGCGAGCGTGGCCGCGCTGCTGGGCTACGCCAACATCGTCCTCGGGATCTGGAACGCGCTCCCCGGCCTCCCGCTGGACGGCGGCGGCGTCCTCCGGAGCATCGTCTGGGGCATCACCAAGGACGAGAACCGCGGGACGATCGTGGCGGCCTGGGCGGGCCGGGCCGTGGCCGTCTTCGTGTTCCTGCTGCCCTTCCTCCTGGCCTGGCGCTTCGGCGGCCGTCCCGACCTCGTCAGCATCGTCTTCGCCGGGATGATCGGCGCCTACCTCTACGCGGGTGCGTCCGACGCGCTGAAGCGCGCCCGGCTCATGTCCCGGGTGCCCGCGCTCGAGGCCCGCGGGCTCGTCCGCCCCGCGGTCGTCGTGCCGCACGACCTCCCGCTCGCCGAGGCGCTGAGGCGGCTCGAGGCCACCGGAGCGCGCGCGATCGCCGTCAGCGACAGCAGCGGCACCGTCGTGGCGGTGGCCCAGGAGGACGCCGTCGCCGCGGTGCCGGTGGAGCGCCGCCCCTGGGTGCCGGTGTCGTCGGTGTCGACCACGCTCGACCCCGGGGCCAGGCTGCACATCGCCCTCGCCGGCGATCCCCTCCTGCGCGCCATGCAGGACGTGCCCGCCACCGACTACGCCGTCCACGACGACACGGGGACGGTCGTCGGGATCCTCACCACGAAGGACGTCGAGAAGGCCCTCGGGGTCTGAGCGCGGTCAGTCGCGGGTCGCCTCGACCCAGCGTCGGCAGGTGTCGACGATCTGGGGGAGCCGCGCCTCCAGGTCGGCGGAATCGCGCACCACGACGACGCCACGGTCGGGCGCGGCCCAGGCGATGAGGCCGTCGGCGTCGTCGAAGGCGAAGCCGTCCATGGAGCGCACGGACGTGCCGCGGTGCAGGACGAGCTCGACACGGTCGCCGGGCTGCAGCCGGAACGTGATCCGGTCTGTTCCGTCCGGGCCGAGGCTGGGCGCGTTCCACTTGATGCGCTCGTCGAGCCCTGGGATGCCGGCGTGCAGGGCCTCCCGGAGGGTGAGGACCTCCTCGAGCCGGGCATGCCCGGATGCGGCGAGGAACGTCCCGACGTCCGGCCCCGCGCCTGCCATGCGTGCTCCTACGCTCGATCGCTGGACGCGCCGACGGCGTACGCCGACCGCGCGCCTATCCTTGCCGACCGTGACCTCCGACCGTGTCCCCACCGGGGCAGACCACCGCCGTGGACCGCTGCGCGAGGGCGAGCGCGTGCAGCTGACCGATCCCAAGAAGCGGATGCACACCATCACGCTCGGAGCGGGCAAGGAGTTCCACACCGCCAAGGGCGCCATCAAGCACGACGCGCTCATCGGCGGCCCTGAGGGCGTGATCGTCACCTCGACCCAGGGGGTGCCATACCTCGCCCTGCGGCCGATGCTGTCGGACTTCGTGCTGTCGATGGCGCGCGGCGCCACGATCGTCTACCCGAAGGACGCCGCCGCGATCGTCGGGCTCGCGGACATCTATCCCGGCGCGCGGGTGATCGAGGCGGGCGTGGGCTCGGGCGCGCTGTCGATCTCGCTGCTGCGGGCGGTCGGCGACCAGGGCGGGCTGTCGTCGTACGAGCGCCGCGAGGACTTCGCGGACGTCGCGCGGGCCAACGTCGAGACCTTCTTCGGGTCGGAGCACCCGGCATGGTCGCTCACGGTCGGCGACCTGGTGCCGACGCTGCGGGCCCGGATGGCTGAGGGCCTCGACACCGCGGTCGACCGGATCGTGCTCGACATGCTGGCGCCGTGGGACTGCGTGGAGGTGGCCGCCGAGGCGCTCGCGCCGGGGGGCGTGCTCGTGGTGTACGTCGCCACGACCACCCAGCTGTCGCGCACGGTCGAGACGCTGCGGACCGACGGGCGCTGGACCGAGCCCTACGCGCAGGAGTTGCTGCTGCGCACCTGGCACCTCGAGGGCCTGGCGGTTCGCCCCGACCACTCGATGAACGGCCACACCGGGTTCCTCATCCGCTCGCGCCGCCTGGCCGACGGCACCGTCCTGCCCCCGCGCCGTACCCGACCCGCCAAGGGCGCCTACGGCGAGGACTACGAGCTCCCCACCGGCTGACCCGTCTGCGGGGCCTCCGGGGACGGAATCCGGACGGCGACGGCCTGCTCCGGGCGGTTACGTCTTCGTTGCGACGCGCGTCGCGGGGCTCAGCGCGCGCGCAGAACCGGTCGACGTGGGTAGGGTCGAGAAACGGCCCAGCCACGGTGGACCCCACCGGGGCGGACGCACGGGAGGTGAGCACCGTGACGTACACCGACGAGCGCGCGCCGGATCCGCGCGTGTCCCAGCTCCAGGCCGAGCTGGCGGCGGCGTCCGCGCAGAACCAGCGCCTGGTCTCGACCCTCAAGGACGCCCGCGACCAGATCGTGGCGCTCAAGGAGGAGGTCGACCGCCTCGCCGAGCCGCCCAACGGCTACGGCGTCTTCCTCGAGGCCTTCGACGACGGCTCGGTCGACGTCTTCACGGCCGGCCGCAAGATGCGCGTGGTGTGCAGCCCGGACGTCGAGACCGAGGACCTGCGCCCGGGCCAGGAGGTCCAGCTCAACGAGGCGCTCAACGTCGTCGCCGTCCGTGAGTACGAGCGGCACGGCGAGATCGTCATGCTCAAGGAGATCCTCGAGGACGGCGTCCGCGCCCTCGTGATCGGCCACACCGACGAGGAGCGCGTCGTCCGCCTCGCCGAGCCGCTGCGGGGCACCCACCTGCGCGCCGGCGACTCCCTGCTGCTCGAGTCCCGGTCGCAGTACGTCTTCGAGAAGATCCCGAAGGCCGAGGTCGAGGAGCTCGTCCTCGAGGAGGTCCCGGACATCGACTACGGCGACATCGGCGGCCTCGCCGCGCAGATCGAGGAGATCCGCGACGCCGTCGAGCTGCCGTACCTGCACGCCGATCTCTTCCGCGAGCACAAGCTCAAGCCGCCGAAGGGGATCCTGCTGTACGGCCCGCCCGGCTGCGGGAAGACCCTCATAGCCAAGGCGGTCGCGAACTCGCTCGCCAAGAAGGTCGCCGAGGTCGAGGGCAAGGAGCAGGGACGCTCGTTCTTCCTCAACATCAAGGGCCCCGAGCTGCTCAACAAGTACGTCGGCGAGACCGAGCGGCACATCCGGCTCGTGTTCCAGCGGGCGCGTGAGAAGGCGTCCGAGGGCATGCCCGTGATCGTGTTCTTCGACGAGATGGACTCGCTGTTCCGCACGCGCGGCACCGGTGTGTCGAGCGACGTCGAGAACACGATCGTCCCCCAGCTGCTCAGCGAGATCGACGGCGTCGAGAGCCTGGAGAACGTCATCGTCATCGGCGCGTCGAACCGCGAGGACATGATCGACCCGGCCATCCTGCGGCCGGGCCGGCTCGACGTGAAGATCAAGATCGAGCGCCCGGACGCCCAGGGAGCGAGCGACATCTTCAGCAAGTACCTGACGCCGGACCTCCCGCTGCACCCCGAGGACCTCGCCGAGCACGGCGGCGACCGCGTCGCCACGTGCCAGGGGATGATCCAGCGCGCGGTCGAGCGGATGTACACCGAGACCGAGGAGAACCGCTTCCTCGAGGTCACCTACGCCAACGGCGACAAGGAGGTCCTGTACTTCAAGGACTTCAACAGCGGCGCGATGATCGAGAACATCGTGGCGCGCGCCAAGAAGATGGCGATCAAGGACCTCCTCGAGACCGGTCAGCGCGGCATCCGCGTCCAGCACATGCTGTCGGCGTGCCTCGACGAGTTCCGCGAGAACGAGGACCTGCCGAACACCACCAACCCGGACGACTGGGCGCGGATCTCGGGCAAGAAGGGCGAGCGCATCGTCTTCATCCGCACCCTCATCCAGGGCAAGCAGGGCACCGAGGCAGGGCGCTCGATCGACACGGTCGCCAACACCGGTCAGTACCTCTAGGGCCGTGCCGTGAGCGTCCATCGCGTGATGGGCATCGAGACCGAGTACGGCGTCTCGGTGCCAGGGCATCCGCACGTCAACGCGATGATGACGAGCACCCAGGTGGTCACGTCGTACGCGGCGTCGGTCGTGCGCGGGGCCCGTGCCCGGTGGGATTACGACGAGGAGCACCCGCTCCGCGACGCCCGCGGCTTCGACATGACACGGGCCGAGGCCGACCCCACGCAGCTCACCGACGACGACCTCGGCCTGGCCAACGTCATCCTCACGAACGGCGGCCGGCTGTACGTCGACCACGCGCACCCGGAGTACTCCAGCCCCGAGGTCACCAACCCGCGCGACGGCGTGATCTGGGACAAGGCGGGGGAGCGGATCATGGCCCGCGCGACCGACCTCGTCCGCAACCTGCCGGGCGCCCATCCCGTCAACCTCTACAAGAACAACACCGACAACAAGGGCGCGTCGTACGGCACCCACGAGAACTACCTCATGGCGCGCACCACGCCGTTCGCGGAGATCGTGCGGCACCTGACGCCGTTCTTCGTGACGCGGCAGGTGGTGACGGGCGCGGGACGCGTCGGGCTGGGCCAGGACGGGCGCACCCACGGCTTCCAGCTGTCGCAGCGCGCGGACTTCTTCGAGGTCGAGGTCGGCCTGGAGACCACGCTGAAGCGACCGATCATCAACACGCGGGACGAGCCGCACGCCGATCCGGAGAAGTACCGCCGACTGCACGTGATCGTGGGCGACGCCAACCTCGCCGAGGTGTCGACGTACCTCAAGCTCGGCACCACCTCGCTCGTGCTGGCGATGCTCGAGGCCGGGACACTGGAGATCGACGGCGTCCTCGACGACCCGGTGCGCGAGATGCACCGTGTGTCGCACGACCCGTCGCTGACGCACCTCCTCACGCTGAGGTCTGGCCGGCGCATCACGGCCGTCCAGATGCAGCGCGAGTTCCTCGAGCAGGCGCGCAAGCACGTCGAGAACACCCTGGGCTCGGACGTCGACGCGCAGACCGCCGACGTGCTCGACCGCTGGGAGTCGGTGCTCGACCGGCTCGAGACCGACCCGAGGAGCCTCGCGTCCGAGCTCGACTGGGTGGCGAAGCTCGCGATCCTCGACGGCTACCGCTCGCGCGACCACATCGACTGGGACCACGCGCGCCTGCACCTCGTCGACCTGCAGTACAGCGACGTCCGCCCCGACAAGGGGCTCGCCCAGCGGTTGCAGCTGCGCGGCAACCTCGAGCGCATCACCACGGACGCCGAGGTGGAGGCTGCGATCGGCAGCCCGCCCGCCGACACCCGGGCATGGTTCCGCGGCGAGTGCATGCGCCGGTACGCCGACCACATCGCCGCCGCGTCGTGGGACTCCGTCATCTTCGACGTGCCCGGGCGCGAGTCCCTGCAGCGGGTGCCCACCCTCGAGCCGCTGCGCGGCACCCGCGCGCACGTGGGCGGGCTGCTCGACGCGAGCCCCACCGCTGGCGACCTCCTGCGCGCCCTCAACACCTGACCCCCTCGCTCGCAGTGGTCAATCAGTCGCTTCCCGGGCCCGGTAACGACGGATTGATCAGGGTGACGGCGCGGGTGGTACCGGAGGGCGTGCGGGCGGCGGCGTGTATAGGGTCGAGACCAGCCCCGGCGGCGGACGTCGGGACACACCTCGTGGAGGCGACCATGCCCACCCGGGACACCGGCGAGCACGCGCAGAAGAGCCGTACGGACGCCGACGTCGACCAGGTCGAGGAGACCGCTGCGGCGACGAGCGACCTCGCCGAGCGCAAGGAGGCGCTCGACGCCGACATCGACGCGATCCTCGAGGACATCGACGAGGCGCTCGAGACCAACGCCGAGGAGTTCGTCCGCGGCTTCGTCCAGAAGGGCGGACAGTGACCTCAGCGCAGCAGGGCCGCTTCGGGGGCACCCTGTCGTCCGCGTTCACCGCGACGGGCTCGTCGTCGTTCGCGGAGTTCCTGGCCACCCACGACCCGTCGCTGCTGCCGGGCGGGCGCTCGCTGCCCGCCGGGCTGGTCACCGAGTCGGTGCACGGCACCACGATCGTCGCCGCGACCTTCGCGGGCGGCGTCGTGATGGCCGGCGACCGCCGCGCCACGATGGGCAACATCATCGCCCAGAAGGACATCGAGAAGGTCTTCCCCGCCGACGAGTCGAGCTGCGTGGGCATCGCCGGCACGGCCGGTCTTGCCGTCGAGATGGTGAAGCTCTTCCAGGTCGAGCTCGAGCACTACGAGAAGATCGAGGGCGCGCAGCTGTCGATGGACGGCAAGGCCAACCGCCTCGCCACGCTCATCCGCGGCAACCTCGGCATGGCGATGCAGGGCCTCGCGGTCGTGCCGATGTTCGCCGGTTTCGACACCGAGACCGGCGGCGGCCGCATCTTCAGCTACGACGTCACGGGCGGCCGCTACGAGGAGCACCGCCACCACAGCGTCGGCTCCGGCTCGCTCTTCGCGCGTGGTGCGCTCAAGAAGCTCTGGCGCGAGGACCTCTCGCCCGACGACGCCGTCCGCGCGGTCGTCGAGAGCCTCTACGACGCGGCCGACGACGACTCCGCCACCGGCGGCCCCGACCTCGCCCGCGGCATCCTGCCGGTCGTCGCGGTGGTCGACGTCGACGGCTACCGGCGGCTGCCCGAGGCCGAGCTCGACCCGCTCGTGCGCTCGGTCGTCGCCGCCCGGCAGACCCGGCCCGACGGCCCGAACGCGCCGCTGACCGCGGGAGGGGAGTGACCCGATGAGCGTCCCGTTCTACGTCTCGCCCGAGCAGGTCATCAAGGACAAGGCCGACTACGCGCGCAAGGGCATCGCCCGCGGCCGCAGCGTCATCGTGCTGCAGTACGCCGACGGCCTGCTGTTCGTCGCCGAGAACCGCTCGCGCGCGCTGCACAAGATCTCCGAGATCTACGACCGCATCGCGTTCGCCGCCGTGGGCAAGTACAACGAGTTCGAGAACCTGCGGGTGGCCGGCGTACGCCTCGCCGACCTGCGCGGCTACTCGTACGACCGGCGCGACGTCACCGGCCGCAGCCTCGCCAACGCGTACGCCCAGACGCTGGGCACGATCTTCACCGAGACCCAGAAGCCGTACGAGGTCGAGATCGTCGTCGCGGAGATCGGCGAGACGGTGCACGACGACCAGCTCTACCGGCTCACGTTCGACGGGTCGGTCGGGGACGAGCACGGCTTCGTGGCGATGGGCGGGTCGGCCGAGCAGATCACCGCCGCGCTGCGCGAGCGCTGGAACGAGGGGCTGTCGCTCGAGGACGCCCTGCGGCTCGCGGTCGAGCTGCTCGGCTCGGCGCCCGTCAACGGGAACGGCACACCGGGGGAGTCCCGCGTGCTCACGCCGGCCCAGCTCGAGGTCGCGATCCTCGACCGCGCGCGCCCCCGGCGGAAGTTCCGCCGCATCAACGGCCCGCGTCTCGCCGACCTCCTCGGCGTGGACGACGACAGCGACGACGCCGCCGGCGACCCGGCCTGACCACACTCGTGCCCGACGGCGTGCGCGCCGTCCTGCGCGACCGGCGTACCCGTGCCTAGGGTGGCCACGTGGACCGGCGGATCTTCGGGATCGAGACGGAGTACGGCGTCACCTGCACCTTCCGGGGGCAGCGGCGCCTCTCCCCGGACGAGGTCGCCCGCTACCTGTTCCGCCGCGTCGTGTCGTGGGGCCGGTCGAGCAACGTCTTCCTGCGCAACGGCGCGCGCCTCTACCTCGACGTCGGCAGCCACCCGGAGTACGCGACGCCGGAGTGCGACCAGATCACCGAGCTGGTCACCCATGACAAGGCCGGCGAGCGCATCCTGGAGGGGCTGCTGGTCGACGCCGAGAAGCGCCTCCAGGAGGAGGGCATCGCGGGCGACGTCTACCTCTTCAAGAACAACACCGACTCCGCCGGCAACTCCTACGGCTGCCACGAGAACTACCTCGTCGGCCGGCACGGCGAGTTCGCGGCCCTCGCGGACACCCTGATCCCGTTCCTCGTCTCGCGCCAGATCGTCTGCGGTGCGGGCAAGGTGCTGCAGACGCCTCGGGGCGCGGTCTACTGCGTGAGCCAGCGGGCCGAGCACATCTGGGAGGGCGTCTCGAGCGCCACGACGCGCTCGCGCCCGATCATCAACACCCGGGACGAGCCGCACGCGGACGCCGAGCGCTACCGCCGCCTGCACGTGATCGTCGGCGACTCGAACATGAGCGAGACGACGACGATGCTCAAGGTGGGCAGCACCGACCTCGTGCTGCGCATGCTCGAGCACGGCTCGGTGCTGCGCGACATGACGCTCGAGAACCCGATCCGCGCGATCCGCGAGATCAGCCACGACCCGACCGGACGCAAGACCGTCCGGCTTGCCAACGGCCGCGAGCTGTCGGCCCTGCAGATCCAGACCGAGTACCTCGACCGCGCCCGCGACTTCGCCGAGCGCCGCGGTCTGACCGCCGACCCCACGAGCATCCACTCGAGGGTCCTCGACCTGTGGACCCGCTCGGTCCGTGCGGTCGAGACCGGTGACCTCGGCCTCGTCGAGCGCGAGATCGACTGGGTCATCAAGCTGCGGCTGCTCGAGCGCTACATGGCAAAGCACGACCTGCCGCTCTCGAGCCCTCGCATCGCGCAGATGGATCTGGCCTACCACGACATCACGCGCACCCGAGGCCTGTACTACCTGCTGGAGAAGCGCGGGGCGGTCGCGCGGGTGAGCAGCGACCTGCCGATCTTCGAGGCCAAGACCCTCCCGCCGCAGACCACGCGGGCCAAGCTGCGCGGCGAGTTCATCAAGAGGGCGCAGGAACGTCGTCGGGACTTCACGGTCGACTGGGTGCACCTGAAGCTCAACGACCAGGCCCAGCGGACGGTCCTGTGCAAGGACCCGTTCCGGGCCGTGGACGAGCGGGTCGAGAAGCTGATCGCCAGCATGTGAGCCTCTCAGGGTGCCGGTCCTCAGCCGGGGGTCCGGTGCACGGGAGGGCCGTCGCGCCGGGTTAGGGTCGGGGACCATGAAGCGCTCCCGCCTCGTCGCGCCCGCGACCCTCGCCCTGTCCGCCGCCCTGGTGCTGTCCGCCTGCGGCAGCACGTCCGAGGCCGGGTCCGGCGCGGGCTCGTCGTCCGCCGCCGCCGGTGACTGCGGCACGGCCACGACGACCACCGAGGGCATCGGCAACGACGCCTGCGGCGTCACGGTCGAGGGCGGCTTCGGCGTGAAGCCGGTCATCACGATCGGCGACCAGACCAAGGACGTCACCCAGCTGCAGGTCATCGACCTGGTCGAGGGCACCGGCGACCCGGTCCTCGCGAACGCCCGGGTGCTGGCCGACTACGCCGGCGTCGGGGCCTCGACCACGAAGCAGTTCGACTCGTCCTTCGACCGCGGACAGCCCTCGGAGTTTGGCCTCGACGAGGTCATCTTCGGATGGACGCAGGGCATCCCGGGCATGAAGCTGGGGGGACGCCGCCTCCTGATCATCCCCGGCGCGCTCGCGTACGGCGCCAACCCGACGAGCCCCGACATCGAGCCGAACGAGGTGCTCGTCTTCGTCGTCGACATGGTCAACTTCATCAACCCCGGCGAGACCGCTCCCGCCAAGTAGCCCTGGTCTGCCGGCACCAGCCACGGCGCGAGCACAACGACCTGCCCGCAACGGCGGCGACGTGGGGTCAGCCGCCCGAGCGGATGGCGTCGATCGCCTTGAGGCCGATGATGCGTGCCTGGGCGGTGCCGGCACCGCCCGCGACCACCTGGTGCAGGCGGTCGTCGACGGTGACGATCAGACCCTTGGAGGCGTCGTAGAGCACGTCGGTGCGTCCCGGCACGGGCTTCGCGCCGGCGGCCACCGTCCTGGCCCGCTCGGGCAGGCCCGGGCCGTCGAGGGAGACGATGGTCAGGTAGCGGCCGCTGGCCGCCGTCCACGTGCACCGGGTCTGGGTGATCGCGCCGGTCACCCGCTCCTTGCCCCCGGTCACCTCCGGCGTCCCGCCGAGCAGGCCCCGCACTGTCGGCACCTCGAGCACGGCCGCGCACCGGGCGAGCTCCGCTGCGTTGATCTGGCGGGCGGCGGCGCCCGACGTCGACGTGCCGGGCGAGGGCTCGGCGGCAGGGGACGACGAGACGACCGCACCGGGCGTGCTCCCGGATCCGGGCGAGGGGGCCGAGGCGCAGCCCACCAGCACCGCGGCCGCCGCGATGGCGACGGCGGCGGGCCCGAGCCGCCACGACGTCCTCACGTCACCATCGTCACCGACCGCGCCCGGGGCGGCCACCCGACGCCTCCGCGCACGGCGCGCCGCCGCCGGTCGGCGGCCTGTCGGGCGCGGTAGGTTCGACCTCCCGAGACAACCAAGGAGAGCACCCCATGGACAAGCCCGAGATCGAGTTCGTGGGCGACGAGGCCCCGGCCGAGCTCGTCATCACCGACATCGTCGTCGGCGACGGCGCGGAGGCGATGCCCGGCGCGACCGTCGACGTGCACTACCTCGGCGTCGAGTTCGACACCCTCGAGGAGTTCGACTCCAGCTGGGGCCGCGGCCAGTCGGTCAACTTCCCGCTGAACCGACTCATCGCGGGCTGGCAGGAGGGCATCCCCGGCATGAAGGTCGGCGGACGCCGCCAGCTCGTCTGCCCGCCGCACCTGGCCTACGGCCCTGCGGGCGGCGGCCACCGCCTGTCCGGCAAGACGCTCGTCTTCGTGATCGACCTGCTCGGCGTCAGCTGAGCCAGTCCTCGCGTACGGCGGCCGCGCTCAGCGGCCGCCGTACGGACCGTCCGACGCCCGTGGGGGAGCCGTGAGCCAGAAGGACCGCACCGAGCGCCTGCTCAACCTGCTGTTCGCGCTCATGGCGTCCTCACGCCCGGTGCCCAAGAGCTTCCTGCGCGACGCCGTCGAGGCGTACAAGGACAGCCCGTCGGACGAGGCGTTCGAGCGGATGTTCGAGCGCGACAAGGAGGAGCTGCGCTCGATGGGGGTGCCGATCCTCACGGTCGAGGGCTCCGACGGCTCGGGCGGCATCGAGGGCTACCGCGTGGCCGTCGCCGACTACGCGCTGCCCGAGATCGAGCTCTCCACCGACGAGCTCGCCGTGGTCGGCCTCGCCGCGCGGGTCTGGGAGCAGGCCAGCCTCGGCCCGGCCGCCCAGAGCGCGCTGCGCAAGCTCGAGGCTGCCGGGGGCACGATCGTGCAGGGCCCGGTCGGCATCGAGACTCGCGTGAGCACCACCGAGCCGTCGTTCCCCGTCCTGCTCGAGGCGTCCCGGCTGCGCCGGTCGGTCACCTTCGACTACCGCCGCCCCGAGGACAGCACCGCCGCCACGCGCACCGTCCAGCCGTGGGGGGTCACGTCCCGGCGCGGCCACTGGTACCTCGTGGGCCACGACGTCGACCGCGGGGCTCCCCGCGTGTTCCGCCTCTCCCGCGTGGTCGGGGATGTCACCCAGACAGGCCTTCCGGGCGCGTACGAGGTGCCGGACGGCGTCGACGTGGCAGCGCTGGTCGCCTCCGCGACGCCGGCCCCCGGCTCCCTCGTCGCCCAGATCCGCGTGAGGGCCGACAGGGCGCACGGTCTGCGCCGGCGCGCCACGGCGGTGGAGCCGGGGGAGTCCACCGACCTCCTGCTCGTCCCGTTCTCCGACGACGAGGTGCTCGCCCGCGAGCTGGTCGGTCTCGCCGCCGACGTCGTGGTCGAGGCGCCGCCGTCGCTGCGCGACGCGGTGGTCCGACGGCTCCGCCTCTCGGCGGGGGAGGTGCCTGCATGAGCGCGCAGAAGAAGTCCGACAGCACCGCAGCCGGCCGGCTCTCGCGGCTGCTGTCGCTCGTCCCGTGGCTCTCCGCGCACGAGGGCGTCACGATCCCGGAGGCCGCCGAGCACTTCGGCGTCTCGGAGAAGCAGCTCGTCGAGGACCTCAACCTGCTCATCTGCACGGGCCGCCCGGGCCACCAGCACCAGGAGCTCGTCGACATCCAGTTCTGGGACGAGGACGGCGTCATCACCGTGCTCGACCCGCAGACCATCGGGCGCCCCCTGCGGTTCTCCGCGGACGAGGCGGCCTCGCTCCTCGTGGCGCTGCGCCTCCTGGCCGCGGTGCCCGGCCCGCACGACCGCGACGCCATCGCCTCGGCCCAGGCCAAGCTCGAGGCCGCTGCGGGCGAGGCCAGTGCCGCGGCCGAGGGCGTCGTCGTCCAGGTCGACGCCACGGTCGCGCCCGAGGTCGATGCCGCGGTCCGGGCCGCGCTCGAGGACGGCCGCCGCCTGCACATCACGTACGTCGGGGCCCTCGACGACCGCACCGAGCGCGACGTCGACCCGCTGCGCATCGTCGCGCTCGACGGCCGGGTCTACCTCGAGGGCTGGTGCCACCGCGCGGAGGCCATGCGCACGTTCCGGCTCGACCGGATCGTGGCTGCGGAGGTGCTCGGAGACGCGGCCGACGTGCCCGCGGACGCCGTACCCCTCGACCTGGGCGCGGGCGTGCTGCGCCCCCAGGGCGGATCGGTCACCCTCGTGCTCGACCGCAGCGTGCGCTGGATCGCCGAGGAGTTCCCCGTGGACTCCGTGCAGGAGCTCGCCGACGGCCGGCTCCAGGTCGTGCTCCCCGTGGCCGACGAGCGCTGGCTCGTGCGCCTGCTGCTCCGTTCGGGGCCCTCCGTGCAGGTGGTGGACCGCCCGGACGTGGTCGAGCGGGTGCGCGCGGAGGCCGCGGAGGCGCTCGCCGCCTACCGGGCGTGACCCGTTCGTAGCCGCCGCGCGCGGAAATCTCCCCGTTCGGGCTCAAGCCTGCCCGGTCAGCGTGCCGAATCCAGATCTGTCAGCCACACCCGAGGGCTGAGAGACCGGGAGGAGGCTCCGATGGCCACCATCAAGGCGACCTGTCCGATGTGCGGTGACGTCGACCTCACCCCGCGCCAGGTGCACGTCCGCGTCGTCGAGGCGATCGAGGACGACCTGAGCCGCCGCACCTACACGTTCGGCTGCCCCCAGTGCCACGAGGACGTCGAGAAGGCCGCGGACGCCGAGGTCGTGCGGCTGCTGTCGACCGCCGGCGTCGAGATCGAGCGCGTGCCGGTGCCGGCCGAGGCCCGCGAGCACCACGGCGGCGCCCCGATCGGGTACGACGACCTGCTCGACCTGGCGCTCTGGCTCGAGACCACCGACGACCTCATGGCCGAGCTCACCGCCCGTACCGCCTCCTGAGGCACCGCTCTCCGCGTGAGAGCTCCCGGGACACTCCCTGCGCCCGCCCCAGGCCTGCTCGGCCCGGAGCGGGCGCTCGGGTTATCGTGGGTCCGCCCGCACCGGGTCGTCCGGTGCGTCCCCGCAACGAGTGAGGCTGTGTCGTGGCGATCTTCGAGAAGCCGGCGTTCTGGATCGTCCTCCTGATCGTCCTGCTGCTGTTCGGTGCCAAGCGCCTGCCCGACCTCGCGCGCGGCGTCGGACGCTCGCTGCGCATCTTCAAGGCCGAGACCGACGGCCTCAAGAACGATTTCAAGTCCGGTGCCGACGACGACATCGCCCCGGCAGCGCCGGCCGTCCAGGCCGCACCGCCCGCACCCGCCGCACCCGCCGTGCCGGCCGCTCCCGCCCAGCCCGAGGCGCCCCGCTACCTGGTCGACCCGGTCACGGGCGAGCAGATCCTCGCGCAGCCGGTGACCCCGCCGGCTGACGGCGCCCCGCGCGCCTGACGCGCGCAGCCCGGCCGAGCAGGACGTCGTGGTCGCAGGTGAGGTGAGCCCGGAAGCGGGCTCCGGCACCGGGCGTCGGCGTCGCCGCACGCGCAACCCCGAGGGGGCGATGACCCTCTTCGAGCACCTGCGCGAGTTCCAGGCCCGGCTGTTCCGGGCAGTCCTCGGCATCATCGCCGGGTCGATCGTGGCGTGGATCTTCTACGACCAGATCCTCGACATCGTGCGGGCGCCCTTCGACCTCGTCGTCCAGTCGGCCGAGGCGCAGGGCAAGACCGTGGTCCTCGCGATCAACGGCGTCACCGAGGCCTTCACCGTCCAGCTCAAGATCGTCATGGTGTCCGGCCTCGTGCTGTCCCTGCCGATCTGGCTCTACCAGCTCTGGCGGTTCCTCGCGCCAGGCCTGAAGGGCAACGAGAAGAAGTGGGCGTACGGCTTCGTCGCCGCCGCGACCCCGCTCTTCCTCTTCGGCGCCTGGGTGGCGTACCAGTCGATGACCCAGCTGCTCGAGGTGTTCCTGGGCTTCACGCCCGAGAACGTCGCGAACATCATCAACATCAACGAGTACCTCACGTTCATCATCCAGATCCTGGTGTTCTTCGGGATCGGGATGCTGATCCCGCTGATCTTCGTGATGCTCAACTTCGCCGGCCTGCTGCGCTCGGGCACGCTCGTGCGCAACTGGCGCTGGCTGCTGATCGGCTGCCTCACCTTCGCCGCCGTCGCGACCCCCACGCCCGACCCGATCACCATGCTGCTCGTCGCGACGCCCTTCCTCGGCGTCGTGATCGTCGCCGTGGGCATCACCGCGCTCAACGACCTGCGCCGCCGCCGTCGCGACAAGCGCCTCGGCCTCGGCGAGTGGGCCGATGACGAGGTCTCGGCCCTCGAGGAGCCCGTCGTCGATCCCTCCGACCTGCGGCCCAGCCCGCTCGACGACGACCTGCTGTAGGGCCGCCTCCGGCGAGCCTGTGCGCGGGGACGCGGCCGGGATAGAGTCCGGCGCCGTGGCCCCACGCATCCTGATGCTCGTCAACCCGACCTCGGGCAAGGGGCGGGCGTCCTCGGGTGCGCCCGCCGCGGAGGCGAGGCTCCGCGATCGCGGCTTCGAGGTGGTGCACATCCAGGGCGTGGATGCCGAGCACGCGATGAGCAGCCTCCGCGAGGCCATCGAGGCCGAGCCCACGGCGGCTGTCGTGGCGTGCGGGGGAGACGGCACCGTGCACCTCGTGCTGCAGGTGGTCGCAGGCACCGGGGTGCCGATGGGCATCCTCCCCTTGGGCACCGGCAACGACTCGGCCACGCTCTTCGGCGTCCCGACCGATCCGGTCGCGGCGGCCGACCTCGTGGCCGACTGCCTGCAGGCGGGCACCTCCCGGGCGGTGGACGCGGGGCGGGCGATCACGGCCGACGGCGTGGACCGCTGGTTCCTCGCGGTGCTCTCGAGCGGGTTCGACTCGATGGTCAACGAGCGCGCCAACCGCATGACCTGGCCCACCGGGCAGGCCCGCTACCTGCGCGCGATCCTGGCCGAGCTCCGGTCGTTCAAGCCCGTGCCGTACGTCATGGTGGTCGACGAGGGCCTGCCCGGCGAGCACCGGTACGAGGGCAAGGGCATGCTCGTCGCCGTCGGCAACGGGACGCAGTACGGCGGCGGGATGAAGGTGTGCCCCGGCGCGCTCCCGGACGACGGCCTGCTCTCGGTGACCTTCCTCGACGAGCTCCCCACGGCCACGTTCCTGCGGGTGTTCCCGACGGTCTACAAGGGCACCCACGTGTCCCGGCCCGAGGTGCACGAGCACACCGGCGTGACCGTGCGGCTCGAGGCGCCGGGGCAGGTGGCGTACGCCGACGGCGAGCGCATCGGTCCGCTGCCGGTCGAGGTGGGCGTCGCGCCGGGGGCGGTCGCCCTCCTCGTGCGCTGACGGGCGGAGCGCCGAACCGCGTTCCGGCCCGGCACGACATAGGTTTGCGGTATGGACTCGCCCGCCGAGCGCTACGTCGCCTCCCGCCAGCGGGCGGAGGACGAGAAGTCCGCTCTGCACGAGTTCCGGGGCCTCTACGACTTCGAGCTCGACCAGTTCCAGATCGACGCCTGCCGGGCGCTCGAGGACGGGTCAGGGGTCCTCGTGGCCGCGCCGACCGGCGCCGGCAAGACCATCGTCGGCGAGTTCGCCGTCCACCTGGCCCTGCGCTCGGGCACCAAGTGCTTCTACACGGCCCCGATCAAGGCCCTGTCGAACCAGAAGTACCACGACCTCGTCGCGCGGTACGGCGCCGCCAAGGTCGGGCTGCTCACCGGGGACAACTCGGTCAACGGAGAGGCACCTGTCGTCGTCATGACGACCGAGGTCCTCCGCAACATGATCTACGCCGGCTCGCACACCCTCGGCGGCCTGTCGTACGTGGTGATGGATGAGGTGCACTACCTCGCCGACCGCTTCCGCGGCGCGGTCTGGGAGGAGGTGATCATCCACCTGCCCGAGCACGTGGCGGTGGTCGCTCTCTCGGCGACCGTGAGCAACGCCGAGGAGTTCGGAGAGTGGCTGTCCACCGTCCGCGGCGAGACGCAGATCGTGGTGGAGGAGCACCGGCCCGTGCCGCTCTGGCAGCACGTCATGGCGGGCGACCGGCTCTACGACCTCTTCGTCGACGACGACCAGACGCGGGTCAACCCCGAGCTCGTGCGCATGGCCCGCGAGGACGAGCGGGTGCAGAAGATGGCCCGGGACGGATCCGCGGGTCGTCCGGGTCGCGGCGGCAAGCGCAACCGCAGCGCGCTGATGCCGCTCCGGCCCGAGATGGTGGAGCGCCTCAACCGGGAGCGGCTGCTGCCGGCGATCACGTTCATCTTCAGCCGGGTCGGCTGCGCGGCCGCGGTCGAGCAGTGCCTCGCTGCGGGCCTGCGGCTCACCAGCAACGACGAGCGCCTGCAGATCCGCGGCATCGTCGAGCACCGCTGCGCCGACCTCCCGCAGGAAGACCTCATGGTGCTGGGCTACCTCGAGTGGCTCGACGGGCTCGAGCGCGGCTTCGCCGCCCACCACGCGGGCATGCTGCCCACCTTCAAGGAGACGGTCGAGGACCTCTTCCAGAAGGGGCTCGTGAAGATGGTCTTCGCGACCGAGACCCTCGCCCTCGGCATCAACATGCCCGCCAAGAGCGTGGTGCTCGAGAAGCTCGTGAAGTGGAACGGCGAGACGCACGCCGACGTGACGCCGGGGGAGTACACCCAGCTCACCGGCCGCGCCGGTCGTCGTGGCATCGACGTCGAGGGCAACGCCGTCGTCGTGTGGCACCAGGGTTTCGACCCGAGCGCCCTCGCCGGTCTGGCCTCGACGCGCACCTACCCTCTGCGCTCGTCGTTCAAGCCGTCGTACAACATGGCCGTCAACCTCGTCGGATCCTTCGGCCACCACGCTGCGCGCGAGCTGCTCGAGACGTCGTTCGCGCAGTTCCAGGCCGACCGCGCGGTCGTCGGGCTCGCCAAGCAGGTGCGCAAGCAGGAGGAGGCGCTCGACGGCTACCACGACGCGATGGAGTGCCATCTCGGCGACTTCGCGGAGTACGCCGAGCTGCGCCGCCGGCTCACCGACCGCGAGAAGGAGCTGACGCGCGACGGCGCCGTGCGTCGACGTGCCGCGGCGGGGGCTGCGCTGGCCAGGCTCAAGCCCGGCGACGTGATCATGGTGCCGGCCGGGCGACGCTCCGGTGTGGCGGTCGTGCTCGACCCGGGCCTCACCGACAAGGACGAGCCGCGACCCACCGTGCTCACCCTCGACCGGCAGGTGAAGCGGCTCTCGGTGCTGGACTTCCCTGCGCCCGTCGAGCCCCTGGAGAGCATGCGCATCCCCAAGCTCTTCAACCCGCGGTCGGCCAACTCGCGCCGCGACCTCGCCGCCAAGCTCAAGGACCTCGTCGGCGACATCCGGGTGGACAAGCCGCGCAAGCCCAAGGGCGACCAGGGCGAGGACTCGCAGGTGCTCGAGCTCCGCCGGCAGATCCGGCAGCACCCGTGCCACGGGTGCGACGAGCGCGAGGCGCACGCGCGGTGGGCCGAGCGCTACCACCGGCTGCTGCGCGAGACGCGCGGCCTCGAGCGCCGGGTTGAGAGCCGCACCAACTCGATCGCGCGGCAGTTCGACCGGGTCTGCGCGATCCTCACCGAGCTCGGCTACCTCACTGCGGCCGACGACACGGCCCAGGTGACCGACGCCGGGCGGATGCTCCAGCGCCTCTATAACGACATGGACCTGGTGGCCGCCGAGTGCCTGCGGCAGGGCCTGTGGAACGGCCTCACCGCCGCCGAGCTCGCCGCGTGCGCGTCGGTGCTGGTGTTCGAGGCGCGCCAGCCGGACGACGCCATCCCGCCGAGGCTGCCTGAGGGCGCGGCCCGCGACGTCATCGCCGAGACGGTGAAGCTCTGGAGCGAGCTGAGCAAGCTCGAGGCGGAGGAGCACGTGCAGTTCCTGCGCGAGCCCGACCTGGGCTTCGCCTGGGCGGCGTACCGCTGGGCGAGCGGGCACCGGCTCGAGTCGGTGCTGCGCGACACCGAGCTGCAGGCGGGCGACTTCGTGCGGTGGTGCAAGCAGCTCGCCGACCTCCTGGGGCAGATCGCCGACGCCGCAGGGTCGCACAACACCCCCGACGGCAACCACCTCGCACGCACCGCCCGCGAGGCCGTGGACGCGGTCAAGCGCGGCGTGGTCTCGTTCTCCTCGGTCTGAGACGGAACCGCGCTCCCGTGAGCGGCGTCACAGCGCTGACGGGCCCCGTGCCCTGCGGATCACGTGGAGGACCAGCCATGACCCGATCACCGCTCACGGCACTGCGTCGACCAGGGCTGCGTCGCGCCGCCGTGCCTGCGCTCCTGGCCGGGGCGCTCGTGCTCGCGGGCTGCGGCACCCAGGTGGCGGGGCCAGGAGGCTCGGGCAGCCCCACCTCGCCCGTGCCCAGCGCCCCGGCGACCGTCACCACGCTCGACGCGGCCCGGGCCGCCTGGTCCTCCTCGCCCGCCAGCACGGGGGAGTACCAGCTGACGATCGTCCAGCAGTGCTTCTGCCCGGGCATCTCCCTCACCGTGGTCGTCAAGGACGGGAAGGTGGTCGAGGAGACCGCCACCAGCACCGACAACTCCGGCGGCGCGGTCGCGCCCACGCTGCTCGAGGGCTTCCCGCGCACGGTCGAGGACCTGCACGGGGTCGTGGCCGGGAGTGCCGACGCCGCGTCGAGCACGGTGACGTACGACCGGCGGGGGGTGCCGCTGCGCATCTGGATCGACCAGATCGAGAACGCCGCCGACGACGAGCACGGCTACTCGGTCACGTTCGCCACGGCCTCCGAGGACCTCCCGGCGCCGGATGCGTCCTCGACCTGGGCCGTGGCCGACCCTCCGGCCGGCGCCTCGTTCCCCGCGGATTTCCCCCAGCCCGGTCAGGGCAACGCCCAGGCCATGGTGGTGACCGCCGCCGGCGGCTCCCAGGTCTACCTCGGGCTCTGGGGCTCGGGATCGTGCCCCGACGTCCCCACCTCGTTGCGCATCGTCGGCACGACGCTTGCGACCGGCCGGCAGCCGGCGGTCGTGACCGCGGTGGTCGACGTCGACGCCACCGTGCCGCCCGCCACGGCCTGCACCGACGACTACGGGCCGACGGTCTACGCAGCGGACCTTCCGGCGGACGTCGCGGCCGAGCTGGGCGGCGCCGCCGGCGCGCGCCTCGTGCTCGTGCTCGAGGTGGTCACCGGGATCGACGGCGACACGGGCTCCGCGTCGTACGCGGTCGACGCGCTGCCCGTCTGACCGGTCGACGCCGGGTGCGGGTGGGAGGCTCAGCACGTGACCGCCGTCCCCCTGCCCGTCGTGACCGAGCGCCTGCTCCTGCGGGCCTGGGCACCCGGCGACGTCGACGACATCCACGCCTACCGCAGCCTCGACGACGTCACGCGCTACCTGATGTTCGACCCGCAGCCGCGCGAGCGCATCGCCGAGCTCGTGACCGAGCGCGCGGGACGCACCCGGGTCGAGGCCGACGGCGACGTCGTGCACCTCGCGGTCGAGCACGAGGGCCGGGTCGTGGGCGACCTCACGCTGAAGTGGAGCTCGCTGGAGAACGCGCAGGCGGAGATCGGCTGGATCTTCCACCCGGACGTCCAGGGGCTCGGCTTCGCGCGCGAGTCGGCTGCGGCGCTGGTCGACGTCGCCTTCGA
This sequence comes from Longivirga aurantiaca, assembly GCF_042660085.1. Classification (NCBI taxonomy): domain Bacteria; kingdom Bacillati; phylum Actinomycetota; class Actinomycetes; order Sporichthyales; family Sporichthyaceae; genus Longivirga; species Longivirga aurantiaca. Next base: position 1,593,991 of record NZ_JBHSTI010000008.1, on the reverse strand, counting down.
CCTGCTCGGGGCCCATCGCGTGTGGGCCCAGCTCGACCCTCGCAACCACCGGTCGGCCCGGCTCGCCGCCGCCCTGGGCATGCGCCAGGAGGCCCACCTGCGCGAGGAGTCGTGGTTCCGGGGCGAATGGGGCGACCTCGCGATCTGGGCCCTGCTCGCGCACGAGCGGCCGTGACCATGCTGTGACGCCGATTCCAGGGATCCCGCAGAGCCGGGGTAGCGTGACAGGACCCTGAGGAGGTCCGTCCGTGCTCCGTCCCACCGCCGTGACCGGCGTCGTCCTGGCTGCTGCGCTCCTGACCGCCGGATGCAGCGGCAGCGCCGCCGGCGAGCCGTCGGCAACCGCCTCCTCGACGTCGGCCTCGACGTCGCCCGAGCCGACCACCAGCCCGTCCGCGTCACCGTCCGGCACGGCGGTCGACACCTTCGAGATCCTCCCCGAGTCGGCCCTCGCGACGCTCCCCGACTTCGCCTACGTCACCGCGGACGGCCAGGACGGCCAGGTGCAGTCGCAGGGGGCCAACCCGTCGGTGTCCCGCGTGTTCTCCGGCGCGATCGCCCGGCAGCTGATGTTCGGCGGCCAGGAGGTGGGCGGCGTCCAGGTCTGGCGGTTCCGCGACGACGTGCCGGTCACCGCCAAGGCGCAGCTGCTGACCTTCATGGTGGGCGGCTTCGGCGGCAAGGAGGCGGTCACCGGCACCCTCAACGGCGTCCCCGTCGCCCAGGTCGAGCAGGCGCGGAAGTCGCAGATCACCGCGGTGGGCTTCCTCACCAACACCGACATGATCCTCGTGTGGTCCGCCGGCACCGAGGCTGCCCAGCGCCTGTCCGTGCTGTACATGGCGGCGGCCGGGCTCACCGAGGTCGTGGGCGAGAGCGGCTCGCCGTCGCCGTCGGCCTCCGCGTCCTGAACGATCAGGACGCGTTGCGTCGCAGGGCCTTCAGGAGACGATCGACAGAGCTCGTGAGGCCCCAGCGCTCGGTGAGGTAGGAGAGGCCGTCGGGGTCGGCCGGCTCCGCGTGCAGCGTCGCATCGTGCTCGGGTACCGGTACGTCGGTCGCGACCTGCACCACGAGCGGCGCGACCGCGAGATAGTCCGCGGCCGCGACGATCTTGGCGTGCACCGTCGCGCGTACCGCCGGGTCGCCGGCGTCGGCGGCCGCGATCACGGCGGCGAGCGACCCGTACGTCGTGATCAGCTGCGCCGCGGTCTTCTCGCCGACCCCGGGCACGCCGGGCAGGCCGTCGGACGGGTCGCCGCGCAGCGCCGCGAAGTCGGCGTACGACCGACCCGGGATGCCGTACTTCGCCTCGACGAAGCCCTCGGTGACGAGGTCGGGACGTCCGACGCCGCCCTTCGCCGTGTAGATGATCCGTACGCCGCGGTCGTCGTCGACGAGCTGGAACAGGTCGCGGTCGCCGGTCACGACGTCCACGGGCATGGTCGCGTGCACCGCCAGGGTGCCGATCACGTCGTCTGCCTCGTAGCCCGGCGCTCCTATGCGGGCGATGCCGAGCGCGGCGAGCACGTCGGCGATCACCGGCACCTGCGGCTCGAGGGTGTCGGGCACCTCCTCGGCGTTCGCCGCGGGGTCGGCCACGCGGTGGGCCTTGTAGGACGGGATCGCGTCGGTGCGGAACGTGGGTCGCCAGTCGTCGTCCCAGCAGGCGACGACGTGCGTGGGCGAGTGGTCGGAGACGAGACGCGTGATCGAGTCGAGGAACCCGCGGACGGCGTTCACGGGGATGCCGTCGGGGGAGACGACGTCCTCCTTCACGCCGTAGTAGGCGCGGAAGTACAGGGACGCGGAGTCCAGCAGCATCAGCTTGGGGCTGCGATCGGTCATCGCGGGTTCTCCGTCCCGTCGGCGGGCAGGGCCAGCAGGGCGTGCAGGGCGTAGAGCAGGTCCACCTGCCAGCGCGGGTCGATCGAGGCGAGGGCTGCGTCGAGCCCGCCGAGGCTGCCGAGGTCGCCGTCGAGGAGCCCTTCGGCCGGTGCACGCTCCACGAACAGGCCGCCCGGGTCGGGCTCGAAGCCGTGATCGGCCAGGGCCAGGAGCCGGTCGTCCAGCGCGAGCTCGAGGTCCTCGCGCGGCGTCGAGGCGACGAGGGCGGCGTACGACGTGAGCGCCCGGGGCGTGAGCACCTCGGCCGGCTCGGGGAGCGCCAGCACGTGCTGGACGCCATCAGGGGTGACCCACATGCGCCGAAGTCTGTCAGGGCAGCGCGCTCGGCGTAGGGTCGCCGTCGTGAGCAACCACCCGCCGATCACCGACCTCGCCGACCGTCTCGCCCGGGCCCAGCGGGCCACCGCGGCGCAGGAGGTCGACGCCCTTCTCGTGAGCCCTGGGCCGGACCTGCGCTACCTCACCGGGTACGACGCGATCCCGCTCGAGCGGCTCACCTGCCTCGTGCTCCGGGCCGAGGGCGACCCCACGATCGTGGTGCCGTTCCTCGAGAAGCCGGCCGCGCTGGCGAGCCCGATCGGAGACCTCGGCATCGACATCCTCACCTGGCAGGAGACCGACGACCCGTTCATGCTCGTCGGCTCGCTGCTGCCCGAGCGCGGGCGTGCGGCACTCGACAACCACATGTGGGCCGAGAAGGTGCTGCGCCTGCGCGCGGCCATGCCGGGCGTCGACCAGATGCTGGCGGGCACGGTGCTCCGCGAGCTCCGCATGCGCAAGACGCCGGACGAGGTCGAGGCGCTGCGTCGCGCGGGCGCGGCCATCGACCGCGTCCACGCGCAGGTGCCGCAGTGGCTGCGGGCGGGGCGCACCGAGCGCGAGGTGGGCAAGGACATCGCCGACGCGATCCTCGCCGAGGGCCATGTGTCGGTCGACTTCGTCATCGTGGGCAGCGGCCCGAACGGCGCCAGCCCCCACCACGAGCTGTCCGACCGCGTGATCCAGGCAGGCGAGCCGGTCGTCGTCGACATCGGCGGCACCATGCCCGACGGCTACTGCTCCGACGAGACGCGCACCTACTCCGTGGGCGAACCGCCGGCCGAGTTCGCGTCGTACTACGAGGTGCTGCTCGAGGCTCAGATCGCGGCGTGCGAGCACGTGCGCCCCGGGGTCACGTGCGAGTCGGTCGACGCCGCCGCGCGCTCGGTGATCGAGGCCGCGGGGTACGGCGAGTACTTCGTGCACCGCACCGGCCACGGCATCGGCCTCGAGACGCACGAGGAGCCGTACATCGTCACGGGCAACACCGAGCTGCTCGAGCCGGGCATGGCGTTCTCGATCGAGCCCGGCATCTACCTGCCCGGGCAGCACGGAGCGCGCATCGAGGACATCGTCGTGTGCGGCGAGTCGGCGGGCGAGCGGGTCAACCACAGCCCGCGCGAGCTGGTGGTGGTCTAGATGGCGCTGTCCGTGACGCCGGCGTCCCGCATGCTCCCGACGGAGGAGTCGGTCGCGCTGCTCGACCTCGTCCGCGAGATCGCCGACGCCGAGCTCGCACCGAAGGTGGCGCAGTACGAGCACGACGGCACGTTCTTCCGCGACGAGCTGCGGGTGCTCGGTGCCGCAGGGCTGCTGTCGCTGCCGTACGCCGAGGAGATCGGTGGCGGAGGCCAGCCGTACGAGGTCTACCTGCAGGTGCTCGAGGAGCTCGCCGGCGCCTGGCTGTCGGTCGCGATCTCGGTGTCGGTGCACTCGCTCGCCTGCTTCCCGGTGGCGGAGTACGGCACCGACGAGCAGAAGGCGCGGTGGCTGCCGGGCATGCTCGGCGGCGACCAGCTCGGTGCCTACTGCCTGTCGGAGCCGTCGTCGGGCTCGGACGCCGCCGCGCTCGTGACCCGAGCGGTGCGCGACGGCGACGACTACGTCGTCGACGGGACCAAGGCGTGGATCACGCACGGGGGAGTGGCGGACTTCTACAACCTCATGGTGCGCACCTCGGACGACGGCGCCCGCGGCATCTCCTGCCTCGTCGCGTCGGCCGACACGGCCGGTCTGTCCAGCGCGCCGCCCGAGCGCAAGATGGGTGCCAAGGCGTCGCGCACCGCGCAGGTGCTGCTCGACTCCGCGAGGGTGCCGGCGTCGCAGCTGGTCGGCGTGGAGGGCCAGGGCTTCAAGATCGCGCTCGCCGCGCTCGACTCCGGCCGCCTCGGCATCGCCGCGTGCGCCGTCGGGCTCGCGCAGGCCGCGGTCGACGCGGCCTCGGCGTACGCGAAGGAGCGGCGCCAGTTCGGCCGGGCCATCGGCGAGTTCCAGGGGATCGCGTTCATGCTCGCCGACATGGCGACGCAGGTGTCGGCCGCCCGCGCGCTCGTGCTCGAGGCCGCGCGTCGCAAGGACCGCGGAATGCCGTTCTCGGTCGAGGCGGCCAAGGCCAAGCTCTTCGCGACCGACGTCGCCATGAAGGTGACGACGGATGCCGTGCAGGTGTTCGGGGGCTACGGCTACGTCGAGGACTTCCCGGTCGAGCGCTACATGCGCGAGGCCAAGGTGCTGCAGATCGTCGAGGGCACCAACCAGGTCCAGCGCATGGTCATCGGGCGGTCGCTCACCTCCTGAGGCGGGCCCCTCTCGCTACCCGCCGGTAGTGGTCACGATCCGGGTATCGGGCGGGACATCCGTGCGCCTCTCGGTAGGTTGTGCCGGAGATCCGGTCGTGCGGGCCGGTCGGGACGAAGGGCTGTGCGTTCGTGGAGGAGATCGACCAGGCGATCGTGCGCCTGCTGGCGGGCGACGGCCGCATGTCGTACACCGACCTCGGCAAGGCCACGGGGCTCTCGACGTCCGCCGTCCACCAGCGGGTTCGCCGCCTCGAGCAGCGCGGGGTCATCAAGGGCTACACGATCGTGGTCGACCACGACCAGCTCGGGCTCCCGCTCACCGCCCTCATCTCGATCAAGCCCATCGACCCCGCTGCGCCGGACGACGCGCCGCATCGGCTCGAGGCTGTCAGCGCCATCGAGGCCTGCCACTCGGTCGCGGGTGACGAGTCGTACGTGCTCAAGGTGCGGGTGGGCAGCCCCGCCGACCTCGAGCTGCTGCTGGCTGAGATCCGCGCCAAGGCCAACGTCTCCACGCGCACGAGCGTCGTACTCTCCACGCCGTACGAGAACCGCCCGCCCGCCCTCTGATTTGGTAGTGGGAAGTCGCAGCAGAGCGCGAGATTCCACCACCAAGTCGGCCCACAGGGACGGCATCACGGCGTGGTATCCCCAGCTGGACCAGCGACCGAGGGCTCGGTCCGTCGTCGCCTGCCCAGCCTGTGCCCATGACGGGTCGTACTCAGCCACTCGCCCTTGTCCCTGGGCTCCTCGAGCTCGCCGAGTCACAAGCCGGGCTCGTTCATCGGGACCAGCTGCTGGCATTGGGTGTGAGCCATGATCATGCTCGCAGCCAGGTCAGGGCCCAGCGATGGCAGCCGGTCGGTCCGCGAGTCCTGGCACTCATGACCGGAGCGCTCTCCGTCGAGCAGATGGGGCACGCAGCGCTGCTCCATGCCGGTGAGCGCGCGGCGCTCGATGCCCTGACTGCTCTCGAGCTGAGAGGCTTCACCCGCTGGAGTACCGCGGACGTCGAGATCCTCGTCCCGCACGGCGTGGTGGTATCACCGCTCCCAGGTGTCCGGGTCCACCACACACGCCATCTCGACACGATCGACCTCACCACGGTCGGAGGCCTTGCTTGCGTGACCACCGCGCGCGCCACGATCGATGCCGCCTCGCGGCAACGTGGTCGAAGGCGCGCGGCGGGTCTCGTCCTCGCCGCGGTCCAGCAGGGCATCGTCACGCCAGAGGGTGTTGTGGACTGCCTCGCGCGACTGACGAAGGTGCGCTTCGTCGACACGATCCGGGAAGCGGCTGAGCACGCGGCGGACGGCGCCGACGCGTTGACCGAGGTGACCGTCGGCGCGCTGCTGCGTCGTGCGGGCCTCACGTCCTTCCGTCGTCAGCACGTTCTACAGACGCCCGAAGGCGTACGCCGCTACGACCTGGCGGTCGATCTGCCCGACGGCTCACTGCTGCTCATCGAGGTCGACGGGCCCACGCACGACGATCCCGCCCGCCGCGCCGCCGACCTCGCGAAGGACGCGGCCGCCGTGGCGCTCGGACATCAGGTGCTGCATGTGCCGGCCCAGGTGCTCGTCTGCGACGAGGTCAGGATCGTCTCCCAGTTCGCGCGGATCAGGACAGCCGCGGAAGCCCGATTCGGTAGTGGAAAGTCGCAGTAGAGCGCGAGTTTGCACTACCGAATCGGTGGGTCAGGAGTGGACCTCGCGGCTGGCGTCGGCAGCGGCGACCGAGTCGGCCGCGTGCAGGCGCCACCAGTCCTGGCCGGCCTCGGGCAGCGTGTGGATCGGGTCGTAGTACTCGTACGTCCGCTCGAGGGCTGCCGAGTCGGCGGTTTCGATGCCGGTGCGGTAGTTCTTCGTCCAGTAGGTGATCCCGCGCTCGCGGTCGTACTCGTGCACCTGGTGGACCCAGCGCTTGCCGACGTACGGCACGTCGCAGACGATGCGCGGCGTCGCGAACCCGGGCAGGTAGCCCATGATCCCGTGCTGCAGCGCCTGTGCCTCCCACACCGCGAGCCGCCAGTGCTCGGCGTTGGGGATCATGTCGCACATGTAGAAGTAGTACGGCATGATCCCGGCGCCATCGAGCAGGCCGAAGCAGAGGTCGAGCAGCTTGTCGACGGAGTCGTTGACCCCGCGCATGAGCACGCCCTGGTTGCGGACGTCGCGGACGCCGACCTCGAGCATCGCGCGCGTCGCCTCGGCGACGAGCGGCGTGACGGTGTTGGCGGAGTTCACGTGCGTGTGGATGGCGAGGCCCACCCCGCGCTTGCGTGCGGTCGTCGCCACGCGCTCCATGCCGGCGCGGACGTCGTCCTGCAGCCAGTGCTGCGGAAGCGCCGCGAACGCCTTGGACGCCAGGCGGATGTCGCGCACGTTCTCGATCTCGAGCAAGGCGGAGACGAACTGCTCGAGACGCGCCCACGGCATGTTGGCGACGTCGCCGCCGGAGACGACCACGTCGCGCACGCCGGGGGAGCGGCGCAGGTAGTCGAGCATGTCGGCGAGGCGGGTGTCGGGCTTGGCGACGAACTTCAGCTTCTCGACCTGCGGGGTGGAGTTGCCCACGAGGTCCATGCGCGTGCAGTGGCCGCAGTACTGCGGGCACGTGGTGAGCAGCTCGGCGAGCACCTTGGTGGGGTAGCGGTGCGTGAGGCCCTCGACCGCCCACATCTCGTGCTCGTGCAGCGAGTCACGTGTGGCGTGCGGGTGCGACGTCCAGTCGGTACGCCGATCGCTCAGCACCGGCAGCATGTAGCGGCGCACCGGGTCGGCGTACCACGCCTCGGTGAGCGAGCCGGGGCCGGCGGGCGACACGGTGGGCGCCATGGTGTTGACCATCTGCGGCGGGACGAGCATCGACATCGTGGCGGCATCGGTGATGTCGGCCTCGAGGTCGGCGTAGAACCGCTCGTCGAGCAGGTCGCCGACCACCCCGCGCAGCTGGGCGACGTTCTTCACGCAGTGGCTGCGCTGCCACTGGGCGGAGCGCCACTCGTCGTCCGTGACGTCCTTCCATCCCGGGAAGCGGCGCCAGTCGGGCTCGACCAGAGGGTTGTGGCGGTAGACGTAGGGCTGCGGCAGGGCGAGCCCGTCCGCCGCGGCCACGGCGTTGGCGAGGGTCTCGGTCACGTCATCCTCCGGTGCGTCGCGAACGCGCGGCCGGCCGTCGACCGGACACGCGCGTGATCCTGGCGCGAGGATACGGGACATCGTCCGGATCTGGCATCATCCGACGCAAGGATTTGCGCCCGTAGTGTGATCACGGGCGAGATCGTCCCGTTACTTCCGGCATGGAGTGCCTTCCTGGCGCGTCCCGAGACAGCGGCGTCGCCGCAGGGAAGGATCAGTGCGCGTGAGCCCCCGTCATCCGGTGAGCCCGGTCGGTCTGCACCGCGTCCTCGAGCCGAGCGGCGTGCTGCCGCAGGCTGCGTGGCGCCTCGACCCCAGCCCCGACCTACACCCCGGGGAGATCCGCGTCCGGGTCCAGCGCCTCAACCTCGACGCCGCGAGCTTCCGGCAGCTGTCCGACAAGCACTTCGGCGACGGCGACGCCGTGCGCGCCGAGGTGCTCGAGATCGTGCGGACCCGCGGCAAGATGCACAACCCGGTCACCGGGTCGGGCGGCATGCTCGTCGGCGTCGTCGAGGCCGTCGGGCCGCAGAGCCACCACCACGAGATCTCCGTCGGCGACCAGATCACCACGCTCGTGTCGCTCACGCTCACCCCGCTGCAGATCGACGACGACCTGCGCGACTGGGACGGCACGGGCGAGCAGATCCCGTGCGACGGCCACGCGATCCTGTTCGACCGCACGATCCTCGCCAAGGTGCCCACGGACCTGCCGGGCCGGCTGGCGATGATGGTGATGGACGTCTGCGGCGCGCCGGCGCTCACCGCCCGCGTCGTCCGCCGCTACGTCGAGGCCGGCAAGGCCCCGACCGTCGCCGTCGTCGGAGGAGCGGGCAAGAGCGGCTCGCTGTCCCTGGCTGCCGCCCGCCGTGCCGGTGCGGCCCGCACGGTCGGCGTGGTCCCGGTGATGCGCGAGGCCGAGACCCTCGAGCGGCTCGGCCTCGCCGACAACGTGGCCCTCGCCGACGCGCGCGACCCGGTCGGGTTGTCGGACGCGATCGAGAACGCGCTGGGCGACGTCGCCGACGTCGTGGTGGTGTGCGTCGACGTCCCCGGCTGCGAGCACGGCGCGATCCTGTCGTGCGGCGACGGCGGCACGATCATCTTCTTCTCGATGGCGACGTCGTTCGCCACGGCGGCGCTCGGCGCGGAGGGCCTCGCCGCCGACGTGACCATGCTGATCGGCAACGGCTTCACCCCGGGTCACGCCGAGATGGCGTTCGACCTGCTGCGGACCGAGCCGGGGATCCAGACCCTGTTCAACGAGCGGCTCGCGGCGGAGGGTCACCTGTGACGAGCACGCTCCTGGCGGGCGGTCGGGTGCTGCACGAAGGTGCGGTTCGCGACCTCGACGTGGTCGTCCGCGACGGCGTCCTAGCGTGGATCGGTTCGCGCGGCGCGGCGCCGGCGGTCGACCGTCGCATCGAGCTCGACGGCGCCCACCTCATGCCTGCGTTCGTCGACGGTCACGTGCACACCACCGACACCGGCCTCATGCTGGCCGGCCTCGACCTCACAGGTGCGCGGTCCAAGACCGACCTCCTCGACCTCGTCGCCGCCCGCACGCAGCAGCTGCGCGGCCGCACGATCCTCGGCCACGGCTGGGACGAGACCACCTGGCCCGTCCGCGAGCTGCCGACCGCGTCCGAGCTCGACCGCGCGTCGTACGGCTCGTTGGTCTACCTGTCGCGCGTCGATGTCCACTCGGCTCTGGTCAGCGGCGCGATGCTGGCGTCGACCCCCGGGGCCGAGCGCCTCGAGGGCTGGTCTGCGGACGGCTGGGTGCGCCGCGAGGCGCACAACGCGATCCGGGGCACCGCGCTCGCCACGGTGACCGGATCGCAGACCAGCGAGGTGCAGAGGCTCGCGCTGCGATCGGCTGCGGCGCAGGGGATCGCAGCCGTGCACGAGATGGCCGGGCCGGACATCTCGGGGGAGGACGACGCCGCGTCGCTCCTCGCGCTCGCGCGCGCCGAGACGCTCCCCGAGGTCGTCGTCTACTGGGGCCAGCTCGCCTCCACGGGCGGCCTCGACGTCATGCGCCGACTCGGCGCTCACGGCGCGGCCGGCGACCTGTCCATCGACGGTGCGATCGGCTCGCGCACGGCCTGCCTGCGCACCGAGTACCACGACGAGCACACGCACGGCGCCCTCTACATCGACGCGGCGAGCATCGCCGACCACCTGGTGCAGTGCTCGCGCGAGGGCGTGCAGGCGGGCTTCCACGTGATCGGCGACGGCGCGATGGACGCCGTCGTGGCAGGCCTGCGGGCGGCCGCGGCAGCGGTCGGGCGGGACGCTGTCCGAGCTCTGCGGCACCGGCTCGAGCATGCCGAGATGTGCGACGGCGAGGCCGTCGCCGTCCTCGCCGAGCATGGGGTCATCGCCTCGGTGCAGCCCGCGTTCGACGCGTTCTGGGGCGGCACCGACGGCATGTACGTCGACCGCCTCGGGCCCGCTCGTGGCCCCGGCCTCAACCCGTACGGCGACCTGCAGCGCGCCGGGGTGCCGCTCGTGCTCGGCAGCGACTCGCCGGTCACGCCGTTCGACCCCTGGGGCGGTGTGCGGGGCGCGGTCCTGCACCGCACGGAGTCGCAGCGGATCGATGTCGCGAGCGCGTTCGACGCGCACACGCGTGCGGGCCACGACTCGGTCGGCGACCGGGAGTCCGGCGTCATCGCCGTCGGAGCGCCCGCGACATACGCGATCTGGGCCGTCGCGACGACCGACGAGCACGGCTGGCCCGACCTGACCACCGGCTTCACGCCCACCTGCCTGCGCACAGTGCTGCGCGGCTCGGTGCTGCACGACGCCGGCGCACTCGAGGAGGTGGCGGCGTGAGCCGCAGTCCGTACGTCACAGCAGCCAACGACCCGAGGCGGATGCTCGACCTCGATCCCGTCACCATCCGCAAGGCCCGGTCGCTGGCGCGCAAGGCCGGCGCACCGGTCGTGAAGCTCGCCAAGCAGCACACCACCGTGTCCGTCGAGCGTGCCACCCTGCGCCTCGCAGGGCTCGAGGGCGCCGACGTCGAGGGCATCCCGTGGGTCAACCGCCTCGTCGACGTCGTCCGCGAGCAGGTCGGCCTCGAGACCGGTGTCGCGATCCCCGTGTGGGACGCCATGATCCGCACCGGCGACGACCTGCTCACGGTGGCGCAGAAGGCCGCTGCCGGCTCGGTGCAGTTCCGCCTGCCGGAGGGGAAGGCCGCTTCCACCGCCGCGCGCAAGGCCCGCGCGCAGATCGCGGCCGGCGTCCGCCGGGTCGACGCCCAGCGCGCAGCCCGCGACAGGATGATCGGCACGTACGGAGACCCGCCCTCGCCGTGGATCTACCTCATCGTGGCCACGGGCGACATCTACGAGGACATGCCGCAGGCGCAGGCGGCGGCCCGCGAGGGTGCGGACGTCATCGCGGTGATCCGTTCCACCGGGCAGTCGTTGCTCGACTACGTGCCCGAGGGCCCGACCCGCGAGGGGTACGCCGGCACCTACGCGACCCAGGCGAACTTCCGGCTGATGCGCGCGGCGCTGGACGAGACGAGCAAGGAGCTCGGCCGCTACGTGCGCCTCACGAACTACGCAAGCGGCCTCTGCATGCCCGAGATCGCAGCGCTCGCAGGTCTCGAGCGGCTCGACATGATGCTCAACGACTCGATGTACGGGATCCTCTTCCGCGACATCAACCCGGTGCGCACGTTCGTCGACCAGAGGTTCAGCCGCCAGGTGCACGCGCGCGCCGGCATCATCATCAACACGGGCGAGGACAACTACCTCACGACGGCCGACGCCGTGGACGCCGCGCACACGGTGACCGTGAGCCAGCTGCTCAACGAGTTCTTCGCCAAGGAGGCGGGGCTGCAGGACTGGCAGCTCGGCCTCGGGCACGCGTTCGAGATCGTGCCCGAGATCCCCGACTCGTTCCGGCTCGAGCTCGCGCACGCGATGCTCGCCCGCGCGCTGTTCCCCGAGGCCCCGCTCAAGTGGATGCCGCCCACCAAGCACATGACGGGCGACGTCTTCCGCGGCTACCTGCTCGACGGCTTCTTCAACCTCGCCGGGGCGCTCACCGGCCAGGGGATCCTGCTCGTCGGCATGATGACCGAGGCCGTCGTCACCCCGTGGCTGTCCGACCGCGACCTCGCGCTCCAGAACGTGCGCTACGTCTTCAACGCGGCCGGCAACCTGCGCGAGGACTTCCGCCCGGCGCCGGACGGCTTCATCGCCCGACGAGCCCGACAGGTGCTCGGCGAGGCGGTCGACCTCCTCGACGACATCGTCGACGACACGCTGCTCAACGCGATCGCCGACGGCACCTTCGGGCTCATGAAGCGCCCGGCCGACGCCGGACGCGGTCTCGACGGCGTGGTGAGGAAGGCGCCCGACTACGTGAACCCGGCGTCGGACCTGCTCGAGGAGGGGGCGACCCGATGAGGGCGAGCAAGCACATCGTGCGTCCGTACGGCGACACCACGGGCGACGGCATGGTGCAGATGTCCTTCACCCTGCCGCTGCCGCACGACAAGCGTGCCGAGGGAGCCGCTCTGCTGCTCGCCAAGAAGATGGGCATGGACCCGGCCATGGTCGTGCACGCCAAGGCGATGGGGCCCGACTTCACCTTCTTCGTCGTGTACGGCGCGGTGCAGCACCTGGTCGACGTGCGCGAGGTGCAGGTGGTCGAGCGCGACTACCCGTTGCTGTCGCCCAAGGAGATCAACGCCGCGATCAAGAAGGGACTGCACCGGCCGCTCGTCGTGGTGGGCGCGTGCATCGGCACCGACGCGCACACCGTGGGCATCGACGCGATCCTCAACATCAAGGGCTTCGCGGGCGAGAAGGGCCTCGAGTACTACTCCGAGATCACGGTCGTGAACCTCGGCGCCCAGGTCTCGGTGCCCGACCTCGTCGAGGCGTCGCGGCTCGCGAAGGCCGATGCCGTGCTCGTGTCCCAGGTGGTCACGCAGCGGGACGCGCACCTCACCAACACCCGCGAGATGAGCGCCGCCTTCCGCGAGGCGTTCCCGCGCGACAAGCGGCCGCTGCTCGTCGTCGGCGGCCCGCGCTTCGACGAGTCGATGACGGCCGAGCTCGGCGTCGACCGCATCTTCGGCAAGGGCACGACCCCGGGCGAGGTCGCCTCGTACCTCGTGTCGTCGCTCGTCCCCGCACCCTCGACCCGGAAGAAGGCTGGTTGACCGTGACCGACGACCCGCGCCTCGGCGTCTCCGTGACCCACCGCCGCTACGTGCCCTACTCGCACGCGCACTACGGGGGCAACCTCGTCGACGGCGCCTACGTGCTCGGCATGTTCGGCGACGTCGCCACCGAGCTGGGCATCCGCACCGACGGCGACGAGGGCCTGTTCGCCGCCTACGAGGTCGTCACGTTCCATGCGCCGGTCATGGGGGGCGACGTCCTCGAGGCCACCGCCACCGTGACGCGTGTCGGCCGCCGGTCGCGCACGGTGGCGTTCGAGGCGCGGGTGGTCTGCCGCGCGACCCCGGCCGTGTCGGCGTCGGCTGCCACCGTGCTCGACGAGCCCATCGTGGCGACGACGGCGACCGGCACGGTCGTCGTCCCCGGCTGACACCTCGACGCGGGGCACGAAGCGGAGGACCATCGGCGCATGGCCGACACCCAGCCGCTCGTGCGCGAGCGGTCGCTCCCGTTCACCGCCCGGGTCGCGCTCGTGCTCGCGCTGGTGTGGTCGGTGCTGCTCGTGCTCGCGGCCTTCACTCTGCCGCTCTACGGCTACTCGAGCTCGTCGGCCACCGTGGACGGGTCGGGCGGCACGGAGGAGATCACGGGGACGGCGACCCTGGTGCAGGTCAACGGCTGGACCGCGGTGCTCGTCCTGGCCATCCCTCTCGCCGTCACGCTCCTCGTGGGGCTCCTCCTAGGCGTCGGGGGCAGGGGACAGCGCGCCGGCGCCTGGGCGCTCACGGCGCTGCTGGGAGTGTTCACCGTGCTCGCGCTCCTGTCGGTCGGGCTGTTCATGGTGCCCGTCGTCGTGGCGCTGATGGTGGCCTGCGCGAGTGCCGGCAGCCGGGCAGCACGTACGGTGGGCGGGTGAGCAGCAACCACGACGACTCGCTGGCCTGGCCCGAGGACGCACCGCCGGAGGACCGGCTGACCCACCCGACCGGCGGCGACACGGCGTTCGCCATCGCCTGCGCCGGCTGCATGTGGCCGGCCCCGGTGATCGGCCCGCTGTTCCTCCGCCTGTTCCTGCGCGACCGGCCGTTCGCCCTGCACTGGTTCCGGCTCTCGCTGCTGGTGCAGCTCGTGTACGCCGGGCTGTTCGTGCTCGGCTTCTACCTGTCGGTCAGCAAGATCCTGCCCGGCACGATCATCTCGGCCGTCGTGCTCGCGGCGTACGCCTGGGGGCTCTACACGTCGATCTTCTCGCTCGTGAAGATCCTGCGCGGCAAGGTCGAGACCATCCCTCCGGTCCCTCTGTCGTTGCTGCAGCGCGGGTGACGCTGCCCTCGACCTGGGCGTTGCCGCGAAAGCACGGGCGCCACCGACGTACTGTCGTCCGGTGGCCCGCTACTTCGACGTGCACCCGGACAACCCGCAGCCGCGCTCGCTCGGCCAGATCGTGCAGCTGCTGCGCGACGGCGGGCTGATCGCGTACCCCACCGACTCCTGCTACGCGCTGGGCTGCATGGTCGGCAACGCCGCCGGGCTGCAGCGCATCAAGGAGATCCGGCACCTCGACGACAAGCACCACTTCACCCTGGTGTGCGCCGACTTCGCCCAGCTCGGGCACTACGTGCAGGTCAGCAACGCGATGTTCCGCTCCGTGAAGGCCGCGACCCCCGGCAGCTACACCTTCATCCTTCCGGCGACCCGCGAGGTGCCGCGCCGGATGCTGCACCCGAAGAAGCACACGGTGGGCGTACGCATCCCGAAGCACACCGTGACCGAGGCGATCATCGCCGAGCTGGGGGAGCCCCTCCTGTCGAGCACGCTCTTCCTGCCCGGTGACGCGGAGCCGATGACCCAGGGCTGGGAGATCAAGGAGCGCCTCGACCACCTCGTGGACGCCGTGGTCGACTCCGGCGACTGCGGGATGGAGCCGACGACCATCGTCGACCTCTCCACGCCCGAGCCCGAGATCCTGCGCTACGGCGCCGGCGACCCCTCGCGCTTCGAGCAGTAGCGGGGCGGCCCGAACCATCACGTAATGTCAGGGCGTGTCCGTGACGGGTGACGACGCTCGCGAGGGGCTCGACGAGGTCCCCGGCGTGGACGGCGTGGAGCCTCGGCCCTCCCGTGGCCCGGTGGCCCGCGAGACCATGCTCCGCGCGGCTGGATCGATCCTCGGCGGGCTGCTGCTGGTGCTCTCCTTCCCGCCGTACGACATCGTCTACCTCGCACCACCGGCGCTCGCGCTCATGACGCTCTCGTGGCACGGCGTCCGCGCCCGCCGCGGGTTCTGGCTGGGCTACCTCGCCGGCGCCGCGTTCCTGCTGCCGCACCTCGCCTGGATGCGGGTGGTCGGCACCGATGCCTGGCTCCTGCTCGGCGGTGCCTTCGCGCTGTTCATCGCCCTCACCGCCGCGGGGGTCGCCGCCACCTCGCGCCTGCGCGCCTGGCCGCTCGTGGTCCCGCTCATGTGGGTGCTCTCCGAGGCCATCCGCGACCGCGTCCCGCTCGGCGGGTTCCCGTGGGGCCGCCTGGCGTACGGGCAGACCGACACCACGCTCACGCCGTACGCCGCCCTGGCGGGGGCTCCGCTGGTGACGTTCGCGATCGCCCTCGTCGGGGCGCTGCTGGCGTTCGTCGTGCTGCGCTGGCGCGAGCCGCGGCTCGCGGTCGGCACCCTCGTCGCCGTCGCCGTCATCTGCACCGCCGGCGGTCTCGTGCCGCTGCCGACCGAGGGGCAGGCCACCGACGGGCAGCCGTCGGAGGTGGTCGCTGCGGTGATCCAGGGCAACGTGCCCGAGCCCGGCCTCGACTTCCAGGGCGAGCGCGAGCAGGTGCTGAAGAACCACGTCGCGGAGACCGAGCGGCTCGCCGCCGACGTGGCCGCCGGCCGCGCCCCGCAGCCCGACCTGGTGATCTGGCCCGAGAACTCCACCGACATCGACCCGCTGCGCGATCCCGCCGCAGCCGCGCGGATCCAGTCGGCGGTCGACGCGATCGACGTGCCGGTGCTGGTGGGCGCGGTCGTCGAGAAGCCGGACGACCCGACGTACATCTGGAACACCGGCATCGTGTGGCTGCCCACCTCGTCGGGCACGCCCGGCCCGTCGGACTTCTACGTGAAGCAGCACCCCGTGCCGTTCGGCGAGTGGATCCCCGGCCGGGCCGTGCTCGCGAAGCTCATCGGTCGCTTCGACCGGATCCCGCGCGACTTCGCGCCCGGTGACTCCACCGGGGTACTGCAGGTGGGTCCGGCCCGGCTCGGCAACCTCATCTGCTTCGAGGTGGCCTACGACGAGCTCGGGCGTGCAGCCGTGCAGGGGGTCGGGGTGAAGGGCGACCTGGAGGGCCAGGGGGCCCGGATCCTCGCGGTGCAGACCAACAACGCGACCTACAACCTCACCGGCCAGCCGCAGCAGCAGCTCGGGATGTCGCGGCTGCGCGCGGTGGAGCACGGCCGGGCGGTGCTCATCGCGTCCACGAGCGGCATCTCGGCGATCGTGCGCCCTGACGGCACCCTCGCCGGCTCGATCGGCGAGCTGCAGGCCGGCTACCTGGTCGACACCGTCCCGCTGCGCGACGACCTCACCATCGCGGACAGCGCGGGGGCGGTGCCCGAGCTGCTGGCGGCCGCGGCCGCCGTGGTGCTCTGGATCCTCGCCGTGTTCGGTCTTCGACGCCGCCGGGACGTAGGCTCGGAGGAGCCCCAGCCCAGCAAGGAGCCCAGCGCGTGAGCGAGCCCACCCCGCCGCAGTTCGCCGACCTCGGTCGCATCGTCGTGGTGATCCCGACGTACAACGAGAAGGAGAACCTCGAGCGCATCGTCGCCCGGGTCCGCACGGCGCTGCCCGAGGTTCACGTGCTCGTGGCCGACGACAACAGCCCGGACGGCACCGGCGACATCGCCGACCGGCTCGCGGCCGAGGACGACCGCATCCAGGTGATGCACCGCGCCGGCAAGCAGGGTCTCGGGGCGGCGTACCTCGCCGGCTTCGACTGGGCGCTCGAGCACGGGTACGACGTCGTCATCGAGATGGACGCGGACGGCTCGCACCAGCCGGAGCAGCTGCACCGGCTGCTCGAGAAGCTGCGCACCGCCGACCTCGTGCTCGGATCCCGCTACGTCAAGGGCGGCTCGGTCGTGAACTGGCCGAAGTCGCGCGAGGTCCTCAGCCGCGGCGGCAACGTCTACACCCGCATCATGCTGGGCGTGCCGCTGAAGGACGCCACGGGCGGCTACCGCGCGTTCCGCGCCGCGACCCTGCGCACGCTCGACCTGTCCGGCGTCGAGAGCAAGGGCTACTGCTTCCAGGTCGACCTCGCCCGACGCGCGGTGCAGGCCGGGCTGCGCGTGGCCGAGGTGCCGATCGAGTTCGTCGAGCGCGAGCTCGGCGACTCCAAGATGGACCAGCGCATCGTGTCCGAGGCCCTCTGGCGGGTCACCGTCTGGGGAGTGCAGGACAAGACGCAGAAGGCCAAGCGACTCCTCGCCGGGAAGAAGTCACCCGACCACGGCGGTTGGTAGAGGTATGGGCCTGCTCTTCCTCGCCGGACTCGTCGTCTACGTCGTCGCCGAGTGGTTCGTCGCGTCCTGGCTCGCCGGGATCATCGGCTGGGCGGGGGTGCTGCTCGCCGTCGCCGTGCTCGTGATCCTCGGCTCGGCCGTCATGCGGCGCGCCGGCTTCGCCGCCGCGCGGTCGCTGCGCCCGGTGCAGGCCGACGGCGTCACGGTCATGCCCGGACAGGCCAGCGCCGAGCAGGTGGGGCGTGAGGTCGGCGACGCGGGCCTGGTCTTCCTCGCGGGCGCGATGATCGCGGTGCCGGGCCTCATCACGAGCGCGCTCGGGCTCCTGCTGCTGATCCCGCCGCTGCGCACGTTCGTGCGGCGCACCATCTCGAGGTCGGTCCGGCGTCGCGCCACCGCGGCGGGCGTCGTCTTCCAGCAGACCACCACCACGGTCACCGGCACGGTCGTGCGCGAGGACGAGGTGCGCCCGGTCCGTGGCGAGATCGTGGCGGGCGAGATCGTCCGCGACGACGACCCGCCGGCGCGGTAGCGCCCTCCGACCACCAGACGAGCCCGGTGCCAGTGGCACCGGGCTCGTCGTGGAGGGGGAGAGGATCGCGTGGTCAGGCGGACTTGCGGCTCGGGGTGCGCGTCTCGCGGAGCAGCTCGAGGCGCTCCTGGAGCAGGACCTCGAGGTCCTCGAGCGTGCGGCGCTCGAGCAGCATGTCCCAGTGGGTGCGGGCCGGCTTCACGTACTTGGCCTCGGGGCGCTCACCGTCACGGTTGAGGGCCTCGGCACCGCAGGTGTGGCACTCCCAGAGCGCCGGGACCTCGGCCTCGGTGCTGAAGGGCATGGACGTCGTGTGCCCGTTGGGGCAGTCGTAGTGCACGACCTGGCGCGGAGCGAGCTCGACGTGGTCGTCGTTCTCGTAGCTCGTCGCACCGAGGCGCGTGCCGCGGAGGGCGCCGTCGCTCATGTCGGATCCTGTCGTCGTGTTCGGGCGCCGGTCGGGGGGACCGGTCTTGTTGCTCTCAACGTGCATGGACGCGCCTGGTGTTCCCCAGGATCCGTTCTCCAACCATCCGTCCGGTTATCGACCGCTCACGGAGGCCCGGTGGAGCTCGGTGGCCGGGGGAGGGCCCATCGAGCGAAGGTGCAGGTCAGCGCCCTGCCCCGCCGGGTCGCCGGGCCCGTGGTGCGGCGGCGCCCGGGGCGTGGTGGGGTGAAGGCATGACCGACATCACCCCCGCGGCGCAGTCGTGGGAGACGGGCCTGCGGCGGTCGGTCCCGGTGCTGGGCGTCGTACGCCTCGGCCTCGCCGCTCTGTGCGCGACCAGGCCGGGGGAGACCCGCCTGGTGGGCGCGCGCGAGCTCGCGCTCGGCCTGGGCACCCTGGCCGCCCACCGGTCCGGCGCACCGACGTCGGGCTGGGTGGCCGCGATGGCGGTGTCGGACGGCGGCGACGCGCTCGCGTTCCTCGCCGAGGCCGCCCGGCCCACGCCGGACGGCATGGCCGGGGGCAGCCGTCGCAAGGCCCTGTGGCTCGCGGCGTTCGGCGCGTCAGGACTCGTGGCCGAGGGCCTGACGGCGTACGCGCTGCGGCGCGCGGGGGAGTAGTGCCAGGTCGGTCAGACGACCGCGGGCATCTCGTTGCCCGCTTCGCGGATACCGCGCTTGACGTCCACGCGGCTCAGCAGGATCCCGCCGACCACGAAGAACACCACCAGCAGCACGATCGCGATGCGGTACGACCCGAAGATCGTGAACGCGAGCCCGAAGGCGAGGGTGCCGAGCCACGACGTGCCGCGCTCCATCGCCTGGTAGAGCGAGAAGTACTCCGCCTCCCGGCCGCGTGGGATCAGCTGGGAGAACAGCGAGCGCGACAGCGCCTGGGTGCCTCCCAGCACGAGGCCGATCGACGCCGCCAGCAGGATGAACGGCACCATCGCGTTCTCCGGGACGAGGTAGCCGCCGGCGATGACGAACATCCACGCCACGAGGCTGCCGAGCACGACGCGCTTGGCGCCGAACCTCCCGGCCAGACGGCCGAGGAGCAGCGCGCCGAAGATCGCGACGATCTGCACGGTCAGGATCGCGATGAACAGGACGTCGGTCTCGAAGCCGAGCTCCTCGCTGCCGTACACGGACGAGGCGTAGATGACCGTCTGCACGCCGTCGTTGAAGAACAGGTAGGCCACGAGGAACAGCAGCGTCATCGGGTACGCGCGGGCGTGCTGCAGCGTGTGCCAGAGCTGGCCGAAGCTGCGGCCGAGCGCACCGCCGTCGAGCTTCTCGACGTTCACCGGAGGCCGGTTGCGCAGGCGGACGAAGGGCACGAACGTGAAGCCCGCCCACCAGGCGGCTGCGGTGAGCATGCAGATGCGGGCGGCGAGCCCCTGGTCGTCCTTCATCACGGTGAGCAGCGCGAGGTTGATCACGAGCAGCAGGGCGCCGCCGACGTACCCGAGCGCCCAGCCCCGGCTGGAGACGCCGTCGCGCTCGTCGGGCGTAGCGATCTCGATGAGGATCGCGTCGTAGACCACGAGGCTGGCACCGAGGCACAACGAGGCGCCCATCATCGCCAGCACGCCGAGCAGCCAGTTGCCGCCGCTGACGAAGAACAGCAGGGCGGCGAAGAACGAGCCGGCCCAGGCGAATCCGGCGAGCAGCCGCTTCTTGGTGCCGCTGCGGTCGGCGAACGCGCCCACCACCGGGAGGATGAACGCCGACAGGATCGTCGTGATCGTGATGGCGTAGAAGTAGAGGGCGCCCGGGCTCACCGACAGCCCGAGGACGGTGAGCGGCACGTCGCAGTCGCCCTCGGACGTGCCGCACGCCGCGGTCTTGGCGACCGAGGTGATGTACGGGCCCGCGAGGACGGTGGCCGTGGTGGTGACGAACGCCGAGTTGGCGAAGTCGTACCAGTACCAACCCCGTTGCTCCCGACGACGCTCGACCGGGTCGATCTGCGACGCCGTGCTGACTGCGGACATGGGCGACCTCCGGGGCAGATGATGGTGGACCGGAGGGCCGCGCGTCCCGGACTCGCCGAAGCCGTGTCCGGGAGTTGAGCCAGCGCAGGGGGAGCGCGCGGCAGGATGGGGTCGTGGACCTCCGAGTGCTCGACGACCGCCTGTCCGTCTGCAAGCTGCCCTCCGGCTCGCCGTGGCCCGTCCCGGAGCCCGGCGCGCGCTTCTGGTCGGTCACCCGCACCGACTCCGAGCTGTCGATCGTGTGCCCCGAGGACGAGGCGCCGACAGGGGAGCACGTGCGGGTCGAGCCCGACTGGCGGGCGCTCGAGGTGGCGGGACCGCTCGATTTCTCGATGGTCGGGGTGATGGCGGGGCTCACGCAGCCGCTGGCCGACGTCGACGTCAGCGTGTTCGTGGTGTCGACGTACGACACCGACTACGTGCTGGTGCACGCCGCGGCGCTGGAGAAGGCGGTGGAGGCCCTGCGCGGCGCCGGCCACCAGGTGCACGCGGGCTGACTCCCCTGCCCCGTGTTCGATTACGTTCGATTCGTCAGGACGCCCTCAGAGCGGCTCGCGCCGGCTGACGACGATCCGTTCGGGGTCGACGGCGTCCACGCGCCGTCCGCCGCGCCGGCGCCACTGGCGCTCGACGGGGTCGGCGGAGCCTCCGAGGCCGGAGGCTGCGGCCCGGGCGGCCGCGAGGTGCGGCCCCGGCAGCACGAGCCTCAGCGGGGTGTCCGCGCGTCGATCCACCGGATCGGCCAGCGGGATCGCCGCGGCGGCATGCGTCGGCACGCGCACGGACGACACCTGCAGGTGCTCGGACTCCAGGGTCACGACGTCGCCGTCCGACGACTCGACCTCCAGCAGCCCGCCCAGGGAGGCGTAGAACGCCGCGACCCGGTGCTCGTCGAGGCAGTGGACGACCGCGGCGCCCCTCCGTGCTCCTGGGCATTATCCGATAATGAGCATTATGTAATGTAATCCGAACGGAGCCCCGTGACGGGTGGCCCACGGAAGAAGGACCGTCCCCTCTCCTAGGGCTCGCGCATACGGTCCGGGTGCCGGACGCGCGTTCGTGCGGCGCACGACGTCCGGTGTCGCGCAGCGTCAGCACGACGACGACCGCGATCCACAGCGGCGACAGCACGACGGCGGCCACGACCAGCGCGGTGCTCGAGGTCGAGCTGCTGGCGACGAACCCTGCGAGCACCCACGGGCCCCACAGCACGAGGGTCCGCAGCGCCAGGGCCGCCAGCCCGGACGCCGAGCGTGGAGGCACCCAGCGCGCGCTCGCTCAGGCGGCCACGGTGTCGGACGCCGGCTCGTGCGGGTCGGGTTCGTCGTCCTCGCGACGCGCGCCGCTCGCGGGCAGGCCGAGGGTGGCCAGCAGGCCGAGGAAGACGAAGCCGGCCGCGGTGTAGGCGGTGAGGCTGATGGCCGTCGCGAACGCCTCGCCAGCCGCCGATGCGACAGCCTCTCCCCCGGGCTGCTCGGCGAGACCGGGGATCGCGGTGCCCGCGGACTGCTCGACCACGTCGGCGATCTGCTGGCGCTGGGTGTCGTCGAGACCGGGCACTGCCGCGAGGTTGGTCTCGGTCTGTGCGGACAGCGTCACGAACAGGACGGTGCCGAGCACGGCCGTGCCCAGGGCGGAGCCGATCTGCCGGGCGGTGCTCTGCGTGCCGGAGGCTTGGCCGCTCTGGCGCCGCGGTACGTCGGCGAGGATCAGGCTCGTGAGCTGTGCGCTCGCGTAGCCCACGCCGACGCCGTACACGACGAGCCAGAACGCGATCACCCAGCTGCTGACCGTGGTCGACAGCGTGAGCCCGAGCCCGAGGATGGCGATCGCCTCGAGCCCCATGCCGAGGCGGGCGACGAAGCGCGGCGACCGCCGTTGCGCCATCTGCGCGGACGTCGGACCCGCGAGGAACGCGCCGATCGCCAGTGTCGCGAGCATCGCGCCCGCTCCGAAGGCCGTGTAGCCGAGGACGCTCTGCAGGAAGAGCGGGAGCGAGAACAGGATCCCGAACTCCCCCAGGCTCACGATGAGGCCGGCGAAGCTGCCCAGGCTGAAGGTCGTGATGCGGAAGAGCCGGAGGTCGAGGAGCACGACCTTTCCCGCGCGGGAGCGCCGGCTCTCGACGAGGAGCAGCAGGAGGATGCCCACGAGCGAGACCAGGAAGGCCCACAGCACGGGCGAGATGGAGCCCTCGGGGATGGTGATGTTCGCGAACGTCATCTCGCGCGTCGTGCGGATCCAGCCGTAGTTGCGGCCCTCGATGAGGCCGAAGACGAGGGCGCCGATGCCGACGGCGGACAGGGCCGCGCCGAGGAGGTCGAAGCCCTTCTCGATGTGCTCGTCCTTGCTCTCCGGCACCTTCAGCAGCGACCCGACGACGATGAGGATGACGATCGGGACGTTGATGTAGAACGCCCAGCGCCAGGAGTGGTTCTCGGTGAGCCAGCCGCCGAGCAGCGGCCCGATCGCCGCCATGCCTCCGATGATCGAGCCGTAGATCGCGAACGCGACCAGCCGCGCGCGGCCGACGTAGATCGAGTTCACCAGCGACAGCGAGGCGGGCGACATCATCGCGCCGCCGACACCCTGGAGCGCGCGGGCGGCGATGAGGGCCGTGCCGTCGCCGGTGCGGGCGGCGATGACGCTGGCGACGCCGAACACGATGGCGCCGATGATGAAGACCAGGCGACGGCCGACCCGGTCCCCCACCCGGCCGGCGATGATCAGGAGCGCCGCGAAGACGAGCGCGTAGACCGCGTTGACCCACTCGGCGTCGACCGAGGAGATCCCGAGGTCGCGGATGATGGACGGGAGCGAGACGTTGACGATCGTCGCGTCCATGATGAACATCGCCGTGCCGAGGCCGATGAACAGCATCGGCACCCAGCTCGTGCGAGGTGCGTCGGTGGTCGGCGCGCTCGTCGTCGTCCCCTGGTCGGTCACACCTGAACGCTAGACCCTCTAGCGTTCTGGCGGACTGCCGACTCCCCCGTGCTCAGTCCGTGACCAGCAGGATGCCGAGGCACATCTCGTCGGTGGTGCCCTCGCCCCAGACCACGTAGCGGTCCGGCACGTCCTGCAGGGAGGGCAGCTGGTCGCGCAGCGCGGCGTCGTGCGTGCACGTCACCGTGATCGTGTCGCCCGGCTTCAGCGCCACCGGGGTGTCGAGCGGGCGCGCGGACTGGTCGTCGAAGTCCCACACCGGGATGTCGAGCAGCGTGCGCTCGCGGCTGGTGCCCTCGTTGGCGACGATCGTGATGCTCTTGCCGAGCAGGTGCATGTGGCCCGCTGCCGCGCGCACCGTCTCGGGTGCCCTGACCTTCCGCACGCAGCTCTGGGTGGCCCCGGCCTTCGGTGCGAACGGGTCGCCGTCGCACAGCAGCTGCAGGCCGCCGATCGTGCGCATCGATCCCTGGCCGAACCGGCGTACGACGTCCGCGACGGAGCTGCCGCGCGAGCACAGCGGGCCGGACTGGCCCTCGGCGCACGGGAGCTCGACCGGCGCCGGCAGGAGCGTCGTGCGCAGCGGCTCGAGGTCGGTGCGGGACGACGTCCGCAGCCGCACCTGCGTGTTGTCGGCCGCGGCATCGCCGGTGGCCACGCGCAGGTTGTAGTGCATCTGGATGACGACCTGGCTCCCGGCCGACAGGGGTACGCCGACCTCGTCCGCGAACAGGTTCTCCCGACCGCCGGGTGCCCAGCCCGCGAGCCAGGGTGCCGCGTCGAGGCCGTCCATCACGTTCCGGCTCTTCGACGGCAGGCCCGGACCGCCGAAGCACTCCCAGCCCGGCCGCTCGTCCTCGGCGTCCTTCTCGAGCGCGGCACCGACCTGGTCGGGCTCGACGCGGAACACGATGGAGTGGTGGACCACGGCGGGGTTGGCCGGGAGGAACTGGACGCCCGTCACGAACGCGTCGCTCGTGAGGCCCGGGTCGGCGAGGAAGCAGCGGTAGTCGTCGGTGCTGCCCTCGGGCGCATCGGGCACGTAGCGCCCGCCGGGGAGGTCGTCGGCCACGCCGACGGTCACGAACTCCTCGCCGGCGCGCAGCGGTGACGGCGACGCCGGCGGGCTGGGGGTGCCGGTGTCGTGCGCGCCGTCCGTGCCGTCCGTGCCGTGGTCCGACGGCGCCGAGGCGGACGCGGACGCGGCACCGTCGGGCGCCTGATCGCCGGTGCCGCACGCCGTGAGCGCCACGGCGGTCGCGGCGGCCACGGCGAGGAGGCGCACCGAGCGGTGGGCGGGTCGCAGCATGCGCGCCAGGGTACGTGCCCGTCCGTCCCTGAGGAATCCGGACGACGGCGCGCCGATCGGGGCGGCTCGACGGACAATGGCCCCATGAGTGGTGACGACGAGCTCGACCGGCTGCTGCGCGAGGTCGAGTCGACCATGTCCGGGAAGCCCGCCGCGCCGGCCGCGGCCGCCTCGGCGAAGGAGGTGGCCACGACGAAGGCGACCCCCGGGCGCTGGGGACGGGCGCTGCGCACCGGCGTGGTCGCCGGAGTCGTGTGCGGCGCCGTCGTCGGCACCGGGACATTCCTCCTGGCGTGGCTGCCGTTCATCGACAACCCCATCAGCAGCGCGGCCGGGGCCTTCGTCGGCGCCTTCGCCACGGGGGCTGCGCTGACCGCTGCGCGCGGCTGACGTCGTTCGTCAGAGCCCCCAGCCGAGCAAGGCGCGGGTGCTGCGCTCCCAGCCGAGCACGCCGATGCCGGCCGGTGGAAGCACGAACGAGCGTCCGTCGATCGCGGGCAGTCCGAGGTGCACGGCGGTCAGTATCCGCAGCAGGTGCGCGTGCGCGACGAGCACGACGTCCTCCCCCGACTCGACGACGGGCTGGCACCGCGTCAGCACGCGCGCGGCCCGCGCGCCGACGTCGTCGACCGGCTCCCCCAGCCCGTCGAGCGTGGTCCACACGCTCCACGCCGGGTCGCCGAGGTCGTCCTTGATGCCCTGGGTCGTGCGGCCCTCGTACACGCCGTAGTCCCACTCGAGCAGGTCGGGCTCGACCTCTGCCGACAGGCCCGCGAGCTCAGCCGTCCGCCGGGCCCGCAGCAACGGGCTGGTGAGAACGAGGCCGGGCGCGAAGGCCGCGATCCGTGCCGCAGCGGCGCGCGCCGCCTCCTCCCCCTCCGGCGTCAGAGGCACGTCGGTGCGCCCGGTGTGCCGGCCGTCCCTGCTCCAGGACGTCTCGGCGTGCCGGAGCACCACGATGCGTCCCCTGATGGCGGTCATCGTCGTAGCCTGCCAGTCGTGGACACAGAGGGACGCCCCGTCGACGACGTGCTCGCCGAGCTCGATGCTGCGCGCGGCAAGGATCCGGACCCGCACGGGGCGCACCTGTTCGGTCTGACCTATCCCACCGGCGACCGTGAGCTCGAGCGGCTCACGCACGCCGTGCACGACCGCCTGCTCTACAGCAACGCGCTGAACCCCTTCCGCTTCCCCGAGCAGTCGCGGCTCGCCGAGGAGGTCGTGCGGGAGGTGTCCGGGCTCGTGGGGCTGCCGTCCGGAGGTGGCGGCAGCACGACGTCCGGCGGCACCGAGTCGATCCTCATGGCGGTGCTGGTCGCCCGTCAGCGGGCACGCGCGAGGGGCGTGGCCCGCCCCGTCGTCGTGGCACCGGCGTCCGCGCACCCGGCGTACGCGAAGGCCGCGCACTTCCTCGACCTCGACTACCGGCAGGCGCCGCTCGACCCCCGGTCCCTCACCGCCGATCTCGACGCCCTGCGCGGCCTGGTCGACGAGCGGACCGCGCTCGTGGTGGCATCCGCGTTCTCCTACCCGCACGGCGTGCTGGACGACGTGGCTGCCGTCGCCGCGATCGCGGCGGAGTCCGGTGCGGGCTGCCACGTCGACGCGTGCGTCGGCGGCATGGTGCTGCCCTTCCTCCCGGATCCCGTGCGGCCGTGGGACTTCTCCGTGCCCGGCGTCACGAGCATGTCGGTCGACCTGCACAAGTACGGCTTCGTGCCCAAGGGCTGCTCGGTCGTGCTGCACCGCGACGGCGACTGGGCCGGCCACCAGTGGTTCGTGTACGACCAGTGGCCGGCAGGCCTCTACGGCTCCCCCGCAGTCGCCGGCGCGAAGTCGGCGGCGCCCGTCATCGCGGCGTGGGCGGTGCTGCAGCACCTGGGTCGCGCGGGCTTCGAGCAGATGGTCGCATCGATGCTCGACACGGGGGGCCGGATCCGTGCCGGCTTCGAGACGTGCGACGGCGTGGTGGTGAACGGTGCCCCGGTGGGCACGATCCTGTCGTGGCGCTCGGAGCGGCCGGACGTCTCGCTGTACGCCGTGGCCGACCTCATGGAGGCCAAGGGCTGGTGGCTCAACCGCCTCACGGGCACGAACGGCGGCGAGCCTGGGCTGCACGTGATGGTGTCGCCCGCCCACGCCGGCGTTCTCGACCAGCTCATCCCGGACTTCGTCGACTGCTACGAGGAGGTCGTGCGGACGGGTGCGTCGAGCGACGACGCCGGCCGCTACGCCTGACCGAGCGCGAAGAACGTCACCGCGCTCGCCGCCGCGACGTTGAGGCTGTCGACGCCGGCAGCCATCGGGATGCGCACGCGGTCGGTGCACGCGGCCAGGGCCGCGCTGCTCAGCCCCTCCCCCTCGGTGCCGAGCACCACCGCGACCCGGTCCGGGATCTCGAGGGTGCGCAGGTCGGCTCCTGCCGGGTCGGGTGAGAGCGCGTACGTCGAGAAGCCGAGCTCGGCGAGGCGGTGCAGGGTGCCTGGCCACGGGTCGGCCCGGGTCCACGGCACCGCGAGCACCGAGCCCATCGAGACCTTGACGCTGCGCCGGTACAGCGGGTCGGCGCACTCCGGGCTCACGAGCACCGCGTCCATCCCGAGCGCCGCGGCGTTGCGGAAGACCGCCCCCACGTTGGTGTGGTCGACCAGGTCCTCCAGCACCACGACGCGGCGTGCGGTGGCGAGCACGTCGTCAAGGAGCGGGAGGGGACGGCGCTGCATCGACGCCAACGCCCCCCGGTGTACGCGGTAGCCCGTGACCTGCTCGAGCAGCACGTCGTCGGCGAGGTACACGGGGCAGTCGTGCGGCTCGACGACGTCGCGCAGGCCGTCCCACCACTTGCGCGCCATGAGCAGCGAGCGCGGCGCGTATCCGGAGTCGAGGGCGCGGCGCACGACCTTCTCGCCCTCGGCCAGGAACAGTCCTTCGGCCGGCTCGCGGACCCGGCGCAGCGACACGTCGGTGAGGTCGGTGTAGTCGACGAGCCGCGGGTCGCGCGGGTCGTCGACGCCGACGAGGGTAGCCATCTAGAGGTTCCTCAGGCTGACGACGGCGGCCACGACGCCGACGACGACGATGAGCCCGCGCAGCGCGGCAGTGGGCAGGCGGCGCGCGACGGGCGCGCCCACCGCTCCCCCGACCGAGGCACCGAGCGCGAGCGCGAGAGCCGGCGCCCACGCGACTGCCCCGGCGATGGCGAAGACGGCTGCGGCCACGCCGTTCGAGACGCCCTGCAGCACGTTCTTCACGGCGTTCGAGCGCTGCAGGTCGACGTCGAAGAGCACCGTCAGCGCGGCCACGAGGATGATCCCCTGGGCGGCCCCGAAGTAGCCCGCGTAGAGGCCCACCACCAGGAGGACCGGCAGCAGCACGTGGCGCGGCAGCGTGGTGGGGTCGACGCCGCGGGACTTCAGCGTCGCGGTGACCCGCGGGCCCACCAGCACGAGCAGGCACGCCAGCAGGATGAACCACGGCACGATGCGCTCGAACACGCTGGCCGGGAGGGCCACCACGAGGATCGCGCCGACGAGCGCGCCCGATCCGACGGTGACGGCGAGCGGCACCACCTCGCGGCGCCGCCCTGCCATCTGGCGCCGGTAGCCGAACGCGCCGAACAGGTTGCCGGGCGCCAGGCCGGCGCTGTTGGTGCCGTTGGCCACGACGGGTGGGAGCCCGTACGCGAGCAGCAGCGGGTACGTCAGCAGCGTGCCGCTCCCCACCGCGGCGTTCACGGCGCCGGCCACGATGCCGGCGCCGACCAGGAGGAGCAGCTCCACGGGTGCTGGTGTCAGCCCTTCGGGGCGTCGTTGCGGGTGAACGCAGAGCCGAGGTTCTCCATCGCCTTCGACAGCTCCGCCGGCACGACCCACACCTTGTTGGCGGTGCCGTTGGCGATCGACGGGAGGGCCTGGAGGTACTGGTAGGCCAGCACCTGGTCGTCGGCGCCGCCGGCGTGGATGGCGTCGAAGACCTTCTGGATGGCCTGGGCCTCGCCCTCGGCGCGCAGGATCTGCGACTGGGCGTCACCCTCGGCGCGCAGGATCGCGGAGGTCTTCTCACCCTCGGCCGTGAGGATCTGCGACTGCTTGAAGCCCTCGGCGGTGAGGATCGCCGCACGCTTCTCGCGCTCGGCGCGCATCTGCTTCTCCATCGACTCCTGCACGCTCGCGGGCGGGTCGATCGCCTTGAGCTCCACGCGGTTGACGCGGATGCCCCACTTGCCGGTGGCCTCGTCGAGGACGCCGCGCAGCGCGTTGTTGATGGACTCGCGCGAGGTGAGGGTCTGCTCGAGGTCCATGCCGCCGATGACGTTGCGCAGCGTGGTCACCGTGAGCTGCTCGATGCCCGTGATGGGGCTCGCGATCTCGTACATCGCGGCCTTCGGGTCGGTGACCTGGAAGTAGATGACCGAGTCGATGTTCACGACGAGGTTGTCCTGCGTGATGACCGACGAGGGCGGGAACGAGACGACCTGCTCGCGCATGTCGACGAGCGGCTTGAGCCGGTCGATGTAGGGCACCAGCAGCGAGAGGCCGGGGTTGAGGGTGCGGCTGTAGCGCCCGAGCCGCTCGACGATGCCCGCGCGTGCCTGGGGCACGATGCGCACGGCCTTGGCGAGCGTGACGATCACGAACAGCACGATGACGAGCGCGATCACCACCGCTACAAGGCTTCCGATCTCCATGGCTGGAACTCCCCTTCTCGGCGCGACGTGCGCCCGATCCCCGTCCCGCCGGTCGGCGGACGTGCCGTGCGGTGTGCGATCTAGTCGACGAGCGCGGTCGCGCCGTCGATCTTGATGACCCGAACCATCTCGCCGGCTGCGATGACGCGGTCGGCGTCGATGGCTCGGGCCGACCAGGTCTCGCCGCCGATCTTCACGCGGCCGTCGCGCCCGGTCACCTGCTCGACCACCTCGGCGTCGCTGCCGGCGAGGGCGTCGACGCCCGTGCGGATCGAGGGCGGCTGCTTGCGGTGCTTGCGCGCGATGGGGCGTACGACGAAGAGCAGGCCCAGCGCGACGATGGCGAAGATGCCGAACTGCAGAGCCGGGCCTCCCCCGGCCGCCGCGACCACGGTCGCTGCCGCGGTGCCGCCCGCGATCATCGCCAGCACCAGCGTGGTCGTGAGCATCTCACCGACCAGGAGCAGACCGGTCGCGATCAACCACCACACCCACGGTTCCATGCCCTGATCCTAGATCCGTCCGCTCCCGGCGCCGTGCAGGATTCGCCCGACACCGGCCGTACGGCGGATGCGCCTCAGACGGCGCGGGCCCACCAGCGGTCGCCGCGGAACTCCACCATGAGCGGCAGCCCGAAGGTGGCGGACAGGTTGTCCGCCGTCAGAACCTCGTGCAGGACCCCCTGGGCCACGACGGCGCCCTGGCGCAGCAGCATCCCGTGGGTGAACCCGGACGGGATCTCCTCGACGTGATGGGTGACCAGCACGGTCGTGGGCGCGTAGGGGTCGTTGGCGATCTCGCCGAGCCGTCGCACGAGGTCCTCGCGGCCACCGAGGTCGAGGCCGGCGGCGGGCTCGTCGAGGAGCAGCAGCTCGGGGTCGGTCATGAGCGCGCGGGCCACCAGGACCCGCTTGCGCTCCCCCTCCGACAGGGTGCCGATCGTGCGGCGGACCAGGTGACCCACGCCGAGCTGGTCGAGCAGCCCCTGCGCCCGGCCGTGGTCGTCGACCTCGTACCGCTCGCGCCAGCGGCCCGCCACGGCGTACGCCGCGGTGACGACCACGTCGGCCACGATCTCGTCGTCGGGTATGTACTCGCTCAGGGTCGGGCTCGCGACTCCGATGCGGGGGCGCAGCTCGAAGACGTCGGTGCGGCCGAGCGTCTCGTCGAGCACCTCGGCCGTGCCGCGGGTCGGGTGGATCAGGGTGGCGGCGATCGCGAGCAGCGTGGTCTTGCCCGCGCCGTTCGGGCCGAGCACGGCCCAGCGCTCGCCCTCGGCGACGTCCCAGCTCACCTTGTCGACGATCGGCACGCCACCGCGCACGACGTCGACGTTCAGGAACCGCAGGACGTCGCTCACGTGCCGAACCCTACGGGTCGCGGGCGTCGTCCTAGGGTTGCGGGGTGCCCTCGGACCGACGTGCCGCACTCCCCCGTGCCGCCCTCCTCACGCTCTGGGGGAACGCCTACCTGTCGGGTGCCACGACGGTCGAGGACGCCGCGCTGCACGCAGTCGGGCCCGACGCGCTGCACCGAGTCCTCGGCGTGCCCGGCGAGGACGACGTCGTGCCGGTCGGCCTGGCACTCGGTCGGCTGCGCGCTGCGGGCGTGACGGCGCTGCGCGTGGTTCTGCCCGAGCCCGGCGACCCGGTGGGGCTCCCCGGCCCGCCCGCGGTGAACGCCGATGCCACGGCCGCTGGGGAGGCGGTGATCACGGTGACGGGCCCCGCCACGCCGCACTGGGCGCTGCTGCCGACGTCGGCGCCGAGCGAGGCAGGCGACGTGGTGCGCTGGGACGTGCGCGAGGTGGCGTACTCCGTGCACCCGCACGGCCTCCCGACCATGTCGGAGGCCGAGCGCGCGCTCGCCGACGCACTGCGCGACGCCACTGCGGCGCTCGTGTCGATGGACCTCGCACGGGGTCGCGACGACGTCGCGGGCAGGCTCCGCGGCGTGGAGAAGGACGTCTCGCGCATCGACCTGCCGCCGTCGCTGCCGGCTAGAGCCCAGCGCTCGGTCGTGCAGGCCGCGCGCCTGCTCGGCATCCTGCAGGTCGCCGCCTCGACCGAGGGCGCAGCCGTGACCGCAGCCGAGATCGCCGCTCGGGCCGAGACGCTCCGCCCGCTGCGGGCCGCGGCCCGGCACGCGCTGTGCGCCGCCTGCTCGGCGCAGGCCGAGCCCGAGCCTCCCCGGAAGGCCTGGCACTCCGATCGTTAGGCTCGGCGACGAGATGGACCACGACGCCGACGAGCAGCCGCGCACGCTCCTCATCACCCTCACCGGCCGCGACCGCCCGGGCGTGACCGCGACGCTCACCGGTGCGCTGGCGGCCCACGACCTCGAGATCCTCGACGCCGAGCAGGTCGTCATCCGCGGGCGACTCACTCTCGGAGTCCTCGTGGGGCCGACCGTCGAGCACGGCTCCGCGCTCGTGCTCGACGCCGCCGCGGACACTGCGCGCGAGGTCGCCGCGTCGCTGGAGATGGACGCCGATGTCGTGCTCGGCGCGGCCGAGCACGTCCCTGGCCGTCGCGGACGGCTGCTCGTCACGGTGCTCGGGCATCCGCTGCTGCCGTCCGCGCTGTCGGGCATCACGCGCCGCATCTCGGCGCTCGGGGGCAACATCGACCGCATCGTGCGCACCGCGGCGTACCCCGTGACAGCGATCGAGCTGTCGGTGTCGGGCGCCGACCAGCAGGAGCTGCGCGAGGCCCTGGCGGTCGAGTCGGCAGCGCTCGGGGTCGACGTCGCCGTCCAGCGTCGTGGCCTCCGCGGGCGGGGCACCTACCTCGTGGTGATGGACGTCGACTCGACTCTGATCCAGGACGAGGTGATCGAGCTCATCGCGCACCACGCCGGCTGCGAGGCCGAGGTGCGCGAGGTGACCGAGCGCGCGATGCGCGGCGAGCTCGACTTCGCCGAGTCGCTGCACGCCCGCGTGGCTCTGCTCGCCGGCGTGCCGGAGTCGGCACTGGCCGAGGTGCGCTCGGCTGTCCGCCTCACACCGGGCGCTCGCACCCTCGTGCGGACTCTGACGCGTCTCGGCTTCCGCGTGGCAGTCGTGTCCGGTGGCTTCTCCGCCGTCGTCGACCCGCTCGCCGAGGAGCTCGGCATCCACCACGCGCGCGCCAACGTGCTCGAGGTGGTCGACGGCGTGCTCACCGGCCGCGTGGTCGGGGCCGTGGTCGACCGCGCCGCCAAGGCCGAGGCGCTGCGCGAGTTCGCGGCGCTCGAGGGCATCCCGATGGACCGCACGGTAGCGATCGGCGACGGCGCCAACGACCTCGACATGCTCGCGGCCGCCGGGCTCGGGATCGCGTTCAACGCCAAGCCCGTCGTCCGTGCACAGGCCGACACCGGACTCACCGTGCCGTTCCTCGACCCCGTGCTCTACCTGCTCGGCATCACCCGCGAGGAGATCGAGCAGGCCGACGCCGAGGCCGGCACCCCGACCCCCGCTCCCCCGGTCCGTTGACCGACGGCCCCGAATCCTCGCCCAATACCCTGCATTAGGCTGCGCTTGCGGTTGCCGTTGCGGTTGCGGTCGCGTTCGCGTTCGCCTGAGGCCTCGGAGCAAGATGTAGTTGGTGCGGTGCATCTCTCGGGCTGGCTCGGCGACGCGCCGCTAGGCATTGCGGGGTTTGCCATGGTTGGGACAAGTACCGGAACTGGGACACTGGTGCGTGGCCACACACCGATCTTGTTCGTCGTCTGCCTAGTTGCTCTCGTAGGGATTGCGGCTGGTTGCGGCAGTTCGGAGTCGTGGGGTCCTACTCGCCCCGTGGGAGCCACCGTGCCCGCCACTATGGACCGCGTTTGGATGGAGTTCGGACCGAACCCGACGTCGCCCTCGGAGTACGGACTGGGATCAGCCAAGTTCACGGTCGCCGTCGATTCGATGCGCTGTGACTCCAGCGACTGCGTGGTGCAACTCCGAGTCAGGAACGAGGAATCCGTTCCCGCCCAGTACTCCTGCGAGCTAACCCAGGCAACCGACAGCACAGGTGCCTTGTACGGGTCCCTCACCGCAGGTCTGGGCAACACGGTCTCCGGATGTGACGCAACGACGATGCACGCTCCTGACATATGGGAGTCGGTCCCGGTGACCCTGTTCGACGCTGGCGGTCACACCCTCGTCACGTTGTCGGTGCCCGGCTATGGCAGCGTCTCGCTACCCTCAACGACGTAGTAGGTCACGCAATCCGGGCACTGCTGTCGCTCTAGACACAACGGAGAATCGCGCGCTTCCAGACCCCTCGCGGAAGCCGTCTCTTGACACAGAGGGGAACCGATATCACTCGCCTGGAATCAGGTCACGGCGATGCTCTACAGCGCGTGACCTAAGGGCATGACGATGGAACCCTGCATCTGATGGATGGGGCTCGCTGCGGTCATGCTGCCCTTCTTCAGGGCCGGGTTCGGACGGGGCTGGGGTCGGGTGGGTCGACGGTGAGCCAGGTCGGGCATCCCGGGTCGATGCCGGGGTTCTTCACGATGGTCCAGCCGCCCTCGTGCACCGCGTGGTGGTGCTTCGCGCACAACAGCGTGAGGTTGTCGAGGTCGGTGGCGCCGCCGTGCTCCCACTCGGTGATGTGGTGGGCCTCGCACCACCCGACCGCGATCCGGCAGCCGGGGAAGGCGCAGTGCCGGTCGCGGAGGTCCAGCGCGCGGCGCAGGCGGGGTGGGACGGTGCGGTAGCGGCGTCCCTCGTCCCAGACGTGGTGGCGGCGGCGCAGCAGCCGCGCGGAGCCGGGGTGCAGCTCGCAGCCGACGACGCCGTGGACGTGGCCGTGTCGTCCGTGGTGGGCAGCGCCGTGGCAGGGGATGCCGTCGTGGTGGTGGGCGTGCCGATCGGCGACGGACCCGGCTGTTGAGATCTCGGTGACTGAGGCGTCGCAGAGCATCCGTTTCACCGTGTCGGCGTTCACCAGCACCGGGCCGCTGACCCCGGGGACGGTCATCTCGGCGGGGAACCCCGCCTCGAGGTCGTCGACGCTGGTGGTGATGGTGACGTGCGGTCGGACGCCGTGGGCGCGGCCGACCATGCCGTTGGCCAGCCACAGCTGCACGAGGTGGTTCAACGACAGGGCGTCCTGGTGCGCGGCCGCGATCCGGCGGCGGCGCTCGTCGACCGCGGCGTCGCCGGTGGGCTGCTCGTCCGGGGTCAGGGATCCCGTGCGGTACTTCGCGTCGCGCATCCGATCGAGCAGCGTCTTGAGCGCGGCGCCGTCCTCCAGGGTGAGGGCACCCTTGATGACGAACTGGTCCCCGACCTGGGTCACGGTGAGGAACTGGCCGGCCATCGCCTCTTCCTTGCGGCGGGCAGCGGCCTCCGGGTCCAGGATCTCCCGCAGCACCGCGGCAGCGCCGCCGACCTCCTCGACCGAGCCCTGCTCCGCGATGGGGAGGAGGTAGTCCTCGCAGAACGCCCGCCACTGGACCCGGTCCTGGTCGGTCTTGTCCGCGATCGCCGCCTCCGACCCGCGCACCAGGGCAGCGGCCAGGTCCGGGGTGACCCGGCCCGCTACCAGCGCGACCCGGGTCGCGGCATACGACCGCAGCGTCCGCGCGCCGGAGACCACGCTGCCGGCCCTGCCCGGGGCCATGCCGGTGCGCTGGGTCAGGAACGCCGTCGTCGACCCGAACCCCGCCGACGCCAGCACCCCCGACGCATCCAGGCGATCCACCGCGACGGTCCCCAGGGCGTGGGCGGCGTCCCGCACCGCGAACAGCTCCGCCGTCAGCTCCGGCAGACCAGCGAGCTGCACCTCAGACACTGCACCCGAACCGGCCAGCACCGACGCCTCGCTCAGCAGACCCCGAGCACCCGCGACCAGGCGCGCGAGCTCCACCGCCGGATCGACGAAGGTGGCCTGGGACATGACCCCATCATGCCAACCACCTCCGACAACGCACCGACACCCGACAGGGGAAATCCACAGCAACCACAACCGAATCCGGCCGCACCCCGATTTGGTAGTGGGAACTCGCGCCCCGCCGCGACTTCCCACTACCAAATCGGCGGGGGCCTGAGCTGGGGGGGGGAACGCCTCCCCCGCGACGCGATGTGACACCCGAGCCGGGACGGTCCGACCTGAGCGACGAGATTCCTCGAGCGGTGTCGATACGCGCGGCTCCCGTTCGTACAGGATGTGGAGGCGGGCGTCGGGCCCGCACGGGCAGGAGGAGGACGACGTGGCCGAATACCTCATCCACTTCAACCAGCAGTGGGTCGGCGACCACCCCGCGGAGTGGTTCCGCTCGCGCGGCCCGCTCGCGATGGCGGTCGTCACCGAGATGGAGGCCCAGGGCGTCATGGTCTACACCGGCGGGCTCGTGGAGGAGATCGAGACGGCCGCCAGCGCCGACGCCACGAGCGGCGAGCTCCTCATCACCGACGGGCCGTACGCGGAGACCGAGGAGTTCCTCGGCGGCCTCGCCATCATCGAGGTGCCGGACGACGAGACCGCG
Source organism: Longivirga aurantiaca (assembly GCF_042660085.1). Classification (NCBI taxonomy): domain Bacteria; kingdom Bacillati; phylum Actinomycetota; class Actinomycetes; order Sporichthyales; family Sporichthyaceae; genus Longivirga; species Longivirga aurantiaca. Next base: position 1,558,261 of record NZ_JBHSTI010000008.1, on the reverse strand, counting down.
CGCTACTGGGCCGGCCGCATCGCCGAGGCCTGCGGCTGGCCGCAGGAGGTGCGCCGCTTCAAGTCGCGGCCGGACGGCGCGACCGGCGTGCGCCGCTAGTCCGGCGCCTCAGCCGCGGGGCGCGACGAACGTCGCGAGGTGCGCGCTGCCGGCAGTCAGCTCGGCCCACGGCACGTGGACGTCGAGGACGGCGATCCCGCAGGTCGGGTACTTCAGCCGGATCGCCGCAGCGGCTTCCGGATCGGCGGTGCGCGCCAGGTGGTCGACGAGCGACTCGCAGCCGGGGTTGTGGCCCACGAGCACGGCCGTATGCACCCGCTCGGGCAGCTCGCGCAGCACCGTGACGAGCGTGCCGGTCGAGGCGTCGTAGACACGCGGGTCGATCGTCAGCGGCCCGGGCGAGTCCAGGTCGTAGCCCGCGGCGCCGATGTAGCCGAGCGGCCCGGCCGCGAGGGTCCAGGTGCCGCGCGTACGCCGAGCGCTCGAGACCACGACATGGTCGGGAAGCCCGACGTTCTCGCGCAGCCACGCACCCGACGCACGCGCGTCCCGCACACCGCGCTCGGCCAGCGGGCGGTCGTGGTCGACCACGCCGGGCGGGTACGCCGACTTCGCGTGACGGAGAACTACCAGGCGGCGGCTCACTGGGCGTGCGCCCTCTGGTGCAGCGCCTCGACCTGGTCGGCGGTGCCGACCACGATGAGCACGTCGCCGACGTCGAGCGGCCGGTTCGGGTCCGGGTTCGTCACGAACTTCCCTCGGCTGCGCAGAGCCAGCAGGATCGCGCTGCCCCCCTCCTCCGCGCGCGTGTCCGCGATGGTCGAGCCCACGAGGGGCGAGCCCGCGTGCACCTCGATGTCGGACAGGCGGAACTCGTGCCGACCCTCGTGCATCACCACGTCGAGGAAGTCCACGACGTCCGGCGAGTCGGCGAACGCTGCGATGCGGTTGCCGCCGATGCGCTGCGGGTTGACCACCCGGTCTGCGCCGGCCAGCAGGAACTTGGCCTCGGCGTCGTCGGTGCGGGAGCGCGCGATCACGAACAGGTCAGGATTCACGCTACGGGCGGTGAGCACCACGAAGACCGAGCCGGGGTCGTCGTCGAGCGAGGCCACGAGGGTCTTGGCGGTGCGGACGCCGGCGGCGCGGAGCACGTCGTCGTCGGTCGCGTCGCCGACCACGTGCGGGAGCGGGCACGACTCGAGCCGCGTCTCGCTCTGGTCGACCACCACCACCTCGACGCCGGAGGCGGCGAGCTGCTCGGCCGCCGCCCTGCCGACCCGTCCGTAGCCGCAGACGATCGCGTGACCCTCGAGCTGGTCGATGTCGCGTTGCATACGTCGCCGTCCCCACAGGTTGCCGAGCTGGCCTTCCATCACCAGCTCGAGGGTGAGCGTGAGTGCGTAGAGCACGGTGCCGACGCCCGCGAGGGCGACGATCATCGTGTAGATCTTGAGGCTGCTGTCGAACGGGACGACCTCGCGGAAGCCGATCGTCGTCACCGTGGTCACGGTCTGGTAGAGCGCGTCGAGCGCGTCCACCCCGAGCGCGATGTAGCCGATAGTGCCGACCACGATCACCGTCACGACGGACGACAGCGCCACCGCGAGACGCCGCGCATTCGCCGATCGGTAGCGGACAGGGCGCGCGACCACGCGGTCGTACTTCCGCTGACCTCTCACCACACGGGCCAGCATGCCGGACGGACGTACCGGGAGACGCGCCGACGGGGCGCGCCGGGGAGTGATGTGCGTCAGGCGCCCATCGCGTGCACGCCGCCGTCGACGTGGATGATCTCGGCGGTGGTCTTCGGGAACCAGTCCGACAGCAGCGCGACACAGGCGCGCGCGGCCGGCTCGGGGTCGCTCATGTCCCAGCCGATCGGGGCGCGGCTGCCGCCCCAGACCCCGTCGAACTCGTCGAAGCCCGGGATCGACTTGGCCGCGGTGGTCTTGATCGGGCCGGCGGCGACGAGGTTGACGCGGACGCCCTGCGGGCCGAGGTCGCGGGCGAGGTAGCGCGAGGTCGACTCGAAAGCAGCCTTGGCCACGCCCATCCAGTCGTACTTCGGCCAGGCGACCTGGGCGTCGAAGTCGAGGCCGACGACGGACGACGTGCGGCCCTCCCCCACCATCAGCGGCAGGCATGCGACGGCGAGCGACTTCAGCGAGAACGCCGACACGTGCACGGCGGTCGCGACGTCCTCCCACTGGGTGTGCAGGAAGTTGCCGCCCAGCGCGGCCTCCGGGGCGAAGCCGATCGAGTGCAGGACGCCGTCGAGCCCGTCGACGTGCTGGCGCAGGACGTCGGCCAGGCCCTCGAGCTGCTCGGGGTTCGTGACGTCGAGCTCGATGACCGGGGCCTCGGCCGGCAGCCGCTTGGCGATCCGCGTGGTGATCGACATCGCGCGGCCGAACGACGACAGGACGACGGTGGCGCCCTCCTGCTGCGCCAGGCGTGCGACGTGGAACGCGATCGACTGGTCGGTCAGCACGCCGGTGATCAGCAGCCGCTTGCCCTCGAGGATTCCCATGGTGGTCCTTCTGCTCGGACGGGTCAGTGACCCATGCCCAGGCCGCCGTCCACGGGGACGACGGCTCCGGTGATGTAGCCGGCAGCGTCGCCGGCGAGGAAGGTGACGACGCCGGCTATCTCGTCGGTGGAGGCGTAGCGGCCGAGCGGCACGGACCCGAGGATCTCGGTCTTGCGGTCCTCGCCGAGCACCGCGGTCATCTCGGTGTCGACGAACCCGGGCGCGACGACGTTGGCCGTGATCCCGCGGCTGCCGAGCTCACGGGCCAGCGAGCGGGCGAGACCGACGAGACCGGCCTTGGACGCCGCGTAGTTGGTCTGGCCGGCCGAGCCGAGCAGGCCGACGACGCTCGAGACGAACACGATGCGTCCGCGGCGCAGGCGCACCATCCCCTTGGCCGCCCGGCGCGCGACTCGGAGCGATCCGACCAGGTTGGTGTCGATGACGGCGTTCACGTCGTCGTCGCTCATCCGCATGATGAGCCCGTCGCGGGTGACGCCCGCGTTGGCCACGACGACCTCCACGGGGCCGAGCTCGGCCTCGATGCGGTCGAAGGCGGCGTCGATGCTCGCGGTGTCGGTGACGTCGGCCTGCACGACCAGCACGTCCGTGCCCTCGAGCTCGGCGGGCAGCTGGCCGTTGCGGGCGGTGATGGCGACCCTGTCGCCGAGCGCCACGAACGCCTGCGCGATCGCCAGGCCGATCCCCCGGTTGCCACCGGTCACCAGCACCACGCGGCTCACGCGCGCCTCCGTCGTCAGAAAGGGGCCGCGCTGCGCGGCCGCCACGGGCGAAACTAGCGGTTACCGGAGGGTATGGAGGAACCGCATCGCCGGTCGGGCCGGACTAGGGTCGGAGGCATGAGAGCGATCCAGGTGCGCAGCTTCGGGGGGCCCGAGGTCCTCGAGCCCGTCGTCCTCGCCGAGCCCCATGCCGGCCCCGGCGAGCTTCTGGTCCACGTGACCGGTGCCGGCGTCAACTTCGCCGACACCCACCAGATCGAGAACACCTACCTGTCCGGCAGCGAGCTGCCGTTCGTGCCCGGGTCCGAGGTGGTCGGCGTCGTCGACCCCGAGGGCTTCCCGCGGCGCGTCTGCGGCTTCGTGGCGCACGGCGGCGGCTACGCCGAGCGCGCCGTCGTCCGCAGCAACCTCGCCTTCGACGTCCCGGACGGCGTCAGCGATGCCGCGGCCCTCAGCCTGCTGGTGCAGGGGCTCACCGCGTGGCACCTCGTGAAGACCTGCGCCCGGGTGCAGCCCGGCGAGTCCGTCGTGGTCCACGCCGCGGCCGGTGGCGTCGGCAACCTCGCTGTCCAGCTCGCCAAGCAGGCCGGTGCCGGTCGCGTCATCGCGACGGCGTCGTCGCAGGACAAGATCGACCTCGCGCTCGACCTCGGCGCCGACGTCGGCGTCGTCGGCAGCCCCGAGGCGCACCCGCGCGACATCGAGCACCTCCTCATGGACGCGAACGGCGGCGGAAAGGTCGACGTGGTGTTCGAGATGGTCGGCGGCACGACCTTCGACGGGAGCCTGATGGCGCTCGCGCCGTTCGGCCGACTGGTCACCTACGGGATGGCGAGCCGCACCGCGCCGCACCCCGTCTCGCCCGGCAACCTCCTGGTGGGGTCGCACTCGATCATCGGCTTCTGGCTCGTCGACGCCATGCACCCGAAGCGCGCGCGCACGATGATCGTCGAGCCCCTCGCCGAGCTCGTGGCCATGGTCGCCGACAAACGGCTTCGGCCGCTGGCCGGTCACACCTACGCTCTGTCCCACGCACGTCAGGCCCACGAGGACCTGCGCGCCCGACGCACCACGGGCAAGGTCGTCCTCGACCCGACCCTGGACGGAGACCGCGCGTGACCCACGAGGTCGACAGCGAGTTCCTCGCCCTCCCCCTCGACGCCTGCGCCGACGCCGCTCTCGAGCGGGCGCGCTCGCTCGGTGCGGCGCACGCAGACCTGCGCATCGTCTCGACCCTGACGACCTACCAGAAGCTGCGCGACGCCCAGGTCGAGGGCTCGAGCCACGACGACGACAACGGCATGTCGGTCCGCGTACTGGTGGACGGCTGCTGGGGCTTCGCGGCTTCGGACGTGATCGAGCCCGCCGCCGCTGCGACGCTCGCGTCCCGGGCGGTGGCGATGGCCCGCATCAGCGCACCGCTCGCGACCGCGCGCGTCGAGCTCGCGCCCGAGCCGGTGCACATCGGCTCGTGGGTGTCGTCGTACGTCGTCGACCCGTTCTCGGTCGCCGAGGGCGAGCGCGTGGCGCTGCTGGCCGACCGCAGCCGCGGCGTGATGGCCCACGAGGCCGTGGCGCACGTGACGGCGGCGCTGCACGCGGTGAAGGAGCGCACCTTCTACGCCGACCTCGCCGGCAGCCGCACGGTGCAGCAGCGGGTGCGGCTCGAGTCGGACGTCACCGCGCTCGCCGTCGATCCGTCGACCGGCGCGTTCGAGACCATGTCGACCACCGCTCCCCCGTCGGGCCGTGGCTGGGAGTACGTCACGGGCGACGTCACCGACGTCGGCGGTGCGCGCCGCTGGGACTGGGACGCCGAGATCGCGGCGCTGCCGACGTACCTCGCGGAGAAGCTGGCAGCGCCGTCGGTCGAGCCGGGCAGGTACGACCTGCTCATCCACCCGACGAACCTCTGGCTCACGATCCACGAGTCGATCGGTCACGCCACCGAGCTCGACCGTGCGCTCGGCTACGAGGCCAACTACGCCGGCACGTCGTTCGCCACGCCCGACAAGCTCGGCACGCTGAAGTACGGCGTTCCCGGCATGCGTGTCACCGGCGACCGCGTGGTGGAGCACGGGCTGTCGACCGTCGGCTGGGACGACGAGGGCGTGGCCGGGCAGACGTGGGACCTGATCGATCGCGGCATCCTCGTCGGCTACCAGCTCGACCGTGCGATGGCGCACGAGCACGGACTCGACCGATCGAACGGCTGCGCGTACGCCGACAGCGCAGTGCACACGGCGATCCAGCGCATGCCCAACGTGTCGCTGCAGCCGGCGCCGGACGGGCCGACCCTCGAGCAGCTGGTCGAGGGGGTCGAGGACGGCATCTACGTCGTCGGCGACAAGTCGTGGTCGATCGACATGCAGCGCTTCAACTTCCAGTTCACCGGGCAGCGGTTCCACCGGATCCGCAACGGCCGCATCGAGGGCCAGCTGAAGGATGTCGCCTACCAGGCGACGACCACCGACTTCTGGGGCTCGATGAAGGCGATCGGCGGCGAGTCGACGTACCTCCTCGGCGGCGCGTTCAACTGCGGCAAGGGCCAGCCGGGCCAGGTCGCGGCGGTGTCGCACGGGTGCCCGGCCGCGGTGTTCGAGCAGGTCAACGTGCTCAACTCGGCGAAGGAGGCGGGACGGTGATCGCGCCCCAGGATCTCGTCGAGCGAGCGCTTGCCGCGTCCACGTCCCGCGGCTGCATCGTGCTGGTCCAGGCACGCAGCATCGCCAACCTCCGCTGGGCACGCAGCACGCTCACCACGAACGGCGAGACGCTCGGCACGACCGTCACGGTGATCGCGATCGTCGATGTCGAGGGCGGTATCGCGTCGGGCTCGGTCACCGTCAGCGCGCCGTCGCTGGAGTCGTTGCCCGCGCTGGTGCGGCGCGCCGAGCTCATGGCGCTCGAGGACGGACCGGCCGAGGATGCGGCCGAGCTCGTGCGCGACGTCGCCGCCTCGGCCGACTGGGCCGACGCGCCCGCCGTCGAGACGGCGGAGTCGTTCGCCACGATCGCCCCCGGCCTCGGCGAGGTGCTGGCCGCGGGCCGTAGGGACGGCGTCGAGCACTTCGGGTACGCCGAGCAGAGCATGTGCACCAACTACCTCGGCACGAGCACCGGCGTCCGCCTGCGGTTCACCGACTCCGAGGGGCGCATCGAGCTCACGGGCAAGAGCCACGAGCGCACGCGCTCGGCCTGGGTGGGCCGCGCCGGCCGCACGCTGCACGGCGTCGACCTGTCCGTGCTCGATGCCGAGGTGCGGCAGGGCCTCGCGTGGCAGGAGCGCTCGGTCGACGTCGAGGCCGGGCGTCACCGCGCGCTGCTCACGCCGAGCGCGGTGTCCGACCTGATGATCGACCTCTACTGGTCGTCGGCCGCGCTCATGGCGCACGAGGGGCAGTCGGTCTGGAGCCGCCGCGGCGGCGGCACGCGCGTCGGCGAGAGCGTGGCCGATCCGCGCGTGACGCTGTCGTCCGACCCGTCATGGGCCGGTCAGGAGGCGCAGCCGTTCCTCATCACGACCGCGTCGTCGCCGTACGGCAGCGTCTTCGACAACGGCATGCCCGTCCCGGCGACGCGGTGGATCGACACCGGTGTGCTGTCGAGCCTCATCACCTCGCGGCACACGGCCGCAGTCACCGGCCTGGGCTTCCAGCCGGCCGCGGACAACCTGCGGCTCGACGTCGAGGGCGGCAGCGGCTCGCTCGCCGACCTCGTGGCGCGCACCGACGACGGCCTGCTCGTCACGTGCACCTGGTACAACCGCACGGTCGACGCGCAGACCGGTCTCCTCACCGGCCTCACGCGCGACGGCGTCTACGTCGTACGCCGTGGCGAGGTCGTGGGTGCCGCGACGAACTTCCGGTTCAACGAGTCGCCGCTGGCGCTGCTCTCGCGCATCCGCGACGCCGGTGCGCCCGTGCCCACGCTGGCGCGCGAGATGGGCGACTACTTCAACCGCGCCGTGATGCCGCCGCTGCTCGTCGACGACTTCAACTTCAGCACCGTCTCCCAGGCCTCGTAGCTGCCGTGTTCGGGATGAAGGCTGGGCCCCCGCCGGGCCACAAGGGCCGAAGGACGGCCCGGTAGGGGACTTCATCTCCCTGAGCCGAACAAGTTCCGGCCATCACGGCACGGGCGTGAGTCGCCGCCGGATGGGTTCATGAAGGCCGGATTGGTTGCGCTCTGAGCAACGAAGGGCCCCTTCATCGCACACGCATTCGTCGCGAACCGGGTGAGCTAGCGGGCGGTGCGCCAGGGGCCGGGCGAGGGGCGGCTGGTGTCCCAGAGCTCGGTCTCGGTGCCGCAGACGCGCAGGCCTCGGGCCTGGTAGTTCGACAGCGCGGCCTCGGAGTCGAGCTCGCTGGTGTGCACCCAGACGCGCGTGGTGCCCTCGACCGCCCAGGCTCGTTCGATCGCGCGGGTCAGCAGCCAGCCGCCGAGGCCGAGCCCGGCGTACGACGGGAGCAGGCCGAAGTACGCGATCTCGACGCTGCCCGGGCCGCCCGAGGACCGGTCGAGCTCGACGTATCCCGCGGGCACTCCGTCGACGACGGCGTACCAGAGCTCGTGGCCGGGGGCGCTGACCCAGGCGAGCCACTGGTCGTACGTCCACTCGATGCGGTCGAGCCAGTACCAGTCGCCGCCCACGGCGCGGTAGAAGTAGCGCGACAGCTCCGGCGCCGGCCGGCCGGCGCGCACGAACGAGGCCTCCACCCGCGGTTCACGGGCGGGGGTGAGCTCGGCCGGGTCGGTCATCTCCAGGTGCGTGATCCGCACCTCGCGCACGCCGGGCCCGGGGGCGTCGACGCGGGTCACGCGTCCTCGAGGCGGAACCCGACCTTCATGCCCACCTGGAAGTGCTCGACGTTGCCCTCGCGCAGCTGGCCGCGGATCTCGGTGACCTCGAACCAGTCGAGGTGGCGCAGCGTCTGCGACGCCCGGCCGAGGCCGTTGCGGATGGCGTCCTCGAGCCCTTCGGTGGAGGTGCCGACGATCTCGGTGACGCGGTAGGTGCGGTTGCTCATGCCCGCATCCTGCCGCAGCCGCCCCTCCGGTGGTCAGGCGGGACGTCGAGGTTCCGCGGTGCGGCACGGATCACGTCCGATCCGCCCGGGCCACCGGATGCCGGGCCCTCGTGTCGGCCGTACGGTAGGCGGGTGCTGGACAAGCCCGCCCGCGAGGAGGTGCACCGCATCACCGATGCGGGCGCCGGGCTCTCGGACGACCAGTCGGGCCGCACCCGCCGCTACCTGTGGTCGATGGGCATCCGCACGGCCTGCTTCGTCGGTGCGGTGATCGCTCCCTCGCCCTGGCGCTGGTTCCTGGTAGCGGGCGCCGTCTTCCTGCCGTACGTCGCTGTGATCATGGCGAACGCCGGGCGCGAGCGCAGCGACCGCGAGGGGTTCACGGTCGCGATGAAGCCGACGCGCCGGATGCTCGGCCGCGGCAGCTCCTGAGCGGCGCTCAGCCGCCGATCGCGGACATCGGCCGGTCGGGCTGGACGAACCCGGGGTCGCCGATTCCGTGCCCCGCCTTCTTCACGGCCATCGCGCCGAGGAACACCGCGGCGATGTCCTCGTCGGTGCCGCCGTTGCGGACGATGTCGCGGATCGGGTGCTCGTCGCGGGCGAACAGGCAGTTGCGCACCGCGCCGTCGGCCGTGAGGCGGACCCGGTCGCACGCCGCGCAGAAGGGCCGCGTCACCGAGCCGATGATCCCTACGGTGCCGAGGTCGGCGCCGTCGAGGGAGCGCACGCGGAACTTCTCGGCGGGCTGGCTGCCCCGGGGCACGTCATCGGCCACGAGGTCGTAGGTGGTCGCCAGCAGCGCCAGGATCTCGTCGGCGGCGATCATCTCGGCGCGGGTCCAGGCGTGCTGGGCGTCGAGCGGCATCTGCTCGATGAACCGCAGCTCGTAGCCGCGCTCGAGGCAGAAGGTGAGCAGGTCGACGGCCTCGACGTCGTTGACTCCGCGCATGAGCACGGCGTTGACCTTCACGGGGGTGAGACCGGCTGCCGCGGCGGCCTCGAGCCCGCGGAACACGTCGTCGATCCGGGGGCGCCGGGTGAGCTCCTTGAACCGGTCGGCGTCGAGCGTGTCGAGCGAGACGTTGACCCGGTGCAGGCCCGCCTCCTTCAGGTCGGCGGCGACGGCGGCCAGCCCGATCCCGTTGGTGGTCAGCGACATGCGCGGCGACGACGGATGGGCGGCGATGTCGCGCACGATGCGCGGCAGGCTCGGCCGCAGCAGCGGCTCCCCGCCGGTGAACCGGATGTCGGTCACCCCGAGGTCGACGGCGACGCGGATGACGCGCACGAGCTCGTCGTCGGTCAGCAGCGTGTCGCTCGGCAGCCAGGGCAGGCCCTCGGCGGGCATGCAGTAGGTGCACCGCAGGTTGCAGCGGTCGGTGAGCGACACACGGAGGTCCGTGGCCACCCGTCCGAACCCGTCGACGAGACGCATGCGGTCAGACTAGGTGCCCGTGGGCCGTACCGCCCTCCCGGCTCCGCAGTGGGTGACGAGCCCTCCGCACCTGCGGAGCCACCGCCTCGCCGATCCCGCGGATGAGGACACGGGCTTCGCCGCTTAGGCTCTGGACGTGGGCAGATACGCGTTCCTGCGCCAGCCGCGGTGGCTGGCCCTCGGCTTCCTCGTACTGCTCGTGCTGCCCTCGTTCATCCTGCTGTCGCGCTGGCAGCTGAGCCGGCTCGACGACCGCCGGTACTTCAACGACCTGGTCACCACGCACAGCGCCGCGGCGCCCGTCCCGGTCGACTCGGTCATGCGTGCCGGCGACCCGCTCGATGCCGTCGGGGACGACCAGCGCTGGTTCCCCGTCACCGCCACCGGGCGGTACGACGCCGGCTCGACCGTCCTGGTGCGCAAGCGGCCGCTCGAGGGCAAGAACGGCTTCTGGGTGGTGACCCCGCTGGTGACCAGCTCCGGGTCGGTGCTCGTGGTGAACCGCGGCTGGATCGCGGCTGACGGATCGGCCAGCGCCGCCCAGGCCGTGCCGGCGCCGCCTACGGGCGAGATCACGCTCACCGGGCGGCTCCAGCCGTCGGAGGCCGCCCCCGACGTCCAGCCCGGCGACCTCCCTGCGGGACAGATCACCGACCTGTCCGTGCCCCTGGTGGCGGGCGGCGCGTCGGCGTACCCCGGCTACGTGACCCTGGTGGAGTCCTCCCCCGCCGACAGCGCCGATCTGCGCCCGATCCCCCTCCCGGACCTGTCCGACGGCCCGCACCTGTCGTACGCCGTGCAGTGGGTGTTCTTCGCCGGTGTCGCGGTCGTCGGGTTCGTGCTCCTGATCCGTCGTGAGTCGGAGTACGCGGCGGCCGAGGCCGCCCTCGCGACCGACGGCACACCGACAGGACCCCCGCAGCCGACCGGGTCCATCGACTGAACCGGTGACTCTGCGTCCACTTCCTGGGGCCGCGCCGTAGCGCAAAGCGACGACTAGTCACCCGTTCGGCCGCGTGGCACGGTGCCGACGGCCCGATACCGGGGCAGACTGCGGACATGGACCTGGGACTTCACGACCGCGTGTTCGTCGTCACCGGGGGCTCTCGCGGCCTCGGGCTCGCCTCCGCGCGGGCCCTCGTCGCCGAGGGCGCCCAGGTCGTGATCTGCGCGCGCGACCAGCAGGGCATCGACGAGGCGATCGCCGAGCTCGGCTCGTCGTCTGCCGTGGGAGTGCCCGCGGACCTGGCCGACAGCGCCTCGGCAGAGCGGGTCGTGGCCGCCGCGGTAGCCCGCTTCGGCCGCCTCGACGGCGCCCTGATCAGCGTCGGCGGTCCCGCCGCCGGTACGCCGATGACCACGGACGACGAGACGTGGCGGATCTCGTTCGAGACCGTCTTCCTCGGCGCTCTGCGCGTGGCCCGGGCGACCGCGAACGCGATGAGCCCCGAGCCCCACAACGTCGCCGGCGCCGGCGGCTCGATCGCACTGATCCTGTCGTCGTCCGCCCGCGAGATCGTCCCGGGTCTCACCACGAGCAACGGCCTCCGACCCGGCCTCGCGATGATGGTCAAGGACCTCGCGGACGAGCTCGGCCCGCGCGGCATCCGCGTCAACGGGATCCTTCCCGGCCGTCTCGCGACCGACCGCATGTTCGCGGTCGACGCCCGCCTGGGTGCGCCCGACATGGTGCGTCGTCGCAACGAGGCCGCGATCCCGCTCGGCCGCTACGGCGAGCCCGACGAGCTCGGCAGGGTGGCCGCGTTCCTGCTCTCCCCCGCCGCCTCGTACGTCTCCGGGAGCCTCGTCCCGGTCGACGGCGGAATGCTGCGAAGCCTGTAGCCGCACGTCCATACTCGGACGATGCCCGCCACCCCCGGCACGATCGACGACTACCTGGCTGCGCAGCCCGATGCCGTCCGCGCCGCCCTGCAGGACATCCGTGCCGTGGTGCACGAGGTGCTCCCCGGTGCCACCGAGCGCATCAGCTACGGCATGCCGACCTTCGACCTCGACGGCTCCACCGTCGTCCATGTCGCCGGCTGGGCGAAGCACGTGAGCATCTATCCGACCCCGGCATCGCCGCCGGAGCTGGTCGAGGAGCTCGCGCCGCTCTCGTCCGGGCGCGGCACCACCAAGCTGGTCCTGAAGGACGGCATCGACCTCGAGCTGGTACGCCGCATCGTCCGAGCACTGGCCGCCGAACGCGCGGCCTGATCACTCTCCGGGGGAACCATGAAGTCCCCTGTCCTGCCTGCCTGCGCACTGGCCGTCAGCCTCGTCCTCGCCGGCTGCGGGGCGTCGTCGAGCGACGGCGGCGCGACCGGCGCACCGACCTCCAGCACCACGTCCAGTGCAGCGCCGACCCCGACCAGCGCGTCGCCGACCGCCTCTGCGAGCAGCAGCCCGGCTCCGTCGATCACCACCATCCCGGACTCCGACCTGCCGCAGATCGACGGCTTCGAGTACGTCTCCGACGGGATCGACGACGACGCGCTGCTGAAGCAGATGGGCGGCGCCTCCGACGACGACCCGCGCATGGAGGGTGCCGTGGTGCGCGCCATCGCGGCCGACGGCGAGGTGGGCGGCGTGATCACCATGCTGCGCGCGGAGCGGGACTTCACCGCCACCGAGGCGCGCAATGCGGCGATCGATGCGGCCGCCGGCTTCGCCATGCTGAAGCGTGCGGACAAGGCGACCGTGTCGGGCGAGACGGTATGGAAGACCACCCGCAAGGGCGCGCCCCCGCTGTACGCCATGGCGTGGGCGTACGGAGACTCCGTGTACCTGCTCGCCACGGCGTCGGCCAAGGACACCAAGACCGTGATGGCGGCGGTCATCCTCGCTCTGAGCAGCTAGGAGGGCGCGCCTCAGGCGGGCGCGGTCTCCTGCGTGGCGAACTGCGTGCGGTAGAGGTCGGCGTAGGTGCCGCCGGCTGCGAGCAACTCGTCGTGGCGGCCCTCCTCGGCGACGCGGCCGTCGACGATCACGAGGATCTTGTCGGCCTCGCGGATGGTCGAGAGGCGGTGCGCGATGACCAGCGAGGTGCGGCCCTGCAGCGCGTGCGCGAGGGCCTCCTGGACAGCCACCTCCGACTCGCTGTCGAGGTGTGCGGTGGCCTCGTCGAGGACGACGACGTCCGGCGCCTTGAGCAGCAGCCGCGCGATCGCCATGCGCTGCTTCTCCCCGCCCGACAGGCGGTAGCCGCGGTCGCCCACGACGGTGTCGAGCCCGTCCGGGAGGGCCTGCACCAGGCCGAGCACCTGGGCGTCGGCGAGGGCGGCGTGCAGCTCCTCGTCGGTGGAGCCGGGGCGCGCGTAGAGGAGGTTGGCGCGGATCGTGTCGTGGAACATGTGCGCGTCCTGCGTGACGACGCCGACCAGCGCGTGCAGCGACTCCTGCGTGACCTCGCGGACGTCCTGACCGTTGACCGACACCGACCCCTCGGTGACGTCGTACAGGCGGGAGACGAGCGCGGTGATGGTCGTCTTGCCGGCGCCCGAAGGGCCGACGAGAGCGACCATCTGGCCGGGCTCCGCGGTGAAGCTGACGTCGCGCAGGACGTCGTCGCGCACGGGTGACGAGTCCTGCCGCGCGATCGACTCCAGCGACGCGAGCGACACCTCGTCGGCCGACGGGTAGCGGAAGCGCACGTGGTCGAAGCGCACGGTGGCGGGGCCCGGCGTGAGCGGTCGGGCGTCAGGCGCGTCCTGCACCATCGGCTCGAGGTCGAGCACCTCGAAGACCCGTTCGAAGCTGACGAGTGCGGTCATGACGTCGACGCGCACGTTCGACAGCGCCGTGAGCGGGCCGTACAGGCGGCCGAGCAGCGCCGCCAGGGCCAGCAGGGTGCCGATCGTGAGGACGCCGTTGATCACGAGGTTGCCGCCGACGCCGTACACGAGCGCCGTGGCGAGCGAGGCCACCAGGGCGAGCGCGGTGAAGAAGACGCGGTTGGCCATGGCGATCTTCACGCCGATGTCGCGCACGCGTCCGGATTTGCCCGAGAAGTCAGCAGCCTCCTCGTCAGGGCGGCCGAACAGCTTGACCAGGAGGGCGCCGGCGACGTTGAAGCGCTCGGTCATCTGCGTGGACATGTCCGCGTTGAGCTGCATCTGCTCTCGCGTCATCTGCTGCAGCGTGCGGCCGATCCAGCGGGCGGGCACGAGGAAGATCGGGAGCAGGATGAGCGAGGCCACCGTGATCTGCCACGACAGGAACAGCATGGCGACCACGACCGCGACCAGGCTGATCATGTTGCCGACGACGCCGGAGAGCGTGGAGGTGAACGCCTGCTGCGCTCCGATCACGTCGTTGTTCAGGCGCGAGACGAGGGCACCGGTCTGGGCCCGGGTGAAGAAGGCGACGGGCATGCGCTGCACGTGGTCGAACACCTGCGTCCGCAGGTCGTAGATCAGGCCCTCGCCGATGCGGGAGGAGTACCAGCGACCGACGAGGGTGAGACCGGCGTCGAAGAAGGCGATGAGCGCGATGAGGATCGCGGTCGTCGTGACGACCTGGGCGTCGCCGGGCGTCACGCCCTGGTCGATGATCCGGCGGAACAGCAGGGGCTGGGCCACCACGAGCACCGCGTCGATCACCAGGGTGATGAGGAAGCCGATGACGAGGACCTTGTACGGCCGTGCGTAGCTGACGATCCGGCGGAACGTGCCCGGTGCCAGCTTCTTGTTGAGCACCGAGTCGTCGCGGCGGTACGAGCGCCATGCCATGTGCTGGCCGGACATCGACACGCGTGGGCCTCCTGGTCCTGGCTCGACCGTTCGGCCGTGCCCAGCGAGAACACCGTGGCATGGCGCCGTTGTTCCCGCAGGTCAGCATTCCCGACCCGTCCGACGGGCGCGCCCGGGGGTCAGAGGCTCCGGGTCAGAGGCTCCGGGTCAGAGGCTCCGGGTCAGAGGCTCCGGGTCAGAGGCTGCGGATGAGGCTGGTGGTGCCGATGGCGATGTGCGGCTGGTACGCGGGCCCGAACCAGCGCGTGAGCCAGAGCATCCTGTCCCGGGGCACCGAGACGCAGCCTGCGGTCGCTCCCGACCCGTTCACGTGCAGGAAGATCCCTCCGCCCCGCGCGGTGTTGGCCGGGGACGACGTGACCCACTGTCCGTCGGCGCGCTGGTAGGGCTTGCTCTTCGGCAGGTTGAAGTTGATGAGGAAGGCATACTGGTACTCGCTCGCGAGGTCGTACAGGTGCTCGGAGTACGGCGAGTAGGCGCGCCAGTACGCCGTTGCCGGGCGCTGGGTCTGGAACACGTTGTAGGTCTTGGGGTCTCGGGCGTCGAAGGACCAGTAGTCGTTGCGGTCGAAGCGGCGCCACCACATGCTCGTGCCGGGGTTGCTGCCCGTGCCGAAGCCGTAGCCGATCTTGTAGAGGCCGGTCGGGGTGGTCCCGTCGCTCTGGCGACGGATGCCCACCCCCATGTCGGACAGCCCGCTGTAGCCGACACGGCCGGTGGTGCGCATGCGCACGACCCAGGAGCCGTTGACCCGTGCCCACGCGGTCACGGTGGCGTAGGTGCTCGTGTAGCCGCCCTCGACCGTCACGAGCTGCTTCACCGTGGACGGCAGCTGCCCGATGTCCGCGGGCAGGGGGACGGCGGTCGGTGCCACCACCTGCGCGGACGCCGGCCCGCTCGCGCCCAGCAGCCCGAACGCCGTGACAGCGGCCGCAGCGACGGCGAGGGCGGCGCAGAGGCGCGGACGGCGGGTCACCGGCCCATCCTCCCCCGTCCCGGCGCGGGCCACGTCGTACGGACGGGCGACACGTGTCCGGAAGACGGTCAGCCGCCGAGCAGGCCCCGGAGGAGCCCGATCTGGGCCTCGCGCTCGGTGCGGCGCTGGGCGACCGCGTCCTGGGTCACGGCAGCCCGCAGCACGCCCTTGGTGGCCCGCAGCGCCGTCTCGGGCGCGGTCAGCAGCCCCGCCACCGTGGCGCCCACCAGCGTGTCGAGGTCGTCCCCCACGGCGGAGACCAGGCCCCACGCCTGCGCCTCGTCCGCGGGCAGCCAGCGGCCGGTGGCGCACAGCTCGAGCGCGCGGCCGTAGCCGACGGCACGCACGAGCGGGTGCGTTCCCGCGAGGTCGGGCACGAGGCCGAGCGACGTCTCGCGCATCGCGAAGCGGGCGTCGGTGCTGCAGACCCGGAGGTCGCACGCGAGGGCCAGCTGGAAGCCGGCGCCGACCGCAGCGCCCTGGACGGCGGCCACGGTGATGACGTCGTCGCGGTCGTGCCACCAGGTGAAGGCCCGTTGGAAGCCGGCGATGAGGTCGGACACGCCCGGGTCGTCGAGCGCGGCGATCTGCGCGACCACCTGCTCGCCGTCCACGCCCTCCGGGGTGAACGTCCGCAGGTCGATGCCGGCGCTGAACACCGGACCGGCGCCGCGCAGCACCACGACCCGCGTTCCGTCGGGCAGCTGGTCGCCGACCGCGGCGAGCGCCCGCCAGGTCGCGGGCGTCTGCGCGTTGCGCTTCTCGGCGCGATCGAGCATCACCGTGACGACGGGCTCGCCGCCAGGACCGGACCAGGAGACGGTGACGCCGCCGGCCGCGAGGACCTCGGCGGGGACGGGGGCGTTCAGGACTGCGCCTTCGCCTTCTGCTTGGCCTTGCCACGGGTGGCGCCGCCGCGGCCGCGCAGCGTCACGCCCGACTCCGTCAGCAGCCGGTGCACGAAGCCGTAGGAGCGGCCGGTGGACTCGGCGAGCTCGCGGATGCTGGCGCCGGCGACGTACTTCTTCTTGAGGTCGTGGCTGAGCTTGTCGCGCTCGCCGCCCTGGACGCGTCGACCCTTGCCGAGATCTGCCACCGCTGCCTCCTGGTGCCGGGTTTGATCAACGGTACCCCGGCCGAGGTTCGCTGCCACCAGGCCCGTCGTGGATCAGGCGAGCGAGACGAGGTCGGCGTAGTCGGGGTTCCAGAGGTCCTCGACGCCGTCGGGCAGCAGCAGCACCCGCTCCGGCGCGAGCGCGTCGACCGCGCCCTCGTCGTGCGTCACGAGGACGATGGCGCCCTCGTACGAGCGCAGGGCACCGAGGACCTCCTCGCGCGACGCCGGGTCGAGGTTGTTCGTCGGCTCGTCGAGGAGCAGGACGTTCGCGGCCGACACGACCAGCGTGGCCAGCGCGAGCCGGGTCTTCTCGCCGCCCGAGAGGGTGCCGGCGGGCTGGTCGACGGTGTCGCCGCTGAACATGAACGACCCGAGCACCTTGCGCATCTCCGGCTCGAGCAGGTTGGGCGCGGCGGTGCGCATGTTCTCGAGCACCGTGCGGGTGGCGTCGA
Source organism: Longivirga aurantiaca (assembly GCF_042660085.1). Taxonomy (NCBI): domain Bacteria; kingdom Bacillati; phylum Actinomycetota; class Actinomycetes; order Sporichthyales; family Sporichthyaceae; genus Longivirga; species Longivirga aurantiaca. Next base: position 1,541,221 of record NZ_JBHSTI010000008.1, on the reverse strand, counting down.
GGGTCTCGTGCTCCTGCGCGTAGTAGCCGAGGCGCAGGCCGTGGCCGGGCAGGATCTCGCCGGTGTCGGGCTTGTCGACGCCCGCGAGGATGCGCAGCAGGGTCGTCTTGCCCGCGCCGTTGAGGCCGAGCACGACCACGCGGCTCCCCTTGTCGATGGCCAGGTCGACATCGGTGAAGATCTCCAGCGACCCGTACGACTTCGACAGCTCGGCCGCCCGCAGCGGCGTCTTGCCGCACGGCGCCGGGGTCGGGAACCGCAGCTTGGCCACCTTGTCGCTGCGGCGCGTCTCCTCGAGGCCTCCGAGGATGCGCTCGGCGCGGCGGGCCATGTTCTGCGCCGCCTTCGCCTTGGTGGCCGTGGCGCGCATGCGGTCGGCCTGCTTCTGCAGCTGGTCGGCCTGCTTCTCGGCGTTGGCGCGCTCCCGCTTGCGGCGCCGTTCGTCGGTCTCGCGCTGGGTCAGGTAGGCCTTCCAGCCCATGTTGTAGACGTCGACCTCGCCGCGGTTGGCATCGAGGTGGAAGACCCGGTTGATCGTGGCCTCGAGCAGGTCGACGTCGTGGCTGATGACGATGAGGCCCCCCTTGTGCGACTTGAGGAAGTCGCGCAGCCACACGATCGAGTCGGCGTCGAGGTGGTTGGTGGGCTCGTCGAGCAGGAGCGTCTCGGCCCCGCTGAAGAGGATGCGGGCCAGCTCGACCCGGCGGCGCTGACCGCCCGAGAGCGTGCCGAGGTTCTGGGCGAGCACCCGCTCGGGCAGGGCCAGGCTCGATGCGATGGCCGCAGCCTCGGACTCGGCGGCGTAGCCGCCCTGCGACATGAAGTGGGCCTCGGCGTTGCTGTAGCGGCGCATCGCCTTCTCGCGGGCGGCGTCGTCCGTGGCGTCGGCCATCCGCTTCTCGGCCGAGCGCATCCGGCGTACCGCCTCGTCGAGGCCGCGCGCCGACAGGATGCGGTCGAGGGCGAGCTCCTCGAGGTCGACGTCGCGAGGATCCTGGGGCAGGTAGCCGATCTCTCCCCCGCGGGCCACAGTCCCGGCAGCCGGCTCGCCCTCGCCGGCGAGCACCCGCGTGAGCGTGGTCTTGCCGGCGCCGTTACGGCCGACGAGCCCGACGCGGTCGCCCGGCCCTACGCGGAAGGTCGCGCCTTCCAGCAGCAGGCGGGCGCCGGCACGCAGCTCGATGCCCTGGGCGGAGATGGTCACAAGAACAGGATTCTAGTTGGCGCGCGGACGCCCCCCGACCACACGGCCGAGGGGCGTCGGGGCGCTGCTACAGGTTGAAGCCGAGGGCGCGGAGCATCTCGCGGCCGTCGTCGGTGATCTTGTCGGGGCCCCACGGCGGCATCCAGACCCAGTTGATGCGGTAGTCGGCCACGATGCCGTCGAGCGCCGCACGCGTCTGGTCCTCGATGACGTCGGTCAGCGGGCAGGCCGCCGAGGTCAGCGTGAGGTCGATCGTGGCGATGTTCGAGTCGTCCACCTGGACGCCGTATACGAGGCCGAGGTCGACGACGTTGATCCCGAGCTCGGGGTCGACGACGTCCTTGAGGGCCTCGATCACCTCGTCGTCGGGCGTGATGCCGTCACCGCCCGCGATGGGTGCGCTGGTCTCGGTCATGAGGACTCCTTCGTCGTCGCCACCACGGCCTGGGAGACCGCGTCTTTCCATGCCATCCACGACAGCAGCGCGCATTTCACGCGTGCCGGGTACTTCGCCACGCCCGCGAACGCGATCGCGTCCCCGAGCACGTCCTCGTCGGGCTCGACCTGCCCGCGGCCCTGCATGAGCGTGAGGAACTCGTCGGTCGTCGCGAGCCCGCTCTCGACCGTCTGACCCACCAGCTGCTCGAAGAGCACGCTGGCCGAGGCCTGCGAGATCGAGCAGCCCATGCCGTCGTACGAGACGTCGGTGACCACACCGCCCTCGACCTCCACCCGCAGCGTGATCTCGTCCCCGCAGGTCGGGTTCACGTGGTGCACCTCGGCCTGGTACGGGTCGCGCAACCCCTTGCCGCGGGGGTGCTTGTAGTGGTCGAGGATGATCTCCTGGTACAGGTTCTCGAGGTCCATCACGCCACCCCGAAGAAGGTCTGCGCGTGCCGCACGGCCGCGACGAGGTCGTCGACGTCCCGCGGTCCGTTGTAGACGTAGAAGGTCGCGCGTGCGGTGGCGGCGACGCCGAACCGGCGGTGCAGCGGCCAGGCGCAGTGGTGGCCGACCCGCACCTCCACGCCGCGGTCGTCGAGCACCTGGCCGACGTCGTGCGCGTGCACCCCGTCGACCACGAACGAGACGGCGGAGCCGCGGGACTCGGCGTCGAGCGGCCCGACCACGCGGACACCCGGCACCTCGGCGAGCGACGCGAGCGCGTACGCCGTGAGCGCGTGCTCGTGCGCCGCGACGGCGGCCATGCCCGACAGCGAGCCGTCGGCGGACGTGAGCGCCTCGAGGTAGTCGACCGCTGCGCCGAGGCCCACGGCCTGGGCGGCCATCGGCACGCCCGCCTCGAAGCGCTGGGGCGGCGGGGCGAAGGTGGAGGACTCCATGCGGACGACCTCGATCATGGAGCCGCCGGTCAGGAACGGCGGCATCGACTCGAGGAGGTCGTAGCGGCCCCAGAGCACGCCGATGCCCGACGGGCCCAGCATCTTGTGGCCCGAGAACGCGACGTAGTCGACATCGAGGGTGCGGACGTCGACGGGCATGTGCGGCACCGACTGGCACGCGTCGAGGACGACGACGGCTCCGACGCCGTGCGCCGCGTCGGCGACCTGCTGCACCGGGGTGACCGTGCCGAGCACGTTGCTCTGGTGGGTGAGCGCCACGACCTTGGTGCGCCCGGTGATGACGCCGAGGCCGTGCTCGGGGTGCTCGAGGTCGAGCCGACCGTCCTCGGTCACGCCGATCCACCGCAGCACGGCGCCGGTCTTGTCGCAGACCTCCTGCCACGGCACGAGGTTGGCGTGGTGCTCCATCTCGGTCACGACGACCTCGTCGCCCGGCGCGAGGATGAAGCGCTCCGACCCGGCGGGCAGCGGCGAGCCGTGCTGCGCCTTCGCCGTCGCGTTGGTGAAGGAGTACGACACGAGGTTGATCGCCTCGGTGGCGTTCTTGGTGAACACCAGCTCGCGCGGCTGCGCGCCCAGGAGGTCGGCGATGCGCTGCCGGGCGTGCTCGTAGGCGTCGGTGGCCTCCTCGGCGAGGAGGTGGGCGCCGCGGTGCACCGCGGCGTTGTGCCGCGTGTAGAACCCACGCTCGGCGTCGAGCACGGCCGTGGGCTTCTGCGACGTGGCCCCGGAGTCCAGGTAGACCAACCGGTTCCCGCCGCGCACGGTGCGCGACAGGATCGGGAAGTCGGCTGCGACGGCCTCGAAGTCGAGGAGGCCGCTCACCGGGGCGGACAGGGTGGTCATGCGGAGGCGGCCGCCTTCACGTAGGTGTCGTAGCCGTTGGCCTCGAGCTCGTCGGCGAGCTCGGCGCCACCCTCGGCCACGATGCGGCCGTCGACGAACACGTGGACGAAGTCGGGCTTGATGTAGCGCAGGATCCGCGTGTAGTGCGTGATCAGCAGGGTGCCGATGTCGCCCGAGGCCTTGACCTTGTTGACGCCCTCGGAGACGACCTTGAGCGCGTCGACGTCGAGGCCGGAGTCGGTCTCGTCGAGGATCGCGATCTTCGGCTGCAGCAGCTGCATCTGCAGGATCTCGTGACGCTTCTTCTCACCGCCGGAGAAGCCCTCGTTGACCGAGCGCTCGGCGAAGGCAGGGTCCATGGACAGGTCGTCCATGGCCGTGCGCATCTCCTTGATCCAGGTGCGCAGCTTGGGCGCCTCGCCGCGGACGGCGGTCACCGACGTGCGCAGGAAGTTCGATACCGAGACGCCGGGCACCTCGACGGGGTACTGCATCGCGAGGAAGAGACCGGCGCGGGCCCGCTCGTCGACGCTCATCGCGAGGACGTCCTCGCCGTCGAGGGTGACGGTGCCGCTCGTGATCGTGTACTTGGGGTGGCCCGCGATCGAGTAGGCGAGGGTGGACTTGCCGGAGCCGTTGGGGCCCATGATCGCGTGCGTCTCGCCGGAGCGGACCGTGAGGTCGACGCCGCGGAGGATCTCCCGGGCGCCTGCGTCGGTGTCGACGCTGACGTGCAGGTCGCGGATCTCAAGGGTGGACATGGTTTCTCCTGGGGCCTGGCGGTGCGGGGTCAGAGGGGGCGGGCAGCGATGTCGACGAGCACGACGGCGTCGTCGCCGGTGCCCTCCACGCTGATGCGGTAGACGGGCACGGCGGTGACGGCGGGCGGTCCGGTCGGCTTGCCGGTGCGCAGGTCGAAGCGCGAGCCGTGCAGCCAGCACTCGATCGTGCAGCCGTCGACCTCGCCCTCGGAGAGGGCGACGTCGGCGTGCGAGCAGATGTCGCGGATCGCGTGCAGATTGCCGGCCTCGTCGCGTACGACGGCCACCGGGTTGCCGTCGACGACGACGGCGAGCGCACCCACGGCGGGTACGTCGACGAGCTTGCAGACCTCGACCGCGCTCACTGGCCGTCCTCCTCGGAGTCGCCGCCCGCCACGAAACCGAGCTCGTTGTCGATGCGGTCGAGCAGGTGCTGCTCCCACTCCGGCAGGCCCAGGCGTGCGATGACGTCGGCGAAGAAGCCGCGGACGACGAGCTGCGTGGCGACGTCGGCGGGGATGCCGCGCGCCTGCAGGTAGAACAGCTGCTCGTCGTCGAACCGGCCGGTGGCGCTCGCGTGACCGGCACCGACGATCTCGCCGGTCTCGATCTCGAGGTTGGGCACCGAGTCCGCGCGGGCGGCGTCGGTGAGGACCAGGTTGCGGTTGAGCTCGTACGTGTCGGTGCCGACGGCCGCAGCGCGGATGATGACATCGCCGACCCACACGCTGCGCGCGATGCCGGCCTCCCCCGCCGTCGGGTCGCCCTTCAGGGCGCCCTTGAACAGGACGTCGGACGTGCAGTGCGGCACCGCGTGGTCGATGAGCGACCGGTGCTCGAGGTGCTGGCCGGCGTCGGCGAAGTAGATGCCGAACAGCTCGGCCGAGCCCCCGGGGCCGGCGTACTCGACCGTCGGCACGAGGCGCACGGTCTCGCCGCCGAACGTCGCGATGAACGATCGCAGGCGCGCGTTGCGCCCCACGACCGAGTGCTGGCGGCCGAGGTGGACGGTGTCGTCCGCCCACTCCTGCATCGATACGAGGGTGAGCTGCGCGCCGTCGCCCAGCTCGACCTCCACGTTGTCGGAGTAGGACGCCGACCCGGAGTACTGCACGACGACGACCGCCTGGGCGAACGCCTCCGCGCGGATCACGAGGTGCGCGACCGACGACGAGTCGGTGCCGGAGCCGGTGACGCGCACGAGGGTCGGGCGGCTGGCGACCGACTCCTTCGGGAACGTGAGCACCACGGACTCGGTGGTCGCGGCGCGCGCGAGCGCAGCCGGACCCTCGACCGGGCCCACGGGCGCGGGGAGCGACGACGTGGGCACGACCTCGTGCCTGGCCTCGGGTGCTGCGTCGACCTCGATGCCGGGGGCGACGGGTGCCTCGATCGACGCGTGCAGACCACGGAGGCGGGCGAGCGGGGTGAACCGCCAGGCCTCCTCGCGGCCCGTGAGGGCGGAGCCCTCCACGGCGCTCGAGACGTGACCGGCGGCGGTGCCGGTGTCGGTGACAGTGGCCATGCTCATGTCAGCCGACAGCTCCTTCCATCTGAAGCTCGATGAGCCGGTTGAGCTCGAGCGCGTACTCCATGGGCAGCTCGCGGGCGATCGGCTCGACGAAGCCGCGGACGATCATCGCCATCGCCTCGTCCTCCGACATACCGCGCGACATCAGGTAGAAGAGCTGGTCCTCGCTGACCTTGGAGACCGTGGCCTCGTGCCCCATCGACGCGTCGTCGGTGCGGACATCGACGTACGGGTAGGTGTCCGAGCGGCTGATGTCGTCGACGAGCAGCGCGTCGCACTTCACCGTGCTCTTGGAGCCGTGGGCGTCCTCGAGCACCTGGACGAGGCCGCGGTACGACGTGCGGCCACCGCCCCGTGCGACCGACTTGGAGATGATCGTCGAGGACGTGTGCGGCGCCGCGTGCACCATCTTCGAGCCGGCGTCCTGGTGCTGGCCCTCGCCCGCGAACGCGATCGACAGCGTCTCGCCCTTGGCGTGGGGGCCGACCATCCAGACGGCCGGGTACTTCATGGTGACCTTCGACCCGATGTTGCCGTCGATCCACTCCATCGTGGCGCCCTCCTGGGCGACGGCGCGCTTGGTGACGAGGTTGTAGACGTTGTTCGACCAGTTCTGGATCGTCGTGTAGCGGCAACGGGCGCCCTTCTTCACGATGATCTCGACGACGGCCGAGTGCAGGGAGTCGCTGGAGTAGATCGGCGCGGTGCAGCCCTCGACGTAGTGCACGTACGCGCCCTCGTCGACGATGATCAGGGTGCGCTCGAACTGGCCCATGTTCTCGGTGTTGATCCGGAAGTACGCCTGCAGCGGGATGTCCACGTGGACGCCCTTGGGCACGTAGATGAACGAGCCGCCGGACCACACCGCGGTGTTGAGCGCGGAGAACTTGTTGTCGCCGCTCGGGATCACGGAGCCGAAGTACTCCTTGAACGTGTCCTCGTGCTCGCGCAGGCCGGAGTCGGTGTCGAGGAAGATGACGCCCTGCTCCTCGAGGTCCTCGCGGATCTTGTGATAGACGACCTCGGACTCGTACTGCGCGGCGACGCCGGAGACGAGGCGCTGCTTCTCGGCCTCGGGGATGCCCAGACGGTCGTAGGTGTTCTTGATGTCCTCCGGCAGCTCCTCCCACGAGGCGGCCTGCTTCTCGGTGGACTTCACGAAGTACTTGATGTTGTCGAAGTCGATGCCCGACAGGTCCGATCCCCAGCCCGGCATGGGCTTCTTCTCGAACATGCGCAGCGCCTTCAGGCGCATCTGCAGCATCCACTCGGGCTCGTTCTTGCGCCCGCTGATGTCACGGACGACGTCCTCGTTGAGGCCGCGCCGCGCGTTCGCGCCGGCCACGTCCTTGTCGGCCCAGCCGAAGTCGTACCGGCCGATTCCTTCGAGATCGTCGTGGGTCTCGGTCGTCATGAGCTGACCTCCGTGGTGGCGCGGGTGGTGTTCGGCACGTCCGACGCCGGCTGGCGCGGGACGAGGGTGGTGCACACGCCGTCGCCGTGGGCGAGGGTCGCGAGTCGGGTGACGTGCGTGCCGAGCAGGCGCGAGAACGCCTCGGTCTCGGCCTCGCACAGGGCGGGGAACTCGGCGGCCACGTGGCCCACCGGGCAGTGGTGCTGGCAGATCTGCACGGCGTAGCCGGTCTCGTTCTCCACGACCGTGGCGGCGTAGCCGTCGCGGGACAGGAGCTCGACGAGCACCTCGGGGCGCTCGCTGGCGCAGGAGTCCTGCAGCGCGGACGCGTAGCGGCGCTCGAGCCCCGCGACCCGGTGGCGGGCGAAGCCCTCGACGGCGTCGGCTCCCCCGGTCTCGGCGAGGTAGCGCAGGGCGTCGACGGCGAGGTCGTCGTACGACTGCTCGAACGCCTCGCGGCCCTCGGCGGTCAGGCTGAAGACCTTGGCCGGGCGGCCGCGCCCGCGGCTGGTCGAGACCGCGCCGGGGCCGTACGGCGCGCGCTCGGTGGCCTCGACATGGCCCGCGTCGAGCAAGGAGTCGAGGTGCCGCCGGACCGCGGTGGTGGTGAGACCGAGCCGCTCGGCGAGGGCGGCAGCGGTCTGCGGGCCCCCTTCGAGCAGGGTCCGCGCGACACGGACGGGCGCACCCGTCGGGGCGGCGGTCGATTTCACAACGTCATTGTTGCCTAATTGCCCCCGGGCCGCGAGCCCGGGGTGCGGTTCTGCGTCCGGATCCCGGTCCGGCGGCCCTGCGCGGCGCTGCCTATGCTCGCCGGGTGACCTCGTCCGACGGATCGACCGGCACCGCCGACGCCGTCGTGATCGACTCCCTCGCCCTCAGCTACGGCCCCACCCGCGCCCTGGACGGCATCACCTTCAGCGTTGCTGCGGGCTCGGTGACGGCGATCCTCGGCCCGAACGGCGCGGGCAAGACCAGCACCGTCGAGGTCTGCGAGGGATACCGCCGGCCGGACTCCGGCTCGGTCCGCGTCTGGGGCCTCGACCCGGTGAGGGACGCGGCGGCCCTGCGCCCACGGGTCGGGGTGATGCTGCAGAGCGGCGGCATCTACGCCTCGTCGCGCGCGCTCCCCGTGCTGCGCCACCTGGCGTCGTTCTACGCCCGCCCTCTGGACGTCGACGACCTCGCCGAGCGGCTCGGCCTCCAGCAGGTGCGGGCGACGTACCGCCGGATGTCCGGCGGGGAGAAGCAGCGGCTCGCCCTGGCGTGCGCGCTGGTGGGGCGTCCCGACCTCGTGTTCCTGGACGAGCCGAGCGCGGGGATGGACCCGCAGGCACGGATCACGTCGTGGGAGCTCGTCGAGCAGCTGAGGGCGGACGGCGTGACCGTGGTGCTCACCACGCACCTCCTCGACGAGGCCGAGCGCCTCGCCGACCACGTCGTGGTGATCGATCGCGGACGGGTCGTGGCCGCCGGGAGCCCGGCCCAGCTCACCGGCGACGCCGAGGTGCTCACCTTCCGAGCCACGGCCGGCCTGGACGTGGGGGCGCTGGCGGCAGAGCTCCCGCTGGGCGCGCTCGTGACCGAGTCCCCCGCCGGCTCGTACCGCGTGGAGGCGCCGCTCGGGCCCGAGGTGCTCTCGGCGGTCAGCGCCTGGTGCGCCGAGAACGGCACGAGCCCGCACGGGATCTCCAGCGGACGACGGTCGCTCGAGGACGTCTTCCTCGAGCTCACCGGACGGGAGCTGCGCGCGTGAGCAGCGAGCAATTCGGGACCCGCGCGCCGGGCGCCCTGGCCCCGGACCCGGGCGCGGCCCCGCCGGCCCGCGTCGTGGTCGCCCAGGCGGCGTTCGAGGTGCGCTCCACGCTGCGCAACGGCGAGCAGCTGCTGCTCACCCTGGCCATCCCGATCGCCCTGCTCGTCGGGCTCTCCCGGCTGCCGGTCGACCTCGTCGGGCACTCCCCCGCGATCGACGCCGTGGCACCGGGCGTGCTCGCCCTGGCCGTGGTGTCGACGGCGTTCACTGGCCAGGCCATCGCGGTCGGGTTCGAGCGGCGGTACGGCGTCCTCCGGCTGCTGGGCTCGACGCCGCTCGGGCGCACCGGCCTCCTCGTGGCCAAGACCCTGGGCGTCCTCGTGGTGGAGGCCGTGCAGATCGCGCTGATCGCCGCCGTCGCCGTCGCTCTCGGGTGGCGCCCCGCCGGGTCGCCCGCTGCGGCGCTCGTGCTCCTGCTGCTCGGCACGGCCACGTTCTCCGCCCTCGGGCTCCTGCTCGGGGGGACGCTCCGCGCGGAGGGCACGCTGGCGGTCGCGAACGGGCTGTACCTCGTCATGCTCGCCGTCGGCGGCCTCGTGGTGCCGGTGACGCGCCTGCCGGACGCCTGGGCCGCCATCGTGCAGTGGCTGCCTCCGGGAGCGCTGGGCGAGGGGCTTCGCGCTGTGCTCCTCGACGGCGCGGGGCTGCCGCTGCAGCCGGTCCTCGTGCTCGCCGCCTGGGGTCTCGCCGCCGGGCTGGCCACGGCTCGCACCTTCCGCTGGGACTAGCCCGGAGGAATCCGCCTCCGGCTGCATCCGGCGGAGGGCCGACGCCGGATAGAGGGGTTGTGGGCACGGAACGGGAATTGCGGACCCGGCGCGCCCGCGAGATCCTTCATCCGTGCCGAGCCCCGAGGAGCCAGACGTGACCGTCGCCGCCGTGGGCCACCTCCGCGCGGTCCCCGATCCACGGCTGCGCTCGAGGCCCAGCCCCGACCCGGAGGTCGTCGAGCTCGGCCACCGGTTCGCGGCCGGCGACCCGACGGCGCTCGAAGAGGCCTACCGCCGCTGGTCGTCCCTGGTCCACACGATGGCCCTGCGTTCGACGGGCGACAGCGAGGACGCCGCCGACGTCACCCAGCAGGTGTTCGTGGCCGCGTGGCGCGGCCAGGCCGGGTTCGACCCGGATGCGGGCACGCTCCCGGGCTGGCTCGTGACCATCACCCGTCGCCGCATCGCGGACCGGTGGGAGGCACGATCGCGCGAACGTCGGGCGGTCGAGGCTGTGGGCGCCACGGCCGACCTCCACCCCGCGAGCGGGCCCGAGTCAGGTGTGGCCGACCGCGTGCTCCTCGCCGACGAGCTTGCTCGACTCGGTGAGCCGCAGCGCAGGATCATGGAGCTCGCCTTCTTCCACGACCTGACGCACGCCCAGATCTCAAGCCTGCTGAGCCTCCCGCTCGGTACCGTCAAGTCCCACATACGCCGGTCCCTCGACCGGCTCCGTACCCGGTTGGAGGTGGACCATGTCACCGGCTCAGCGTGACCTTCACCTCGACCCCGATCTGCTCTCCCTGCTCGCGCTCGGCGAGCGTCCCGGCACGCCGTCCGAGGCCGTCTCGGCGGAGCAGCACCTGCTCGCGTGCGCGGCATGCTCGTCCGAGCTCGACGAGCTGTTGACCGTCGTGCGCACCGCGCGGACGGTGACCCCGGACGACGCCCTCGTCGCACCGCCGGACTCCGTGTGGGAGGCGATCACCGCCCAGCTCGCCATGCAGGACGCTCCTACCGACCTCGCCACCGTGCGTCGTCGGCGCCCCTCCTGGCTCCTGCTGGCAGCGGCCGCCTGCGTCGGTCTCGTCGTCGGTGCGGGCGTGGTCTACGGCACGACGTCCGGAGGCGACGCGGGTGCCGAGCCCACGGTCCTCGCCTCGGCGCAGCTCGAGCCCCTCGAGGGCCAGACGGCACGCGGCATCGCCCAGGTGGTCGACACGCCCTCCGGACCGCAGGTCTCGGTGGACGTCAGCGGCCTTGCCAAGGCCGACGGCTTCTACGAGGTGTGGCTGCTCGACAAGGACGCCAAGAAGCTCATCTCGCTCGGCGTTCTCGACGGCAAGGACCACGGCGACTTCGCGATGCCCCCCGGCGTGTCGATGGCGGACTACCCCGTGGTCGACGTGTCGCTCGAGCCGGACGACGGCGACCCCTCGCACTCGAAGAACTCGCTCGTGCGCGGCATCCTGCCCGCATGACGTGTGAGACGCGTCGCTCGGGCGCCGGTCGGACGGGCCGGTGCCACGGCACTCGCCTACCCTCGGCACCGTGACGACTGAGCCGAGCCCCACGACGGCCGAGGCAACGCTCGGGCCGAACGGCACTGCGCCGCGCGCGGTGCGCCGGATCTACGTCGCCAACCTCGTGGCCCAGGGCGCCATCATCGTGACCGGCGGCGTCGTGCGGCTCACGGGCTCGGGGCTCGGCTGCCCCACCTGGCCGCGGTGCACCGAGGGATCGTTCGTCCCCACGCCGGAGCAGGCCGAGGGGTTCCACAAGCTCATCGAGTTCGGCAACCGCACGCTCACCTTCGTGCTCGCGCTGCTCGCCGTGGCGGCGATCGCCGCCGCGCTCTGGGATGCCGCACGCCGTCGCCGCGTCGGCCTGCCAGCGCGTCCGGTGCTCACCCGGCTCGCCCTCGTCCCCTTCCTCGGCACCGTGGCGCAGGCCGTCCTCGGGGGCATCACGGTGCTCACCGGGCTCAACCCGCTCGTGGTCGGCGCGCACTTCCTGCTCTCGATGGCGCTCGTGCTCCTGTGCACGATGCTCGTTCACCGGGCAGCGGAACCGGCCGACGAGCCCGTGGTCGACGTCGTACGCCGTGAGATCCGGATCGGCGTCCACGTGCTGACCTTCGTCATGGCCCTCGTCATCACCGTCGGGGTGCTGGTGACCGCGAGCGGACCTCACGCCGGCGACGCCGAGACGCCGCGGCTCGGTCTCGACCCGCAGGTGGTCTCCTGGCTGCACGCCGACCTGGTCTTCCTCGCGATCGGCCTGCTCGCGGGCCTCATCGTGGCGCTGCGCGCCTCCCGCGCCGACACGCACGACGTCGGGCACGACGCCGTGGTCGTGCTGCTCCTCATGCTGGGTCAGGCGGGGATCGGCTACGTGCAGTACTTCACGGGGCTCCCGTGGGTGCTCGTCGCCTTCCACCTGCTCGGCTCGGTGCTCGTCTGGTGGGCGACCGCGCGGTTGCTGCTCCGCACCCGGCGTCGCGGCGTCCAGTGGACGGCGCAGCCGGCCGGCGCCGCGGTCTGACAGGTCAGGGCAGCCGCGCGGCGACCCCGGCGGCGAGCACGCGCGCCGCATCCGGGTGCAGCGTGAGGAACAACGTGGGCTCGGTCAGCTCGAGCTCGAGCAGTGCCAGGCGTCCGTCCGCGTCCCGGACGAGGTCGACGCGCGCGTACAGCAGCTTCTCCGCCCCCGAGGCCGACATCACCTGCGCGGCCGCCGCCCGCAGCTCGTCGGTCAGCGGCACGAGGGTGCCGTCGGCGCCGGTGCCGCCCTCGGTGAGGGCGGGGCGCCGGCGCACCGCGTGGGTGATCTCGCCGTCGATGACGAGGACGCTCGTCTCGCCCTCGTCCGCGACGGACTCGAGATAGGGCTGCACCATCGCGCCACGGCCCGTGGCGAGCACCGAGCGGGCGTGCGCGACGGCCTCGACCGCGTCGGACGTGAGGATCGTGTCGCGCGCCCCGGCGGACACGGTCGGCTTCACCACCAGCCGAGGGCCGAACGCGCCGCGCACCTGCGCGACCACGGCGTCGGCGTCGTCGGCCCGCCCGACCCAGCCCGTGGGGACGACGTGGAGGCCGCGGTCGGCGAGCTCGCGCAGGTAGGTCTTGTCGGTGTTGGCCTCGAGCACCTCGGCGGGGTTCTCGAGACGGCTGAGCGCGCTCACGTCACGGGTCCACTCGAGGAACTCGCGGCGCCGCAGCACGTAGTCCCACGGGCTGCGCACGAGCACGAGGCCCGCCTCCGACCAGTCGAAGCCGTGGTCGTCCCAGGCGGCCACCTCGAACGAGATGCCCTCCCAGGCGAACGCGGCCAGCGCCACCTCGAGGTCGGTGTCGACGTCGGGCGACGGCAGGGAGGGGTCGACCTCGTGCGTGACGTAGACGACGTCGGTCACGCTGCCGCCGACCGGCAGCGGGTCACCACGGCAGGAAGGCGTCGATCGCCACGGCGAGGAACAGCAGCGCGAGGTAGGTGATCGAGCCGTGGAAGAGCCGCATCGCCTTGACGTCCGCGTCACCGCGCTTGACCCGGCGCATGAGGCCGTGCGCCTCCGCGACGAAGGCACCGCCCAGCAGCACCGCGGCCACGGCGTAGAACCAGGTCATGCCCGCTGCGGGGACGAGCAGCAGCGAGGTGAGCGCCATCGCCCACGAGTAGCCGATGATCTCCTTGGCCACACGCGACATCGGCGCCACGACGGGCAGCATCGGGACACCGGCGGCTGCGTAGTCGTCCTTGAAGCGCAACGACAGCGGCCAGTAGTGCGGCGGGGTCCAGAAGAACACGATGCCGAAGAGCACGACCGGCGCCCAGGTGATCGAGCCGGTGACTGCGGCCCACCCGATGAGGATCTGCATGCAGCCCGCGGCACCGCCCCACACGATGTTCTGCGGTGTACGGCGCTTGAGCAACAGCGTGTAGCCCACGACGTACATCAGGATCGCGGCTGCGGTGAGCGCCGCCGTGAGCAGGTTGGTCAGGAGCGCGAACCAGACGACCGACGAGACCGCGAGCAGGAGGCCGAAGACCAGACCGGTCCGTGGGCTGATCTCGCCGGTGACCAGGGGGCGGTGACCGGTGCGGACCATGAGCCGGTCGATGTCGCGGTCGACGTACATGTTGAGCGCGTTCGCGCCGCCGGCTGCCAGGAACCCGCCGAACACGGTGATCCCGACGAGCAGCAGCGAGGGCAGACCGTCCGAGGCCAGGATCATCGTGGGGACGGTGGTGACGAGCAGCAGCTCGATGATGCGCGGCTTGGTCAGCGCGAGCAGCGCGGCTGCCTTGGACCGGGTGCGCACGGGACCGGTGTCGCCCCGGACGGACGACGCGTCGACCTGGTCACCGGCATCGAGGTGCCGGGGGTCGACGGCGGTCACGCGCAACCTCCTGGGAGTGGGACGGACCCGGGCGGCCGGGTCTCGGGGAGTCTACCGGCCCCGACCCCGCGCCACCTCCCGCCGGTAGGCTCGTGGCTCGTGACGATCAGCGCCTCCTCCGCAGCCCCCTTCGACCCCGCCTCATGGACCGATCTCGACCGCCGCGCGGTTGACACGGCCCGCATCCTGGCGGCCGACTCCGTCCAGAAGGTCGGCAACGGCCACCCGGGCACCGCCATGAGCCTCGCGCCGGCGGCGTACCTCATCTTCCAGCGGTTCCTGCGCCACGACCCGGCCGACGCCGGCTGGCTGGGCCGCGACCGCTTCGTGCTGTCCTGCGGGCACTCGTCACTGACGCTGTACGTGCAGCTGTTCCTGTCCGGGTACGGCGTCGAGCTGTCCGACCTGCAGTCGTTCCGCACCTGGGGCGCGCTCACGCCGGGCCACCCGGAGTTCGGCCACACCGCGGGTGTCGAGACCACGACCGGCCCCCTGGGCCAGGGCCTCGCCACCGCCGTGGGCATGGCGATGGGGCAGCGCTACGAGCGCGGCCTGCTCGACCCCGACGCGGCACCGGGCTCGAGCCCCTTCGACCACGACGTGTGGGTCATCGCCTCCGACGGCGACCTCGAGGAGGGCGTCACCTCCGAGGCGTCGTCGCTGGCCGGCACCCAGAAGCTGGGCAACCTGCAGGTCGTCTGGGACGACAACAAGATCTCGATCGAGGACGACACCGCGGTCGCGTTCAACGAGGACGTCCTGGCCCGCTACGCCGCCTACGGCTGGCACGTGCAGTCGGTCGACGTCCTGCCCTCCGGCAACGTCGACGTCGTGGGTCTCGCCCGTGCGCTGGACGCCGCGCGCGCCGAGCGCGGCCGCCCGAGCTTCATCCGCCTCCAGACCGTCATCGGATGGCCGGCACCCACCCTGCGGAACACCTTCAAGGCCCACGGCTCTGCCCTGGGCGCCGCCGAGGTCGCCGCCACCAAGGAGATCCTCGGGTTCGACCCGGAGAAGTCCTTCGAGGTCTCCGACGAGGTGCTGGCCCACGCCCGCGAGGTGGGCGCCCGGGGCGCGGCCCTGCACGGCGAGTGGGACGTCGCGTACGCCGCCTGGCGCACCGCCAACCCCGACCGCGCGACGCTGCTCGACCGCCTGGTCGCCGGCACCCTGCCCGACGGCTTCACGCTGCCGGAGTTCGAGGCCGGCACTTCGGTCGCGACCCGCAAGGCGAGCGGCGAGGTCATCCAGGCCATCGCGGCGCAGCTGCCCGAGTTCGTCGGCGGCTCCGCCGACCTCGCCGAGAGCAACAACACCACCATCGAGGGCGCGCCGTCGTTCCTGCCCGAGGGCACCCTGGTCTCGCCGACGTCGCCGTTCGGCAAGAGCCAGTCGCCGTACGGCCGGATCCTGCACTTCGGCATCCGTGAGCACGCGATGGGCTCGGCCCTGAGCGGCATGGCGCTCTCCGGGCTGCTGCGGCCGTTCGGCGGCACCTTCCTCGTGTTCTCCGACTACATGCGCGGCGCCGTCCGCGTGGCCGCGCTCATGGGCATCAACGTCACCTACGTCTGGACCCACGACTCGATCGGCCTCGGCGAGGACGGACCGACGCACCAGCCCGTCGAGCACCTCTGGGCGCTGCGCGCGATCCCCGGCCTGGCGGTCGTCCGCCCCGGCGACGCGAACGAGACCGCGGCTGTGTGGGAGGAGATCCTGCGCCGGCGCAAGCCCACCGGTCTGATCCTCACCCGGCAGAACCTGCCGACCTTCGACCGCGCGGCCGACGGCCTCGCGCCGGCCTCCGAGGCGGCCCGCGGTGCCTACGTGCTGGCCGAGGCGTCCGGGGGCTCCCCCGCAGTGATCGTCCTGGCCACCGGCTCCGAGGTGCAGCTCGCGCTCTCGGCCCGGGAGGCGCTGGAGGCCGCGGGCACGCCCACGCGCGTCGTGTCGGTGCCCAGCGTCGAGTGGTTCGAGGAGCAGGACGCGGACTACCGCGAGTCGGTCCTGCCGAGCTCGGTGCGCGCCCGCGTCTCGGTCGAGGCCGGCATCGCCCAGGGCTGGTGGAAGTACCTCGGCACCCACGGCCGCGCCGTCTCGCTCGAGCACTTCGGTGCCTCGGCCGACGCCGCGACCCTCTTCCGGGAGTTCGGCATCACCGCCGAGGCCGTGGTCGCCGCCGCGCAGGAGTCGCTGGCCGCCTCGTCCTGACCGCACGCCCGCGCCCGGCCGCCCCGATTCCCCGGGTGGGCCGGGCGCGGTGCGTCGGGCGTGGCTAGGGTCGAGACATGTCCCAGGACCACCTTGCCGACCTGTCCGCCGCCGGAGTCTCCATCTGGCTCGACGACCTCGACCGCAGCCGCTTGTCCGGGGGCGGCCTGGCCGCCCTCGTCGAGGGGTCGCACGTCGTCGGCGTGACGACGAACCCGTCCATCTTCGAGAAGGCGATCGTGTCCGGGGCCGCGGCGTACGCGGACCAGGTGCACGACCTCGCGATCCGCGGCGTCGACGTCGGCGAGGCCGTGCGCGCGATGACGACGTACGACGTGCGCTGGGCCTGCGACGTGCTCGCACCGGTCCACGCGCGCACGCACGGAGTCGACGGACGCGTGAGCATCGAGGTCGACCCCCGCCTGTCGGCCGACACCGCCGCGACCGTGGCGGAGGCCAAGGCGCTGCACTGGGCGGTGGACCGGCCGAACCTCCTGGTGAAGATCCCGGCCACCCTCGAGGGGCTGCCGGCGATCACCGAGGTGCTGGGCGCCGGCATCAGCGTGAACGTCACCCTGATCTTCTCGGTCGAGCGGTACCGCGGAGTGCTCGACGCGTGGCTCGCGGGCCTGGAGCAGGCGCAGGCCAACGGCCACGACCTGTCGACCATCGAGTCGGTGGCCTCGTTCTTCGTCAGCCGAGTCGACTCCGAGGTCGACAAGCGGCTGGGCGACGGCTCCCCGCTGCGCGGCACCGCCGCCATCGCCAACGCCCGTGTGGCGCACGAGACGTTCGCCGAGGTGATCGCCTCGGATCGCTGGAAGGCGCTGGCGGCCGCGGGTGCGCACGTGCAGCGGCCGCTGTGGGCCTCGACCGGCGTGAAGGACCCGGCGTACTCGGACACCCGCTACGTCATCGACCTCGTCACGGCGGACACCGTCAACACCATGCCGGAGGCGACGCTGGACGCAGTGCGCGACCACGGCGTGGTGCTGGGCGACACGATCGTGCCGGAGTACGCCGCCGCCCGAGCGGCGCTCGACGCGCTCACTGCCGCAGGCATCGACCTCGACGACGTGGTGCAGGTGCTCGAGGACGAGGGGGTCGAGAAGTTCGTGCAGTCGTGGAACCAGCTGCTCGAGGCCGTCACCGCCGCCCTCGCAGCCGCGCGGTCGGCGGCAGGGCGCTGAGGCCGGCCGTGCGCACCCGCATCTGGACCCCCACGGAGAACCCCCTCCGTGACCCGCGCGACCGCCGCCTTCCGAGGATCGCGGGGCCGTGCAGCCTCGTGATCTTCGGCGTCACGGGCGACCTCGCGCGCAAGAAGCTGATGCCCGCGGTCTACGACCTCGCCAACCGCGGCCTGCTGCCGCCCGGCTTCGCGCTCATCGGCTTCGCCCGTCGCGACTGGGCCGACCAGGACTTCGCGCAGATCGTGCACGACTCCGTGCGCGAGCACGCCCGCACCGAGTTCCGCGAGGACGTGTGGCAGGAGCTGTGCCGCGGCATCCGTTTCGTGGCGGGCGACTTCGCGGACGAGGCGGCGTTCGACACCCTCGTCGAGACCGTCCTCGACCTCGACCGCGTGCGCGGCACCCAGGGCAACCACGCGTTCTACCTGTCGATCCCGCCGAAGTTCTTCGGCGACGTCGTGCAGCAGCTCAAGCGCAGCGGGCTGTCGGTCTCCGCGGACGGCGCCTGGCGTCGCGTCGTGATCGAGAAGCCCTTCGGTCACGACCTCGAGAGCGCGCAGCACCTGAACGAGACGATCGGCGAGGTGTTCCCCTCGGGCTCGGTCTTCCGCATCGACCACTACCTGGGCAAGGAGACGGTCCAGAACCTCCTGGCCCTGCGCTTCGCCAACACGATGTTCGAGCCGATCTGGAACGCCAACTACGTCGACCACGTGCAGATCACGATGGCCGAGGACATCGGCATCGGCGGCCGCGCGGGCTACTACGACGGCATCGGCGCCGCACGCGACGTCATCCAGAACCACCTCCTGCAGCTGCTCGCGCTCGCCACGATGGAGGAGCCTCTGACGTTCTCCGCGCGGGACGTGCGCCTGGAGAAGGAGAAGGTGCTCGCTGCGGTGACGCTTCCCGAGGACCTCGACCTCGGCACGGCGCGCGGCCAGTACGCGGCCGGATGGCAGGGCGGCGAGAAGGTGATCGGGTTCCTGGAGGAGGACGGCATCTCGCCCACCTCCACGACCGAGACGTTCGCGGCCGTCCGGCTCGAGGTCGACACCCGTCGATGGGCCGGTGTGCCGTTCTACCTCCGCACGGGCAAGCGTCTCGGGCGCCGGGTGACCGAGCTCGCCGTCGTGTTCAAGCGCGCCCCGCACCTGCCGTTCAGCGTCACCGACACCGAGGAGCTCGGGCAGAACGCCCTGGTGCTGCGCGTGCAGCCCGACGAGGGCGTGACCCTGCGCTTCGGCTCCAAGGTGCCGGGCACCCAGATGGAGGTGCGCGACGTCAACATGGACTTCGCCTACGGCGACTCCTTCACCGAGAACAGCCCCGAGGCCTACGAGCGGCTGATCCTCGACGTCCTCCTCGGCGACCCGCCGCTCTTCCCCCGGCACGAGGAGGTCGAGCTCGGCTGGAAGGTGCTCGACCCGATCCTCGAGCACTGGGCCGAGAGCGGTCAGCCCGAGCAGTACGACGCGGGCACCTGGGGACCGGCGAGCGCCCACGCGATGCTCGCCCGTGACGGACGCCAGTGGAGGCGGCCATGAGCGTCAGGCTCGACGACACCACCGCGGGCGAGGTCTCGAGCGCCATCAACCGCGAACGGTTCCTGCAGGGATCCAGCGCGGTCAACCGCGTGCTCACCCTGGTGATCGTGGCCGACGAGGAGACGCAGGCGGACGCCGTCGTCGCCGCCGCCGAGGCCGCGCGTGAGCACCCGTGCCGCATCCTCACGGCCATCCCCCGGCCCGGGCGCACCGATCCACGGCTCGACGCCGTCATCACGGTCGGCGGCGGCGACGGGCTCGGCGAGCTCGTCGAGCTGCGGCTGCGCGGCCACCTCTCGCAGCACATCGCCTCGGTCGTGCTGCCGCTTCTCGTGCCCGACTCCCCCGTGGTCGTCTGGTGGCCGGGCAAGGCCCCGGCGTCGCCCTCCGAGGACCTTGTCGGGCGCCTGGCGCAGCGGCGCATCACCGACGCCGCAGCCGCTGCGCGGCCGCTCAAGGCGCTGGAGGAGCGCCGTACGAGCTACGTCGACGGCGACACCGACCTCGCCTGGACCCGCCTCACGCCATGGCGGGCCCTGCTGGCGGCCAACCTCGACCAGCCGCACGACCCGATCACCGGCTGCACCGTCGAGGTGGAGCGCAACAACCCGTCGGGCACCCTGCTGGCCGCCTGGCTGCACGCGCGGCTCGGCGTCCCCGTCCAGGTGAGGGCGAGCAAGGGCCCCGGCCTCACCGGCGTGTCGGTGCACACCACCCACGGCGACATCACGCTCAGCCGGCCCGCCGGCGGCGTCGCGCACCTGACGCGCCCCGGCTTCCCGGACCGCGAGGCGGCCCTCGGGCGGCGGACGACCGAGGGGCTGATCGCGGAGGAGCTGCGCCGCCTCGACGCCGACGAGGTGTACGGCGAGACGCTGCAGGCCGTCGTCGACCTCGACGCGCAGCCGCCGGCAGCGGCGGCGAGGACCGCCGCCGCGAAGAAGGCGGCACCCGCGAAGAAGGCGGCACCCGCGAAGAAGCCCGCGCCCAAGAAGGCTCCCGCCGCGAAGGCGCCCGCGAAGGCTGCGGCGAAGCAGGCACCGGCCACGAAGGCACCGGCCACGAAGGCTCCCGCCACGAAGAGTGCGGCGAAGAGGCGGGCCCGATGACCACGCCCGAGGTGCTCGTCCACCGCGACCAGGCCACCCTGGCGGCGGCGGTGGCCGCACGGCTGGTGACCCGGATCGTCGACGCGCAGTCGGCGTCGGGCTACGCCACCCTGTGCCTGACCGGCGGTCGCATCGGCACGGCCTCGTTGGCGGCGCTGGCCGCGTCCCCGGCGCGCGACGCGATCGACTGGTCGGCCCTGCACCTGTGGTGGGGCGACGAGCGGTTCCTTCCCGCGGGCGACCCGGAGCGGAACGAGACCGGTGCCCGCGAGGCCCTGCTCGACCACGTTCCGATCCCCGCCGAGAACATCCACGCCGTCGCCGCTCAGGTGCCCGGCCTCGACGTGGACGAGGCCGCCGCGCGGTACGCCGACGACCTGCTCCGCGCGTCGCGACCGGAGGACCACGCCCCTGTGCCCAGCTTCGACGTGTGCCTGCTCGGCATCGGCGAGGACGGCCATGTGGCGAGCCTGTTCCCGCAGCAGCCGGCCGTCCACGAGACCGAGCGCGGCGCGGTCGGCGTCCACGGCGCCCCCAAGCCGCCGCCCGAGCGCGTCACGCTGACCTTCCCCGCGATCACGGCGTCGCGGGAGGTCTGGATCCTCGGCAGCGGGGCGGGCAAGGCCGACTCCGTGCGCCTCGCGCTGTCGGACGCCGGCCGCATCCAGCTGCCCGCCGCCGGCGCCCGCGGCCGGGAGCGCACCCTCTTCCTGCTCGACGAGGACGCCGCCGCCAGCATCCCTACCAAGCTCCGCCGCCTCGCCAGCCCCTGACCCCCTCGCGCATTCCGCGAGTTACTGCCCAAATCGTCGTTGAGCGACACTTCTCAGCGTCCATGTGGGCAGTAACTCGAGCCCTCCCCGCACGACGAAGGCCCGGATCCTTGTGGATCCGGGCCTTCGTGCTGGCTGTGGTGCTCAGGCGTCGCGGAGCTTGGCGAGGGCCTCGTTGAGGATCGCCTCGCCGTCGGCGTCCGAGCGGCGCTCCTTCACGTACGCGAGGTGCGTCTTGTAGGGCTCGATCTTCGGTGCGGCCGGCGGGTTGTCCTTGTCCGGGCCGGCCGGGAGGCCGCAGCGCGGGCAGTCCCAGGTCTCGGGGACGGCGGCGTCGGAGGCGAAGCTCGGCTTGGTCTCGTGCCCGTTGGCGCACCAGAAGGTGATGCGCTGACGCGGCGCGGCGTCGCCGCGCTCGGCCTCGCCCATGGGTCCGGCGCCGACACGGCTTCCGCGGATCGCGCTGCCACTGGCCACTGATCGAGCCTCTCGTTCGGTCGTGCGGACGTACGGATGGCGGGCCTCGCGGCCCGGATCAGACGATGGTGCCCTTGAGCAGCAGGCCCAGGCCGACCACGAGCGCGGCCCAGAGGACGCCGAGGCCGATCGTGATGCGGTCGAGGTTGCGCTCCGCGGCGCTCGAGCCGCCGAGGGAGGACGAGATGCCGCCGCCGAACATGTCGGAGAGGCCGCCGCCCTTGCCCTTGTGCAGCAGCACGAGGGCGATCAGCAGGACGCTGTTGATCATGATGAGGATCTGGAAGAACAGGACCATGGCGCTGCGGGTGCTCCCCTCGGGACCGTGCCGGGCGGCGCGGTCGCATCAGGATACGTGACGGACCCCGGGAAACCGGAACGAGGCTCGCTCGGTCTTCCCGGGGTCCGGTTCGATCAGGACGCGTCGGCCGGGTGCAGGCGGAAGCGGGCAATCGCCACGAACTCGTCGGGGTCGAGGCTGGCACCCCCGATGAGGGCGCCGTCGACGTCGGGCTCGGACATGATCGCCGCCACGTTGCTGGCCTTGACCGAGCCGCCGTAGAGCACGCGCACCTTGTCCGCGAGCTCGGGCGAGTACAGCTCCGCGAGGCGGCCACGGATGGCTCCGCAGACCTCCTGCGCGTCGGCCGGGGTGGCGACCTCGCCGGTGCCGATGGCCCAGACGGGCTCGTAGGCGATGACGACGGTCTCGGCCTGGGCGGCCGTGATGCCCGCGAGCGAGCCGTCGATCTGCGCGAGGGTGTGCTCGACCTGGTTACCGGCCTGCCGCACCTCGAGGCCCTCGCCGACGCAGACGATCGGCACGAGGCCGTGGCGGTACGCCGCCTGGGCCTTGGCCGACACGACGGCGTCGGTCTCCGCGTGCATCTCGCGACGCTCGCTGTGGCCGACCACGACGTAGGTGCAGCCGAGCTTGGCCAGCATCGCGCCGCTGATCTCGCCGGTGTACGCACCCTTGTCCGCCGTGCTGAGGTCCTGCGCGCCGTACCTGATGTCGAGCTTGTCGCCGTCGACCAGCGTCTGCACCGAGCGGATGTCGGTGAACGGCGGCAGCACGGCCACCTCGCACGCCGCGAGGTCCTCGTCGGTCAGCGAGAAGCCGAGCTTCTGCACCGTCGCGATCGCCTCGAGGTGGTTGAGGTTCATCTTCCAGTTGCCCGCCATGAGCGGGAGTCGGCTCGAAGCCACAGTTCAGTCCTCCAGGACCGCGATGCCGGGCAGGACGCGGCCCTCGAGGAACTCCAGGGACGCACCTCCACCCGTGGAGATGTGCGAGAAGCCGGACTCGTCGATGCCCAGCAGCCGTACGGCGGCGGCGGAGTCGCCACCTCCGACGACAGAGAGCCCGTCGACGTGGGTGATCGCCTCGGCCACCGCGCGGGTGCCCTCGGCGTACGGAGCCATCTCGAACACGCCCATGGGCCCGTTCCAGACCACCGTGCGGGCGTCGGACAACGCACGGGCGAAGAGCACCCGGCTGTTGGGTCCGATGTCGAGGCCCATCCAGCCGTCCTCGATCGAGTCGACCGCGACGACCTTGTGCTCGGCGTCAGCCGAGAACGCGGTGGCCACGACGACGTCGACCGGCAGGACCAGCTCGACGCCCTTCTCCTCGGCCGTCGCGATGAGGCCCTTCACGGTCTCGATCTGGTCGGCCTCGAGCAGCGACGATCCGACGCCGTGCCCCTCGGCGGCCAGGAACGTGAAGCACATGCCGCCGCCGACGAGCAGTCGGTCGACCGACTGCAGGAGGTTGTTGATGACCCCCAGCTTGTCGCTGACCTTCGAGCCGCCGAGGACGACGGCGTACGGCCGGTCGGGGTCGCCGAGGACCTTGCGGAACACCTGCACCTCGGACAGCACGAGCTGGCCGGCGGCGTGCGGCAGCAGCCGCGCGACGTCGGTGACGCTCGCCTGCTCGCGGTGCACGACGCCGAAGCCCTCGCTCACGAAGACGTCGGCGAGCGATGCCAGCTCGGCCGCGAGGGCGCCGCGCTCGGCGGAGTCCTTGCTGGTCTCGCGGGCGTCGTACCGCACGTTCTCGAGCAGGGCGACGTCGCCGTCGCCGAGACCGGCCACGGCAGCCTGCGCCGACGGGCCGGTGACGTCGGTGGCGAACGCCACCGGGGTGCCCAGCAGCTCGCCGAGGCGGGCGGCCACCGGCGCGAGCGACAGCTCGGGCTTGGCCTCCCCCTTCGGGCGACCGAGGTGGGCGACGAGGACGACCCGCGCACCGCGGCCGCGCAGGGCCTCGATGGTCGGGAGGGCCGCACGGATACGGCCGTCGTCCGTGATGCGACGGGTGCCGTCGCCGGCGTCCTCGAGCGGGACGTTGAAGTCCGTCCGCACGAGGACCCGGCGACCGGCGACGTCGAGGTCGTCGATCGTCTTCATGTGGTCAGTCCCGCTGGTCAGAGGGACTTGCCGACGTACTGGACGAGGTCGACGAGGCGGTTCGAGTAGCCCCACTCGTTGTCGTACCAGCCCAGGACCTTGGCGGTGTTGCCCAGGGTCTTGGTGATGCCGGCGTCGAAGATGCACGAGGCCGGGTTGGTGACGATGTCGGTGGAGACGATCGGGTCCTCGGTGTACTCGAGGACGCCGGCGAGGTAGCCCTCGGCGGCGGCCTTGATCGCCGCGTTGATCTCCGCGGCCGACACCTCGCGCGACAGCGTCACGGTGAGGTCGGTGGCCGAGCCGGTCGGGACCGGGACGCGCATGGCGTAGCCGTCGAGCTTGCCCTTGAGCTCGGGCAGCGCGAGGCCGATGGCCTTCGCCGCGCCGGTGCTGGTCGGGATCATGTTGATCGCGGCGGCACGCGCACGACGCAGGTCGCTGTGCGGGTAGTCCAGGATCACCTGGTCGTTGGTGTACGCGTGGATCGTGGTCATGAGGCCGTTGACGATGCCGAACTCGTCGTTGATGACCTTGGCCATCGGGGCGAGGCAGTTCGTCGTGCACGACGCGTTGCTGATGATGTTGTGCGACGCCGGGTCGTAGATGCCCTGGTTGACGCCCATGACGATCGTGGCGTCCTCGCCCTTGGCGGGCGCGGAGATGATGACCTTCTTGGCGCCGCCGGCGATGTGGCCCGCGGCCTTGGTGGCGTCGGTGAAGAAGCCGGTCGACTCCACGACGATGTCGACGCCGAGGTCGCCCCACGGGAGGGCGGACGGGTCGCGCTCGGCGAGCGCGACGATCTTCTTGTCGCCGACGTAGATCGCGTCGTCGGTCGCCTTCACGTCCTGGCCGAGGCGGCCGAGGATCGAGTCGTACTTGAGGAGGTGCGCGAGGGTGGCGTTGCTGGTGAGGTCGTTCACCGCCACGATCTCGACGTCGGCGCCCTGCGCGGCGAGCGCGCGGTAGAAGTTGCGGCCGATGCGGCCGAAGCCGTTGATGCCCACACGAACGGTCACTGGAGAGTCCCTAGGTCCGAGGACGACGCCGGCATCGTTGCCGGCTCTGGTTCGCACGTCGGGCTACGGGGTTCGTGCCCACGTGGCTAAAGCGACCCTATCCGAATCCCGCAAGCGGTTGCGGGCGCTCCCACTACCCGCGGGTAGGGCGCCCGTCACGCAAGGCGGACCTAACCCGGGGACCTAGTCGGCGTCCACCAGGTCGGCAGGGATGCCCGCCTCGGTGTCCGGGATGCCGAGCTCCTGGGCGCGCTTGTCGGCGAGCGCCAGGAGGCGGCGGATGCGGCCCGCGATGGCGTCCTTGGTCATCGGCGGGTCGGCCAGGGCGCCGAGCTCCTCGAGCGAGGCCTGCTGGTGCTCCATCCGGAGCTTGCCGGCGTCGGCCAGGTGGTCGGGCACCTCCTCGGCCAGGATCTCCAGCGCGCGCTGCACCCGGGCGCCGGCGGCGACCGCGGCCCGGGCCGACCGGCGCAGGTTGGCGTCGTCGAAGTTGGCGAGGCGGTTGGCGGTGGCGCGGACCTCGCGCCGCATGCGCCGCTCCTCCCAGGCCAGCACCGACTCGTGCGCACCGAGCCGGGTCAGCAGGGCGGCGATGGCGTCGCCGTCGCGGATCACCACGCGGTCGACCCCGCGCACCTCGCGCGGCTTCGCCGAGATGCCGAGACGCCGGGCGGCTCCGGACAGGGCGAGCGCCGCCTCCGGGCCGGGGCACGTGACCTCGAGGGCCGAGGACCGTCCGGGCTCGGTGAGCGAGCCGTGCGCCAGGAAGGCGCCGCGCCAGGCCGCCTCGGAGTCGCAGAGCGACCCGTTGACGATCGAGGTGGGCAGTCCTCGGGCAGGTCGGCCGCTGGCGTCGACGAGCCCGGTCTGGCGGGCGAGCTGCTCGCCGTCCGCGTGCACGCGCACGAGGTAGCGGTTGCCCTTGCGCAGGCCGCCGGGGTGGATCACGGCCATCTCGCTCGTGTGGCCGAAGACCTCGCTGATGTCCTTGCGCAGCCGACGGGCCGCGATGGCGGTGTCGAGATCTGCCTCGATGACGATCCTGCCGCCGACGATGTGCAGGCCCGACGCGAACCGCAGGATCGACGAGACCTCGGCCTTGCGGCAGCAGGGCTTGGTCACCTTCAGACGCGCGAGCTCGTCCTTCACCGCTGCCGTCATCGCCATGGCGGGCATCCTGCCACCCGCGTCAACGACCTCGCTCGTCGCCCCCGATGCGGAAACGTCGGAGAAACGGCCGCGTCAGGGCCGCAGGACGCCGCCGAGAGCGGAGGCGAGCAGGTCGACATCGTGCCGGGCCGACCCGTCACGTGCCGCCACCGGGGCGAGCGCCAGCCGTGCGCCGAGCGCCCGGGCGGCCGTGGCGAGGGCCTCGACGTCGGCCACGTGCTCGGGGTCGGCGAGGACGGTGTCGACGCGGAGCGAGGGCATCTGACGCGACAGCACCTCGAGATGGCGCTGCGGGCTGAAGCCGTCGGTCTCCCCCGCCTGCGCCTCGAGGTTGAGGATGACGACCACCCGGCCGGGCGCCTCGCTCACCGCCTGCCCGATGCCGCGCACCTGCAGGGGCGCGAGGACGCTCGTGAACCACGACCCAGGGCCCAGCAGCACGGCGTCTGCGAGCCCGATGGCCTCGACCGCCTCCGGGCAGGCGGGGGCGTCCCTGGGCTCCAGCCGGAGCCGCACGACCTCGCCGCGGGTGGTCGCGACCGAGACCTGCCCCACCACGCGCTCGAGCACGGACGGGTCCTCGGGGTGCAGGCCGGCGACGTCGGCGACCACCTCGAGCGGCACGGTCGCCACGGGCAGGACGCGTCCGTGGGCCCCGAGCAGCGCCCCGACCCAGTCGAGACCGGTGACGATGTCGCCGGTCTCCTCCCAGAGCGCGGTGATCAGGAGGTTGCCGAGCGAGTGACCGGCGAGCTGGCCGTCGCCGGCGAAGCGGTGCTGCACCACGCGGCTCCAGGTGCGGCCCCACGTGTCGTCGCCGCAGAGAGCGGCGAGCGCCATCCGCAGGTCGCCCGGCGGCACGACGTCGAACTCGTCGCGCAGCCGACCGCTCGATCCTCCGTCGTCCGACACGGCGACCACGGCGGTCACGTCGTCGGTGACCCGTCGCAGCGCCCGGAGGCTGGCGGCGAGGCCGTGCCCTCCGCCGAGCGCCACCACGCGCGGACCGGACGAGTTGGGACCGCGCCGACCCGTCGGCCCGGTGAGGGGCGTGCTCACTCCCTGCCCAGGTCGCGATGGACGACGAGGACCTCCACACCGACCTTCACCAGGCGCGCGGCGAGGTTCTCCGCCATGGCCACGCTGCGGTGCTTGCCCCCGGTGCAGCCGATGGCGACGGTGACGTAGCGCTTGCCCTCGCGCAGGTAGCCGTCCGAGACGAGATCGAGCATCCCGGCCATCCGGTCGAGGAACTCGCGCGCCTCGGGAAGCTCGGTCACGTAGTCGCTGACCTCGGCGTCGAGGCCCGACAGCTCGCGCAGCTCGGGAACCCAGAACGGGTTGGGCAGGAACCGCACGTCGTTGACGATGTCGGCGTCCAACGGCAGGCCGTACTTGAAGCCGAACGACATCACTGTGGCGCGCAGCTGCACGCGGTCGTCCTCGCCGAACGCCGCGTCGACCTTGCGGCGCAGGTCGTGCACGTTGAGCGAGCTCGTGTCGATGACGAGGTCGGCACGGGCGCGCAGGTCGCCGAGGGTGGCCCGCTCCCGGACGAGGCTGTCGAGGATCCCAGCGGAGCCCTGCAGCGGGTGCGGACGCCGGCTGCTCTCGAACCTCCGGACGAGCTCGTTGTCGCCGGCCTCGAGGAACAGCACGCGCAGGTCGATGCCCGACCCCAGGACGTCGTCGAGGGCACGGGACAGGTCGTCGAACATGCGCCCGCCCCGCACGTCCACCACCACAGCGAGCCGCTGGACGTCGGGGGACGCCGAGACATGGTCGACCGCGGCCGGGAGGAGCTCGGGCGGGAGGTTGTCGATCACGAACCAGCCGAGGTCCTCGAGGGCCCGGGCGGCCGTCGACCGACCGGCCCCGGACATGCCGGTCACGAGGACGAGCTCGAACGCCGGATCCACCACGGACGTAGCGTGTCACAGCCGACGAGCAGAACGACGAAGCAGCGCCGTGCTCGAGGTGAACGGCGGTCGAACGCCCCGATGTTGCCGGGACGGGCGCCGAATCGGCCGTCATGCTCAGCACATGACGCTGGGCCTCCTCCTGCTCCTTCTGCTGCTGGTCCTGTTCGTGGGTCTCCCGGTCCTGTGGCTCGTCATGCGTCCCGCCACGCCGAGCGAGCCCACGCACGACGACCTGCGCCGGGCCGACGACGGTGCGGAGCCGGACCCCGGCGAGGGGCTCGGCAGCGCGTCCTACTGGCCGACGGGCTGAGCCGAGCTCAGTCGAGGATCTCACCGGTCGCAGTGTTGAAGGCCGGGGCCGGGGCGTCGGCCGCGAGCGCCTCGACGACAGCGGCGGCGAGGGTCGGGCCGATGCCGGGCACGGTGGCGAGCTCGTCGGCCGTGGCCGCCCGCAGCCGCTTGAGCGAGGTGAACTGGCGGAGCAGCGCCTTCTTGCGCGCCTCGCCCAGCCCGGGGACGTCGTCGAGGATCGACTCGACCATGCGCTTGCCGCGCTTCTGCCGCTGGTAGGTGATCGCGAATCGGTGCGCCTCGTCGCGCACCCGCTGCAGGAGGTAGAGGCCCTCGCTGGTTCGCGGGAGGATCACGGGGTCGGGGTCGCCCGGCACCCAGACCTCCTCGAGCCGTTTCGCGAGGCCGACGACCGCGACGTCGGTGACCCCGATCTCCGAGAGCGCGGCCTGCGCGGACTCCACCTGCGGCTGGCCGCCGTCGACCACCAGGAGGTTGGGCGGGTATGCGAACCTGCGCGGCCGTCCGGTCGTGGGGTCGATGCCGGGCAGGCCGTCGTCGCCGACCATCGCCTGCTCCTCGGCGAGGCGCTTGAACCGGCGCGTGACGACCTCGGCGATCGACCGGGTGTCGTCGCTGATCCCGTCGCCCGCGGCACCCCGGATGGCGAACCGGCGGTACTCGGACTTGCGGGCGAGGCCGTCCTCGAAGACCACGAGCGAGGCGACGACGTCGGTGCCCTGCAGGTGGCTGACGTCGATGCACTCGATCCGCAACGGCGCCTCCGGCAGCCCGAGCGCCTCCTGCAGCTCCTCGAGCGCCAGGCTGCGCGAGGTGAGGTCGCCGCCGCGGCGGGTCTTGTGCAGGGCGAGCGACTGGCCGGCGTTGCGGGTGACCGTCTCCAGAAGGTCCCTCTTGTCTCCGCGCTGGGGCACCCGCAGGTCGACATGGCTCCCCCGCAGCTCGGACAGCCAGGCAGTCGTGGCCTCGAGGTCCGGGGGCAGCTCGGGCACGAGCACCTCGCGCGGCACCGCGTCGGGGTTCTGGTCGCCGTACAGCTGCTGGAGCAGGTGCTCGATGAGGTCGGCAGGGGTGACGTCCTCGACCTTCTCGACGACGAAGCCGCGCTGACCGCGGATGCGGCCGCCCCTCACGTGGAACACCTGCACGGCGGCCTCGAGCTCGTCGTCGACGAGGCCGATGACGTCGGCGTCGGTGCCGTCGCCGAGGACGACGGCGTTCTTCTCCAGCGCACGTTCGAGGGCGCGGAGGTCGTCGCGCAGGCGCGCAGCGCGCTCGTAGTCGAGCTCGGCTGCGGCCGCCTTCATCTCGCGCTCGACCCGCTTGGTGTACGCCGTGGTCTGGCCGGAGAGGAACGAGCAGAAGTCCTCGACGATGCGGCGGTGCTCGGCGGCGTCCACCCGGCCGACGCAGGGCGCCGAGCACTTCCCGATGTAGCCGAGCAGGCACGGCCGGCCGATCTGACCGTGCCGCTTGAAGACGCCCGCGCTGCAGGTGCGCGCCGGGAACACCCGGAGCAGGAGGTCGACCGATTCCCGGATCGCCCAGGCGTGCGCGTAGGGGCCGAAGTAGCGCACGCCCTTGCGCTTGGCCCCGCGCATGACCGTGATGCGCGGGTACTCCTCGTCGAGCGTGACGGCGAGGTAGGGGTAGCTCTTGTCGTCGCGGTAGCGGACGTTGAAGCGGGGGTCGTACTCCTTGATCCAGGAGTACTCGAGCTGCAGGGCCTCGACCTCGGTGTCGACGGTGACCCAGTCGACCGAGGCCGCGGTGGTGACCATGGCCTGCGTGCGCACGTGCAGTGCGGAGAGGTCCTGGAAGTACGAGCCGAGCCGGCTGCGCAGGCTCTTGGCCTTGCCGACGTAGACGACGCGACCGTGCTGGTCGCGGAACCGGTAGACGCCGGGCGAGTCTGGGATCTCGCCCGGCGCCGGCCGGTAGGTCGCGGGGTCGGCCACGCGGGGTCAGCCCTCCAGGACAGGGGTCATGCGACGGTGATCGTGTCGCCCGAGACGGTAGCGGTGAGCTCGGCGAGGGGGCTCTTCGCGGGGCCCTGGGTGACGGAGCCGTCCGCAGCCGAGAAGACGCTGCCGTGGCAGGCGCAGGTGATCGATCCGTCGGCCACGGACGACACGACACAGCCCTGGTGGGTGCAGACGGCGCTGAACGCCTTGAAGGTGCCCTCCTGCGGCTGGGTCACCACCACCTTGGCGTCCTTGACGATCGCGCCGCCGCCGACGGGCACGTCGGCGGTCTTGACGGTCGCGCCGGCCGGCGGCGCGGAGGACCCGGATCCGGACCCGGACCCGGACCCGGATCCGGACCCGCTGTCGCTGCTGCCGCACGCGGCGGTGACCGCAGCGGCGGCGACGACGGTGCCGGAGGTCAGCAGGACCTGGCGGCGGGTGGGAGCGATCTGGTCGGTCATCGGATCTCCTCGTGTGTGGGGCGTGGTGCCGACGGCGTGCTCGTCACGCCGCGCTGTCACCACCCCGGCCGCCCCGACGGGTCGTTCCCGTCTTCCGGGGCGACGAACGGCGGGCCGCTTTAGTTTCCCCTTCAACCGACTTCCTGTGCAGGAGCGGGGCCAGGAACACGCCGGTGTGGCTCCCCGGCGCGGAGGCGATGTCCTCCGGGGTCCCGGTGGCGACGACCGTGCCGCCCCGGGATCCGCCCTCCGGGCCCATGTCGACGATCCAGTCGGCCGTCTTCACGACGTCGAGGTTGTGCTCGATGACGAGGACGCTGTTGCCCTTGTCGACGAGCGAGTGCAGGACGGCGAGCAGCTTGCGGATGTCCTCGAAGTGCAGCCCGGTGGTCGGCTCGTCCAGGACGTAGACCGTGCGCCCGGTGGAGCGCTTCTGGAGCTCGGACGCGAGCTTCACCCGCTGGGCCTCGCCGCCCGAGAGCGTGGTCGCCGGCTGTCCGAGGCGCACGTAGCCGAGACCGACCTCGACGAGGGTGCGCAGGTGCCGGGCGATCGGCGGGACGGCCTCGAAGAACTCGAGCCCCTCCTCGATGGGCATGTCGAGGACCTCGGCGATGGTCTTGCCCTTGAAGTGCACCTCGAGCGTCTCGCGGTTGTAGCGCGCGCCGTGGCAGACCTCGCACGGGACATAGACGTCGGGCAGGAAGTTCATCTCGATCTTGATCGTGCCGTCGCCGGAGCACGCCTCGCAGCGGCCGCCCTTGACGTTGAACGAGAACCGCCCCTGGAGGTAGCCGCGCATCTTCGCCTCGGGCGTCTCGGCGAAGAGCTTGCGGACGTGGTCGAACACGCCGGTGTAGGTGGCGGGGTTCGACCGCGGAGTGCGGCCGATCGGGCTCTGGTCGACGTGCACGACCTTGTCGAGGTGCTCGAGCCCGCGCACGCGGCGGTGCCGGCCGGCCACGGCGCGGGCGCCGTTGAGCTCGCGCGCGAGGGTCGTGTACAGGATGTCGTTGACAAGGGTCGACTTGCCCGACCCGCTGACACCGGTGACCGCCACGAAGCAGCCGAGCGGGAACGAGACGTCGACGTCCTTCAGGTTGTGCTCGCGGGCGCCCTCGACGGTGAGCTGGCGCTCCGGGTCGACGGGACGGCGGATCGCCGGCACCTCGATCGAACGACGGCCCGACAGGTAGGCCCCGGTGATGGAGTCGGGGCTGTCCAGCAGGTCCTGCACGGTGCCGGACACGACCACCTGGCCGCCGTGCTCCCCCGCACCCGGGCCGATGTCGACGACCCAGTCGGCTTGCTTGATGGTGTCCTCGTCGTGCTCGACGACGATGAGGGTGTTGCCGAGATCGCGCAGGCGCACGAGGGTCTCGATGAGCCGGTGGTTGTCGCGCTGGTGCAGGCCGATGCTCGGCTCGTCGAGCACGTAGAGGACGCCGACGAGCCCGGCACCGATCTGCGTCGCGAGCCGGATGCGCTGCGCCTCGCCGCCGGCGAGGGTGGCGGCGGCACGGTCGAGGCTGAGGTAGTCCAGGCCGACGTCGACCAGGAAGCGCAGCCGCTCGTTGACCTCCTTCAGCACCCGCTCGGCGATCTGCTTCTCGCGCGGCGAGAGCTCGAGCTCGCGCAGGAAGTCGGCGCAGTCGCCGATCGCCATGGCGGCGACCTCGGCGATCGACTTCTCCCCCAGCGTGACGGCGAGGCTGATCGGCTTGAGGCGCGCGCCGTTGCACGCCGGGCACGGCACCTCGCGCATGTAGCCCTCGAAGCGCTCGCGGCTCGCGTCGGAGTCGGCCTCGGCGTGCCGCCGCTGCACGTAGGGGATGACGCCCTCGAAGGCGGTGTGATAGCTGCGCTCGCGGCCGTAGCGGTTCTTGTAGCGCACGTGCACCTGGGTGGAGTGCCCGGTGAGGACCGCCTTCTTCGCCTTGGCCGAGAGCTCCTCGAACGTGCTGTCGAGGGTGAAGCCGAGCTCGTCGCCCAGGGCCTCGAGCAGCCGCTCGAAGTAGTCGCTGATGTGGCCGCTCGACCAGGGGCCGATCGCACCCTCGCGCAGCGTCATCGTGGGGTCCTGGATGACGAGCTCGGGATCGACCTCCATCCGCGTGCCGATGCCGGTGCACTCGGGGCAGGCGCCGAACGGCGAGTTGAACGAGAACGAGCGCGGCTCGAGCTCCTCGAAGGAGAGGTCGTCGTAGAGGCAGGCCAGGTGCTCGGAGAACATCCGCTCGCGGTGGGGGTCGTCCTCGGCGAGGTCGACGAAGTCGAGGGTGACGAGCCCGGACGACAGCTTCAGCGCGGTCTCGACCGAATCGGTGAGCCGGCGCTTGGCGTCGGCCTTCACCGCCAGGCGGTCGACGACCACCTCGATCGTGTGCTTCTCCTGCTTCTTCAGGGTGGGCGGCTCCGCGAGCGAGTGCACGACGCCGTCGACGCGGGCACGGGAGAAGCCCTGCGTCTGGAGCTGACGGAACAGCTCGGCGTACTCGCCCTTGCGCTCGCGGATCACGGGCGCGAGCACCTGGAACCGCGAGCCCTGCTCGAGCTCGAGGACGCGGTCGACGATCTGCTGCGGGGTCTGGCGGGCGATCGGGCGGCCGCAGACGGGGCAGTGCGGGCGGCCGGCGCGCGCGTAGAGCAGGCGGAGGTAGTCGTAGACCTCGGTGATCGTTCCGACGGTGGAGCGCGGGTTGCGGTTGGTCGACTTCTGGTCGATCGAGACCGCGGGCGACAGGCCCTCGATGAAGTCGACGTCGGGCTTGTCCATCTGGCCGAGGAACTGCCGGGCGTACGCCGACAGGCTCTCGACGTACCGGCGCTGGCCCTCGGCGAAGATGGTGTCGAAGGCGAGCGAGGACTTGCCCGAGCCGGAGAGGCCGGTGAACACGATCATCGCGTCGCGCGGGAGGTCGAGCGAGACGTCCTTGAGGTTGTGCTCGCGGGCGCCGCGGACGACGAGACGATCAGCCACCAGAGATCCTGTCCATCGGGGGTGCGGTCGGACGCAGGCGTCCGGGGTCAGGCTAACGAGGACCTCCGACGGCCACATTCCCACGCAGGCGCCGGGAGGCGGCTAGCGTCGTCCAGGTGACCTCCTCACCGCACGAGACACTGGCAGCCGACCTCGTCCAGGTAACCGAGGCCACCTCCCGGCTCACGCAGCGTGTCGACGGGCTCACCGATCCGGACCTCTCCGGGCCCTCCCTGCTCCCGGGCTGGTCGCGCGCCCACGTCGTGGCCCATGTGGCGCGCAACGCCGAGGGGATGGTCAACCTCGTGGCCTGGGCGCTGACCGGTCGACCCTCCCCCATGTACCCGTCGCCCGAGGCGCGCGCCGCCGGGATCGAGGAGGCCGCGGCCCTGCCTTCCGCCGCCCTGCGCACCCTCCTGCTCGAGAGCGCCGACGCGCTCGCTGCAGCCATGTCCCGCCTGGTCGACGCCGACGACGCGGCGCTCTGGCGGCTGCTGCTGTTCGGTGCGCCCCCGCCGGGCGCTGTCCCCGATGTGCCGGCCTGGACCCTGGGGTGGGCACGCCTCCGCGAGGTCGAGATCCACCATCTCGACCTCGACGCCGGCCTGGAGCCCTCGGACTGGCCGCAGCCGTTCGTGGAGCGGATGGTCGACTTCCTCGACGGCCGCGGCTCGGCGCCGGCGGTGACGGGCGACCTCGCCGAGGTCGTGGCGTGGCGCCTCGGCCGAGGCGCCTATGAGTCGGTCCGCGGCATCGACGGCTCGGACCCCGGTGAGCCGCCCGCGTGGTGAACCACGCACCCCCTAGCGTTGGCGCATGATCAGCAGCTTCCTCGCCCCTGCCGTCGACGTCTCCCTGGCCGTGCCTGCGGACGGCAGTGCACCCACCGGTATCGGCGAGGGCTTCGCGGGGGCCGGGCTCGAGTCAGGCGTCTGGGTGCACGAGGTCGGCACCTCGACCGGCGACTTCGGCGACGAGATGTTCGTGGTGCTGTCCGGCCGCGGGGTGGTCACCTGCCAGAACGGCGGTCGCATCGACCTCGCTCCCGGCGTCGTCGGCGTGCTCCACGCGGGCGACATCACGTCGTGGGAGATCACCGAGACGCTGCGCAAGGTCTGGATCGTCGCCGCGGGCGAGTGACGCGCGTCCCGTCCGGCGTGACGTGGCCTCGGCCGCTCGGTACGTTCGGCGGGTGAGCTACACCGGGAACGTCACCGTGGGTGGGCCCGCAGCCGTGCGCGAGCTGCGTGACCTCGTCATCAGCAAGCTGGCCGTCGGGCCGTACGACAACAACGCGTACCTCCTGCGCTGCACGGCCACCGGGCGCCAGGTGCTGCTCGACGCGGCCGCCGACGCCTCCGCGCTGCTCGACCTCGTCGGCGAGGACGGCCTCGACGCCGTGGTCACCACGCACGGGCATAGGGACCACTGGCAGGCGCTCGCCGACGTGCTCGCCGCCACCGGGGCGGAGCACCTCGCCCACGCCGACGACGCCCCCGACATCGAGGTGCCCGTCACGCGCATGCTGGCCGAGGGCGACCTCGTCGCGGTGGGCGACGCACGGCTGCGGGTGGTGCACCTGAAGGGGCACACCCCCGGCTCCGTGGCGCTCGTGTACGACGACCCCACCGGTGCGCCGCACGTCTTCACCGGCGACTCGCTCTTCCCCGGGGGCGTGGGCAACACCTGGGGCGACGCGTCGCGGTTCGACAGCCTGTACGCAGACGTGGTCAGCAAGCTCTTCGACGTCCTGCCGGACGAGACCTGGGTCTACCCGGGCCACGGCAAGGACACGACCCTCGGCGCCGAGCGGCCCCACCTCGCCGAGTGGCGCGACCGCGGCTGGTAGCAGTGCCCGGGCCTCGATCTATGCGCCCCGAACTGCTCCACACCGAAAGGCATGGCCGCGCGTACCGGTGCTCACGGCGCTCGTCTAGGTGGCCAATGATCGGGGGCGGGGGCGAAACAGTCGATGTGCAGAACCCGCAGTGCACAGATCCGGATCTAGGCAGACGAACTGCACGTTGAGGACCTCTTCTGCCAGTTCGGTCCCAGGCAGGCCGAGAGCGTCGGCCTGGGCCGGGCTCGATGGCGAGAGGCCTTCGCCAAGTTCCGCAGCGACGGCCATGCGCATCCTCCACCAGTGCGTAACGTTCCAATCGACCACTTGATGAACTTGCGCGTATTGGGGAAGCGCCAACCAGAACGCTGGTGAGACCACATCGATGGTGGCGACATCTGTGTAGCTGTGGCGCAGGTGACCGTGCGACGCGAAGTAGCAGCCGTGGTGTCTTCGTCTTCGTACTGGTTGACGTAGGCAACCCGCACCCGAACCGGTCGCTCATGGTCACCCGACGTGCTGGCGACCAGAATCAAGTGCGAGAACTTGTGTTTGGGCTGGGAAGTGTTCTGTAGTCGCGTCTCGTTTAGGGCATTCCTAGTGAGTTCCACGATGTCGTCAGCCTGACCTGATGATCCGAAGTTGACCGGAGGTAGCCCGATGGTCGGTGAACCGGCGGCACCCGGCTCAGCTTCGGGGTCTCGTCGCGCTCCCACGCTTTCGCGAACTGGTCACTGTCACTCATGCGGCAACCGTGGCAGACCCGGGAGGACCATTGCACGTCAGGCGCGGGCGACTCGAGTAGTCACATCGCCAGGCCCGGCCCGAGTTAATCCATCAGCTAAGGGGCAGCCGCACAGGCTTGGCGGCACCCGGCATGATCAGTTGCGTCAGCCGGGTGCCGGCGGGGATGTCGAACGTGGCGTAGAACTCCTTAGCCTCCCAGGCGGAGTGGACCATTGGTCCGTAGCGAGGATCGTCCCCGGGCCAGGGCACAAGCGCGGCGTGTCGTCCTCCTGCCGCGTCCAGCGCCTGCTGCAGGTAGGCGGGGTAGTCCCTCCAGTTGGCGTCCTGGTCGAGCCCGGTCGCATGCTGAGTGATCCGGCATTCGCGGACGCGGCAGGCGATGGAGTCCACCGTCACCTGGAAGGCGCCGTACTCGGTGTCGGCGGAGACCGAAACGCCAATGGGCACCTCATCGCCGTAGTCGGTGTCGGGCGTGAGATCGGACTCCTGTTGGGTCAGGTCGAGCGGTCGTGGCAGCTCTATTCGCGGTGCCCCAATTTCCATCGCGACGAGGGTGAGCTCGGCTGGTAGTGACCACTCGACGAACATGGGCTGGGAATGGCCCGGCGGAATGCTCGCGCCGGCGAGCCCCACGTCACCGCAACAACTGCGGTGGGGAACGCCCTTCGCATCGATCAGGGTCTCCGGCCACAAGAAGCGCTCACGCTGCTTGCCCAGGTTCCGCACGTTCTGCCGCACGAAGCAGTAGCGGGAGTTGCATCGGATCGCAACCACCTCGACCTCGAGCGGCCCCATGCTTGCGTCGACCCGGGCGACGCCCGAGAGCGGGACCACGGGGCCCAGTCCTTCCCATGGCACGGAGTCTGTGGAAGCCGAACCGCAAGATGCGACCAGCAACGCCAGCACAAACAGGGACCACGTCCTGGATGCAAAGGTCATCGCGATCCACCCCCACGTGTCTCCTCTTCAGGCTAGTGAGGAGGCTCGAGCCAGTCCTGGCGAGCCAAGTCCCGTCACCATTCGGTTTGGTCCCGCCGCCCTTGCGCTACGGGTTTCGGTGTGGCGCCGGGCCTCGCACGGCGTCAAGGCGATGCTGGTCTTGCCTTCCAGCGCCGCCCGCTCGTCCAACGGGGCAGCGAGACGGGAAGGGGCCTGGCGAGCACCAGGGGGTAGACGGTCGCGCGATCGTAGCCGAGCCGGCCCTGCGACCTCGTCAACGGTCAACCACTCGCAGTCCACCCGACTAGGGAAGCGCGGCCGGCGCGGGCGATGCAACCGCTAGCGGGCACGCAGGGCGCTCGCCGGCAGCCAATGCTCGAAGGTGAGGCTGTACCCGTCGACGGGCCGCGAGTAGCGGCACAGGGCGCGCCAGGTGCCCTCCGTGCGCTGCCACGCCAGTACCCAACCGGGACGCTCGCCCGTGTCCGTGGTGACTGTGCAGGCGACGGGGTCCACGCTGCGACCGTACCGCCGTCGGAACCGGCTGCAATGCTGACCGCATGACGCTGATCACCGGGTTCGCTGAGACGAAGAGCAAGACCCCCGACGGCATGAAGGCGGGCCGTCGAGTGGTGCCCGCTGCCGTCGTCATCGGCATTGGGACGGCGCATGCGGTGCACGATGACTGGACAGTCGAGGCGCTGTGCGGGGTGACGATGGTTGACGCCCTGCTCAACCCGGAGGACCACCGGTAGCTGATCCACCGACGACCCCGCTACCTCGCCCCCGTAGGTGTCGGGGTCGTCGCACGTCCGGGTCGGGCCGGCCAGGTGCGTCCGTTCCCAGGACAGTGGTTACCGGCCAGAACTAGTGTCGCGCGCACGCCCACGGTGCTCGTCGAGTGTCCGGGACAACGATCGGGAGCCAGGTGTTCCATGAAGCAGCTTCTTGCAAGACGGCGGGGTCTTACCGGATTCGTGGCGGGCGTCGCCGTGAGCATGCTCGTCTTCGGTGGGGGCGTAGCAGTTGCCAACATCCCGTCGAGCACGACGAGCACCTATACGGCATGCGTCAACAAGACCACAGGTGCCACGCGCGTCATCGACGCCCAGCGGGGCAAGACGTGCACCACCAGTGAGCAGACGATCCACTGGGCCAAGGGCTACAGGTATCGCAACGCATGGTCCTCGACGGTGACTTACGCGACGCAGGACGTGGTGACGGTGGGCGGCTCCTCCTACGTCGCCAAGACGTCCTCGCTCAACAAGCCCCCGGCGTCGAGCGCAACGGCCTGGGGGCTTCTGGCCGCGCGGGGCGCCACTGGACCCGCCGGTCCGACCGGCCCGGCCGGTCAGGACGGTCAGGACGGCGCACCCGGCCCCGCAGGACCGAATTCGCCATCCTTCTTCGTGAATCCGTTGGGAGGATTTGGCCAGACGGGCTCGGCCACCACGACCGTGAACGGCTACACGTTGACCGTGTCGTGCTCCTACACGGCCCCGACCACGTCGATCACCATCACTCTGAGTCGCGCCGACCAATTCAATATCGCCGGTGGCGGCGTCAAGGGCGCAACTGCGTTCAGCTTCGAGGGCGACGGATTCAAGGGCGGTGCCTCGTCGTACACAGTTGTGGCCGCTACCAGCGACAGCAGCGGCGAGGGATCTGGACAGGTCAACTTCGTAGCCGGCCACTACGGAACCGTGCCGAACATCATCGGCCATGTCGGATACGGCATGCACCTCACAACCCCCGGCCTCGGGGTCTGCCCGGCGTTCGGAAGTCTCCAACCGACCCAGTAACTGCCTGCATTAGCACGCGACGGGGTTCAT
Organism: Longivirga aurantiaca; assembly: GCF_042660085.1. Classification (NCBI taxonomy): domain Bacteria; kingdom Bacillati; phylum Actinomycetota; class Actinomycetes; order Sporichthyales; family Sporichthyaceae; genus Longivirga; species Longivirga aurantiaca. Next base: position 1,502,255 of record NZ_JBHSTI010000008.1, on the reverse strand, counting down.
CAGGACCCCGTCGCGGCTGCATCTCCACGAACGGAAAGGCACGCCGCTTGTCGCGGCGGCTCTGGCCACGATGCAGTTCACCGCTGGTCGAGCTGAGCGGCGCCTGCGACCACTGCGGGGCGAAGGCCGGCGAAGTGCCGATAGGCCTCGCCTAGCGAGGCCGCAGAGAGCCGCCGTCGACCGCGTGCTCGTAGGTCAGGACGTATCCGGTCTCGTGCGGCTTCCGGTATCGGACGAGGCCGCGCCAGTGGTCACCATCGCGGCGCCATGCGAGAAGCCACCCCTGCCAGTCGCCCGCCGAGTCGGTGACGGTCACGGGGCGGGGGTCCATGAGCGGAACGTACCGATCGCGGAGGACCGCCCGGATTCGGCAGGCGTTGCCAGTCCGGCAGCCCGCGGTCGTCGAGCAGGTCGTGCGCCTCGAGCCACTCGGTACGGCGTCGCTTCAAGTCGCGGAACTCGGAGATCGTCAGCGGCATCGGCGGGCGGAACTGGAGCTCGGGCGGCATCGGTGCACCCTGGTCCGGCTCGGGCTCCGGTGGCGTCCTACGTCGTGCCATCGTCCACCCCTTCGCTCCGGACGACGGTGCCATCGGGGCGACGGTGCCGAACCTCCGACGGGCTCATCCGGAACCGCTCCACGGCCGTCAGGGTGCCGTCGGGCTCGAGCGCGAACTCGACCATGCCCTCCGGGCCCGTGCGCCCGAACTGGAAGCCGTACGCCACGACAGGCGCGCCGGTGGCCGTCACCCGGGCGGCGACGTAGCCGGACATCGTCAGCGGGTGAACCACGGCGGGCTCGGTCTGCCGGCGTCGGCGCGCCATCACTCGAGTCCTGCCGCACGACGTCGCGCGACTGACTCCCGATGCGCTGCCCAGCGGCCATCGTTGCCGCGCTTGGAGCGTCGCTGAAGCGGCGTCAGCGCGACCTCGTCACCTTCACCCGGCAAGCCGATCTGCGACAGCAGGCGTGCGACCAGGGTGCGGCTGGCGCGCAGCTCGGCCAGGAGAGGGTGCGCGCGAACCTGGCCCATGCTTTTCCCCGGGGGCTCGGGCAACACCTGGGGCGACGCGTCGCGGTTCGACAGCCTGTACGCAGACGTGGTCGGCAAGCTCTTCGACGTCCTGCCGGACGAGACCTGGGTCTACCCGGGCCACGGCAAGGACACGACCCTCGGCGCCGAGCGGCCCCACCTCGCCGAGTGGCGCGACCGCGGCTGGTGAGCGGCCGCAGACTCCTCGGCGAACCGGGTTGCACGGCGTACTCGACTCGATGGCCTTCCCTCACCTGCCGTGCCACGGCCGGTGAGCGTGCACCACGACACCCGCACCGATCAGCAGCGTCGCTCCGGCAGCGCCCTCGGACGTCGCGTCCGACCGGGCCTGCATGATCCCGACGGGCAGCGCGACCGCGCCAGCGAGGGCTGCCACGAGGGTGACGATGCGGGCCATGGCGACTCCAGGCGACGAGTGCGGGCCGGTGCGCGCACGGTAGGCCTCGGCCGGCCTGCGCGCGGGCACAGCGCCGAACGCTCGGACGGCCCTGCTGGCGCGCTTGTCGCGGTGCAGAGCCTGGTCCCCCGCCGAGGTCGCGGTGACGAGGTCGTGGTGACGAGGTCAGGCCTTCGGCTCGTCGTCGTCGCGGTGCGGATCGGTCACGGTGCCGGCGTGCGCGATGCGGTCGGGGTCGCGACGCACCGCCCACCAGCTCGCGAGCGCGGTGATCGTGAGGACGGCCGCGATGACGATGAGCGAGGTCGACGTCTCGATCTTGGGCACCGCCGGCCAGGTCTCGTGCGCCCACAGCAGCACCAGCTTGACGCCGATGAAGACCAGGATGAGCGCCAGACCGACGGAGAGGTAGACGAGCTTGTCGAGCAGGCCCTTGAGCAGGAAGTAGAGGGCGCGCAGGCCCAGCAGCGCGAACGCGTTCGCAGCGAAGACGAGGTACGGCTCCTGGGTGACGCCGAAGGTCGCCGGGATCGAGTCGAGGGCGAACAGCAGGTCGGTCGAGCCGATGGCGATCATCACGAGGAACAGCGGCGTGGCCATGCGCTTGCCGTCGATGTGTGTGAACAGCTTCGTGCCGTCGTACTCGTCGGTGACGGGGACGAAACGACGGACGCTGCGCACCACCGCGTTGTCCTTGGGGTTCGGGTCGGCGTCCCTGTGCCGGAACAGGCCGATGCCCGTCCAGATGAGGATGGCGCCGAAGATGACGAACGTGAAGGCGAACGCCGCCAGCGCCGCAGCACCGATGGCGATGAAGATCGCGCGGAACACCAGAGCGAGGACGACACCGACGAGCAGGACCCGCTGGTGGTAGATCGACGGCACCGCGAACTGCGTCAGGATGATGACGAAGACGAAGAGGTTGTCGACCGAGAGCGACTTCTCCACGAGGTACGCCGCGAAGTACTCCGTGCCCGGCGTCGTGCCGAAGGAGAACCAGATCCACGCGCCGAACGCGATGGCGATGCCGATGTAGAAGACGGACCAGAGCGCAGCCTCGCGGAACTCCACCTCGTGCGGCTTGCGGCTGACGGTGACGAAGTCGAGCGCGATCAGCACGAGGATGCCGGCGATCGTGGCGGCCCAGAGTGCGAGGGTGACGTCCATCCGGAGAACCTACCGAGCGAGGGGGCGAAGCACACATCCTGAGGGGCGCCTGCCCGCGCCAGCAGGGCCAGGGGGACCTCCCTGACGAGGCCTACAGAGGCTCTCGCGCACCCTCACGCCGCGAGACGACGAGGCTCGCGACGGTCGTGACCGTGAGGACGGTGACGATGACGGCGAGGGAGAGCCCTGTGGAGGGCACGGGCACCGGGAAGGGCTCGCCGCCGTTCAGGAACGGCACCGAGTTGGTGTGCATGGCCTCGAGCACGAGCTTGACGCCGATGAACCCGAGCACGATCGCGAGCCCGATCGACAGGTAGATGAGCCGGTTCAGCAGGTCGCCGAGCAGGAAGTACAGCTGGCGGAGGCCGAGCAGCGCGAACACGTTGGCGGCGAACACGATGTACGCCTCCTGCGTGAGGCCGAAGATCGCGGGGATCGAGTCCAGCGCGAAGACGAGGTCGGTGGTGCCCAGCGAGAGCAGCACCAGCAGCATCGGGGTCCACAGCTTCTTGCCGTCGACGATGGTGTGCAGCTTCGTGCCGTGGAAGTCGGGGGTGGTCGAGACGAGCCGCGAGACCCAGCGCACAAGGGCGTTCTCGCGGTACTCGTCGTCGTCGGTCTCCCCCTCGGTGGCGAGCCTGACCGCGGTGAACACGAGGAAGGCGCCGAAGAAGTAGAAGACCCAGCTGTACTGAGCAATCACCGCGGCACCCAGCGCGATGAAGATCGCCCGCAGGATCAGCGCGATGAAGATGCCGTACATGAGCACGGACTGCTGCAGCTCACGCGGCACGAAGAAGCGCGCCATGATCAGCAGGAACACGAAGAGGTTGTCGACCGACAGGCTGTACTCGGTCACCCAGCCCGCGAAGAACTGCACGGCGTAGTCGCGACCCGCCCACCACCACATGGCCAGGCCGAACGCGATCGCGATGCCGACGTAGAGGCTCAGCCAACGGACGCACTCGGCCGTGCTGGGGATGTGCGGGCGACGGCCCACGATCAGCAGATCGATGACGAACAGCACCGTGTACAGCGCGATCGTGGCGGCCCAGATCCAGCCGGGGATGTTCACGCGGTGGGAGTCCTTCGGTCAACGGTGCGCGGGTGGCCCATCCTTCCACGGGAAGGGCGCGGGGACCCCATGCCCATCAGCGGACCCCGTGCCGATCAGAGGACAAGTGCCGATCAGAGGACAAGTGCCGATCAGAGGACAAGTGCCGATCAGAGGACACGTGCCGATCAGGCGTGACCGGCCGCCTGCATCTGCCGGAGCTCCTTCTTCAGGTCCGACACCTCGTCGCGCAGCCGGGCCGCCACCTCGAACTGCAGCTCGGCCGCCGCCGCGTGCATCTGGTCGGTCAGCTCGCCGATGAGCTCGGCCAGCTCGCGCGCGGGCATCCCGCTGACGTCGAGGCCGGCCGCTCCCCCGCGCGCCGAGCCCATGCCGGGCACGGGCGCCTTGCCGCGGGACTGGGTGCGCCCCGAGCCGCCGAGCAGCTCCTCGGTGTCGGCGTCCTCGCGGGTGATGAGGTCGCTGATGTCCTGGATCTTCTTGCGCAGCGGCGTCGGGTCGACGCCGTGGGCCTCGTTGTAGGCCACCTGCTTGGCGCGGCGCCGGTTGGTCTCGTCGATGGCCTTGGCCATCGACGGGGTGATGGTGTCGGCGTACATATGGACCTGGCCGCTCACGTTGCGGGCCGCGCGGCCGATCGTCTGGATCAACGAGGTGCCCGAGCGCAGGAACCCCTCCTTGTCGGCGTCGAGGATCGCCACCAGGGACACCTCGGGGAGGTCGAGGCCCTCGCGCAGGAGGTTGATGCCGACCAGGACGTCGTACAGACCGAGCCGGAGCTCGCGCAGGAGCTCGATGCGCCGCAGCGTGTCGACCTCCGAGTGCAGGTAGCGCACCCGGATCCCCTGCTCGAGCAGGTAGTCGGTGAGGTCCTCGGCCATCTTCTTGGTGAGCGTGGTGACGAGGACGCGCTCGTCCTTGTCGGTGCGCAGGCGGATCTCGCCCATGAGGTCGTCGATCTGGCCCTTGGTGGGCTTCACGACCACCTCGGGGTCGACGAGGCCGGTCGGGCGGATGACCTGCTCGACGACGTCGTCGTGGACGCGCGAGAGCTCGTACTTGCCCGGCGTCGCCGACAGGTAGACCGTCTGCCCGACGCGCTCGAGGAACTCCTCCCACTTGAGCGGACGGTTGTCCATCGCGCTCGGGAGGCGGAACCCGTGCTCGACGAGCGTGCGCTTGCGGCTCATGTCGCCCTCGTACATCGAGCCGATCTGCGGCACGGTGACGTGGGACTCGTCGATGACGAGCAGGAAGTCCTCGGGGAAGTAGTCGAGGAGGCAGTGCGGTGCGGTGCCCGCCTCGCGGCCGTCGATGTGGCGGCTGTAGTTCTCGATGCCGGAGCAGAAGCCGACCTGCCGCATCATCTCCAGGTCGTACGTGGTGCGCATGCGCAGGCGCTGGGCCTCGAGCAGGTTGCCCTGCTTCTCGAGCTCGGCGAGGCGGGCCTCGAGCTCGGCCTCGATACCGCCGATGGCGCGCTCCATGCGCTCCGGGCCGGCGACGTAGTGCGTGGCCGGGAAGATGTAGAGCTCGGAGTCCTCGGTGAGGATCTCGCCCGTGACCGGGTGCAGCGTCATGAGGCGCTCGACCTCGTCGCCGAACATCTCGATCCGGACGGGGTGCTCCTCGTAGACCGGGAAGATCTCGATCGTGTCGCCGCGCACCCGGAACGTGCCGCGGGTGAACGCGAGGTCGTTGCGGGTGTACTGGATCGACACGAGCCGGCGCAGCAGGTCGTCGCGGTTCCACTCCTGGCCCACCGTGAGGCGGGCCATGCGGTCGACGTACTCCTGCGGGGTGCCGAGGCCGTAGATGCACGAGACCGAGGCGACGACGATGACGTCGCGCCGGGTCAGCAGCGAGTTGGTGGCCGAGTGCCGGAGCCGCTCGACCTCCTCGTTGATCGAGGAGTCCTTCTCGATGTAGGTGTCCGACTGCGGGATGTACGCCTCGGGCTGGTAGTAGTCGTAGTAGCTGACGAAGTACTCGACGGCGTTGTTGGGCAGCAGCTCGCGGAACTCGTTGGCGAGCTGCGCGGCCAGGGTCTTGTTGGGCGCCATCACCAGGGTGGGGCGCTGGAGCTTCTCGATCAGCCACGCGGTGGTCGCCGACTTGCCGGTGCCGGTGGCGCCGAGGAGCACGACGTCCTGGGCCCCGGACTCGATCCGTGCCGCGATCTCCGCGATGGCTGCGGGCTGGTCGCCGGACGGGATGTAGTCGGAGATGACCTCGAAGGGCGCGACGGTGCGCTGCAGGTCGGTGACAGGGCGGGCCATACGGCCACGCTACGACCAGGGTCCGACAACCGCCCCACCGGTTCACGGCGGGCGTAGCGGATCAGGCGGTGAGCTGGGCCCAGAGGGCGTCGACCTTGGCGTCGAGGTCCTGGAGCGTGCCGTCGTTGACGAGCACGTGGTCGGCGAGAGCGCGGCGCTCCTCGTCGGTCGACTGGGACGCGATCCGGGCCTCGGCGTCCCACTCGGGCAGGCCGCGGGCGACGAGGCGGGCGATCCGGACCTCCTCCGGGGCCTCGACCACGACGACGACGTCGTACTCGTCCGTGGTGCGCTGGCCCTTGCCGACGAGCTCGGCGAGCAGCGGGACGTCGTAGACGACGACGGCTTTCGGCGGTGCTGCAGCGATCAGCTGCCCCGACCGGAGGGCCACCAGGGGGTGCACGATCTCCTCGAGCGCCGTGCGGCGCGCGGAGTCGGAGAAGACGATCTTCGCCAGGGCGGCACGGTCGAGGGTGCCGTCGTCGGCGAGGATGCCGCGGCCGAACTCCGCGGTGATGGCCGCGAGCCCGGGCGTTCCCGGCTCGACGACCTCGCGGGCGATCGTGTCGGCGTCGACGATGACCGCCCCGTGCTGGGCGAAGCGGGAGGACACCGCAGATTTTCCGGCGCCTATTCCGCCGGTGAGACCGATCTTCATGCCGGTGAATCTAGCGCCGGACGAACGAGGCCCCCCGGACCGCGCGGTCCGGGGGGCTTCGTGTCGTGCTGATCTGCCGATCAGCTCACGGTGCTGGAGCCGAGGCTCAGGCGCCGGTGAGCTTGTCGCGCAGGGCCTGCAGCGCCTCGTCGGTCGCCAGCGTGCCGGCGGCCTCGGGGGCGGGCGAGGTGTAGGACTGCGTGCCGGACTCGGCGTCGGTGGCGACCCCGGCCTCGGCGTCAGCCTTGCGCTGCTCCTCGACCTGCTTCTTGTGCGCCTCCCAGCGGGAGTGCGCCTCGGCGTACTGGCGCTCCCACTCGGCCTGGGCGGTCTCGTGGCCCGGGAGCCACTCGCCCGTCTCCGGGTCGAAGCCGTCGGGGTAGACGTACTGGCCGGCCTCGTCGTACGTGGCGGCCATGCCGTAGAGAGCCGGGTCGAAGTGCTCGTCCTCGGCGCCCGAGATCCCCTCGGAGGCCTGCTTGAGCGACAGCGAGATGCGACGACGCTCGAGGTCGATGTCGATGACCTTGACGAAGATGTCGCTGCCCACGGTGACGACCTGCTCCGGCAGCTCCACGTGGCGCTCGGCCAGCTCGGAGATGTGGACCAGGCCCTCGATGCCCTCCTCGACACGCACGAACGCGCCGAACGGCACCAGCTTGGTGACCTTGCCGGGGACGACCTGGCCGATCTGGTGCGTGCGGGCGAACTGCTGCCACGGGTCCTCCTGCGTCGCCTTCAGCGACAGGGAGACTCGCTCGCGGTCCATGTCGACGTCGAGCACCTCGACGGTGACCTCGGTGCCGACCTCGACGACCTCGGACGGGTGGTCGATGTGCTTCCACGACAGCTCGGACACGTGGACGAGACCGTCCACGCCGCCGAGGTCGACGAACGCGCCGAAGTTGACGATGGACGAGACGACGCCGGAGCGGATCTGGCCCTTCTGCAGCTGCGTGAGGAAGTTCTGGCGGACCTCGGACTGGGTCTGCTCGAGCCAGGCTCGGCGCGACAGGACCACGTTGTTGCGGTTCTTGTCGAGCTCGATGATCTTGGCCTCGAGCTCCTTGCCGACGTACGGCTGGAGGTCGCGGACACGACGCATCTCGACGAGCGAGGCGGGGAGGAAGCCGCGGAGGCCGATGTCGAGGATGAGTCCACCCTTGACGACCTCGATGACGGTGCCGGTGACGACGCCGTCCTCTTCCTTGACCTTCTCGATGGTGCCCCAGGCACGCTCGTACTGAGCGCGCTTCTTGGACAGGATGAGACGGCCTTCCTTGTCCTCCTTCTGGAGGACCAGGGCCTCGACGACGTCGCCGAGCTTGACGACCTCGTTGGGGTCGACGTCGTGCTTGATCGACAGCTCACGGGAGGGGATGACGCCCTCGGTCTTGTAGCCGATGTCGAGGAGGACCTCGTCACGGTCGACCTTGACGATGGTGCCCTCGACGATGTCGCCGTCGTTGAAGTACTTGATGGTCTCGTCGACAGCGGCGGCGAAAGCCTCGGCATCGCCGATGTCGTTGACCGCGATCTGGAACGTCGCGGGGGTGTCGATGGTGGCAGTCATGGAGTAAGGAGCTCCGGTGGATGGGTGTCGAGACGGATGCGACGGCGGGCCTTCGCCATCAGGCGCGGCCGAGCAGAAGCCCGTGAGGGCGACGGCGTGGGTTCACTCCGGACGACATGCGGGTGCCTGCTCGGTATGAGGCGCGCGCAGGCCCGCGACGCACAGGCCAGGATACGGACGTGGCAGATCACGGGTCAAACCGCCCTCCCGGCTCGCCCATGCGCTCTGACCTGGGACGACGCGACTCGGTCCGGGCCTCCCGGGCCTGGTGGGACGCCGAGGCGACGGGGTACGCCGCCGAGCACGGTGCCTTCCTCGGCGACGCGCGGGCCGGTTCGGACCTCGTGTGGGGGCCGGAGGGCTGGACCGAGGCCGAGCTGGGCCTGCTGGGTCCGGTCTCCGGACGCCGTGTCCTCGAGGTCGGCGCCGGGGGCGCGCAGGGCGCTCGCTGGCTCGCCGGCCAGGGCGCGCGCGTCGTCGCGCTCGACCTGAGCCACGCGATGCTGGCCCACTCCCGCACCTTCTCCCCCGCGGTGCCGCTGGTCCAGGCCGACGCCGGCGAGCTGCCGTTCGGCCCCGCCGTCTTCGACGTCGTGTGCTCGGCGTACGGCGCGATCCCGTTCGTCGCCGACGTCGGGGCGGTGTTCGCGGAAGTGGCCCGCGTGCTGCGCCCGGGGGGCCGGTGGGTCTTCTCGGTCACGCACCCGGTGCGCTGGGCCTTCCCGGACGCTCCCGGCCCGGCAGGCCTCGTGGCGGACCGCCCGTACTTCGACCGCACTCCGTACGTCGAGCGCGATCCGGACGGCACCGCGACGTACGTGGAGCACCACCGGACGGTGGGCGACACCGTCCGCGCCCTCACCTCCGCGGGCCTCCGGGTGCTGGACCTCGTCGAGCCGGAGTGGCCGGAGCGGAACGACCAGGTCTGGGGCGGCTGGTCGCCCACCCGCGGTGCGATCCTCCCCGGCACGGCGATCTGGGTGTGCACGACGGTGTGATGCGAGAGGCACCGGCCGGGGTTCGTCCGATCGGCTGCCGGCACCGGTCGGCCAGCACCGGGACTGCTGCGGATCCGAGCCTGCGGACGCCGCGGCGTGGAACCGGATGCTCCGCGCGCTGGACGGCGACAGGCCCGGCGGGGACGCCGGAGCGCCGACGGCACCACGATCGTGCGCAGCACCGCCCTCGTCAACGTGGGCACGGGTGTCGATGCGGTCGCACCCGGCCGCGCGGGGCGCCTGCGCATCGTCGTCCTGCCGTCCGACACCCCGTACGGGCCCTGGAGCAGCAGGACGCCGGTCTGCTCCCCCTCGACCGGCACGACACCGACCTACGCGCAGACCGTGGTGGCCCGGGGCGCCTGCGACCTCGACGTCGTCGTCGTGAACCGGACGCCGACGAGCATGGACCGCCTGATGCGCGACGCCTCGGCCACGGTGCCGCTCTTCCGGGACGCCGACCTCAGCCGAGGCTGAGCCCGGCTCCAGGTCAGGAGGTGGACGGGTCCTTGCGGGCCACGAGGACGAATCCGACGACGAGCAGGATCAGGCCGAGGACGAAGCCGACGAGCGGCACGGTGCTGCCGAGGGTCTTGAGCAGCGCGCCGTTGGTCTTGGCGTCGTCGATCGCGGCCTGTTTGGTGGCGTCCTCGGTTCCGACTGTCGCCTTGATGATCGTGAGCTTCTCGGTGCCGTCGGCGCCCGCGAGCCACTGCTTCTGCTGCTCGACGCCGGCGATGATCGAGCCGGTCACCGGGTCGACCTGCAGGGTGCGCACGTTCTCGTACATGCGCGGAGCCTTGACGCTGGCCTCGGTGGAGCCGACGAGCGAGCCCGGCACCTCCTGCTCGCCGATCTGCGTCGCCGGGATGCTCTGCTTGAAGACGTAGACCTCGAGGCCGTCGAGGTCCTCGGTGCCCGTGAACTCGATCGGGACCGCCTTCACCAGCGTGGTGTCGAAGTAGTCGTAGGTCTTCTGCTCGACGTTGAACGGGAACTTCAGCGGGTTGATGCCCGACCACTCGACCGTTTCGCCGTCGATGTTGGCGTTGCAGCAGTTCGACAGCTCGGACGTCACGCGGTCGAAGGCGACACGGATCGTGCCGGCCGAGATGGTCGTGCCGGTGTCGTCCGTGAGGTTCGAGAACGAGTCGTAGATCGCGAGGTCGTCCGCCTTGGCGGCGTCGGTCTGCGACTCCGTGACATCGCCACGGGTCGTGCGCGTCGACGTGAGCGGCACGTTGGTGCGGATCGGGTTCTCGCCGGCGACGAGGGCGCTCGGGTCGAAGAGGGTCTCGGCCGTCCCGACCGCCAGCGACGTCGAGATGCCCCCGGTGGACTCACCCGGGACGAGCGGCGCCTTGGACAGGGCAGGGACTGCGTAGAACTTGAGCGCTCCAGCCAGGACCAGGAGGAACGCCCCCAGACCCACGAGGGCGATGCCCAGGCCACGCTTCATACCGACTCCTTCGACGACTGATGCGCGGACGTTAGCGGATACCCAGCGCGGTTGGCGCTGATTGAGACCCGGAAGTTACCGGCGAGTTGCGTCCCTGCCGGACGTCGGGGCCGCGTCGGGGCGCCGCCGCCACACGAGGGCGAGGTTCCAGGTCGCCACCTCGCGGACCCCGGGGACTCGGAGCAGCCACCAGGTGGAGCGGGGCAGGTACCTCGGGAAGACCGCGACCAGGTCCGCCTGGGGCAGGTCGCGCGCGAGCCCCAGGCCCTCGGCCACCGTCACTGCGAACATGCTCTCGCCGAACCTGTTCTTGGGCTCATGGCCGTGCACGCGGGAGTAGCGGCGTCGCGCCCGCATCCCGCCGAGGAAGTGCCAGGGCGACGTCTCGTGCCCGCCCCACGGGCCGAACCAGACCGTGTACGCCGCGAAGACGAGACCGCCGGGCGCCGCGACACGGACCATCTCGCGCACCATCGCGGCGCGGTCCGGCACGTGCTCGAGCACGTTGGAGCTGTAGACCACGTCGAACGAGCAGTCGTGGAACGGTAGCCGTGCGCCGTCGGCCATGACGGAGCGGACCGACACTCCCCCGCGGGCGGACAACTCGCCGTGGTCGTACTCGACGGGGACGTACCAGGCGCCCGAGTCCGCGAAGGCGTCGGCGAAGTAGCCGGGGCCGCCGCCGACGTCGAGCACCTTCGCACCATCGAGGGAGGTGAACTGACGGAGCTGCGCGATGCTGTCAGATGCCAGGGCGCTGTAGAAGCGGTCGGGGTCGCTCTGCTCGACCCTGAAGTCGCGGAACAGCCGGTACGCACGGCTCCACGTCGCCTGCTCGACCTCCGACACCGGGCCACCGTAGGGCACACTTCGGACTCATGAGCGAGCACGTCGTCGAGCCGGCCGGTCGCGCACCCCTGCGCGTGCTGGTCCTCAGCTGGCGCGACGAGTGGCATCCGGAGGCGGGCGGCTCGGAGCGCACGCTGGGCCAGGTGGCGCGCGGTCTCGCCGAGCGCGGGCACGAGGTCACGATCGCCACGGCGGCGTACGCCGGCCGCCCCCGCGACGAGCTCGACCGGGGCGTGCGCTACCGCCGTCGCGGCGGCCGTCTGGGCGTGTACGGCAAGGGTTTCCTGCATTCGACGTCCCGTGGCTACGACGTGGTCGTCGACGTCCAGAACGGCATCCCGTTCTTCGCGGCCGTCGCCCGGCCGCGCACCACCCTCCTGGTCGTCCACCACGTGCACCGCGAGCAGTGGCCCGTGGCCGTCGGCCCGGTGGCCGGGCGCATCGGGTGGTTCATCGAGTCCCGCCTCAGCCCGCTCGTGCACCGCGCCACCCACGCGGTCGCGGTGAGCTCCAGCACCGCCCGAGAGCTGGAGGGCCTGGGGCATCCGGGCGACAGGCTGGTCGTGGTCCGCAATGGCAGCGACCTGCCCGAGTCGCTCCCCCCGCGCGACGACCGCCCCGGCGTCGTCGTCGTGTCGCGCCTGGTGCCGCACAAGCAGGTGGAGCACGCCATCGAGGCAGTGGCCCGCGTCCGCCACCGCCACCCCGACCTCCGGCTGAGGATCATCGGCGAGGGCTACCACCGGCACGAGCTCGAGGTCCTCTCCGACCGCCTCGGCCTGCACGACCAGGTCGAGTTCCTGGGGCGGGTCGGCGACGACGAGCGCGACGCCGAGCTTGCCCGGGCCTGGGTGCACCTGCTCCCGTCCCTCAAGGAGGGCTGGGGCCTGGTCGCGGTGGAGGCCGCGGCGTGCGGCACCCCGACCCTGGCCTACCGGTCGGCCGGGGGCGTCAACGAGTCGGTCGTCCACGGCGTCACCGGCTATCTCTGCGACGACCAGGCCGACCTCGAGCGCCGGCTCGACGGGCTGCTGTCGGACCGCTCGCTCGTGGAGCGGATGGGGATGGACTGCGGAATCCACGCCGCCGCGCACTCGTGGAAGTCCGCCGTCGACGGCTTCGAGGACGCGCTGCGGTCGGTGGCGCGCGGGCGGACCCGCGCGTGAGCTCTGAGGACGACGAGCTCCGCCGCCTCCGCGCCGATTGGGAGACCCTGGGGGCCGCCGACCCGCTCTGGGCGGTCTACGTCAAGGACGGCGTGCGCGGGGACCGCTGGGACGTCACCGAGTTCCTGGCCACGGGTAGCCGCGAGATCGCGGAGTCGTGGAGCCAGCACGCGCGGGCGACCGGACTCGAGCCCTCCCCGGACGCCGTGGTGCTCGACTTCGGCTGCGGCGTCGGGCGTCTCAGCTCTGCGCTCGCGGCGCGCACGAGGCATGTCGTGGGAGTAGACATCTCCGAGCCGATGCTCCGCCGGTCGCGTGACGTCGTCCCCGAGGACGTGGTGGCCCGGTTCAGCCCGGTCCTCAGCTCGTCGCCGGTGCTGCCGCTGCGGGACGCCACGGTCGACCTCGTCTACACGAGCCTCGTCCTGCAGCACATGCCTGCCGAGCTCGCGATCGGGTACGTCGGCGAGTTCCTGCGCGTGCTGCGCCCGGGCGGGACGGCGCTGGTGCAGGTGGCCGACCAGCCCGACACCTCGATCAAGGGGCGCGCCTTCCGGTTCCTGCCCCCGGGCCTGTACGGCTGGCTGCAGCGCAGGGTGCTCGGCTATCCGGCGCCGATGCGCATGCAGCAGCTCACGCTCGAGCAGGTGGAGCAGGTGGTGTCGGCATCAGGCGGCCAGGTGCTCGACCACTGGGACGACCCGTCGTACGGCGGTCACTGGCACTACCGCCGCATCCTCATCCGCCGCGACGCCTGAGGGCGGTGCCGAGCGCGAGCAGAAGGCCCCCGAGGGCAAGGGCGCTCGTGAGCGCCGTCGGAGCGCCGGCACCTGCGGCCGCCGCCGCCCCCAGCACCGACGCACCGGCCACGACGGACGACCAGCGCCGTCCCACCCCGACCGCGGCGGCCGCCCCCGCCACGATGCCGACCACGCCGAGCAGCAGGACGGCGACGCCGACCTGGACGACCACCACGGCGGCGAGGGGCATCGGCCGGGACGCTGCGCGCGACCACCGGGAGCCGCGCCCCGGTGCGACGAGGCCCAGCAGGAGCCCCAGGAGCGCGAGCACTGCGCCGGCGAGCAGGCCCGACTGCTGCACCGACGTGGGCCGGTACTCGAGGGTGACGACGCCCGACGCCCCGGCCGGGACGATCCAGCCCTGCTGCCAGCCGTCGAGGCGGACCGGGGTGAGGACCTGGTCGTCGAGCGTCGCGACCCATCCCGCGTTTGCCGACTCCGCGACGCGCAGAACCGATTCCGGCCCGCTTGCGACCATGACCGTGCGTCTGGTCTCGTCCCAGGCGGTCACCACGGTGAGGCGCCCGGCCGCCGGCGGCGAGGTGCTGCCCCACGCGACCCGGACCGGGTCGACCAGCGCGGTGCCCCGCACGGTTACGCGGTGGGTCCCCGGAGAGAGGGTCACCCCCGCGTTCCCGCGGCACACCCGCACGCTCGCCTCCGCGCCGCGCAGGACGTCGGCCAGCGTGGTGGTGACGAGGGTCGACCGCTCCGAGCCGTCGATGACGACCGTCGGGCCGAGACCGCAGAGCGCCCCTGTCGCAGCCGCGAGGTCGGGGCGATAGACGAGGTCCTCGGCGCCGGCGAGGACCACCTCGTCCACCGCTACCGGCGCCTGCGTCGCCCGTCCCGAGGCGCCGTCGACGGAGGCGACAGGTGTGCTCCGACGTACGGTCACAGTGACGCGTGAGGCCGGCGTCGGCGGGAACGTCACCACAGGAGAGGACCGCAGGTCTGCCTCGACGCTCCGGCCGCCCACCACCACGGTGACGGCGAGAGGCGTGCTGAACCGCTGGCCTCCCGTGCCTGTCACGAACCTCAGCGACGAGATCTGCCGCGTCTGGCCCAGGTCGAGCGTGAGCACCGGCGCGGTGTCGCCGACGTCCGCGACCCAGCGTGTGCCCGGGTCGCCGTCCACCGCGGCGGACGGTCGCACGCGCACGTCGCTGCCCAGCCAGCTCGATGCGCGAGCGGTGATCCCCGCCCCCACCGGGTCGAAGAGCCCCGCGGCGCCCGGGCCGGAGCGGATCACGCCCGAGATCCGCAGGTCGCCCGTGACGACCGAGCCGACGGTGAGCGACCGGTCGAGCACCCCGGCGTCGCCCTCGGAGCGGGTGGCGGTCGGGTCGCAGCGCACCTCGTCGTCCACGCTCGCGCAGGCGTTCCGCGCGGGCGACACCGCGGTGAGCACCACCGACGTGTCCGCCGCCCGACCGGCCGGCGCGGCCGCGAGCAGCAGCGGCCGGGACGCCTCGACGGTGGGCAGGGCGACCTCGCGGATCCCGAAGTCGCCGACGGCCGCCTCGGCCTCGAGCGCCGTCACCCGCAGCGTCGACGCACCGACCAGGGCGTCCACGCGCTGCGGGCCGATCGTGCCGGCGGCGTCGACGTCCGCCGTCCACGACCCGACGTCGGTGGTGAGCTGCACACGCGTCACCCGGCCGCCGACGAACGGGCTCTGCGCGAGCGTCACCGTCATGCCGCGCAGGTCCGTGGGCCCGAGGAGGTCGACCTGCCACCACTGCCCGACCGGACCGGTGACGACGCTCGACTGCCACCAGCTGGTGAGGGCGCCGTCCAACGCCGCGAAGGGCTGACGTTCGACGCGCAGGCTGCCCACCGCATCGGCGAAGGCCTGCGACGTCGACGCCGAGAGCGCCCGGATCCCGTCGTACGACGCGGTCGTGAGCTCCGGCGCGGCGAAGGGGACGAGGTCGGTGCCCCGGCGGTAGAGCCGGCTCGACTCCTCGGCCGTGAGCACCGCCGAGAGCGAGTCGTCGCCCCGGCCGAGCGCGCGGTCGCGCCGCAGGAGCCCATCGGTCAGCACCAGTCCGCCGCCCGCAGACGCGGGCGGCGAGTCACCGGTGAAGACCACGGGGTCTGAGCTGCGCAGGAGGTCGGCGGCAGCCGCGGGCAGGAGCGACTCGGGCCCGCCGGTCATCACGCGTACCTGCGACAGGGGCGTCGCGGAGACGATTGGCGCAGCGCCCACGACGCGGTAGACCTCGATGGCGGGACGGGAGGCGTCGCGGTCGAAGTCGACCGTGGTGATCGCGCTCCCCTGCACCACGTCGTCGCCGAAACCGGCGGCGAGCTCGACGCCCTCGCTCGCCTGGAGCGTCGCCGCCACCACCGAGCGCGACGGCGCGAGCGCGCGGTCGGAGTCGATGTCGTTGCGCACGACGACATAGCGGATGCCGCTGCGGCGCAACGTGTCTGCGAGCCCCGGAGCGGCATGCCCGGTGCGCAGCGCCATCGAGATGCTGTCGAGCAAACGAGCGCTCCCGATGCTCCCCAGCGGCAGGTCGTTGTCGATCGCCCACGGGCTGTCGGACAGCGGCTGCAGCGGCTCGTCGATCGTGCGGCCCCACAGGTAGCGCCCGAAGCCCGAGCCCGGGACGACCAGCGCGCGCTCGCCGCCTCCGGGCCCGGCGAGCCAGTCGGCTGTCTGCTGCCACCACGGCGGGATCTGCGTCCAGGTGCGTCCCGCGGCGATGCCTGGCGAGACGAGCGGTACGGCGACGACGGCGAGCAGCGCCACCGCCGCGAGCCCCGGGAGTGCGGGCCACGGCGGCGGGAGGTCGCCCGCCCGTGCCCTGCGGCGCATCCGCTGCGAGACCTGCACGGTCACCCAGGCGATCCCGGCCGCGAAGCCCAGGGCGAGCGGCAGCCGCAGCATCGGGTCGAACTTGTGCACGTTGCGGAACGGCGCCAACGGGCCGTCGAGCAGCATCCACCAGACGCTGCGCCCCGGCGCGAGCGACGAGCCGGCCGCGAGGACGACCAGACCGAGGAGCGCCGCCGTCGCGTTCGCCCGTCGCTCGGGCATGCGCGAGCCGGCGAGGCCGAGCACCGACACCGCGGCGACGAGCAGGGTGAGCACGACGTAGGTCGTGACCGCGGCGTACTGGTAGCCCGCGGGCCACCACGGCACGCCGAGGTCGACGAAGCCGGCAACCCAGTGGACGTCGCCGCGCAGCACCTCCGCGGGTGTGAGGCCCGACGTCGTGTCGCGCCCGCTCTCGATGAACGACAGGAACGGCGTCGCGTACCTCGCCTGCACGAGCAGCGGCACGATCCACCAGGCGGTGAAGGCGGCGACGAAGCCCGACCACCACGCGAGCAGGCGCCAGCGGCCGGCGCCCCGCGTGACGATCCAGACCGCCGTCACCGGGAGCACGGCGAGGGTCAGGGTCGCGTTCGCGGCCCCCATGAGGAGCACGGGCAGCGCGGCCAGGAAGGCCGTGCGACGCACGGTGGCGCCGGGCCGTACGAGCGGCACGAGGGTCCAGGGCAGCAGCGCGGCGGGCAGCGCCTCCGCCGAGAGCGGACCGATCACCGTGACCATGCGCGGCGCCAGCGCGTAGGCCGCGGCACCGAGCACCGCGGCGTACCACGGGAGCCCCAGGCGCGTCGCGAGCACCCTCAGGCCGAGGTAGGCGACGGCCAGCAGCACCCATGCCCATAGCGCCTGGGTCAGCCAGGTCGGCAGTCCTGCGGAGTGCGCGACGCCGAAGAACGGGCCCATCGGGAAGAGGTAGCCGTACGCCTGGTTCTGCAGCTGGCCGAACCCGGCCGAGGAGTCCCAGGCCGAGAACGCGCGGGCGAGGAAGCCCCACGGATCCACGACGAGGTCGAGCTTGGTGTCGAAGCGCGTCCGGCCCGGATCCTGCGTCAGGAGCACGACCGCCAGCACCCCGAGCACCACGGCGTCGGCGATGCGCGCGCTGCGCCTACCCGACCGCTGCTCGTGCCGGGGGCCCGCGTACGCCGGGCCTTCGGTCACCGCCACCGGCGCAGCATAAGGTGACGCCCGTGCCGACGACCCCCTCCGGAACCCCAGCGGGTGATGCAGTGCGTTTCGAGGACGCCTGGGCCCTCGCCGACACGGTCGGCGGCTGGCTCACCGAGGCGCAGGGCCGGCTCCTGTGGGACTCCGCACGCCACCTGACGCCAGGTGGCCGGATCGTCGAGATCGGCAGCCACCAGGGGCGTTCGACCGTCGTGCTCGGCCTCGCCGCCGCCTCGGTCGGCGCTCGTGTCACCGCGATCGACCCGTTCGTCGAAGGGGCGATGTTCGGCGGCCAGTCGACGCGGGCGAAGTTCGAGGCGAACATCGCCGCGGCCGGCCTGACCGGTGTCGTGGACCTGCTCCCGATGAAGTCGCAGGACGCGTTGACGACGTGGAGCGGCGACATCGACCTGCTCTACATCGACGGCAAGCACGACTACTGGACCGTCGTGGACGACCTCGGCTGGACCGAGCACCTGTCGCTCGGCGCCCTGACGCTGATCCACGACTCGTTCTGCTCGGTCGGCGTCACCTCGGCGCTCCTGCACCACGTGCTGGTGCGCGGACGGCTGCGCTACCTCCGGCGCGAGACCACGATGGCGGTGTTCGACCGGGCCGCACCGACCGGCGCGGATCGCAAGCGGCTCATGGCAGAGCTGCCGTGGTTCAGCCGCAACGTCACGATCAAGGCCGCCCGTCGCCTGCACGCGACGCCGGTGCTCAAGGCGATGAAGCACGACTCGCCGTACGACCCGTACTAGCCCTCCCGCAGCCCCACCCACCTGGCACGACGAGGCCCGCGCGGACATCGTCCGCGCGAGCCTCGTGGTGTCCCGGTTCGCCCGGGAAAGGCTCTAGTTGGTGCCGTAGACGACGTACTCCCTGTCGACCGGAGCCGGGACGGCGGTCTGCGACGACACGAGGCCGAACGACGCGCCTCCGGCGATCACGCCTCCGACGACGGCGGCGATGAGTGCCCCTGCGATCCCGCTCACGTGTTCTCCTTGGACTGGTCGACTGCCCGGAGGGTAGCAAGACCAGGGTCCCTGCGTCGCCCTCCGGTGTACGCGCGTCCTACCTGCAGCCCAGCCGTGATCAGGACGAGACCTGCAGCCACCCACGCGAGCACGACCAGGACGAGGTCGCGCGCGCTCGGCCCGGTTGGCGGCGCCACCGTGCCCGGCACGGACCAGAGCTCCAGCGTGCTGCCCCGCACGACCGGGGTCAGCCCGTCGAGCGCCGATCCGACATCAGGCCCGGGTGTCGTCAGCTCGACGACCACGTACCGCACGCCGAGCGCCGGCAGTGTCTGGGCGAGCGGCCTCCCGGCGTCGAGCGCGGCGCCGACGACGGCCGCCCGAGGGTCCTCGCCGCTGACCCGGAGCACGGTGCCGTCCGGACGAGCCACGAGCAGCGTGTCGTCGACCACGGTCGGCCGTGGGAGGTAGCGCGGAGCCGGGTCCAGCGACGTGCGCCCGCCGTTCCAGGCGAACGCACGGAACGCCGACCACGGGAGCACCGCGACGTCGCCGCCAGCGGCGTCGGCCTCGAGCACGGTCCGCACCTCGGCCCAGTCGTCCGGGTAGCTCGTCGTCTGCATACGGCCGAGACCGCCCCAGACGAGGTCGGGCATGGTCGCCATCGGCAGCAGCACGAGCCCGACCGCCAGCGTCGCGCGCACCGTGGCGTCGCGCGAGCGCTCCGCGATCCGACCCAGACCGAGCGGCGCCGCGACGGCGACCAGCAGCGTCCACGGGGCCAACCACTTCTGCCCGTCGCGCAGCAGCCCTCCCCCAGGGAGCGCGTCCACGGCGGCGAGCACGAGCGGTCGGGTCGGTCCCCACGCACCGGCGACCGCGACGACGATCCCCGCGACGGCGCAGACCACGAGCCAGAGCGCGGCGGCGCGGCCGAGGTGCCTCACCAGCGCTGGTGCTCCGAGGACGACGAGCACCGTGAGCAGCACCGCGGCGAGGGGTGCGAGGAAGGTCGACCGCGAGCCGAGGACGACCTCGCCGTTCCACACACCACCCGTGCCCAGCGCAGTGACGAGAGCACCCCACGGGCCTTCGGCCCGCAGAGCGAAGGCCTTGAGCCCGTTGGGATCCGACGCTCCCGCCGCAGGATGGAGCAGCGACGGCACCAGCCAGGGCAGCTGCAGCGCCACCAGCGCGAGAGCCGTCCACGCACGGCGGGCCCGGCCGAGCCGTGAGCCGGGCCCGAGGGCGACAGGTCCGGCCAGGAGGCAGGCGAGGATGCCGCCGGTCGGAGTGAGGCTCGCCAGGCCGACGAGCAGGATCAGACGGGCGGCAGCACCGGGCAGCGCGCGGCGCGCGTCGATCGCCGCCGACAGCGCCCACGGGAGGACGGCGACCGCCACGAGCAACGACCAGCTGCCGAGCAGCAGCCTCTCCGCGAAGAAGGCGCTCCAGACGAACAGCACGGCGGCGGCGGCACGGGCGGCGGCCCCGGCGCCCCTCAGCAGTCGGGCAGCGCCGAGCGCCCCGCCCGCGACGGCGCCGAGGAGCGCGAGGTGCTGCCACACCGATCCGGGCGCGAGGGTGGTGAGCGCTGCGAGCACGGCGTCCTGCGGGACCGCGCGGGGCAGCTGGCCGCCGAGCCCGATCGACGCCGGCAGCAGGTCCTGGCGCGGCACGAAGACCATGTCGTAGAGCAGGACGTACCCCGGGGCGAGGGCCGGCCCGAGCACCAGCACCGCCAGGCCGAGCGCGGAGACGAGGGAGAGCGCGCGACGGGTCACGCGGCCTCCAGGCTTCGGCGGGTGGGAACGCCCTATTCTGACGCGTCCGCGTGCGACGACCGAGGGAGCAGGGTGAGCGAGTCTCCCTCGACGTCCGTCACCCGACGTGAGGCACTGCTCGGCAGCAGCGCTCTGCTGGTCCTCGGGCTCGCCGTCGGCCAGGTCCTCGGGTACGCGCTCAACGTCGTCGGCGCAAGGGTGCTCGGACCCTCGTCGTTCGGCGAGCTCGGCGCCCTGCTCGGCGTGCTGCTCATCGGCAACGTGGTGGCACTCGCCGTCCAGGCCGTCGTCGCACGCCGCATCGCCCGCGGCGGACCCAGCGACGCGCACGGGCACGTCGCGCTGTCCGCGGGCGCTGCCGAGGCGGCACTCGCGCTCCTGCTCGTGCCGTTCGCGGCGGCGGTGCTCGACCTCGACCTGCTCCCGCTCGCGGCGCTGGCCGTGGCGTTCCTCCCGCTCACGCTGACCGGTCTCGCCCTCGGGACCACCCAGGGCAACGACCGCTTCCTCGCCCTCTCCGGCCAGTACGCCGTCATCGCTGTCCTGCGCAGCGGTCTCGCGCTCGGCACCCTCCTCGTCACGCGGAGCGTCACCGCGACGGTGCTCGCCGTCCTCGTCGGCTCCGTGCTCGGCTGGCTCGTGGCGGCGCCGCTGGCCCGCATCCGCCTCCCCTGGCCGGGTCGGGTGCCGCGCGACCTGGCGTGGGAGACCGGACGCGCCACCTTCGCGCTGCTCGCGATGTTCGTGCTGACCTCCGCGGACGTCCTCCTGGCGCGCGCGATCCTCGACCCCGGCGACGCGGGCCAGTACGCCGCCGGCGCCATCCTGGCCAAGATCGCCTTCTGGCTGCCGCAGGCGGTCGTGATCGCGGCGTTCCCCCGGCTGGCCCGCGGCGAACGGGGCGCCCTCGCCCGGGCCGCCCTGCTGCTCGGCGTGCTCGGCGCTGTCGAGATCCTCGGGGCCGTGCTGCTCGGCCCGCGGCTCGTGCCGCTCGTGCTCGGGCCCGAGTACGACGTGGCCGCCGCGTCCGCCGGCGTCTTCGTTCTCGCCGGCGTCGCACTCTCCGCGGCGTCGCTGGTGCTCTACGACCGGCTCGCCGCCGACGACCCCGCCGCGGCCGGGCTCGTCTGGGGGTCGGTGGTCGTCCTCGTCGTGCTCGTGCTCACGGTGGGACACGGGTCGCCCGTCGCCGTCGCCTGGTGCGTCGTCGCCGCTGCGGCGCTGCTCACGGTGTCGGGGGCGGTGCTCCACAGCCGCCGTCGCTGACGCGTACCGTCGTCCCATGACGCCGGAGGAGCTCGCCGACCTCGCGCACCTGCGGCGGGCGCGCGACCTCATGGACCGCGAGTACGCGAGGCCCCTGGACGTGCCGACCATGGCGCGCGCCGCACTGATGTCGCCGGCCCACTTCTCCCGCAGGTTCCGGGCGGCCTACGGCGAGACGCCGTACTCGTACCTCATGACGCGACGTATCGAGCGCGCTGCATCCCTTCTGCGGCAGGGGATGTCGGTCACCGACACCTGCATGGCCGTCGGCTGCACCTCGCTGGGATCCTTCAGCGCCAGGTTCACCGAGATCGTCGGAGAGACGCCTTCGCAGTACCGCTCACGCGACCACAGCGCCTTGGAGACCGTGCCTGCCTGCGTCGCGCAGGTCGCGACCCGCCCCCGTCGCTCACGCACCTCGGCCTGACGGTCCGTCTCAGCCCGCCGTCAGGGCCTCGGGGTCCGGCCAGGGGCCGGGGGTCCAGAGAGGCGCGTAGCCGGACGACGTACCCATCGCGTCGGCGATCGCGGTCCTGCCGGGGTAGACGCCGTCCTGGACCCACCGCACCAGCAGGTCGATCACGGCGAGCCGCGACTCGGGCGTGAAGTTGCAGTGGCCCGCACCGTACGGCGCACCCGGGTCCTCCGGGTAGGTCGCCGGAGCCACCGTGAAGAGCTGCACGAGCTCCGCCTTGGTCTTCCCCGCCTTCTGCGCCGCCCGGTAGCGGTCGAGGAGGAACGTCTGGTTCTGCGAGAGCACGAGGGGGTCGGTCGCGGTGTGGATCGTGATGGTCGGGTCCTGCACGGTGCCCTGCGGGTCGCCGCCCTCGGCCAGGGCCTTGGCGACGGCCGCCTCGTCGGCCGGCACCCGCTCGCCCGCTGCGAGCGCTGCGCCCAGCGAGGCCACCGATCCCGGCGTGATGGTGTCGATGAGCGACGCCTCCTCGGCGCTGACCCGCGCTGCGTAGTCGGTGCCGACGTTGCCCGACGGGTTGCCGCCGAACCGCTGCTCGAGGTCGTAGCGGGCGAAGGTGGCGAAGCCGAGCCCGGTGGCGAGCGCCTCCACCGACGCCTTCACCTTGCTCTCGATCGCCGCGCCGTCGAAGCGCTGGGTCTGCGTGGGCCAGTCGACGAGGGCCGCGATGTAGAGGACCTTGGCAGTGCCGCCCCCGGCGGTGTCCTGCGCGGCGGCGACGAGCCGCTTGACCGCCTCGGTCCAGGTCGTGACCGCCTCCTCGTAGGACGCGAAGCCCGTCAGCTTCATCTCGGGGTACAGCAGCGTCTTCACGGCGTAGGACACGTCGAGGGCGAGCCCGATGTTGGGCACCACGCCGGCCACCGCGCCGCAGAACGGTGCGACGCCGTCCACCCAGTCCGGGTGCTTCTCGGCGATCGTCTGGGTGATGAGCCCGCCGAGCGAGTCGCCCCACACGATCGTGCGGTATGGGTTGCCGATGGTGTCCTTGAAGTAGGCGTACAGGTCCTCGGCGGCCTTGACGCCGTCGGCCACGGCCCAGCCGTTGCTGGCGTACGCCGAGCCGGCGAGCGCGTAGCCCTGCTCCAGGAGCGCATCGGCGATCGCGGTGTCGCCGCCCGACCACCCGGGTGCCGGCTCGGGCTTGGTCGAGACGGGCGTGAAGGCGGGCGGGGCCGGCTGCGCCTGGCGATAGCCGTGGCTGTAGATGAGCAGGGTCCCGTTCCAGGTCTCCGGGAGCAGGATCTGGTAGGGAGCACCGTCGATCGTGTCGCTGCAGGCCGCGACGTCGCATCCGGTGAACGGGACGTCGGGCGTCACCTGCCGCGCGCGGTCCACCTCGGCGGATCCGCCGCAGGCGCTCAGCACCAGGGCTGTCGCGACGAGGGCGACCAGGGGGACGGCACGGCGGAGCGGCGACATGCGCTCGATCCTGGCACGGGCTCCGCGCACCTGCCCGCCGTCAGTGGCCCGCGTCCTCCCAGGTGCGTCCCACGCCGACCGAGACGTCGAGCGGCACCGTCAGCGGCACGGCACCGCCCATGCCCTCGGTGACCACCTCGCGCACGGCGTCGAGCTCGCCCGGCGCGACCTCGAGCACGAGCTCGTCGTGCACCTGCAGCAGCATGCGCGACGCGAGGCCCCGCGCCCGGATCGCGGAGTCGACGCGCAGCATCGCGACCTTGACGATGTCGGCGGCCGAACCCTGGATCGGCGCGTTGAGCGCCATCCGCTCGGCCATCTCGCGCCGCTGCCGGACGTCGGAGGTGAGGTCCGGCAGGTAGCGGCGCCGGCCGAGCATCGTCTCGGTGTAGCCCGTGCCCCGCGCGCGGTCGACCACCTCGCGGAGGTAGTCGCGCACCCCGCCGAAGCGCTCGAAGTACTCGTCCATGAGGCCGCTCGCCTCGCCCGGGGTGATGCCGAGCTGCTGCGAGAGACCGAACGGCGACAGCCCGTACGCGAGGCCGTAGGACATGGCCTTGATCTTGCTGCGCTGGGAGGCGTCCACCTCGGACGGCGCGACGCCGAACACGCGCGACGCGACGTAGTTGTGCAGGTCCTCGCCGGAGTTGAACGCCTCGATGAGGCCGGCGTCCTCCGACAGATGGGCCATGAGCCGCATCTCGATCTGGCTGTAGTCGGCGGTGAGCAGGCACTCGTACCCGGGCCCGACGACGAAGCCGCTGCGGATGCGGCGACCCTCGTCGGTGCGGATCGGGATGTTCTGCAGGTTGGGGTCCTGCGACGAGAGCCGGCCGGTGGCAGCCACGATCTGGTTGAAGGTGGTGTGGATGCGGGTGTCGTCCGAGACCGACGACAGCAGTCCCGTGACGGTCTGGCGCAGCTTGGAGACGTCGCGCCAGCGCAGCAGCTGCTCGAGGAGCGGGTCGCCCGTCTGCGCGAACAGCGACTGCAGGGCGTCGGCGTCGGTCGTGTACCCGGTCTTGATCTTCTTGGTGGTCGGGAGCCCGCGCTCGCCGAACAGGATCTCCTGCAGCTGCTTGGGCGATCCGAGGTTGAAGGGGCGGCCGGCGAGCTCGTGCGCCGAGGCCTCGGCGCCCCGCATCGACTCGGCGAACTCGTCCTCGAGACCGTGCAGGTGGTCGAGGTCGACCGCGATGCCCGCCTGCTCGAGGTCGGCGAGCACCGACAGCAGCGGCAGCTCGACGTCGGTCATCAGCGCCGTGCCGCCCCGTACCTCGAGCTCGTCCTCGAGCGCTCCCGCGAGGTCGAGGACGGCCTTGGCCTGCATCCCCATCGACGCGGCGCGGGCCTCGTCGGGATCAGTGTCGAACGACAGCTGGTCGGACCCTGCTGCCGCGGCCCCGGCGAGGTCGCGCTTCAGGAACCGCGGCACGAGGTCGCTCAGGTCGAAGCTGCGCTGCCCCGGCAGCACGAGGTAAGCCGCCAGCGCGGTGTCGCAGGTGAGCCCCGACAGCGGGAGGCCGCGGGCGCGCAGCGCGAGCACGGGCCCCTTGGCGTCGTGCATCGCCTTGGGGCGCGCGGGGTCGGCGAGCCACGCGGACAGTGCGGACTCGTCGTCGGGCAGCAGCCCCGACACCGGCCACCAGGCCACGGCTCCGTCGGGTGACGCGATCGCGAACGACTCGACGTCGCCCGTGCCCCGTCCCCAGGTGCCGTCGAGCACGAGCCCGACCCGGACGCCTGCGGCCGCGTGCTCGGCGAGCCAGGTGCCGAGACCGCCGGCGGCGGGGGCCGCCACCTCGACGTCCTCGGCGGCGCCGGCGGGGGCGGCGTCGTCGCCGTGCAGCGCGAAGAGCCGCTCGCGCAGGACACGGAACTGCAGGGCGTCGAACACCTCGTGCACGGTGTCGCGGTCGAAGCTGCGGCGCTCCAGGTCGGCCGGTGCGAGCGGCAACGGCACATCGCGCACCAGCTCGGTCAGCCTGCGGTTGCGGACGACGTCGGACAGGCCCGCACGCAGGGAGTCGCCCGCCTTGCCCTTCACCTCGTCAACCCTCTCGACGAGCTCGGCGAGCGACCCGAACTCGCGCACCCACTTCGCCGCGGTCTTCTCCCCCACGCCTGGGATCGAGGGGAGGTTGTCGCTCGGGTCTCCCCGCAGCGCGGCGTAGTCGGGGTACTGAGCGGGGCTGAGGCCGTACTTGTCCTGCACCGCTTCGGGGGTCATGCGCGCGAGGTCGCTAACGCCCTTCTTCGGGTAGAGCACGGTGACGTGCTCGTCGACGAGCTGGTACGCGTCGCGGTCGCCCGTGATGATGAGGACGTCGAAGCCGGCAGCCTCGGCCTGGGTGGTGAGCGTCGCGATGAGGTCGTCGGCCTCGAAGCCCTCAACCTCGACGTACGGCACGTTGAGAGCCGTGAGGACCTCGCGGATGAGCGGCACCTGACCCTTGAACTCGTCCGGGCTGGCCGAGCGGGTCGCCTTGTACTCGGGGTACTCCACCGAGCGGAAGGTCTGGCGGGACACGTCGAAGGCGACGGCGAGGTGCGTGGGCTGCTCGTCGCGCAGCGCGTTGATGAGCATCGAGGTGAAGCCGTAGACCGCGTTGGTGGCCTGGCCGGTCGTGGTCGAGAAGTTCTCCACCGGCAGCGCGTAGAACGCGCGGTAGGCCAGGGAGTGGCCGTCGAGGAGCAGGAGGCGGGGCCGACCCGACGACGCAGTCATGCGGTCGATCCTAGGGTGGACCCATGACGGACAACGTGGAGCTCGCGAGGCGGCTCGGGCTCGGCGAGCTCGCCGAGACGATGGGGATCGAGATCCTCGAGGCGGGAGCCGAGCGGATGGTGGCCCGCATGCCGGTCGCCGGGAACCGGCAGCCCTTCGGGCTCCTGCACGGCGGCGCGAGCGTGGTGCTCGCCGAGACCCTCGGATCGATCGCCGCAGCCATCCACGGCGGGCCGGAGAAGGTTCCGGTGGGCATCGAGATCAACGCCACGCACCACGCGAGCGCGACCTCCGGCCATGTCACGGGGACGGCGACCGCCCTCACCCTCGGCCGCACCCTGGCGAGCTACGAGGTGGTGGTCGTGGACGACGCGGGCCGCAGGCTCTGCACGTCCCGCATCACGTGCCTGCTGCGGGACCGCCCGGGCGCCTGAGCGATCAGCGCGTCAGGGCCGCACGGCGCGGCGCGGCGTGAGCAGGACCCGTCGGCGCAGCGACCGCTGCACGGGGGTCAGGTCGACCGTGATGTCGCGCGGGTCGAGCCGCGGATCCACCCCGAGCCGACGGCGCAGCTGCCCGATCGGGGCGGAACGTCGTACCACCATGGGCGCGAAGCCGTAGCGCGCGAAGAAGCGGTTCACATCCCGTTGCGACGGCGGCACGTTGACGACCACGTCGCCGGCAGCCACCTCGTCGGCGAAGCCCGCGGCCTCGCGCAGCAGCGCGGTGCCCACGCCGTGCTTGCGGTACGAGCTGCTCACGTGGACGACGTCGACGACGACGGCGCCCGTCGACGACAGCAGGCCGCGGTCGACCACGGAGAGCGACGCGAATCCGACCGGGCCTCCGTCGACCTCGGCCACCACGACGCGGTAGGTGGGACGGCGGCCCGCGTGCACGGACCCGTCGGAGGCCAGGATGCGCTCGCGGACCCGCTCGGCGATGTCCACCCCGCCGGGCACCGGCGCCTGCTCCTGGTCCAGGAACTCCGCCCACAGCGGGGCGAGGGAGTCGATCTCGGCGGCCGCGAGAGGACGGACCACGACGGGTGACCGACCCACAGCACCTCCTGGGCGAGCGGCGCGGGCCGAGGCCCTGCCAGCTGGTGACCCCCCGTCACACGTCCAGCACTCTAGGTCCCCCGCCCCGACGGTCGGCAAGGGCTTCGCGCAAGAATCTGCATCACCCGGGCGGTCCCGGGCACGGATCCGGTCGTGGCGCTGCGCCGCCACCGCAGGATCCGTCCGTCGAGCGAGGAGCCGCCGTGCCGCCCGGAACCGGGACGCTCGTGAACGTCGTGGCCATCCTGATCGGCTCGGGCATCGGGGTCGCGCTCGGCGACCGGCTGCCGGAGCGCACCCGGCAGGTGGTCACCGACGGGCTCGGGCTCGTGGTCCTGCTGGTGGCTGGACTGTCCGCCGTCGCCGTCCTGGACCCCGCCCTGCGCGAGGCCACAGGCACCGGGGCACCCGTCCTCATCGTGCTCGGCTCGCTGCTGGTCGGCTCGGTCGTCGGGTCGCTGCTCGGGCTCGAGCAGCGGCTCGAGGCCGTCGGCGCCTGGCTGCGGCGCCGGCTCGTGCGCGGCGACGACGCCCCGGGCAGCCACCGGTTCGTGGAGGGGTTCGTGACGGCCTCGCTGGTGTTCTGCGTCGGTCCCCTCGCCATCCTCGGCTCGCTCTCCGACGGGCTCGGGACCGGGATCGAGCAGCTCGCCCTCAAGGCCACCCTCGACGGCTTCGCCTCGATCGCCTTCGCCGCGGCCCTCGGCTGGGGCGTGGCGGCCTCCGCCCTCGCCGTGATCGCCTACCAGGGCTTCTGGACCCTGGTGGGGCTGGCGCTCGGCGACCTGCTGCCCGCCGCGCAGATCGCCGCCATCACGGCCACCGGGGGGCTGCTGCTGGTCGGCGTCGCCCTCCGGCTCCTCCGCATCCGCGACGTCCCGGTCGCCGACATGCTCCCGGCCCTCGTGGTCGCCCCGCTCCTGACCGCGGCGGTCGCAGCGTTCATGTGACCGACGCGTGTCCGCGACGTGACGGCTCCCCGCTCGCAAGGTCGCGATGTGCGCACGATGCCGACACGGTCCGCCGAGGGGGGCCCCGCAACGCCGTTTACATGGCTATGCTCCGGCGCGACCGTCCGCTGGACGGCACTGCTGCCCGGGATACCCCCGGGCACGGAGAGGGCCTCGGCCCTCCCGCTCGAAGGAGGACCGAGTGCGCGCACGCGCTGCGGCTGTGCTGGCCGCCCTGCTCGCTGCGGTGACCCTGATGCTGGGGTGGGGGGCCGGACCGGCCTCGGCCGCGACGTCCGGGCCCGTGCTGTTCGGCACGGTGACCTCGAACGACAAGGGTGTCGCCGGCGTGAAGATCAGCGCCACCAACGACTCCGGCTTCTCGGGCACGGCCACCACCGACGCCGCCGGGGCCTGGGAGATCAAGACCCCCAAGTCGGGCACCTACACCGTCGTGCTCGACGAGGCGACGCTCCCCGACGGCGTGGCGCTGACGGCGGACTCGGGCAACACCCGCACGGTGAACGCCTTCCTCGGCAAGGTGCGGATCCAGTTCCCCACCGGTGAGTCGACGGTGGAGACCACCTCCAAGGCCGTGCAGGCCGTGCAGCTCACGGTCGACGGCCTCCTGCTGGGCCTGATCCTGGCCCTCGCCGCGGTCGGCCTGTCGCTGATCTACGGCACCACCGGCCTCACCAACTTCGCCCACGGCGAGATGGTCACGGTCGGGGCGCTGGCGGCGTACTTCTACTCGGCCGTCCTCAGCATCCCGTTCATCCTCTCCGCCCTGCTCGCGCTCATCACGTGCGCCGTCCTCGGCGCCCTGCAGGACAAGATCCTGTGGAAGCAGCTGCGCCGACGCGGCACAGGGCTCATCGCCATGCTGGTCGTGTCGATCGGCCTCGCGATCTTCGTCCGCTACCTCTTCCTGTTCTTCTTCGGCGGAGGCACCCAGCAGTTCCCGGAGTACAGCGCCCAGGCGGGCTATCAGCTCGGCCCGCTGTCGATCACGCCGAAGGCGATCATCGGCGCGCTCGCGGCGATCATCGCGATCCTCGCGACGATCCACTGGCTGCTGCGGACCCGCATGGGCAAGGCGAGCCGCGCGGTCTCGGACAACCCGGCCCTCGCGTCGGCGTCCGGCATCGACGTCGAGCGCGTGATCAACACGGTGTGGATCCTCGGCGCCACCCTCGCGGCGCTCGCGGGCATCCTCGTCGGCCTGACCTCGGGCGTCTCGTGGAACATGGGCCAGCAGATCCTGCTGCTCATCTTCGCGGCCGTCACGGTCGGCGGGCTCGGTACCGCGTTCGGCGCGCTGCTCGGCTCGATCATCGTCGGCCTGCTCATCCAGCTCTCGACGCTGATCATCCCGCCGGAGCTGAAGAGCGTGGGCGCGCTGGTCATCCTGATTGTCATCCTGCTCGTGCGGCCCCAGGGCCTGCTCGGGCGACGCGAGCGGATCGGGTGAGGGAGTCGTCATGGACTGGAACTCGATCTTCAGCCAGACCCTGACGCAGGCGATCGGCGTCTCCGCCGTCATCTACTGCCTCGCAGCGGTCGGTCTCAACGTGCACTTCGGCTACACAGGTCTCCTGAACTTCGGCCAGGCGGGCTTCCTCGCGGTCGCGGCGTACGGCCTCGCGGTCAGCGTCGCGAACATGGGGTGGAGCCTCTGGGTCGGCCTGGTCGTCGGCCTCATCGCGTCGGTGATCCTCGCGCTGCTCCTCGGCATACCGACACTGCGGCTACGGGCCGACTACCTCGCGATCGTCACCATCGCGGCAGCGGAGATCATCCGCCTGCTCGTGCGCTCGGTGACGTTGCGCGAGTGGTTCGGCGGCTCGGACGGCATCACCCGGTTCGCGGACAGCTTCTACGACCTCAACCCGTTCCCCGGTCCGGTGGCGTTCGGCCCGATCACCTTCAGCAAGAACGACATCTGGGTCGTCACCGTCGGCTGGATGCTCGTCGCTCTGTCGTCGCTCGCCATCTGGTCTCTCATGCGCTCCCCCTGGGGCCGCGTGCTCAAGGGCATCCGCGAGGACGAGGACGCCGTGCGCTCGCTCGGCAAGAACGTCTACAGCTACAAGATGCAGGCGCTCATCCTCGGTGGCGTCATCGGCTCGCTCGGCGGATTCGTCTCGGCGATCGCCTTCCAGTCCGTGCAGCCGGACAGCTTCTCGACCGACTTCACGTTCTACGCCTACACGATCCTGATCCTCGGTGGTGCGGCCCGCGTCTTCGGGCCCATCGTCGGCGCGATGATCTTCTGGGGTCTGCTGGTGTTCGTGGGCGAGTCGCTCAACGAGGCCGTGTCCAAGGGCGTCATCACGTTCATCACCACGACCCAGGTGGGCCAGATCCGCTTCATGCTCGTCGGTCTCGGCCTGATGATGCTCATGATCTTCCGACCACAGGGAATCTTCGGCGACCGGAAGGAGCTGGCGCTCGATGCCCGCTGACACCACCTACGGAAGCCGCAAGGAGGCGGCGGTCGCCGCGCTCGCCGGCGCCGAGAACCGTCCAGGCTCCCCGAAGCCCGACGCCATCGTCGTGGTCGACGGCATCACGCGGCGCTTCGGCGGCCTGACCGCCGTCAACGTCGAGCACGTCGAGATCCAGCGCGGCGCCATCACGGCCCTCATCGGCCCGAACGGCGCCGGCAAGACGACGTTCTTCAACCTGCTCACCGGGTTCGACCAGCCGAACGAGGGCGAGTGGTCGTTCAACGGCACGAGCCTGAAGGGCGTGCCGCCGCACAAGGTCGCCCGCATGGGCATGGTCCGCACGTTCCAGCTGACCAAGGCCCTCTCCAAGCTCACGGTCATCGAGAACATGCGTCTCGGTGCCACCGGTCAGAAGGGCGAGAGCTTCTTCCGGGCGCTGTTCCCGTTCCTCTGGTCCGCCCAGGAGAAGAAGAACACCGAGCGTGCCGACGAGCTCCTCGCCCGGTTCAAGCTCGACGCCAAGCGTGAGGACTTCGCCGGCGAGATGTCCGGCGGCCAGCGCAAGCTGCTCGAGATGGCGCGCGCCCTCATGGTCGGCCCCGAGATGGTCATGCTCGACGAGCCGATGGCGGGCGTGAACCCGGCGCTGACGCAGTCGCTGCTCGGCCACATCAAGGACCTGCGCGAGCAGGGCATGACCGTGCTGTTCGTGGAGCACGACATGGACATGGTCCGCGACATCAGCGACTGGGTCATCGTCATGGGCCAGGGCCAGGTCATCGCCGAGGGCCCGCCGGACACCGTCATGTCCGACCCGGCGGTCATCGACGCCTACCTCGGCGCGCACCACGACCAGGCGCTCACCGACAGCGGCGAGGCGTTCACCTCGGAGGCGCCCGCCTCGGGCGGGACGGAGGATCAGGCATGAGCGTCACCCCCGACAACCCGGGCGAGTTCCAGCGCGAGCTGCACATCGACGCCGAGCAGCACCACGGCCACGGGCACCCCTCGCAGCCGATCGACCGCACGGCGCACGTGGCCGAGGCCGAGGGCGCCCTGGTCCGCGTGGACGACGTCATCGCCGGCTACCTGCCGGGCGTGAACATCCTCAACGGCGCCGACCTGTACGCCCACGAGGGCGAGCTGGTCGGCATCATCGGCCCGAACGGGGCCGGCAAGTCGACCCTGCTCAAGGCCCTGTTCGGCCTGGTACGGATCCGCGAGGGCGCTGTGACGCTGCGCGGCGAGGAGATCACCAACATGCGCGCCGACCAGCTGGTCAAGCGCGGCATCGGTTTCGTCCCGCAGTCGAACAACGTGTTCCCCTCGCTCACGATCGAGGAGAACCTCCAGATGGGGGCCTACCAGGCGCCCACGAACTTCACCGAGCGGTTCGACTTCGTCACGAACCTCTTCCCCACCCTGGGCGACCGGCGCAAGCAGCGTGCGGGCTCGCTGTCCGGCGGTGAGCGCCAGATGGTCGCGATGGGCCGGGCGCTCATGATGAACCCGTCCGTCCTGCTCCTGGACGAGCCGTCGGCCGGCCTCTCCCCCGCCCTCACCGACGAGGTCTTCGTCCGGGTCAGGGAGATCAACAAGACCGGCGTCACCGTGATCATGGTCGAGCAGAACGCCCGTCGGTGCCTGCAGATCTGCGACCGCGGGTACGTGCTCGACCAGGGCCGCAACGCCTACACCGGCACCGGCCGCGACCTCGCGACCGACCCCAAGGTCATCCAGCTCTACCTCGGCACGCTGGCCAAGGCCTAGCAGCCCCGAGAACGCCGCAGGAGCCCCGGACCGCATGGTCCGGGGCTCCTGCGCGTCAGGACTCCGCCGGCCGATCTGCGGCGGTCCTGGGGCGCTCGCCTCCGGGGGCCGGACAGCCCACGGCCCCCGGAGCGTCGCTCCGGGGGCCGTGGGGTCGTTCAGCGTACGAGCGTCAGCTCGACGGGGGGACGTCGCCGGGGATGAAGTCCAGAGCCGAGATCTTGTCGTCGGCACCGAACTGGTAGATACCCATGGTGGCCTTGGTCGGGTCACCGTTGGCGTCGAAGTCGCAGGGACCCGACTGGCCTTCGTAGTCGATGTCCTTGCCCTCGTCGAGCAGCTTCTTGCAGTCGCCGAAGTTGGTGCACTTCTCGCCACCGGCCGAGACCGCCTGCAGCTGCGAGGCGATGCCGACGCCGGTGTCGTTCCCGGCAGCCTGGGCCGCGAGCGCGATGAGGTTCAGCGCGTCGTAGCTCTCGGGGGCGTACGAGAAGTCGATCAGGTCGGGGTTGATCGACTTGAGCGCAGCCTGGAACTCGTCCGAGGCCTTCGAGCCCGGGATCGTGCCCTTGGCGCCGTTCAGCGTGCCGGCCGGGAGACCCTCGGCGAGAGCGTTACCCATGTTGCCGTCGCAGAGGTACAGCGGCAGCTTGTCCGGGCCGATGCCCTGCTTGATGAGCTCCTGCAGGATCTTCTTGGTCTCGTCGAAGCCGATGACGACCAGGGCCTCGGGCTTGGCGGCCTTGACCGCGGTCACCTCGGCTGCGTAGTCGGCCGCCTTCGGGTCGTAGATCTTGCTGAAGGCGATCGTGTTGCCGGCGCTCTCGAACGCGTCGGTGAAGGTCTTCGCGAGACCCTCGCCGTACGCGTCCTGCAGCGCCAGGACGGCGGCGGTCTTGTAGCCGTCGCCGGAGACGAGCTGGCCGAGGACTGCGCCCTGGAACGTGTCCGGCGGCGCGGTGCGCCAGTAGAGGCCCTTGTCCGCGTAGGTCGTCAGCGCGATCGAGGTGTTGGCGGGCGACATCTGCAGGGCGCCGGCCGAGGTGATCTTGTCGATGATCGTGAGCGACACCGAGGACGACGCCGCACCGATGAAGGCATCGACGCCCTTGGCGAGGCCCGAGTCGACGGTCGCCGACGCGATGTTGGTCGACGTGTCGCCCGAGTCACCCTCGATCTTGACGACGGGCTTGCCGAGAACGCCGCCCGCGTCGTTGATCTCCTTGAGGGCCAGGTCGACACCAGCGAACTCGGGCGGGCCGAGGAAGGCGAGCGAACCAGTCTGCGGGAGCACGGTGCCAACGGTCAGCGTGCCGTCGCCCGCGGGCAGGGTCGAGCTCTCGCTCGGGGCCGGCGCGCTCGACGAGGTGTCGCCGCCGCCGCTGCTGCCACAGGCGGCGAGCAGGAGCGCCGAGGCGCCTGCGACCGCGAGCGACCGCACCAGGGTGGGTCGGGTCATGAAGTGTCTCCTTCTTCCATGGCACCCGGGCGTGACCGCACGGGTGTGGGGGTGGGGGAAACGTAGTCGAGGGCTGTTACGCGCGCATGACCTGGGACGCGTCCGTCGCTGCCTCGTTGCTCATTCGTGACCTAACGGACCGAATCGGGGCCCATCACTCACGTTCCGGTCTCGCCCACCTCGCGGATCACGACGTCCGCGACCTCGCGCATGCTGAGCCGCCGGTCCATCGCGGACTTCTGCAGCCACCGGAACGCGTCCGACTCGGAGAGCTTGTACGCCTGTTGCAGCAACGATTTCGCACGTTCCACGCGCTTGCGCGTCTCGAACCGCTCCCCGAGGTCGGCGATCTCCGCCTCGAGGGTCACGATCTCGGCGTAGCGGCTGACCGCGAGCTCGATGGCCGGCACCAGGTCGCCCTGCGTGAAGGGCTTCACGAGGTACGCCATGGCCCCGGCGTCCCGCGCCCGCTCGACGAGCTCGCGCTGCGCGAACGCCGTCAGCATGACCACCGGGGCGATGCGCTGGCTCGCGATGCGCTCCGCTGCGCTGATTCCGTCGAGGACGGGCATCTTCACGTCGAGCATCACGACGTCGGGCCGCAGCTCCTCGGCCAGGCGGACGGCGGTCTCGCCGTCGCCTGCCTCCCCCACGACCTCGTAGCCCTCCTCGCCGAGCATCTCCACCAGGTCGAGCCGGATCAGTGCCTCGTCCTCGGCCACGACGATGCGCAGCGGGGTCTCGTTCGACGTCACGGGCACACCCTACGGAACCGGACGGCGCAGCCCCGCCCGGTACGCTGGGCGACCGTCGCCCCGATAGCCCAACCGGCAGAGGCAGTGGTCTCAAACACCATCCAGTGTGGGTTCGAATCCCACTCGGGGCACCGACCGGGTCAGCGTGCGCCCGGCTGCGCGGCGAGGTCGGCGAGCGACGCCTCGGTCAGGGAGTAGCGCCGCAGCACCGGCAGGCTGGTGAGCATGAGCAGCGCCGGGAGCGCGCCGAAGCCCAGGGCGATCGCGGTGAGGGCGCTCTGCGGCTGGTCCACGCTCACGCC
Organism: Longivirga aurantiaca; assembly: GCF_042660085.1. Taxonomy (NCBI): domain Bacteria; kingdom Bacillati; phylum Actinomycetota; class Actinomycetes; order Sporichthyales; family Sporichthyaceae; genus Longivirga; species Longivirga aurantiaca. The sequence goes on along the minus strand of NZ_JBHSTI010000008.1, from coordinate 1,467,368 downwards.
CGAGGTCGTCGCCACGAACCCGCCGAGCGCGAGCACCATGGCGAAGAGGAACGGGCCGAGCGCGAACCCGAGCGTCTCCCCCGCAGTCCACACCCCGGTGAACACGCCCGACCGGAGCCGTCCCGTGCGCAGGGCGTCGGCCTGGATCGTGTCCGGGAGCATGGCCAGGGGGAACAGCTGCTGACCGGCGTACCCCGTGCCGGCCACGGCCACGCCGACGAGCAGGAACCACGTCGGCACCCGTCCGGCGAAGGCCATCACGACAGCACCGACGAGGAACAGCACGGTCGCCCACCGGAAGCCCGCCTGCTTGCCGCGCCGGGCCGCGAAGATCCGCCAGACCGGGACGAGCAGGATCGCCGGCGCCACCAGGGCTACGAACAGGACCGTGGTCATGCCCTTCGCGCCCAGCAGGTACTCGGCCACGTACGCCGCCCCCGCAAGAGCGGTCGAGGTGCCGAGCGCCTGGATCACGAAGGCCGCGAACAGCACGCGGAAGTCACGGTTCTCCGCCACGGCCCGCAGCTGCTCGCCGAGGCCGCCCGAGGGCTCGGCCCGCAGGACGGTCGGCAGGTTGCGGGTGGCGAGGATCGCGACGCCGAACCCGATGAGGAAGAGCGTGCCGCAGACGACGCCCATGAGGCGGTAGCCCGCGAGCCCGTCGCCGCCCGCCTTCACCAGCCCGGGCGCCCCCGCGCCGAAGACCAGGATCGCGAGGGTGAGGAGGGCGATCCGCCAGGTCATGAGCGAGGTGCGCTCGGCGTAGTCGTCCGTCAGCTCCGCCGGCTGCGCGATGTACGGCACCTGGAAGAAGGCGAAGCCGGTGGCAGCGAGGAGGAAGCAGCCGGCGACCCAGAGGGCGGCACCCGCGTCCGCGAGCCCACCCGGCGCCCAGAACATCGCGGCGAACGCCAGCGGCAGCAGCACGGCTCCGCGCATCATCCAGGGCACGCGGGCCCCCCACCGGGAGGTCGTGCGGTCGCTCCAGCTCCCGACGAACGGGTTGAGGACGACGTCCCAGGCCTTGGGCAGCAGCACGACGAGCCCGGCTGCGGCCGCAGCCACACCCAGCTCGTCGGTCAGGTAGTAGAGCAGCAGCAGCCCGGGCACCGTGGAGAACCCGCCGGTGCCCACCGAGCCCGCGGCGTACCCGATCTTCTGCGACGTCGACAGCCGGCTGCTCACGCCCGCGACCGTAGCGCGCGCGGGGCAGCTACAGGGCCAGGCTGGGCTTGACCGAGAGGATGCGCGCGAGCAGCCCGTTGACGAACGTCGGCGACTCGTCGGTCGACAGCGAGCGGGCGAGCTCGACGGCCTCGTTGATCGCGACGGCGTCGGGGACGTCGTCGCCCCAGAGGATCTCGTACGTGCCGATGCGCAGCAGGTTACGGTCGACGGCCGGCATGCGGTCGAGCGTCCAGCCCAGGCTGTACGTCGCCAGCAGGTCGTCGATGCGGTCCGCGTGCTCGACCACGCCCCACACGAGCTCGGCCGTGTAGGGGTTGAGCGGCTGCGGCGCCGACTCCGTGGTCGCGTCGAGGACGTCGGCCGCGGACACGCCCCGGGCCTCCGCCTCGTACAGGACGTCGAGCGCCTTCTTGCGGGCCTTGCTCCGTGCCGACACCTCTAGTTGACGCGGCCGAGGTACGACCCGTCGCGGGTGTCGACCTTGACCTTGGTGTTGTTCTCGATGAACAGCGGCACGGCGATCTCGGCACCGGTCTCGAGGGTGGCGGGCTTGGTGCCGCCGGTCGATCGGTCGCCCTGCAGGCCCGGCTCGGTGTACGTGATCATGAGCTCGACCGAGGCGGGCAGCTCGATGTACAGCGGGACGCCGTCGTGCGTCGCGAGGATCGCCGCCTGGCCCTCGAGCATCCACTTGGCGTTGTCGCCGACCACGGCGTCCGGCACGTGGACCTGGTCGTACGACGAGGTGTCCATGAACACCCAGTCGTCGCCGTCGCGGTAGAGGTACTGGAAGTCGCGGCGGTCGACGTTGGCGGTCTCGACCTTCACGCCGGCGTTGAACGTCTTGTCGACGACCTTGCCGGACAGGACCGCCTTGAGCTTGGTGCGCACGAAGGCCGGGCCCTTGCCGGGCTTGACGTGCTGGAACTCGACGACGGACCAGAGCTGGCCGTCGATGTTGAGGACCAGGCCGTTCTTGAGGTCGTTCGTGGTGGCCACGGGGAGGTCTCCTGGGAAGGTCTAGAGGACGAGCAGCTCACGCGTCGTCGTGGTGAGCGACACGGGCCCGCCGGCATGGACGACGAGGGTGTCCTCGATGCGTACCCCGCCGCGCCCGGGGAGATAGACCCCAGGCTCGACGGTCACCGGCGTGCGGTCGCCCAGGATACCCGCCGTGGAGTAGCCGATCATCGGCGCTTCATGGATGTCGAGCCCGACCCCGTGCCCGAGGCCGTGCCCGAAGTGCTCCGCGTGCCCAGCTGCGGCGATCACCGAGCGTGCCGCGTGGTCGACATCACGCAGCTCCGCGCCCACTGCGAGGGCGTCGACGCCCGCCTGCTGGGCCCGCGCCACGAGCGCATGGAGCTCGCTCTGCCAGGGCTCCGGGTCGGCGCCGACGACGAACGTGCGCGTCTCGTCGGCGTGGTAGCCCGCGGAGAGGGCGCCGAAGTCGATCTTGAGGAGGTCCCCCCGCTCGATCGCCCGGTCGGTGGGGCTGTGGTGCGGGATGGCCGAGTTCGGGCCCGAGGCCACGATGGTGTCGAACGAGACGGCCTCGGCGCCGTGGTCGAGCATCAGGCCGTCGAGCAGCCGGGCCACCTGGCGCTCGGTCATCCCGACGCGCACGAGCGGCAGGGTCGCCGCGAGCGCGGCGTCCGAGATGCGGCACGCCTCGGCGAGGTGCGCGAGCTCGTCGTCGTCCTTCGTCGTGCGCAGCCCCTCCACGACACCCTCGGTCGGCACCAGGTCGAGGTCGCGGTGGGCCGCGCGCAGCGACTCGTGCGCCGCCACGGTCATCCGGGCCGCCTCGAACCCGAGCCGGGACGCGCCTACGGCCACCGCGTGCGCCGCTCCCCCGGCGTCCACGGCGCGCTCGACCAGGACATCCAGGCCCGGGCACTCGGCGGCAGCCTGGGTGACGTAGCGGAAGTCGGTGATCAGCCTGTCATCCTTGGGATCCCGGCCGACGAGCACCGCGCCGTTGGAGCCGCTGAACCCCGAGAGGTAGCGCACGTTGGTCAGGTACGTCACGAGCAGTGCATCGACGCCCTGAGCCGGCAGCAGGGCCCGGACCCGGTCGCGGCGGTCCCGCGTCATGACGCGGCGAGCGCGCGCAGCGCGAGGCGGTAGCTGTCGACGCCGAAGCCGGCGATCGTCCCGGTGGCCACCGCCGCCACCACCGACGTGTGGCGGAACTCCTCGCGCGCAGCAGGGTTCGAGAGGTGCACCTCGACCAAGGGGGCGGTGCGCAGCGCGATCGCGTCGCGCACGGCGTACGAGTAGTGGGTGAACGCCGCGGGATTCAGCACCACGGGCGTGGACGTGTCGGCGGCCTCGTGCAGCCAGTGCACGAGCTCGGCCTCGTCGTCGGTCTGGCGCACCTCGACCTCGAGCCCGAGGGCGGCGCCCTCGGCGGTGCAGATCCCGACGAGCTCGTCGTACGTCGTCGCGCCGTAGACGTCCGGCTCACGGGTGCCCAGCCTGCTCAGGTTGGGCCCGTTCAGCACCAGCACGCGGGTCATGACACCACCTCCGACACCTCGGCGTACGCGGCCTCGAGCAGGGCCTGGTCCGGCCCCTCGAGCAGCCCGGGACGGCCGATGCCGTCGAGGACCACGAAGCGCAGCAGGTCGCCGCGCGACTTCTTGTCGATCCGCATCGCCGCGAGGAGCTCCTCGAACCGGCCGGGCGGGTACGACGTGGGCAGCCCCAGCAGCTGCAGCACCGACAGGTGACGCGCCGCGTCTGCCTGCGGCAGCCGCCCGGCGAGCCGGGCGAGCGCCGACACGTAGTGCAGGCCCACCGCCACCGCGTCGCCGTGGCGCCAGCGGTAGTCCTCGACCTGCTCAATCGCGTGCGCGAACGTGTGGCCGTAGTTGAGCACCTCGCGGCCGAGGCCGCCCTCGCGCGCCTCGCGGAAGTCGTCGCTCACGACGTCGGCCTTGACCTGGATGGCGCGCTCGACGAGCTCGCGGAGCACCGGGCTGGTCGGGTCCGTGGCCCCGGCGACGTCGCCCTCGACCAGGTCGAGGATCACGTCGTCGGAGGTGAACCCCACCTTCACGACCTCGGCCAGCCCCGCCACGAGGTCAGGGGCGGGCAGCGTGCCCAGCGCGTCGAGGTCGGCGAGCACCGCGGCAGGGTGGTGGAAGGCGCCGACGAGGTTCTTGCCCTCGGGCGTGTTGATCCCGGTCTTGCCCCCGACCGCGGCGTCGACCATGCCGAGCAGCGTCGTGGGCATCTGCACGAGGCGGACCCCGCGCAGCCAGCTCGCCGCGAGGAAGCCCGCGAGGTCGGTCGTGGCTCCCCCACCGACCCCGACCACGACGTCCGACCGCGTGAAGCCGGCGCGTCCGAGGGCCGACCAGCACGACGCGAGCACGTCCGCGGTCTTGGCATCCTCGCCGTCCGGCACGGGGATCAGCAGGACCTGGTGCCCCGAGTCGCGCAGCGCCTCAGCGACGCGGGCGCCGTCCTCCGGCCGCGACGCCGGGTGGACGACGGCTGCCCGGTGCGCGCCGCGGACCGCGGAGGGCAGCGAGTCGAGCAGCGAGCGCCCCACCACCACGTCGTACGGCGACTCCCCGCGCACACTGATGCGCGTGGGGCCGGTCATGACGCCTCCCTGAGGCCGAGCGTCTGCACGATGACCTCCGCGACCTCGGCAGGGCTGCGGCCGTCGGTCTCGACCGTGATCGTCGCGACCTCGGCGTACAGCGGGCTCCGCTCGGCCACCAGCGTCGCGAGCCGTCCGCGGACGTTGCCGAGCAGCACGGGCCGCGGCACGTCGAGCCCGACGCGCTTGGCCCCACCGGCGGCGCTCACCTGCAGCCAGACGGTCGGCTGGTCGCGCAGCAGCGCTCGCGTTCCCTCGTCGATCACAGCCCCGCCGCCGAGCGCCAGGACGCCGTCGTGCTCGGCGATCGCGGTCGCCACCGCCGTGCGCTCGAGCGCACGGAAGGCGGGCTCGCCGTCGTCGACGAAGATGTCGGGGATCGACTTGCCCGCCACGACCTCGATGTCGCGGTCGGTGTCGCGCAGGGTGACGCCGAGCAGCTCGGCCAGCACTCCGCCCACGGTGGACTTGCCCGATCCGGGCACACCGACGAGCACGACGCGGGGGGACACGTGCCTACGAGACCACGAGGGCGGCACGGTACGCAGCCGCGTTCCGTGCGGTCTCGGCGACCGAGTCGCCGCCGAACTTCTCGAGGACGGCGTCGGCGAGCACCAGCGCCACCATCGCCTCGGCCACGACGCCTGCGGCCGGGACGGCGCAGACGTCGCTGCGCTGGTTGATCGCCTGCGCCGGCTCGCCGGTGGCGACGTCGATCGTGCGCAGGGCCCTCGGCACCGTGGAGATCGGCTTCATGGCCGCGCGGACGCGCAGGACCTCGCCGGTCGACATGCCGCCCTCGGTGCCGCCGCTGCGGCCGCTGGCGCGGACCACTCCGTCGGGGCCGGGCAGGATCTCGTCGTGCGCCTTCGAGCCCCGGGTGCGGGCGAGCTCGAAGCCGTCGCCCACCTCCACGCCCTTGATGGCCTGGATTCCCATGAGCGCAGCAGCGAGGCGGGCGTCGAGCCGGCGGTCCCAGTGCACGTGGCTGCCGAGGCCCGGCGGGAGGCCGTGCACGACCACCTCGACCACGCCCCCGAGGGTGTCGCCGTCCTTGCGGGCCTGCTCGACCTCCTCGGACATGAGCGCGGACGCCGTGGCGTCGAGGCAGCGGGCGTCGTCGGCGTCGATCGCGTCGAGGTCACCGGGACTCGGGACGAGACCGGCTGGTGCCGACACCGTGCCCAGCTCCACGACGTGCGACAGGACGTGTGCCCCCACCGACTGCTCGAGGAACGCCTTGGCCACGGCCCCGAGGGCCACCCGGGCCGCGGTCTCGCGGGCGCTGGCGCGCTCGAGGATCGGGCGGGCGTCGTCGAAGCCGTACTTCTGCATCCCGACGAGGTCGGCGTGGCCCGGGCGCGGGCGGGTCAGGGGTGCGTTGCGGGCCTGGGCCTCGAGCACGTCGGCGTCGACCGGGTCGGCCGCCATGACGGTCTCCCACTTGGGCCACTCGCTGTTGCCGACCTCGATGGCGATCGGGCCGCCCAGGGTCGACCCGTGCCGCACTCCGCCCAGGATGCGCACGGCATCCTGCTCGAACTTCATGCGGGCGCCCCGGCCGACGCCGAGACGGCGGCGGGCGAGGTCCCGGTCGACGTCCGCGGTCGTGACGGCGACCCCTGCGGGCAGGCCCTCGAGGATCGCGACGAGCGCGGGTCCGTGGGACTCTCCGGCGGTCAACCAACGCAGCATCCCGTCATCATCCCATGCGGCACGTCCAGCACCCGAGCAGGGCGCGGCACCACCGCGACGACGAAGGACGCGGGGTGGGCCGATGCCCGCCGCCGCGTCCTTCGTGTCGTCGAACGAACGCTCAGGTCGCGACCGTCGAGGCGCTGCCCTTGCAGACGGGGACGTTCTGGTCTCCGAACAGCACGCCCACGCAGTCGCTGTTGAAGATGGCGTACAGGGTGAAGTACTGCCCGAAGTCCTTGCCGACGCTCGCCGAGTAGGGCTTGCCGTTGACCTGGATCTGGGCGACGCCGGCATCCTGCTTGATGATCGTCACCTCGACCTTGTAGGTCGTGGAGGTCGACTGGTCCGGAGGCGTCACCGGCGCCGAGGCGTCAGGCGCCGGCGTCGAGGTGCCCGGGTCCGGGGTCGTGCCGTCGCCTGACCCGCTCGGGGCCTGCTCCTCGGGGAAGAGCACGGCGAAGGGGTCGTGGCTCGTGACCGTGGCGGTCTTGACCGTCACCGCCTTGGTCGGCTTGGCCGACGGCGATGGCGCAACCTCGGGCTCGGTGGCAGCAGGCTTCTTCGGCGGCATGGCGACCTCGTCGCCGGACGACGACTGGTTGAGGAAGAAGAAGGCTCCACCACCGACGACCACTGCCCCGAGCACTGCGCCGAGCGCGAGCAGCGCCTTGCGGTTGTTGCCCTTCTCGGGCTGCGGGTCCGCCTGCACCGGCGCCGCGGCGCCGTTCCCGGCCGCGAAGATCGGCTCACTCATGACTCTCTCCTCAGCTTGCCGTGTCGGAAGCGGTCTCGCCGGCTGCGGGCGCGGGGGCCTTGGCCGTCACAGGTGCGCCGGGGTTGGCGGTGAACACGCGACCGGTCAGGGTCACGTTCAGCGTGCCGGAGGGCTTCGTCGCGTCCTCGACCCTGCTGATGTCGATCCCCGTCACGAGGAACGAGCGCTGCAGGCTCTCGAGGCTGAGCAGGAAGAGCCGCACGTTCGCGAACCGTCCCTCGACGATCACGGAGACCGGGTACTGGTTGACCTGGCCGGGTGCTGCCAGGTCGGCCTGGTCGCCCGAGCCACCGGCGTCCAGCGGCTGGGGCGTCGACGGCACCAGCGACACGAGCGTGACGCCCGCGGTCGCTGCCTTCGTGCTGACGCTGCGCACCACCGACGGCATGTTCGGGCTGCTCGGGATGCGCGAGCGGATGCTCGCGAGCTGCTGCTCGAGCTCGGGAAGGTTCTTGTACTGCGCCTTCAACGACTCGATCTGCCGCTCGGTCACGACGTTGGCGGCCGCCCTGTCGTCGGCGGCCGTGCCGATCTCCGCGGCGCTGGAGCGCTGCGGGGACACGAGCAGGAACCAGCCGGCGATGAGGACGAGGACCGAGGCGAGCGCGGCACCCACGTACCACTTGCTTGCACCGGGGAGACTCATGTCAGTTACCCGCCTTCGGGTCGTAGCGGCGCGAGAGCGCCTTGTCGGTGACCGTCACGGTGGCGCTGAACGTCAGGCCCTCGGCGTCACTCTCGGCACGCTTGACCTCGCCCGGGAACGGATCGAGCATCGTCTTCTGCTTGGCCAGGACGTCGAGGAAGGCGGCGAAGTCGCCGAACCGGACTGCCTCGCCCTCGTAGGAGATCTGGCCGATCCCAGGACGCCCGAGGGCGCTGATCACGGCGGCGTCGTCGGCGGTCGCCGCGGAGGCTGCTCCCGGCACCGGTGCGACCCCGTTGACGCTCCCGGACAGGCTGATGAGAGAGGTGTTCCGGGGGATGGTCAGCGAGAGGTTGTTGAGCAGGAACGACCAGCGCACCTCGCCGCCCATGGCGTTGTACGCCTGGGTCTGCGCGATGGCGACCTCGTTCTGCACCTTGGGGACGTCGGAGTAGCGAGCGAGCTCCTTCTGGAGCACGACTCCCTGGGCTGCCGCGGTGTCGAGCCGCTCCTGCGCCGCGTTCACCTCGTTCGTCGCGAGGAGGTACAGCCCTCCCACCGCGACGACGGAGGCGGCGACGGCGCCGATCATGATGGTCCTGGCGTGCCGCTCCTTGGCCTCGGCCGCGATGACCGCGGGCATGAGGTTGACCCGCGGGTACGCCGCGGAGCGGTCGGGGATCGGGATCCCGCCGTGCTGCTCGTCGGGCGCCTCGAGGACGTCCGTGCTGGACCTGCGCAACGACACCATCACACCGCTCCCATCGCGAGGCCGACCGGTACGGCCGAGAGGGGCTCGACGAACTGCAGCTGCTCTGGCGTCAGTCCGGTCTTGCCCAGCGAGACATGGCTGAAGGGCCGGCCGTATTCGACGGGCGTGCGCACCGCCGTGGCCAGGCGCTGGGCGAGCCCGTCGGCGAGCGATCCGCCGCCCGAGAGCACGACCCGCGAGAGCGGGCGCCCACCGCTCATCGCCACGAAGTAGTCGACCGAGCCGCGCACCTCGTCCACGAACTCCGCCAGGGCGGCGTCGATGATGCGACGGGCATCGGCGGAGGCCGGGTCGGCCAGCGAGAGCCGGTCGCGCTTGAGCCGCTCCGCCTCAGCGGTCGGGATGCCGAGCCGCTCGACCACGGCCGAGGTCACGTCGTCGCCACCGAGGAGCAGGATGCGCACGAACTTCGGCACCCCCGCCTCGTGGACGACGATGTTGGTCACCTTGGCGCCGATGTCGACGACGGCCTCGGGGCCGTTGAGCCCCAGGGCGTCTCCTGCGCCGGCGACCCGCAGCACCGCGAACGGCGTGAGGTCTACCGTCGTCACCCGAAGGCCGGCGCGCTGCGCCGCCCGGATGGAGTCGAGGACCGCGTCCTGTGCCGCGGCCACGAGAAGGCCTCGCACCATGCGGCTGTTGTCGGTGGTGATCTCCTCGAGCGGGACGAAGTCGAGCACCGCCTCGTCGACGGGCATGGGGACGAGGTCCGCGACCTGGAACTTGAGGCTCGCCCTCAGCTCGTCGGCCGGGAGCCACGGGAGGTCGACCAGCCGGACCACGACCTTCTGGTTCGACACCCCGAGCACGACGTCCTTCTGCGAGAACTTCGCCTGGGCCCACAGGGTCTTGATGGCGTCGCCGACGGCGTCAGGGTCGACGACCTCGCCGTCGCGCACAACTCCGGCGGGCAGTGCGACCTGCCCGAAACGCTCCAGAACCGGTCCCCCCTTGGAGAGGGAAACCTGGGCCGCCCGGACACTCGATGTGCCGATGTCCAGGCCGATGGCGGTCCGACCAGCCACGGTAGTCACCCTTCGCCTGCCACCAGCTTCTGCTCAGGTGGCTCTCCTTACGCACTTCGGCGCTGGAGGCTCCGGGCTTGAGGGTTCTGTGAGGTCTAGTTGGTCCGTTCGGGGCGATCGGCGGTGCGAAACGGCCCGGAATCCTCAGGAGCCGAACGCGAGCGACGCGTACCAGTCGATGACCGGCTGACCCAGCAGGATCGTCAGACCGGCGCCGGCGATCATGAAGGGCCCGAACGGGACCTTGGTCTTGCGCCCGGCGCTGGTGAACGCCATGAGGGCGACGCCGCCCACGGCGCCGAGCAGGAAGCCCAGGAAGCCTCCGAGGGCCACATGGCCCCACGACAGCCAGCCGAGGTAGATGCCGAGAACGCCCGCGAACTTCACGTCGCCGAAGCCCATTGCATCGGGACGGATGAACCAGACCACGAAGTAGAAGGCCAGCAGGGCCAAGCCGCCGAGGACCGCACGGAGGTAGGACGTCCAGTCGCCGTCGAGGATGGCCGGCAGCAGCAGCAGCACCAGCGCCACGGCGTACGACGGGAGCGTCAGCACGTCGGGCAGCCGCTTGGTGTCGTAGTCGATGAAGGCCAGGGCTACGCCCACGGCCACGAGGTAGAGGTACGCCGGGAGAGCCCACGAGAGCCCGAAGTGCAGCAGCATGAGGACGAACAGGACGCCGGTGAGGGCCTCGACCACGAGGTAGCGCGGTGAGATCGACGTGCCGCACCCCCGGCAGCGACCGCGAAGGACGAGCCAGCTGACGATCGGGATGTTGTCACGGGGCGAGATCTCCTGCTCGCACGTCGGACAACGCGACGGCGGGTGGACGACGGAGAGCCCTGCCGGCACCCGGTAGATGACCACGTTGAGGAACGACCCGATCGCGGCACCGAACAGGAACGCGAAGGTGCCGAAGAAAAGGTACTCGCCAGTCGTCACGGCGCGACCCTAGCCCGGCCGCCGCCCAGTGCGTCGATGACGCCCCGGGAGCGTCCCCGGGGCGTCATCGACGTCGTGCGCGGTGTCACTTCGCCTTGAGCTCGAGCCACTGGGTGGTGCGGATGATGTCGAGCAGCGGCACCTCGACGTTCCGGTCGTACTTGATCACCGCGTTCTTGACCTCGTTGATGTCGCCACCGTCGGTGCAGGAGTCGTTCGCGATGATGGTGCCGGTGATTCCGTTGCTGGAGGTCTCGACCTGGATCTGGTCGCCGGCCCCGAAGACTCCGATGCCCGCCTCGAAGTTCGAGGTCATGACCAGGTCCGTGTCGGCCACGAGGACCGTGCCCGGCAGCGCGGCGTTCGAGATCGTGACCAGCTTCGCGGTGATGCCGCCCCCGAGCTTGCCGCAGGTTGCTGCGGGGCCGCCGCTCGGCTTGGACTCCGCGATCACCGTCGCCGAGTTCACGACGGTGTTCCGGCTGATGAACGCGTCGCCCTGGTAGACGTAGTAGATGCCGTCGCCCCACGCGGTCGAGGTCATCGACCACACCGGCGGCGTCGTGCCGCTGCCGTCCGCGTAGCTCCAGCCTCGGTACGTGCCTCCGCTGTCGAGATCGGCCAAGGTGGTTCCGTCGCACGGGGTGGTGGACGGCGACTTCACCTCGCCGTCGGGGCACAGGTCGTACCAGCCCGTGGCGTACTGCGACGCGAACGTGTTGTAGAGGAACCGCGCCTTGACCTCAGGCACGCTCTCGAGCGGCTGGTCGCCGCCAGAACCGGTCATCCCGACGCTTCCGCACACCGAGTAGTCGCCGCTTGCGGTGACCGTGCCGTTCACCGTCTGCGAGCATCCCGTGCCGTCGGCGTCCCCGTTCGTGTGGACGTTGGCGGTGCCGCCGGAGGCCGCGAGGCTGACATCCACCGTGACGGAGGACGAGAAGCTCAGGTTGCCCGACGTGAGGATCGCGTTGCCCGGCTTGTAGGGCGCGAACAGGTACTCGACCTTGAGGAACCGCTTCTTCGCACTGGAGTCGGTGCAGTTCGGGTCGCAGCCGAGGGAGTAGATGACGTTGTAGTCCGCCGGCTTGATCGCGAAGTACTCACCGGTGCCCGTGCTCTCGTAGGCGGCGCCGTCGTCGACCATGGTCTTGATGGTCTCGAGGGCCCAGACCCGCTCGGCGTCGGTCGTGAGGTCGGCTGCACCCATCGCCGGGCCGTAGGAGTAGCTCTGGTCCTTCTGCAGCTCGGCGAGCTGGCGGTCGACGCCGGTCTCGGCCGCGGCGACGGCTCCCTCGAACTTGTCGTGGTCGGTGCTCGACCGCAGGCTCCCGATCGTCAGCGTGGTGATCGCGACGACGAGCAGGGTCATGAGACCCATCACGAGCAGGACGACGACCAGGGCAAGGCCCGAGTCGGGCTCCTGCTGGATCTGCCGGAGACGCGTGGTCCACATGGCTACGGTCACTCCCCTAGTACTGCTCGTCGACATTGCGGAGGCGCTCGGCGAAGTAGAGCGTGCGGGCGCTGGCGCCCCGGCCCACGATCGAGTCGTAGGTCACGAGGGTCTGCACCACCTGTGTGTTCGGCGGGGTCAGGTCGTAGGTGAAGGCGATCTGGCTCACGAGGCTGCGCGCCTCGATCACCTGGGTGGCCGAGCCGACCTTGCGGATCACGTCGTAGTGCAGGCCGTCACCCGAGGGCTCGAGCTTCCACGTGATGCTCTCGTTGGTCTGGCGCTTGTAGTCGGAGTTGGCATCGATCCAGACGACCAGCTGGCTCGTCGTCGCGCCGGCATCCACACCTCGCGCGTTGCGGATGTCGCGACCCATGCGCTCGGCCACCTTGCGCGCATCAGCGAGGCCGGTCGCGTCGTCGTCGGTCGCGGTGTAGACCTTCGCCGTGGCCTGGAAGGCGGCGGCCGCGATCGCCAGCACGATGCTGAGCAGCACCATGGTCACGAGGAGCTCGACCAGGGTCACGCCCTCCTCCGCGGGTCGGCCCGCGAGCCGGTCGCGCACTGCCTTCAGGCTGCGGTTCGCGCTCATTCCGGGATCACCATCCGAGACTGGGCGCCCGCCCAGTCGTAGCCGATGCGGACGTCGCCCGCGGAGGTCGAGGGGATCACCACGCGGATGACCGCGTACTTGTTCTTGGCCACCGAGAAGTCGGCGCCTACCGGGACGCCGATGGCAACCTCGCGGAAGGTTCCGTCGCACAGCGTCAGGGTGGCGCTGCCGGTTCCGCGCGAGGTGAAGGTGCCGAGGCTCGTGTTGATCGACTGGCCGAAGGCGACGTTGACCGTCAGCGGGCTGCCTGCTGTGAGGCAGGCGACGTTCAGGTAGAGCACCGCCTGGCCGGCCCGGAAGGTCGTCGCCACCGGCACCTGCTTGCGTACGTCGAACACCCTCGACTTGTTGGTCTCGGTCGCCAGTACCCCGCCGCGCTCGAGCCACCGGCCGGCCGTGCCGGTCTTGTCGGTCGAGTAGTTGTTCGCTGCGGACTGGAGGGTGGCGTTGGTGTCGAATGCGGGGTTGCTCAGGGCGAGCGTGTGACTGCCGAGCGGGAGCTCGTGAAGGTACTCGGTCGTCAGAGTGCAGGCGGCCGCGCACGACGGCACGGGCAGCGGGAACGGCGTCTGCGGGTCGCCCGTGGGCGTGGCGGTGGGGCTCGAGCTGGTGGGCGTCGGCGTCGGGGTGGCCGACGGCGTGCCCGAGATGCTGTAGCTGCCGGACAGGGTCTGCGACGCCGTGGCCGCCAGCGGCTGGGCCACGGACTTGAAGGTGAAGGCCACTGCCGTGGTGTCGCCGGGGCTGCCGGTGACGGTGCGGGATGCCAGGACCCAGACCTCGCCGTTGACCTCGACGTTGCCGGTGTCGAGCGTGCCGTCGGCGCTGGTGTCGGTGAGGCTGGTGACCTCGGTCGCGTCCAGCACGCCGTCCTTGTCCGAGTCGACGACATAGCTCCACGTGCCTGACGGGCCGGTGATGTTCCAGGCGTCGCGGGCGCCGTAGTTCTTGAGCCTCAGCCCGTACGTCACCACGGTGCCGGTGCCCTTGGTCTGCACCGAGGGCGACGAGTACTGCAGCAGGAAGCGGGGAAGGGGAAGGCCGCGCCGCGTCGCCGTCACGAACGTCGAGGTCGAGCGGACCTTGGTCTCGTCGCCGACCTCCCAGGTCACGACGACGGTGAGGCGACGGGTGCCCGAGCTGATGCCGGCCGGCTGCGTCACATAGCGCCAGATGGTGTAGGTGGTGCTGTTGTGCGTCTCCGTCGTCACGTGCGGGTTGAGCGTCCCGACGCTGGCGAAGACGAGGTCCTCGGCGACCCCGGTGCCGGGGTCGAAGGTGTCGCTGTCGATGCGAGGGTCCCCGGCGAGCGTCGGGTCGCCGGTCACCATGGCCACGTCCGCGAAGTCGAGGGCGCGGGCTCGCTCGATCGCCTGGTTCATCATGTCGCCGGCGAGCTGGTTCTGCCGGGCGGCCAGGGTGCCCTTGACCCCGGCGATGGCCGCCAGACCCAGAGCGAGGAAGACCCCAGACGCGATCGTCAGCGCGACCATGATCTCGACCAGGGTGACACCGTCGTCACCGCGCGTGCGGCCACGCCTGAAGATGCTCATACGCGCTCCATCGGCCACCGGAGAGCCTGCCTTGAGCCGGGGGGTCACCCGACCGGCCCAGGACGGGCCGCGGACGTGCGGAAGGGGAGGAGCGGCGGGCCGCTCCTCCCCTTCCCGATCTGCTAGCAGGTGCCCGGTGACGGGACCCCGACGAGGTTGGAGTAGTGCCAGGTCTGCCCCGGGAGCGAGTCGTGCACGCCCTCGATGCAGTACGTCGTCGCGGTCACGATGGCCGCGTTGACGGTCACCTCGATCGCCTGGCTGATCCCCTGACCGCGCTCCCCCGCGAGGGTGGTGTCCTCGAGCCCCAGATAGCTGCCCGAGTTGTGCACGGCCCAGGTCTCGGCGGCCGTCGCGGCGTTCTTCAGGTCGTTCTTCAGCGCCGCCTTGTAGGCGTTGTCGCGCTGGCTCAGGTACGTCGGGATGGCGATAGCAGCAAGGATGCCGATGATGATCATGACGACCAGGAGCTCGATGAGCGTGAAGCCCTGGTCCGCCGTCCCTTCCGTGCGCGTCGTCCGATCGAGCATGGTTGCTCCCGGTGGGAGAGGCCTAGAAAGAGGCCTCGGCCGGGAGCCCGGTTCGGGTCTCCCGGCCGAGGCCACGACCGACGTGGGGGGCGGGGCGAAGGCCCCACCCCCCACGCCGAGGTGTTCGGTCGGGAGGAGCTCCCGTGTCCGATCAGACGTACGTGCCGGTGCAGTCCACGTCGTTCGGGACACCCACGGCCGAGTCGTAGTACTTGGTCTCGGTCGGCAGGTTGACGTTCACGCCGGACAGGCAGTAGCCGGTCGCGTTCGAGATCACGGTGACGGTGACGTCGGCGCTGAGGGCGCCCAGGTCGGCGGTGGTGGCGCCGGCGTAGGAGCCGCCGTTGTCGGTCGCGTACGACTCGATGTTGATGGCCGAGTTCTTCAGGTCGCTGGTGGTGGCCGCACGCCAGCCGTTCGCGCGCTGGTTGAGGAACGTCGGGATGGCGATCGCAGCAAGGATGCCGATGATGATCATGACGACGAGGAGCTCGATCAGGGTGAAGCCCTGGTCCTTGTCCTCGACGGACTTGCGCAGACGAGCGATCATGATGGTTCTCCCCTTCAGGAGTAGCCGACCGCCCGGCTGGACGTCCTCTGGCCGAGGCAGCTGGGCCGGCTCCTCCCCCTCGAGGAGCTCCCTGGCTTTGCGACCCCACCTCGCGGTGGGTGTGCCCGTTCTGGCCGGAGCGGTCATGGTTGATGACAAAGAAGTGATCGACCTGCCCGGGGGGACCTTGAGCCTCGCGAGAGGAGAATTTTCGGCCATCCCCCGGACGGCGCAAGGTCTCGGACGTGCGGAAGGGGCCAGGCGCTCCGCCTGGCCCCTTCCGGGTGTCTCGTGGGTGTCATCAACCCGTGAGCTCGTCCTGCGTGTCAGCCGATCACGGAGCGGCCGGGCAGGCGCCCTCGAGCGGGGCTCCTTCGAGGCTGCTGTAGAAGAACTGCGTCGGCGCGGTGGTGAGGGCCGAGTGCACCCCCTCGACGCAGTACGCGGTGCCGGTCGCCCAGGCGACGGCGACGGTGACCTCGGCGGTGACGCCGGTGCCGCGTGCGTCGGCCAGAGTGGCGTCGGTGAGGCCGGAGTAGTCGCCGCCGTTGTCGGTGGCGAAGGACTCGGCCGCGATCGCCGCGTTCTTCAGGTCGGACTTGATGGCGGTGCGGTAGCCGTTGTTCCGCTGGTTGAGGAACGTGGGGATGGCGATGGCCGCGAGGATGCCGATGATGATCATGACGACGAGCAGCTCGATCAGGGTGAAGCCCTGGTCGGCGTCCTGCTTACGCATGCGAGAGAGCACGATGATTCCTTCCCTCGGGGGCCCGGGAGGTCCCGTTGCCCGACAGGAGGTTTCTCGGTCCGCGCCGAGCCCGGTCCTTAGGGATCGAGAGGGAGATCTGAGGAATCACCCGATCGGCGGATCCAGGGGAACGCCGCCGTTCCGATAAGCGCCGCCTCTCGGCCGGGACGAGCGGCCGGCGAACGGCGACGGCCGCGCCCCCTGCGAGGGGAGCGCGGCCGCCGCCATGGGACGAGTGCGTCGGCTAGCCGCCGATGAGGTCGAAGATCTTGAAGATCGGCATGTACAGGGCGATGATCATCGACCCCACGATCCCGCCGAGCACGGCGATCATGAGCGGCTCGATGAGCGCCGTCATCTGCTCGGTGGTCGCCTCGACCTCGGCGTCGTAGAAGTCCGCGATCTTGGCGAGCATGGAGTCGAGGGCGCCCGTGTCCTCGCCGACCGCCAGCATCTGCACCACCATGGCCGGGAAGACCGCATGGGTCGACAGCGGCTGGGTGAGGCTCTCACCGCGACGCACGCTCTCCTCGATGTCGTGGACGGCGTGGGTGATGACCTTGTTGCCCGAGGTGTCGGCCACGATGTCCAGCGACTGCAGGATCGGGACGCCGGAGTGCAGCATCGTGCCGAGGTTGCGGCAGAAGCGCGCGAGCGCGATCTTCTGGAACAGGCCGCCGAAGACCGGCATCTTGAGCTTGAGCGGGTCGATGAACTCGCGCACGCGGTCCGTGTTCTTCACCCGCACCCAGACCACGAAGCCGATGACCGACAGGATCACGATCGGGACGATCCCGACCTTGAGGAAGTTCGACAGGCTCACGAGCATCTGGGTGGGCGCCGGCAGCTCGCCACCGAGGTCCGAGAACAGCTTCGCGAACGTCGGGACCACGAACAGCAGCATGCCGACCGTGAGCAGGATCGCCATGACGAGCACGGCGACCGGGTAGGTCATGGCCGACTTCACCTTGCCGCGGAGCTTGACCTCGGCCTCGTAGTTCTCGGCGAGCTGGTTCAGCACGCTGTCGAGGAAGCCGCCGACCTCGCCGGCCTTGATCATGTTGATCATGAGCGGCGCGAAGACGTCCGGGTGCTTCGACATGGACGTCGACAGCGCCGAGCCGCTCTCGACCTCGGACCGGATCTCCCCGATCACCTGGGCGAACACCTTGTTGGGCTGCTGCTCCTCGAGGATCGAGAGCGCGCGCAGCATGGAGAGCCCGGAGTTGATCATCGTCGCGAACTGGCGCGAGAAGATCGCGATCTCCTTGAGCTTGACCTTGCTGCCCAGCCGCGGCAGCGAGATCTCCTTCTTGAGACCGCCGCCGTCGACCTGGCTGATCTTCATGGGCGCGTAGCCCATGCTCTTCAGCTTGGACGCCACCTGGGCCGGTGAGTCGGCCTCGATCTTGCCGGTGACGACCTTGCCCTGCTTGTCGCGGACCGCGTACTGGAAGGTCGCTGTAGCTGCCATGGCTGGATGCCTCTCCTCGCCGCTCAGGCCCGGCCGACGAGCCGGTTGAAGTCCTCGATGTGGTGGCACTTCTCCACACCGTGCTCGTACGTGACCCGGCGGGTACGGACGAGCTCGGCGAGGTGCTGGTCGAGCGTGTGCATGCCGAACTGCGCGCCCGCCTGCATGACGGAGTAGATCTGGTGCGTCTTCCCCTCACGGATGAGGTTCCGCACGGCCGGCGTGACCACGAGGACCTCGGTCGCGACGACCCGGCCGTGCCCGTCGGCGGTCTTGCAGAGGGTCTGGCAGACGACGCCCTGGAGCGACATCGCGAGCTGCTGGCGCACCTGCTGCTGCTGATGGGGCGGGAAGACGTCGATGACGCGGTCGATGGTCTGGGCCGCGTCCTGCGTGTGCAGCGTCGCGAACACGAGGTGGCCGGTCTCGGCGGCGGTGAGCGCGACCGAGATCGTCTCGAGGTCGCGCATCTCGCCGACGAGGATGATGTCGGGGTCCTGGCGCAGGACGTG
Organism: Longivirga aurantiaca; assembly: GCF_042660085.1. NCBI lineage: Bacteria > Bacillati > Actinomycetota > Actinomycetes > Sporichthyales > Sporichthyaceae > Longivirga > Longivirga aurantiaca. The sequence goes on along the minus strand of NZ_JBHSTI010000008.1, from coordinate 1,449,270 downwards.
CTTGAGCGCGTTGGCGAACGACCAGGTGTCCTCGCCCACCTCGCGCTGGTTGATGATGCAGCTCTTGTGCCGGTGGAGGAACTCGATGGGGTCCTCGACGGTCATGATGTGGTCGTGCCGCGTGCGGTTGGCCAGGTCGACCAGCGCGGCGAGCGTCGTGGACTTGCCGGAGCCGGTGGGACCGGTCACGAGGACGAAGCCGCGCGGCAGGCTGGCGAAGTTCGAAACCGACGGCGGGACGCCGAGGCTCTCCAGGCTCTTGATCTCGAACGGGATGATGCGGAAGGCCGCACCGAGGCTGTCGCGCTGCTTGTAGATGTTCACGCGGAAGCGGGCCCGGCCCGGCAGCGAGTACGCGAAGTCCAGCTCCAGCTCCTCCTCGAACTTCAACCGCTGGTGCTGGGTGAGCACGGAGTAGATGACGCGCTGGAGCACCGGGGGCGTGAGGACGTCGAACTCGTCGATGGGCACCAGCGACCCGCTCACGCGGATGGTCGGCCGGGCGCCGGAGGTGAGGTGCAGGTCGGACGCGCCGCGGTCGAGCATCATGAGCAGCGCGTCGACGAGGCTGAAGTCGTCCTCGCGCACCGTCTGCTCGGTGCCCTGACGGGTCGGGACGACCTGCGGGACACCGGTGCCGTGCTCGTTCAGCGGGTTGTGCTCCAGGACCGTGGGCTCCGGGGCCGGGGCGACCGGCATCGGTGCCGAGACCGGCATGGGTGCGGCGACCGGGGCGGCGCTGGCCACCGGGGCGGCCGGGTAACCCGCCGGGACCGCGCCCGACGGATAGGGCGAGGCGACCGGTGGCACGGACTGCTGCCCGGCGTACGGCATGGACTCCACGGCCACTCCTCGTTCGGGCCGGCACCCCTAGTGCCGGCGTCCTTGCTGACCATCGGCCGTCCGAGAGCCCTGCTTGAGCCTTCGGACCACCCGCTCGGCCGAGTCGTCCCCGTCACCGCGCGTGCACGTGCTCAGGCGACGACGCGGAAGACCTCGTCGATCGTCGTGATGCCCTGGGAGGCCTTGAGCAGGCCGTCCTCGCGGAGCGTGCGCATCCCCTGCTCGATCGCGACCTCGCCGATGCGCGTCGAGGACGCGCGGTCGACGGTCAGGCGCTCGATCTCGTCGCTGATCGCCATGACCTCGTGGATCGCGACGCGACCCTTGTAACCGGTCTTCGCGCAGTTGGCGCACCCCACGGGGCGGTAGAAGTGCGGCTCCGGATCACCGGGGTACGGCTTGAACCGGATGGCTGCGAGCTGCTCGGCGTCCGGCTCGAACGGCTCCTTGCACTTCGAGCACAGCCGGCGAGCGAGGCGCTGGGCCAGCACGACGTCCATGGCGGAGCCCACCAGGAAGGGCTCGATGCCCATCTCGGTGAGGCGCGTGATCGCGCTCGGCGCGTCGTTCGTGTGCAGGGTCGAGAGCACGAGGTGACCGGTGAGCGAGGCCTCGACGGCGATCTGCGCCGTCTCGTGGTCGCGGATCTCACCGATGAGGACGATGTCGGGGTCCGAGCGGAGGATCGAGCGCAGGGCTGCGGCGAAGTTCAGGCCGGCCTTGTTGTTGACCTGCACCTGGTTCACGCCAGGGAGCCGGTACTCGACCGGGTCCTCGACCGTGATGATGTTGACCTCGGGCTTGTTGACCACGTTGAGCGTGGCGTACAGCGTGGTCGACTTGCCGGACCCGGTCGGTCCTGTCACCAGGATCATGCCGTAGGGCTTCACGTACGACTTCTCGAAGATGCCGAAGTTGTGCGGGCTGAAGCCGAGGTCGGAGAGGTCCATGCGCGCCGTGGAGTTGTCCAGGATTCGCATGACGACCTTCTCGCCCCAGACCGTCGGGAGCGTGGCCACGCGGAGATCGACCTTCTTGCCGTGCGCAGCGACCGACAGTCGGCCGTCCTGCGGGATGCGGCGCTCGGCGATGTTGATGTCCGCCATGATCTTCAGGCGGCTGATCACGCCCGACTGGATCGCGCGCGGGGAGCGCATGACCTCGTGGAGCACGCCGTCGATGCGGTAGCGCACGCGCAGGTCGTGCTCGGTCGGCTCGAGGTGGATGTCCGAGGCCCGGTCCTGGATCGCCTGGGTGATCAGCAGGTTCACGTAGCGGACGATCGGCGCGTCCTCGGTGATCTCCTTGACCTTGGACAGGTCCTCCTCGTCCTCCCCCGTGTCCAGCTCGGAGGTCAGGTCGTTCAGCTCGTCGCCAGCGCGGTAGAAGCGGTCGATGGCTGCCGCCACGTCGTTGCGGGTGGCCACGACGGGCTTGACGTCGATGCCCGCGGCGGAGCGGATGTCGTCGATCGCGAACACGTTCGCCGGGTCGGCCATGGCGACGACGAGCTTGCCCTCGTCGTAGCCGATCGGGATCGCGGTGTGGCGACGGGCGACGTGGCCCGGCACGCGGCCGAGCGCGGATCCGTCGATCTGGATGTCGCCGAGATCGACGAAGCGCATGCCGATCTGCGCGGCCAGGGAGGCGACGAGCTGGGCCTCGGTGAGCACGCCGCGGTCCACGAGCACCCGCCCGAGGCTGCGACCGAGCCGGTTCTGCTCGTCAACGGCGACGGCCAGCTGGTCGTGGGTGACCAGGCCGCCCTCGAGGAGGATGTCCCCCAGCTGCTTCACGATGCGTTCTCCCGGCTCGGACGTCCCCGGCGGCGGCCGGGTCTCGCGGGAGCACCAGGCTCCCCTTCACCTGTTCGGCACAGCGAGCGGTCGTCTGTAGCCCGGACGGCGGACGGGGCCGGACGCGTCAGGGGCGCGGGGCGTCGAGCAGGGCGGCCGCGGCCGCCCGGAAGGTGCGCACACGAGGGTCGTCGGCCTCCAGCGCCACGCTCGCGCCGTCGGCGAACCCCAGCGTCACCGCCGGCTCGCCCGTGGCGGTCACCGAGCGTGAGGACGCGGCCACCTCCTCGGCCTCGGCCACGACCGACTCCGCGGTGACCGTGGAGCTCACGAGGCTCGCCGCGGCGCCCGTCATGCTGATGCCCGTCAGGACGCGCGAATGCCGGCCGACCGGTTCGGTACGGCGACGGGACCATCGCAGCAGGCGCATCGGCTCCTCCTACGCGTGGGCCGCGGTCGCTTCGATGTCGTCGAGCACGCTGTAGAGCAGCGCGAGCAGGACGCCCTTGACCGAGTCCTTGTCCGTGGCGTCGCACGGGACGACCGGGGTGCCCGGGCTCAGCTCGAGCGCCTCGCGGACCAGATCCTCGGCCCGGGGGTCGACCTCGGCGCTGCGGTTGAGCGCCACGACGAAGGGGACGTGCGCCATCCGGCGGAAGGCGGCCAGGATCCCTGCTGCCTCGCCGAGGGTCTCGGGGCGGTCCGCGTCGACGAGCAGGACGTAGCCGAGCATCCCCTCGCCGAGGATCTCCCACATGAAGTCGAAGCGCTCCTGGCCGGGCGTGCCGAACAGGTAGAGCACCAGATCGCGGTCGATCGTGATGCGCCCGAAGTCCATCGCCACGGTCGTCTCGGGCTTGCGGGTGCGGGTGTCGTCGGTGATGCCGCGCTCGGTCGAGAGCACCGTGATCTCGCTGATCGTGCGGATCAGTGTCGTCTTGCCCGCCGCGAACGGACCGGTGACCACGATCTTCACGGCCTGGCCGCCCTGTCGGCGGTGCTTGCGCGCTGCCATCAGAGCCCCCTCACGCCGGCGATGAGGCGCAGCAGCAGGCTGCGGTTCATCGCGGGGTCGCGCTCGATGGTGGAGTCGTGCCGCGGGTCCGGGGCCGGGAGCTGATCCGGATCGGCCAGCGACCGGGCGGTCGCTCCCTCGACCGAGCCCGCGCGGCTGCCGATCGAGCCGGGGAACGGGACACCCACGGGAGACGCCGGCGCGGAGTAGGCCGGGGTAGCGCGGTGCGCCGAGGCACCGGCGACACGCTCGGGAGCGGGCTCCGGGTGCTCAGGGCGTCGTCCGGGCAGGAAGGGCTCCGGACGTGGCGGCACGACCTCGTGCCGCGGTGTCCTCTTCGCCCCGGATCCGGGGTTGCCGGACTGCGGGAGTCCCTGTGCCGCACGGGCTGCGGCGAGGGCAGCGGCCGCAGACATGCCCTGGGCGCCGGGCCCGGCGACAGGCTCCTCGACGGCCACGGGCTGCTGCTGCTGCGGCGCCTCGGGCACCGCGGGCGAGGACCCTTCGATCGAGGCGAGCATGCCGAGCCGGCGCTCCACGATGGCGACGTGGTCGGGGGCCGCGGCGTCCTTCACGTGCAGGAGCCCGCGCTGGGCCAGGCGGGCCAGGATGGTGGTGACGGCGAACTCGCCCGCCCCGGTGAGCTCCACCAGGTCGCCGACACGGCGGTGCCCGTCCACGAGGGACAGCAGCGCCCACTCGTCGCGCGACACCTCGGGGTCGTGGCCGAGCACCGTGGGCACGGTCAGCACGGAGTCCACGCTGGGGATGACCACGATGAGCGAGGCCCAGGCCTCGACACGGGCGCGGGCCTCGGCCAGCACCCGCCCGTGCTCGACGGCCAGCCCGATGTCGTCGGGGTCGGAGGCGCCCGGGTCGAAGGCGAAGTCGCCCGCGCTCCAGCGCAGGAGGTCGAAGACGGCATCCACGGTCTGGTCGTCCGCGGCCTGGCGCAGGAGGTCGGGGTCGACCGATCCCGACTCGAGGAGGGCACGTGCCACTCCCCCACCAGCGGACACGGCTCGCGAGACGGCCTGGCGCAGGGCGTTGTCGTCCACGGCGCCGGAGCCCACCACCCGGCGTACCAGGGACGCGCGCGACCGGTCCGACGTCGCACCGCACACGCGGCCGTCACGGAACCAGACCGCACCCTCGGTCATGGTTCGGTCGTCGCCCGTCCGGCGCAGCAGCAGACCGCCGGTCTTGCCGGTCGTCGCGAGCAGCGTGACGACGTCAGGGAGACCGAACGCGTCGAGGGAGCCCTCGAGCTTCACGGGTGCGCCCCTCCTTCAGTGGTGGTGGGAACCGGTCAGGACCAGGATCGGACGGAGGAGACGGGCTCGGTGGCGTAGGGGTCCCACGCGGGGACCGGGTCCGGGGCAGGGGGTGCGTCGACCATGGGCGCCACCGCCTGCGAGGCGCGGTAGGCCTCGTACGCGGCCTCCGCCTCGGCCAGCGCCTGCTCGTCCACGGTCGGCTCGGCGACGACGGGGGCGGCCTCGCGCAGCACCTGGCCGACGGCGGACGCGGCGCGGCGGACCTCGTAGAGCATGAGCCCGGCCTTGGCGCCGGCTGCGGCGACGGCGACCAGGACTGCCTCGTCGTCGGCGGAGATCAGGAAGACGGTGCCGGACTCGCCCTCGACGTACACCTGGGAGAGGTCGCCGCGACCGAGGCCCTGCGCGGCCTTCTCGCCGAGGCTGAGGAGCGCGGCGCTCATCGCCGCCACGCGGTCCTCGTCCATGCCGGACGGCAGCCGCGAGGCCATCGCGAGCCCGTCGAAGGACACCACGGCGGCCGCCTCGAGCTCGGGAGCCTGGGCCAGGAGGTCGGCGAGCGCACGATCGAGTCGGGCCGCGCGACCGGTGGAGGGGAGCTGGCCGGACATGGGACACCTCGACGAGTCGCAGGACGGAGGTCAGATGACCCTCCGAGCATGCTTTCGGCGCCTGGGAGGCCCGGCTTGAGCCCCGCGGCGCTTCTGCCCTCGCTCAGCCCGCTCCGGAGGCCCCTCGAGCAGCGGCCGCTGCTGCCAGCGCTGACCGCATCGCCTCGATGGGCGGGGTCAGCCCGGTCATGAGCTCGACCTGGCGCACGGCCTGGTGCAGGAGCATGTCGAGGCCCGACGCCACGCTGCCGCCCGCGGCGGCCCAGGCGGCTGCCAGCGGGGTGGGCCAGGGGTCGTAGACGACGTCGAGCAGGCAGCCTCGAGGGCCACCGGCGGCGGTCACGCCCGGCGCGAACGGGTCGACGACCCCGGTCGGCACTGTCGACACCACGCAGTCGGCCTCGAGCGCGTCCGGCACCGAGTCCCAGCCGAGCACCTCCACGGCCACGCCGACCTGCAGCGCGGTGGCGAGGACCGCCGCAGCGGCCTCGGGCCGGCGCGCGACCAGGACGACGTCGGTCGTGCCGCGGCGGGCAAGGGCGGCGACCGCCGAACGGGCGGTGGCCCCGGCGCCGAGCACGGCGCCGGTCGAGGCTGCGGCCCCCTGCTCGTCCAGAGCGGCCACGATCCCGTGCACGTCGGTGTTCCAGCCGTGCCGGCCGTCCCGGTCGAGCACGACGGTGTTGACCGCGCCCGTGGCGAGGGCGACGAGGTCGACGTCGTCCAGCAGCGGGATCACGGCCTCCTTGAGCGGCATCGTGAGCGAGAACCCCGCCCAGGAGTCGTCCAGGGCTGCCACGAAGCCGGCGAGGCCGTCCTCGGTGACGTCGTGCAGGCCGTAGTCCCAGTCGAGCCCGAGGGCGGAGTACGCGGCCCGGTGCAGCACCGGGGAGAGCGAGTGGGCGACCGGGTGCCCCAGCACCGCCGCCCGCCTGCGTCCAGCCGACATCGTCGCTAGCCGACGTTTTCCTGGAACTTGCGCTTCAGCACGAGGAACTCGTCGTACGTGGTGGCGAACTCCGTGGTCCGGGTGTCCGGGTCGGTGGTCACGAAGTAGAGCCAGTCGCCCTTGGCGGGGTTCAGCACCGCGGTGAGCGCGGCCTCGCCGGGCGAGTTGATCGGGCCCGGCGGGAGGCCCTTGTTCACGTAGGTGTTGTACGGGCTGTCGGTCTTCAGGTCCTCGGCGGAGAGCTGCAGGTCGCTCTTGCCGAGCGCGTAGTTGACGGTGGAGTCGAACTGCAGCGGCATGCCCTGCTCGAGGCGGTTGAACACCACGCGCGCGACCTTGTCGTAGTCCTCCGGCGCGCTCTCGCCCTGGACGAGGCTCGCGATCACGACCACCTCGAACGGCGTGAGCTTGCGCTTCTTGGCCTCGGCGACGAGGTCGACCTCCTTGGCCGCGACCCGGAACCGGGTGAGCATGGCCTTGACCACGGTGTCGGCGTCGACCCCGGGCTGGAACTCGTAGGTAGCCGGGAACAGGAAGCCCTCGACGCTGCCCTCGGCGTACGCCGGCAGCCCGAGCGCACCGGCACGCGACAGCGCCTCCTTGACCTGGTCCTCGGTGAGGTCGGTGCCCTTGGTGATCCGCACGATCGTCTTCTCGAAGCGCAGACCCTCGGGAACGACGACCTTCTGCACCAGACGGGAGGCCGGGTCGAGCATGAGCTCGAGCGCCGCGGCGCCGCTCATCCCCTTCCGCAGCTGGTAGGCGCCGGGCGCGATGCTCTCGGCCCGGTCGTCGGACGAGGCCGCCCCGACGAAGGCGTCGGAGGACGCCACGACCTCGGCGTCGGCCAGCGTCCGGCCGATCGCGGTGAGGGAGTCGCCCTTGGCGACCACGATCGTGACGCTGCCGGAGCCCTCGCCCTCGAAATCGCCGCTCCCGCTGCCGGTGAGCGACCGGATGCCGAGGAAGGCTCCGACGCCGATCACCGCCAGCATGAGGAAGGCCACGAGCACCGCGAGCGGCCCCGAGCTGCGGCGACGACGGGTGCTGGGCTCGTCGTAGTCCATCCCGAGTCCGAGCTGGCTCATGCGAGGTCCTCCGGGGGCTCCGCGAGGGTGCCCGGCGGGGCACCTGTGGCGCGCTCGGCGTCGAGCGCGTGCTGGACGATCATGACAGCCGCGGCCTGGTCGACCACGGCACGGCTGCTGCGCGCGTCGCGACCTGCGGCGCGCAGGCTCTTGGTGACGGCGGCGGTGGTCATCCGTTCGTCGACGAGCCGCACCGGCACGGAAGTTCCCCGTCGGGCGAGCTCGCGGTGCAGGTCGGCCACCCACGCACGGACGGCCTCGGTGGCAGGGCCCTCGACGCCCTCGAGCGTCAGAGGCAGGCCCACGACCACCTCGAGGGGCTCGTACTCCCCCACCAGGTCGGCGACGCCGAGCAGGTCCGTGCGCGGCGCCGCGACCGCCTTGGGGCGGTCGAGGGTCGCGACGGGCACGGCCAGGAGGCCGTCAGGGTCGGTGCGGGACACGCCCACTCGGACGGATCCCACGTCCACGCCGATCCGGATCCCCCGCCGGAATCCGGCGTCTGTGGGCGACGTCACGCCCCCACGGCAGCCCGGACGGCACCGGCCGCGGCCGCGAAGGCCGCCTGCACGCCGGTGACGTCGGTGCCGCCGCCCTGGGCCATGTCGTCCTTGCCGCCGCCTCGGCCGCCCACCGCGGCGAGCGCCGCCTGCAGCACGGAGTTCGCGGACGCACCGGCCGCGCGGCCGGCCGCGTTGGTCGCGACGACCACGCTCACCTTGCCGTCCGAGATCGCCGCGCCGAGCACGACCGACGGGATCTCCTGCCGAGCGGCGTCCCGACCCTTGGTGACCAGCTCGCGCAGGCCGCCGGCGTCGGTGCCGTCAGGGGCGGTGAAGGTCCAGAGCCGCACCTGGCCGACCTCCTGCGCGTTGCCGAGGATGCCCTCGAGGTTCGCCACGAGGCTGGCCGAACGGACCTTCGCGATCTCCCGCTCGGCGTCCTTGAGCTTGGTGAGGATCGCGTCGACCCGCTCCGGCAGCTCCTCCGGGCGCGCCTTCACGATCTCGGCGAGCTGGGCCACCAGCAGGTGCTCGCGCGCGAGGAACCGGTAGGCGTCGGTGCCGACGAGGGCCTCGACCCGGCGCACGCCGGTGCCGATCGAGCCCTCGGACAGGAACTTGACCAGCCCGACCTGGCCGGAGCGCTGGGCGTGGGTGCCACCGCAGAGCTCGCGGGCCCAGTCGCCGACCGAGACCACGCGGACCTTGTCGCCGTACTTCTCGCCGAACAGCGCCATGGCGCCGGCCGCCCGGGCCTGCTCCTGGCTCATGATCTCCGCGGTCACGGCGAGGTCCTCGGCGAGGACGTCGTTGACCCGCGCCTCGACGTCGGCCATGACCGAGGCCGGGACAGCGCCCGAGAGCGGGAAGTCGAAGCGGAACCTGCCCGGCGAGTTCTCCGAGCCCATCTGCGTGGCGGTCTCGCCGAGCGCGTCGCGGAACGCCTTGTGCACCAGGTGCGTGGCCGTGTGCGCGCGCGAGATCGCACGGCGGCGCTCGAGGTCGACCCGGCCGACGGCGGCCTGGCCCACGACCGCCTCGCCGGACACGACGCGACCGCGGTGCACGTAGAGACCGGGAACGGGCTGCTGGACATCGGCGATCTCGACGACAGAGCCGTCCGCGAGCGTGATGAGGCCGGCATCGGCCAGCTGGCCGCCGCCCTCGGCGTAGAACGGGCTGCGGTCGAGCACGACCTCGACCGAGGTGCCCTCGCGGGCGCTCCGGACGTCCTCGCCGTCGACGAGGATCCCGCGCAGCGTCGCCTCGGAGACGACCTCGTCGTAGCCGGTGAACGCCGTGATGCCGGCGGCGTCCATGACGTCCTTGTAGACCGTCAGGGGCGTGAGACCGGCCTTGCGCGCCTTGGCGTCGGCCTTGGCGCGGTCGCGCTGCTCGGTCATGAGGCGGCGGAAGCCGTCCTGGTCGACCTCGATCCCCTTCTCGGCCGCCATCTCCAGCGTGAGGTCGATGGGGAAGCCGAACGTGTCGTGCAGCGCGAACGCGGCGTCGCCCGCGAGGGTGGTGCCGCCCTTCCTCTGCAGGTCGGCCACGGCGGTGTCGAACAGCGTCGTGCCGGTGCGGAGCGTCTCGGCGAACACCGCCTCCTCGTTCTCCGCGATGGAGACGAGACGGCCGAGGTCGTCGACGAGCTCGGGGTACTGCGGGCCCATGGCGTCGACCGAGGCGGAGATGAGCTCGCCCATCACCGGGTCGTTCGAGCCGAGCAGCCGCATGTTGCGGACGACGCGGCGCAGGATGCGGCGCAGCACGTAGCCGCGGCCCTCGTTGCCCGGGAGGACGCCGTCCTGCATGAGGAAGGCCACCGTGCGGGCATGGTCGGCGACCACGCGCAGGCGCACGTCGTCGTCTCTGCTGCCCGCGCCGTACCGCGCGCCCGACAGAGCCACCGCGCGGTCGAGGATCATCTTGGTGGTGTCGATCTCGTAGATGTTGTCGACGCCCTGCAGCAGCGCGGCCATCCGCTCGAGGCCCATGCCGGTGTCGATGTTCTTCGCCGGCAGCGGCTGGCGGACGTCGAAGTCGGTCTTGCTGCGGACGGCTGACAGCTCGTCCTGCATGAAGACGAGGTTCCACACCTCGAGGTAGCGGTCCTCGTCGGCGACGGGACCGCCCTCCTTGCCGTGCTCCGGGCCGCGGTCGTAGTAGATCTCCGAGCACGGGCCGCCGGGGCCGGGGACGCCCATCGACCAGTAGTTGTCCTTCGCGTCCCGGCGCTGGATCCGCTCGAGGGGGACGCCGACGACGCGGTGCCAGATGTCGAGGGCCTCGTCGTCGTCGTCGTACACGGTCGCCCAGAGCCTGTCCTCGGGGAAGCCGTAGCCGCCGTCGGCCTCCGAGGAGGTGAGCAGCTCCCACGCGAACGGGATGGCCCCCTCCTTGAAGTAGTCGCCGAAGCTGAAGTTGCCGGCCATCTGGAAGAACGACGCGTGCCGCGTGGTCTTGCCCACCTCGTCGATGTCGAGGGTGCGCACGCACTTCTGCACCGACGTCGCGCGGTCGTACGGAGCCGGCGCCTCGCCGAGGAAGTAGGGCTTGAACGGCACCATGCCGGCGTTCACGAACAGCAGCGTCGGGTCGTCGAGGAGCAGCGACGCCGACGGCACGGGCGTGTGCCCGCGGTCGGCGAAGAACCGCAGGAAGCGGCTACGGATCTCGGCGGAGTCCATCAGGGTCGGACCTCTCGGCTGGGGCTGCTCGCGGGGCTGCTCGGGGACGTGCCGGCTGCAGGGCGGATCGGGGTCACGGTGGCGGTCTCGGAGCCGGCGGGGTCGGCCGCGAGGGCGCGTGCCTTCTCGCCGAGCGTCACGGCGGTGCGCGACGCGGTGGCCGCCACCTTCGACGCCGTGGTGGCTGCGAGGGTCACGTTGCCGACGACGCCGCGCTCGCGGGCGCGCTCGACGGCCTCCTCGCCCCGGCGTGCGGCGTAGTAGCCCGCGGCGGCGCCGACACCGAGCCAGAACAGTCGCTTCACGTCGTGCTCACCCCTCGCTGCCACCTGTCGCGTCGCCGGTCGACGCGTCGTCCGACCCTACCGGCGGGGCCTCACGGCCCAGCGCCACCCGCAGGCGGTCCAGGACGTCGGCGTACCGCGCCTCGGCGCCATGACGGGTCGGCACGTAGTAGCGGCGGCCCGTGGCCTGGTCGGGGGCGTACTGCTGCTCGGCCACTCCCCCGGGCACGTCGTGCGGGTAGACGTAGCCCACACCGTGGCCGAGGTCGGAGGCGCGGGCGTAGTGGCTGTCGCGCAGGTGGGCCGGTACCGGTCCGATGAGCCCGCGGCGCACGTCTGCCTCGGCCTCGCCGATCGCCACGGTGACGGCGTTCGACTTGGGCGCCAGCGCGATCGCCACCGTCGCCTGGGCCAGCGTGAGCCTGCCCTCGGGGAGGCCGATCAGCTGCACGGCGTTCGCCGCCGCCACCGCGGTCTGCAGCGCGGTCGGGTCGGCCATGCCGACGTCCTCGCTCGCCAGGATGATCAGGCGGCGCGCGATGAAGCGGGGGTCCTCCCCCGCCTCGAGCATCCGGGCCAGGTAGTGCAGGGCGGCGTCGACGTCGGACCCGCGGCAGCTCTTGATGAACGCGCTGATCACGTCGTAGTGCTGGTCGCCGTCGCGGTCGTAGCGCGGTGCCGCATGGGCCACGGCCCGCTCGACCGCGGCGAGGTCGACGACGTTCGTCCCGGCGTCGAGGGCAGCACCGGCGGCGGCCTCCAGGCTGGTGAGCGCGCGCCGGGCGTCGCCGCCCGCCACGCGCAGCAGGTGCTCCTCCGCCTCCTCGCTGAGCTCCACCGTGCCGTCGAGGCCGCGGGGGTCGGAGACGGCACGGCGCAGCAGGTCGCGGAGGTCGTCGTCGGTCAGCGAGGCCAGGGTGAGCACGAGCGAGCGCGAGAGCAGCGGGGAGATCACCGAGAACGACGGGTTCTCGGTGGTTGCGGCGACGAGCGTGACCCAGCCGTTCTCGACCGCCGGGAGGAGCGCGTCCTGCTGGGTCTTGGAGAAGCGGTGCACCTCGTCGACGAACAGCACCGTGCCCTGCCCCTGCATGCCGAGGGCGTCGCGGGCGCGGTCGACCACCTCGCGGACGTCCTTCACGCCGGCCGTCACGGCCGAGAGCTCGACGAAGCGGCGTCCCGTGCTCGTGCTCACGAGCGAGGCGAGGGTGGTCTTGCCGGTGCCGGGCGGCCCCCAGAGGATCACGCTCGTGATGCCGGCGCGGCCCGACCCGGGGTCGGCCACCAGCCTGCGCAGGGGGCTCCCGGGCTCGAGCAGGTGCCGCTGGCCGACCAGCTCCTCCAGGGTGCGCGGGCGCATGCGGACGGCGAGCGGGGCTCCGACGCGGGTCGGCGCCGCACCGTCGTCGAACAGGCTCGCGGTCACGCGGGAAACCCTAGGCGGTGGCCGGGCGGCGGTCTGCTTGGGTTACGGGGTGAGCCCCGCACCCGACGACCGGCAGCGCGCCCTGCACGCCGAGCTCGAGGAGGCACTGCCGGGCGACCTCTGGATCCGGTTCGACGTCGACCCCGGGCACCTGCAGCGCATCGCCACGGATCCCGGGCGAGCCGCGGCCGTCGTGAGCCACCACGCGTGGCGCGGGGCCCGCTGGGTGAGCGGGTACGCCGCCGACCCGCTCGACCCCGGGCACGTGGCCGCCGCCGTCGCCCTGCTCACGCGTCTCGCGGACGCCGGCACCGGGATCGGCGAGCCGGTCACCGGGGTCACGGTGCCGCGCGGCGGCCTCGCGCTGCTGCCCGACCACCTGCAGCCGCGCGAGCACGACGAGTGGGACGCCTGGTGCACCCTCGTGCCGCCTGCTCCGCAGTCCACCCCGTACGGCGATGCCGCCCGGGTGGTCGACCTGGACGCCGGCGACCCGCGCATCGCGGCCCTGCTCGAGGTGTCGTCGCCCACGGCGTCGATCCCCGCCGGCGACCCGCGCGTGGTGCGCTGGGCCGGGATCGAGGATCCCGAGCGCGGCCTGCCCGATACGGGCGGGCTCGCGGCGGTGCTCGCGGTGACGCGTCAGCGGTCGGGCAGCCACCACCTCAACAGCGTGGCCACCCACCCCGAGAGGCGCGGCACGCGGCTCGCCCGGCTGCTGTGCGCCGAGGTCACCGCCGACTCGCTCGCCGCGGGCGTGCCCGCGGTCAGCCTCGGGATGTACGCCGACAACGACGCGGCGCGCAGCGTCTACGCGTCGCTGGGGTTCCGCTGGCTCCGCGGCAGCAGCTCGGGCGCCCTGGCGGTCGCCGGCCCCGACCACCACTGAGGCGACCCGGATCAGGCCCCGGAGGGCTCCGAGGGCTCGGGCTCGGGGACGAAGTCGACGCCGGCCTCGGCGCGCTGCTGGCCGCTGATCGCGGCCGGGGCGCCCGTCAGCGGGTCCTGACCGCCACCGGTCTTGGGGAACGCGATCACGTCGCGGATCGAGTCGCTGCCCGAGAGCAGCGCCACGATGCGGTCCCAGCCGAAGGCGATGCCGCCGTGCGGCGGGGGGCCGAAGGCGAACGCGTCGAGCAGGAAGCCGAACTTCTCCTGCTGCTCCTCGGCCCCGAGGCCCATCATCGCGAACACGCGCTCCTGCACGTCCTTGCGGTGGATACGGATCGAGCCGCCGCCGATCTCGTTGCCGTTGCACACGATGTCGTACGCGTAGGCGAGCGCCTCCCCAGGGCTCTCCTCGAACCGGTCGATCCACTCGGGCTTGGGCGAGGTGAACGCGTGGTGCACGGCGGTCCAGGCGCCGGCACCGACGGCGACGTCGCCGCTCTCGACCGCCTTGGACGACGGCTCGAACAGCGGCGCGTCGACGATCCACACGAACGCCCACGCGGACTCGTCGATGAGGCCGCAGCGCTTGCCGATCTCCAGGCGCGCGGCGCCGAGGAGCGCCCGCGACGGCGTTGTCTCCCCCGCCGCGAAGAACACGCAGTCGCCGGGCTGGGCGCCGACGCGCTCGGCCAGGCCCGCGCGCTCGGCGTCGCTGAGGTTCTTGGCGACCGGGCCGCCGAGCTCGCCGTCCTCGCCTACCAGCACGTACGCGAGGCCGCGCGCGCCGCGGGACTTCGCCCAGTCCTGCCACGCGTCGAGCTGCTTGCGCGGCTGCGAGGCCCCGCCCGGCATGACGACCGCGCCGACGTACGGCGCCTGGAAGACCCGGAACGTCGTCCCGCCGAAGTAGTCGGTGCACTCGACCAGCTCGTTGCCGAAGCGCAGGTCGGGCTTGTCGTTGCCGTAGCGCGCCATCGAGTCGGCGTACGTCATCCGCGCGATGGGCGTGGGGATCTCGACGCCGATCTCGCGCCACACCGACGACACGACGGCCTCGCCGATCGCGATGACGTCGTCCTGGTCGACGAAGCTCATCTCGATGTCGAGCTGGGTGAACTCCGGCTGCCGGTCGGCACGGAAGTCCTCGTCGCGGTAGCAGCGCGCGATCTGGAAGTAGCGCTCCATGCCCGCCACCATGAGCAGCTGCTTGAACAGCTGCGGGCTCTGAGGCAGCGCGTACCAGGTGCCCGGCTGCAGGCGGGCCGGCACGAGGAAGTCGCGCGCACCCTCGGGGGTCGAGCGGGTCAGCGTCGGGGTCTCGATCTCGATGAAGTCGTGGTCGTAGAGCACGTCGCGCGCGATGCGGTTGACGCGGCTGCGCAGACGCAGGGCGGCGCCCGGCGCGGGACGGCGGAGGTCGAGGTAGCGGTGGCGCAGGCGCGCCTCCTCGCCGACCTCGACGTGCTCGTCGATCGGGAACGGCAGCGGCGCCGCCGTCGAGAGCACCTCGAGCTCGCTCGTCACGACCTCGACCTCGCCGGTCGGCAGGTCGAGGTTGGCGTTGCCCTCGGGCCGGGCCGACACCACGCCGACGACCTTGACGCAGAACTCGTTGCGCAACGGGTGCGCGACCTCGGGATCGCGGACGACCACCTGCACGACGCCGGACGCGTCGCGCAGGTCGAGGAAGGCGACGCCGCCGTGGTCGCGGCGGCGGGCGACCCAGCCGGCCAGCGTCACGGTCTGGCCGACGTGCTCCGCGCGAAGGCTTCCGGCGGTGTGCGTGCGGATCACGACGTGCTCTCCTCGTTCTGAGCCAGCGCAACGACGGGGACGAGGTCCTCCGCCGGCGGCGTCCAGCTGGTGGGGTCGGCGTCGACCTGGTCGCCCGACCGGATGTCCTTGACCGAGTGCGTGCCGTCGTCCGAGACGAACCAGACGAACGGGATGCCACGACGGTCGGCGTGGCGGATCTGCTTGCCGAACTTGGCCGCGCTGGGCGCGACCTCGGTGCTGATGCCCCGGGCGCGCAGCGCCGCTGCGACGTCCTCGGACGTGCCGCGGGCGTCGTCGTCGGAGACGGCGACGAGCACGGCGGTCGGCACCGAGCGGGAGGCCGTCACCAGGCCGCGGCCGATGAGCACCGACAGCAGGCGCGAGACGCCGAGCGAGATGCCGACGCCCGGGTACGTCGTACGGCCGTCGCTCGCGAGCGAGTCGTACCGGCCGCCCGAGCAGACCGAGCCGAACGACTCGTACCCGACGAGCTGGGTCTCGTAGACCGTGCCCGTGTAGTAGTCCAGGCCCCGCGCGATCTTGAGGTCGGCCACCACCGCGCCCGGCATCCGCGCGGACGCCGCCGCGATCACCGCGGCGAGCTCGTCGAGCCCCTCGGTGAGCAGCTCGTGCTCGACGCCGAGCGCGCGCACCTGAGCGACGAACGAGACGTCGGCACTGCGGATGCCGGCGAGGGCGAGGCACTTCTGCGCGCCCTCGGCCGTGAGGCCGGCGTCCGACTCGAGGAGCGCGGCCACCTTCTCGGGGCCGATCTTGTCGAGCTTGTCGATCGCCCGGAGGGCCGCCGCAGCATCGGTGGCGCCCGCGCCCAGGAAGAAGCCCTCCGCGAGCTTGCGGTTGTTCACGAGGATGACCGCGGGCGGGCACGGGAGCGCGCGGAACACCTCGGCCATCACGAGCGCGACCTCGACCTCGTGGTGGAACGCGAGGGTGTCGCGGCCGATGACGTCGATGTCGGCCTGAGTGAACTCGCGGAAGCGCCCCTCCTGCGGCCGCTCGCCCCGCCACACCTTCTGGATCTGGTAGCGGCGGAACGGGAACTCCAGGTGACCGGCGTTCTGCAGCACGTAGCGCGCGAACGGCACGGTGAGGTCGAAGTGCAGGCCGAGCCCGGCGTCGGCCTCGTCGCTCTCGGCGTGCAGACGGCGGAGGACGTAGACCTCCTTGTCGATCTCGCCCTTGCGCAGCATCTGCTCGAGGGGCTCCACCGCGCGCGTCTCGATCGAGGCGAAGCCGTGCAGCTCGAAGACGCGGCGCACGGTGTCGAGCACCTGCTGCTCCACGACGCGCTCGGCGGGCAGCCACTCCGGGAAGCCGGAGAGGGGGGCGATGCGGCTCATGAGGTCCTAGAGCCCCCGTCCGGGGGCAGCGGTCGACGAGCCCTGGCGGATCAGGGCCGTGAGGTACGGGTTGGTGGCGCGCTCGTCGCCGATGGTGGTCGTGCCGCCGTGGCCGGGCAGCACCACGGTCTCGTCGTCGAGGGGCAGCACCTTGCGCGCGAGGCTGGCGAGCATCGCCTCGTGGTCTCCGCCCGGGAGGTCGGTGCGGCCGATCGAGCCCTCGAACAGGACGTCGCCGGAGAGCAGGAGCGGGGGTACGCCCTCGGCGGCGGCCTGCCGGAACATCACCGAGCCCCGGGTGTGCCCCGGCGCGTGGTCGACGACCAGCTCGAGCCCGGCCAGCTCGAGGACGGCGCCGTCGGTCAGCAGGCGGACGTCGTCCGGCTCGCCCGCGGCGAGCTTCCCCTCGGTCATGGAGGCCAGCATCTGCGCCGTCTGCGCGCTGATGCCCGCCAGGGGGTCGGCGAGCATCGAGCGGTCGTCGGGGTGGATGTACGCCGGGATCCCGCGGGCACCGCAGACCGGGACCACCGACCACACGTGGTCGATGTGCCCGTGGGTGAGGAGCACGGCGACGGGTTCCAGGCCCTGCTCGCGGACGACGTCCTCGATACCCGGGGCGGCGTCCTTGCCCGGGTCGACGACGACGCACTGCTCGCCCTTGCCGGTCGCGAGCACCCAGCAGTTGGTTCCCCAGGGACCGGCGGGGAAGCCGACGACGAGCACGGGCTCTCCTCCTGCTGCCGGGTCCCGTCACCAAACTGTGACGTGGCCGCCGGGCGACACGCCCGGCGGGCGCAGCCTACCTTCCGGCCCGCCTGCCCCCGATCGCGTATCGACTGCCTAGACTCCCAGGGCGCGTGGTGCGCGGCAGGGCACCGGACCGGTGCTCGGCGAGGACGTGACGGGAGCCGCAGGGCGTGTCGAGCAGCAACAAGCGCGAGCGGGAGATCGCTCGCGCGAAGTACGAGCGGCAGCAGCAGCGCCGGGCCGAGCGTGCCATCAAGAACCGACGTCGCAACCAGATCATCGCCGTCGTGGCGGCTCTGGTCGTGGTCGTGGGCGGTGTGCTCGCTCTCGTGCTGACCAACCGCGGCTCGGACGACGTCGCGGACGGCGTGACCTCGCCGTCAGCCACCGCATCGCCGTCGACGTCGGCGTCGCCCTCGACCAGCCCCAGCGGCTCGGTGTCGCCGAGCGCGAGCCCGTCGGCGTCGGTGAAGGGCTGCACCACGGCCCCCGAGCCCACCGTGAAGACGCAGACCTGGACCTCCCCGCCGGCCGACACCCGCCCGGCCGGGGCGCAGACCACGCTCACGCTCGCCACCAACTGCGGCGACATCGTGATCGAGATGGTGCCCAACCAGAAGGCGCCGCAGACCACGACGTCGATGGCGTTCCTGGCCGACCAGGGCTTCTACACCGACAGCGACTGCTTCCGCCTCACCACGAGCGGCATCTTCGTGCTCCAGTGCGGCAGCCCGAACAACGACGGCACGGGCGGCCCCGGCTACACGCTGCCCGACGAGAACCTGCCCACCGCGACGGGCGTCAACTACCCGGAGGGCACCGTCGCGATGGCAAACGGCGGCCCCGGCACGTCCGGCAGCCAGTTCTTCATCGTCTACAAGGACACGACCCTGCCCGCGAGCTACACGATCTGGGGCACAGTGGTGTCCGGTCTCGACGTCGTCCAGAAGGTGGCCGAGGCCGGGGTCGCGCAAGGCAACGCCAACCCGAACGACGGATCCCCCGCACAGCCCATCGTCATCACGAAGGCCACGACCAGCGACAAGCCGGCCGGCTGAGGAGTGAACACCAGCATGAGCGACAGCAGCGCCCCCGAGGGCACCGAGCAGACCACCCCCGACGAGGTCACCGAGGCGGTGGAGGCGGTCGAGGCAGCACCTGATGCTCCCGATGCCGCTGCGGCACCGGAGGCCGAGGCCGCCGAAGCACCGGTCGAGGAGCCCCTCGCGGAGCCAGCCGCTGTCGAGGAGCCCGTCGCGGAGCCAGCCGCTGTCGAGGAGCCCGTCGCGGAGCCAGCCGCTGTCGAGGCCGCCCCGCCGATGCCCGCCGTCGAGGCGGCGCCCGAGCAGGCCGCCGTCGAGGCCGCCCCGCCGATGCCCGCCGTCGAGGCAGCGCCCGAGCAGGTCGAAGCCGAGGCCGCCGCCGACGTCCCCGCTGCGCAGGCGCCAGCAGCCGAGGCACCCGGTGCCGCGGCACCCGCTGCCGAGGCACCCGCTCCTGAGGCACCCTCCGCTGAGGCACCCTCCGCTGAGGCACCCGCTGCTGCACCGAAGCCGTCGCCGCGGCCGAGCCCCGCCGCCCTCGCCGGCAGCGTCCGGCCCGCTCCCCCGCGCCCCGTGGCGACCGGCGCTGCGACGCCCGCGCCGGTGGCCGCCCCGGAGCCCGAGGTGCACGACGCCGACCGCCCCACCGACTCGGCCACCTTCGGGCGCATCGACGACGACGGCAACGTCCACGTCGCCCTCCACGACGGCTCCGAGCACGTCGTGGGGCAGTGGGCTGCGGGCACCCCGGACGAGGGGCTGGCGTTCTTCGTCCGCAAGTTCGACGACCTCTCGGTCGAGGTCAGCCTCGCCACGCGACGCCTCACCGAGGGCAAGGCCTCACCCGAGCAGGCCGGTGCCGTGGTCAAGCGCGCGCTCGAGTCGCTCGAGTCGCCCACGATGGTCGGCGACCTCGCGTCGCTGCGCGCCCGCGTCGCGGCGCTCGACTCCCTCGTGCAGGAGAAGCGCGCCGCTGCCGCCGAGGTGCGTGCCGCCGCCAAGGCCGCCGCCCTCGCCGCCCGCGAGGCGATCGTGGCCGAGGCCGAGGCCCTCGCCGAGTCCACCCAGTGGAAGGCGAGCGGCGAGCGCTTCAAGGAGCTGCTCGACGAGTGGAAGGCCGCCCCCCGTGCCGACCGCACCGGCGAGCAGGCCCTCTGGAAGCGGTTCAGCCACGCCCGCTCGCAGTTCGACAAGCACCGTCGCCAGCACTTCGCCCGCCTCGACGGCGAGCGCGGCGAGGCCAAGCAGGTCAAGGAGTCGCTCGTCGCCGAGGCCGAGGCCCTCAAGTCGTCCACCGACTGGGGGAACACCGCGTCCGCGTACCGCGACCTCATGTCGCGCTGGAAGGCCGCAGGCCGGGCCGGCAAGACGGACGAGGAGGAGCTGTGGCAGCGCTTCCGCGCCGCCCAGGACGAGTTCTTCGCCGCCCGCAACGCCGAGCTCGGCAAGCGCGACGCCGGCTTCGCCGAGAACCTCGCGGCCAAGGAGGCCCTGCTGGCCGAGGCCGAGGCGATCAACACCTCCGACCTCAAGTCGGCCAAGACTGCGCTGCGGTCGATCCAGGAGCGCTGGGAGTCGATCGGCCACGTCCCGCGCGGCGACAAGGAGCGCATCGAGGGGCGCCTGCGCCGCGTCGAGGACGCCGTCCGCAAGGGCGAGCAGGACCAGTGGAAGCGCACCAACCCCGAGGCCAAGGCCCGTGCCGACGCGACGGTGGAGCAGTTCGGCGCGTCGCTGGCCAAGCTCGAGAAGGAGCACGCCAAGCTCGTCGCCGCCGGCGACGCCCGTAAGGCCGCCGACGTCGAGGGCCGCATCGCCACGACCAAGACGCTCCTCGAGGCCGCCGAGCGCGCCGCCGCGGAGTTCTCCGGCTGATCCCGCCGTACGCACCGAAGTGCCACAGAACCCCGGGTTCTGTGGCACTTGCGTGGGTGAGGGCTAGGAGCGATGGACGAGGTGGCGGGTGAGCTCGCCGTCCTCGTCGATGTCCGGCAGGCCTATGTACCCGACGCGCACCAGCACGTCGAGCGACGCCGTGTTGGCCGGATCCACGGTGGCGTGCACCTCGACGAGCCCGAGGGCGTCGTGCGCGTACGCCGTGAGCGCGACGACGAGCTCGGTGCCGAGCCCGCGTCCCCACACGGACGGGTCGAGGGCGTAGACGACCTCCCAGCCGTCGATGCGCTCCCCCGGGCTGGGCTTCACCTCGGCGTGGCCCACCAGCCGGCCGCCCTCACGGACGCACCAGATCGGCCAGGACCCGGCGGGGTAGATCTCGTCGAGCACCTTGGTGAACATCGAGACGGACGCGACCTCGGTCATGGGCTCGCCGTCGCCCATGTAGCACGTGACCGAGTCCTGCCCCAGGAGCGCGACGAACGCGGCGCGGTCGTCCTCGGTGTACGGCGAGAGGGCGAGCCGCGCGGTGCCGAGGCTCGGGGTGCCGTACCCGGTCACACGCGGTAGACGTCGTAGACGCCTTCGACGCCGCGCACGGTCTTCAGCACCGAGCCGAGATGCGTGGCGTCGGCCATCTCGAAGGTGAAGCGCGAGAGCGCGATGCGGTCGCGGGTGGTGCTCACCGACGCCGACAGGATGTTCACGTGCTGGTCGGACAGCGCGCGGGTGACGTCGGACAGCAGGCGCGAGCGGTCGAGCGCCTCGACCTGGATGTTGACGAGGAACACGCTCGTGGCCTTCGGCGACCACGTGACGGGCACGATGCGGTCGGGCTCCTGGCGCAGCGAGGAGATGTTGACGCAGTCCGTGCGGTGCACCGAGACGCCGTGCCCGCGCGTGACGAAGCCGAGCACCTCGTCGCCCGGCACCGGCGTGCAGCAGCGGGCGAGCTTGACCCACACGTCGTCGTCGCCGTCGACCACGATGCCGGGGTCGCCCTGCGGGCGCGCCTTGCCCGTCGCGATCTTGCCCGGCGTGACGACCTCGGCGAGGTCCTCGGTGGCGCCGTCGGTGCCGCCGTGCGCCTGCATGAGCTTCTGCACGACCGCCGTCGCCGACACGCGGCCCTCGCCGACCGCGGCGTAGAGCGCGGTGACGTCGGACATGTGCAGGTCGGCGAGCAGGCCCTGCAGCGCGCCGGGTGACAGCAGCCGGTGCAGCGGGAGGCCGGCCTTGCGCATCGCACGCGTGATCGACTCCTTGCCGGACTCGACCGCCTCCTCGCGGCGCTCCTTGGAGAACCAGGCCTTGATCTTCGAACGGGCGCGCGGGCTCTTGACGAACTGCAGCCAGTCGCGGTTCGGGCCTGCGTTCTCCGCCTTCGAGGTGAACACCTCGACTGCGTCGCCCGAGGTGAGCGACGACTCGAGCGGCACGAGCTTCCCGTTGACGCGCGCGCCGACGCAGCGGTGCCCGACCTCGGTGTGGACGGCGTACGCGAAGTCGACCGGCGTCGAACCGCCCGGCAGCGCCACGACGTCGCCCTTCGGCGTGAAGACGAACACCTCGTTGGAGGCGAGGTCGTAGCGCAGGGAGTCGAGGAAGTCGTCCGGGTCCTCGGTCTCGCGCTGCCACTCGAGCAGCTGGCGCAGCCAGCCCATGTCGTCCGGGCCCTGCTTGCCGCCGACGCTCCCCTGCTTGTAGCGCCAGTGCGCGGCGACGCCGTACTCCGCGGCCCGGTGCATGTCCATGGTGCGGATCTGCAGCTCGACCGGGCGGCCGGTCGGCCCGATGACGGTCGTGTGCAGCGACTGGTACATGTTGAACTTGGGCATCGCGATGAAGTCCTTGAACCGGCCGGGGACCGGGTTCCACCGCGAGTGGATGACGCCGAGGACCGCGTAGCAGTCGCGCACCGACTCGACCAGGATGCGGATGCCGACGAGGTCGTAGATGTCCGCGAAATCGCGGCCCCGCACGATCATCTTCTGGTAGACGGAGTAGTAGTGCTTGGGCCGGCCCGTCACCGTGTGCTTGATCTTCGCGTCGTCGAGGTCCTTCTCGACCGCCTCCTTGACCGCGGTCAGGTAGCTGTCGCGCTCCGGCGCGCGCTGCCCGACGAGGCGCACGATCTCGTCGTACATCTTCGGGTACAGCGTGGCGAACGCGAGGTCCTCCAGCTCCCACTTCATGGTGTTCATGCCCAGGCGATGGGCGAGGGGCGCGTAGATCTCGAGCGTCTCGCGCGCCTTCTGCTCCTGCTTGGCCGGCGGCATCCAGCGGAGCGTGCGCATGTTGTGCAGGCGGTCGGCGAGCTTGATGACGAGCACGCGGATGTCGCGCGCCATCGCCACGACCATCTTGCGGACCGTCTCGGCCGCGGTGGCCTGGCCGTACTTCACCTTGTCGAGCTTGGTGACGCCGTCGACCAGCGCCGCCACCTCGTCGCCGAAGTCCTCGCGCAGCGCGTCGAGGGAGTACTCGGTGTCCTCCACCGTGTCGTGCAGCAGCGCGGCGGCGAGGGTCGGCGGGGTCATGCCGAGCTCGGCGAGGATCGTCGCCACGGCCAGCGGGTGCGTGATGTACGGGTCGCCGCTGCGCCGGTGCTGGTCGCGGTGGAGGTACGCCGCCCGCTCGTACGCGAGCTCGAGCACCTTGAGGTCGGCCTTGGGGTGGAACTGCCTGACGGTGCGCAGCAGGGGCTCGAGCTCGGGGTGCGCGCTCGACCGGTTGCCGCCGCGACGGGCCGAGATCCGCGGGAGCAGCGAGCGCCGGCTGGTGGCCTCGTACGCAGGGCTGACCGGTTGCGGCTGGGCAGCCGTAGTCGCAGCGGGCGCCGCGGCGCCCGGCTTCGCTACGACGTCCTCGGCCACCCGACCTCCTCGCACGCTGCGACCGCTGGTCGCGTCAGTCTACGGGCGGAGCGCTGCGAGCGCGGGTCGGGTGCCGGCACGCCTCACAGGTAGCGGAACGCCACCATCGCCCCGATCACAGCGATGAGCAGCAGCGCCACGGCGGTGTCGGCGCCGAGCCGCACCCAGCGCTCCACCGTCTCCTGGTGCCGCCCGAAGGTGATGGTGCGGTCGAGGATGTTCACGCGGGTGATCGAGGTGAAGACGAGCGTGGTCGCCACCGTCACGAGCAGGCACCACGGGCAGAGCGACCCGATCACGAAGTAGGCCTGCAGGAACAGCCAGTAGGCGAAGGCGATGGCGATCGTGTACAGCGCGTGCGCCCCCAGCATGAACCGGCGCGGGAAGCGCACGCCCGACAGGGACGCGAGCGCGATCGTGATGACGACCGACTCGAAGATCAGGCCGAGGTAGGCGTTGGGGAATCCGAGCAGGGTCGCCTGCCACGACTCGGCCACCGTGCCGCAGGAGATCTTGCTGTTGACGTCGCACGAGAAGATCGCATCGGGGTCCTTGGCCAGCAGCCAGGCCTCGACCGACAGCACGAGCGCGGCGGCCAGCGAGGCGATGCTCGACAGCAGCATCTCGACGTACGTCCAGCGGTGCCGCACCTCGAACACGGGCCCCGGCAGGGGGTCGCTCACAGCCACTGGCGGTCCTCCGTCGTACGACGAAGATGCCTCCGCCGGTCGCGACGAGCGTACCTGGAGGGCACGTGCGGATCCCTGCAGGATGTGGCGGGTCGGGGCGTGATGGTTCAGACAGCGCGGAGCGCGATGACCGGCACGTCGAGCCGCTCACGACCGCCCAGGGCGGGCAGCTCGAGCAGGCACACGAGCGCGAGCACCTCGGCCCCGGCCGCGCGCAGCAGGTTGACCGCGGCAGCAGCTGTGCCACCGGTGGCGAGGACGTCGTCGACGAGCACCACGCGGTGGCCGGACGCCACGGCGCCCACCTGCACCTCGAGCGTGGCCTGGCCGTACTCGAGGTCGTAGCTCTCGGCGTGCACGTCGCCGGGCAGCTTGCCCTCCTTGCGCACCGGCACGAACCCGACGCCGAGCCCGACCGCCAGCGGCGCCCCGAGGATGAACCCGCGGGCCTCGACGCCCGCGACGAGGTCCGCGCCGTGGACCCCGGCTGCCGTCAGCGCAGTCGCGATCCCCTCGACCACCGCGGGGATGCCGGCCGGGTCGGCCAGCAGCGGCGTGATGTCGCGGAAGACGACGCCCGGCACCGGCCAGTCGGGGATCGATCGAATGCGGGTGTCGAGCAGGGCCTCGAGCTCGGCCATCAGCGCTTCTTGCGCTGCTGCCGCGGGACGTTGCGCTTGGGCTGCTGGCGCGGCCCGGCGGGTGCCACGGTCTGCGGTGACGCGAGCTGCTCGGCCACGGTCTGCCCGTCGGCCTCCGCCTCGGTCTCCTCGACCACGGCGGTCGCCGTGCCACTGCCGGCAGGGCGACGACGTGCACGCGAGTCGAGCCCGGCGCGCCGTGCCTCGACCCGGGCGGCGAGCGCCTTCATCTCGGGTCGGCGCTCCTGCAGCTGGCAGGCCACCGGCGTCGCGATGAAGATCGACGAGTAGGTGCCCGCAGCCGTGCCGATGAAGAGCGCGAGCGCGAGGTCCTTCAACGTGCCGGCGCCGAGCAGGCCGACGCCGATCACGAGGATCGCCGCGACGGGCAGCAGGGCCACGATCGAGGTGTTGATCGAGCGCACCAGGGTCTGGTTGAGGGCGAGGTTCGCGGCCTCGCTGTACGTCGCGCGGTTGCCGGACGTGATGTTGCGGGTGTTCTCCCTGACCTTGTCGAACACGACGACCGTGTCGTATAGGGAGAAGCCGAGGATCGTGAGGACACCGATCACCGTCGCTGGGGTCACCTCGAAGCCGGTGAGGGCGTAGATGCCGATCGTGATGACGAGGTCGTGCAGCAGCGCGACGAGCGCCGCGACCGCGAGCCGCCACTCGAAGTAGAACGACAGGAAGATCACGACGAGCACGAGGAAGGCGACAAGGCCCTGCACTGCGCGCTGGGTGATCTCCGCGCCCCACGACGGCCCGACGAGCTGGACGCCGATGTCGGCGACCGGTGCGCCGAGGTCGTCCGACAGCTGCTGGGTGACCGCGGCAGACTCGGTCGGCGTGAGCGCCGGCGTCTGGATGCGCAGCACCCCCTGGCCGACCTCGGTGACGATCGGGTCCTGGATGCCTGCGGCCTCCGCGGACGCGCGAGCGTCCTCGACGGTGGCGGTCGTGCCGGGCACCCGGAACTCCGAGCCGCCCCGGAACTCGATGCCGAGGTTGAGGCCCCGGCCGAACAGGCCGACGAGCGCGAGCACCAGGATCACGCCGGAGAGGGCGTACCAGCGGCGACGCTTGCCGACGAAGTCGTACGAGACCTCGCCGCTGTAGAGGCGGTGCGCCAGAGAACCGAGTCGGGTGGGCATCAGGACTCCTTGGAGGCGGCGCGGCTCGCGGCCAGGGTCTGGCGGGGGGCGTCGTCGGAGATGGTCTGCTTCACGCCCAGCCGGTCGGGTGACAGGCCGGTCCACGGCTTGCCGGAGGTGAACGCCTTGTTGCGCATCAGGATCTGCACGAGCGGCCGGGTGAACAGGAAGGCGACCGCGACGTCGACCAGGGTCGTCAGACCGAGGGTGAACGCGAAGCCGCGGACGCTGCCGACGGACAGGAAGTACAGGACGACGGCGGCGAGCAGCGACACGAAGTCGGCCGCAAGGATCGTGCGCCGTGCGCGGATCCAGCCGAGATCGCCGGCCTGGCGGTGCGTGCGACCCTCGCGGATCTCGTCGCGGATGCGCTCGAAATACACGACGAACGAGTCGGCCGTGATTCCGATCGCCACGATGACACCCGCGACACCCGCGAGCGACAGCGTGAAACCGATCTGCCGGCCGAGGATCACGATCAGCGTGTAGGTGATGACCGCAGCCACGAGAAGCGACGCCACCGCCACCAGGCCGAGGGCCCGGTAGTAGAGGCAGAGGTAGACCACCACGAGCAGCAGGCCGAGCGCACCGGCGATGAGGCCGGCGTCGAGCTGGTCCTGACCGAGGGTGGGCGAGAGCTGCTCGACCGACGACACCTTCAGGGCGACGGGCAGCGAGCCGTACTTCAGCACGTTGGCGAGGGCCTTGGCCTCCTCCGCGGTGAAGCTGCCGGTGATGACCGCGTTGCCGCCGAGGATCGCCTGCGAGACGTACGGCGCGGACTGCACGAGGCCGTCGAGCGTGATCGCGAACTGGTTCTGCGGCGACGGGTTCTGGGCGAGCTGGCCGGTCACCTCGGCGAACTGGGTGGCCCCGTCCGGGGTGAAGGTGAGCTGAACCTCCCAGCCGACGCCCTGCTGGGCGATGGTGGCCTGGGCGCTGGCGATCTCGGTGCCCTCGACCGCTGCCGGGTCGAGCAGGTACTTGAGCGAGCCGTCGTCCTGGCACGTCGCGATGAACTTCTTGGGGTCGGCCGGGCCGCCCTGGGTGGCGCCGGGCGCGAGGCAGTCGAGCGCGACGTACTTCGCCTGGAAGGCGGCGTCGTTCGTGGCCGACTGGATCGGCGGGAGGTCCCCGGCCGCGGCGGTGCCCGACGCGCTCGGGCTCGGCGAGGCCGAGGCGGTCGGCGTGGCGCTGCCGGAGGCCGCCGTCTGCGGCAGCGGGGCGCCGTTGGCCGACGCCGAGGGCGAGGCGCTGGGGCTGGCCGAGGCGCTGGCGCTCGGGGAGGCGCTGCTGCTGCCGGAGGCCGAGGAGGACGGCGACGGCGACGGGCTCCCACTCGGCGCGACCTGCGGCGAGCCGAAGTCGATGGCCAGCACCGGCCGGAAGTCGAGCTTGGCGGTGGTGGCGAGCGAGTCGAGCACCGCCTGGTTGGTGACGCCCGGGATGGAGACGACGATGGTCGCGTTGGAGCCGGACCCCTGGGTGGTCACCTCCGACTCGGCGACGCCGAAGCCGTCGACGCGCTGGCGGATGATCTCCACCGTCTGCTTGAGCTGGTCGTCGGTGATCGCGCCACCACCGTCGGCGGAGGTCGGGGTGAGGATCACCTGGGTGCCGCCGCGCAGGTCGAGCCCGAGCTTCGGCGTGTGGCTCTGGCCGGGCCAGAGCGTCCACACGACGAGGCCGAGGATCACGAGGCCGAGGATCACGAGGGTGCGGCCGGGCCGCGCGCTCGCCTGGGTCGGTGCTGCCACCGTGGTGTCTCCTGTGCGTCCAGCCCGGGGACTCCCCCAGGTGGTGGACCGTCGTGCCCGCTGAACGGGACCCGTTGCCGCGGCCGGAGCCGCTGTGGACCGTGCGGGCCACGAGGACCCGCGCGGGCACAGGCCCCGCGAGGGTCCCGTGCCCGAGAAGTATGGACGACCCGGAGGGCTTCTCCGGACCGCGGGTGGCTAGGAGCCGGCCGTGTCGCCCTCGATGATCGACGGGCGGCTCTCCTCCGGGGTTCCCGCAACGGCGTCGGGTGCGGCCGGGTCGAGCACCTTGGCCACCGCGGCGGCCACGTAGCGCACGGTGACCCCCGGCGCGATCTCGAGCAGCACGTCGTCGCCGTCGAGGGCCTCGACCGTGCCGAACAGCCCGGCCGTCGTCATGATCCGGACGCCCGGGGCCAGCTTGGACACCGTCTCGCGCTGGGCCGCCTGGCGGGCCCTGGTCGGGCGCAGGATGAGGAAGTAGAACGCCGCGGCGATCAGGAGCAGCGGGAGCAGGGCGCTGATGTTCTGCGGCACGACGGGGATCCTTCACTCGGAGCGACGGAGGGTCCCGACGCGTCCAGGTGAGTCTAAGCGCTCGGCGCCGTGCCCTCGTCCTCGTCGAACGGGAGCAGCGCGGCCGCCGATCCGGCCGGTGCGCGCAGCCCGAGGTGCCCCCACGCGGCGGCGGTGGCGATCCGGCCGCGCGGCGTGCGGGCCAGCAGCCCGGCGCGCACGAGGAAGGGCTCGCACACCGTCTCGACGGTCTCGGACTCCTCCCCCACGGCGACGGCGAGCGTGGACAGACCCACCGGCCCGCCGCCGAACTTGGTGAGCAGCGCGGTGAGGACGGCGCGGTCGAGCCGGTCGAGGCCGATCTCGTCCACCTCGTACAGCGTGAGCGCCGCGTGGGCGACCTCGAGGTCGACATGGCCGTCGGCCCGCACCTGCGCGAAGTCGCGGACGCGTCGCAGCAGGCGGTTGGCCACACGGGGCGTGCCCCGGCTGCGCCCGGCGATCTCGACCGCGGCGTCAGCGGCCAGCGGCACGTCGAGCAGCGCGGCGCTGCGGGCGAGGATGAGCTCGAGGTCGGACGCGTCGTAGAAGTCCATGTGCGCGGTGAACCCGAACCGGTCGCGCAGCGGGCCCGGCAGCAGACCCGCCCGGGTGGTGGCGCCGACGAGGGTGAACGGCGGCAGTTCGAGCGGGATGGCCGTGGCGCCCGGGCCCTTCCCCACGATGACGTCGACCCGGAAGTCCTCCATCGCGAGGTAGAGCATCTCCTCCGCGGCGCGGGACATGCGGTGGATCTCGTCGAGGAACAGCACCTCGCCGGGCACGAGGCTCGACAGCACCGCCGCGAGGTCGCCGGCGTGCTGCAGCGCCGGGCCGCTCGTGACGCGCAGCGGCATCCCCAGCTCGGCGGCGATGATCATCGAGAGCGTGGTCTTGCCGAGGCCGGGCGGCCCGGCGAGCAGCACGTGGTCGGCGGCCCGCCCGCGGGCGGTGGCCGCCTCGAGCACGAGCCCGAGCTGGTCCTTGACCCGCTGCTGGCCGATGAAGGTGTCGAGCGTCCGCGGCCGCAGGGCCGACTCGAGCGCCGCCTCCTCCGAGCCCGCCTCGGGTGCGAGCAGGCGGTCGTCGTGCGACGCGTCGTACGAGCCGTCGTCGTAGGTCATGCGCGGTCCAGCGAGCGCAGGGCGAGGCGCAGCACGGTGGCGACGTCGGCGTCGGGGGCGACGTCCTCTGCCACCGCGGCCACGGCGGCGTCCGCCTCACGGGCCGACCAGCCGAGGCCGACGAGGGCGGAGTGCACCGGGCCCTGCCAGGCCGGGCCGCCGTGCGCGCCGGGGGTGAGGTCGACGGTGGTGCCCGTGGGCGCGCCGAGCTTGTCCTTGAGCTCGAGCACGAGCCGCTGGGCGCCCTTCTGCCCGACGCCGGAGACGCGGGTGAGCGCCTTCACGTCCTCGGTGGCGATCGCGAGCCGCAGGGAGTCGGGCGTGTGCGCGGCCAGGAGCGCCTGGGCGAGGCGGGGGCCGACGCCGGAGACCGACTGGAGCTTGTCGAACACGGCCCGCTCGTCGGCGTCGCCGAAGCCGAACAGGGTCATGGAGTCCTCGCGCACGACCATGGCCGCGGCGAGGGTGGCCTCGTGCCCGACCCGCAGCTCGGCCAGCGTGCGGGGAGTGCACAGGAGCTCGTAGCCGACGCCGGAGACGTCGAGCACCGCGCTGCCGGCGCCGACGGTCACCACGGTGCCGCGCACGAAGGCGATCACGAGGCGCCCCGTACGGGGCCGACGGCGACGCGGCGGCCGGGGGCGGGACGGGCTGCGGAGGCGGACGAAGGGATGCGCGACCTCGGCGCCGCAGCCGCCGCGGCCGCCAGGCGGGCCGAGGAGTCCCCGCGCCACAGGTGGCAGATCGCCAGCGCCAGGGCGTCGGAGGCGTCGGCGGGCTTGGGCATGGCGTCGAGCCCGAGGAGTCGCATCACCATGAGGGCGACCTGGTCCTTGTCGGCCCGGCCCTGCCCGGTGACGGCGGCCTTGACCTCGCTCGGCGTGTGCAGCGCGACCGGGATGCCGCGGCGGGCAGCGGCGGCGATCGCGAGAGCCCCTGCCTGGGCGGTGCCCATCACCGTGCGGACGTTGTGCTGGGCGAAGACGCGCTCGACCGCGACCGCGTCGGGACGGGTGGCGTCGAGGATGGCCTCGATCCCCTGCTCGATCGCGAGCAGCCGGCTCGCGAGGTCGAGGTCGGCCGAGGTGCGCACGACCTCCACGCGCACGAGGCTCACCCGCCGCCCGGGCGCGCCGTCGACCACGCCCACGCCGCAGCGGGTGAGGCCGGGGTCGACACCGAGCACGCGCACGCGACGTCCCTCCGGGGCGCTGGAGCACGGGCACGCCGCCCGTACAGGTGTTCGGATCGTACCCGCGAACCCCCGACGTGCCGCCGCGCCACGCCGGATCAGGCGTCGAGCGACTCCATGATCTCGTCGCTCACGTCGAAGTTGGCGAAGACGTTCTGGACGTCGTCGCTGTCCTCGAGTGCGTCGATGAGCCTGAACATCTTGCGGGCGCCGTCCTCGTCGAGGGGCACCTGCATGCTCGGCAGGAAGGGCGTGTCGGCCGACTCGTAGTCGATGCCGGCGTCCACGAGCGCCGTGCGGACCGCCACGACGTCGGACGCGGCCGAGACGACCTCGAACGACTCCCCGAGGTCGTTGACCTCCTCCGCACCGGCGTCGAGCACGGCCGCGAGCACGTCGTCCTCGGACTGGCCGTTCTTCGGCACGATGACCACGCCGCGGCGCGAGAAGAGGTACGAGACCGAGCCCGGGTCCGCCATCGAGCCGCCGTTGCGGGTCATGGCGACACGCACCTCGGCGGCCGCGCGGTTGCGGTTGTCGGTGAGGCACTCGATGAGCACCGCCACGCCGTTGGGGCCGTAGCCCTCGTACATGATCGTGGCGTACTCGGCGCCGCCCGCCTCGGCACCCGAGCCGCGCTTGACCGCGCGGTCGATGTTGTCGTTGGGGACCGAGCTCTTCTTGGCCTTGTAGATGGCGTCGTAGAGCGTCGGGTTGGCCGCGGGGTCGCCGCCGCCGGTCCGCGCCGCCACCTCGATGTTCTTGATCATCTTGGCGAACAGCTTGCCGCGCTTGGCGTCGATCGCGGCTTTCTTGTGCTTGGTGGTCGCCCACTTGGAGTGGCCGCTCATGCCTGCTCTCTCACCATCTCGACGAAGTACTCGTGCACACGGGTGTCCCCGGTCAGCTCGGGGTGGAAGGAGGTCGCGAGCAGGTGACCCTGCCGGACCGCCACGATCTTACCGGCGGCGGGGCCCGACGGGACCGTACCGAGCACCTCGACCGCGTCGCCGGCCCGCTCGACCCACGGGGCGCGGATGAACACCGCGTGCATGGGCGCTGGGCCGAACGCCGGGATGTCGAGGTCGGCCTCGAAGGAGTCGACCTGGCGCCCGAAGGCGTTGCGGAGCACGGTGACGTCGAGGCCGCCGATCGTCTCCTGGTCGGTGCGGCCGCCCTCGATCCGGTCGGCGAGCATGATCATCCCGGCGCACGAGCCGTACGCCGGGAGCCCGCCCCGCACGAGGGCGCGCAGCGGCTCCATGAGCCCCCAGCGCAGCGCGAGGTTGCTCATCGTGGTCGACTCCCCGCCGGGCACCACGAGGGCGTCGATCCCGTCGAGGTCCTCCACGGTGCGGATCCGCCGCGTGGCGACCCCGCACGCAGCGAGGGCGTGCTCGTGCTCGCGGAAGTCGCCCTGGAGGGCGAGGACCCCGACGAGGGCGTCAGCCCCGGTCGGAGCGGAGATCACCAGCCACGGTCCTCGAGACGGTGGTGCACCGGGATGTCGGCCACGTTGATGCCGACCATCGCCTCGCCGAGGCCGCGGCTCACCTTGGCCACGATCGACGCGTCGTCGTAGTGCAGCGTGGCCTGGACGATCGCGTTGGCGCGCTCGGCCGGGTTGCCGCTCTTGAAGATGCCGGAGCCCACGAAGACGCCGTCGGCGCCGAGCTGCATCATCATCGCCGCGTCGGCCGGGGTGGCGATGCCGCCCGCGGTGAACATCACGACGGGCAGGCGGCCCAGGCGCGCGGTCTCCACGACCAGCTCGTACGGCGCCTGCAGCTCCTTGGCCGCGACGTACAGCTCGTCCTCGGCCATCGAGGAGAGGCGGTTGATCTCGGCACGGATGGTGCGCATGTGCTTGGTGGCGTTGGAGACGTCGCCAGTGCCTGCCTCGCCCTTGGACCGGATCATCGCCGCGCCCTCGTTGAGGCGGCGCAGCGCCTCGCCGAGGTTGGTGGCGCCGCAGACGAACGGCACGGTGAAGGGCCACTTGTCGATGTGGTGGGCGTAGTCGGCCGGGGTCAGGACCTCGGACTCGTCGATGTAGTCGACGCCGAGGCTCTGCAGCACCTGCGCCTCGACGAAGTGCCCGATCCGGGCCTTGGCCATCACCGGGATCGAGACCGCCGCGATGATGCTGTCGATCATGTCGGGGTCGCTCATCCGGGAGACGCCGCCCTGGGCGCGGATGTCGGCGGGGACGCGCTCGAGGGCCATGACGGCCACCGCGCCGGCGTCCTCGGCGATCTTGGCCTGCTCCGCCGTGACGACGTCCATGATGACGCCGCCCTTGAGCATCTCGGCCATCCCGCGCTTCACGCGGGCGGTGCCGGTCTCGGAGACGGTGGGCTCGGGCTGGACGGACATGAGGACCTCGGGTCAGTCGGGTTCGGCCCCGGTCGGGGCCCGTCTGGGCTGACGCCGGATCGGCGTCCGGTGCTCAGGATACCGGCCCGGGCGATCGGCGCTTCCGGGCCCGTCGGGAGCAGCCGCCGGAGGGGGCGCTCCGGCCTGGAGGGTGCGGCCTAGGCCATCGAGATGGGCGTTCTCCTGTTCACGAGCACCACCCAGACCTGGCCGGGCGCGAACGGCACGACCTGGCCGTCGGCGCCCACGAAGGTGGTCGGAGCCTTCTTGCCGGCCCGCGTCCAGGTGACCTTGTACGCCTTGCCGTTGCGGAAGACCCAGCCCTTGCCCGTGCCGATCGTCTCCTCCTTCGGCGTACGCCCGCCGAACTTGTCGCCGAAGCCGGAGTCGTACTGCTTCACGTACTGGACGACGACCGTCGTCGCGCGCTGCGTGCCGCCCTCGGTGGCGCGAGCGGGCCTGCCGTTGAGCCGGACGTCGTACCCGCCGCTCTTGACGTTCCACACGAACTGCGCGCTCGACGACGGGTACTGCGCGGTGACCTTGGCCACGGCCTTGCCGCCGTCGGGGGCGCTCTTGGCGAACGTGAAGCCGATGCTCGGCGCCTCGGAGGCGGTCTTGGCGCGGGCGATGAGCTTGTCCGGCTGGCCCATGAAGTTGTACGGCGCCCGGCGGCTGCCGTCGCGGTAGTAGCCGTAGGGCCCCTTGTCGCCGCTGACGTCGATCAGGGCGCTGGCCGCGATGTAGGGCTTGAGCTTCTTCTGGGCGCCCGAGTAGGCGAACGCCGGG
Organism: Longivirga aurantiaca; assembly: GCF_042660085.1. NCBI lineage: Bacteria > Bacillati > Actinomycetota > Actinomycetes > Sporichthyales > Sporichthyaceae > Longivirga > Longivirga aurantiaca. The sequence continues at coordinate 1,415,918 of NZ_JBHSTI010000008.1, read as the reverse complement.
GTGCCGTAGTTGGCGAACAGGTCGAGGTCGGAGATCCGGGCGCTGCGCACCGGTCCGACGGTCTTCGGCAGGTCGGTGGCGAACACGGCCGCGAGGCGGGTCAGGCCGTACTCGACCTCCTCGACGTAGACGACGTCGGCCTTCTTCAGACCGGAGTGGGGCTGGGCGTTCGGGGTGTTGTCGAACTTGACGATGAGCGTCGGCTTGCCGGCGCCGCCGGCGCGGCCCGACAGCGGCGAGGCGTCGGCGGGCATCCCGTCGGTGGGCGTGGCCTCGGGCGTGGCCGTGTCCGCGGTCTGGGTAGGGGCGGCCGACCCCGAGGAGGAGCCGCTCGCCGCGGGCGCCGAGGGGTCCCCGCCCGAGCACCCCGTGAGCACGAGGGCCGCTGCCACGAGGGCGGTCGCTGCCGTGGTGATGGTCGAACGTCGCGCCCGCACGTGTCTCAGACTCCCGGATCGGCGGCCCGGCATCGAACATGCGGGCTCGTCTGCGACTGTAAACCGGCGAGGGTCAGCGAGTCGCCAGGCCCGCAGGGGGCGTGTCGTCGAAGTCGACCGGCGCCGGCAACGGTGTGTGACCGGCGAGGCGGAACCAGCGCGAGATGCGGCGGTGCCGCAGCTCCAGGCAGCTGCGCACGACGTCGTTGTGGAACCGGCGGGCGAGCTCGACGCGCCGGCAGGCCACCGCGAGCTCGTCGAGCAGCTGGTCGGCCACGGCGGCGTCCGACCCGGCCCCCTCGACGACCTCGTCGACGTCCTCCCGCGTCTCGAACACGGTCCCGAGCGTGCGCGTGAGCTCGCTCTCCACCAGCGACCGGTGCGCGTCGTCGTCGGCGTCCATGACGAAGGCCGACTGCGCCGCGGACGACAGCACCAGGGCCGAGGCCGGGTCCAGCAGCCCGGACGACGCGAGGTCCTGGGTGGCTGCCACCCGGCGGAGCAGCTGCGCGTCGAGCGCGGCGTGGGCCGTCTCGATCTTGCGGTGCAGGCGGTCGAGGCGCCCGGCGAGCGAGGACAGGTAGACCGTGATCGCGCCGAGGACAACCACGACGACGAGCAGGTCGGTGAGCCACACGAGGTCCACGGTCAGCCACCCCCTCGGGCGAGCCTGCCGACGAGCTGGCCGCGCAGGTCCTCGGACACCTTCTCGCCGGTCACGGTCACCGACTCGTACACCTCGACCACCCGCTTCGCGACGGTCTCCCAGTCGAACTCGCGGGCGCGCAGCAGCCCCTCGCGGGACAGGCGCTCCCGCTCCTCCACGTCGTCCAGCAGCGCGATGGCCGCGCGGGCGAGGTCCTCGGGGTCCTCGTTGGCGAACGCGGCGCCGGCGCGACCCTCGTCGGTGACCCGGCGGAAGGCCTCGAGGTCGCTCGCGAGCACCGGGGTGCCGCTCGCCATGGCCTCGAGCAAAACGATGCCGAAGCTCTCGCCGCCGGTGTTGGGGGCCACGTAGATGTCCGCCGACACAAACGCCCGGGCCTTGGTCTCCTCGGACACCAGGCCGAGGAAGGTGACGTGCTCGGCCACCTCGGGCGGCAGGTCGCCCTCGATCTCCTCCACGTCGCCGGGACCGGCCACGAGCAGCCGGACGTCGGGGTGGGCGGCGATGATGTCGGGCATCGCCGCGAGCAGCACCGGGAGGCCCTTGCGCGGCTCGTCGATGCGGCCGATGAAGAACAGCGCCCCGCCCTCGCCGGGCCAGCCGTCGAGCGGCTCCCCCTCTCCGAACAGCGAGCAGTCGACGCCGTTGGGGATGAGCACGGCGTCGCCGCCCATGTGCTCCACCAGGGTCTGGCGGGCGGCCTCGCTAACCGCGATCCGCGCCGACACCTTCTCGAGCGCGGTCTGGCCGATGGAGAACCCGGCGGCGAGGATCCGCGAGCGGGCCATCGACGAGTGCCACGTGGCCACGATCGGTCCGCGCGCGGCCCAGCACGACAGGATCGACAGGCTCGGCGCGAGCGGCTCGTGGATGTGCAGGACGTCGAACTCGCCCTCACGGATCCAGCGGCGCACCCGCCGCGTGGAGATCGGGCCGATCGCCACCTTGGCCCGTGATCCGTTGTAGGCCACGGACACCGCGCCGCCCGTGGACACGACGTACGGCGGGAGGTCCGTCTCGTCGTCGGCCGGCGTCAGCACGCTCACCTCGTGGCCGAGCCGCTGCAGCGCGACCGCGAGGTCGCGGATGTGCACCTGGACGCCGCCGGGGGCCGACCAGTCGTACGGGCAGACGATGCCGACCTTCATGCCTTCGGCGCCTTCGCCGGATCGAGGTCGTCGACCCAGAGCCGCTGCAGCATGTGCCAGTCGGTCGGGCGCGCACGGATGCTGTCCTCGAAGTTGTCCGCGACGAGCTGGGTGGTGCGGAAGATGCGCCGCGACCGCTCGCCCTCCTGGGGCACGTCGACCGGCGGCTGGAACCGCACGTGGTTGCGGCCGTCCTCGAGGTACAGCGACGCCGTGATCAGAACCGCGCCGGTGTCGACGGCGAGGGCGGCGGGGCCCGCGGGCATCTTGGCCTTGGCGCCGAAGAACTGCACGGGCACACCGGAGTTCGAGAGGTCGCGGTCGCCGAGCAGCGCGACGAGGTTGCCCTCGCGGAGGCGGTCGGCGAGGTAGGGGAAGACCGGCTCGCCGCCGGTGAGCGGGATGACGTCCATCCCGAGGCTGCGACGGTAGGCGAGGAACTTCTCGTACAGGTCCTCGGGCTTGAGCCTCTCCGCGACGGTGACGACGTGCGAGTGCGCGAGGGTCGCCCAGGCGCCCGCGTGGTCCCAGTTGCCCATGTGCGGCAGCGCGACGACCACGCCGCGGCCTGTGGCGAGGCCGTCGGCCAGGTGGTGGTCGTCGATCACCGTGATCGACTCGACGATGCGCTCGCGGCTCCAGCCGGGAAGGCGGAACGCCTCGCACCAGTAGCGCAGGTAGGAGCGCATCGCCTGCTTGGACAGCACGCGGAGCTCGCCCTCGGTGACGTCGGGGCCCACGACGCGGCGGATGTTGGACTCGAGCCGCTGCACGGACGGGCCGCGCCGCGCCCACGAGGCGTCGGCGAGACGCTCGAACGTGGCGTTCGCCGTACGGTCCGGCATCCGCTTGACGACCGCCCAGCCCGCACCGAAGCCCAGGGTGGTGATCTGGTCCATCAGCGCGCTCATGCGGCGTCCTCGGGGGGGAGCACGCGCAGCTGCCGCCGCACGTGCAGGATGCGCTGCCCGACGGTGATCCAGGTGAGCCCCGCGAGGATCCACACCGCTACGGGGAGCACGTAGGGCACACCGAGCCCGGTGAGGAAGGTGGCGACGAGCAGGAGGATCACGCGCTCGGCCCGCTCGGCGATGCCGACGTTGCACTCGACGCCGATGCTCTCGGCCCGCGCCTTCGCGTACGACACGACCCCACCGCCCACGAGGGCCAGGAGGCACGCGGCAGCCGAGAGGGTGTCGCCCGACAGTGCGAGGCCGAGCACCACTCCGCCGAAGATCGCGCCGTCGGCAACCCGGTCGAGGGTGGAGTCGAGGAACGCGCCCCACGGTCCGCTGCGACCCGAGATCCGGGCCATCGTGCCGTCGAGGAGGTCGGCGACGACGAAGGCGGCGATCACGAGGGTGCCGGCCACCCACTGCTGACGTGGGAAGAACCACAGCGCCGCCACGCAGGTGGCAACCGTGCCGATGAGGGTCACGGCGTCGGGCGAGAGGCCGATCCGCAGCAGCCCCTTGGCGACTGGGTCGACGATCCCGGAGACGGCTCTGCGAGCGGCGGCGTTGTTCAGCATGACGGTGACGAGAGTAACGGCGCGCGCATGGTGCGAATCGGTTGCCTCGCGGGGGCCGCAGGAGAAAGGTGTGAGCCAGTGCCGCGCCCCCAGTGCGGCCGAGCCACCGCAACGACGCTGGAGGCGATCGAGATGGCCGACAAGAACACCCCAGGAGCCGCCGGGAGAGCACCGGAGGCCGACCGGCCCGACAGCATTCGCAACGTGGTCCTGGTCGGCCCGTCCGGCTCCGGCAAGACGACCCTCGTCGAGCACCTGCTCGTCGCCGCGGGCACGATCCCGCGTCCGGGCCGCGTCGAGGACGGCAGCACCGTCTCGGACTTCGACGAGGCCGAGCTGCGCCAGCAGCGCTCCGTGGGTCTCGCCCTCGCCCCGCTCGAGTTCGAGGGCGTCAAGATCAACCTCGTCGACACCCCCGGGTACGCCGACTTCGTCGGTGACCTGCGCGCAGGCCTCCGTGCCGCGGACGCCGCCCTCTTCGTGGTCTCGGCCGTCGACGGCGTGGACGCCTCCACGCAGCTGCTCTGGGAGGAGTGCGCGGCCGTGGGGATGCCGCGCGCGGTCGTGATCACCAAGCTCGACAAGGAGCGCGCCGACTTCGACGACGTCGTGGCGATCTGCCAGCGCGTGTTCGGCGACGGCGTGCTCCCGCTCTACCTGCCGATGTCCGCGGACGACGGCAGCGTCGCGGGATTCATCGGGCTGCTCTCCCAGCAGGTGTACGACTACTCCTCCGGTGCCCGGTCGCAGCGCGACCCGGACGCGGAGCACCTGCCGCTCATCGAGAGCGCCCGCGGCAACCTCATCGAGGGGATCATCGCCGAGTCCGAGGACGAGTCCCTCATGGACCGGTACATCGCCGGCGAGGACCTCGACCTCGACACGCTCATCGCCGACCTCGAGACCGCGGTGGCCCGGGGCTCGTTCTACCCGGTGCTGGGCACGGCGACGTCGCCCACGGGCTACGGCACCACCGAGCTCCTCGAGCTGATCGTCCGCGGGTTCCCGTCCCCGCTCGAGCACCCGCTGCCCTCGGCCACCGCTCCCGACGGCTCGCCCCGCGACCCGCTCGCCTGCGACGTCGACGGCCCGCTGTGCGCCGAGGTCGTCAAGACCACGACCGACCCGTACGTCGGCCGCATCTCGCTCGTGCGCATCTTCAGCGGCACGCTCCGGCCGGACGCCGTGGTGCACGTGTCGGGCCACTTCGCCCCGGACCGCGGCCACGAGGACCACGACGTCGACGAGCGCGTCGGCTCCCTGTCGAGCCCGCTCGGCAAGACGCAGCGCACGGTGACGCACGCCGTCGCGGGCGACATCGTCGCGGTGGCCAAGCTGGGCCGCGCCGAGACCGGCGACACGCTGTCGGAGAAGGAGCGCCCGCTGCTCGTCGAGCCGTGGGTCATGCCCGACCCGCTGCTCCCCGTGGCGATCGTCGCGCACTCCAAGGCCGACGACGACAAGCTCGCCCAGGGCCTCGGCCGCCTGGTGGCGGAGGACCCGACCATGCGCCTCGAGCGCAACCCGGAGACGAACCAGCTCGTGCTGTGGTGCATGGGAGAGGCGCACGTCGACGTGCTGCTCGACCGGCTGCGCAACAGGTACGGCGTCGCCGTCGACTCCGTGCCGCTGCGGGTGTCGCTGCGCGAGACCTTCGCCTCCCCCGGCAAGGGGCACGGGCGCTTGGTGAAGCAGTCCGGCGGCCACGGCCAGTTCGCCGTGTGCGACATCGAGGTCGAGCCGCTCCCGCAGGGCTCCGGGTTCGAGTTCGTCGACAAGGTGGTGGGCGGCTCCGTGCCGCGCCAGTTCATCCCGAGCGTGGAGAAGGGTGTCCGCGCCCAGATGGAGAAGGGCGTCGCGGCCGGCTACCCGGTGATCGACATCCGCGTCACGCTCGTCGACGGCAAGGCGCACTCGGTCGACTCGTCCGACATGGCGTTCCAGCAGGCGGGCTCGCTCGCGCTGAAGGAGGCCGCGGCCGGAGCCAGCGTCTCGCTGCTCGAGCCGGTCGACCGCATCAAGGTGCTCGTCTCGGACGAGTACGTGGGCGCGGTCATGGGCGACCTGTCCGGACGCCGTGGCCGTGTGGGCGGCAGCGAGCCGGTCGGCAGCGGCCGTACGGCGATCACCGCCGACGTGCCGCAGCTCGAGCTCACGCGGTACGCCGTCGAGCTCCGGTCGCTGTCGCACGGCACCGCGACCTTCACGCGCACCTACATCGGCCACGAGGCCATGCCGCCGCAGGTCGCCAAGAAGGTGCAGGAGGAGTCGGCCGCGCACTGAGCGCACCGCCCCCTCACGAACGGGGACAGCAGCAGGGCCCGGACCACCGCACGCGGTCCGGGCCCTGCTGCTCCACCTGTTGACCCCTAGGGTCGATCACGGCAGCTCACCTGCACCGATTGACCCGTACTCGTGATCTGGGGGGGGCCGGGTTCCCGCTCAGGAGGCGCGGGGCATCGCGCAGGCCGGGGTGCCGCCGGGCAGCCGCTGCCGGTTCGCGGCAATCGCGGCGTACACGACGTCGGCCAGCAGCGACACGGGCACGACGTCGGCCACCGTGCCGGCCGCGCGCCACGCGCTGCCCATCGCGCCGCCGATGCTGCGGCCGCCGTGGCGGACCATCGCGGAGATCGCTCGCGCGCCCTCGCTGCGGGTGGTGCGGGGAGCAGCGACGTCCGCGATCCACTGCACCTTCTCGGTGCACTCGCGCTCGGTGAGGCCGAGCGAGTCGAGGTCGGTGAACTGGTACGGCGCGGTCGCGAACGCATCCGGGAAGCGGCGCTCGAACCACCGCACGGACGTGGTGCAGAAGCCGCAGTCGCCGTCGAAGACCAGGAGCGCGCCGGTGCGCAGTGCAGTCGCCGTCATGCCCCGATCCTCCCCCGCCGCCGACGTCCGGGCACCCCGACGCGACCAAGATCACGACTACGGGTCATCCGACGCAGTTGAACCACCGTGATCGACCCAAGGGGTGCATCACGACAGGTGGGGGGGGGTGAGTTCGATCAACCGGGGGCGCTACCAGGCTTCGAGAAGGAGGTCGCGTGTGGTCTCGAGGAGCTGGGGCATGGTCTTGGTGTGGCCGACGACGGGCATGAAGTTGGTGTCGCCTCCCCAGCGCGGCACCACGTGCTGGTGTAGGTGCCCGGCGATGCCGGCACCGGCGATGTGGCCCTGGTTCATACCGATGTTGAAGCCCTGCGCCCCCGACACGGCGCGCAGCGCCCGCATCGTGCGCTGCGTGAACGTCGCGAGCTCCGCGACCTCGCCGTCGGCGAGGTCGGTGTAGTCGGCGACGTGCCGGTACGGGCACACCATCGTGTGCCCCGCGTTGTACGGGTACAGGTTGAGCACGGCGTACACGTGCTCGCCGCGAGCGACGACGAGGCTCTCCTCGCCGTCGATCCCCGGGGCGCGGCAGAACGCGCACTCGTCACCGGCGTCGGTGTGCGTGGGTTTGTTCTCGCCCTTGATGTACGCCATCCGGTGCGGGGTCCAGAGCCGGTCCCACGCGTCGCTCCCCGGCGGCACGCCCGGTCCCTCGGTCATGGCGCTCACACCTGCACGCGGCGCTGGACGACGTCGAGGATCTCGGCGACGGCGTCGGCCACGGGTACGCCGTTCTTCTGCGACCCGTCGCGGTAGCGGAACGACACCGCGCCGGCGGCGACGTCCTCGTCGCCGGCGATGAGCATGTACGGCACCTTCTGCTTCTGCGCGTTGCGGATCTTCTTCTGCATGCGGTCGTCGCTCGTGTCGACCTCGATGCGGATGCCCGCCTTGCGGAGCTCGGCCGCAACCCCCGTCAGGTAGTCGACGTGCCCGTCGGTGATCGGGATACCCACCACCTGCACGGGGGCCAGCCACGCGGGGAAGGCCCCCGCGTAGTGCTCGAGGAGGACGGCGAAGAAGCGCTCGATCGATCCGAACAGCGCACGGTGGATCATCACCGGGCGCTGGCGCGAGCCGTCCGCTGCGGTGTACTCGAGGCCGAACCGCTCGGGCAGGTTGAAGTCGACCTGGATGGTGGACATCTGCCAGGTGCGGCCGATCGCATCGCGCGCCTGGACCGAGATCTTGGGGCCGTAGAACGCCGCGCCGCCCGGGTCGAGGACGAGCTCGAGGTTCTGCCGCTCGGCCGCCGCGCGCAGCGTCTCGGTGGCCTGCTCCCAGACGTCCTCGGTGCCGACGAACTTGACCGGGTCCTTGGTCGACAGCTCGAGGTAGAAGTCGTCGAGGCCGTAGTCGCGCAGCAGGTCGAGCACGAAGGTGAGCAGCGAGTCGAGCTCGCCGGCCATCTGCTCGGGGGTGCAGTAGATGTGCGCGTCGTCCTGGGTGAAGCCACGCGCGCGGGTGAGGCCGTGCACCACGCCGGACTTCTCGTAGCGGTAGACGGTGCCGAACTCGAAGAGCCGCAGGGGCAGCTCGCGGTACGACCGCCCCCGCGCGTCGAAGATCAGGTTGTGCATGGGGCAGTTCATGGGCTTCATGTAGTACTTCTGCCCGGCCTTCTTGAGCTCGCCGTCCGGGCCGTACTCGGCGTCGAGCTCCATGGGCGGGTACATGCCCTCGGCGTACCAGTCGAGGTGGCCCGAGATCTCGTACAGCTGCCCCTTGGTCAGGTGCGGGGTGTTGACGAACTCGTAGCCGGCCTCCTCGTGGCGCAGCCGCGAGTAGTGCTCCATCTCGCGACGGATCACGCCGCCCTTGGGGTGGAACACCGCGAGCCCGGAGCCGATCTCGTCCGGGAAGCTGAACAGATCGAGCTCGGTGCCGAGACGGCGGTGATCGCGGCGCTCGGCCTCCTCGAGGAACGCGAGGTGCGCCTTCAGCGCGTCCCGGCTCTCCCACGCGGTGCCGTAGATGCGCTGCAGCGTCGGGTTCTTCTCCGACCCGCGCCAGTAGGCCGCGGCCGAGCGCATCAGCTTGAACGCCGGGATCACGCGGGTGGTCGGCACGTGCGGGCCGCGGCACAGGTCGCACCACGCACGCTGGCCGGTCTTGCCGTCGATGTTGTCGTAGATGGTGAGCTCGGCGCCGCCGACCTCCATCACGTCGCTCATGTCGGCATCGGCCGCCGAGCCGCCCTTGAGCCCGATGAGCTCGAGCTTGAACGGCTCGTGCGCGAGCTCGGCGCGGGCCTCGTCCTCGGTCACCACGCGCCGGTGGAAGCGCTGGCCGCTCTTGATGATCTCCTGCATGCGCTTCTCGAGCGCCGCGAGGTCCTCGGGGGTGAACGGCCGCGCGACGTCGAAGTCGTAGTAGAAGCCGTCGCGGATCGGCGGGCCGATGCCGAGCTTGGCCTCGGGGAACATCTGCTGCACGGCCTGCGCGAGCACGTGCGCGGTCGAGTGCCGCAGCACCGCGCGCCCGTCCTCGGAGTCGACGGCGACGGGCTCGAGCGCCTCGCCGCCGGACACGATGTACGACAGGTCCTTGAGCTCGCCGTCGACACGGGCGACGACGACCGCGCGGTCGGTGTAGACCTCGCCGGCGGTGGTGCCCTCGGGCACCTCGCGCACCTCGTCGTTGCCGGACAGGTCGCGAACGGTGATCTGGGGCACTCGGACTCCACGTGCTCGGGGGCCGGGCCGTGACGAGGGACCTGGCCGAGGGGCCCGGCGGGTACGAGGCGCCGGGTTCTGGAGCCGTCAGCCTAGCGGCGCTGCGTACGCCGTCGCGCCTGCGATCACAGCCACCCGACGACGGGCGGGTGAACGCCCGGGGGCGTCACCTCACACCGAGGCGAACCCCACCTTGTAGAGGCCTCCGCCGTACGTCACCGCGTAGATCTCCCTGCTGTCCGACAGGCCGAACCCGGTCACGTTGCCCAGCGCGTGCGACGGCGTCCAGCCGTCCCCTGCGCGGTAGCCCCACATCTTCCCGGTGATGAAGTCGGCGAAGACATAGGTGCCGACGGCACCCGGGTACTGGACGCCGCGGTACACGAAGCCACCGGTCATCGACTCGCCCGTACGGCCCGCGGGGCAGTTGCTGCTCACGCTGGGGTGGCACACCACGATCTGCGGGAAGCGGTACGTGACGCCGGACCGGCAGCGGGATGCGTTGAAGCGCGAGCGCGCCTCCCAGCACGACCAGCCGAGGTCCGCGCCCTTCTGCGTCGCGCGCGACAGGTAGGTGACCTCCTCGTACTTGTCCTGCCCGACGTCGCCCACCCAGATAGTGCCGTTGGTGTCGAACGACCAGCGCCAGGGATTGCGGACGCCGCTCATCCACACGTGCCGCGCGTTGCGGTTCGCCGACCCGGCGTACGGGTTGTCTGCCGGCAGGCAGTAGAGCGCCGTGCTGCAGCGGACGTCGACGCGCAGGATCTTCCCCGAGAGCGAGGTCAGGTCCTGGCCGTTGGCGAACGGGTCTCCCCCGCCGCCGCCGTCACCGGTGCCGAGGTAGAGCGCGCCGTCCGGCCCGAACGCGATGTTGCCGCCGTTGTGGTTCTGGTACGTCGGGTGCGGCACGGTGAGCACGGTCCGGCGGGTCGATGCGCTCACCGAGGAGGCCGACGCCGTCGTCGCGCGGAAGCGTGCGAGCACCAGCGCGCCCGACGAGTTGGTGTAGGTCACCCACAGGTAGCGCGAGGTCGCGAAGTCGGGAGCGAACGCGAGGCCGAGCATCCCCTGCTCGCCCGAGTCGCTCACCAGCCCGCGGATGTCGAGGTACGTGCCGCCGATCCGGCCGTCCTTCACCCAGCGGATGCGCCCGGCCTTCTCCACGACGTAGAGCCGGTTGGCACCGTCCTTCGCGGAGGTGACGAGCACGGGGCTCACGAAGCCCGAGGTCGACAGCGAGGTCCGCACCCGCAGCTTCGCGGCCGGGGTCACGGCTGCCGGCACCACCGCGGCGGGCGCGGCGGCAGGCTCCGGGACCGGCGCCGCACCGGCACCGGGAGCGGTGAGCAGTGCGGCAGACGTGGCGGCCGCCGCCGCGAAGACGGCGAGCGTGCGTGCGGTGCGCGTCATGAGATGTCCCTCCCGTGCGTCCCGACGACCGTACGTCGGAACCCACGATCCCGACAGGGGCGGAACGCACGAACGGCTCCCCGAGGGGAGCCGTCTCGCATCTCACGGTGGGCGATACTGGGTTCGAACCAGTGACCTCTTCGGTGTGAACGAAGCGCGCTACCACTGCGCCAATCGCCCGTGCGGCGGCGACTCTACCAAAGCGACGGCGGTGCTCCGAACCGGCCGCCGACCCCGCCGTCAGATCCCGGGAAGCCAGCGGAGCCCGTCGAGGCTGACGCCGTACGTCACGTAGTACCACCAGGCCACCGCTGCCACGACGACGATCACGACCGACCCCAGGATCAGGTTGCGGGTGCGCTGGCGCGGATCGGTCGCCGCCTCGGCCGCCTTGCTCGCGATCCGGCGTACCGGGTGCAGCACCCGGTTGAACCAGGCGAACTCGGACGCCAGCACCACTAGCCCGAGGATGATCGCCGCCCATCCCGGCCCCGGGAACACCAGCATCACGATGCCGAGGACCATGAGCGTGCCGCCGACGACGAGGACCGTGGTGCGCCAGAACACCCGACGGGCGAGGCTGCCCCCGAACGACCAGCGGCGGATGCGGTCGAGGGGCCCGAACACGCGCCCCTCGTCGACCTCATCGGGCTCGCCCGGGCCGATGTGCGCGTGCTCGGCGGAGATGTCCGGCTCGTCCTGTGCCACGACTCACACCCTAGGCACGGGTCCTGCGCGGCGCCTCCTGCATCTGAAGGGTGTGCACGCGTCGTGCACACCCCCCGGTCAAGGAGCGTTCCACCGATGATGCCCGTCCGCGCCGACCTCGAGCTGCGACTTGTGCTCGGAGGCGACCGGTCCGCGACCGTCCCCGTCCGGCTGGGCTACCGCCCCGCCGACCCGTGGGCCGTGACGGCGGTGTTCCGGACGGCCGACGGCGACGTCACGTGGGTGTTCGGGCGCGACCTCCTCGACGAGGGCCTCGCCGGTCCCAGCGGGGAGGGCGACGTCGCGGTGTGGCCCGTGGCCACCGCCGGCGGGACGGTGCTCTACCTCTCGCTCGCGAGCCCTAACGGCAGCGCGCTGCTCGAGGCCGACCCGGTCGCGGTGCGCGAGTTCCTCGACCGCACCTACGTCCACGTGCCCGCGGGCACCGAGTCGTCCAGGTTCGACCTCGACGCCGAGCTCGCGCGCCTGGTCGACGACCTCGCCTAGAACTGCTGGCGCACGGCCCAGAGGTCCGGGAACACCGGGGTGAACAACGTGCTGCTGAGGTAGCCGACCCCGCTCGATCCGCCCGTTCCGGGCTTCGCGCCGATCGTGCGCTCGACCATCTTCACGTGGCGGTAGCGCCACTCCTGCAGGCCCTCGTCGAGGTCGATCAGTCGCTCGGCGAGCAGTGCTGCGGCGTCGTCCCCGCGGTAGACCAGGGCGAGCACGTGCTGCACGGACTCGTTCGACTCGAGCGGCAGGAACGGATCCTGCTCGAGGACCTCGGCCGGCACCGGGTGCTGGCGCATCGCGAGGAACGCGAGGTACGACCCCCACACGCTCGGTCGGCTGGTGGCGGCGCGCACCCGGTCCCAGATCGGGTCGCCCGGAACGGCGTTGGTGAGCAGCCGGGGGTCGCGGCGTCCGAGCACCGCCTCGAGCTCGCGGAACTGCGCCGACTGGAAGCCCGACGACGACTCGAGGCGGGCGCGGAACGAGTTGAACTGCAGCGGGGTCATGGTCTCGAGGACGTCGACCTGCGACACGAGCGTCTTCAGGATCTTCAGCACGCGTCCGAGCAGCGCCATGGCGCCGTACGCGTCGCCCTCGGCGAGGGCCCCCTGCACGCCGCCCGCCCCGGGCGCCGCCTCGTCGCCGCGCAGCTCGTGCAGCACCTGCTTGAACCACAGCTCGTAGACCTGGTGGATCGTGATGAAGAGCAGCTCGTCGTGCTCGGCGAGCTGGCCGTCCTGCTCGCTGCGCGGGTTCTGCAGCGACAGCAGCCCGGGCACCTCCAGGTAGGAGGCGTAGGTGACGGCTGAGGCGGCGGGATCGGGGGCGTCGGTCACGTCGAGCACCCTAGGCGCGCCGCCGCCGCCGACGCAGCCCCTGCACCGCCCTCTGCGAGAATCGGCCCATGCCCGCAGTGAGCCTCTCCGAGGTCGACTCCCCCAGCCCTCGCCGCGACGACGACGGCGCCGTCGTCCTCGACTGGTGGGTCGACCTCTGCTGCCCGGACGTCCTGGAGTCCGCCGAGCTGCTCGACGAGCTGCGCGACGAGCTCGGCGACCGGCTCGTCGTGCGGCTGCGCCACCTCCCGCTCGTGAGCCACGTGTGGGCCGTCGCCGCCGCGCAGTGCCAGGTCGAGGCGGCCGCACAGGGCCGCGGCGAGGAGTTCGCCGCGCACGCCATCGCCCAGATGGAGACCCTCGAGGGGCCGGGCGACTACGTCGAGCTCGCCGAGCATCTCGGGCTGGACTCGGACGAGGTGGCGCTCGCGCTCTTCGACGGACGGCACGCCGCCGCCGTGAAGGCCGAGCACGACGAGGGCCGTGCCCTCGGCGTCACCGGCACCCCGACGTTCGTCGTCGACGGCCTCCTGGTCGACGCGGGCGACACCCTCGTCGGCGCCAAGGACGCCGTGCTCACTCGCGTGCGCCGCGCGCTGGCGTAGCGCTCAGCGCTCCGACAGCCGCAGCCGCATCCGCTGCTGCTCGGGAAGGAATCCGACCTTGCGGTACAGCGCCTCGGCGGAGTCGTTGCCCGCCCAGACCGTGAGCCGCACGGCGTCGGCACCCGCCTCCGCGGCTCGCTGCGCGGCGTAGGCGAGGAGCCCCTCGGCGAAGCCGCGCTGCCGGAACCGCTCGAAGACCTCGAGGTCGTAGATGTAGAGCGTGCGCTCCTCGTGGTCGGCGTCGAACCCCGTGAGCGCCCAGCCGATCACGCCCACCCACTGCTCGGTCCCGTCGATGTCGGCGTAGCCCGCGACGTAGGTCGTGCCGCCCTCGTCCAGGCTGGAGTAGTCCGCGACGGCCTTGCGCAGCGCCCGCTCGGCATCGAGCGCACCGGCGCGCACGAGGTCGTCGGCGAACCCCTGCTGGCTGTGCGGCAGGTACGCCGCCGCCTGCTCGGCGGTGAGCGGTGCGAACCGCATGCTCACGGGTCGACGTCCAGCGCGGCGCGCCGTGCGAACTCGGCGGCCACGTCGAGAGTGACAGGCCCGACGGCGACCTCGTGGTCGTCCACGCGGTCGACCGGGTGCACGTCGCGTGTGCTCGAGGTGATGAAGACCTCGTCGGCGGTGAACAGGATCTCGTAGGGCAGGTCGGCCTCGCGGACGGGTGCCACGGCCGGCGCCCACTCGAGGACGAGCTCGCGGGTGATGCCTGCCAGGGCTCCGCAGCGCAGGTGCGGGGTGAGCACCTCGCCGTCCACCACCACGAAGACGTTGCTGCCCGTGCCCTCGCAGAGGCGGCCCTGGGTGTCGGCGACGACGGCCTCGGACGCCCCGCGCCGGTGCGCCTCGGCCAGGGCCACTGCGTTCTCGGCGTACGACGTGGTCTTCAGGCCTGCCACGGCCGAGCGCTCGTTGCGCACCCACGGCACGGTCGCGAGCGACGAGGTGGCGGGCCAGGCCCTGGCCGGCACGCAGGTGACGACGAGGGTGGGGTCGACGCTGCCGCGGTCGCTGCCGAGCGGCCCGATGCCGGAGGTCACGGTGATGCGCAGCCGCGCGAACGCGGCGCTGTCGCCTGCGTCCTGCACCACGGCGGCGACGGCCTCGCGGACGCGGTCCGGGCCGGGACCCGCGAAGCCGAGGCCGGCCAGCGAGCGCTCGAGGCGGGCGAGGTGGCGGGTGAGGGCGAACGGCACGCCGTCGCGCACCAGCAGGGTCTCGAACACGCCGTCGCCCACGGTGAGGCCGTGGTCGAGCACGCTCACCTGCGCCTGCGCGGGGAGGACCAGGCGGTCGTCGACCCAGAACCGGTTCCCGAGGGTGCTCACGGTCGACCAGCCTCCCACGACCCGGCCGCGACGCCGAGCAGCGTCTCCGCCTTCAGCTCGGTCTCGTCCCATTCCCGCGCCGGGTCGCTCCCCCACGTGATGCCCGCGCCGGTGCCGAACCGCAGCAGGTCGCCGTCGCGCCAGAACGTGCGTATCGCGACGGCGAGCTCGGCGGTGCCGGCGTCGGCGTCCACCCAGCCGACCGCGCCGCAGTAGGGGCCGCGGGACGTGCGCTCGACCTCGGCGATGATCCGCAGGGCCGACGACTTCGGAGCACCGGTGACCGAGCCCGGCGGGAAGGTGGCGCCGAGCAGCTGCGGCCACGTGGTGCCCTCGCGCAGCTCGCCGCGCACGGTCGACACGAGGTGCACGAGGCCCGGGTGCTGCTCGAGCACCAGCAGGTGGGGCACCGTCACGCTGCCGGTCCTCGAGACGGCCCCCAGGTCGTTGCGCACGAGGTCGACGATCATCACGTTCTCGGCCGAGTCCTTGGGCTCCAGGTCGTCCGCGGTCCGGCCCGTGCCCTTGATGGGGCCGCTCTCGACGACGTCGCCGTCCCTCCGCAGGAACAGCTCGGGGGACGCCGTCGCCACGTGCAGGCCCAGCTCGGGCAGCCGGAGGAAGCCGCCGTAGGGCGACGGGTTGCCGGCGCGGAGCAGCGCGGCGAGGCCGGCGACGTCGGCGCGCGCCGGGTCCGGGAGCGGCGCGGACAGCACGCGGCACACGTTGGCCTGGTACACGTCGCCCGCGGCGATCCGCGACCGCACCTCCTGCACCGCCGCGACGTACTCGGCGCGCGAGGCCGACGAGCACCACGAGTCGCGCGACGGCCCGGCCCAGTCGCCCTCGGGTGCGTCTGCCACGGAGACGTCGGCGAACCGCGCCAGCACCGGCGCACCGTCGTACGGGAGCACGACGGCCCACCACCCGCCGCGGTCGAGCACGGCAGGGTCGTGGCTCACCTCGAGCAGACCCGTGCCGAGCCGTCCGCCGAGGTGGGCGCAGGGCTCGTGCGGGGCGACGGCCGGGGTCACGCGCGGGCGGCGAGCCCCGCCGCGGCCTCGAGGACGCAGAGCGCGGCAAGGCGCACGGTGCGGCCGTCCGGCGCGTCCGCGGTCGCATCCACCTCGGTGATGTCCAGCGACGAGACACGGGGGTCGAGCGCGAGGAGGAACGCGGCGCGGCGCAGCTCGTGCGCGGAGATCCCGCCCGGCACCGACGCCGGGCAGCCGGGCGCCACCGACCTGTCGCACACGTCCACGTCGAGGTCGACATGGATCGGGCCGCCCGCAGCTCCTGCGATCGCCAGAGCCCCCGCGACGGCGGCGCCGATCCCGCGGTCGGCGACGTCGTCGCGACCGATCACCGTGATGCCGGCGTCGCGGGCGCGCTCGGAGTAGGTGCGCGAGTTGGCGAAGTCCGAGATACCGATCTGCACCACCCGCGACCCGTCGAGCCCCGCATCGAGCAGCCGCCGCACCGGCGAGCCGTTGCTCTCGCCGTCGCGCAGGTCGTGGTGCGCGTCGAGCGTGACGAGCCCGGCCGTCGGCAGCGCCGTCCCCCAGGCGCCGAGCGCCGCGGCGTACGTGACCGAGTTGTCGCCTCCGAGCGCGACCACGAGCCGGGCGCGGGACGCCGCGTCCGCCATCGCGGCCCGCACGCGCTCCTCGCCCTCGCGTCCGTCCGGCTCCTCGACGTCGCCGAGGTCCGCCACCACGAGCG
Organism: Longivirga aurantiaca; assembly: GCF_042660085.1. NCBI lineage: Bacteria > Bacillati > Actinomycetota > Actinomycetes > Sporichthyales > Sporichthyaceae > Longivirga > Longivirga aurantiaca. The sequence goes on along the minus strand of NZ_JBHSTI010000008.1, from coordinate 1,399,437 downwards.
CGTCGAGGTCGAGGCCGTGGGCATGCGTGGAGTAGCGCAGCAGCGCGTCGCGCACTGCGGCCGGGGTGGCGCCCGCACCTGTCGGCGACAGCGACGTGCGGAACGCCGGGATCCCGAGCAGCGCAAGGTCGAGTGAGGCGTCGGAGTCGTGGTCCGCGCTCTCGCGGCGCAACCACGACCCTGCCCGCGGCCACGACGGGTCGTAGGGCAGACCGGGTGCGAAGGGGTCGACGGCGGTCACGGCGGCCATCATGGCGGGTCGCCGCGCCGTCGAGCCCGCTTTGGAGAGTCCGACGGCGATGGGTTATGGTTTCGTCCCGCAGCACGGGGGACATTTCCCCGGTCTGCAAGGCGGACGTAGCGCAGTTGGTAGCGCATCACCTTGCCAAGGTGAGGGTCGCGGGTTCGAGTCCCGTCGTCCGCTCGGAAGACCTCGATGAGGTCTGCTCGGTGGAGTGGCCGAGAGGCGAGGCAACGGCCTGCAAAGCCGTGTACACGGGTTCAAATCCCGTCTCCACCTCGGTCACCACCGGGGGCACCACCCCCACGGGCGATTGGCGCAGGGGCTAGCGCGCTTCCTTGACACGGAAGAGGTCACAGGTTCGATTCCTGTATCGCCCACGCATGACGAAGGCCCCGGCTCACGCCGGGGCCTTCTGCGTTCCCGTCACCGTCCGCTGACCACCCGTACTGACCATGGACCTGTCACCGCGTGCAGGCGTATCCAGGGACCACAGGGGGGCCACCCGAGCACCGAAGGACGTGGTGCACGTGTACGGCAGCGTGATGATCGGCCGGCTGGCCGTCCCCTTCGCCGACGTCGAGGCGATCACCCGGGCCTGGGAGGCCGAACGCGGCAGCGCGATCACCGGGTACGACGGGCAGTCCGTGCTCCTGGGCGCGGACGGTGTGACGGTCGTCGCTGCGATCCGCTTCACCGACCGGGCGAGCTACGAGGCCCTGGGCGACGACCCCGAGCAGGACGTCTGGTGGTCCACGCGCATGGCTCCGTGCTTCGAGGGCGACGTGCGGTGGATCGACGGCGAGTGGACGCGGTGAACGACCCGATGGGGAGGCAGCCATGCGCAGGTATGCGAGCGGGATGACCGGGCCGGTGCACGTGCCGTTCGAGGAGACCGCACTGCTGTGGGAGATGGCGGGCGAGACGGCGTTCTCCGACCCGGAGGTGGTGCCGGGCTACTCCGGCTCCGGCCATGACTGGATCGACCTCGCCGAGATCGACCTGCGTCGCGAGGCACCGGACGTGCCCCGGCGGATCACGCCGGACGTCCTGGGCCTCGAGGCGGGCCACTTCTTGGGATGACACCCGCCCGGGCTGGCGCCCGGCAGCGTGATCGTCAGGCGTGTCGCACGCCGCGCTCTGTTGGGAGCCGCACAACCTACGGTAACGTAACCGAAAGGTGCCGGCCCGATCCCAGGAGTGCGCATGAGCCCGACCACCCTCCCCCGCGTCATCCAGGGCGGCATGGGGGTGGCCGTCTCGTCCTGGCACCTCGCCCGCACGGTGGCGTCCGCGGGCGGGCTGGGCGTGGTGAGCGGAACCGGTCTCGACATCGTGCTGGCCCGACGCCTGCAGGACGGCGACCCCGACGGCGACGTACGCCGCGCCCTCGCCGCGTTCCCCGTCCCGGAGATCGCCGACGAGATCCTCGAGCGCTACTTCGTCGAGGGCGGCAAGGCACCGGAGGCGCCGTACCTGCCGACGTCGCGCCCGTCCCTGAGCCCCTCGGTGCGCGCCGACCGGCTCATCGTGGCGGCCAACTTCGTCGAGGTGTGGCTCGCCCGCGAGGGCCACACGGGCACCGTCGGCATCAACTACCTCGAGAAGATCCAGATGACGACGCCCGCCTCGGCGTACGGCGCCATGCTCGCCGGAGTCGACGCCGTGCTCATGGGCGCCGGGATCCCGGCCCACATCCCCGCGATGCTCACCACGCTCGCGCAGCACGGCACGACGGCTCTTCCGGTGGACGTCGCCGACGCGGGCGACGAGAAGTTCGTCATCGCCTTCGACCCGGTCGCCACGCTGGGCGTCACCCTCGCGCCCCTGGCCCGGCCGACCTTCCTCGCCATCGTCTCGAGCCACGTGCTGGCGGCCTACCTCGCCCGCGACGAGGTGACCAGGCCGGACGGCTTCGTGATCGAGGCGCCGACAGCTGGCGGCCACAATGCTCCCCCGCGCGGCAAGCTCGTCGTCGACGACCTGGGGCAGCCCGTCTACGGGCCGCGCGACGAGGCCAACCTGACCGCGATGGTCGACCTCGGACTCCCGTTCTGGCTCGCAGGCTCGTTCGGGACTCCGGAGCGGCTCCGCGAGGCGCTGGAGCTCGGCGCCGCCGGCATCCAGGTGGGCACTCTGTTCGCGCTCTCGCTCGACTCCGGCTTCCGGGACGACCTGCGCGACGCACTGCTGAAGTCGATCGCCGACGACACGCTCGTGGTGCGCACCGACGCCCTCGCGTCGCCGACGGGGTTCCCCTTCAAGGTCGTGCAGATGGAAGGCACGCTCTCCGACACCGCGCTGCACCACGCTCGAACGACGGTCTGCGACCTCGGGCACCTGCGCCAGCCCTTCCGCAAGGCCGACGGCGACATCGACTACCGCTGCGCGTCGGAGCCCGCCGCGATCTTCGTGCGCAAGGGCGGCGAGGCCGGGGCCACCGACGGCAGGGTGTGCCTCTGCAACGCCCTGTGCGCCAGCGTCGGTCTGCCGCAGGTCCGCAAGGGCGGCGAGCCCGAGCTGCCGCTCATCACTCTCGGGGACGACCTGGTGGGCGCACGCGTCCTGCTCGCGTCCCACCCGGGCGGCTGGACCGCGGACACCGCCGTCCGCTGGCTCCAGGGCGAGCCCGCCTGACCGGGCCGGGACACGGCATCGCACTAGGGTCGTGACCCATGAGCGCGACTGACGTCCCCGCCTTCTCCATCGACGACCCCGCCACCGTCGCCGACCCGTATCCCGCGTTCGCGCAGATGCGCGCGGCGGGCCGCCCGGTCTGGAACGACGGCCTCGGCATGTGGCTCGCGTTCCGCCACGCGGACGCCAACGCCGTGCTGCGCGACCGTTCGCTCGGCCGGGTCTGGCGGGCGCGGGTGCCCGAGGACGCGTGGGAGACCTTCAACTGGCTGCACGCCGACGCGCTGCTCGAGAACGAGCCGCCCAAGCACACCCGTCTGCGCCGCCTGGTCGCCGCCGCCTTCGCCCGCGGCAACATCGACGCCCGCCGCCCGCGCATCCAGGAGCTGTGCGCCGACCTCCTCGACGGCTGCGCCTCGAAGCTGGCAGAGACCGGCTCCTTCGACGCCATCGCCGACTACGCCGAGCCGCTGCCCGTCCTCGTCATCGCCGATCTCCTCGGCGTGCCCGACGACGAGATCGGCCCGTTGCGCCCGTGGTCGCAGGCGATCGTGAAGATGTACGAGTACGACCGCACCCCCGAGGACGACCGCCTCGCCGAGGTGGCCTGCCGCGAGTTCGCGGCATACGTCGCGGAGCTCGTCGAGCGTCGACGCGTGGAGCCGGGCGACGACCTCGTCACGCACCTGGCCCAGGTCGAGGCCGAGGGCGAGCGCCTCACCGCGCACGAGCTGGCCGCCACCGTCGTCCTGCTGCTCAACGCCGGGCACGAGGCCACCGTCAACGGGTTCGGCAACGGCCTCGTCGCGCTCATGGACCATCGCGACCAGTGGGACCGCGTCGTCGCCGACCCGTGGGGCCTCGCCGCCACGGCGGTCGAGGAGATGCTCCGCTACGACACGCCGTCGGCGCTGTTCGAGCGCACGGCGCTCGCCGACGTCGAGATCGGCGGGGCGACGATCCGCGAGGGGCAGAGGATCGCCGCACTGCTCGGCTCGGCGAACCGCGACCCCGAGGTGTTCAGCGACGCCGACTCGTTCGACGTCGGCCGCGACCCCAACCCGCACATCGCGTTCGGTGCCGGGATCCACTTCTGCCTCGGCGGCCCGCTCGCGCGCCTCGAGATGCAGCAGTCGCTGCCGATGCTGGCCGAGCGGTTCCCATCGCTCGAGCTGACGGGCACCCCGGTGAAGCGCAGCACCTTCGTGCTGCGCGGCTACGACACGGTGACCGTCACCGCCTGAGGCGCCGCCCGAGAACGGGCTCGCACGTCCGGTGACCGGTTTGGCAGGATCGTCGTATGCAGCCGGTGAACCCCGAGCACGAGCCGTTCCATCGCGATGCCGATGCGCTCGAGGCCGGGCTGGACGACGTCCGCCTCTCCCCCGCCGACGTCGGGCCGCTCGAGCTCATCGTGACGCGTCCTGTCGTGGGTGAGCGCACGCTCCACGACGAGGCCGAGGTCGACACCGCGGTCGGCATCGTCGGCGACACCTGGATCGAGCGCGGCAGCCGGCGCACCGCGGACGGCTCCGCCGACCCCCAGGCGCAGGTCACCGTGATGAACATCCGGGCCGCCCGGCTGGTGGCCGGCACCGAGGACCGCGTGCCGCTCGCCGGCGACCAGCTCTACGTCGACCTCGACCTGAGCGCCGAGAACCTCCCGGCGGGCACGCTGCTCGAGATCGGGGACGCCGCCCTCGAGGTCACCGACGCGCCGCACACCGGGTGCGCGAAGTTCTCCGAGCGGTTCGGCGTCGAGGCCCTCCGGGCGACCGCCGCACCGGACGGGAAGCAGCTACGGCTTCGCGGGATCAACACGGCTGTCGTCCGGCCCGGGGTCATCCGCCGCGGCGACACCGTGCGCGTCGTCCGGCCGTAGCAGCCTGCGCAGGCTCTGGGCGAAGGTCGGGAAGCTCGACAGCTCGCGCCACTCGTCGATCACCCGGTTGACCAGGGCCCCGAGCAGCACGACGTACGACGTGACGTACGCCCAGAGCATCACCGCGATCGGCGCGCCGACGATGCCGTAGAGGGAGCCGCGCGTGAAGCTGTAGGTGAGGTACACGCGGAGCCCGATCGACCCCAGCACCCAGCCGGCGACGGCGACGAGCGCGCCCGGCAGGGCACGGCGCAGCGGACGCCTCGGCACCAGCGAGAAGTGGTACAGCGCGGCGAACAGGATGCTCGTGGCACCGAGGAAGCCGACCCAGAACAGCCAGAGCCCCGAGGTGCCGAGCCAGCGCGAGAACAGGTCCGGGCCGGCCAGCATCAGGATCGTCACCGGGATCAGCACGAGCAGCGACGCGGCGTAGAGCAGCAGCGCGCGAGCACGGGTCCGGACGTAGCCGGCGTACTTGTCGCCCGACACGATCACCACGGCCTGGACCGCCGTCGCCACCAGTCGCGACCCCGACCACAGCGCGATCACGAACGAGACGAGCGAGAGACCGGTCGAGCCGTACTGGAACATCTCGGCGACGAGAGGCTCGATGAACTCGTCGACGACCTCGGGCGTCAGCACCTTGGACGCCGTGTCCAGGATCAGCTGCTGCGCCTGGGCCAGGAGGTCGAAGCCGAACTGCGACTGCACCCACGCGAGGCCGGCCACCGCGCCGAGCAGCACCCACGGCAGCGCGAAGATCCCCCAGAAGGACATCTCGGCGGCGAGGCCGGTGAAGCGGGTCGACACCATCACGCGGGCGCCGATCGCGACCGACTCCGTGAGGGTGGCCGCTCCGCGGCGCTGCGCAGGGGTCCAGCCGGCCGAGGCCGAGTCCACGCGCGACCAGAACGACGCCGACGCGCTGGAGCGCCGGCTCTGCTCGGGCTCGGGGCCGGGCTCGGTCACGGCACCACCGTAGGGCCGGGCTGGCCTCTCGTGCGGAGCCCGGTGTCGCGCGTCGTCAGTCGGCCGCCGCCAGCAGGCGCTTCTGCTCGGCGACGTCGAAGTCGGCCGGTGGGTAGCGCGGGCTCATCTCGCGCAGCGCGTGCACGAGGAGGTTGGCCACGACCCAGTCGCGGTACCACTTGCGGTCGCCCGGCACGACGTACCACGGGGCGCTGTCGGTGCTGCACTTGGTGAGCGCGTCCTGGTACGCCGCCTGGTAGTCCTCCCAGAACGCCCGCTCGGTGAGGTCGCCCGCGTTGTACTTCCAGTGCTTGGTCGGGTCGGCCAGCCGCTCGCCGAGCCGCTCCTTCTGCTCGTCCTTGGAGATGTGCAGCATCATCTTGATGAGGTGGGTTCCGGCGTCGACGACGCGGCGCTCGAACTCGTTGATCTTGTCGTAGCGCCCCGACCACTCGGTCTCCGGCACGAGGTCGTGGACGCGGACGACGAGGACGTCCTCGTACTGCGAGCGGTTGAAGACGGCCACCTCCCCGGGGCTCGGCAGCTGCTTGTCGATACGCCACAGGAAGTCGTGGTTGAGCTCCTCGGGCGTCGGCTTCTTGAACGACGTGATCCGTACACCGGCCGGGTTCATGGCCCCGACCACCCGGCGCACGGTCCCGTCCTTGCCCGAGGTGTCCATGCCCTGCAGCAGCAGGAGCAGCGAGCGCTGACCACCACCGACGCCCTCGGCATACAGCTGCTCCTGGAGCCCGGCCAGCTCGGCCACGATCCCGGCGGTCGCCGCCTCGGTCTCGGCCCGGTCGCCGGGCGCCGTGGCGGGGTCGCCCGTCGACCGGTCGGCGAGCAGGTCGCCCGGACGGAACGTGACGGCATCGACCACGTCGCTCGCGGCCACACCTCGGACCTTCGGGTTGCCCATCTCTCGCCCTCCGCTGCTGGCAGGATGCCGCCATGGAACCGAGCGGCATCATCTCCGGAATCTTCGTCGGGCTCATCATCGGGGGTCTGGCCCGCCTGGTGATCCGGAACAACGAACCCACCGGCTGCCTGCTCACGATGCTGATCGGCCTCGTGGGTGCGGCGATCGGCGCGGCGATCGGCAACTCCCAGGGCTGGGGCTTCTGGGCAGTCCTCGTGCTGCAGGTCTTCATCGCCGCCGTGATCGTCGCCCTCTTCACGTTCCTCGCGCGCCCGAAGAGCTGACCCGTCCGCCGCCCCCGGTGGTCCGCGGGGGGTGCGAGGATCGACGCGTGCGCATGCTCCTGCCCCACGCGGCCGACGACGTGACCGACGCCGACCTCGATGCCGCCTACGCCTGGCCCGGCTGGCCGGCTCCCCAGCGGTGGCTGCGGGCGAACATGGTCTCGACGGTCGACGGCGCGGCCCGCGGGCCCGAGGGGCTCTCCGGCGCCATCAGCAGCGAGGCCGACAAGCGGGTCTTCGGACGGCTCCGCGGTCTCGCGGACGTCGTCCTTGCCGGTGCCGGAACCGTCCGCGCCGAGGGCTACCGGCCCGCCCGGGAGAAGCCGTCGTTCGCCGAGCGACGTCGTGACGCCGGCCAGGCACCCGCGCCGGTCATCGCGGTCGTGAGCGGGTCGCTCCACCTCGACCTGTCGTCCGAGCTCTTCAGCACGCCGGGATCACGACCGGTCGTGATCACCCGCGCGTCGTCCGACCCCGACCTGCGCCGCCGGGTCTCCGAGGTCGCCGACGTCCTCGTCGCGGGCGACGACACCGTCGACCTGCGCACGGCAGTCGACCAGTTGAACGAGCGGGGTCTCGTCCGGATCCACGCCGAGGGCGGTCCCTCGCTCCTCGGCGACCTCGCCGCCGCTGACCTGCTGGACGAGCTCCTGCTCACCGTGTCGCCGGTGCTCGCCGGTGGCTCCTACGCCGACGGCCCGGAGATACCGCGCATCCTCGCCGGGGCGCCGCTTCCCGACGCCCCGCGCCCGCTCTCCCTCGTGCACGTGCTCGATGACCATGGCACGTTGTTCTTCAGGTACACGTCCGGCTGATCGAGGGCAGGATGGGGCGATGCGCCTGCCCGTGATGCCCCCCGTGAGACCGATGCTGGCCAAGCCGGTCACCGGTGGCGTGCCGCTGCCCGACTCGGTCGCCGGCGGGCTCGTCTACGAACCCAAGTGGGACGGCTTCCGCTGCATCGTCTTCAAGGACGGCGACGAGGTAGAGCTCGGCAGCCGCAACGAGAAGCCCATGACGCGCTACTTCCCCGAGCTGGTCGAGGCGCTGCGCGCGGCCCTGCCCGAGCGCTGCGTCGTGGACGGCGAGATCGTCGTGGTGACCGGCGACCGGCTCGACTTCGGCACGCTGCAGTCCCGCATCCATCCCGCCGACAGCCGCGTGCAGATGCTCGCGCGCGAGGTGCCCGCGTCGTTCGTGGCCTTCGACCTGCTCGCGTTCGGCGACGACGACCTCAGGGGCGAGCCCTTCGGCGTACGCCGCGCGGCGCTCGAGTCTGCGCTCGCAGGAGCCGGCGGCAGCGTCCATCTCACGCGCATCAGCGCGGACGCCGACGAGGGCCGGCGCTGGTTCGAGGTGTTCGAGGGCGCCGGCCTCGACGGCATCATCTGCAAGCCGCTCGCCTCGACGTACCAGCCCGACAAGCGCGTGATGCTCAAGGTGAAGCACGCGCGCACAGCCGACTGCGTCGTCGCAGGCTGGCGGCCGCACAAGCAGGCGGGCGCCGGGGGCCAGGAGATCGTCGGCTCGCTGATGCTCGGTCTCTTCGACGAGGACGGCTCGTTGCAGTCGGTGGGGGTCTCTGCCACCTTCACCATGGCTCGACGTGCCGAGCTGATCGACGAGCTCGCGCCGTACGCGCTGGGCGACGGCGACGTGCACCCGTGGGCGGCGTGGCGCGACGCCGCGGCGCACGAGGGCCAGCGGCTCCCGGGCGCGGTCTCGCGCTGGAGCTCGGGCAAGGAGCTCGACTGGCGGCCGCTGCGTCCCGAGCTCGTGGTGGAGGTGGGGTACGACGCGATGGAGGGCGACCGGTTCCGGCACACCACGCAGTTCAAGCGCTGGCGCCCCGACCGGACCCCGGAGTCGTGCACCTACGAGCAGCTCGACCGTCCCGTGCGGTACGACCTCGCCGACGTGCTTGCGCGCTGAGGGCGTCAGCCGCGGATGTTCTTGCCCTTCATCATGCGGATCCCCACGACGACGAGGACGACGACCAGCACGACGAAGGTGACGATGAGCATGGTGACCATGCGCGAAGCCTAGCCGCTCTCACGCCGTGGGCCGGACAGGTGCCGGGCGCGGCACGAGGCCTACTCGGGCGGGCCGCCTGATCCACCAGGTCGGCGGCCCGTCCGGGATCTCGACCGGATGCACGTCGGTGAAGCCACGCCCGGCGTAGAAGTCCTTGTTGCCCGGCTTGGACGTCTCCAGCCACGCGTCCCACCCCTCGGCATCGGCGTTGGCCAGGCCCGGCGCCAGCACGGCGGTCGCGAGCCCGCGGCCCTGGTGGTCGGGGTGCGTCGCGAGCACGCCGAGGTACCAGAACGGTGCCGACGGCTTGAGCGTCTTGATGGCGGCGTCGTAGGCCTCGACGCGATCGACCACGTCACGGCCCGCCGCGGCCACGAAGTCGTGCCAGAGGTCGTCCATGCCCGTGAGGGGGACGCCGTCCACGCGGTCCCACATCGACACCGCAGCACCGTCGTCCGCGATCCACACGGTGCCCCGGCGCGCACGGCCGACATACAGCAGGGTGGCGAACGCGCGGGCGGCGACGTCGTTGCCCGGTCCGCACATGTAGTCCCACGCGGGGTCGCCGACGAAGGCCAGCGCCACGGTCTCGACGACCGCGTCGAGGTCGGCCATGGTCCCTACCCGCACCGTCGTCATGCCGTCACGCTAGTGCGTGCCGCGCCGGTGTCAGTGCTTGATGCGCCGGGCGAGGACCAGCGCGTCGGCGGCTACCGCGGTGGCCGCCCCGACCGCGATGCCCGTGGCCACGACCGCCATGAAAGGGGCCGTGAGCAGGGCGGCACCGACGTACGTCGTCTTCATAGGCGCGGAGATGCCCACACCCCGGTGCGCCCAAACCTCCACCGACGCGCGTCGTGCGCGACGGTCAGGCGCGGCGACGGGCGGCGGCGACCAGCATCACGCCCACCGCGAGCAGCGCGAGCGCAACGGACAGCTCGAGGAGCACGTTCACGCCCGTGTCGGTGAGACCGCCGTTGCCGCCGTTGCCACCGGTACCTCCCGAGCCGCCGGAGCCACCGGAGCCACCGGATCCGCCGCCGCCACCACCGCCCGGCTCCTCCACCGCGACCACGGCCACCTCGGCGTCGTCCGCGTTGTTGCCGGGCGCCGGGTCCGCCGTCGTCGAGCCGACGCGGGCCTCGTTGACCACGGCGCCCTCCTGACGCGGCGCCTGCACGGTCACGGTGATCGAGGGCACCGTCTCGGCGTTCGCGATCGTGGGCCGCGTGCAGGTCACGCTCACGTCGGTGTCGTTGCTGCACGTCCAGCCGGCCCCGGAGGCGGAGACGAACGTGACGCCCGCGGGGAGCGTGTCGACCACGACGACATCGGCAGCGGAGTCCGGACCGGCGTTCGCGACCTGCAGGGTCCAGCTGAGCGCCTCGCCGGTGCCCACCTCGGCCGGGCCGGTCTTCACGAGCGACAGATCGGCGGAGGCGCCCACGACCGTGGTGGCGCTCGCGCTGTTGTTGCCGAGGTCGGCGTCGTCGGTGGACGTCTGCACCTCGACGTCGTTCACGAGCGTCGCCGCGCCGACGGGCGCCGTCACCACCACGGTGACGGTGGCCGTGCCACCCGCTGGCAGCGTCGCCGGGCCGCAGGTCACCGTGACGTCGCCCGCGTTGGTGCACGACAGGTCGCCGTCCGCGGAGACGAAGGTGACGCCGGAGGGCAGCGTGTCGGTGAGGACGACGTCCTGCGCCGCGCTCGGGCCGGCGTTCGCGACAACGAGCGTGTACGTCACCGTGCCACCGGAGGCGACGGCTGCGGGCCCGCCCTTGACCACCGACACGTCGGCGGACGCGGTGACGACGGTGCCCGCCGAGTCGCTGTTGTCGCCCGTGTCCGGGTCGTCGGTGGCGCTGGAGACGGTGACGTCGTTGGTAAGCGTCGCGGGGTCCGCGGGCGCGCTCACGACGACGGTGATGACGTCGCTCGCACCAGGGGCCAGCGACGGTGCGGTGCACGTGACGGACGTGTCGGCGTCGTTCGTGCACGTCCAGGCCGCTCCCGCGGCGACAGACTCGAACGTCGTACCCGGGGGCAGCGTGTCGACGACCTCCACATCGGTCGCGGTCGACGGCCCGGCGTTGGCGACCGTGACGGTGTAGGACACGGTGCCGCCGGCGACGGCCGTGGCCGGGCCGGTCTTGACCACGGAGAGGTCGGCCGACGGTGTCACGTCGGTGTCGGCGGACGAGGTGTTGTCGGACGGGTCCGGATCCGGCGTGGTGCTCGACACCTCGGCGTCGTTGGTGAGCGTGGCGGCCTCGGTCGGGGCCGTGACGACGACCGTGATCGTCGAGCTGTCGCCGCTCGCGAGGCTCGGGATGGTGCAGGTGACCGTGCCGTCGCCGTTGTCGGTGCAGGTCCAGCCCGGGCCGTCGGCCGAGGTGAGGACGACGCCGGCGGGGAGCGCGTCGGTGACCTCGACAGCGGTGGCGGTGCTCGGGCCGCTGTTCGCCACCGCGAGCCCGTACGTCACGGTGCCGCCCGCCGTGACGGTTGCCGGGCCCGTCTTGACGATGGCCAGGTCGGCAGACGCCGTGACCGTCGTGCCGACGGAGTCGGTGTTGTCGGACGGATCGAGGTCGGGGGTGGTGCTGGTCACCTCGGCGCCGTTGGTGAGCGACGCGGCCTCGAGCGGCCCGTCGACCACGACGGTGATGACGGCCGATCCGCCCGATGCGAGCGTCGGCCGCGTGCACGTGACGGACACGTCCCCGAGCGACGAGCAGGTCCAGCCCGGAGGGGCGGAGTAGGAGGAGAGCGTCGTACCCGTCGGGAGCGTGTCGGTGACCGAGACGTCGACGGCGGTGGAGGGCCCGGCGTTGGCGGCGGTGAGGCTGTACGCGATCTGCATACCGGCCACGGCGGTCGCGGGGCCGGTCTTGGCGACCGAGAGGTCCGCGGACGCCGTCACCGCGGTATCGGCCGAGGCGGTGTTGTCGGACGGATCGGGATCCGGCGTCGAGCTCGAGACCTCGGCCAGGTTGGTCAGGGACGCCGCCTCGGCGGGACCCGTCACCACGACGGTGATCACCGCCGACGCACCGGAGGCGAGGCTCGCACGGGCGCAGGTCACCGAGACGTCGCCGGCCGGCGTGCACGTCCACCCGGCGGGTGCGCTCGACGACACGAAGGTGGTGCCCGCCGGCAGCGAGTCCACCACCTGCACCGCAGCCGCTGCGGATGGGCCGGCGTTCGCGACGGTCAGCGTGTACGAGATGTCGTCGCCCGCCACCGCCGACGACGCACCGGACTTGGTGATCGACAGGTCGGCGCACTCGGCGCCGCCGCTCACGCCCGGGATGGACGATGGCGCCACTGTCCCGGTCTGGCCAGCCGCCCCCGGGAGGGAGCCGAACGCGAGGTTGCCGGTCGTCGTGAGCCCGTTGACGCCGCCGCTGACCGACGACGCCGTCGGAGCGGACGACGTGAGGATCCAGCCGCCTCCGCCGCCGCCACCAGGGCCGTGCGCGCTCGCAGCGCCGGCCTGCGTGCGCCACGCGTCGCCGCCACGACCGCCGTTGGCCGACAGTGTCGCTCCCGCGAGGGAGCCCGACGGCGAGGTCAGGACGATCGAGCCACCGGCACCGCCGCCGCCACCGCCGTCGTTGGGCGTGCTGTTGCCTGCTGACGCCCCGTTCGCAGTGATCGATCCGGCACCGGCCACGGCGCCCGCGCGGATCAGCACGATGCCGCCGCCCGCTGCTCCGTTGGAGTTGGGCGCCGTGAAGTTGTTGCCCGTCCCCGCACCGCCGCCGCCGCCGAGGAACGCCACGGTCGAGGACCCGGGGAGCGCGACGCCGCCGTACCCGCCGGCGGCAACCGCGGACGACCAGGCGTTCCCGCCGAGACCGCCGGCGCCGCCGTTGCCGCCACCTCCACCACCGGTGTTCTGGTCGTTGGCCGAAGGCCGGCCGTCGGTGCCGCCGCCACCGCCGTTGCCCGGGGCCCCGCGGTCGACGTCGCCGCCCGGGTAGCCGTTCGTCGCGGTCGTCTGGCTCGGGGTGCCGGCGATGCCCTCGCCCTTGGTTCCGCCGTTGCCCGCCGACGACGAGCGCACGACGTCGGTGTTGGCCCCCGCGCCGCCGCTGCGCTGGATCCCGACTCCGCCGCGGAAGCCGAGGCCGTCAACGCGCGACGTCCCGTTGAGGGTCAGGGTCGACGCGGTGTCGAGCGCCAGGACACCGCCGACGGAGCCGTTCCACGCGGCAGCGGTGAGGCTGGAGCTCGTCGTGGCGGTGGTGAACTGCGGCACCCGCACCACCTGGAACGTCCTCTGGCCCGCGGTCGCCGTCGCCGCAGCCGTGGCGTAGGCGTTGATGAGGCCGCCCCCGGCACCGAGGCCCGCGATGCCTACCGCCCCCGCCGAGACGGCCGAGGTCGCGCGCACGTACTCGTACGAGCCGCTGCCGCCGAGCGCCGTGTAGCCGGACGCCGGTGCACCGGCGACGCCGTCGCCGTACGCGTCCGTGTTGGTGCTGGTGATCGAGGCGCCCTGCATCTGGATCACCAGCAGCATGTCGCCGGCCGCGATGGGCGTGGCCGCTCCCGAGCGCGCGCCGACGCTGATGCTCGTCGCACCCGCGGCCGCGGCACCCACCCCCGGGTAGTAGCTGTTGACCACGCCCGTGAGCGTGCCGCCCGCGCCGCTGCCGCCCGGGGTCGCGCAGAGGCCTGCCGCCGATGCCGGCGAGCCCAGCCCGAGCACCAGGACGGACGCGGCCACCAACGCGGCCGTCGTCGCCGACACGGCCTTCCTGATCCCCCGCCGAACCTTCCCGAACCCCCGTCGAACGGCAACCTGCGCTCGACCCGACACCATGCCCACCCTCCTGAGTGCGGCGAGCCTAGGGTCGTGACGACCGGAATCCGGCGACCTGAATGGCGGTTCCGGCGTGTCGGTGCGCGACGTGACGACGCGTCACCGGACCGGCGCTCAGCGTCAGGATCTGGGCCGGTGGCGTCCGTGCGCGTGCCCAGGTCGGCCCTCCGACGACGGCACCCACCTTTTGCCTCGCCCCGCACGGACTGGGATCCTGGATGCGGTAGCGAGCCGTGCGGATACGGCTTCCCTCTGGAGACACAGCGCCACGGTCGCCCCGCCGGAGGTGCGTCATGGCACGACGTGTCGGTTCCCTCATGGTCTGCCTCGGGGCGGCCCTGGTCATCGCCGCATGCGGCGGGGACGCGGCCCCCGCCCGCACCGCCCACACCGCGCTTCCCGGCGAACCACCGCTGGTGCAGGTGGACGGCTACACGTATCAGGATCCGACGGCCACAGACCTCGAGATCGCGCATGTGAAGGACTTCCTGGCCACCGCGGACGAGATGCCTCAGATGTTCACGGCCGTGTCGGCTCACCGGGTGGAGGGGGCAGGAGGGGCAGCCTGGCTGCTCCAGGCCCAGCTGGGCCCCGTGCTCTCGGACCCGGACATGCAGGAGCAGATGCTGCGCGGGTCCCTGACAGACCCGACGAGTGACTCCCCCGCCGCCCTCGAGACCATCTCGGGCGAGCTCGTCTCGGTGGGAATGGGCGAGTCCGTAGCGGGAAAGTCCGTGCTGGGCTTCATGTGGATCCACGAGGGCGTCATGTCCACGATGTTCGGCGACGATGCGGACAAGACTCGCGAGTTCGTGACGGAGTACCTCGCCGTGGCGAACGCCCCGTCAGAGTGACGCCGGAGTGCGAGGCCCCGGCCTGAGCTCGGGCTCGGCTGCCGTGGTCAGGGCTTCGGGCGGTCCTTGTCCTTGCTCGGCTGCACGCGCTTGGGCTCGCCGGCCATCTTCGGGGTGTCAGAGGCGGGAGGGATGTCCCGACACGCTCAGCCCGCACGAACCCGCAGCGAAACCGAGCAGGTGGCCCGGTGAGTTCGGCGGGAGCACGGCCAGCACCACCGCCGGGCGAGCATCGTCTTGCCGATCGCCCAGTCTGTGAACTAGCACTCGCCGCTGCATCGCGGGGTCGGCGACCTGTCGGGGCCGATCGGCGAGCATCAGGCTGGCAGGCAGAGGACGCTTGTCTACAAGGCGGATCCGTCTACCCCGAACCGATGAAGGCGGGAGGCGATCATCGTGTCGATTCCCGAGAATGAGTCGATCCAGGAGAGCCTGGATCGGCTGACCGAAGCGCAGAGCGAACGAGCCCCGACGGAAGCGGGCCTTGCACACGCACGAACGGTTCGCGATGCAAAGCGGCTGAGGCGGGTGACACTCGGATTCTGCCTGGGCTTCCTCGCCGCATTCCTGGCCATCATCGTCGCGTCAGTGGTGGAGCCGCATCCCAAGGATTTCAACTGGCTGGGCTGCGTGTTCGTGCTGGGTTGTGCCGCCATGATCGCGACGTTCCTCGTGCATGCGGCGTGGATGATCGTGGACTTCCCGCGGTGGCGGCGTGCCGTCCGCGGCTATGTGCCGGGGCCACCTGCCCAGGACTTCGGCCCGCGGTCCGCCCCGCTCGGCGGCTGGCAGATGGGCTTCCGCCGGCAGTTCCTGTTCTGCGCTGCTGACGGCGTCCACTACCGGAGGTGGTATTGGAGGGAGGAACGCGTCATCCCGTGGCAAGACGTCGCCGGCGCGTTCACCGACATGGCGGTTGGCGAGGGCGGGACGGTCTACGGGGTGAAGATCCTCATGACCGGCGGCGGCACCCGGGTCAAGAACATGTGCGTCACCCTGAGCTGCAACACGGCGCGAGACGCCGTGGACACCATCGAGGCCTGGCGCGAGTACTACGGCCCCCGCGTGCCCGCGACGCGCGAGCGAAGCGATGGTGATGCTTCGTAGACCGCGTGTCACCACTCCCGCTCTTGCGGGTAGCGGTACGGCAGACGACGACTGGGAGGCGGCCACTGTGGCGATTCCAGAGAATGAATCGATCCAGGAGAGCCTGGATCGGCTGAGCGAGGAGCAGAGCAAGGCGACCGACTCACCAGCAGCCGATAGGCCCCCACGGGATCGCGACACCAGAGTCTTGGGGACGATCCTCGGCGTATGGCCGCTGTCCTTGGTCGCCATCCTCATCCTGACGCCATGGGCGGACTGGCCATATCAGAACGATGGAGCCCCTTGGCTCTGCACCGTCGCCCTCGTTTGTGTGTTGGCGGCCGTGACGACTTTCGTCGTCACTAGCGTCGCGTGGGTGCCGCTGTTGGTCCTCAACCCGCGCCGCTTCCTGCGGGCTTGGAAGGGGTTCTGGAAGAGAGATCCCGACGAGCCCCCGTTCCCGTATTCGGGCTTCGTGTAGGCGCTGCCGGGGGCCGCTCCATGCCGTCGGGCCGTCGCTCGTTCCGCGCTAGAGGACGTCGGCGGCGACCGTGTGCCGGAAGCGGTGTGCGCGCAGGTTCTCGACGCCGGCCTGCGCGGCGCGCACCTTGAGCCGCTCCTCCACGCCCCAGAAGCTCAGGGCGCCCCGCTGGCCGAGCCAGAGGGCTTCGGTTGTGCCGGCGGCCTTGTTGCTGCGACGCTCGCGCAGGTACCGCTCCAGGGCCTTGCCTGCCTTGGCATCGAACTGCACGGCGCGGGCCTTGCCGCCCTTTCCGGTGACCGGGACAGCGTCGAACACGTCGAGGTCCACGTCCACGACCTGGAGGTTGGCGGGCTCGGAGATACGCAGGCCGCCGTCGAGCAGCAGGCTGATCATGGCGTGATCGCGGCGGTCCTCGAACCGGGTGCCGGATGTGGCCTGCACAGCCGCTCGAGGTCGGCGTCGGTCAGGACCGGGACGGGCTTCTCCTGGGGCTTGGGCTTCTCCGAACCGATCATCGGTGGGCGCTCAGGGAGTCCTCGGCGACCAGCCACCGGCGGAACCACGCGAGGCCGCGGTCGTGCATGGCAACGGTGGACGCGCTCAGGGGCGGCTCGGCGTCGAGCATCTCCCCCGGGTGCGCGGCGATGGCGCCCTAGGGGAACTCCTCGAGGACCGGCTCACGGCCCTTGTCCGCCAGGCCCGCAGCTCGCGGCGGAAGCACACCAGCAGGTCGTCGAGGCGCTCGCGCGATGAGTCGGTCACGCACCTAGGTCGTCTGGTGAGTAAGCGTTGAGCTACTCCCGACACATGCGATCGGCGCAGGTCAGGAGCGTTCTCGGCTCGGCTGGACGCGCTTGGGCTCCCCAGGCATCTTCGGGTAGTCCGGCGGGTAGGGCAGGTCGGGGAATCCGTCGGCCTCGTCGCGGGCGTACGACTCGAGCAGCGGGGTGATGTCGTACGACGTGCCGTCGATGCCCGCGTGCAGGTCGCCCACCTCGGCGAAGCGTGCGCCGGCGGTGCGCACCGTGAAGTCGGACGGGGACACGTCGTCGAGCTCGTCCCATCGGATCGGCATCGACACCGGGGCATGCGGCTTGGAGCGGATCGAGTAGGCCGAGGCGATCGTGCGGTCGCGGGCGTTCTGATTGTAGTCGAGGAAGATCGTGCCGTCGGGCCGCTCCTCCTTCCACCACTTGGTGGTCACGCGCCCTGGCATACGTCGCTCGAGCTCGCGGCCGACCGCGATCGCGGCGTGCCGTACGTCGGTGAACTCCCACCGGGGCTCGATCCGCACGTACACGTGGATCCCCCGGCCGCCGCTGGTCTTCGGCCAGCCCACCATGCCGAGCTCCTCGAGCAGGGCCTTCAGCTCGTGCGCGACGGCGACGGCGTCGGAGAAGTCGCTGCCCGGCTGCGGGTCGAGGTCGAGCCGCAGCTCGTCCGGGTGCTCGACGTCCCGCATGCGCACCGGCCACGGGTGGAACGTGATGGTGCCGAGGTTGGCGGCGTAGGCGATCACGGCGAGCGAGGTCGGAGCGATCTCGTCGGCGGTGCGTCCCGACGGGAACGTGATGCGCGCTGTCTCGACGTACGACGGCGCGCCCTGCGGAACGCGCTTCTGGTAGAACGCCTCGCCCTTGAAGCCCTCGCGCGTGGAGATCCGCGCGCCCTCCACGACTCCCCCGGGCCAGCGCTCGAGGGTCGTGGGGCGCTCGCGCAGTGCGCGCAGGATCCCCTCGCCGCAGTCGAGGTAGTGCTGCACCACCTCGCGCTTGGTGATCCCCACGGTCGGGAAGTACGGCCGCTCGGGGTTGCTCACCTTCACCAGGTGCCCGTCGACCTCGATCTCGATCGGCTCCCCGAACTCCTTGCCCATGGAGGGACGCTAGCCGGGCTGCGGGTTCAGTGGGGACGTGTAAGCGTTCTGTCATGGCTTCCGGCTGGCTCGGCACCCTGTGGCGACGTACGTTCGGTGCCATGAGCACAGGACCCATGCCCACCGTGAAGCCCGACGGCACGCCCTTCGACATCGTGAAGTCCGAGGACGACTGGAAGGCGGTGCTGTCGCCGACGGAGTACCACGTGCTCCGCGAGGCGGGCACCGAGCGCGCGTTCACGGGCGAGTACACCGACACCAAGACCGCCGGCACCTATACCTGCCGCGCGTGCGACGCCGTGCTGTTCACCAGCGACACGAAGTTCGACTCGCACTGCGGCTGGCCGTCGTTCTGGTCGCCGCTCGCGGGCGAGTCCGTGATCCTGCTCGAGGACCGCACGATGGGCATGAAGCGCGTCGAGGTGCGCTGCGCCAGCTGCGGCAGCCACCTGGGCCACGTGTTCGAGGGCGAGGGCTACGGCACCCCCACCGACCAGCGCTACTGCATCAACTCGGTCAGCATCAAGCTCGCCCCCGCCGAGTAGCCGTACGCCTCACCCACGGAAGTGCCAGGGACCGCAATGGGTTTCTGGCACCTCGGTGCGTGAGGCCGGTCGTCAGACCGGCTCGACCACGTCGCCGACCGAGACCAGGCCCGGCGTCACGACCTCGGCGTGGACGCCGAAGGGCAGCGGCTCGGTCGTCGGCATCGCGCCGCGTGCGGCGTGGATGAGCTTCAACGTATCGAAGCTCTTGAGGCCGGTGTCCGGGTCCTGCTGCGTGATCGAGCAGCGCCCGATGTTGCCGGCCACCCGGACCACCGCTGCACCGATGCGCACCTCGCCCCCGAGCCAGGCGTCCTCCTGGTGCGCGGGCACGCCGTCGAGCAGGAACGTCATCCGGAAGCGGCGGCCGTCGACGGGCTCGACCTCCCCTGCCTGGTCGGCCATGGCGGTGAGGGCCGCGGTCGACAACAGCGACACCGTGCCGTCGCCCGGCCGGTCGATGCCTTCGCCGTCGTCCATCCGCACGAGCCGCAGCGGCGACCCGTCGACGGTGCTCAACGCCTCGGCGAACGGTCCCCCGACCAGTCGGGCCGCGCGACCCTCGCCGTAGAACACCGGTGTCAGCGCCTCGCCGAGGCGTACGTCGTCGCTCACCTCGGTGCCGTCCGGCAGCGTCAGCGTGAGCCGGGTGCCGTCGTACGCCGTGCGCACGCGGACCAGCGGCCCGTGCTTCGTGCCGTTGGCCAGCTTGCCGTCGGCGTCGATCACCGCGAACACGCGGTCGCCCTCGACTCCGTACGCCGTGAGCTCGACCGAGTCCGGGTGCACGAGCCCCAGGCTCTTCACCGGTGCGATGGAGATCCGGGCGACAGTGGCTGCAGTCATGGGTCGACCCTCTCACCCCGCGCTACGGCAGGGCGGCGATCAGCTCGTGCACCTCGCGGCGGCGGCCGGTGTAGAACGGGATCTCCTCGCGGACGTGCAGGCGCGCGCGGCTGCCGCGCAGGTGGCGCATCAGGTCGACGATGCGGTGCAGCTCGTCGGCCTCGAACGCGAGGATCCACTCGTAGTCGCCGAGGGCGAACGAGGCGACGGTGTTGGCGCGCACGTCGGGGAAGTCGCGACCCATCTGGCCGTGCTCGACCAGCAGCTCGCGCCGCTCCTCGTCGGGCAGCAGGTACCACTCGTACGACCGCACGAACGGGTAGATGCAGACGTAGTCCTTGGCGTTCTCGTCGGCGAGGAACGCGGGTACGTGCGACTTGTTGAACTCGGCCGGCCGGTGCAGCGCCATCTGCGACCACACCGGCGCGAGGGTGCTGCCGAACGCCGTGCGCCGGAAGCGGTGGTAGGCATCCTGCAGGGCGTCGGAGGTCTCGGCGTGCATCCACAGGACGACGTCGGCGTCGGCGCGCAGCGCGCTCACGTCGTAGAAGCCGCGCACCACGACGTCCTTGGCCGCCAGCTGCTCGACGAGCGCCTCGACCTCGGCGACCAGCGGCGCCCGGTCGGCGTCGCCGATCGGCGTCACGCTCGTGAAGACCGACCAGGTCGTGTAGCGGATCTGCTCGTTGATCTCCTTGGCCACCTTGCCCTGCTGCGGGCGCTTGCCCTTGCCGGGCTTGTCAGACTTCGTGCCGTTGTCAGCCATGACGCCATTCTCCGTGAGATCCGAGGCCCTGCGAGATGTGGGTCGCCGCCTTGTCGGCGCGGCCGATGCACGCGGCGATCCCGACACCGTCGTACGCCGCCCCGCACACCGCCATGCCGGGCAGCGACTGCAGGGCCGCCACGATCCGCTCGGCACGGTCGACGTGCCCCACGGCATACCGAGGCAGGCCGCCTCCCCAGCGCGTCACGCGCGAGGCGACGGGTCGAGCCCTGCCGAGCCGCGCGGCGAACGCGAGGTCGTCGGCGGCGAGCCTGGCGAGGTCGTCGTCGTCGCGCTGCAGCACCTCGACGTCGTCCGCCATGCCCATCGAGCAGCGCACCGCGGCGAGTCCCCGCGGGGCGACGGCGTCGTCGATCCACTGCCACTTGTGCGAGGCGAACGTCGCGGCCTTCACCGGGCGGCGCGCGTCCGACGGAGTGAGGTAGCCGCTGCCCTCCGGGAGGTCGCCGGCGGGAAGGTCGTCGCGGCGGTAGAGGTGCGTGACCACGGCGACGGACGTCACCTCGAGCTCGGAGAGCTCGGCCTCGGCCTGCACCGAGAGGCCCTTCGCCAGCCGTGCCGCCACGGGAGCCGGCACGGCGAGGATGACGGCGTCGGCGTCGATGCTGCGCACGTCGTTGGTGGCACCGGTCTCGACCCGCCAGCCCCGCGGAGCGCGGACCACGTCCCGCACGGACACGCCGGTCTCGATCGTCACGCCGGCTGCAACGAGCCTCTCGGCCAGCACCACGGGGAACCGTCCGACTCCGCCGCGGATCCCGGCGAAGACCGGGCCGGCCGTCGCGATCGCCGTGGAGCGGCTGCGCGCCGCCTTGGCCGCCTCGAGCAGCGAGCGCTCCTGCTGCGCGGCGGCGAACAGGGCGGGTGCGGCCACGCGCATCGAGATGTTCACCGGCCGGTCGGCGTACACGCCCATCAGCAGCGGCGCCACGAGCTTCACGACCACCTCGGGCCCCACCCTGCGCGCGACGTACTCGCCGATCGAGATGTCGTCGCCGATCCGCGTCGCCGGGAGCACGTGGTCGAGCGGGATCCGGGCGAGGCCCTGCGGCGTGATGACGCCCGAGCGGGCGAGGGAGGTGAGGTCGGTCGGGACACCCATCATCAGACCGCTGGGGAGCGGCACGAGGTCGTTGTCGAGGAACAGGCTGGGTGCGGCCACGGCCGGGTGCACGAGGTCGTCGCCGAGACCGACCTCGCGCGCGAGGGCCACCGCCTCGGGGCGGGTGGCGATCATCGACTCGGCGCCCTCGTCTACGGCGATCCCCTCGAGCTCGCTGACCCGCAGCTTGCCGCCGACGGACGGCGAGCCCTCGAGCACGGTGATGTCGAGGTCGTGCCGCAGGCGCGCCAGGCGCCAGGCGGCGGCGAGGCCGGAGATGCCGCCGCCGACGATCACGACGTGGGGGCGGCGGTCAGGAGTCGGTGCTGTCACAGCGACCTACCCTGCCACTCCCCCGCAACCGTCGCCGTTCCGAGACCTTCGCACCCGGAACCGCTGTGCCCGAGGTCACGTCCGAGCCAACGACCCGCACGGCCGCATCCCGGGAGGACGTCATGTCGACCACCACCGCAGCCCGCACCGCCCGCAGGCGTACGGCGGCCCTCGCCGCCTCGGTCGCCGTCGCCGGGCTCCTGCTCACCGGGTGCGCCGCGTCGGGCAGCAGCGACAGCGCCGGCGCGTCCGGCGACCGCGGCCTGGAGGCGCCCGCGCCGGCGGTCGGCACGGGCGGCGGGGTAGTCACCGACTCCTCTGGCGAGGGCAGGGGCGACGGTGGCAGCCAGCCGCTCGAGGTGTCGGTCGCCCGCTCGGTCATCGTGCGCGCCGACATGACCGTCCGCGTCGACGACCTCGATGCGGCGTACGCCGGCATGGCGCTCGCAGCCGGCCGCCACGGGGCCGTGATCGCCAGCCAGACGACGTCGGAGGGCGACATCCTCCCGGTGCCCGAGCCGATGGCGGTGGACGACCAGGGCGTGGCCACCTGCCCGAGCACGGGCTGCCCGACCAGCTACGCGTCGTCCACCACCACCTACCGTGTCGACAACGACGAGGTCGACGACCTGATCCGCGACCTCTCCGCCCTCGGCACCGTCGAGGCGTCGTACCGGACCACCGAGGACGTCTCCGGGCAGGTCGCCGACGTGGACGCGCGGCTCGAGACGGCGAGGGCCTCCCTCGCCCGGGTGCGCGTGCTCATGGACAAGGCCGTCACCATCGCGGACGTCGTGACGCTCGAGGCCGAGCTGAGCCGCCGCCAGGCCGACCTCGAGTCGCTCCAGGCGCAGCAGCGCGTGCTCGCCGACCAGACCGCCCAGGCCACGGTCACCGTCCGGCTCGTCGACGAGCAGGCACCGGTCGTGGTGGAGGAGGAGACGGGGTTCCTCGCCGGCCTCTCCGCCGGCTGGGACGCCTTCACCGGCGCGGCGGTCGTCGCGCTCACCGTGATCGGCGCGCTGGTCCCGTTCCTGCTGGTGCTCGTGCCCCTGGGCCTGCTGATCTGGTGGCTCGTCCGCCGCGGCCGCCGCCCGACCGCGCCCGCAGCCCAGCCGGCTCCGCCGGTCGAGTCGTTCTGACGCGATCGGTCAGCGGGCCGTCTCGGCGTGGACCAGGTCGACGACGCGCTTGAGCATGTCCGGGTTCGTCTCGGGCAGGACCCCGTGGCCGAGGTTGAACACGTGGCCCGGGAGCCCCTCCGCGTCGGCGAGCACCTGGCGCGTGCGGGCCTCGACGGACTCGACGTCGGCGAACAGGACGCCGGGGTCGAGGTTGCCCTGCAGCGCATGGTGGGGCCCGACGCGGCGCGCGGCCTCGGACAGCGGCACCCGGAAGTCGACGCCGACGACGTCGGCCCCCGCGTCGCGCATGTCGGCGAGGAGCTCGCCCGTGCCGACGCCGAAGTGGATCCGCGGCACGCCGAGGTCGGCGACGTACGACAGCGCGGTGCGCGAGTGCGGCTGGACGTACTCGCGGTAGTCGCGCGCCGGGAGCGCGCCGACCCACGAGTCGAAGAGCTGGATCGCGCTGGCCCCTGCGAGGACCTGCTGGCGCAGAAACGTGCCGGCGATGTCGGCGAGCCGTCCGAGCAGCGCGTGCCACACGTCGGGGCGGCTGTACATGAGGGCCTTGGTCTGCGCGTGATCCCGGCTGGGGCCGCCCTCGACGAGGTACGACGCGAGCGTGAACGGCGCTCCTGCGAAGCCGATCAACGGCGTCGAGCCGAGCTCGCCGGTCAGCGCCGTCACCGCGGCGAGCACGGGCGCGACGTCGTCCGGGGTGAGGTCGCGGAGGCGGTCGACGTCGGACTCGGTGCGGAACGGCTGCGCCACGACCGGGCCGACGCCCGGGACGATGTCGAGGTCGACGCCGATCGCCTTGAGCGGCACCACGATGTCGCTGAAGAAGATGGCCGCGTCGACGCCGTACCGGCGCACCGGCTGCAGCGTGATCTCGGTGACGAGGTCGGTCGTGAAGCACGACTCGAGCATGGGGACGCCCGCGCGGACGGCGC
Organism: Longivirga aurantiaca; assembly: GCF_042660085.1. Classification (NCBI taxonomy): domain Bacteria; kingdom Bacillati; phylum Actinomycetota; class Actinomycetes; order Sporichthyales; family Sporichthyaceae; genus Longivirga; species Longivirga aurantiaca. The sequence goes on along the minus strand of NZ_JBHSTI010000008.1, from coordinate 1,375,644 downwards.
GGTACTCCGGCAGCGAGCGACCGGCCTGGCGCATGAACCACACCGGCGTGTGCGGCACCGGCTGACGCCGGGCGGCCAGCACGAGCGGCGACGCGGCGGTGCGCCCGTCGACCAGGGGGTGCGTGTCGGGCAGGGCAGCGGTCGGGGCGACGGTGCTCTCGAGATCGGTCACCGGTCGATCGTCGCACCGGCCCGATGCCGGGTCGAATCGGCACAGAGCGTCGCGACGCGCCGTCCCGCGCGCATCCTGCACGTCCCGGCCGCCCCCGCGACCTACTCTCGGCCCTGTGAGCGCTCGACGCCGTGACTCGGGCGGCGGCACCGACGAACCGGTGCCCCCGTCGTTCACGGCTGCGCTCGAGAGCATCCGGAGCGTGAGCCTCCGCAGCGAGATCACGGTCGAGGAGACCCCTGCCCCGCAGCGGCTCTCGCCCTACGCCGTGGCGCTCCAGGCCGAGGTCGTGGTGGGCGACGAGGAGGTCGCGAGCGGGCGCTTCGTGCTGCTGCACGACCCCGCCGGCCAGGAGCCGTGGGACGGCCAGTTCCGCGTCGTCTCGTTCAGCAAGGGCACGGTCGAGCTCGACATCGCCCAGGACCCGATGCTCACCGAGGTCGCCTGGTCGTGGCTGCTCGAGTCCCTGGACGAGCGAGGGGCGCTCAGCCGGGCCGAGTCCGGCACCGTGACCCGGACGGCGTCGCAGTCGTTCGGCGCCATCGAGGACCGCCCCCCGAGCGGGGACGTCGAGATCCGCGCCTCCTGGACCCCGGGCAGCCCGGACATCGGGCCGCACCTGCTGGCGTGGGCCGACGTGCTCGCCCGCGTGGCCGGCCTGCAGCCGCTGCCGGTCGGCGTCGCGAGCCTGCCGCTCGCGCGTCGCTCCTAGCCCTGTCCCGGGTCGTGTGCCCGACCTGTCCGCTTCTGTCCAGATCGCGCTCCCACGGGCCCGTGGTCGCGGAGAGTGACTGACCGGTCGTCGGCAACCACCCCATCGGGTGACACCTTCGGGCTCCTGCGCAGGTCAAGACCCCTCCGGTACGGGCCGATACCCCTTGTGAAGCCGGACGGACAGTGACCGGCACGAGGTGAAGGGGCTGGCCGTGGTCGCACTTGTCGAGCGCCCGTCGGCGGTCGTTCCGCTGCCGAGGGCACGCTTTTCCGCTCTCGTGGTCGCGGAGTCCGCAGCACGACGTCAGGGTCTGTGCGGACGGCTGCGCATGCTCGGTGCACGTGAGGTCGTCGAGGCCGCGAGCGGCACCGAGGCCCGCGTCCGCGCGGCGTACGACGGCCCCCGGGACCTCGTCGTCATCGACGGCGCCCTCCCGGACGGTCCCGCGCTCCCGCTGCTGGCCGACCTGCGTGCCGCCGGCTGGCGCCGCGTCGTGCTCCTGACCGTCCGCGACGACCCGTACGCCGTCCGCGCCGCGATCACCGCCGGCGTGCGCTGCTACATCGTGACCCCCGACGAGCCGGACGGCGTCCCCGCGATGCCGGTCGCGCGCATCCGCCCCCGCGGCGGCGCCCCGGACGAGCTCTCCGCCCGCGAGGTCGAGGTGCTCCAGCTCGTCTCCGAGGGACGCTCCAACAAGGAGATCGGCGACGCCCTCGGGCTCTCCGCCCTCACGGTCAAGAGCCACCTCGCCCGCATCGCCCGCAAGGTCGGAACCGGCGACCGCGCCGAGATGGTCGCCCACGCGATGCGCTCCGGCCTGGTCCGCTGACCTTCCGCACCGCTATCCGCACGCTCACGACGCCGCCCTTCGGGGCGGCGTCGTCGCGTCGGGGCTCGCCGTGGGGGCCGCTGCGGCGCTGACCTTCCCGGACAGTCCCTATCCTCTAGAGCGTGAGCGACTCCGAGGGCACCCTGACGGCTGCCCCCGGCACGTCCGAGAGCGCCGAGGCCCCGGAGCGCGCGGTCGTCGCCCTCGTGGCCCCGCGCGACGGCGTGCCCCACGTCGTCGTCACCCCCGCGCAGCTGCAGGCCGCGGCCGACGCGATCGCCGGAGGGTCGGGCCCCGTCGCGATCGACGCCGAGCGCGCGTCGGGCTACCGCTACGGCCAGCGCGCCTACCTGGTCCAGCTGCGCCGCGCCGGCAGCGGCACCCACCTCGTCGACCCGATGGCCGTGCCCGACCTCGCTCCGCTCGCAGCGGCCCTCGAGGGCACCGAGTGGGTGCTGCACGCGGCGTCCCAGGACCTCCCCTGCCTGCGCGAGATCGGGCTCACGCCGGCCCGGCTGTTCGACACGGAGCTCGCCGGCCGCCTGCTCGGGTTCGCCAGGGTCGGCCTCGCCGCCCTCCTCGAAGAGGTCCTCGGCTACTCGCTGGCCAAGGAGCACTCGGCCGCCGACTGGTCCACCCGCCCGCTTCCTGAGCCCTGGTTGCGCTACGCCGCCCTCGACGTCGAGCTCCTGGTCGAGCTCCGCGACGCGCTGGAGCAGCAGCTCGTCGAGCAGGGCAAGCTCGCGTGGGCCCTGCAGGAGTTCGACGCGGCGCGCGACGCGGCGCCCCCGGCGCCCCGCGTCGACCCGTGGCGCCGTACGTCCGGCGTGCACAAGCTGCGGCGTCCTCGGCAGCTCGGGGTGGTCCGTGCCCTGTGGCAGCGCCGGGACGAGGTCGCGCAGCGCCGCGACATCTCCCCCGGCCGCATCCTGCCGGACTCGTCGATCGTCGCTGCCGCCGTCGCGGCGACCTCGGCGGGCTTCACCACGCTCGAGGCAGTGCCCGCCTTCACCGGCCGGGGCGCCCGCCGCCACATGGGCGAGTGGCAGTCGGCGGTCGACGCCGCGCTGGCACTGCCCGACTCGGCCCTCCCCGCTCAGTCCGTGCTCTCGGACGGCCCCCCGCCCCCGCGGGCCTGGGCCGACAAGGACCCCGAGGCCGCCGCCCGCCTCGCCGCCTCCCGCCGCGGCCTCACCGCCGTGGCCGAGGAGGTCGGCATGCCGGTCGAGAACCTCGTGTCGCCCGATCTCGCCCGCCGCATCCTGTGGCAGCCGCCGGCTGCGGTGGATGCCGAGCACGTCGGTGCCGCCCTGCGCGCCGGGGGCGCCCGCCCGTGGCAGGTCGAGCTCGTGCTCCCCGTGCTGCTCGGCGCCCTCGCCTGGACCGCCGAGCAGGAGCGTGAGCGGGCCGAGGCCGAGGAGAGCGCCGCGAGCGGGCTCACCGCCGACGGCGAGGCCGCTGCTGCTGGTGACGGGACTGACGGGGTGTCCTACGGCACACCCGCGTCGGTTGAGACGTGACCGACGCCTGTGGTTAGGTAACCCTTAGTTCACTGCTGGGGCATCGGAGAGAGCATGTTCGCCAACTACCTGATCGGCCTGCGCGAGGGGCTCGAAGCCTCGCTGGTCGTCGGCATCCTGGTGGCCTACCTCGTCCGCACCGGCAACAACGGCCGTGTCCGCGCCGTCTGGCTCGGCGTCGCCATCGCGATCGGCGTCTCCCTCGCGTTCGGCGCCCTGCTCACCTTCACGAGCCAGCGCATGAGCTTCACGGCCCAGGAGGCGTTCGGCGGCATCATGTCGCTCATCGCCGTCGGGTTCGTCACCTGGATGGTCTTCTGGATGAAGAAGGCGTCCCGCAACCTCAAGGGCGAGCTGCACGGCCGGGTCGAGAACGCCCTCGCCGTCGGCGGCGGCGCCCTCGCCGTCGTCGCCTTCATCGCCGTCGCGCGCGAGGGCCTCGAGACCGCGCTGTTCCTGTGGTCCGCCATCAACTCCACGTCGTCCGACGGCGGCGCCTGGAGCGCGGTGCTCGGCGCCGTGCTCGGCCTCGCCACCGCCGTCGTCCTCGGCTGGCTCATCTACCGCGGCGCCCTGCGCCTCAACCTCGCTGTGTTCTTCACGTGGACCGGCGCCGCCCTCATCGTGGTCGCGGCCGGCGTCCTCGCCTACGGCATCCACGACCTGCAGGAGGCCGGCATCCTGCCCGGCCTCGACAACATCGCCTTCGACGTGACCTCGGTGATCATCCCGGGCTCGATCATCGCGACCCTGCTCAAGGGGATCCTCAACATCTCGCCGTCGATGACCGTCCTCGAGGTCACGGCCTGGTTCGCCTACCTCGTGCCGGTGATGTTCCTGTACTTCCGCGCCGCCAAGCCCGTCGTCGTCCCCGCCACGGAGGCCGAGCGCGCCGCCGCGGCCGCGACCGTCGCGGGCGCAACCGAGGTCGAGCCCGCGCTCGTCGAGCGCACGCCCGACCCCACTGCCTGATCGATCTCCCGGACGCGCGCACGGGGCGCGCGACCGTCGTCCTCCCGGAAGGCCCGTCCCTGTGAACCGCATCGTCCTGCCCGCTGCCGCCGCCCTGCTCGTCGTCCCTGCGCTTGCCGCCTGCTCCAGCAGCGCGAGCTCGGTCGCGACCGTCACGGTGAAGGCCGGTGTCGGCACCTGCGACGTCTCGCCCACGAGCGTCCCGAAGGGCCAGATCACGATCTCGGCGACGTACACCGGCGAGGGCACCGGCGAGGTCTACCTCTACGCCGAGGAGAACGGCGCCTTCACCAAGATCCTCGGCGAGGTCGAGGACCTGACGACCACCACCAAGACCTTCACCGCCGACGTCACGACCGGCACCTACGAGGTCAAGTGCGAGGGCGGCGGCCAGGAGAAGCGCGTCCCCCTCACCGTCACCGGCTGACGGCCCCGCATGCCGGTCGGCACACTGCTCCGGTGACCGCGCCAGACCTCGCACTCGTCGACGCCGTCCGCGCAGCGCTCGGCGCTCAGGCGGACGCGGGCCGTGCGCCGGCCATGCGGGCCTACATGAAGTCGGAGATGCCGTTCCTCGGCGTCGCCAAGCCCGCCCGGGTCGCTGCCCTGCGCCCGGTCTGGGCCGCCCATCCCCTCGCGGACCGCGAGGTCTGGGAGGCGACGGTCCGCGCTCTGTACGACGACGCCGCGTATCGCGAGGAGCGGTACGCCGCCCTCGCGCTGCTCGACCGCGGGAAGCGCTGGCGCGACGCCTCGCTCGTCCCGCTGCTCGAGCACCTCGTGGTGACCGGCGCGTGGTGGGACCTCGTCGACGAGGTCGCCGGACGCACGGTGTCGCCGCTGCGTCGCGCGTTCCCCACGGAGATGGACCCCGTGATCCGTCTCTGGTCGCGGTCGGACGACCTGTGGCTGCGGCGCACGTCGGTGCTCAGCCAGCTCGGCGCTCGCGGCGACGTCGACCGCGACCTGCTGGCCGACGTGGTGCTCGCGGCAGCACCCTCGACGGAGTTCTTCCTGCGCAAGGCGGTCGGCTGGGCGCTGCGCGACCTCGCCCACCGCGACCCGGCCTGGGTGCGTGCGTTCGTCGCCGAGCACGAGGCCGACCTGTCGCCGCTGTCCCGGCGCGAGGCGCTCAAGAACCTCTAGCCCGTCGCGGTATCGCTGAGAGCGATACCGCGGTGCCCGCCCTGTCGGCCGGTGCGAGGATGGGCCGTTCGTTCCGCGCGCCGGCCAGCAGAGACCGTCGCTGCCGGTCGACGCACCTGATGGCGGAGGGCACGTGCTCGTTCGGCTCCTGAAGGACCACCTGAAGCCCTACACGGCGTTCCTGGTCGCAGTCGTGCTCCTGCAGCTCGTCGGCACCATCGCCTCGCTCTACCTGCCGACGCTCAACGCCGACATCATCGACCAGGGCGTGGCCCGCGGCGACACCGAGTACATCCTGAAGATCGGCGCCGTGATGCTCGGCGTCTCGTTCGTGCAGGTCGTCTGCTCGATCGGCGCCGTGTGGTTCGGCGCCCGCAGCGCCATGGGCTTCGGCCGGGACGTCCGCGCCTCGATCTTCCACCGCGTCGGCCGCTTCTCCGCCCGGGAGATGGGCACGTTCGGCGCGCCGACGCTGATCACCCGCACCACGAACGACGTGCAGCAGGTCCAGATGCTCGTGCTGCTCACCTGCACGATGATGGTGAGCGCGCCGATCATGGGCGTCGGCGGCGTCATCATGGCGCTCCAGCAGGACGTCGGTCTCGCGTGGATCATCGTCGTGAGCGTCGTGGTCCTCGTGGGTGCGATCGCGCTGATCGTGTCGCGGATGATCCCCCAGTTCCGGCGCATGCAGAAGCGCCTCGACAACGTGAACCGCGTGCTGCGCGAGCAGATCACGGGCATCCGCGTGGTCCGCGCGTTCGTGCGCGAGCCGGTCGAGCGCGATCGGTTCGGCGTGGCGAACGACGAGCTGACCGCCACCGCGACCAGCGTCGGCCGGCTCATGGCCCTGATGTTCCCGACCGTGATGCTCGTGCTCAACGTCTCGAGCGTCGGCGTCATGTGGTTCGGCGCGATCCGCGTCGACTCGGGCGCGATGCAGATCGGCTCGCTGACGGCGTTCCTCAGCTATCTCATGCAGATCCTGATGTCGATCATGATGGCGACGTTCATGCTCGTGATGGTTCCCCGCGCCGCGGTGAGCGCCGAGCGCATCGTCGAGGTGCTCGACACCGAGCCGTCGGTCACGCCTCCGGTCGGCCCCGTCACCGAGACCACCTCGCACGCCACGGTCGAGCTGCGCGGCGCGACGTTCTCCTACCCAGGCGCCGACGAGCCCGTCCTCTGCGACATCTCGATCACCTGCGGCCCCGGCATGGTCACCGCCGTCCTCGGCGGCACGGGCTCCGGCAAGACCACGCTCGTCAGCCTCATCCCCCGGCTCTTCGACGCCACCGAGGGCCAGGTGCTCGTCGACGGCGTCGACGTCCGCGAGCTCGACCCCGCCGCCCTGCACGCGCGCATCGGCCTGGTGCCGCAGAAGGCGTACCTCTTCACCGGCACCGTCCGCAGCAACCTCGAGTACGGCAAGCTCGACGCCACCGAGGACGAGCTGTGGGACGCCCTGCGGATAGCGCAGGCCGACGACTTCGTCCGAGCGCTGCCCGACGGGCTCGACACCGCGGTCGCGCAGGGCGGCACCAACTTCTCCGGCGGGCAGCGCCAGCGCCTCGCGATGGCGCGCGCGATCATCCGCAGGCCCGAGATCTACCTGTTCGACGACTCGTTCTCCGCCCTCGACATGGCCACCGACGCGCGGCTTCGGGCGGCCCTGCGGCCCGTGACGCGGGAGTCGACGGTCATCGTCGTGGCGCAGCGCGTCTCGAGCGTGTTGGACGCCGACCAGATCGTGGTGCTCGACGACGGCATGCTCGTCGGCGTCGGAAAGCACGAGGACCTGCTCGAGACGTGTCCGACGTACGCCGAGATCGTGGCGTCGCAGGAGCTCGTGGAGGACGCGGCATGAGCGGCCAGGCGCCGGTCCGCAGGCCCGCCGGCGGCGGCGGTTTCGGCCCGCGCGGCGGGATGATGGGCTCGACGATGCCCGCCGAGAAGTCCCTCACCTTCTGGCCGTCCGCCAAGCGCCTCGTGCGCCGGCTGCGTCCCGAGCGGATCGGCGTGACCGCGGTCATCCTCATGACCGTCGTCGGCGTCTCGCTCAACGTCGTCGGGCCCAAGATCCTGGGCAACGCCACCAACCTCATCTTCGAGGGCTTCGTCGGCAAGCAGCTGCCTGCCGGGCTCACCCAGGAGCAGGTCGTGGCGGGCCTGCGCGCCGACGGGCAGAACCAGCTCGCCGACCTCGTCTCCGGCATGAGCGTCGTGCCCGGGCAGGGCGTGGACTTCGACGCACTGGGACGCGTGCTCCTGCTCGTGCTCGCGCTCTACGTCATGTCGTCGATCATCATGTGGCTGCAGGCGTTCGTGCTGAACGGGCTCGTGCAGCGCACGGCCATGCGCCTGCGCCGCGATGTCGAGGACAAGCTGCACCGGCTGCCGCTCAGCTACTTCGACAAGGTCCCCCGCGGCGAGCTGCTCTCCCGGGTGACGAACGACGTCGACAACATCCAGCAGACCATGCAGCAGACCTTCAGCCAGCTGCTGACCTCGCTGCTCACGCTCGTCGGCGTCCTCGGCATGATGCTCTGGATCTCTCCGCTGCTCGCGCTGGTCGCGCTCGTGTCCGTGCCGCTGTCCGTGATCGTCACCGCCATGGTGGCCAAGCGGTCGCAGCCGCTCTTCATCGCGCAGTGGGGCGAGACGGGGAAGCTCAACGGGCACATCGAGGAGGCCTACTCGGGCCACACCCTCGTCACGGTCTACGGCCACCAGAAGGCGTCCGAGGACGTGTTCGAGGAGCGCAACGACAAGCTCTTCGAGGCGAGCTCGGGTGCGCAGTTCCTGTCCGGCCTGATCATGCCGGTGATCATGTTCATCGGGAACCTCAACTACGTCTTCATCGCCGTGATCGGCGGCCTGAAGGTGGCATCGGGGTCGATGAGCCTCGGCGACGTCCAGGCCTTCATCCAGTACTCGCGCCAGTTCACCCAGCCGCTCACCACGGTCGCCTCGATGTCCAACCTGCTGCAGTCCGGCGTCGCGTCGGCCGAGCGGGTCTTCGAGCTCCTCGACGCCGAGGAGCAGCTGCCCGACCCTGTCGCGCCGAACGCGTCGCCGCGCACCGGCGGACGCGTCGAGTTCCACGACGTCTCGTTCTCCTACACCGACGACGCACCGCTGATCGAGAACCTGTCGCTGGTCGCCGAGCCCGGCCACTCCGTCGCCATCGTCGGTCCGACCGGCGCCGGCAAGACGACGCTCGTCAACCTCATCATGCGGTTCTACGAGGTCCGCGCGGGGAGGATCACGCTCGACGGCGTCGACATCGCGACGCTGACGCGCGACGACCTGCGCAGCCAGATCGGCATGGTGCTGCAGGACACCTGGCTGTTCGGCGGCACGATCCGCGACAACATCGCGTACGGCAAGCCCGGTGCCTCCGAGGACGAGATCCTTGCGGCAGCGCGCGCGACGTACGTCGACCGCTTCGTGCGCGTGCTGCCCGACGGCTACGACACCGTCATCGACGAGGAGGGCGACAACCTCAGCGCGGGCGAGAAGCAGCTCATCACCATCGCGCGCGCGTTCCTCGCCGACCCGTCGCTCCTCATCCTCGACGAGGCCACGAGCTCGGTCGACACCCGCACCGAGGTGCTCGTGCAGCGGGCGACCACGAAGCTGCGCTCGGACCGCACGAGCTTCGTCATCGCGCACCGCCTCTCCACCATCCGCGACGCCGACCTCATCCTCGTGATGGAGAACGGCCGGATCGTCGAGCAGGGCAGCCACGAGCGGCTCCTCGCCGCGCGCGGCGCCTACCACGGGCTCTACCACGCCCAGTTCGTGGGAGCGCTCGACGACGAGCCCGCCCCCGCCTGAGGGCACGCGCGGGGGGCGGGTACCGCGATCGGTTACCGGCGGGTAGCATCGGGACATTACCCGTGGGTAACCCGAGCCGGGCCCCGCGGTGACCCGGTCCGCCGCTCGCGAGGAGTTCCCGTGTCCCCCACCCGCGCTGTCCGTGACGTCGTGCTCGTCGACGCCGTCCGGACCCCCTTCGGCAAGGCCGGCGCCAACGGCGTCTACGCCGAGACCCGAGCCGACGACCTGGTCGTCGCCGTCTTCCGCGAGCTGCTGCGTCGCAACCCGAACCTTCCCGCCGACCGGATCGACGACGTCGCCGTCGCGGCCACGACCCAGATCGGCGACCAGGGCCTCACCCTCGGCCGCACGGCGGGCATCCTCGCGGGCTTCCCGAACACCGTCCCCGGCCAGAGCGTCGACCGCATGTGCGCGGGCGCGCTCACCGCGGTCACCAACCTCTCCAGCGGCATCGGCTTCGGGGCGTACGACGTCGTCGTCGCCGGCGGCGTCGAGCACATGGGACGCCACCCCATGGGCGAGGGGATGGACCCGAACCCGCGCCTGATCGCCGAGAAGCTCGTCGACCCCGAGGCCCTGTTCATGGGCAAGACGGCCGAGAACCTGCACGACCGCTTCCCGCACCTCACCAAGGCCCGCGCCGACGAGTACGCCGTCCGCAGCCAGGAGAAGACCGCCAAGGCCTACGCCGACGGCGTCATCCAGCAGGATCTGGTCCCTGTCGCCGTGCGCAGCGCGTCCCTCGGATACGGCCTCGCGACGGTCGACGAGCCGCCGCGCGAGACCACGGTCGAGACCCTCGCCAGCCTCAAGACCCCCTTCCGCGCCCACGGCCGCGTGACCGCGGGCAACAGCTCGGGCCTCAACGACGGCGCCACCGCCGCGCTGCTCGTGGCCGAGGACGTCGCCGACGAGCTCGGACTCACCAAGAAGGCGCGGCTCGTGTCCTTCGCCTTCGCGGGCGTGGCCCCCGAGGTCATGGGCGTCGGACCGGTGCCCTCGACCGAGAAGGCTCTCGCCAAGGCCGGCCTCACCATCGACGACATCGGCCTGTTCGAGGTCAACGAGGCGTTCGCCGTGCAGGTGCTGGCCTTCCTCGACCACTTCGGCATCGCCGACGACGACCCGCGCGTGAACCCCTACGGCGGCGCCATCGCCGTCGGCCACCCGCTGGCGTCGTCCGGCATCCGCCTCATGGCGTACCTCGCGCGCTCCTTCGAGGCGCACCCCGAGGTCCGCTACGGCCTCACCACCATGTGCATCGGCCTCGGCATGGGCGGCACGGTCATCTGGGAGAACCCCCACTTCGACGGCAAGGACGCGTGAACGACGTGAGCACCCGATTCACCACCGAGACCATCCCGGCCGGCGCGCCCGACGAGGTCGTCACCGAGGCCAAGTACCGCCTCGTCGACCTCCCGGCAGGAGCCGGAAGAGCCGCACTCATCACGCTCGACAACGGCCACGACCACACCAAGCCCAACACCTTCGGGCTCGCCGGCCTGCGCTCGCTGTCGGCCGCGCTCGACCAGGCCGAGGCCGACGCGGCGGCTGGCGAGATCGTCGCGGTCGCGGTCACCGGCAAGCCGTTCATCTTCGCCGTCGGCGCCGACCTGACCGGCGTCGCACAGCTCACCGACGCGTCCGAGGCCCGCGCCACGGGCGAGGCGGGTCACTCGGTCCTGCGCCGCCTCGGCGAGCTGCCCGTGCCCTCGTTCGCGCTCGTCAACGGCGCGGCCATGGGCGGCGGCCTCGAGGTCGCGCTGCACTGCACCTACCGCACGCTCTCCACCGGGGCCGGGCTCCTCGCCCTCCCCGAGGTCTTCCTCGGCCTCATCCCGGGCTGGGGCGGCGCCTACCTGCTCCCCCGCCTCATCGGGGCGCAGAAGGCTCTCAAGGTCGTCGTCGAGAACCCGCTCTCGCAGAACCGGATGCTGAAGCCGGCCGATGCGATGAAGCTCGGAATCGCCGACGTCGCGCTCGAGCCCGCCGACTTCATCGCGCAGTCCCTGCGCTGGACCGCCGACGTCGTCCGCGGCTCGGTCGTCGTCGAGCGCACCGACCACACCGTCGACGCCGAGGCCTGGGACGCGGCCGTCGCGGGCGTCCGTGCGCTCGTCGACGCCAGGCTGCACGGCGCCACGCCGGCGCCGTACCGCGCGCTCGACCTCGTGGCCGCAGCCCGCACCGCCACGCGCGACGAGGGCTTCGCCGCCGAGGACGACGCGCTCACCGAGCTCGTCATGGGCGACGAGCTGCGCTCCGGCCTGTACTCGTTCGATCTGGTCCAGCGCCGGGCCAAGCGGCCGGTGGGCGCCCCGGACAAGGGGCTCGCCCGACCGATCACCAAGGTCGGAGTCGTCGGCGCGGGTCTCATGGCCAGCCAGCTCGCGCTGCTGTTCGTGCAGCGCCTCGAGGTGCCCGTGGTCCTCACCGACCTCGACCAGGCGCGCGTGGACAAGGGCGTCGCGTGGGTGCACGGCGAGATCTCGAAGCTGCAGGAGAAGGGTCGCCTCAACCAGGACAAGGCCAACCGCCTCACCGCCCTGGTCTCCGGCTCCACGAGCAAGACCGACTTCGCCGACGCGAGCGTGGTCATCGAGGCCGTGTTCGAGGACCTCAAGGTCAAGCAGCAGGTCTTTGCCGAGGTCGAGGCCGTCGTGGCCGACACCTGCGTCCTGCTCACCAACACGAGCTCGCTGTCGGTCACGGCCATGGCGGAGAACCTGCAGCACCCCGAGCGCGTCGTCGGCTTCCACTTCTTCAACCCCGTCGCGATGATGCCGCTGCTCGAGATCGCCCGCGCCGAGCGCACCGATGACGCCTCGCTCGCCACGGCCTTCGCCCTCGGCAAGACGTTGAAGAAGTCGTGCGTGCTCGTGAAGGACGCCCCGGCGTTCGTCGTCAACCGCCTCCTCACCCGCTTCCTCGGCGAGGTCACCGCGGCGTACGACGAGGGCACGCCGTTCGAGGTCGCCGAGCACGCGCTCGACCCGATGGGCCTGCCGATGTCGCCGTACGTGCTGCTCCAGCTCGTCGGGCCGGCGGTCGCGTTCCACACCGCGGAGACGCTGCACCAGTCCTTCCCCGACCGCTACGGCATCTCGGAGAACCAGCGCCGCATGGTCGAGGCGGGCAAGACCACGCTGCTCGCGTGGGACGGCTCGACCCCGCGCATCGCCGACGACGTCGCCGAGCTGTTCGTGGTCGGCGACTCGCCGTCGACGGGCGAGGCGGTGCGTCAGCGCGCCCTCGACGCGGTCGCCGAGGAGATCCGCCTCATGCTCGACGAGGGCGTCGTCGCGGAGCCGCAGGACATCGACCTGTGCATGCTCCTCGGTGCCGGATGGCCGTTCCACCTCGGCGGCATCACGCCGTACCTCGACCGCACCGGCACCAGCGAGCGCGTCACGGGGCAGCGGTTCCTCCCGCCCGGCGTGGCGAGCCCGCGTTGAGCCTCTGCTGAGGAACCGTCACCGGGCGTCACTTTTCGTGCTCGTTCGCACGCGCTGCGTGGCGGGTGGTCACCCGCCGGGGCCTCGGCGCGGGTGGGTGCAGCCGCGTACGGTCGAGGCATGAGCATCCACGTGCCCGTCGCGCTGCGGCGAGCCGTGCTGTCCCTGACCCTCACCGAGGACGGCGCCGTCGGCGACCTGCAGACGCGCACCGACGGCGTCGTGCACACCGGCGTCGACGGGGACGAGATGCTCGTGCGCTGGCCCGAGCTGTTCCTCGCCGTGGCGCACGACGGCCCCGGTGAGCTCACCGCCGCCGAGACCTGCCGTCGCGTGGGCCGATGGCTGCGCCTGCGGATCGCCCTGCACGACCTCATGTCCCTGCCGGGCACGCCCCTGGAGGCCCGTGCGCGGGTCCTGGCGAAGGTGCGGCTGCGTGCCCTCCCTCCGGACCACCCCGTGCATCCCGGGCCGTCCTGGCCGCGCCGTGCGGTCCTGGGCGGTGCCCTCGACGTCGGTCTGGCGCTGCGCGGGGTCGACGACGACGGCCGCCCCGAGCACGAGGCGGTCGGAGTGCTTCCGGCGGGCGTGCTCATCGCTGCCGGCATCGACGTCTCCGAGGCGTCCATGCGTGCCGAGCGGCACCTGTCCGACATGGCCGTCCTGGCGTCCGAGCGGGTCCGCCGCGACACGACGTCGGTGCTGCGCCCCCTCGGCGACGCCGATGTCCTCACCCTGCTCGCCAGTGCGGAGCTGCGCGCAGCGCTCGTGGAAGGCCACGGGATGCGCACCGCTGCCGTGCCTGTGCGCAACCGAGGCTGGCTCGACCTCGGCCGCATCGACCCCGCGTTCGCGATCAGCGCCGCGGAGATCACCGAGCCTGACGAGCGGGGCTTCATCCGACCGGTCCTCATCACCAAGGACGAGGTCGCCCTCATCCGCAGCGGTGGCGACCCCGTGGCGCAGTCGCTGTCCGACCCGTCGCCCGAGGAGCTCGGCCACCCGCCGCGACGGCGCCTCGCCTGATCAGCCTCAGGCCTCGGCTGCGCCGTCCTGCTCGACCTGCTGCACGGCCCCCGCAGCCTCGTCCTCGCCTCCGGTGCGCACGTGCTCGAGCCGGGCCACCGTCTCCACCACGGCGCGCGAGACGTCCTGCGCGGTCAGCCCCAGCTCGCCGAGCACCGTCGCCCGCGTGCCGTGGTCGAGGAACCTGCGCTCGATGCCGAAGTCGCGGAAGGGGACGTCGACCTCGGCGTCGCGCAGCGCCTGGGCGATGCCCGACCCGATGCCGCCCGCGCGGCTGTTGTCCTCGACGCTCACCACCAGGCGGTGCTCGGCGGCGAGCCCGATCAGCGCGGCAGGCACCGGCACGACCCAGCGCGGGTCGACGACCGTCACACCGATCCCCTGCGCCGCGAGGCGGTCCGCGACCTCGAGGCAGAGCGGGGCGAAGGCACCCACCGACACGAGCAGCACGTCGCGCTCGTCGTCACGCCGCAGCACGTCGACGCCGCCGACCCGCTCGAGAGCCGGTACGTCGTCGCCCACGCCGCCCTTGGGGAAGCGCACGACCGTGGGGGCGTCCGACACCTCGACGGCCTCACCGAGCTCCTCGCGCAGGGTCGCCGCGTCGCGCGGCGCCGCGACGCGCACACCCGGCACCACGCCCATGATCGACATGTCCCACATGCCGTTGTGGCTCGCGCCGTCGTCGCCCGTCACCCCTGCACGGTCGAGCACGAACGTCACGCCGGCCTTGTGGAGGGCGATGTCCATGAGCACCTGGTCGAACGCCCGGTTGAGGAACGTCGCATAGACCGCGACGACCGGGTGCACGCCCGCGTACGCCATGCCCGCCGCGCTCGTGGCCGCGTGCTGCTCGGCGATCCCGACGTCGAAGGTGCGGTGCGGGAACTCGGCGCAGAACTTGTCGAGGCCGGTCGGCCCCATCATGGCCGCGGTGATCGCCACGACGTCGGGCCGACGGCGACCGATCTCGACGAGCTCGGAGGAGAACACCGACGTCCACGTGGTGCCCTTGGTGCCGAGAGGCTGACCCGTCTCGGGGTCGAGGATGCCGACCGCGTGGAACCGCTCGGCCTCGTCCTGCAGCGCCGGGGTGTACCCGCGCCCCTTCTCGGTGATGACGTGGACGATGACCGGGCCGGGGAACGAGCGCGCGCGACGGAGCGCGTGCTCGAGCGCGGGGATGTCGTGGCCGTCCACGGGGCCGATGTACTTCAGGCCCAGGTCCTCGAACATGCCCTGTGGAGCGACGACGTCCTTGATGCCCTTCTTGATCCCGTGCAGGGTCTCGTACATCGGAGGGCCGAGCACCGGCGTGCGGCCGAGCGCCCGCTTGCCGAAGTCGAGCACCCGTTCGTAGCTGCGGGCGGTGCGCAGGGTCGCGAGGTGGTGGGCCAGGCCGCCGATGGTCGGCGAGTACGAGCGCTCGTTGTCGTTGACCACGATGACGAGCGGGCGGTCCGGTGCCCCGGCGATGTTGTTGAGGGCCTCCCACGCCATACCGCCCGTGAGAGCGCCGTCCCCGATGATCCCGACGACGTGCCGGGCCTCGAGCTCCCCTGTCTGCTCGAAGCCCTTCGCGATGCCGTCCGCCCACGACAGCGCGGTCGAGGCGTGCGAGTTCTCCACGACGTCGTGCTCGGACTCCGCCCGGCTGGGATACCCGGAGAGGCCGCCGCCCTGGCGCAGGTCGTCGAAGTCCGCGAGCCGCCCGGTGAGCATCTTGTGCACGTACGACTGGTGGCCCGTGTCGAAGACGAGCACGTCCTGCGGCGACCGGAACACGCGGTGCAGCGCGATCGTGAGCTCGACCACGCCCAGGTTGGGTCCGAGGTGCCCGCCGGTGCGGGTGACCTTCTCGACGAGCGCCGCACGGATCTCGGCCGCGAGGTCGGGGAGGACCTCTGCGGGCAGCGCCCGCAGATCGTCCGGCGACCCGATCCGGGGCAGGAGGCTCATGGCCCGAGTCTAGGGAAGGCGGGCCTTCCCGGCCTCCCGACCGCCGGTGTCCGTGTCGCGATCGTCACCCTCAGCGGCCTGAGACGACATCCGCAAGACCCCGGCTCTCCCGGTGCACTCCCCCGGCCACGACACCCATCGGGTCGTCCAGGAGGGCGGCGAACGCGGACTCGGCGGCGCCGAGCAGCGTGGAGTCGTCGCCGAGCGCGGGGAGCGCGAGCACGACGTGCTCGGCCGGCGCGGCCAGGGCGCCCTCGACCGCGGCGTCCACCGCGTCGCGGGTCGCGGGGAGGATCTCCCGCAGCGAGCCTCCGAACACGATGACGTCGGGGTTGAAGATGTTCACGAGGTTGGCGACGCCCACGCCGAGCCAGCCGCCCACCGTGCGCAGACCCTTCCGGGCGTCCTTGTCGCCTGCCGCGGCGGCCTCGATGATTTGCGCGACCGAGGTTCCTTCGGGCGACCCTGCGGACAGCGCGACGGCGGGCTCGCCGATCTCGGTCTCCCAGCAGCCGATCGCACCGCACCGGCAGCCACGGCCACGGGGGTTCACGCGCATGTGGCCGATCTCGCCGCCGTAGCCCTGCGCGCCCATGAGCAGGCGGCCGTCGATCACGATGCCACCGCCGACGCCGACCTGGCCGGACAGGTAGATCACGTTGGAGGCGCCGACGGCGCTGCCCCGCTGGCGCTCGGCGACGGCACCGAGGTCGGAGTCGTTGCCGATGACGACCGGGACGGACAGGCCGAGCGCATCGGCCACGAGGTCTCCGAGCGGCACGTCCACCCAGCCGAGGTTGGGCGCGAACCGCACGAGACCGTCGGGCTGGCGCACGAGACCAGGCACGCCGACGCCGACGCCCACGAGCACGGAGTGCTGCGGTGCGGCCGCGAGCGCCTCGTGGCAGACCTGGACCGTCTCGCGCACGATGCGGTCCTCGCGCTGCTGCCCCTTCCGGAACGCGTGCTCGCGACGGTGCAGGACGTCGCCGCCGAAGCCGACGAGCGCGACGATCGCCCGGTCGACCCGGAGGTCGATGGCCAGGACGTACGCGCGCTCGCGGACCGGCTCGACGCCGTACGACGGCCGGCCGACGCCGCGACCGACCGGCTCGGTCTCCCGGACCAGGCCCGACGACACGAGGTCGGCGATCAGTCCGCCGACCGTGCTGCGGTTGAGCCCCGTGTGGCTGACGAGCTCGGAGCGGGAGGTCGACCCGTGGTCGTGCAGGAACCGGGCGAGCGCGGCCAGGTTGTGGCGACGCACCTCGTCCTGCGTGGCTCCTGCGAGCGACACGGGTCGAACCTCCCTCGGTGTTGCCGGACGGGCTGAACCTGCCCGGTCAGCCTCGACCGGTCGCAGCCGAGCGACGACGCGAGAGCGCATCGACGCCTGCCGCGAGGAGCAGCACGAAGCCGGTGACGATGTACACCACGGCTGCGGGCTGGTTGAGCAGACCCATGCCGTTGCCGACGACCGCGATGACGAGACCACCGATGATGGCGTCCGCCGGACGACCCTTGCCTCCGAAGAGGCTCGTGCCACCGATGACCGCTGCAGCCACGGCGAACAGGAGAGTCTCGCCGCCGCCTGTCGACGGGGTCACCGAGTTGACACGACTGGCCAGCACGATGCCCGCTATGCCCGCGATGGTGGAACACAGCACGAAGGCCAGAGTGCGCAGCAGCGGGACGTTGATGCCGGCGCGTCGCGCCGCCTCGGCGTTGCCGCCGATGGCATACAGGTGACGACCGAACGCCGTGCGCAGCAACAGGAACGTCAACGCGACGAGGAGCACCAGCAGGAGCACGACGACGATCGGGATCCCCTTGATCGAGCTCAGGGCGGAATTGCGGCTGCGCTCGAGGTTCAAGTAGAACACGCACAGTCCGAGCAGCAGGCCCAGGCAGCCCACCTTCACGGCCCAGACCGACGTCGACTGCGCGACGAGGCCCTTCGCGCGCCGCACGGCCATGGCCCGGTAGGTGAAGAAGGCGTACGCGGCCATGCAGACGACGAAGAGCACCCAGCCGAGCCACGGCGGGAGGGTGTTCGCCATGATCGCCAGGATCACGGGGCTGGAGATGCGGATGGTGCCGCCCTCGCCGATGAGGCCGAGCAGAGCGCCCTGCAGCGCCAGGAACATGGCCAGGGTGACGACGAATGAAGGGATGCCGATCCTCGACACCAGTGTTCCGATGACCAAGCCGATCACGGCGCCGACCGCGAGGCAGACGAGCACCCCGACGATCCACGACATCCCCCACCGCGTGGTGACGATGCCGAGCATGGCGCCGCACACTCCGGCGGTGAAGCCGGCGGACAGGTCGATCTCACCCAGCAGCAGGACGAACACCAGGCCCATCGCGATCACGATGATGGCCGCGCTCTGGACGATCAGGTTCGCGAAGTTGAACGGGTTCGTGAACGTGGTCGGCCGCAAAGCCGAGAAGACCAGAAGCAGCACGACGAGCCCGAGGATTGCGGGCAGTGGGCCGACGTCGCCGCCGCGCACGCGTGCGACATACTCACGGGCGGCAGCTGACAGCCCGTTGTCGGGCACCTCGGCCGCATTCTCGAGCTCCTTCTGGGTCAGGGACGTCTCGCTCATGACTCATCTCCCTGCTCGGCGGTCGGAGCGTCGATGTGCAGCTCGACCGGAACGACCTCGATGCCATCGCCGCTGGACGGTGCGAGCCCGCCGCCGGTGATCAGCTCGACCACCTGCGAGTGGGTCACATCCTTGGCCTGGACGTGCGCAGTGCAACGCCCGAGGTAGAGGACCGCGATGTCGTCGGCGACGGCGAGGACGTCGTTCATGTTGTGGCTGATGAGGATGACTGCGAGGCCGTTGTCGGCCAGGCGCCGCACGAGGCGCAGCACCTGCTCGGTCTGAGCCACGCCCAGGGCGGCCGTGGGCTCGTCGAGAATGACGAGCTTGGAGTTCCACAGCACGGCGCGGGCGATGGCAACCGTCTGACGCTGGCCCCCGGACAGGCTGGCGACCTTCTGTCGGACCGACTTCACCGTGCGCACCGACAGACCGGCGAGGGTGCTCTTGGCCCGCTCCTCCATGGTGATCTCGTCGAGCACGGCTGCCGAGGTCTCCTCGCGGCCCAGGAACATGTTCTGGACGATGTCGAGGTTGTCACACAGGGCGAGGTCCTGGTAGACGACCTCGATGCCGATGGCGTTGGCGTCCTTGGGGTTGGCGACCTCGACGGGCTGCCCCTCCCAGAAGTACTCACCGGAGTCGAAGGAGTAGATTCCCGCGATCCCCTTGATGAGGGTCGACTTGCCGGCGCCGTTGTCGCCGACGAGGGCGGTGACGCGACCCAGCCGGACGTCGAGGTCGACGTCCTTCAGCACGTCGACTGCACCGAAGCTCTTGTTGACCTTGCGCAGCGACAGCAGCGGCGGGCTGTCGGGCGACACGAACGCGTCGCCTGAGGTCGTCGTGACGGTCATGGCGCCTCTCGGTGAGGGAGTGAGTGAGAAGTGCGGTGGGTGTGGCGACGGGGGCCCGGTACAGGTGTACCGGGCCCCCGTCGTCGGTACTAGCTCAGACCGAGCTTGGCGCACGCGTCCGCGTAGTCGGCCGTGCAGACCTTCTCGACCGTGGTGTAGCCGGCATCGAACGGCGCCTTGATGTTCTCCTGCGTCACCCAGACGGGCGTGGCGAACACCGAGGGGACCTCGACGTTGGTGGTGCTGTCGGTGACCTTGCCGTTCACCAGCGCGTCAGCCGAGCCGTCGTCCTTCAGGATCGCGATGGCGAGGTCGGCCGCAGCCTTGGCCTCGACGTTGACGTCCTTGAAGACCGTGCCGCACTGGGTGCCGGCGATGACCCGCTGCAGGCCCTCGTCAGAGGCGTCCTGACCAGTGACCGGGACCTGGCCCGCGACCTTGTTGTTGGTCAGCACGGTGACGATGCCGCCCGCCATGGTGTCGTTGGCGGAGATGACGCCGTCGACCTTGCCGTCGTTCTGCGTGTACAGCTGCTCGAACGTGGTCTGCGCGACGGTGGCGTCCCACTTACCGGTCTGGTCGCCCACCAGCGTGTAGTCGCCGGAGTCGATCTTGGCCTTCAGGGCGCCCGCGTAGCCCTCCTTGAAGAGCGCGGCGTTGTTGTCGGTCGGGTCGCCGTTGATGAAGACGATGTTCGCCTTCGTCTTGCCCGCGGTGTCGAGGCACTTGATGAGGCCATCGCCCATGAGCTTGCCGACCTGGACGTTGTCGAACGAGACGTAGTACTTGGCCGAGCCGCCGAGCGTGAGGCGGTCGTAGTCGATCGACGGGATACCGGCGTCGAGCGCCTTCTTCTGGCACGCAGCGCCAGACTCGGAGTCGAGGTTCACGATCATCAGGACGTTGACGCCCTGGTTGATCATCGAGTCGCACAGGGTCGCGAACTTGCTCACGTCCTTGTCGGCGTTCTGGATGATCGCCTCGAAGCCGGCACCGGTGATGGCGGCATCGAGCGCCGGGCGGTCATTGTTCTCCCAGCGGGGCGACGAGGCCGCGTCGGGGAGGATGACGCCGACCTTGCCGCCGGCAGGGGCTGCGCTCGACGAGCTCTCGGCCGGGGCCGCGCTCGTGGTCGTGCCGCCATCGCTGCTGCTGCCACAGGCAGCCAGCAGGAGGGAAAGGGCCGCCGCACCAGCGATGGCCAGGTGACGCTTGCTCATTCTCGTCCTCTCTCGCACAGGTCCGCTGTGCATGAAGGGCCCGGGTTGAGCCACCCGGGAGGGAGCAGAACCGGTCGTCGGAGGACGCCCGGTGAATGTTGCCAGCGCGAACATATTCCCCCTGTGTGACCGAGGCCACCCCTACACGCAACAAAGTTCGTTGTGTCCGGTAACAATTTCGTCACGCGCCCGTCACCCGCTGTTCCCGAATGTCCGGATCGCCCCGGACTCCACCGATGACAGCGTTTGCATAGGGTCTGGGGCGGCGACCTACAGCCGCGGGGTCCACCGGCCGCCGAGCAGGGCGTCCTCCACCAGGGCGATCTCCCGCGAGGCGCGCGCCAGCCGGGCGCCCTCGGCCTCGAGCGCCCGCAGCGACTGGTCGAGCACCTCCGGGGCCACCCGCTCCCCCAGCTCGCGCCGCGCGGAGCCGTACGCCGACCGCGCGCCGGCGAGCGCGGACTCGATGTGGTGCGCGGCGAAGCGCACGAGCACGACGGGATGGCGGCGCAGCACGTCGTGGCCGCGGTACTCCGGCGGGCACTGGTCGAGCAGCCACCCGACGACGGAGTCCTCCCACCCCGGGGCGCCGGGAGGCAGCACGCCCGACGGCCAGCCGGGCGGGGCGAGGTCACGAACCACGCCGCGACTCTAGTGAGAGCGCACGACCGCACCCGGGCATGACGACGGCCCCTCACCTGGCGAGAGGTGGGGGCCGCCGTCGTCCGGGGGTGCTGCCTCCTAGGCGACCAGGGAGCGCAGCACGTACTGCAGGATGCCGCCGTTGCGGTAGTAGTCGGCCTCGCCAGGGGTGTCGATGCGCACGACGGCGTCGAACGCGACGACGCTGCCGTCGGCCTTGGCCGCCTGCACGGCGACCGTCGTCGGCGTACGGCCCTCGTTCAGCGCCGTGATGCCGGTGACCGAGTAGGTCTCGGTGCCGTCGAGTCCGAGCGAGTCGGCCGTCTCCCCCGCGGGGAACTGCAGCGGGAGGACGCCCATGCCGATCAGGTTCGAGCGGTGGATCCGCTCGTACGACTCGGCGATGACGACCTTCACGCCCAGCAGCGCCGTGCCCTTGGCGGCCCAGTCGCGCGAGGAGCCCGAGCCGTACTCCTTGCCCGCGAGGATCACGAGCGGGATTCCGGCGGCGGCGTACGACTGAGCGGCGTCGTAGATGAAGGTCTGCGGCGCGTCGGCCTGGGTGAAGTCGCGGGTGTAACCGCCCTCCACGCCGTCGAGCAGCTGGTTGCGCAGGCGGATGTTGGCGAACGTGCCGCGGATCATCACCTCGTGGTTGCCACGGCGCGAGCCGTACGAGTTGAAGTCCTTGCGCTCCACGCCGTGCTCGGTGAGGTACGTCGCTGCCGGCGTGCCGGCCTTGATGTTGCCCGCCGGGCTGATGTGGTCGGTCGTGACCGAGTCGCCGAGCTTGGCGAGGACTCGGGCGCCGTCGAAGTCGACGACCGGGGCCGGGGAGGCCGGCATCCCGTCGAAGTACGGCGGCTTGCGCACGTAGGTCGATTCGGCGTCCCAGGCGAACGTGTCGCCGGTGGGCGTCGGGAGCGACTGCCACTTCGCGTCGCCCGCGAACACGTCCGCGTAGCGGGAGGTGAACATCTCGGCGTCGATGCACTGGTCGACCGTCGACTGCACCTCGGCCGGCGACGGCCAGATGTCCCGCAGGAAGACGGGGTCTCCGTCCTGGTCGGTGCCGAGCGGCTCGTTGATGATGTCGATGTCCATCGTGCCCGCGATCGCGTAAGCGACGACGAGAGGCGGCGAGGCGAGGTAGTTCATCTTGATGTCGGGGTTGATGCGGCCCTCGAAGTTGCGGTTGCCCGACAGCACCGCGGACACCGCGAGGTCCTCGGCGTTGACGGCGGCGCTGACCTCCTCGGGCAGCGGGCCCGAGTTGCCGATGCAGGTGGTGCAGCCGTAGCCGACGAGGTCGAAGCCCATCTTCTCGAGGTACGGCGTGAGCCCCGCCTTGTCGTAGTAGTCGGTCACGACCTTGGACCCGGGGGCGAGCGTGGTCTTCACCCACGGCTTGCGGGTCAGACCCTTCTCGACCGCCTTCTTCGCCAGCAGCGCGGCACCCACCATCACGGACGGGTTCGAGGTGTTGGTGCACGACGTGATCGCGGCGATCGTGACGGCGCCGTGGCCGATCGTGACCTCCTCGCCGTCGATCGTGAACGTCGCGGTCCTCGCGGGCTCGGAGGTGTACGCCGGGAGTGCCTCGGCGAACCTCGTCTTGGCCTCGGAGAGGATCACGCGGTCCTGCGGGCGCTTCGGGCCCGCGAGCGACGGCACGACCGTGCCGAGGTCGAGCTCGAGGTACTCGGAGTAGACCGGCTCGTTGGCGGCGTCGTGCCAGAGGCCCTGGGCCTTGGTGTACGCCTCGACGAGCGCGACCTGCTCGGCCGTGCGGCCCGTCAGCTCGAGGTAGCGCAGCGTCTCGTCGTCGATCGGGAAGATCGCGACGGTCGAGCCGTACTCCGGGCTCATGTTGCCGATCGTGGCGCGGTTGGCCAGCGGCACCGCCGACACGCCCTCGCCGTAGAACTCCACGAACTTGCCAACCACGCCGTGCTTGCGGAGCATCTCGGTGATCGTGAGGACCAGGTCGGTGGCCGTGGTGCCCTCGGGCGCCTGGCCGGAGAGCTTGAAGCCGACGACGCGCGGGATGAGCATCGACACGGGCTGGCCGAGCATCGCTGCCTCGGCCTCGATGCCGCCGACGCCCCAGCCGAGCACGCCGAGGCCGTTGACCATCGTCGTGTGCGAGTCGGTGCCGACGCAGGTGTCGGGGTAGGCCTGACCGCCCCGCACCATCACGACGCGGGCGAGGGCCTCGATGTTGACCTGGTGCACGATGCCGGTGCTCGGCGGCACGACCTTGAACTCGTCGAACGCCGTCTGGCCCCAGCGCAGGAACTGGTAGCGCTCGCGGTTGCGCTCGTACTCGAGCTCGACGTTGAGGCCGACGGCCTCGGGCGAGGCGAAGTGGTCGGCGATGACGGAGTGGTCGATGACGAGCTCGGCAGGGGCGAGCGGGTTGATCTTGGCCGGGTCGCCGCCGAGGTCCTTCATGGCCTCGCGCATCGTGGCGAGGTCGACCACGCACGGGACGCCGGTGAAGTCCTGCATGATCACGCGGGCGGGCGAGAACTGGATCTCCTCGCTGGGCTCGGCGGACGGGTCCCAGCTGCCGAGCGAGCGGATCTGGTCGGCCGTGACGTTGGCGCCGTCCTCGGTCCGCAGGAGGTTCTCGAGGAGCACCTTGTGCGTGAACGGCAGCCGGGCCGAGCCCTCCACCGCGCCGACGCGGAAGATCTCGTACGTCGTGCCGCCGACCTCGAGGTCGGCGCGGGCACCGAAGCTGTCCTTGCTCGCCATGCCAGGGAGTCCTTCCGCCGTCGTGCCTTCTGGAACCGATCGCAATTTATCTTGACGTCAAGATACTTCATCGTACCGACCGGCACCACCCCCGGCACGCGGGGGTGCGCGCCTCAGGAGTGGTGCGGCAGCGGGCTCCCGTAGCGCAGCAGGTTGCCGTCGGGGTCGATGTACGCCCCCTCGCGGAGCCCGTAGTCGGTGTCGACGGGCGGCACGTGCCGGCCGGCCACGCCCGATGCGGCCCACTCCGCGTGCAGCGCGTCGGCGTCGTCGCAGTAGAGGTACGCCGACACGGCGTTCATGGTCGGGTCGAGATCGGGCAGCAGCGACACGTGCAGCCAGGCCTCGCCGCGGCGCAGGAAGCCGTAGGCGTGGCCGTCCTCGTGCGCCGACACCATGAACCCGAGGGCCCGGTAGCGCTCGAGCGAGGCCGGGACGTCCGCGCTCACGAGGACGGGGGCGGCCACCGACATGTCTCCAGCAACATGCTTCATGCGGCCACGCTACGCGGGCGGCGGCACGGAGGCAGCCGTCAGCGCGAAGGCGGCAGCAGGAGCGCGACCGCCTCGAGGTGGTGGGTCATCGGGAACAGGTCGAAGCCCTGGACCGAGGCGACCCGCCAGCCGGCCTGGACGGCGTGCCCGAGGTCGCGGCCGAGCGACGCCGGGTCGCACGCGACGTAGGCGATCGCGCGCGGCGCGCGGTCGAGGACGGCGTCCATCACCTCGGTTCCGGCCCCGCTGCGCGGCGGGTCGAGCACCACCAGGTCGGCGGAGTCGGACGCGGTCGGTGAGAGCAGCCAGCTCTCCACCGGCGCGGCGTGGATGCGGACGTTCGGGAGGTCGTGCAGGTTGCGGCGCGCGTCCGCGCACGCCTGCACCGACGCCTCCACGGCGTCGACCGAGCCCTCCTCGCCGAGGTCGGCGGCCAGCGCCCCGGCGAACAGCCCCACCCCGCAGTAGAGGTCGAGCAGGTGCTCACCGGGCTGCGGCGCGAGCAGAGCGCGCACGACGTCGACCAGCGTGTCGGCGGCGCCGGGGTGCACCTGCCAGAAACCGTCGGCGGCGACCCGCCACTCCCGGCCCGCGGCGTTCTCGCGAACCCAGCCACGGCCGCGAAGGCCGGGCACGTTGACATCGGCCGGGAGCCGCCGTCCCAGCTTGGCGGGCTCGACGACCACGGTGCGGTCGCCGCCGGAGGAGGCCACGACCTCGATCTCCTCCGCGCCGTCCCACGACTCGTGGGTCGCACCGATCGACTGGACGCCCGCCGAGGTCAGCGGGCACGGGTCCACCGCGTGGACCTCGTGCGAGCGGTGGCCGCGGAAGCCCGCCTTGCCGTTGGGCCCCACGGCGAACCGGACGCGCGTGCGCCACCCGAGGCCGCCTTCGTCGCCACGCACCGCCACGACGTCGACGCACTCCTCCAGCGGCACTCCCCCGAGCTCGGTGATCCCGCCGAGCCGTGCGAGCTGCTCGCGCAGAACGGTCGCCTTCAGAGCACGCTGAGCCGGCACGGACGCGTGCTGCCAGTCGCATCCGCCGCACCCGCCCGGTCGCGCGTGGGCGCACGGCGCCTCGACGCGGTCCGGCGACGGCGTGAGCACTGCCACCGCATCCGCCCGCACGAACCGGTTCTTCCTGCCGACGTCGGTCACCACGACCTCGACCTGCTCGCCTGGCAGGGCGTGCCGCACGAAGAGCACCTGGCCGTCGTGCCGAGCGACGCAGTGCCCACCGTGCGCGACCGGGCCGACCTCGACGACCAGCCTGTCGCCGGCGCGCATCATGAGCTCGGACCAGCGGTTCCTCGGACTCCGCCGTCCGGGTCGACGAACTCCGCCGAGACCACGGCGTCCTGGGTGACGGCGTCCGGCTCGCCCCTGCGCACGGCTCCGGCCGCGATGGGCTCCGGACGGTCGACGAGCCCCTCGGATGAGGCCAGCTGCCACGGGACCGCGCAGACCATGACGCCGGGCTGGAACAGGAGCCGGCTCTTGAGCCGCAGCGCGCTCTGGTTGTGCAGGATCTGCTCCCACCAGTGGCCGACGACGTACTCGGGCACGTAGACGATCACCAGGTCGCGCGGGCTGCTGCGCCGCAGGCCGCGGACGTGGTCGAGGATCGGGCGGGTGACCTCGCGGTACGGCGAGTCGAGCACCTTGAGCGGGACGGGGATCGCGCGACGGTCCCAGTCGGCCACGAGCCGAGCGGTGTCGGCCTCGTCGACGTCGACAGTGACGGCCTCGAGCGTGCTCGGACGGGTCGCCCGGGCGAACGCCAGCGCGCGCAGCGTCGGCTTGTGCACCTTGGACACCAGCACCACGGCGTGCACGCGGGCAGGAAGCGTGACCCGCTCGTTGTCCCCTGCTGCGAGCTCGACTCGGACCTGCGCGTAGTGGTTGTGGATGGCGCGCATGAGCAGGTAGATCAGGGGCATCGCGACGCAGACGATCCACGCGCCCTTCGTGAACTTCGTGACCAGGACGATGATGAGCACGCTTCCGGTCATCACGAAGCCGACTGCGTTGATCGCACGGCTGCGCAGGGCGGCCCGTCGCTCCCCCGCTGGCGGGTTCGCCCGCAGCAGGCGGTTCCAGTGCTTGATCATGCCGAGCTGGCTCAGCGTGAAGGAGACGAAGACGCCCAGGATGTACAGCTGGATGAGCGCGGTCACCTCGGCGCGGTACGCGATCACGAGGACGACCGCCAGGCCCGCGAGCACCACGATGCCGTTGCTGAAGGCAAGCCGGTCGCCACGCGTGTGGAGCTGCCTCGGGAGGTAGCCGTCGCGCGCGAGCACCGAGCCCAGCACCGGGAAGCCGTTGAACGCCGTGTTGGCCGCCAGCGCCAGGATGAGGGCGGTGGCGAACGAGACGTAGAGGA
Organism: Longivirga aurantiaca; assembly: GCF_042660085.1. Lineage (NCBI taxonomy): Bacteria > Bacillati > Actinomycetota > Actinomycetes > Sporichthyales > Sporichthyaceae > Longivirga > Longivirga aurantiaca. Next base: position 1,349,028 of record NZ_JBHSTI010000008.1, on the reverse strand, counting down.
ACCCGATCGTGAAGTCGCCGAACACGGCGTCCGCGATCTGCGCGATGACCGTCTTCTGCGCCTGGCCCTCCGGCAGCCCGATGAGGTCCCGGTCGAACTCGGTCACCCTTACCTGGGTGTAGAGCGCGAGCCAGGTGATCGCGGCGAACATGGTCATGGCGATCGCGCCCAGCATCAGCAGCGTCGTCGCAGCGTTCTTGCTCTTGGGCTTGCGGAAGGCCGGCACGCCGTTCGCGATGGCCTCGATACCCGTGAGCGCGGTCGTGCCGGACGAGAACGCCCTCGCGATGAGGAAGACCAGCGCCGCCCCCGCGAAGCTGCCCTCCGGGGTGATCACCCAGTCCGCGCTCTCGGCTCGCAGCACGTCACCCTGGGCGATGCGGTAGATCGCGTAGCCCACCATGCCGAAGATGCCCAGGACGAAGCCGTACGTCGGGATCGCGAACGCGAGCCCGGACTCCCGCACGCCTCGCAGGTTCATGAGCGTGATCACGACGATCACGGCGACGGCCCACTGCGTCTTGTGCTCGCCGATCACGCTGTACGCCGAGGCCAGGTTCGCCACCGCCGCCGAGATCGACACGGCGACCGTGAGGACGTAGTCGACGAGCAGCGCGCTCGCCACGAACACGCCCGCTCTCGCCCCGAGGTTGGTCGTGACCACCTCGTAGTCGCCGCCGCCGCTCGGGTAGGCGTGGACGTTCTGCCGGTAGGAGGCGACCACCACCGTGTAGATGACGATCACCATGAGGGCCACCCACGGCGCGAAGTCGTAGAGCACCACGCCGCCGAGGGACAGGACCAGGAGGATCTCCTGGGTGGCGTACGCGTTCGACGACAGGGCGTCCGAGGCGAAGACGGGCAACGCGATGCGCTTGGGCAGCAGAGTCTCGCCGAGCTGCTCGCTGGAGAGGGCACGGCCGACCAGGAGGCGCTTGGCGGAACCCGTCACATTGGACACGTCGGCACACCCTACGCGCCGTCCGGCCCACGGCGGCGGAGGTCCGGCGTGTAGCGTCTGCGAACGTGCACGTAGTGATCATGGGGTGCGGCCGCGTGGGGTCCGCGCTGGCCCACACCCTCAACGACGCCGGTCACTCGGTCGCCGTGATCGACCAGGAGACCTCGAGCTTCCGCAAGCTGCACCCCAGCTTCACCGGGACGACGATCACCGGGATCGGGTTCGACCGCGACCGGCTCGTCGAGGCCGGGATCGAGCGTGCCCACGCGTTCGCGGCCGTCAGCAGCGGCGACAACTCCAACATCCTCGCCGCGCGCGTCGCACGCGAGACCTTCGGCGTCGAGAACGTCGTCGCCCGCATCTACGACCCCCGCCGCGCCGAGGTCTACCAGCGCCTCGGCATCCCCACCGTCGCGAGCGTCGCGTGGCAGACCGACCAGATCCTGCGCCGGATCCTCCCCGAGGCCGTCGACGACGAGTGGCGCGACGGCTCCGGCAAGGTGGCGCTCACCCAGGTGCGCGCCGGCGAGGGCTGGATCGGCCACCGCATCACCCGGCTCGAGCGCGAGTCGCGCACCCGCATCGGCTTCATCACCCGCTTCGGCGAGGGACTGATCCCGGACACCGAGACGGTCGTGCAGGCCGACGACCTCCTGCACGTGCTGCTCGACCCGTCACGGCGCGCCGAGGTGCAGTCCGTGTTCGCCGCTGGGCCGGAGGGATCGGCATGAGGGTCGCCATCGCCGGAGCCGGCAAGGTGGGCCGCGCCATCGCCCGCGAGCTGCTCAGCAACTACCACCAGGTGCTGCTCATCGACCGCGACCCCGACAAGGGCCGCGAAGGCGTCGTGGCCGGAGCCGAGGTGCTGCTCGGCGACACCTGCGAGATCGCGGTCCTCGACGAGGCCGACCTCCCCGCGTGCCAGGTGCTCATCGCCGCGACCGGCGACGACAAGGTCAATCTCGTCGTGTCGCTGCTGGCCAAGACCGAGTACGGCGTGCCGCGCGTCGTGGCGCGCGTGAACCACCCCAAGAACGAGTGGATGTTCGACGAGGCGTGGGGCGTCGACGTCGCGGTCTCGACCCCCCGCATGCTCTCCGCGCTCGTCGAGGAGGCGGTGACCGTCGGCGACCTCGTGCGGCTGTTCACGTTCCGCCAGGGCGACGCCAACCTCGTCGAGATGACGCTGCCGGCGTCGGCTGGCGTGGTGGGCTCGCGGGTCGGCGACGTCACCTGGCCCGTCGACACCGCGCTCGTGGCGATCATCCGCGACTCTCGCGTGATCGCGCCGTCCCCGGACGACTCCCTCGAAGCCGGCGACGAGCTCCTCTTCGTCGCCTCGGACGAGCAGGAGTCCGCGCTCGAAGACCTGCTGGGCGACTGACCCACCCGCTCACCCTGATCAATCCGTCGTCTCCCGAGCCGGGAGGCGACGGATTCGTCAGTCCGAGGCGGGCTCGACCTCGGGCTCGAGCTCGGGGACGGGGGCCTCGCGGCGTGCGCGGGTGATGACGCGGAACGAGAGGTACGCCGCCAGGGCGAACAGCGGCCAGCCCATGAACAGCTTGGCCGTGCCCAGCGCGCCCACCGCGCCGGCGAGGTAGAGCGGCACCTGCACGAGCAGCCGACCCGCGAACACCGCCACGAAGAACCAGGTGGCGAGCGCATACGCGCGGCGCTGCTCGGGGACGCGGCGCCAGCCGGTGACGTCACCGGTTGCCGCGCCGACGGCGTACCCCAGCAGGGGGTGGCCGACCAGGCAGGAGATCGCGAGCGCAGTGCCGTAGGCGACGTTGATGAGGAGGCCCGGCAGGTAGAAGTCCTCGGCGTTGCCGGTGCGGCTGGCGAACCAGGCGCAGAAGGCGACGCCGATGAAGCCCGACAGCACCTGCTGCAGCGACTGGCGGCGCACGAGGCGCAGCACCGCGATGAGGGCCCCGGCTACCACGGCCCCCCACACCGCAGGCATCAGCTGCTGGCCGGTGACGAGGAAGACCACGAGGAAGACGAGCGACGGCAGCGAGCCGTCGATCAGCCCGCGCCAGCCGCCGATCGCGTTGGCCATGAGCTGCTCGGTGGTGGCGTCGCCCGGCCTGCCGGTGCCGCCCTCGAGGTGCAGTGCCTCGGCCAGCGCGTGGTGGTCGGCGTCCGGTGCGGCGGACGCGTCGTCGGAGGTGCTCACGTCACTCCGCCGACGACGGCACGAGCTCGTACCGCGGGTTGACCATCGTGCGGTCGCCGTCGCGGACGATCGCGCGGCCGTGCACCACGACGTGGCGTCCGGGCGTGATCCCCGGGATCCGGCGTCGGCCGAGGAACAGCAGGGTGAGGCGTCCGGTGCCGTCCCAGAGCTCGGCCTCGACGGCGGGTGCCTTGCCTACCGGCCGGAGCGTGACCGAGCGGAGCCGGCCGGACACGGTGCTGACGCAGCCGCCCTGGCAGTCGCGGACGAGGGTCGCGCCCTGCGCGGTGGCCTCGGTCTCGAGGCGGTCGGCATCGACCTCGGCCTGCGTGCGCAGCAGGCGAGCGAAGGGGCCGCGACGGCTGCTGCTCACCTGCCCAGGCTAACCCGCGACGCCCAGCCCTGCCGCGCAGGCTGCACGACCGGTGCCAGGATCGTCCCGTGCCCTCTACTCCGCCCGTCGCGCTGCTGGTGCACGGGTCGGGGTCCGCGCCCGATGCTGCGCGACGCCTCCTCGGTGCGGCGGCCCCCGGCTGGGTCCACGAGGCACCGTACGCGCGCGGCACGCTGGAGGACGTCGTGGCCACGATCCGGTCCGCCGTCGGCCGCGTCGAGGCCTCCGGCCGCACCGTCGACCTGGTGGGGGGCATCTCGCTGGGCGCCCACGCCGTGGCGCACTGGGCCGCGGAGCAGCCGGGCATGGCACCCGACCTGGTGCTGGCGATGCCGGCGTGGACCGGTGAGCCCGACGGCGTCGCCGCCCTCACCGCCGCGAGCGCCGACGAGATCGAGCGCGACGGCGTCGGCGGGATCCTGGCGCGGCTGCAGGCCGTGGCCGGCCACGACTGGGTCGTAGACGAGCTCGTGCGGTCGTGGTCGGACGCCGATCCGCAGGCCCTTGCCGCGTCGCTGCGCGCGGCCGCCGCGAGCGCAGCCCCCACCCTCGACGAGCTCGCGCGCATCCGGGCGCGCACGGTGGTCGTGGCGCTCGCGGACGACCCGCTCCACCCGGCCGCCGTCGCGGAGGCGTGGGCGGACGCGATCCCCCGGGCTCGGCTCGTCGTCGTGCCGCGCGATGCACCCGGCACCGACCGCGGCGCCCTCGGCCGGGCGGCGCGCGCGGTGCTGGACCGCTAGCGGATTTCGGTGATCTCCGGGCCGCGCACGGGCGGGGGCAGGGGGGTGCGGCGGTCGGGAGCGGCGTCGTCCTCGTCGCCCTCCGCGTCTGCTCCGCCGGTCTGGGACATGCCGTCCGGCAGCGCGGTCGGCACGTTCAGCGGGAGCGCGTCGCCGGGGGCCATGGCCTCGTCGCCGCGGACCACGACGGTCGCCCGGAGGACCGCCTCGAGCGGCGCCGCAGCAGCGGCGTCGCGCGCACCGCGGCCGGTGAACAGTCCGCGCAGGAACCATCGGGGCCCGTCCACCCCGACGAAGCGGACCGGCTGGGAGACCTGCTTGCCGTCGGGGCCCTGCAGCGAGAGCGTCGCGCGCAGCTCGGGGCCGAGCGGTCCGTCGACCTCGTCCACCGTGCCGTTGCCCGCGAGGTTGTTGCGGATGTCGCGGCGTACGTCGTCCCAGATGCCCTCGGTGCGCGGGGCCGCGAAGGCGGTCAGCTGCATCGCGGAGTCGCCGGACACGATCGTGACGGCCATGACGTTCTGGGTGGCCTCATCGACCTCGAGCCGGATCTCCATGCCCTCGGCGCCGGCGACGCGCAGGCCACCGAGGTCGAGGCGGGTGAGCCCGTCGTCCGGCACCTCGGAGGTGTCGAACGGACCGCCCGAGCGGTCGACGACAGGGGCCGCCGGCTCGTCGGCCTCGTCGGTCTCATCGGACTCGAGCTCGGCGTCGAGGCCGTCCTCGAGCACCTCGTCGGCGGACGGCGTGTCCTGACCCTTGCGGCGACGGAACACCGGGACTCCTTCAGCTGGCATGGACGGGGCGGGCGCCCCGGACGATTGTGACGCTAGCGGCCGGACGAGCCGAATCCACCCTCGCCGCGGTCCGAGCCCGGCAGCCTCTCGACCTCGTGGAACACCGCGTGCTCCACCCTCTGGACGACGAGCTGGGCGATGCGGTCACCGCGGTGCAGCACGACCGGCTCCCGCGGGTCGAGGTTCACCAGCGAGACCTTGATCTCACCGCGGTACCCGGCGTCGACCGTGCCGGGGGCGTTGACGAGGGACACGCCGTACTTCACCGCCAGGCCCGAGCGCGGATGCACGAAGGCTGCGTAGCCGTCCGGGAGCGCGATGGCGATCCCGGTCGGCAGCAGGACGCGCTCCCCCGGCGCGACCTCCGCGTCGAGGGTCGTGACGAGGTCGACGCCCGCGTCGCCGGGGTGGGCGTACGCGGGCGCGGGCACGCCGGGGTCGAGGCGCTGCAGCAGCACGTCGACGGCATGCGGGGGCCGGGGCGCGGTCGTCACGGGTTCACCTCGAGGTTCTCGACGCTACGTCGTACCGCACGGTCCTCGCGCGCCTTCGCGACGTCCTCGGGGCGCCCGTTGGACGTGAAGTGCTCGATCGGCACCTGGATGAACAGCGCCGCCGCGGTCAGCGCCACCGGGCCGTCGGCAGAGCCGAGGCGGCCGACCGCCTTGGTGAAGACCTTGCGGCCCTTGACGCCGACGACCTCGGCGCGGATGTGCAGGGTCGAGCCGACCGGCACCGGACGCCGGAAGTCGGTCTCGAGCCGCCCGGTCACGGCCGGCGCCGACAGCAGCCAGTTGAGCGACCCCAGCGCGTCGTCGAACGCGGCGGTCAGGAGGCCGCCGTGCGCGAGCCCGGGGGCGCCCTGGTGGTGCTCGGACACGGTGAAGGAGCCGGTGAGCGAGAGCCCCTCCCCCGCGATCACCTCGAGCCGGAGGCCGGCGTCGTGGTCGTCGCCGCAGACGAAGCAGCGGGTGTAGTGGCTCGGGATCGGCTGGCCGGGCGCCGGCGCGTTCGGGTTGCGCTCGGGCAGCACGGCGTCCGCGGGCGGTGTGGTGGGCAGCAGCCCACCGCGCGAGGGGATCGCGGCGTCGCTCGTCACGTCGGCGACCCTACCCGTCGGGCGCCCGCGCCAGCCGTGGCAGGCTCGGGTCATGGCCAGCACCCAGCCGACCGCCGAGGGCCTCGACGGCAGCGTCGTCGCCTACCGGGAGCGGCTGCACGCGCCGTGGTGGATGTGGCTGCTCGGCACCGTGCTCATGCTCACCCTGGGCGTCGCCTACGGGTTCCGCCTCGGCGCGGTCGCAGGCGTCATCACGTTCGTCGTCGCCGAGGCCGTGCTTGCTGCGCTGCTGCTCGTCACCGCGCCCCTGGTCGTCGTCGACGACGCCGTCCTGCGCGCCGGACGCGCCCGCCTCCCGCTCCGGCACGTCGGCCGCGTCGCGGTCTTCGACGCCGCGCGCACCCGCGACGCCCGCGGCACGCGGGGCGACAAGCGTGCCTACCTCTGCCTGCGCGGGTGGGTCCCGGCCTCGGTGCTCGTCGAGGTGGACGACCCCGACGACCCGCACCCGTACTGGCTCGTCTCGACCAGACGGGGCCGGGAGCTCGCGCCTGTCCTCGCAGCCGCACGCGATGCGGCGCGCGACGTGGCAGGCTGACCCCGACCGCACCACCTGCACCGGAGGGACCCATGTCCGACGACCTCGAGCTCCCCGCCCTGGACGACGACGACCTCGTCGAGGTGTCGACCGCGCTCAAGATCGCCGCACCAGTGCTCGCCCTCGGTGCCGGCTGGCTGGTGCGCAAGGCCCTCGACGGCGTCTACCAGAAGACCACGGGTGCCGCTCCGCCCAAGGCCGCGGACCGCGAGGTCAACATCGGCCGCGTGCTCGTGTACGCCGCCGCCACCGCCGTCGCGATCGCCATGGTCAACGTGGCGATCGACCGGATGACCGCCCCGAAGCACCGGTCGATCTCCGCCTAGCGGGACGTGGGCGGCTCGATCATCGGTGCCGCCGCCGCGGCGGAGCGCTCGGCCGCGACCCGGCTCAGGTCCGCGCGCAGCACGTCGCCGAGATGCTTGGTCTCGCGGTGGTTCACGCGGGCGCCGACCACCGCACCGATGAGGAACGGCACCACGGTGCCGAGGTTGCGCGCGAACCTGCCGAGCATCCGCTTCGCGAGCTGCTGCCGACCGGCGATGCCGAGGACGTTGGGGATCGTCCACGGCCGCATGGGGTCGAGGCCGCGACGGCTCGCCCACGCGCCGGTGAACGCGATCGCCCGCTGGGTGCCCGTGCCCTCGACGGGGATGCCGTAGACGGCGTGCAGCTCAGCGGTGAGCTTCACCTCCACCGCCGCCACGGCGAGGGTCTCGACCACCACCTCGAGGGGGACGGCCACGAGCACCGGCATCGCCGCCCACTCCGCCGCCGCCACCGCCCCGCCCGCCGCTCCGATCCCCGCGGTCGCGCGCTGGGCGTTGCGGACGAGGGCATCGGCGAGGGCGTCGCCCGTCAGGCCCTTGTGGTGCTGGGTGAGGGTCTCGAGGTCGCGGACCGGGATGTGCGGCGCGGCCTCGAGCAGGAGGTCGGCCATGTACTTGCCGCTCCCCACGGCCTTGAGGCCGGCCTCCTTCGCGCGGGCCGCGGTCACCTGGGAGAGCCGGCCGAGGACGGCAGCGCGGTCGCGGCGGGTGGCGTCGGAGTCGGAGAGCCGGGTGACGAGGTCGGCCACCTCGCGACCGTCGTCCGGCGCTGGCTGCTGCGGGTCGCTCATGCTTCAGCCTCGCACGTCCCGGGTGGTGCTGCCGTGCCTAGGCGCAGTCGCGGCACACGGGCCCGTCGGCGGTCTCCTTGGCCAGCTGGCTGCGGTGGTGCACCAGGAAGCACTTCACACAGGTGAACTCGTCCGCCTGCCGCGGGATCACCCGGACGGTGAGCGACTCGTCCGACAGGTCCGCGCCGGGCAGCTCGAGGTTCTCGGCGAGCTCGACCTCGTCCACGTCGACGCTGGAGGCGGCCTTGGTGGCGCGCTGCGCCTTCAGCTCCTCGAGGGAGTCCTCGGCGAGCTCGTCGTCGGTCTTGCGGGGTGCGTCGTAATCGGTTGCCATCAGTCAGTCTCGTCCTCTACGCGTGCGGTCCGTGCCGTGCCCGACGTCGTCCTCCGGGACGCAGCGGGGGTGCTGCAGCGGCCCAAACAGCGCTGACGCGCGGAATCATCCCAGCCGGCGCGAGGCTCCGTACGCGGAGGTGGTGGGATGGCTCACACGCCCGCCCGCCCGTCACCCCGGAGGTACCTGTGCCCGTCTACGCCCTCGGCGACCGGATCCCCTCGATCGACCCCAGCGCGTTCGTCCACCCGGACGCGGTCGTCATCGGCGACGTCACCATCGGTCCCGAGTCGACCGTCTGGCCGACAGCGGTCCTGCGCGGCGACCACGGGCGCATCGTGGTGGGTGCCCGGACCTCGGTGCAGGACGGGACCGTCGTCCACTGCACGGAGGACAACCCGACGATCATCGGCGACCGCTGCGTCGTCGGGCACAACGCCCACCTCGAAGGATGCACGATCGAGGACGACTGCCTCGTGGGTTCCGGCTCGGTGGTGCTGCACCGGGTGGTGGTACGCCGCGGTGCGCTGATCGGGGCGTCGGCGCTCGTGCCCAACGGCACCGAGGTCCCCTCGCGTGCCATGGCGCTCGGGGTGCCGGTGAGGATCCGCGAGGACGCCGTCGCCGAGGGGGCGTTCGGGCACGCCGTCGCGAAGTACGTGCAGAACGGTCACTGGTACCGCGCCGAGCTCAAGCGCCTCGACTAGCGCGGCGCCTGCGGCGTCGGCCACACGCGCCGGATGATCCCGTCCCAGGCGGCGTCGGGCAGGAGGCGGCGCATGGTGATGAGCGCCTTGGCCATCAGGCCCACGGCATAGCGTGCGCGCGGACGGCTCGACGTCGCCGCCCTCACCACGACGGCGGCCACCGTCTCGGGCGTGATCTCGAGGTTCGAGCCGGATCCGTCGTACGCCTGGCGGTAGCGCTCGGCCAGCTCGCCGCGGAACTCGGCGTAGGGGCCGGCTCCCGTGTCGAGCGTGGCGATCGCTGCGTCGACGAAGGCCGAATGCACCGGGCCGGGCTGGATGAGCACGACCGTGACGCCGAACGGTGCGACCTCCAGGCGGAGCGCGTCGCTCACCGCCTCCACCGCGTGCTTGCTGGCGTGGTAGAAACCACCGCCCGGGAAGGTGAACCGGCCACCCATCGAGCCGATGTTCACCACCCTGCCGGCTCCCGCCGCGCGCATCCCGGGGAGCACGAGCTGGGTCAGCCGGACGAGGCCGACCACGTTGGTCTCGAACTGGTCGCGAACGGCCTCGATCGCCGTCTCCTCGACCGGCCCCTGCAGGGCGTAGCCGGCGTTGTTGACGAGCACCGACACGTGCCCGTGCCGCTCCTCCACCGCACGGACCGCCTCGGTCATCGACTCCTCCGACGTCACGTCGAGAGCGAGGGTCTCGATGCCGAGGGCAGCGAGGTCCGCGAGCGTCTCCGCGCGCCGGGCGGTCGCTACGACGGCCAGCCCCGCCTCGTGGAGCGCGAGGGCCGTCGCACGGCCGATGCCGGTGGAGCAGCCGGTCACGAGGGCCGCACCTCTCGTTGTCGTCATGGCACCACTCTCCACCCTCAGTTCTCGCTCTCGATCACGAGCCCCGTTCACGACGCGGGCCCACGCCCGACGACACCCGGACTGGACGAAGGGGGCGCAGGTCATGACCAGGCGCGCACGGACAGGCCACGGAGCTCTCCTCGCTCCGGCGCTCGTGCCGCGAGGCTGACCCCGCGCTAGTCGTCCGTGTCGGCCCGGAGGTCTGCCAGCAGGTCGTGCAGCTCGGGGAACAGTGCCGGACCGGCTGCGACGATGAGGTCCTCGCCGGCCTGCGCGCCGCGCAGCCCCTCGAGCCGCGCGCCCGCCTCGGTGGCGACGAGGCCGCCCGCCGCGAGGTCCCAGGCCATGGGCCCGCGCTCGTAGTACGCATCCACCCGACCGGCCGCGACCGAGCAGAGGTCGACGCTGCAGGCGCCTCCGCGCCGGATGTCGCGCACCCGCGGGACGACCTGCTCGACGACGCGTGCCTGGGCCACCCGCCGCTCGACCCGGTAGCCGAAGCCGGTCGCCACGAGCGCCTGCGCGAGCGGCACCGGATCGTTCACCCGGAGGTCGTGCACGCCGTACCGGTCGTGCAGGCGTGCGCCGCGGCCGACCACCGCGACGTACGACTCCCCCAGGGCCGGCACCTCGACCACCCCGACGACGACGATCCCGTCGATCTCGGCCGCCACCGACACGCCCCACTCGGGCAGGCCGTAGAGGTAGTTGACGGTGCCGTCGATGGGGTCGAGCACCCAGCGGACACCGGTCGAGCCGATGTGGGACGAGCCCTCCTCCCCGAGCACGCCGTCGTCGGGGCGCTGGGACAGCAGGCGGTCGACGAGGAGCGCCTCGCAGTGGCGGTCCATCTCGGTGACGACGTCGGTGGCGCTGGACTTCGTGGCCGCGACCTCGATCCGGCCGCGCCGGCCCTCGAGGACCAGCGCGCCCGCCTCCCGTGCAGCAGCGATGGCGAGGTCGTGCAGCTCGTCGAGCAGGAGGGGGTCGTACTCGATGTCCATGCCGCGATCCTGTCAGACCTGGCCCGCCAGACCCGGCCCGTCAGACCCGTCCCGTCACATCTGGCACAGCGCCGGCCGCTCCCCGCGAGGGTTGGGGCAGCAGGTGCCGGGGCAGACGTCGTGCATCGGGCCGAGCGGCGACAGGGACCGCGGCTCGGCAGCTCCCACCCGCTCGAGGACGAGCTCGCGCACCATCGCGACGAACCGCGGGTCGGTGCCCACCGTCGCCGATCGCAGCGCAGGGAGGCCCAGCGCCCTGGCGTCCTCGAGCGCCACGGTGTCGAGGTCCCACACGACCTCCATGTGGTCGCTCACGAAGCCGATAGGCACGATCACCACGCCGGGCACGCCATCGGACCTCAGCGCCGCCAGGTGGTCGCTGATGTCGGGCTCGAGCCACGGGATCTGCGGGGCGCCGGACCGCGACTGGTAGACGAGGTCCCAACCCTCCTGCACCTCGACCCGTCGCGCCGCCGCGGCCGCGACGAGCGCCGCGACCTCGCGGTGCTGGGCGACGTACGCCCCGCCCTCGGGGCCCGAGGTGTCGGCGGACGCCGTCGGGATGGAGTGCGTGGTGAACACGAGGCGCGGCGACGCGACGCCGTCCGCCGCGAGCCGCTCGACGCAGGCGACGACCGAGTCGACCATCGGGTCGACGAACCCGGGGTGGTCGAAGAAGTGCCTGAGCTTGTCCAGGCGCGGAGCCGGGCCCTGGCCGTCGGCCTCCACCTCGGCGACGGCGTCCGCGAGGTTCTCGCGGTACTGGCGGCAGCCGGAGTACGACGAGTAGGCGCTCGTCATGAGGCAGATCGCCGAGGTGATGCCGTCGTCGCGCATCTCGCGGAGCGCGTCGGCGAGGTAGGGGTCCCAGTTGCGGTTGCCCCAGTAGACGGGCAGGTCGACGCCCGCGCCGGCGAGGTCGGCGCGCAGCGCTGCGAGGAGGTCCCGGTTCTGCTGGTTGATCGGCGAGACGCCGCCGAACGCCGTGTAGTGCGCACCCACCTCGACGAGGCGCTCGCGCGGGATCCCGCGGCCGCGCGTGACGTTCTCGAGGAACGGCACGACGTCGTCCGGGCCCTCCGGGCCGCCGAACGAGACGAGGAGGAGGGCGTCGTACGAGCCACGGGGTCCGGTGAGGGTCACGACACCGATCCTTGCAACGGATTCGTCGGCACGCACTCCCGGTCGATAGCGTCACGGGGTGCTGCGCCCGTACCTCGACCTCCTGCGTCGCCCCGGCACGTTCCGGTTCAGCTTCGCGGCGTTCGTGGCGCGGCTGCCGATGTCGATGCTCGGCCTCGGCGTGGTGCTCTTCCTCACACTGCGCGGCGAGTCGTACACCGTGGCCGCCGCCGTGTCGGCGACCGGTGCGCTCGCGAACGCGCTCGTCGGCCCGTTCGTCGCGCGCTACATCGACCGCTACAGCCAGCACCGGGTGCTGCCGCTGGTCGTCACCGGCGCGGTCACGCTTCAGCTGACGTTCGTCGTGCTGGTGCTGGTCGACGCCCCCGTGTGGACATGGTTCGTCTCGTTCGCGATCGGCGAGGCGCTGGTGCCCAACTTCGGGTCGCTCGCCCGCGCCCGGTGGGCGCACGTGCTCGACGAGCCGAAGGACGTGCGCACGGCGTTCGCGTTCGAGTCCGTCGTCGACGAGGTCGTGTTCGTCGCCGGTCCCCCGCTGGCCACGCTGCTCGCCATCTCGCTCGTCACCTGGGGCGCCATCGGCGCGAGCATCGTGCTGCTCACGATCGGCGCCCTCCTGCTCGCGCCGCTGCGCGCCACCGAGCCGCCGGCCGCCGGCAACGCGCACGTGGGCGGGCGGGCTGCGATCCGGTACGCCGGCGTCCCCCTCATCGTGGGCGTCTTCTTCTTCGTCGGCTCGGTGTTCGGCTCGTCCGAGGTGGTCACTGTCGCGTTCGCTGCGGAGTACGACGTGCGCGGCTGGACCGGTCTGCTCCTGGCCCTCTACGCGCTCGGCTCCGGAATCGCAGGCCTCACCCTGGGCGCGCTGCACCTGCGCACACCGCTGCCCACGCAGTTCCGCACCTACCTCCTGCTCGTCGCCCTCGTCTCCGTGCCGTTCCCGTTCATCGGGTCGCCTGCGCTCCTCGGCGTCGCCGCCTTCGTCGCGGGCTTCGCAGTGGCGCCCAGCCTCATCACCGGCTTCGCGCTGGTCGAGCGGCTCGTGCCGTCGCAGCGGCTCACCGAGGGGCTCACCGTGGTGATGGCCGGGCTCACCGTCGGCTTCGCCACCGGCACCTCGGTCTCGGGACCGATCATCGACGCGTACGGCGCGTCCACGGCCTACTGGGTGCTCGTGGTCTCGTCGATCATGGCGGCGCTCATCGGTGCCGCGGGGACGCCGTACCTCGTGCGCTCGCTCGCGGGTGCCGACTCCGACAACGGCGTGGACGCCCACGGAGACCCCGTCTGAGACCCGATCGGGGCATCGGGCCGCGTGGCGGTCCTCGACGCGGGGCCCTCCTCGGGCGAGACTGACGAGGCAGCGCCCGGGACGGGTGCCCGGACGGCAGGAGGACCGATGCGCGACCTTGCGTTCGTCGGGCTCAGCGAGGACGGCTCGAGCCTGGTGCTCAGCAGCACCGACGGCACGCGCTACACCGTCCCCTGCGACGAGCGGCTCGAGGCCGCCGTCCGCCGCGACAAGAGCCGCCTCGGCCAGCTCGAGATCGCGCTCGACGGCACCTCGCCCCGCGACATCCAGATGCGGGTGCGCCACGGGCAGACCCCCGACGACATCGCCGCGACCTCCGGCCTCACGGTCGAGCGGGTCATGCGCTTCGCCGGCCCGGTGCTCGCCGAGCGCGAGCACATGGCCGGCCAGGCCCGCTCCACCGAGCTCCGCACCGCCGGCACCTCCGCCACGCTCGAGGAGACGGTCGCGGCCGCGCTCGAGAGCGGCGGCGTCGACGCCGGCACCCTCGAGTGGGACGCCTGGCGCCGCGAGGACGGCACCTGGTCGGTCCTCGCCTCCTGGGAGCCGCGCCAGTCCGTCGCCGTCGGCGCCACCGCCGCGCTCTGGATCTACGACAACAGCGTCCGCACCCTGTCGGCCGACGACACCGCCAGCGCATGGCTGCTCGGCGAGCGTGCTACGGAGGAGGTGAACGTCGACGGCCGGCCGTTCCTCGTGGGCCTGCCGAGCGCTGACGACGTCGACCACTGGGACGACGAGGACGTCGACCCCGACGCCGCCTTCAGCGCGATCGTCGAGAACGAGCCGAGCGCCGACGTCGTCGACCTCATGGACCGTCCGCCGATCGAGCCCGAGGACGAGTCGCCGCTGCACGACCTCTACGACACTCTCCCTGGCCTCAAGCGCCCGGATAACCGCCAGACCCGCCGCGCCCGCCGCAAGGCCGCCCGCGAGACCCCGCCCCCGGTCGGCGACGCCCAGAAGGGCAGCAAGCCGCGCGCCAGCGTGCCGAGCTGGGACGAGATCCTCTTCGGCGCCCGCGACCCCGAGAGCTGATCCCCGCCACGCCTGTCTCACCCACGCAGGTGCCAGAAACCACCAGGGCTTTCTGGCACCTGCGTGCGTGAGGCGCTAGCGCTCGGTCGTGGCGACGGGTCGGGCGGGGTCGGTGATCCAGTCGGACCAGGATCCGGCGTACAGCGCCGCCTCGATGCCCGCCTCGGCGAGCGCCAGCACCTCGTGCGAGGCCGTGACGCCCGAGCCGCAGTAGACGCCCACCGGCGTGCCCGGTCGTACGTCGACACCCGCGAACAGCACGCGCAGCACGTCGGCCGGCAGGAACCGGCCGTCGGGCACGACGAGGTCGAGGGTCGGGAAGCAGACGGCGCCCGGGATGTGGCCGGCCACGGGGTCGATGGGCTCGGTCCGGCCGAGGTAGCGGGCCTCGGCGCGGGCGTCGAGCAGCACGCCGTCGCGCGCCATCGCGGCCGCGCCGGCCGCGTCGAGCACCGGCAGCCGCGCGAGGTCGGCGGTGAAGCGCACGCCGTCGGGCGGTCCGTCGTCGCCGTACGGCGGCAGCACCTCGCCCGTCGCCACGTCTCCCCCGGAGTCGGCCCAGGCGGCGAGGCCGCCGTCGAGCAGCCGTACGTCGTCGTGGCCGTGGTGGCGCAGCAGCCACCACATCCGCGCGGCCTGCGAACCCTCGCGGCCGTCCATCACGACGACCGGCCGGTCGAGCGTGACACCGGCCCGGCGCATGGCCGCCGCGAACCGGGAGGGATCGGGCAGCGGGTGCCGACCCCCACGACCGGGCGGCGAGGCGAGATCCGCGTCGAGGTCGACGAAGACCGCGCCGGGCAGGTGGCCCGCGGCGAAGACCTCGCGACCGGGCGGGCCGGACAGGCTCCACCGGGTGTCGAGCAGGACCGGCGGACGGTCCGAGGCGAGCTCGGCCTCCAGCGCGACCGCGTCGACGAGGAAGGTCATGCGCGGGCGGGCTCGTCGAAGGGCAGCGGGGTCGGGCTCATGTGGGCGTGCATCGAGGTCACGGCCGTCATCCGACGGGTGTGGTGGCGCCGGCAGAGCACCTCGTACGCCACGACGTCCGCGCTGAAGGTGTCGCCGACCACGACCTGGTCGCCCTCGACCACCATCACGCCGTTCACCGTGCGCGCGTTGTGCGTGGCGCGGCGGCCGCACCAGCAGAGGGCCTCCACCTGCAGCACCTGCACCTTGTCGGCGAGCTCGGTGAGGCGCCGCGACCCCGGGAACAGCTCGGTGCGGAAGTCGGTGAGGATGCCGAAGGCGAAGACGTCGATCGAGAGCTCGTCGACGATGCGGGCGAGCTGGTCGACCTGCTCGCGCTCGTAGAACTGGGCCTCGTCGCAGATGAGGTAGTCGACGCGGCCGCCGCCCGCGAGGACGTCGGTCACGTGCTGCCAGAAGTCGGTCCCGGCCGACACCTCGACCGCCGGCACCTTGAGGCCCAGGCGGCTGGAGAGCGTGTCCTCCCCCGCCCGGTCGAGCCGGCTGAACACGATGCCCGCGCGGCCTCGGGCCGCGTGGTTGTGGTCGGTCTGCAGGGCCAGGGTGGACTTGCCGCAGTCCATGGTCCCGGAGAAGAAGACCAGCTCGGCCATGCGGCTCCTCGAGGCACGGCGGACGCCGCGGCCAGCGGCGCCCGGGGGCGGGGGTCGGACGTGGTGCTCACGTGCTCGTGCTCGGGGAAGGCCACCAGTATCCCTGCCGGGCCTCGGCCGCGGGCGGGGACACCCCGATCAGCGGGTGCGGTGCGCCGTCGCCTGGGACAGGGCCGCGGCGAACTCCAGCGTCTGGGCGACCACCGGGGCGCCGTCGGCGGCCTCGGACACGCGCAGCGCGAGGTCGTCGTTGGACGCCGTGCCCGTGTAGCCGTGGTCGGCATCGCACTGCGGGTCGCCGCACGAGGCCGGCTCGAGGTCGATGCGGCTGACGGCGCCCCACCCGATGGTGAGCACGACCTCGCGGACCGGGGCGCCCCTCTTGTGCTTGGCGGCGTCCGCTGCGACGCGGGTGACGACGACGGAGTCGATCCGCTCGATCCGCACGGCCTCGGTGGACGCCGTGGCGTACGCGTGCGACGACGTCTCGTCGGCCGGGTGCTCGTCGGTGTGCCCGACGATGAGCCGGGTCGGGGTGAGCGCGAGCACGGTGACGTGGCGGCGCAGCTCGTCGTGGTCGAAGGTGGCCTCGTGGTGCACGACGTACGCCACGACCGCCTCGTTGGCGAGCGCGGTGTCGAGCGTGTCGCTCACGAGCTCCGGGTAGTAGCCGCTGCGCTCGATGTCGGCGCGCAGGCGCGGAGCGAGGGTGGCGTCGTTCGACATGCGCTCATCCTCGCACCCCGAGCGGGTCACCGGACGCGGCAGGCTCGGTCCGGCCGTCCTCGGCCGGGGTGAGCAGCCGGCGCAGCGACAGCAGCACCAGGCCAGCGATGAGGGCGCCCCCCGCGACGAGCAGCGCCCAGAGGACGCCGAGGCCCGCTCCGAGCAGCGCACCGGCGAACGCAGGGCCGATCGCGCCGGCGACGCTCCAGACGAGGCCGCCCACCGCGTTGTACCGGCCCCGCAGGTGCGGCGCGGCGAAGTCGTTCACCAGCGACGGCGCGACCGGCGACCAGAGCGTCTCCCCCACCGCGAAGATGCTGACGCCGATCGTGATGACCACTGCGGCGGCGACGGCGCTCACGAGCGAGGATGCCGCGAGCAGCACCCAGCACGCCGACCACGCCACCGCCACGAGCAGCAGCACCTTCGAGCGCGAGCGCCCCTCGATGCGCTTGATGACCCACACCTGCGCGACCACGATCACGAGGGTGTTGAAGAAGAACACGATGCCGATCGCGTTGATCGGCAGGCCGGCCTCGGTGGTCATGAACACCGGGATCCCGACCTCCATCGACCCGTAGCCGCAGGTGAGCAGCAGCAGCGCCCCGAGGACGTACCGGCGCAGCCGACGGTCCGAGAGCACCTGGAGGTAGCCGCCCCGGCCGTCCTCGCCCTCCTCCGGCGGGTGCGCCTCCGGCCCGCTGACCCCGCGCACGCCCGCCACCGCCACGGCGTACGCCAGGAACGTCACCGCGTTGGCGGCGTACAGGACCGTGAAGGTCCACGGGCGGTCGACGTCGACGACGACCGCCCCCACGAGGCCGCCGAGCCCGATGCCGAGGTTGAGCAGCATGAACTGCAGCCCGAACACGCGCTGGCGGCGTTCTGGCGTGGTCAGCCGCGACAGGATCGCGGCCTGCGGCGCCCACAGCCCTGCGTTGCCCACGGCCATGATCCCGGCCGCGAGGAACGCCTGCGGCGCGGTCGCCGCGAACCCGATGGCCACGGTGCCGACCGCCTCGATGCCGAGGGCCGTGAGCAGCACGGGCTTGGGACCGATGCGGTCCACCACCAGACCGACCAGCGGAGAGAAGGCGAGGCCGAGCAGCGCCTGGAACGTGAGGACCAGCCCGGCGAGCTGCAGCGGCAGGCCGCGGACCTGGTGGAGGTAGACCACGAGCAGCGACATGATGAGGCCGCCGCCGAGCGCCGAGCAGCCGATGCCGACGAGCATCCGGATGATCGGCGGGTTCAGCACCTCACGGATGGAGACGGGCCGCTCCAGCACCGCGTCGCCGTCCATGGCACGAGTCCATCAGAGACCCCCGACACGGTGCCACTGCGTTAGGCCCGAGCGGACCGCCTAGAGGTCGCCGACGCCCAGCCGGCGCGCCTCGGCGTCCGAACGGGCCTGCGGCCTGCGCAGGACCGCACGCGCGCCGAGGACGGCGAGGCCCTCCTCCGCCACGACCACCGGCTCGAGCCGCAGGTCGCCGAGCTCGGGCACGTCGTCCGCGAGCTGCCCGACCCGGAGCAGCAGGTCCTCGATCGCGGCGTGGTCGACGGGCTCGGTGCCCCCGATGCCGTTGAGCATCGGCGAGGCCCCCGGCGCGTCGACGAGGTCGTGCGCGTCGGTGTCCGTGAGCGGCGGGATGCGGTAGCCGCGGTCGCCGAGCAGCTCGGGCACCATGCCGGCCAGCCCGAACGACACCACCGGTCCGAAGAGCGGGTCCTCGGTAGAGCCGACCACGCACGCCACCCCGGGCGTCGCCATGTGCTGCAGCACGAGCCGGTCCGCGGCCTCGGGGTCGAGGCTCAGCGACATCGACCGGAACGCCGTTCGCACCGCCCGCTCGTTCTCGAGGTTGAGCCGCAGGCCTCCGAGGTCCGTGCGCGAGGAGAAGCGCGGGTCGAGCGTCTTCAGCACCACGGGGTAGCCGATGCGGTCGGCCACCTCCACCGCCTGCTCGGCACTCGTCACGGCGACCACCGGCCACACCGGGATGCCGTACTGCTCGAGGAGCAGCGTGAGGTCGTCGTCGGGGTCCTCGGCGTACAGCACGACCTCGTCCGGGTCGTCGTCCACGTGCGCGGTGTTCGTGGTGGCCGCGGGCCCGCCGCCCGCCCTGCCGCGGCCGGTGAGGCTGGGCACCGGGCCCTCAGCGGAGTCGAGCTCCTCGCCCACGAGCTGGTCCACGATCGCGCGCGCCCGCTTGTGGTCGATGTCGGAGAACTCGGGCAGGTCGCCCAGCGGTCGTGCGCGCCACTCGGCGTACCGCGTGACCCGGCGCAGCGCGCGCACGGCGTCCTCGACGGTGCCGTAGAACGGGACCGACCCGTGCTCGGGCATCGCGAGATCCGCGGCCTCGCCCTCCGGCGTGGCCAGCAGCCCGCTCTCCTCCTCCGCGGCCACGAGCACCGCCACGACCGGCTTTGCCCCGCGCACCACGGTCTCGGCGACGACCCGCTCCCAGGCCCGGCCGTCGTGGCCGAGCGTCGGCACGTGCGACACGACCACCGAGTCGACCGCAGGGTCGTCGAGCACCGCGGCCAGAGCGCGGGCGAGATCCTGGGGCGTGCAGTCGCTGCGCAGAGTCATCGGCTCGCCGACGACGTCGAGCTCGGCGCCCTCGCACGCGTCGCCCGCGAGCACCGCGAGGGCGTCGGAGTTGCCCACGATCGCGACGCGTCGTCCCGCCGGCAGCGGCTGGTAGGCGAGCAGCCCCGCGACGTCGAACATCTCCCCCAGCGACTCGACCTCCACGATGCCCGCCTGGGCGAACATCGAGTCGACCGCGGCCACCGGCAGCGTCGTCCGGCGGATGGCGTGCCCGATCGGGTAGGCCTGGGTGGATCGGCCCGTGCGCATCGCGACGACCGGCTTGGTGCGCGACAGCCTGCGCGCAATGCGCGTGAACTTGCGCGGGTTGCCCACGCTCTCGAGGTAGAGGAGCACGACCGACGTCTGCTCGTCGTCCTCCCAGTACTGCAGCAGGTCGTTGCCGCTGACGTCGGCGCGGTTGCCCGCCGACACGAACGTCGAGACGCCGAGGCCGCGGCGCACTGCGCGGGCGAGGATCGTGCCCCCGAGCGCCCCGCTCTGGCTGAAGAACCCGATCGGCGCGTGGCCCGGGAGCTTCGGCGCGAGCGAGGCGTTCATCGAGACGGCCGGGTCGGTGTTGACGATGCCGAGCGCGTTGGGCCCGATCACCCGCATGCCGTTGCCGCGCGCCTTGCGCACCAGCGCCCGCTGGCGGGCGACGCCGTCCGGACCGCTCTCGCTGTAGCCGGATGCCACCACCAGCAGTCCGCGCACCCGGGCGGCCGCGCAGTCGTCGACCACGGCGTCGACCTCGTCGTGCGGCACAGCGAGCAGCGCCAGGGTGACGGGCTCGGGGATCTCGGACACCGAGGCGTACGTCGGCACCCCGAGGACCTGCACCCCCTCCTCGACGGCGGCGCGGTTCACCGCCGACAGGCGGCCGGTGTATCCGCCCTCGAGCAGGTGCCGCAGCACGCGGTTGCCCAGCGAGCGCGGGTCGCGGCTCGCGCCGACCACCACGAGCGACTCGGGCGCCACGAGGGCGGCGACGCTGCGCGACTCGGCGCGATGCTCGCGGGCCAGGCGCACGGCCACCGACGACTCCGTCGGCTCGAGGTCGAAGGCCAGCGACACGACGCCGTCCTCCATCTTGTGCGAGGGGTGGTAGCCCGCCTCCTCGAACGTCGCCAGCATCCGGCGGTTGGTGGGAAGCACCTCGGCGACGAAGCGCCGTACTCCGAGCTCGCGGGCGGCGGCGGCCAGGTGCTCGAGCAGCACCGACCCCAGGCCGCGGCCCTGGTGCGCGTCGCGGATGACGAAGGCGACCTCGGCGTCGCGCTCGTCCACCCGGTCGAAGCGGCCGACCCCGATGATGTCGTCGCCCGTCAACGCGACGAACGCCACGCGGTCGTGGTGGTCGACCGTCGTGAACCGGGTGAGGTCGCGCGGCGTCAGCTCCGGGTACGGCGCGAAGAACCGGTAGTAGATGGTCTCCTCGGACAGCGACCGGTGGAACTCGGCGAGCCGCTCGGCGTCGGAGGGCCGGATCGGCCGCAGCCTCGCGGTGCGCCCGTCCCGCAGGACGACGTCCGCCTCCCAGTGCTCGGGCGGCTCGGCGACCTCGGGTTCGTCTGGCACGGCCCCAACGTAGTGCGCCGGGGGTTCCCGTTACCTTTCATCCATGCACCTGCAGATCCACCCCGAGGTCGCCGACGCCCTCGAGTCGGGCCGACCCGTGGTCGCCCTCGAGTCCACGATCATCAGCCACGGCCTCCCCCGCCCGGACAACCTGCGGGTGGCGCGCGAGATCGAGGACTCCGTGCGCTCCGGCGGCGCCGTCCCCGCGACCATCGCGGTGGTGGACGGCATCCCCCGGATCGGGCTCGACGACGACGCCCTGCGCACGGTTGCCGAGGACGACTCGGTCGTGAAGGTCAGCGTCCGCGACCTCGGCACGCTCGTGGCCAAGCGCGGGAACGGTGCCACCACCGTCGCGGCCACCTCCCACCTCGCCCATCTGGCCGGCATCCTGGTCTTCGCCACCGGCGGCCTCGGCGGCGTGCACCGCGGTGCACGTGACACGTGGGACGAGTCGGCCGACCTGACCACGCTCTCGACCACGCCCGTGACGGTCGTCTGCGCCGGGGTGAAGTCGATCCTCGACGTCGCCGCCACCCTCGAGCGCCTCGAGACCCTCAACGTGCCGGTGCTGGGCTACCGCACCGACCGCTTCCCCGGCTTCTACCTCGCCGACTCCGGGTTCGCCGTCGACTGGCGGGTCGACGACCCCGCCGAGGTCGCGGCCGTGATGCACGCGCGCTCGGCGCTCGAGTGCGACGCCGGCGTCATCGTCTGCAACCCGGTCGCGCCGGAGGACGAGCTCGACCGCACCCTGCACGACAGCGTGCTCGTAGCCGGTCTCGCGGCCGCCGACCAGGCGGGCGTGCGCGGCAAGGACGTCACGCCGTTCCTGCTCGAGTTCTTCCACACCGCGACCAAGGGCCGCAGCCTCGAGGTCAACGTGGCGCTGGTGCGCAGCAACGCCGTGCTCGCCGCCGCGATCGCCGTCGCCGCAGCGGCATGAGCCGCGCGCCGCACCCCGACCGCCGGTACGTGTCGGTCGGCCAGTACATGACCGACGTCGTCGCCTCGCTCCCCGGCGCCCTGCGCGAGGGCACCGACACCCCGGCCGACGTACGGGTCATGGGCGGCGGGGCCGCTGCCAACACCGCTGCGTGGCTGGCCCACGACGGCCACACGACCACGTTCGTGGGCAGGATCGGCGACGACCTCCTCGGCCGCGCCGGGCGGATGGAGCTCGAGGAGGGCGGCGTCGATTGCGCCCTCGCCGTCGACGCCCAGCGGCCCACCGGCACCTGCATCGTGCTGGTGATGCCGGACGGCGAGCGCACGATGGTGCCCGACCCTGGCGCCAATCAGGCCCTCACGCCGCAGGACCTTCCCGACGGCCTCTTCGCCGCAGGCCGCCACCTGCACCTGTCCGGCTACATGCTCATGGTCGACAGCAGCCGCATGGCAGGGCTGTCCGCCCTCGACCGGGCGCGCCTGCGCGGCATGACCACGAGCGTCGACGTCGCCTCGGTGGGTCCGCTCGCCGACACCGGCGCCGCACGGTTCCTCTCGTGGATCTCCGGCGTCGACGTCCTGCTCGCCAACGAGGAGGAGGCCGCCCTGCTCGCGGGGCTGCCCGCGCCGCAGCACGACGAGAGCACCGCCGCCGCGCTCGACGGTGCGCGGCAGGCCGCGCTGGCCCTGCGCTCCGCGGCTGCGACCGTCGTGGTGAAGCTGGGCTCGCGCGGCTCGCTCGCCGTCGACAGCGAGCAGGGCGAGGCCCACGCGCCGGCCGTCCCGGTGGACGTCGTCGACACCACCGGTGCCGGCGACGCGTTCGCGGCCGGATTCCTGCCCGCCTGGTGCGACGGCGTCGACCTCGAGGTGGCGCTGGGGCGCGGCAACCGAGCCGCGGCGCGGGTCGTGGCGCGCGTCGGCGCCCGCCCGTGACACCGGCGGCACGGTGGGTGACCGTGGGCGGCGCGACACGGTGAGGACGCCACCCAGGTTCCGCCGCGGATGCCCCGGACCTGGGAGGATCCGCGCATGAAGTCGCTCGCACGCGTCGTCGCGCTGCTGCTCGCCCTCGTCGTGGCGGGCTGCCAGTTCCTGCCGTGGGTGGGGGACGTGACCGGCATCGACATCCCCTGGCGCAGCGTGCTCTCGCCGGGTGAGGTCGGCGCGACCGGGTGGCTCGCCTCGATGGGCCTGCCCCTCACGATCGCCGCCGGCGTCGCCCTGCTCGGCGCCCTCACGAACCTGCGCGCCCTGGTCGTGATCGGCGCGCTGCTCGCGGTCGCCGTCCCGAGCGCGTGGATCCTCGTCAACGCCCTCGACAGCACCGGCGGCGTGCCGCTGTCCGCCATCCGCATCGGCGCCTACGGCGCCGCGATCACCGGGTTCCTCCTGCTGCTGGTCGCGGCCGTGGCCGCGGACGTCCGGAGGCAGACGGTGCGCTGAGCAGGCGCATGATGGAGGCTGCTGTCACCCGGACCGCAGAGACCCAGACCCTGGCCCCCGACCACCTCGACCGCAGGAGCAGTGCAGTCCCGCATGGCCCGTCGCACGACCACACCGCCACCGGACGTCCCGGAGAAGATCGTCGACATCGACGTCTCTGACGAGATGCGGGGATCGTTCCTCGAGTACGCCTACTCCGTCATCTACTCGCGCGCGCTCCCGGACGCCCGCGACGGCCTCAAGCCGGTGCAGCGGCGCATCCTGTTCGGGATGTCCGAGATGGGCCTGCGGCCCGACCGCGGGCACGTGAAGAGCTCGCGCGTGGTCGGCGACGTCATGGGCAAGTACCACCCGCACGGCGACACCGCGATCTACGACGCCCTCGTGCGCATGGCGCAGCCGTTCTCGTTGCGGCTGCCGCTCGTGGACGGCCATGGCAACTTCGGCTCGCTCGACGACGGCCCTGCGGCCATGCGCTACACCGAGTGCCGTCTCGCCCAGAGCGCCCTGCTCATGACGGCCTCGCTCGACGAGGACGTCGTCGACATGGCGCCCAACTACGACGGCCGCGAGAACGAGCCCGTCGTGCTGCCGGCCGCCATCCCCAACCTGCTCGTGAACGGCGCATCCGGCATCGCGGTCGGCATGGCCACCAACATCGCGCCGCACAACCTCGTCGAGGTCGTCGCGGCCGCGCGCCACCTGATCGCGCACCCGAAGGCCACGCTCGACGACCTGATGGGCTTCGTGCCCGGACCGGACCTCCCGAGCGGCGGCCGGATCATCGGCCTCGACGGCGTGCGCGAGGCGTACGAGACCGGACGCGGCGCCTTCCGGGTCCGCGCGACCGCGCACGTGGAGAGCGTGACGCCGCGGCGCAAGGGCATCGTCGTCACCGAGCTGCCGTACAACGTCGGCCCCGAGAAGGTGATCCAGCGCATCAAGGAGGCGGTGGACGCCAAGAAGCTCACGGGCATCGCCGCCGTCGACGACTTCTCCGACATGGAGTCCGGGCTGCGCCTCGTGATCGAGGTGAAGAACGGCTTCGTCCCCGAGGCGGTGCTCGAGCAGCTCTACGCGCTCACACCGATGGAGGACTCGTTCAACATCAACGCGGTCTCCCTCGTCGAGGGCCAGCCGCGCACGCTCGGGCTGAAGGACATGCTCGAGGTGTTCGTCGCGCACCGGCTCGACGTCGTGCGGCGTCGCTCGCTCTACCGCCGCCGCAAGGCCGAGGAGCGCCTGCACCTCGTCGACGGCCTCCTGGTCGCGATCCTCGACATCGACGAGGTCATCGCGCTCATCCGGTCGTCGGACGACTCCGCCGCCGCCAAGGTGCGGCTGATCCAGGTGTTCGACCTGTCCGACGCGCAGGCGACGTACATCCTCGAGATGCCGCTGCGCCGTCTCACGAAGTTCAGCCGGCTCGAGCTCGAGAGCGAGCGCGACGAGCTGCGGGCGCGCATCGCCGAGCTCACCGAGATCCTCGACGACGAGAAGCGCCTGCGCCGCGTGGTGAGCGACGAGCTCGCCGCGGTGGCCAAGGAGCACGGCACGCCGCGTCGCACGGTGCTGCTCGAGGGGTCGGGTGCGCCCACCAAGGCCGCCGCCGTGCCGCTCGAGGTGGCCGACGACCCGTGCGTGGTCCTCATGTCGAGCACCGGTCTGCTCGCACGCACCACCGACGACCGCGAGCTGCCGGCCGACGGCGAGCGCGGCGCGCACGACGTGATCTCCGCCGCCGTCCGCACCACCGCGCGCGGCCACGTCGGCCTCGTGACCAGCACCGGCCGGGTGCTCCGCCTGCCCGTGCTCGAGATGCCGACGCTGCCGCCCACCCACGGCGCGCCGTCGCTCGCCGGAGGCGTGCCGCTCGGCGCGCTCGTCGAGCTCGACAAGGGCGAGCAGCCCGTCGGGCTCTGCTCGGTCACCGGCGAGGGCCCGGGGCTCGCGCTCGGCACTGCCGGCGGTGTCGTGAAGCGGGTGGCGCCGGACGTGCCGTCGTCGTCCGACCAGTGGTCGGTCATCCGGCTCGACGACGGCGATCGCGTCGTCGGCGCGGTGGAGCTCACCACCGGCGACGAGGAGCTGGTCTTCGTCACGACCGACGCGCAGCTGCTGCACTTCCCGGCATCCGCCGTCCGTCCGCAGGGGCGGCCCGCCGGCGGCATGGCCGGCGTGCGGCTCGACGACTCCGCGCGCGTGCTGTGGTTCGGCGCGGTCGACCCCGCGCGCGAGGCTGTCGTCGTCACGGCCGCGGGCAGCACGAGCGCGCTGCCGGGCACGTCGGGCGCGACGGTCAAGGTGACGCCGTTCTCGGAGTACCCCGGCAAGGGCCGCGCCACCGGCGGCGTCCGCGCCCAGCGGTTCCTCAAGGGCGAGGACACCCTGCTCGTCGCCTGGGTGGGCCCGGCGCCCGCTCGCGCGGCCACGCCGCAGGGCGGGCCGGCGCCGCTGCCGCCGATCGACCCGCGTCGCGACGGCTCAGGCCTGCCCACCTCCAAGCCGGTGGCTGCGGTCGGCGGCCCGCTCGAGCCGGGCGGCCCCCGCCCGGCGACCCCCGCCGCCCCGGAGCCGTCCGCGTGAGCACCCCTGTGACCGACGACCAGCGCTGCTCGGTCGTCTCGGCCCGGCTCGCCGAGCCGATGCCGGGCACGGCGCCGCTCGCCCGCGCGTGGCTCGTGCTCGAGCAGCCGGGTCCCTACGGCCGCGTCGCCCTCACCGACTCGCACCTGCCGGCCGAGGTCGGCGCCGCGCTATCGCGCGCGATCGAAGGAACCCGCACCGCCGTGCTGCTCGCGCGGACCACGGGTCGGCACGCCGACGCGCACGAGGAGACCACCAGCCGGCGCTTCTGGTTCGCCCACAGCGCGCCCGGCGGCGTGCGCATGCGCAGCGGCGTTCTTCAGGACTCCGTGCTGCTGCGGCCCGAGCTGCCCGACGTCATGCGCGACGCCGCGCACGGCCAGCTGCCGCCGTGGGGCACCAAGGACGACTCGCCGCTCCTGCTCGTCTGCACCAACTCGCGCCGCGACCGCTGCTGCGCGATCGCGGGGCTGCCTCTGGCAGAAGGGCTTGCGGCTGGTGCGCACGCGGGCCGTGTCCTCGAGGTGAACCACCTCGGCGGCCACCGCTTCGCACCCACCGCGATGCTGCTGCCCTCGGGCAACGTCTTCGGCCGCCTCGACCTCGCCGCTGCGACCGAGGTGCTCGACGCCGCGTCCTCGGGCCGGATCGGCGCCATGGGCCACCTGCGTGGTCGTAGCTCGGCGGCTGCTCCGGCCCAGTCGGCCGCGATCGCCGTACGCCTCGGTCACGACGTGGACGGGCTCGACGACATCGACGTGCTGCGTCGGGTGGGCGAGCACGTCGCTCCGGTGCCGCTGTCGTACGTCGGCCAGGACGATGTCGCCGAACTCGAGGTGCGCCACGTCGACGGCCGCACCTGGACCGTCCGGGTGCGGCGCGTGGTCTCCGCGCTCCCCGATCGCAGCGAGTCGTGCGGCAAGGCCGCCGTGCCGGTGGTGTCGTGGGCGGCCGACGAGCCGGTGGCCGCGGAGCCCTGGGCCTGAGCCCGACGCCGAACGCCTCGGGACGCGACGACCCCGACAAGGAAAGAGGAACGTCCGTTCTTGTATCGTCGTCGGCATGACCATGTTCCCGGGTGACACCTTCGCCGACGTGCTCGCCGGCAACAGCGCCTACTCCGCGCGCTACACCCCCTCCGAGCTCGGAGGCCGCGCCGCCCAGGGGCTCGCGATCATCACGTGCATGGACAGCCGGATCGAGCCGCTCGCGCTCGTCGGCATGAAGCACGGCGACGTCAAGATCCTGCGCAACGCCGGCGCCCGCGTGACCGACGACGTGCTCCGCACCCTCGTGCTGGCGACGTACCTCCTCGGCGTCGACCGCGTGCTCGTCATGCCGCACACCGACTGCAAGATGGCGAACGCCACCGAGGAGCAGATCCACGACGCGATCCGCGAGGAGTTCGGCGTGGAGACCGCCTCGGTGGAGTTCCGCACGGTCGACGACCAGGAGGCCGCGCTCGCGCTCGACGTGCGGCGGATCCGCGCCTACCCCCTGCTGCCGAAGGACCTCGCGGTCGCCGGCGCGGTCTACGACGTGCAGACCGGCCGTCTCCTCCCCCGCGACGTCTGAACCCCCGATTCGGTAGTGGAATCTCGCACTCTGCCGCGAGATTCCACTACCGAATCGGTCAGGGGCGGGCGGCGGCGACCAGGGCGTCGCGGGTGTGCAGCGTGGTGCGGTCGCGGCCCTGGGTGGCGCCGAGCGCGCGCTCGGCGGCGTCGATCGACTCCCAGCCGGACAGGCCCACCGGCGTGACGCCGCGCGAGGCCAGCAGGGGCACGACGCCGTCGCCGCCGCGCTCGGCCGCACCGTCGAGGTCCTCGAGCAGGTGCGCCACGGTCGCGCCGGCATCCTTCTTGTTGGTGCCGATGATCCCGCTGGGGCCCCGCTTGATCCATCCGGCGACGTAGAGCCCCGGCACCTGCGCACCGGCCTCGTCGACGACGCGGCCCTCGTCGTTGCGCACGACGTTGCGCCGAGGGTCGAACGGCACGCCCTCGAGCGGCAGGCCGCGATAGCCGACCGACCGGATCACGAGCTGCGCGGGAAGCTCCCAGGTCTGGCCGGTGCCGTGCGCGCTGCCGTCGTCGTCGACCTGCGTGCGCTCGACCACCATCGTCTCGACACGGTCGGTGCCGCGCAGCTCTGCCGGACGCGCGTGGAAGTGCAGGTGGATCCGCCTCGGCGCCCCGGTGGGCGAGCGGTGCGACCACTCGTGCAGCACCTCGAGGTTGCGGTGCACCACGCGGTCCTCCGCGTCGAGCCTGTCGGCCACAGGCTCGGACACGAGCTCGGCCGCGCCGCAGACGACGTCGACGCCGTCGAGCTCGCCGAGCTCGCGCAGCTCCTTCGTGGTCCAGTTGGCGTGCGCAGCGGTACGCCGGCCGAGCACGTGCACGTCGGTGATGCCGGTGCAGGCCAGCACGTCGAGCACGTGCTGCGGCATGTCGGTCGCCGCCAGCCGATCGGCCGGAGCGACGAGCACGCGCGCGACGTCGACCGCCACGTTGCCCACGCCGACGACGACGGCGCTCGTCACGCCGCGCAGCGACGCCTCGATGCGCTCGCGGTCGGCGTCCGGGTGGCCGCAGTACCAGTTCACGAGGTCGGTGGCCGCGACGCTGCCCGGCAGGTCCTCGCCCGGCACGTCGAGGTGCCGGTCGCGCGAGGCGCCGTAGGTCAGCACCACGGCGTCGTACGCCGCGACGAGCTCGTCGACCGTGACGTCTGCGCCCACCTCGACGCCCGCCAGCAGCCGCACCTCGGGCCGCGCGAGCACCTTGGCGAGGGTGTCGCGCACCGACCGGATGGAGAAGTGGTCGGGCGCGACGCCGTAGCGCACGAGCCCGAACGGGACGGGGAGCCGCTCGATGACGTCGACGTTCACACCGGCGGAGGCGAGGGCGTCGGCCGCGTACAGGCCCGAGGGCCCGGCGCCGACGACGGCTGCACGGAAGGTCACGAGCCGATCCCACCACATACGTGCCCCGCGCAGGCGCCGAGACCGGTCCGCGTCGCCGCCATCTCTAGGCACCCAGCCCGAGCAGCGCGCGCGCCTCGGCGTACGACGACGACGGCTCCGTGACGTCGAACCACACGCTCGGCATGCCCACGGCCTCGGCACCGGCCACGTTGCCGGGCTGGTCGTCGACGAAGACGCAGTCCGCCGCGGCGAGGCCGAGCCGTTCCACCACCATGAGGTAGATCCGTGGGTCCGGCTTGAGGATGTGCTCGACCGAGCCGTCGACGAGCACGTCGACAAGCTTCAGGAACTCGTTGCGCTGGACCCACTCGAGGCCATGGAAGGCCTGCATGTCGTTGGTGCACACGGCGACCGGGATCCCGGCGCCCCGCGCGTCCTCGGCGAGGCGCCGCGCCTCGGGCCGCACGAGCTCCTGCTCGGGCGCGTCGAAGAGCACGTCCATGAGGCCACGGAACGACGCCTCGCGCCCCGTGAGAGCCGCGAACTCGTCGGCCTTGCGCTGCCAGTAGTCGCGCTCGGTGATCGCATGCCCCTGCATGAGCCGCCAGTCCTCGTCCACGGACGGATCGAACGGCCCGGTCCAGCCGAGCGCGCCGTCGGCGAGCCCCAACCGCGTCTCGGCGCCGCGCAGCAGCTCGAACGGCGTGCGTAGCACCGGGCCGCCGAAGTCGAGCACGAGCGCCGTCACCGCGAGACCTCCACCGTTCGTGAGCCGAACCCGTCATGGGCGAACGTGGCCGCCACCGTCGACCCCCGGTCGAGCGGGTACGCCGCCGTCAGCCCCCCGGTGATGACGACGTCGCCGTCGTGCAGCGCCAGCCCTCGCTCGGCGAGGCGCGCGCTGAGCCATGCGATCCCGAGGGCCGGGTGCCCCGACGCGTCGGCACCGCGGCCGTGGGCAACCTCCACGCCGTCGACCTGCATCGTCACCGCCACCTCGTCGAGCCGGTCGAGCGGGATCACCTCGCCCAGCACCACCCCGGCGGCCGACGACCCGTCGGCGGTGTTGTGCTCGAGGTCGAAGGAGTAGCCGGTCCAGACCGAGTCGACGACCTCCAGCGCCACGCGCGCCGAGCGGCAGGCGCCGAGGACGTCGTCGATCCCCGCACCGGGCCCGGGGTCGCTGCCGAGGACCAGCGCGATCTCCGGCTCGACCCGCGGCTGCACGAACCGGTCGTCCACCGCGTCGACCAGCATGCTCGACAGCAGCGGACCGAAGTTGGGCTCGGAGATCCCCATCTGCGCACGCATCACGGCGGAGGTGTACCCGAGCTTCCACCCGACCCGGGTCGCGCCGCGGGCGATCCGGCGCGCCGTGAGCGCGTCCTGGACGCCGTACGCCGCAGCGAGGCCGCCTACGCGCACGTCGACGGCCTCGAGCAGCACACCGCGCAGGTGGGCACCGTCCAGCAGCTCGGCAGCGGACTCGACATCCACGCCGGCGACCGGGTTCAGTGCTCCTCCTCCATGATCGTGACGCGGTCGAACCGCACCACCTCGCCGAACCAGCCGCACTCCCCGCACCAGGTCATGAAGTTGCGGGTGTCGCCGGTCCAGTACTCGGTCGTGATCCCGCCGTGCTCGCCGATCGAAGCCGCGCACATCGGGCAGAACTTCGGCCGGTCGAGGTAGTGCCGCTCGGCGTCCGGTGCGAACCACTGCCCGGGGTCGGGCAGCTCGTGCGGGTCGTCCGGCAGCGGCGCGGCGTCAGCAGCCCGCGCCACCACCTCGGATCGCTCGTCAGGCACCAGCTTCGGCCTTCTCCAGGTCGGACCAGTAGGACTCGTGCAGTGCCAGGAGCTCGTCCTTGATCGGGCTGTACCGCATCGAGCCGCCGTTGATCCAGGCTGCCGCGAAGGTGCGCTCGGCGCCGAACTTGTCCTTCTCGCAGGGCAGATTGATGATGTCGTGCTTGTAGCGGACGGTGCCGATCGGGTCCTCGCCGTTGGCCACCTTGCGCATGTTCTCCTTGAACATCTTGCGCAGCAGCGCCACACCGGCGTCCGAACGTCCGAGGTGCTCCTGGGTGCGGTCGGTGATCTCACCCTGCGACACCCAGGCCATGACGTCCTGGCCCTCGATGTAGTCGGTGATGAACCGGCCCTCCTCGTCCTTCCAGAGGTACTCGTACACGTGCGGGCGCTCCTGGGTGGTGAGCTTCTCTCCCGGGTTGTGCGTGGAGTAGAAGAGCTTCCAGGTGTGGGTCTCGTCGATCGGCACGCGGATCTGCATCTGGTCGATGTAGGCGCCGCCGACGCGCATGTAGAACGGGAAGACGAGCGGGTGGCCGATCTTCCAGTCGTCGTTCTCCTCGGTGCCGCCCTCGAGCACGCGGCGCTTGAGGATGCCCCACTCCATCTCGTCGAAGCCGGTCTTCATGTGCTTCTTCTGGAAGGCCTTGGGAGCCTCGAAGCCGTTGGTCTCACCGAGGAAGTTGAAGTAGTAGCCGTGCAGCCACTCGACGTGGTGCGGGTCGACGGAGTTCTCCATGATCTGGAGCCAGTTGCACGGGATGACCGTGTAGCCGACGTCGCGGACGCCGGCCTTCACGAACACGTCGAAGCGCGGAAGCTCGGGCGCGGGGTCGGGACCGACGTACACCCAGACCAGGCCGCCCATCGGCTGCGCCTTGCCCGACTTCATCTTCACGCGGTCGCGGAAGTTCTGGTTGTCGGCCTCGGCCGGCTGCTCGGTGCACTGGCCGTCGAAGTCGTACTTCCAGCCGTGGTAGCCGCACCGGATGCCGTCCTCGTGGACGACGCCGTAGGTGAGCGAGGCGCGGCGGTGCGCGCACTTCTCGCCGATGATCCCGTACTTGCCGCTCGGGGTCTTGTAGAGCGTCCAGTCCTCGCTGAGCAGCCGCACCGTCTTGGACGGGACGGTGTCGAAGTCCTGCTCGAACGCGATGGGGTACCAGTAGCGCCGGAGCAGCTCGCCCATGGGCGTGCCCGGGCCGATCTGCGTGAGCTCGTTGTTCTGCTCCACGGTGAGCATGCGGTTCCTCCGGTGTGCTGCGGCGGTGCTGGGGAAGTGCTGGGAAGAAGTCTGACGGAGCATCCGGCCTGGGGGGCCGATCCGGCCCCCCAGGCGGGACAGTGTGCCCTTAGTCGTCCAGGATCGTGACCTTGCCGTTGGACCCGTCGACGCGGATCCTCATGCCGGTCGTGATGAGCGACGTGGCGAAGCCCGTACCGGTCACCGCCGGGAGGCCGTACTCGCGGCACACGATGGCGGCGTGGCTCATCATGCCGCCGGTGTCCGTGACGGTCGCCTTGATCTTGCCGAAGATCGGCGCCCAGCTCGGCGCGGTGAGCGGGGCGACGAGGATCTCGCCGTCCTGCACCTCGTTGATCTGGTCGGGCCCGAAGATGACGCGGGCCGGGCCCTCCTCGACACCGGGCGAGGCCGCCATGCCGTTGAGGGAGCCGTCCTCGCTCGCACCGCCGCCGAGCCAGTTGGCGATCGAGTCGGACGTGATGCCCCACAGCATGATCGTGAGGGGCTCGGTGACGACCTCCGGCGGCGAGCCGAGGGCCGGGGTCGGCTTCCAGTCGCTGAGCGCCGAGTGGATCGACTTGCGCCTGGCGATGATCCCCGGCCAGTACGACGGGCCTGCCGCCACCGCGGGCGCCGCCCACGAGTGGTAGAGGTCGAACAGCGCGTCCGGGATCTCGTGGCGCTTCATGAAGAAGATGTCGCCGGCGTCCGCGAGGAAGCCCTCCTTCGCGAAGATCGCGCCGAGCTCCTTCATCTTGCGCCAGATGACCGAGTGGCTCCAGTGCTCGACGTAGAAGTTGTGGTTCTCGACATAGGGGAACACCACGCGGGCGAGGCCGAGCTTGCCGTTGAAGGCCTCGCGGTCCTCGTCCGAGCCGAGCAGGGCGACGTACTCCGACACGATGCGGTCGCGCTCGGCCGAGATCGCCTCCGTCGGGCGGTTGATGTCGTCGCCCTTCTGGAGGTTGTCGATGTAGTTCTTGATGAAGTCGAACGGGATCTCGACGTTCTCGATCCAGATCTTGTCCTGGCTCGAGAAGCCCGATCCGGTCGAGAAGTTGAACCACGGCTCGGCCGACTGCTGGAACGAGGAGATCCAGGCCTGACCGGCGTCGCCCTTGGCGCGCAGCGCCTCGCACGTGCCCTCGACGTCGCCGATCTTGAAGGCATCGGTGATGCCGGTGTCGACGGCCATGCGGGCGAGGCGCTTGAGCTCCTCGTCCGGACGGAACAGGTCGACCTCGACGCCGGCCACCATCTTGGCGATGGCGAGGTCGGAGATGCCGGGGAACGCCTGCTTGCAGAAGCCGAAGAAGTCCAGGTAGGCGGCGTAGCCCAGGTTGAGGAACTCGAAGTGGTACTGCCACAGGGTGCTGGCCGACGTGAGCAGGTGCAGGTAGTTGGCCTGCAGCGCGCCGCCCGCGCCCTTGCCCGCTCCGGAGGTGACGACCTCCATGGGCTCGACGTCCGGGAGGGTCTCGAAGGTGATGCCCTCCATCTCCTTGACCAGGTCGCGGATCTTGACGAGCCAGTTGTCGTAGAGGTCGTTCCAGTTCATGAAGTAGTGGCCTGCGCGCTGCATGAACTGCTCGGCGCGGGCGGGGATGTCGGCCTCCGGGGCTGGCACCGGCGACAGGTAGGTGTAGCCGTTCACGATGCGGAAGTCGATGCCGTTGGCCGGCGGGACGAGCAGGTGACGCGTGTTGTACTGCGACAGCGCCGTGATCGCCACCTCCATGAGGGAGGCGTCCCACGGCAGCAGGGCCTTCGGCCAGTGCACGCCGTCCTGGAACCAGAACATCGAGTCCTCGTACTCGGCGCGCGCGGGGCTGCACGTCGACGAGTACGCGTACAGCTCCTGCCAGCCTTCGGCGCCGGGCGGAGTGGTGATCTCCGACGGGAGCGGGAACCCAGCCATGCGGTCTCCTTCTAGAACCCTTGCGGGTCTTCACTGGGGTGGACGACCGCGCAGCGCGCGGTCGCGGTTGTGGTGCGACGTGCTACGGACAGCCGGTCAGGAACCGTCCGCCCCCTTCGTGTGCAGCGGCGACATCAGCGTCGAGACGATGCTCGACATGAAGTCGCCCGACTTGGTGCCCGGTTCGATCACCGTGGTGGGCCCCTTCTTGCTCCAGAAGGTCTCGGGCCGGGACTGGAGCAGGATGATGTTGTCGCCCTCGGGCAGGTCGAGGTCGACTGCCCACTCGATGTCCTGCGGGCAGCCGTAGTGGCGCTCTGCCGTCTTGGCGAGCTTGGTGATGGCCTTGATCTCGGTGTCGGTCAGGCACGGCGCCGACGCCCGCTCGGGCGTCGTCTCGACCTTCTCCACCGTGTCGTGGTCGGTGAGCACGTACTCGTGCGACTTCTCGCTCACGATGCGCTTGGTGATGTCGAGCATGACCTTGTCGACGCGGTAGTTGTCGGGCGTGACCTCGCCGGCCACGACCGCCTCGCCGAACCCCCACGCGGCGTCGATGGCCACCTGCGAGCGGTCGCCGTTGGTCGGGTCGAGCGTGAAGGCCACGCCGGCCGCCTTCGGCGTCACCATCTTCTGGATGACCACGCACATCTCGACCGTGCGGTGGTCGTAGCCCATCTCCACGCGGTAGCAGGTGGCGCGGTCGGTGAACAGGCTGGCCCAGCAGCGGCGTACGGCGTCGATGACGTCCTCGGCGCCGCGCACCCACAGGTACGTGTCGTGCTCGCCGGCGAACGACGCGTCGGGCGAGTCCTCCGACGTCGCCGACGACCGCACCGCGACCGGCACGTCCTTCATGCCGAACCGGGCGCCGAGCTCGAGGTAGGCACCCCGGATCTGCAGCTCGATGCCCTCCGGGATCGGCATCGTGGCGATGGCCTGACGGATCTTCGCGCAGCGCTCGGAGACCATGTCGGTGTTCGACGTGTCGAGGCCGTGCAGGAGACGTGCGATCTGCGCGTCGAGGTCCGACTCGTCACGGGCACGTCGGTACGACGAGGTCGTGATCGCGAAGCCGGGGGGCACCGGGAGCCCGGCACCCGTCATCTCGCCGAGGCTGGCCGCCTTGCCGCCGACCTCGCTCTTCATGCCGGCCCAGTAGCTCTCGAACCAGGTGATGGTCGTCATCAGATCCCCTCGGCGACGTCGGCCGCGGTAGCGGTGCCGGTCCACCAGTTGGGCAGTGCCTCGAGATCGGGCACGTGCACCTCCTGGACGCGGTTGCGGTAGAGCACGAGCGCCGTGACTCCGCCGTCGATGAGGCGGACGCGCACGAACTCGGTGTTGAACGGCTCGCCCGGGTCGTAGCCCATCGCCCAGGTGGCGAAGGCGCGGATCGGGCCGGAGTGGGTGGCGACGACGACGGAGTTGCCCGGCGTCTCGTTGTGGA
The DNA here is from genome assembly GCF_042660085.1 of Longivirga aurantiaca. Lineage (NCBI taxonomy): Bacteria > Bacillati > Actinomycetota > Actinomycetes > Sporichthyales > Sporichthyaceae > Longivirga > Longivirga aurantiaca. Next base: position 1,313,967 of record NZ_JBHSTI010000008.1, on the reverse strand, counting down.
TCCGCAGCAGGCCGGCCCAGAACCGGCGAACGCAGGAGATCGGCGGCTCGAAGTGCATGAGCGGCATGGTCAGCCAGTGGGTGATCGGGTCTCCGCCGGCGTTCTGGATCTTCCAGAAACGGTCGATCTCCACGAGCCAGCCCGGGCGCTCCCCCATCGAGACCCGCTCGTACGCCTCTATCTCCTTGGCGTAGAGCCGGAACGCCGAGGTCACGTCGCGCAGGCCCTCGGGCGTCGACACGGCGAAGTTCTGGAACTCGCGGTAGCCGACGATGTCGCCGACCGTGGCCTCGCGACCGAACAGCTGCATGCCGTCGAGCAACCCGCGCCGGATGTGCTCGGCGGTCTGGCGGGCCCGGTTGGTCTCGGCGCAGGCGAGCCGCACGGTGTGGCCGTTCATCACGCGACGGGCGAGCTCCTGCCCGCGACGGTGCGCCTGCCACGAGCCCAGCGGTGTGAGGCCCGACTCCGAGCTGTAGCCCTGCGTCTCGCCGTGGCGCACGAAGTAGATGTCGGTCGTGGCCTGAGCCGCCTGCTCGCGGCGCTCGGGCACGATCTCCTTCGTGCGGGTGACCTCGGCCCAGCCGCGCGTGGTGTTGAGCTCCTGGCCCTCGTACGTGGGGACCGGGGTCTCGAACGGGTCGGTCGACTCGCGGCGCTCGCGGAACCGGCGCAGGTAGAGCGGCGTGCTCTCGTCCTCCGCCTCCTCGCGGGTCACCGTGCGAGCGGTGCGCTCGAGGTAGCGGCTGAGGTACGCCGGCGCGTCGGGCCGCTCGGTGCGCGGGAAGGCCGAGCCGGTGGTCGGCTCCTGCACGGCGGTCATGTGTGCACCGTCAGGAACTTCTGGTTGACGACTCCGTCGTACCAGAACAGGGCTCGACCCATCTCCGCCTCGGTCCAGATCGTGGGCTCGTTGTCGGGGTCGACCCAGTAGCCGCCCGTGAAGACCTCGTTGCGGTTGCCGACGGGGTCGAAGAAGTAGAGGCAGTGGCCGCGCGTCGCCCCGTGGCGCGTCGGGTTCGTCTCGATCCGGACGCCGTGGTAAGCGCAGACGTCCGCCGCGTCGCGCAGCGCCGTCCAGTCCTCCACCGCCCACGCGAAGTGGTGCAGGCCGCCGTTGGAGCCGGTGACCAACGCGATGTCGTGGCTGGCGTGCGAGACCTCGAGCCACGTGGCGATGCGGAAGCCGTCGTCGCCGACGACCTGCTCGGTGACGCGGAAGCCCAGCACGTCGACGAAGAAGTCGGTCATGCCGCCGACGTCCTCGGCCGTCAGGAAGATGTGGTCGATGCGCGGGGGTGCGATGCCCGGAAGGCCCAGCGGCTTGGGCGGCGGGTTGGTGAGGGGCAGGAGGTTGCCCACCTGCTGCATGCCGTGCACGAGCTCCATCGAGTGGCCGCTCGGCAGGGTGAAGCGGATCGCCTCGCCGTGGCCCGGCGCCCACTCGTCGGGGCCGTAGCGGACGACGTCGACGCCGGCCTCCTTGAGGCGCGCGGCGTACAGGTCGAGGTCCTCGAGCTCGGTGACCTTGAACCCGAAGTGGTTGAGGCCGTGCGTCGGCTCCCAGGTGAGCACCACCGAGTGGTGCTGGTGCTCGTCCCACCCCTTGAGGAAGACCCGCTCGCTCTCGCGCGCGGTCTCGATGAGGCCGACGACCTCGCAGTAGTACGCCGTTGCCAGCTCGAGGTCGGGCACGCGGACCTCGACGTGGCTGAGTCGCAGGATGGTCATCAGGTGTGCACCTTCATGAAGCGCTCGTTGAGCTCGCCCTCGTAGTAGAAGACGGCTCGGCCGATGTTGTCCTCGGTCCAGGTGATCGTCGGGAAGTCGGGGTCGGGGCGGTAGCCGCCCGTGAAGACCTCGTTGCGGGTGCCGAGCGGGTCGAAGAAGTAGATCGTGCTGCCTCGCGTCACGCCGTGTCGCGTCGGGCCCACGTCGATCTGGATGCCGTTGTAGGCCAGCGTGTCGGCGGCCTTGCGGACCGACTCCCAGTCGTCGAGCCAGAACGCGAAGTGGTGGAGGCCGCCGTTGGGGCCGGACACGATCGCGAGGTCGTGCGGCGAGAACGACCGCTCCATCCAGGTGCCGATCTGGTGGCCGTTGCCGTCGAGCAGCTGCTCGGTGACCCGGAAGCCGAGGACGCTCGTGTAGAACGTCGTGGCCTCGCCGACCTCCTCGGCCGTGACCAGCAGGTGGTCCATGCGCGGCGGGGCGATGCCGGGGACGCCCGTCACGAACGGCGCCGGGTTGATCTTCGGCAGGAGCCCGCCGACCTTCTCGACGTCGTGGACCAGCTCCATCGTCTGGCCCGACGGCGTCTCGAACCGGATCGACTCGCCCTGGCCGACCGACTCGCCCTTGGAGATCCGCTGCACGGGGAAGCCGTAGCGGTTCACGGCCTTCTCGAGGTCGGCGAGATCGTCCTCGCGCTCGACCTTGAAGGCCATCAGGTCGAGGCCGACCCGGGGTGCGTAGACGAGGCGCAGGGAGTGGTGGTCCACCTCGTCCCAGCACTTCAGGTAGACCGAGTCGGCGTCACGCTCGACGACGATCATGCCCATCACTTCGGTGTAGTAGGCCGTCGCGAGGTCGAGGTCGGTGACCGTCACGTCGACGTGGCCGAGCCGCAGGATGCCCATGGCCGGGAAGGTAGGCGTTGCTGTCCCGCACAGTGGACCGATGTGCCGCCATGCGGGACAGGATCGGCGTACCTTCCTCGCCATGAGCGCAGACCCCGGACAGATGCGGGAGGCGATGGCCTCGTTCGTGGCCGCGCTGCACGGCGCCTACCTCGACCAGGCCCGGCACCTGGCCGTGGGCGAGCAGGCCGGTCTCCCCCTGCTGCGCGGCAGCCACCTGACCGTGCTCGCCGTGGGTGTCCGGCACCTGCACGTGCTCGCCACGACGAGCCCGCTGCCGGCCCCGCACGGCCCCGAGGTCGAGATCGCCGACGAGGTCGACGGCCTCACCTGGACCCTGCGCTTCTTCGACCCGGTCGTCGCGCCCGGGCTCGGCGGCATCGACGAGTCGGACGGCCCCCGACCCGAGGAGGTGCGCCAGGTGCTCGGCGTCCCGGACGTGGTCTACCACCTGTCGGTCTCCCCCGGCGGCGGCCTCACGCCGCACCACGCGCAGCACGCGGGCACGGGGCTCGCCAACCAGCACGCCGCCGTGTTCCGCGACCACGACACGATCAGGGCCCATGCCGGGTCGCGGGCGACGCTCGCCGAGGAGTACGCCGTGGCGGACCGCGTCGGGCTGCACCAGACGGTGCGCTTCCTCGCCCAGCAGCTCGCCCCCCACGACGCCTCGCTCGCCGCGGTGTGCGCGGACCCCGCCGCCGACGACTCCGCCGTGCGGCGCGCGCTCGTAGCGGCCCTGCGCGCGCCCGCCGAGGTGCGCTGACGTGTCGGACCGCGACCTCCGCCCCGTGGGCGACACCCAGGTCCTCGCCAGCGTGAGCAACGCCGCACGCCTGCTCAAGGAGTTCGGCAAGGGCGACCGCGAGATCGGAGTCAGCGAGCTGTCGCGCCGGCTGGGCCTCGGCAAGAGCACGACCCACCGGCTCCTGCACACGCTGACCGTCGAGAAGCTCCTCGAGCAGGATGCCGAGACCGGCTCCTACCGCCTCGCCCTCACGATGCACGAGCTCGGCACCAGCGTGCAGTCGGCGATCGACCTGCACTCAGCGGCCAACCCCGTGATCGAGCAGCTGCGCAACATCACCAAGGAGACCGTGCAGATCGCGGTGCTCGACGGCCGGCACGTCGTGTACGTCGAGCGCCGGGAGAGCCCGCAGACGATCCGGCTGTTCGGTCGCGTCGGCCACCGCAACGACGCCCACGCGACGTCGACCGGCAAGGTGCTGCTCGCCCACCTGCCCGCCGAGGAGCTCGACGCGCTGCTGGCCGGCTGGCGGCTGCCGCGCAAGACGCAGTACACGATCTCGGACCAGGCCACGCTGCGCGCCCAGCTCCTCGTCGTCCGCTCCCAGGGCTGGGCCGAGAACGTGAACGAGTCCGAGGTCGGCGTCGCCTCGATCGCCGCCCCGATCCGCGACACGCGCGGAACGGTCGTCGCCGCCCTGTCGATCGCCGGGCCGCTCACCCGCATGGAGGGCGCGACCCTGCGCCGCTACGTCCGCCCCGTCACCGAGGCGGCTGCCGCCATCAGCCGCCGCATGGGTTTCGCCGAGGCACCCGCCCGCAAGGAAGGATCGCGATGACCCTCACGTCCGAGCGCGCCGACGAGCTCGCCGCCGCGCTCTACGAGGCACGCCGCACGCGGGTGCCGGTGCCGCCGCTCACCGACGGCGACCCGACGCTGACGCTCGAGGACGCCTACCTCGTGCAGCAGGGCGTCGTGCGGCGCTACCTCGACGACGGCGACCGCGTCGTCGGCTACAAGCTCGGGCTCACGAGCAAGCCGATGCAGCAGATGCTCGGCGTCGACTCCCCCGACTTCGCGCCGGTGATGGCCTCGCACGTCCTCGACGACGGTGCCGCGGTGCCTCTCACGGACTTCATCGCGCCGAAGCTGGAGGCGGAGATCGCCCTCGTGCTGGGCGCCGACCTCTCCGGGCCCGACTGCACCCCGCTGGACGTGCAGCGCGCGGTCGAGGGCGTCGTCGCCTCGATCGAGCTCGTCGACAGCCGCGTGGCCGACTGGCGCATCAAGCTCGTCGACACGGTCTCGGACATGGCGAGCAGCGGCGCGATCGTGATCGGCGGGGGCTCGACCCCCGTGGCCGACGTCGACCTGCGCACGCTCGGCATGGTCTTCACCCGCGACGGCGAGGTCATCGCCACCGGTGCCGGCGCCGCAGCCCTGGGAAACCCCGCGGCCGCCGTCGCCTGGCTCGTCCGCACGCTCCACCCGTTCGGCGCCTCGCTGCCCGCAGGCTCGATCGTCATGACCGGTGCGCTGCACGCCGCCGTCCCGGTCGCCGCTCGCGAGACGTACCGGGCCGAGTTCGACCGGCTCGGCTCGGTCTCAGTCCGGATCGTCTGAAGGGATCATCGTGGGACTCCCCGTCGCCATCATCGGGTCCGGCAACATCGGCACCGACCTCATGTACAAGCTCGAGCGGTCACCCTCGCTCGACCTCGTGGCGCTCATCGGCATCGACCCCGAGAGCGACGGCCTCTCGCGGGCACGCGAGCGCGGCTACGAGGCGCCGAGCAACGGCATCGACTGGGTGCGCGAGAACCCGGACGCCGTGCGCATGGTCTTCGACGCGACCAGCGCCTACGCCCACGTGCGGCACGCCAAGGTGCTCGAGGAGCTCGGCATCCGGGCGGTCGACCTCACGCCGGCCGCCCGCGGGCCGAAGGTCATCGCCGCGGTCAACCTCGAGGAGCACCTCGACGCGATCAACGTCAACATGGTCACCTGCGGGGGCCAGGCGACGACCCCGATGGTCGCCGCCGTCAGCCGCGTCACGCGCGTGCCGTACGCCGAGATGGTGTCGGCCGTGTCCTCGAAGTCGGCCGGTCCGGGCACCCGGGCCAACATCGACGAGTTCACCCGCACCACGCGCCAGGCCCTGGTCGAGGTGGGCGGCGCCGAGATCGGCAAGGCCATCATCGTGCTCAACCCGGCCGAGCCGCCGATCCTGATGCGCAACACCGTGTTCTGCGCCCTGCCGGACGGCACCGACCACGACGCCGTGGTCGAGTCGATCGTGCAGATGGTGGCCGACGTCGCGAAGTACGTGCCGGGCTACCGCCTCAAGTCCCCGCCCCTCATCGAGGAGGGCCCCTTCAACACCCCGGGCGGCGTCGTGCCGTTCCGGTCGGTCGTCCTCCTCGAGGTGGAGGGCGCCGGCGACTACCTGCCGACGTACGCCGGCAACCTCGACATCATGACCGCTGCCGCGGTCCGGGTCGGCGAGGCAATCGCCACGCACCAGGAGGTCTCGGCGTGACCGCCGTAATCGACACGGACTCGCCCACGGGCACCGAGGTGAAGCGCGACTTCCGCCTCATCGACTCGACCCTGCGCGACGGCTCGCACGCCATCTCGCACCAGTACACCGAGGACCAGGTTGTCGCGGTCGTCAAGGGCCTCGACGCCGCCGGCGTGCAGGTGATCGAGGTGACGCACGGCGACGGCCTCGGCGGCTCGTCGTTCAACTACGGCTTCAGCAAGGTCGACGAGATGAAGCTTGTCGAGGCGGCCGTCAACGCCACGACCAACGCCGACATCGCCGTGCTGCTCGTGCCCGGCATCGGCACGGTGGACGAGCTGCGGCGGGTGCGCGACCTCGGCGTCAACGTCGTCCGCATCGCGGTGCACTGCACCGAGGCCGACATCACCGAGCAGCACATCAAGATCGCCAAGGAGCTCGGGATGGAGGCCATCGGCTTCCTGATGATGAGCCACATGAACACGCCGCAGGGCCTCCTGCAGCAGGCGAAGCTGCTCGAGGGCTACGGCGCCGACACGGTCTACATCGCCGACTCGGCCGGCGCGATGACCACCAACGAGGTGCGCGCACGCGTGGCCGAGATCGTGGGCGGCATCGACGTCCCGCTCGGCGTGCACGCGCACCAGAACCTCTCCCTCGCGGTCGCGAACTCGATCGCGGCGTACGAGGAGGGCGCGCGCAACCTCGACGGAACGAGCGCCGGGCTCGGCGCGGGCGCCGGCAACTGCCCCACCGAGATCCTGGCCGCGGTCTGCGAGAAGAACGGGATCGTGAGCGGCGTGAACCCGCTCATGCTCATGGACCTGGCCGAGGAGGTCACCCGGCCGCTCATGCCGCGCCAGCAGGTGGTCGACCGCGCGGGCCTGCTGCTCGGCTACGCCGGCGTGTACGGCTCGTTCCTGCTGCACGCCGAGCGCGCCGCCGAGCGGTACGGCGTCCCTCAGGCCGAGATCCTGCTCGAGCTGGGCAGGCGCAAGGTGGTCGGCGGCCAGGAGGACATGATCATCGACGTCGCCGTCGAGCTCGCCCGCAAGCACGCCGAGGCCGAGGGGAGGACCGCATGAGCGACGAGATCGAGTCCTTCGTCGGGACGCTGCTGGAGGCCGTGCGGACTCGCACGGCGACGACCCCGTTCACCGACACGCGCGACCTCGACGAGGCCACGGCGCTGCAGGTGCAGGACGCGGTGGTCCGGGCGCGGATCGAGGCGGGCAACCCGCTCATGGGCGCCAAGCTCGGGCTGACGAGCAAGGCGAAGATGACGCAGATGAAGGTGGACCGGCCGCTGTACGGGTGGCTGACCAGCGACATGCAGGTCGACGCCGGTCAGACGGTGCGCTGCGCGGACTACATCCAGCCACGGGTGGAGCCCGAGATCGCGTTCCTGCTCGGACGCGACCTCGAGGGCCCGCACGTCGCGGCCACGCACGTGCTGGCGGCCACCGAGGCGGTGTTCGGGGCGATCGACATCCTCGACTCCCGGTACGCCGGGTACGCGTTCACCTTCAACGACGTCGTCGCCGACAACGCGTCGTCGGCCGGGTTCGTGCTCGGCGGAACGCCGCTGGACCCGTACGGCATCGACCTGCGCCTGACCGGGTGCGTCCTGCAGAAGAACGGCGAGCTCGTCTCGACCGCTGCAGGCGCGTCGGTGATGGGGCACCCTGCCGCCGCCGTGGCCTGGCTGGTGCGGGCGCTCGCCGCCCGCGGCATGGGCCTGCAGGCCGGGCAGGTCGTGATGGCCGGCGGGATGACCGAGGCGATCCCGGTCGCCCCCGGCGACAGCGTCGTCGCCTCGTTCGACCGCCTCGGGTCGGTGGAGATCGCGTTCCGGTGAGGAGACAGTCATGCCGCTGATCCAGGTGACGATGGTGCAGGGCCGCACCGTCGAGCAGAAGCACGCCCTCATCGCGAAGCTCACCGACGCCATGCACGAGGCGGTCGGCACGCCGAAGGACCGCATCCGCGTCGCGATCTACGAGATCACCGCCGACGAGTGGGGCATCGGCGGCGAGCCCTTCGCCACCGTCCGCGGCACCGACCCCAACGCCGCCTCCCCTCCCCCTGCCTGATCTCACCCGCCCAGGACGGACAGCGCCCGTGACGGGCAGGTTCTGCCCTTTCCTCCCCGAGGAGCCGCCGTGACCCGCACCCTCACCGTGCCGCTGGCCGACGTCGAGCGGCACGGCCGCCTGCGCGTCGAGACCGAGGCGTGCCCGGTGCTCGTGGCGCTCGTCGAGGGGACGCCGTACGCCGTGGAGGACGCGTGCCGCCACCGCCAGGCATCGCTGGCGACCGGCGTGATCCGCGACGGCGTGGTCACATGCCCGTCGCACCTGTTCCAGTACGACCTGCGCACCGGCGCGCGGCACGACCGCGAGGGCGAAGGGCTGCCGGCGTACCCCGCCCGCCTGGTCGGCGACGTCGTCGAGGTCGACCTGCCGGAGCCGGTCGCGCAGCCGAGCCTGCGCGAGATCCTGCTCGCGTCTGCGCGCGCGGGGCGTGGTTGAGGAAGGAACACGCCCCTGGAGGGCGTCTTTCGTCCTGTGCGGGTGACATCGAGAGGGAGTGGCCGTGAGCGAGATCGACGTGGTGCTGTGGGACATCGGGCAGGTGCTGTACCAGAGCCCGTTCGAGCGGTTCGGCGAGCTCGAGGAGCGCACCGGCATGCCCGAGGGCACCCTTCCCCGAGGGCCGTTCGTGCCCGAGGGCGACGCCGAGTACGACCGCGTCGACAGCGGCGAGCGGGACGAGCCCGAGTACTGGCGCGACATCGAGGCGCTCGCCCGCGAGACCGTCCCCGGGCTGCACCTGTACGACGCGCTCCGCGAGCTCGGCTGGGAGGGAAAGGGCCGACCGGTCGTGGTCGGGCTGCTCGCCGACATCCCGAGCCGGTACCGGCAGGCCGTGCTCACCAACGACGCCACCAAGTTCCTCGGCGAGGGCTGGAAGGCGTCCTGGGAGTACGCCCACTACTTCGAGCGCATCGTCGACTCCCTCGACATCGGCGTCCGCAAGCCCGATCCCGCGTCGTACGCGGCTGCGGTCGACCTGCTCGGCGCCGAGGCCTCGCGGGTGCTGTTCGTGGACGACCTCACCGCGAACGTCGAGGGCGCCCGTGCCGCCGGCCTGCAGGCGTTCCGGTTCGACACCACCGACCCAGCCGCCTCGGTCGCGGGACTGCGGGCCCTGCTCGGGCTCTGAGCCCGCGACGGGCATGAAACCGGGGTGCCGGACGTTGCCTCCGAGAGCGCGCGGGACGTTCCGTGCACACGATCGGACAGGACGACGATGAGCGACGTGGTCGAGCTCGGCATCGACACCTTCGGTGACACCACCGTGCGCGAGGACGGCACGTACGTGCCCCTGCCGCAGGTGATCCGCGACGTCGTCGAGGAGGGGGTTCTCGCCGACGAGGTGGGCATCGACTTCATCGGCGTCGGCGAGCACCACCGCCCCGACTTCGCGGTCAGCGCGCCCGACGTCGTGCTCACGGCCATCGCCGCCCGGACGCAGCGCATCCGGCTCGGCTCGGCGGTCACGGTGCTCTCGAGCGACGACCCGATCCGCGTCTTCCAGCGGTTCGCCACCCTCGACGCCATCTCTCACGGCCGCGCCGAGGTGATCCTGGGCCGTGGCTCGTTCATCGAGTCGTTCCCCCTCTTCGGCTTCGACCTCGGGGAGTACGAGGAGCTGTTCAGCGACAAGCTCGACCTCTTCGCCCGGCTGCTCGCCGAGCAGCCGGTGACCTGGTCCGGCAGCACCCGCCCGCCGTTGACCGATCAGCGCGTCTACCCCACCACCGAGAACGGCCTGCGCGCGTGGATCGGCGTGGGCGGCAGCCCCGAGTCGGTCGTCCGCGCGGCGCGGTACGACCTCCCGCTGGTGCTCGCGATCATCGGCGGCCCGGCCGAGCGGTTCGTGCCCTTCGCCGACCTCTACCGCCGGGCGCTCGCCGAGCTCGGCCGTCCCGAGCTGCCGATCGCCGTGCACTCCCCCGGCCACGTGGCCGACTCCGACGAGCAGGCGCGCGAGCAGATCTGGCCGCACTACAAGGCCATGCACGACCGCATCGGCGCCGAGCGGGGCTGGGGCCCGACCAACCGCGCCCAGTTCGAGGCGCAGGCCGGGCCCCAGGGCGCGCTGTACGTCGGAGCGCCCGAGACGGTCGCCACGAAGATCGCGGCCACCGTGCGCCTGCTGGGCCTGAGCCGGTTCGACATGAAGTACTCGTCCGGCCCGCTGCCGCACCAGCACCTCATGCGCAGCATCGAGCTGTACGGCACGAAGGTCATGCCGCTCGTGCGCGACATGCTGAGCTGATCGAGCCGCCGCGCATCAGTGATCGCGGGGGCGGAGAATTGCCGTATGGGTACCGGCCGCGGACCCGCGGTCCGCACGTCGGCGCTGTCCAAGTTCTACGGACGGCACGTCGGCGTCGTCCACCTCGACCTCGAGGTCGACGAGGGCGAGGTGTACGGCCTGCTCGGACCCAACGGCGCCGGAAAGACCACCACGATCCGCACCCTGCTCGGTCTCATCCGCCCCACGTCAGGCTCGGCCGAGGTCCTCGGGCTGCCTCTCTCCCGCGGCGTGGAGATCCGCCGCAGCACCGGCTACCTGCCCGGCGACCTGGCCCTGTACGACCGGATGACGGCCGCCGCCCTCCTCGAACACCTCGCGCGGCTGCGCGGCGGCCTCGACCGCGGCCGCATGCGCGCGCTCGCCGAGCGTCTCGACCTCGACCTCGACCGCCGGGTCCGCGAGCTCTCACGCGGGAACAGGCAGAAGGTCGGCGTCGTGCAGGCCTTCCTGCACCGCCCCCGGCTGCTCGTCCTGGACGAGCCGACCTCGGGCCTCGACCCGCTCGTGCAGCAGGAGTTCCAGGCCCTGGTGCGCGAGTCGCAGGACCAGGGTGCGACGGTCCTGCTCTCGTCCCACGTCCTCGCCGAGGTGCAGCACCTCGCCGACCGGGTAGCGATCATGGATCGGGGCCGCCTCGTCGTGGTCGACACGGTCGACGGGCTGCGGGAGAAGGCCACCAAGCAGGTGGAGCTCGACTTCGCCTGCGACCCCCCGCCCGCCCTGTCCTCGGCACCGGGTGTGCGCGAGGTCCGGGTGCACGGCCGTACGGCCGTGTGCACCGTGGTCGGGCCCGTCGGCGGCCTCGTCAGCGCGGCCTCGGCGTACGGCCTCGTGGACGTGCACACCCACGACCCCGATCTCGAGGACGCCTTCTTCGGATACCTGGGAGGTGCCGATCATGTCGACGCGTGAGGCGCTCACGTCGACGGCCGAGCAGCTGGTCGCCCCCGCGCCCGGGCCGGGCCGCCAGGCGCTGCTGATCGCCCAGCGCGCCCTCGCCGAGCGCTCGCGCTCCCTTGTCGTCTGGTCCGTCGGAGTTGCGGCCATCACGGCCGTGCAGCTCGCCGTCTATCCCTCGATCGCCACGACCGCCGCCGGCTGGCAGCAGATGCTCGATGCGTGGCCCGAGGCCTTCCGTGCCGCCTTCGACCTCGACGCCTACACGACCGGTCCGGGGTTCCTCAACGCCGAGCTGTTCAGCATGATCGTGCCCCTCGTGCTCGTCGCCGTCGCCCTCGGCAGCGCCGCCGCGGCGACCGCCGCCGAGGAGGAGCGCGGCACGGCGGACCTGCTCCTTGCGCTCCCCGTCGCCCGCACCACGGTGCTGCTCGCCAAGGCCCTGGCGATGGTCGTCTCCGTCGTGGCCGTCGCCGCTGTCGCCGCAGTCACGGTGGCCGTGGGCGCTCCACTCGTCGACCTCGACGTGTCCACCGCCGGCATCCTTGCCGGGTGCGCCATGGTGACGCTGCTGGCCCTGCTCGTCGGGGCGGCCGGTCTGGTGCTCGGCGCGCTCACAGGCCATCGGGCAGCGGTGCTCGGCGGCGGGATCGGTCTCGCCCTCACGGCTTTCCTCGTCGATGCGCTCGCCCCCATGGCCGACTGGCTGGAGCCCTGGCAGGACGCCTCGCCCTTCGCCTGGGCCCTGCGCTCGGATCCGCTGACGTCGGGGTTCGCCGTGCTGGACGCCCTGCTCCTGGCTTCGGTGGCGCTCGTGCTCACCGGTGCCGCCGTCGCGGTCTACCGGCGTCGCGACATCGACTCACGCTGAGGCGGACCGTGGGCACCGAGCCGCCCGCGCCTGTCCAGGCTCAGGCGTCGATGCGTGCCCGGTCGAGGCTCTGCGCGCCCTCGACGATGAACTCCTTGCGCGGGGCGACGTCCGTGCCCATGAGGAGGTCGAAGACCTCGAGCGCGGCGTCGGTCTCCGAGATGGTGATGCGGCGCAGGGTGCGCGACGCGGGGTCCATGGTGGTCTCACGCAGCTGCGAGGCGTCCATCTCGCCGAGGCCCTTGTAGCGCTGCGGCGTCTTGAACGACCGGCCCTTGGACGTGAGGTCGGCGAGCATCGCGCGGTACTCCTCCTCGGAGTACGTGTAGACGACGTCGTTCTTCTTCGTGCCCGGGTTGGTGATCTCGAACCGGTGCAGCGGCGGGACTGCGGCGTAGACGCGGCCATCCTCGAGCAGCGGCCGCATGTAGCGGTGCACGAGCGTGAGCAGCAGGCAGCGGATGTGGGCGCCGTCGACGTCGGCGTCGGACATCACGATCACCTTGCCGTAGCGCGCCTGGGCGAGGTCGAACGTGCGGCCGGAGCCCGCGCCGATCACCTGGATGATCGCGGCGCACTCGGTGTTCTTCAGCATGTCGGCGACGGACGCCTTCTGGGTGTTCAGGATCTTGCCGCGGATCGGAAGCAGCGCCTGGTACTCGGCGCTGCGCGCGAGCTTGGCGGTGCCGAGCGCGGAGTCGCCCTCGACGATGAACAGCTCGCTGCGCTCGACGTCGTCGCTGCGGCAGTCGGCCAGCTTCGCGGGCAGCGCGGAGGACTCGAGCGCGTTCTTGCGGCGCTGCACGTCGCGGTGGGTGCGAGCGGCGATCCGGGCACGGGAGGCGTTGGCGATCTTGTCGAGCACCGCCTTGGTGGCGGCCTTGTCGCCGCGCGGCGGCGAGGTGAACCAGGCGGTGAGCTCCTTGGCCACGACGTGGGACACGATGCGGGTGGCCGCCGGTGTGCCGAGGACCTCCTTGGTCTGGCCCTCGAACTGCGGCTCGGCGAGGCGCACCGTCACGATGGCGGTGAGGCCCTCGGCGATGTCCTCCTTGGTCACGTTGTCCTCGGACGCCTTGAGCACCTTCTGGCCGCGCAGGACGTCGTTGACCGTCTTGGTGAGCGCGCGGTCGAAGCCGCTCACGTGCGTGCCGCCCTTGGGCGTCGCGATGATGTTGACGTAGCTGCGGACGTCGGTGTCGTACCCGGTGCCCCAGCGCATGGCGACGTCGACGCCGAGCTCGCGCTCGACCTCCTGCGACGACATGTGCCCCTTGCCGTCGAGCACCGGCACGGTCTCCTTGAAGTGCCCGGCGCCCTTGAGGCGCAGCACACCGGTGACCGCCTCGTCCTGCGACAGGAACTCGACGTACTCCGTGATGCCGCCCTTGAAGACGTAGGTCTCCTCGGACACCTCGTCGGTGCGCTCGTCACGGATGACCAGGGTGAGCCCGGGCACGAGGAACGCGGTCTGGCGCGCCCGGGCCCGCAGGGCCTCGACGTCGAACTCGGCGTCCTTGGTGAAGATCTGCCGGTCGGCCCAGTAGCGCACCCGGGTGCCAGTGACACCCTTCTTTGCCTTCCCGGCGATCACGAGGCCGGACTTCTTCGTGAACTCGGCGTCGGGGCCGTCGCCCTCGAACAGGCCCGGCACGCCGCGCTTGAACGACATGGTGTGGATCTTGGAGTCGCGGTCGACCTCGATGTCGAGGCGCTCGGACAGCGCGTTGACCACCGACGCGCCGACGCCGTGCAGGCCGCCCGACGCGGTGTACGACCCGCCGCCGAACTTGCCGCCGGCGTGCAGCTTGGTCATGACGACCTCGACACCGGTGAGCCGGGTCTTCGGCTCGACGTCGACGGGGATGCCGCGACCGTCGTCGCGGACCTCGACCGAGCCGTCGGAGTGCAGCACGACGTCGATGAGGTGGCAGTGGCCGGCCAGAGCCTCGTCGACCGCGTTGTCGATGATCTCCCAGAGGCAGTGCATGAGGCCGCGGCCGTCCGTGGACCCGATGTACATGCCCGGTCGCTTGCGGACGGCGTCGAGCCCCTCGAGCACGGACAGGTGCTTGGCGGAGTACCCGGAGCCTGCGGACGTCCGTGGGGCGCGACGGGCGACGGGCTCGGCGGTCATGGTGCGCGGATCTCCTGGCGACGGCGGGTGAGGCGGACGTCCCTGAGGGTAGTCGCCGCCTCCCACGGGCCCCTCCGGGCCACGCCGGGGTGGCGAGCGCCACGGCCCGGACATGCTCGGATGGGCCCCGGACCTGACGATACGGGGGAGGTCGGGGCCTGCCGCGGCGCCCGTCCCGCGTTGCGGGGGTGTTACAGGCGCGCAAAGGTTCGGTGCCGACTGCGACACGCCGGGCCCAGGTGGTGGTGGTGGCGGGGTGAAACGGGTCACGATGCGGTTCAGCCGCAGGCGAACGCGGGACTACCCCGGCGGTGCATGTCGTTGGTACGTGCAAGACTTGAGGTACCGAACCGGAGGTAGAGGATGACTGCGACCCTGAGCCCGACCACGCCGCTCACCGCGCTCGACCGCTGTGACCGCTGTGGCGCCCAGGCCTACGTCCGCGTGAGCCTCACCGCCGGCGGCGAGCTGCTCTTCTGCGGCCACCACTTCCGCGAGCACGAGGCGCGTCTGCGCCCGCTCGCCAGCGACGTCCTGGACGAGACCGCCAAGCTCACCGAGCCGACGCCGATCGTCGAGCACGAGGCCTGAGCCCCGACCGTCACCGAAGGCCCGCCCCCGCGAGGGGGCGGGCCTTCGTGCGTCCCGGTCACCAGCGGTCGTGCACCAGGGGTCGGACGAGCCGGTCGTAGATCTCGGCGACCGCGGCCTGCTGCTCGGAGGTGAGCGGCGGGAGGCCTGCGGCTGCGGCGTTGCCCTCGGCCTGGGCCCGGTTGCGGGCGCCGGGGATGACGGTGGTGACTCCCGGCTGGTCCAGCACCTAGCGCAGCGCGAAGGCGGCGGTCGCCACGCCGGCGGGCACGACCCCGCGCAGTGCAGCCACCGCCTCGAGCCCGACGTCGTACGGGACGCCGGAGAACGTCTCCCCCACGTCGAACGCCTCGCCGTGCCGGTTGTAGGTGCGGTGGTCGTCGGCCGGAAAGGTCGTGCTCGCGTCGTACCGGCCCGAGAGCAGCCCGGAGGCAAGCGGCACGCGGGCGATGATCCCCGTGCCGGACGCCGCAGCGGCCGGCAGCACGGCGTCCAGGGGCTTGTGGCGCAGCGGGTTGAGGATGATCTGGACGCTCGCCACTCCCGGGCGCACGATGGCCGCGAGCGCCTCCGCGCAGGTCTCCACGCTGACCCCGTACGCCGCCATCCGGCCCTCGGCCACCATCGCGTCGAGGTCGTCGAACACGGCGTCGAGGCCGTAGAGCGCGGTGGGCGGGCAGTGGAGCTGCACCAGGTCGAGGGTGTCGACGCGGAGGTTGGCGCGCGACCGGTCGTTCCACGCGCGCATGGCCTCCGCACTGTAGTTCTCCGGCCGCTGCTCCACGCGGCGGCCCATCTTGGTCGCCACCATCACCTCGGCGTCCGGGCGGCTCGCGCGCCAGGCCGCGATGAGCTGCTCGCTGCGGCCGTCGCCGTAGACGTCGGCGGTGTCGAAGAAGGTCACGCCCGCGTCGTAGGCGGCGTCGAGGACGTCGAACGCCTGGGCGTCGTCCACCGGGCCCCAGTCGGCGCCGAGCTGCCAGGTGCCGAGGCCGACGACCGAGACGGGACGGCCGGCGAGGGTGCGCGTGTCCATGGAGCCCAACCTAGCGGGAGCGCACGAGGGCCCGGCTCGTGGTGAGCCGGGCCCTCGTGCGCTCGTTCCCCGCGCTGGTCGTGCGCTCGGTCAGCCCTGCTGCGGCTCGCGCCGCCGGCCGATCACCAGGAGCACCACGCCCAGCCCACCGAGGACCAGGGCCCACAGCAGGGAGGCGAGCGGGTCCATCCCGAGCCCGGTCTGCGGCAGCTGCGGCTGTCCGACCCGGTGGGTGGTGTCGTCCTTCAGGCCGACCCACTCCGCGGTGTTGACGAGTGCGCCCTCCGCCGAGTCGAGCACCTTGACCTCGTAGGTGAACGTCACGACCTGACCCGGCAGGACCGTCACGGCCTTCCAGATGAGCGCGTCGCTCGTCGCGGTGTCGGGCTCGGCCTTGCCGCCGTCGTCACGGGTGTACCCGCCCACGACCTCGACGCCGTCGGGCAGCGTGTCGACGAGGTCGCCGGTGATCGGCACGTTCCCCGTGTTGCCGACCTTGACGGTGTAGGTGATCACGTCACCGACCGAGACGGTCGACCCCGAGGCCGGGTCCGAGCTCTTGTCGAGAGTCGGGTCCTGCTGAGCGCCCTCGCCCACGACCACGTGCCTCGCCGTGTCCTCGAGCCCGGCCCAGGTGGCGACATTGACCAGGTCGACGATGTCACCCGGCGCCGCCTGGGCATCCACCGTCACGTCGAACTCGTAGGTGACGGTCTGGCCCGCAGCGACGGCGACGTCCGCCCAGGTCAGGGTCTGACCCGCCTCGGAGTCCGGATCCGCCGGGGTGTACGTGCCCGCCACCGGTGTCACGCCCGCCGGCAGGGTGTCCACGAGGTCGCTGACGACCGTCGTGCCGCCCGTGTTGGTGAGCGTGATGACGTAGTGGATCGTCGAACCGCTGGCGACGTTGCCGCTGAGGTTGGCCTGGGAGCCCACCTCGTTCGGCGAGCTCTTCACGAGGGTCGGGATCCCCGGCGGGTTGCACGCCGCGTCGTCGTCGTACGTGACGGCGACCGTGGCGTCGACGCCGTTGGATGCGGCCGTGAGGTCGACCGACGGGAGGAGCCCGTCGTCAGCCGGCGTCCACGTGTTCGTCGTGGCGTCGTAGGCCCAGCCCGGCCAGTCGGTGGCGACGCCATCGGTGACGGTGGTGCCCGGGTAGTACAGGATCCCCTTCACCGCGCTGCTGTCGGACAGGATCATCGTTCCCATGCCCTGCGGGGCACCGTCGACCGTGGCAGGTGCCACCGCGCCGCCGTTCCACGCGAGGGTGACGCCGAACGGTCCGCTCGCCCCGAAGTACTCGAAGTTGTGCGACCGGAGGCTGTAGCCCACCTCGACGGCGTGCGAGCCCTCGACCGCGCAGATCGGGGTGACCCCGAGCTCGAGCCACTTGACCTTGGTCGTCGTCGTCGCGTGCAGGTCGAACCAGGACGCGTCGTTGATGAGCGTGTCCTTGCCCGGCGCCGCGGCGGAGGCGAGCACCTCGGCGTCGTACTCCAGGCCGAGGGTGGCACCGCCCGCGAGGGTGACCTGGGGCCACGTGATGGTGCGCGTGCCCGCGGCGTAGGTGCCGCCGTTGCTGATGCCCGTCGGAGCGCCGAGGCCCGCCGGGAGCACGTCGATGACGTCGGCCGTGACCGATGCCGTGCCGGAGTTGGAGACGGTCACGGTGTAGTGCAGGACCGTGCCGACCGCGACGGAGCCGGTGACCGGCGTCCCCTCGGGGCTCTCCACGATCTTGGCGATGCCGGGGTCGCCCTGCGTCACGACCGTGCTCTCGCCCGGGTCGTTGCAGGCGCCGGCGACGCCGACGTTGTCGGAATCGCCGGAGTACGTGGCGATCCACCGGTAGGTGCCGGGCGCGGAGACCGTGACCGGTCCGCTGGACACCTCGGCGAAGCCGTCCTCGACGAGGCCGGCGATGCTCACGCCGGTCACGGTGTCGAGCGGCTCGGTCGCACAGGTGGCGTCGTCCGGCCCGTAGAGGCTGAACGAGACCGTGCCCGTGGCGCCGTCGGTCAGCCCGGTGAGGGTGGCCGTGTCGGAGATGTTCACGGTGGCCTCGTCGGCGAGCCCGAGGATCGCCGACTGGGTCGCCAGCGTCTCGATGCTCGGCGTGGCCGGCTCGACGACCGAGCGCTCCTGGTTCGGAGGCGTGATGTCGCCGCAGGCGTGGCTCACGGACTTGTTGTTGGCGTCGCCGCCGTACGAGGCAAGCCAGGCGTACGTGCCGGCCTCGGTGACGGGCACCGAGGTGAACACCGCGACGGAGCCGTTGACCGGCGTCGGCGCCGGGAACGTGACGGTGCGCGTCGCGTGCAGGCTGTCTGGCGAGCAGACGATGCTCTCGTCGGCGGCGAACGGGCCGTAGACGGTGAACGTCACGGTGCCGCTCGCGGTCGGCGTGAGGTTGCCGAGGGTCGCGGTGTCGAAGATGGTCGCGCCGGTCGAGCCGGAGCCGAGCGTCACGGTCGGCGTGGCCGTCGTGACGATGGTGGGCTGGCCGGGGCTGACGATGGTGGTCTCGCCCGTGTCGCCGCAGGCTCCGGCGGCCGGGTCGTTGTTGGCGTCGCCGGAGTAGCTGGCGATCCAGTAGTAGGCGCCGGCCACGTTCACCGTCACCAACGGGCTGGAGACCGTGATCGTGCCGTTGCCGGCGACCTGCTCCTTGGCGAAGGAGACGGTGAGGTCGTTGCCCACCTGCGCGGTGCAGGTCGGCACCGGGTTGATGCCTGTCACCGGGCCGTAGAGGCGGAAGGTGACGGTGCCGGACGCATCGGTGGTGAGACCGGTGATGGTCGCGCTGTCACCGATCTGCGCGTTCGGGAGGGTGGCGGTGGCCGTGGCCGTCGTCGTGATGTCGGTCGGGGCCTTGTCGACGCGCCAGTTCTCGTTCGCGTCGTTGCAGGCGCCGCTCACCGGGACGTTGTTGGCGTCGCCGGAGTAGCTGGCGATCCAGCGGTAGACCCCCGGCGCGTTCGCCGTGTAGGTGGTCGAGGTGACGCGGGCGAAGTACACGCCGTTGTCCTCGGACACCGGGCCGAGGGCGATCGGCGCGGGCGCGAACACCGGGGCCGCGGAGCAGGTGGCGTCGCCGGGGCCGTAGAGGCGGAAGGTGACGGTGCCCGTGGCGTCGGGGGTGAGTCCGACGACCGTGGCGACGTCGTACAGGGTCGCGCTCGGGAGGGTGCGCTCGCCGTCGGCTGCGGTCGAGATGCCGGGGGTGGCGGGCTCGACCGAGCTGATCTCGGCGGGGTCTCCGCACTCGCCCGTGGCACCGAGGGTGCCCGTGGTCGCGTCGCCGCTGTAGCTGGCGATCCAGTAGTAGTAGCCGGCGACCTCAGGGGCGAAGTCGGCCGAGGTGACCGTCACCGTGTTCCCGACGACCGAGCCCTTGATGCTCGTGCTCTGGGTCGTGAAGACCAGGTTGTCGGCGGTGCAGACACCCACGGCGTCCGTCGTCTCGAACGGGCCGTAGGCGGTGAAGGTGATCGTGCCGCCGGCGTCGTTGCGGATGCCGGAGACGGTGGCGACGTCGTTCAGCGTGCCGCCCGGGAGGTTGGTCGCATCCTGAGCGTCGGTCGTGATGGTCGTCCTCGGGTCGTTGACCGTGAGGATCTGGACGGCGGTGCCGCCGGCCTGGGCCGTGGCGTCGGCCGCGGTCAGCGCCACGGCGTCCGTGACCCGGTTGTCCGGGAGGTTCCACGGGGCCGGGACGGAGATCTCGACGAAGTAGTAGCTCGAGCCCCAGGCGAGGTTTCCGGAGGTGCCGACGCCGGTGGCGCCGGTCGTCACCTGGCCGACCGCGACGTCGTCGCCCGTACCGGGGTTCGCGTCCTTGGTGCCGACGACCCGGTAGAGGTCGAAGACCGCGCCCTCGACGGCGACGTTGCCCGGCTGGCCGACCTTCTTGACCGCGAGCCTGGCAGGCAGGCGCGGGTTGTCGAAGGTGGTGCCGGCCGTCGTGGCGCCACCGTTGCGGGTGACCACGGCGAGGTGGTTGATGAGGTTGTCCTCGTCGTCCATCGGTGCGGTGGCGAGGAAGGACGGGACCACCGCGGTGCCCGAGCCGCCGCCGACCCCGAAGCCGGCGGGTGCGCCGGACGCGGGCTCGGTGACCGTGTAGCTGCCGACCGGGAGGTTGTTGACGCGGATCCGGCCCCAGGCGCTGTCGCTGTCACGGGCGCCGTTGTCGGTGACCGTGAGGGTGCACGCAGCGGGGCAGCCGGTGGCGGTGATGCCGCTGATGGTCGCGAACTGCGCGTTGGTCATGTCGACGGCGTCGTCCGCGCGGGTCACCGTGAAGGTCTGACCGGTGAAGCCCTGCGGGAAGGACTGCTGGGTGGTGTAGCCCTGGTAGTTCTTGGTCCAGGTGATGTCACCGAGCGGGTTGCGGAAGGTGTAGGAGTACGTGCCGCTGTCGCCGAGCGTGAACGTGTGCGTCCACGGCACCAGGATGTAGCCCAACGGCGCGGTCGTCTCGGAGACCGAGTAGGTGCCGGGGACGGCCGGGCTGATGGTGACGCTGCCGTCGGGACCGCTGGTGACGACGAGGCTGTCCTCGTCGCTGCCCGGGGTCGGGTCCGGCGTGATGGTGAACTGGGCGCCCGGGAGGCCGACGCCGCCGAGCGACTCCTTGGTCAGGACGATGGTGCCGCAGGTCGACGGGATGTCGATCGGCTGCTCCTTGATGAGGTCCTTGAGCGCGCCGGTCTGGCCGGTGCCGGTGAGCGACCGCATGTTCCAGGCCTTGAAGCCCTGCGACGGGCAGCCGAGCGTCGCGCCGAGGCCGGTCAGGTTGAAGCCGAACTCGACGAACTGGTCCGCACCCACGGTGCTGTTCACGACGTTGTTGCCGGTCCACCAGCTCGGGACCGCGACCGACGCGCTGTTGACGGCGCCGGCGAAGTTGGCGACGGCGATGGCGTTGGAGAACTTCACCCACGAACCGTCGTACGGCGCGACGTCCTCGAACCCGGGCGTGGTGCTGTCGGGGTCGGACCACACGTACGCACCGACGTCGGTGTTCTGCGCGTCGCCCTGCAGGGTGATCGAGCCGCTGCCCTGGTCCCACACGATGAAGCGAACGTCGCCCACCGATCGGCGCGGGTTGCCGTTCGGGGTGGAGGACTTGATCTGGTTGAGCTCGACGGCGAACTTGCCCGTGCCGGTCGCCGAGCCGCGGTCGAACCCGATGTACGTCCACTGCGCGGGCGGCGTACCGGGGATGTTCTTGTTGTAGATGGCGACGCGGCCGAAATCGGTCTTGTCGGCAGCGTTGTTGGCCGCCTCGGTGTCCCAGTTGGGCCAGCCGTTGGTGCTGGCCGTCGCGTCGTACTCCTTGGAGTTCGACTTGAACGTGGTGTCGTCCTGGTTCGACGACAGGCTGAAGTTGTCGTTGACCGTGACGACGTTCGAGACGCCTACGTTGCCCCAGTCGACGACCGACTGCGCGACGAGGTCGCCGTCGACCTCGAACGGCCCGAACGTGTCGCCGAGCGCGGCGCTGGCCGGCGTCACGGCGAGGAACGGGATGGTGAGGGTGGCGAGCGCTGCTGCGGTGCCTCCGGCCAGCCAGCGGCGGGCGGTGCGGCTCCGGGTCAGGACGCGAGCGGACATGGCCATGGTGGTCTCCCCAACCACGAGGCCGGTCTCACCACTGGCTCGCTGCGACCGGCCCCCGGGACGGGGGAAGGTGACCGTGCGCGACGGTCGCAGGTCAAAGCCTCCTCGAGACGGATCCCTCTGCTCGCTGGATCCACTACGAGTGTGACTCGGGGCACCCTCATGTAGATCGGGAGGAGAACAACAGTCGCCCGGACGGAGCAACGGAGGTTTTCCGGCTGACCCGTCCGTGTGACCGTGTGACTCCCCGTAGCGAAACGGCAGTCACGGACCGTCACGCAACCTCTCGCCACGATCAGCTCCGGCAGCTCCCTGCTCCGGTGACGTAGCCTGCCCGCATGCCGGCCTGGGGTGAGTGGCTCGTCCTGCTCGCGTGCCTCGTGGGCGTCGTAGGAACGATCCTCCCCGTGCTGCCCGGCAGCGTGCTCGTGGGCGGGGCGATCGTCGTCTGGGCCGTGGTCGAGGGCGGGGCCACCGCCTGGGTCACCGCGCTGCTGGCCTGCGCCGTGCTCGTCGTGGGCTATGCGCTGACGATCCTGATCCCGGGCAGGCAGATGACCGCGGCGGGGATCCCGACGCGCACCCTGGTGGTCGGAGGGCTCCTCGGGATCGCGGGCTTCTTCGTCGTGCCGGTAGTGGGCCTGCCGCTCGGATTCGTGCTCGGCGTCTACCTCGCCGAGCGGGTGAGGCTGCCCGACCATGCCGCGGCCTGGCCCTCCACGGTCACCGCCATGAAGGGAACCGGGCTGTCGGTGCTCATCGGGCTCGTCGCCGCCGTCGCCGCGACCGGCATCTGGGCCTCCGTCGCCGTGATGACCTGAGAGCGACCGAGCACGTGCGTAGCGCTACATCCTGAGCTGTCCGGGCGTCGCTGAAGCGGGACCCGAGAGGTACGCCGGGCACCCTGGGTAGCCGACCCCGGAGTCCACGCCTGCGCACCGCATCCTCACGTCCTTCCGCACCGCTGCACGCTCGGACCGCGGTGCCGCCATGGACGAGCTGACGCCCCAGTTCCTCATGGCCTTCCTGCTCGTGGCCCTCGCACTCCTCGCGGTCAACCGGATCGCCGCCGGCACCAGAGCCGCCCCCCTCGCGGAGTGCATCGAGCACGGAAGCTGCTCGGCTGCCGCGCAGGCCCACGGCCGTCGAGCGTCCCCCGCCCACGCCCTCTCTCCCGGCTCGGCAGACCTTGACCGTGCGGAGAGGCTGAGGGTGGCTGTCCCGTGAGCCGGATCCTCCACCCTCGGACGAGGTCCCGCCGGGACCGCCCGTAGGGAAGGACCCTCGTGAGCCTCTTCTCCCGCCTCCGCTCGGACCGCGGTGCCTCGGTCGTGGAGTACGCGCTCGTCGTCATGCTCGTGGCCGGTGTCGTGCTCGGGATCGGTGCTCTCGGCAAGCGTGCCCTCGCCAGTGTGGGCTCGATGAACAACTGCTTCGACGGCGTCTGCTCCGTCGCGGCACCGACGGCGTCGCCCACGACCGCACCCACCTCGCCGCCCACCCCCGCAGCGACGAGCGCCGCCACGACCGCGCCGTCCTCGGCCCCCGTCCCGGCAGCGTCACCCTCCTCCTCGAGCGGCAAGAGCGGGAACGGCGACAACGGGAACAACGGCAAGAACGGCAACGGCAAGAACGGGACCAACGGCAGCTCGAACAGCAACGACAGCGGGGACGACTGACCCGTCAGATGCCCGAGCGATATCGGCACATCTGCTCGGGGCGGCGTTCGCTGCCAGGGGAACGTCGTGCCTCGATCGTGCCGAGTCTGGCTGCCTACGATCGCCCCGTGCCCTATGACTCCTCGCCGGACCTCCTGATCCTGCACGCGCTCCGGCTGATGGGGATGGCCGAGGACAAAGCCGTCGCGCGACGATTCGGACTGGAGCAGGACCTGGTCAGCGAGTCCTTGCTCGACCACCAGGCCGTCGGTCAGGTCGAGCGAGTCGGGTTCGCTGACCTCTGCGGCTGGACCCTGACGGCTCTGGGCCACGCCGAGCATGAGCGCCTCCTGGCCGACGAACTCACGCGGACCGGACTTCGAACGCAGATTGCGTCCGTACACGACCGGTTCGTTGAGTTGAATGGCCGGTTCCTGACCGCCGTCACGAACTGGCAGATCCGACCGTTGCCGGGTGACCCGCTCGCGGCCAACGACCACGGCGACTGGCGCTGGGACGACCGCGTCCTCGCCGACCTGCGCTCGTTGCTGCGACGGGTCCATCCGCTGTGCTCGGAACTGGATGCCGAGTTGGCACGGTTCCGGGGGTATCCCGAGCGGCTGGCGCACGCTCTTGACATGGTCGACAAGGGAGAGCGCGCCTGGATCGACCGACCTCGCGGGGACTCCTTCCACGGCACCTGGTTCGAACTGCACGAGGACCTGCTGGCGACCCTGGCGATCACGCGGGGACAGCCCGAATCGTCCTGAGGCGCCGCGCCCTATTGCCGGATATCTCTCGGGTATGTGTCGTCCGGTCGTAAGTCAGAAGCGTCCGGAAGCGTGTGAACGACCCGTCAGATGCCCGAGCGATATCGCTTTGGACTCGCATGAGCGTGGCGCGTGATCACAAAGTCGGCAGGTCGTTCCTGGTGTACGGCGGCGACGGTCGTCCCGCGTTCGTGGAACGAGCCGCGGGTGTGCCTCGAGCCACCGGCGAGTGGGGGACTGGAGGCAGCGGGCCTGGCCGCAGATTCTGGGCTGGCCGTGGGTGTGCTCGGAAGCGGGGGTGCGTCATGAAGAGTCCCGACACGGTCTCCGCGGTGACTCCCGATGCTTTACCGGGTTCACCTGCGGCTGTCGAGATCAGCCACCGCTTCTAGATGATCGTCTGGGCCGTGCTCGGGATGCCTACGCTGGCGGCAGTCGGATGGATGGGGGCCTGGCAGGCCGCAACCACCCTGCCCGGCGTGCCCAACTGGGACAGCGACGTCACCTGGGCACCACTGATGCTGCTGTTCCTCGGTCCGGCGCTGCTCGTGCTGGCCGTCCTCGCCTCCCCGGCCTGGGTCCGCCCGCGCGACCAGGGCATGGCGCGCACGGCACGGCTTCGAGTGATCACCGGCTGCCAGGCGCTGGTCGTGTTCCTGTTCGGGTTCGGCACCGAGTGGTGGTCGACGGGTGGGTTCCCGCGACCTGGCACATCATCAGCCTCGAGTTGCTCGCGGCGGCCCTCATCCTGATCCCGAGTGTGGCGCTGCTCTGGCGGCGCGAGGACGGCACTCGTCGAGGCTGGCGAGCGCCGGCCTTGGTGACGTCGGCACTGGTGATCGTGCTCGCGCGCGCAGTCGCGTCGGCCATCCACGGAGTCCCGCCCTACGACCCCAACCCGGTCGCTCTCCCCGTGATGGCGGCGGTGACGATCACATGACCCCCGAATCGATCGAGTGACGCGAGCCAGAACGGCGCCTATGCGCGGTGGGCCATAAGGGCGTGCGGCACGGCGCGTGAGCCATGGAGTCCTTCGTTCGCGGGCGACCAGCGAGGAGGGCCGCCCGTCGGACAGCCCTCCTGAGGTGTGACCGGACCCCGCACCAGCGTGCGGTGGTGATCTACGGCAGCTGCGGCCAGTAGTGCTGGAAATCGCCGGACCTGATGTCACTCATCTGCCCGTCCTTGCATGCGCCGTCGAGGTGACTGCCGTCGGACCAGGTCAGAGTGAACTCGACCGTCGCGTGGCGAGTCGTCGTGGTGGCGTTGCTGATGCGGAACATCCCGTCCTCAACGAACTTGTCGTGCGACTTGGTCGACACGAGTGGGCCGTCACCGGTCCAGGTGACCGAGACGGTCAGTGGCATGGTTCCGATGACAACTTCCTTCTCGGCCACCGGGTCCCATCCCACGATGTATGCCTCTTCTGTGTGGAACGCGACCGTCGCTTCGCTGAGATCGGCCGCCATGACGAAGTCCGCCCACGTCCCAACCGCCCACACCTCAGCGTTGTAGGGCTCACCGGTTACCGAGTCGATCAAGGTGGTCGAGTAGGCAACCATCGGGTACAGCGTCTCGGTCGTCGGCCTGCTCCCCTTCTCGCGGCTCGTCGCTACGGCGTGGAAACCCACGAGCGCTAGGTTGCGGGGCATCCCGATCCCTGGGTCCTCACTCTCCGAGGCCCAGCTCGCCTCGGCCATCTGCCCTGTGAACCGATACGACCCGTTCATCACGCCCCCGGATGGCGTGGCACCTGCCGGAGCAGCGACCGCCGCGATCAGTGCAGCAGCAGCCAAAGCCACCACGCCCCTCATTCCCCTCATGACGACCTCCTCGGTAGTTGTGGGAGGTGCGCGGAGAATGTCGTCAGACGTCTCCGCGTAGCGGTGCCTTCGCCGACGGGGTGTCGAGGCACTTCATCGGGACCCCAGTCGCGCCCGGTCGGTATCGTCATCGCACAGTCCTCTGACGACCTCACGCTACGCGCGCGTTCCACGTGTGGCGCGCTGGCGAACTGAGTGCACGACCACGGGACGTCTTCGGCCCGGTGCAGGACCGCTGGCTGGCGCCGAACGACCCGCCACCCGCTCCGACGCACCGCACCCCCCGGCCGAAGGCCGGGGGGTGCGGTGTTTCTGTCGGTCGATCGTGCTGACCGCAGGGGGTATCAGGCGACCGGGATGCTCTCGACGGACGGTGCCTCCAGCAGCTCCTGCTTGTGAAGCTTGTGCGCGTGGCTGAAGCCGTAGATCGCGAGACCGAGCATCACCAGGGCGGCGACGGCCGCGACCCAGCCGGCGATGAGGGCGACCGTGCCGAAGATGCTGAACGCGTACACGTTGAGCAGCAGGCCGCGGAGCGTCTCACCCATGAACAGGGTCTGGCGCAGCTGGCCGAGGGCCGGGTCGCGGTCAGCGGGGTTCTCCGCCGAGGCGATCCACTGGCCGGAGACCTCGGAGTAGGTCTGACCATCAGCCATCTTGTCGAGGTGGACGGCGATGTAGTCGCTGTAGGCCTTCGCCTGCGTACCGGTCGTCACCTGCTGGCCCGCGTACTGGACGAGGTCGCCGTACTCGGCTGCCGGCATCGACTCGGCCGGGCCGAAGCTGATGCGCTGCGCCGAGAGCTGGTCGGTGATCGTCGTGTTGGTGAACGACGCCGCGAACAGCAGCAGCGCGCTGGCGATGGCCAGAACAGCTGCCATGACGAGACCGATGGTGGCGAGTGTCAGGTCGAGAGTCCTGCGCTTCATGGTGGAGCCCCCTTGCGGTGTGGTTGTCGTGGTCCGACAACCAGGAACCTATGCCCGGTCGTTCAATATTGAATAGATGACGCGGTGTGGTAACCACCACGCAGGGTAGCCTCTCTTGAGCATTGGGTCACATTGGCCACAGCCCGAGATCCGGTGCAGCCCACGGGATCCGTGCGCCTCACCGTGGCTGCGGGGAGCGCACGGGCGTCGTCCGTTGTCTCCCAGGTCACAGTCGTTGACACGGCAACCACGGGCTCGGCCCGTCGGTACGTCGCTAACTGAGCGAGAGGTCGTCCACGACGGGCGGATCCATGCGCTC
Organism: Longivirga aurantiaca; assembly: GCF_042660085.1. Classification (NCBI taxonomy): domain Bacteria; kingdom Bacillati; phylum Actinomycetota; class Actinomycetes; order Sporichthyales; family Sporichthyaceae; genus Longivirga; species Longivirga aurantiaca. The sequence goes on along the minus strand of NZ_JBHSTI010000008.1, from coordinate 1,287,014 downwards.
GAGCCCGTCCACCAGGACCTCCAGGCGCTCGGGGTCCTCCTCGGCCCAGGTGAGCAGGCCCTCGGCGTCGGACTCGGGTGCGGACACCAGCTCGCAGAGCTCGGGCAGGCGAGGGGCGGGCACCCGCCAGACGACCTCGCGGCCGCCGCGCGGCGTGAGGGTCTGCCGAGCGAGCACGAGCGACTCGTCGTCGCTCGGGACGGCCCAGGTCGCGCGCGACCAGTCGGCGCCGCGGACCTCCTCGAGATCGCGCACGCCGCGGTCCTGGTTCTCCCCCACGGTCGAAGGCTAGGGAACGATCGGCGCGGCCGCGAGGGTCACAGGTCGTCCCGGTGCGCGAGGGACTGGTCGGCGATGCGGCGGTAGGGCACCGTGAACGGACGGCTCGGGCCGTGCAGCACGGTCGCCGCATCGGTGCTCGCGAACATCTGCGCCAGCCGGGCCACGACCCCGGTCCACCCGGTCTGGTGCGACGCCCCCAGGCCGGCGCCGGTGTCTCCGTCGAAGTACTCGAAGAAGAGCAGGTCGTCCTGCCAGAGCGGGTCGTCCGCGAACCGCGTGTCGTCGCCGAACACCGGGCGGCGCCCGTCAGGACCGGGCGTGAACGTCGTGATGAGCCGGTCGCTGAGGTCGTGCGCGACCTCGTACAGCGTCTTGTGCACTCCCGACCCGGTCGGGCACTCCACGGTGAAGTCGTCGCCGTAGTACAGGTAGAACTGAAGCAGCGCTCGGATGAGCAGCACGTTCACGGGCATCCACACCGGCCCCCGCCAGTTCGAGTTGCCGCCGAACGCGCCGCTACGCGAGTCGGCGGGGTCGTACCGCACCTCGTAGCGCTGCCCGTCGGCCTCGAAGACGTACGGGTGCTCCTCGTGCCACTTGGACACCGAGCGGATGCCGTGCGGCGACAGGAACCTCTCCTCGTCGAGCATGCGCGCCAGGATCCGGCGCAGCTTGGTCTCGTCGACCAGCGCCAGCAGTCGGCGCCCGTCCACGCCGGGCACCCGCGGATCGGGGATGCCCGTGAGCAGGTCGGCGTTGCGCTCGACGTAGTAGCGCAGCTCGGCGGCGACCCTCGGGAACCGCTCCACGACGTGGCCCGGCACCACGGCGGTCGCGCAGAGGGGCAGGAGCCCCACCATCGACCGCACCTCCAGCCGACGGCCCGTGCCGTCCGGCAGCCGCAGCACGTCGTAGAAGAAGCCGTCCTCCTCGTCCCACATCTCGTCCGGGTGGTCGCCCATCGGGTCCATCGCCATGGCGATCTGCATCCAGTGCTGGACGAACTTCACGATGAAGCCCTCGTACGCCGGCTCGTGGTCCGACAGCAGCACGGCCAGCTCGATCATGCTCTGGCTGTAGAACGCCATCCACGCGGTGCCGTCCGCCTGCTCGAGGTGGCCGCCCGTCGGCAGCGGCTTGGATCGGTCGAACACGCCGACGTTGTCCATCCCGAGGAAGCCGCCCTCGAAGACGTTGTTGCCGCTCGGGTCCTTGCGGTTCACCCACCAGGTGAAGTTGACCAGCAGCCGGCTGAAGGCGTCCTCGAGGAAGCCCACGTCGTCGGCCCCGGCGGCGAGCTCGCCCGGCTCGTCGGCGAGCATTCGCCCGAGGCCGTACGTCAGCGCGACCGCCCACGCATGCACCGGAGGGTTGACGTCGCTGAAGTTCCACTCGTACGCCGGGATCTGGCCGGTGGGGTGGAGGTAGGCCGACGACAGCATGAGCTCGAGCTGCCCCTTGGCGAAGTCGGGGTCGACCATCGCGAGCGCCATCGTGTGGAACGCGAGGTCCCACGCGGCGTACCAGGGGTACTCCCAGGTGTCGGGCATCGAGATGACGTCGTCGTTGTACATGTGCGCCCAGCCGGCGTTGCGCACACCCTGCCGACGCGGTGCGCGCAGCGGGTGACCGCCGTGCTCCTGCAGCCAGCGGTCGAGGTCGAAGAAGTAGTGCTGCTTGCTCCAGAGCATCCCGGCGAGGGCCGTGCGCAGCACATGCGCGCGGTCGGCGTCCAGCGATGGCGGGGTGATGGACGCGTAGAACTCGTCGGCCTCGGCCTGCCGCGCGGCGAGCACGACGTCGGCGCCGACGAGGGCCGACTCCGACGGTGCGACGTCGTCGAGCCGGACGACGAACGAGACCTCTCCCCCGGCCGGCACCACCGCGGTGAATCGGACGGCGACCTTCGTTCCGCGCTCGCCGCCGACCGCGTCAGCCTCGCCGTGGACGACGGCGCGATCGATGCCGTCCTTCACGTAGGCGGCGGCGTTCGGCGTCCCCCAGAGCCGCTCGCTGTTGGTCTCGTTCTCGCAGAAGAGCAGCTGGGCACCGGCCGGCACGTGCAGCCAGCGCTCGCCGAGCCGGTGGTGCGTGGCGCGCACGTGCACGCCGCCGGCTGCCTCGACGCGTTCGAGGCCGGGCTTCGCGTGCTCGGCGTCCCACTGCCACGTGTTGCGGAACCACAGGGTCGGGAGGACGTCGACCGGGGCGGCCTCGGGCCCGCGGTTGTGGACGGTGACGCGCATGACCATCGCCTGCGGGCCGTCCTTGGCGTAGTCGACGTCGACGTCGAAGTACCGGCCGTCGTCGAAGACCCCGGTGTCGAGCAGCTCGTACTCGTCGTCGTCGTACCCACGCTCCGCGTTGGTGCGCACGAGGTCCTCGTACGGGAACGTGCGCTGCGGGTAGCGGTAGCGGTAGCGCATCCACGAGTGGGTCGGGGTCGAGTCGACGTAGAAGTAGAGCTCCTTCACGTCCTCGCCGTGGTTGCCCTCGCTGTTGGTGAGGCCGAACAGCCTCTCCTTCAGGATCGGGTCGGCGCCGTTCCACAGGGCGAGCGCGAGGCAGAGCTGGCTGTGGTCGTCGCAGACCGCGGCGATGCCGTCCTCGCCCCAGCGGTAGGCACGGGAGCGGGACTGGTCGTGGGTGAAGTAGTCCCACGCGTTGCCGTCGTCGCTGTAGTCCTCGCGGACCGTGCCCCACTGGCGCTCGGCGAGGTACGGACCCCACTGCCGCCAGGGCACGCCCTCACGGGCCTCCCGCAGACGCTGCTCCTCGACCGTGAGCTCCATGTCGGCCTCCCCGCCGTCACCTTAGGCGCGCATGCCGGGCGCCGCCGCCGCGTCACGAGGAGTTCACGTGCGGACAGCCGCCGCCCTGCCAGGATCGCCGCATGGGTGACTACGACGTGCTGTTCGAGCCGGTCCGCATCGGGCCGAAGGTGGCGCCGAACCGCTTCTACCAGGTGCCGCACTGCAACGGGCTCGGGCACGCGCGCCCGACGTCGCTCGCAGCGATGCGCGGCATCAAGGCCGAGGGCGGCTGGGGCGTGGTGTGCACCGAGGAGGTCGAGATCCACCCGACGAGCGACCTCGCGCCGTACGTCGAGGGCCGGCTCTGGGACGACGACGACATCGCCGGCCTGCGGCTCATGACCGAGGCGGTGCACGAGCACGGGTCCCTGGCCGGCATCGAGCTCACCCATGCAGGGCTCGACGCCGCGAACCACTACTCGCGGATGACGCCCATCGGCCCGAGGTCGGAAGGCGTGCTGGGCGGCGGCGGCTTCGAGCCCGCGCAGACCCGCGCCATGACGCGCAGGGACTTCGCCGACGTACGCCGCTGGCACCGCGCCGCCGCCGTCCGGGCGCGGGACGCCGGCTTCGACATCGTCTACTGCTATGCGGCGCACGGGCTCACGCTGCCGATGCAGCTGCTGTCACGACGCCACAACGACCGCACGGACGAGTACGGCGGCTCGCTCGAGAACCGCGTGCGCTTCCTGCGCGAGATCATCGAGGACACCAAGGACGCCGTCGGTCACGACTGCGCCGTCGCCGTGCGGCTCGCAGTGGACGAGCTCGTCGGCGAGCAGGGCATCACCCACGACGGCGAGGCCGCGGAGATCGTCGCGATGCTCGCCGAGCTGCCCGACCTCTGGGACGTCAACATCTCCGACTGGAGCAACGACTCGGCCACCTCCCGGTTCGCCGCGGAGGGGCACCAGGAGCCGTACATCGCGTTCGTGAAGGGCCTGACCACCAAGCCTGTGGTCGGGGTCGGGCGCTACACGTCGCCGGACTCGATGGTGTCGGCAGTGAGGCGCGGCGTCCTCGACCTCATCGGCGCCGCGCGCCCGTCGATCGCCGATCCGCACCTGCCGCGCAAGATCCGGGAGGGCCGGCTCGAGGAGATCCGCGAGTGCATCGGCTGCAACATCTGCGTCGCCACCGACCCGAAGTCGCTGCCGATCCGCTGCACCCAGAACCCGACGATGGGCGAGGAGTGGCGCCGGTCGTGGCACCCCGAGCGGATCCCTTGGCGGCGCAACGACTCCGCGGTCATGGTGGTCGGGGCAGGCCCCGCCGGGCTGGAGGCCGCGCGCGCACTGGGGCAGCGCGGGCACCGGGTCGACCTGCTCGACGCCCGCCGCCGACTCGGAGGGCGCGTCGACCGCGAGGCCCTGCTTCCCGGCCTCGCCGCCTGGCGGCGCGTCGTCGACTGGCGGCTCGGGCGCATCGAGGCGATGCCCGAGGTGTCGGTCTACCCCGAGAGCCCGATGACGGCCGACGACGTGCTCGCCTCGGATGCGCGCCACGTGATCGTGGCCACCGGTGCCACGTGGCGGCGCGACGGCCGCGGCCGCTCGCTCGGCCACGCCGTCGACGGCTGGGACTCCGGCTCGATCCTGACACCGGACGACATCCTCGACGACCTCGTCGCCGGCACCTGGTCGGTGCCGGACGGCCGCGTCGTCGTCTACGACGACGACCACTACGTCATGGGCGGGCTGCTCGCCGAGCTCCTGGCCGTGCGCGGCAACAACGTCACGCTGGTCACGCCGGCGCCGCTGCTCTCGTACTGGACGCAGTTCACCCTCGAGCAGGAGCGGATCGAGTTGCGGCTGCGGGCGCTCGGGGTCGATGTCGTCGTACGCCGGACGATGCCGCGCGTGGACGGGTCCTCGGTGGTGCTCGCGTCCGTCGTGGACGGCGCGGAGACGGTGCTGCCGCGCGACGTCGTCGTGATGGTCGCGGACAGGGCACCGGTGCACGACCTGCACGACGCGCTGCTGCCCGCGCTCGAGGACGGGCGCCTCGACTCGCTGCGGCTCATCGGCGACGCCGACGCGCCGAACCTGATCGCCCAGGCCGTGTTCGCCGGCCACCTCGCGGCCCGCGAGCACGGGGAGGCCGTCGACCGCGACGCCGTCCCCTTCCGACGCGAGCGGTTCTCGGTGCCGCGCTAGGTTCGACGCATGACCGCAGCCGAGCAATGGCGCGCCGACCTGGCCACGTGGGCCATCCCGCCCGAGATCCTCGACGCTGCGCCCGAGGACCCGTGGATCCACCCGGTCGAGATGTTCACGGTCTCGGGCGAGGTGCCGGACTCGCCCTCGCACGCGCGCGCCCGCGAGGCCCTGCCCGAGGGCGGGAGCGTCCTCGACGTGGGGTGCGGCGGCGGCCGGGCGTCCCTGGCGCTCCTCCCCCGCGCCGGCGTGGTCACCGGCGTCGACTCGAGCGCGCGCATGCTCGCGCAGTACGCCGCGGCCGCCGACGAACGCGGCGTGGCGCACGCGGAGATGCTCGGCACCTGGCCCGAGTCGGTGGACGGCGTACCGGCGGCGGACGTCGTGGTGTGCCACCACGTCGTCTACAACGTGCCCGACCTTCCGCCCTTCCTGCTGGCGCTGGCCGACCGTGCGGTGCGGCGCGTCGTGCTCGAGCTGCCCGTCACGCACCCGCTCACCCACATGAGCCCGCTCTGGCGGCAGTTCTGGGGCCTGGAGCGGCCGACGAGGCCCACGGCGGAGGACTGCCTCGCCGTGGCGCGGGAGGCCGGCATCGACGCCACCCTCGACGTCTGGGACGACGAGCCGTTCGAGCAGCGCACGACCCTCACGCCAGCGCAGCGCGCGCACTACCTGCGCGTGCGGCTCTGCCTTCCCGCCGACCGGGAGCCCGAGGTGGTCGCGGCGCTGCAGGCAGCCGGTCCGCCCGCCCCGCGACGGACGGCCACCCTCTGGTGGGACGTCTGACCGTCCGTCACCCGGCAGGTGCCGGCGCGACCATCACGGGGCACTGCGCGCCGTCGACGACAGCGCTCGTCACCGAGCCGAAGGCGGCACCGGACAGGCCCCGGTGACCGTGCGCTCCGACCACGAGGAGCTGGACGTTCTCGGACTCGGAGTCGAGCGCGAGGACGGGTCCCATCGGTGCCACGACGGACGTGACCTCGAGCCCTGGAGCCGCCGCGCGTGCAACGGCGATGGCATCGTCGACGACGCTGAGGGCGACATCGTGCTGCGCGTCGATGACCTCCTGCGGCACCGGGAGGGCGTCGAACCCGCTGACCGGGGCCGGCTGCCAACCGTGCACCACGACGAGCGGCACCTTCCGCATCTGCGCCTCCTCGACCGCCAGCAGCACGGCGGCCCGGGACCCGGGAGAGCCGTCGACGCCGACGGCGACCGGCAGCCCTGCTGCGCCGACGTTGCGGTGCACGACGACGGCCGGGCACAGGGCGTGGGACGAGACGCGGTGGCTCACCGAGCCGAGCAGGAACCGCGCGAGCAGCCCCTTGCCGTGCGAGCCCACCACGACCAGCTCGGCACCGGTGCTGCGGTCGATGAGGGCGGATGCCGGGTCACGCGTCTCGCTGCGGGCGATGACCGAGATCCCCGGGAACGACCTGCGCGCGCGAGCCGCTGCGGCGTCGAGCACGTCCTCGTGCTCGTCGTCGTCGATCAGCGGGGGCGCGCCTCCCGCCGGCGCGGCCGCGAGCGAGTGCGCTGCCAGGGTGTGGAGCACCTCGAGCGGCACCCCTCGGCGCTCGGCTTCCGCAGCGCCCCAGTCGACGGCGGTGTCCGACGCAGGGGATCCGTCGACCCCGACGACGATGGTCCGGATGTCCATGACGCCCTCCCGCAGCACCCCTCGTGGAGCACGTGGTGGTGCTTGCTCCATCCCACTCCTTCGCCGACGCGGATGCGCGGCGAACCGTCCGGCTGCTGCTGGTTCCGGCGACGCACGCCAGGCCTGACCGCTGCTTTCCCCGAAGCGCGTGTTCGCGTGCAGCGCAACGGTTCCCCGGGATACGTCCGCGCAGGGTCTTGCCCGCTGTCAGACGTATGTTCGATAATGGCTCCATCGTTCATCGGCCGGGGAAGGAGGCACCATGACGGGCACGCACACCGCGCTCCTCGCGCTCGACGACCCGTCTCTGGTGTCGGTCCTGTCGCCGGAGGAGGTCGCGTTCGCCGCCGAGCTCGCCCGGCTCTACCCCAGCGACGACGACCGGGTGATCTACGCCGACGACCTCGGTGAGCACGGCGACGACCTCGACGGCTTCGACCGCGTCGAGGTGTCCGACCACGGTCCGGAAGGTGACGCGCCGCTCGCCCCTCCCGCGTGGGCGCCTGAGGCGATCCTGGCTGCCGCCGACCGGCCGCAGGGGTGCGGTGCTGAGGATCTGGCGTTGCTGGAGGCCACCGATCCGGCGTCGTTGGACGACCCGTTGGCCCGGATCGCGTACGTGAAGGTGCTGAACCGGGTCGAGGCCGCCGTCGCAGCCCGCCGCTACGACGCGGTGCTGTCGCTGGTGCCGGTGCTCCCCCACGACCACGACTACCTCGTCGAGGCGCACTGGGAGGTGGAGCTCGCCCAGGCGTGCCGGTCCTCGTTCCGGGCAGCGCGGCAGATGATCGACGCCGCCCGCGCCAACCGGATGGTGTTCCCCGGCATGCAGGAGGCGCTGGCCGCAGGGCGGGTGTCGGACAAGCACGTGCGGGTCCTGCTCGAGCGCACCCGCGTCATCGCCGATGCCGCCACCCTGGTCTTGATCGGGGAGCAGGCCCTGCCCCTCGCGCTCACCCTGACCCCGCCCCGGTTCACCGACGCGTTGGAGCAGGTGATCCTGCGGTTCGACCCCGACGCCCCCGCCCGCCGCACGAAGGCCATCGAGAACCGCGACGTGTGGACGTGCCGGCTGCCCGACGGCATGGCCATGCTCGGCATCAAGACCGACGCCGCCACCGTCGCCGCCATGCACGACCGCATCCGCGCCGCCGCGAAGGACCTGCACGCCGCCCGCGGCGGCGCCGCTGCGGTGCGGGCCGGGGACACCGACGCCTCGATGCACGCCTGCGCCGCGGACGCCGCGGCCGCGATCATCCTGGGCACCACGGCCCAGGACGGGTCGGTCGTGTTCGACCCCGCCGCCCAGACCGTCGTGCACGTCCAGCTGGTCATCGATCTGGAGACCCTGCGCGGCGAGCGCGACAACCCCGCCCTGCTGCACGGCTGCCCCATCCCAGCCTCCATGGCCCGCGATATCGCCGGCTACGCGACGGCGTTCCGCCGCATCGTCACCGACCCCGTCACCGGGCACCTGCTCGACTACGGCCGCGAGCAGTACCTCCCCGCACCGCTGCGCGACCACGTCCTGCACCGCGACGGCGGCTGCCGCATCCCCGGCTGCGGATGCCGACGCATCACCGCCCTGCAGATGGACCACGCCCTGCGCTACCCCGACGGCCCGTCGGACCCCGCCAACACCGGCGCCCTGTCCACCCGCTGCCACCAGCTCAAGACCGCCGGCTACGTCACCCTCGACGAAGGCCACGCCGACGGATCGGTCACCCTCATCACCCTCCTCGGCCAACGCATCCACATACCCCCACGCCCCTACACCGGCTGGCAACCACCACCCGACCCAGCCGACGACATCCCGCCGTTCTAGCCCTGAACACCGAGAACGCCGAGAAGCCTTACCCCCACCGGGTGACCGCCCTTCGGCCTGCCCCCAGACCGGCCGACGACCCGGATTCGATCAGCACATCGGCTCGATCGCTGCCGTGGATTCTGTTCGTGGAGTCCCGGCGAGAGACAGGGAGATGGGCCTCAGCCGAGTTCGCGTGAGAGCGTCGGCGTTGGGGCACCGCGACGTCCGTCGTCCACTGCTCGCGGAGACTTCCTCTGACTCCGCGATGCGCGCCCTACCTGCACCCGCAACAGGCTGTCAGGCCGGGGTCTGAGGGATCGGGTCCCGCCGCATCGCCCACGCCGGTGGCCCGCCCTTGCCGAGAACTGCTTCCTCGAGCACGGCGAACCCGAGCCGCTCGTAGAACGGCAGGTTGGCGGGCGTGTTCGTGTTGAGGTAGCAGGGCAGTCCCGCCGCGTCGGCCTGAGCCAGCCCATCGCGCACGAGGGCGCTGCCGCGCCCCTGACCCTGCAGGGCGGGGTCCACGCCGACGATCAGCAACTCCCAATGGGGCCCGTCCATGTGCCGTTTGTGGATCTTGTCCATGACTCCACCCGCGCCCCCGAACCGGGCCAAGGGCCCCAGCCCCGTCTGCAACGGCACGGCGAGCATCCCCGATCGGAGCATCCGCCACGGGGACATCGCCTGCCCGGGAGGGATCCAGATCGCGACGCACCGGCCCTCCCCGGACTGCTGGACATAGCCGTAGCGAATCCCGTATTCGAGGGGGACCCGGTTGAGTCGGCGCAGGCGGCGTGCCCGGGTAGCTGGATCGGGGAACACCCACCCGACCATCGAATCGTCCATGAAGGCCGTCACGAGCGTGTCGTTGGCCGTGTCCAGCATCGATCGGTCCAACGGCGCGACCGTCGAGTTGTCATCCATAGGGGCAGTCCATGCGGCGATCATGCCCGACGCAGCCCCGCCTGTTGCCGGATACTTCACGCGCGGTCGCGGTGAACCGCCGAAGCTCCAGCCTCGCGTCACGGGGTCAGGCATGGACGCCGGCGACTTCCCCGACGGATCCCAGCAGCGGACCCCGCCCGAGGAGGAGCGAGCGGTCAGGCGCGGAAGCCGCGGTGCAGCGCCACGATGCCGCCGTGGATGTTCATCCACTCGACGTCGCGCCAGCCGGCCTCGGACAGGTGACCGGCGAGGGTGCGCTGGTCGGGCCAGGCCTGGATCGACTCGGCGAGGTAGACGTAGGCCTCCGGGTTGCTCGCGACGGCGCGCGCCAGCGACGGGATCGCGCCCATGAGGTACTCGGAGTAGATGGTGTTGAGCACCTTGTGCTTCGGGTGGCTGAACTCGCAGACCACGAGGCGTCCGCCGGGACGCACCACGCGGTAGAGCTCGCGCAGGGCTGCGCGGGCGTCCTGCACGTTGCGCAGGCCAAAGCTGATGGTTGCGCCGTCGAACGCGCCGTCGCCGAAGGGCAGGTGCAGGGCGTCGCCGGCGGTGAAGGGCAGGGTCGGGCAACGGTCGTGGCCGACCATGAGCATGCCCTGGCTGAAGTCGCACGGGATCACGGTCGCGCCGCGCTCGGCGATCGGGAGGCTGGAGGTGCCGGTGCCTGCGGCCAGATCGAGGATGACCTCGCCCGGACGCGGATCGACGGAGTTCACGAGCGCCTTGCGCCACACGCGGGTCTGACCGAGCGCGAGCACCTCGTTGCAGACGTCGTACCGCGAGGCGACGCCGTCGAACATGCCGGCGACCTCGTCGGGATCACGGCTGAGGGTCGCCCGCCGCCAGGTCGCGTCCTTGCGGGGCTCGGCGTGCATGAGCGGGACCAGTGTCTCGGCCAGGTTGGACATCTTCTGCTCCTCAAGAGCCGTCCGTCGTTCTCGTGTCTCGATCGTAGAAAGTTCATCGACCTCGGCGCAGCGCTTCTGGCCCGCGACACCTGTCTCGTAGGACACACACCCCCCGGGGGTAGGCAGCGCGCTTGTGGAGCTCGCCCGTGCCTGCCATCGCTCCCAGCCTTCGCAGCCCCGCGGGTCGAGTCCTTCCCCGCCCCGCGCGCCGCCGGCGAAACGGCAGCCTCAGATCGCGGGCAGCGGCCGACCGGCGTCGAGCTCGGCGACGAGCGAGGCGACGACGGCTGCGAGGTCGCCACCGTGGCGGGCGGCGACGGCGCGCTGCCGGTCGGCGCTGCTGCCCGCCGCGAGGATCACGAGGACGTCGAGCAGCTGCTTCTCGCAGCCCAGCTCGCGCGCGAGCGGCAGGAGCCGCTCGACGAGGTCGCGCACGTCGTCGGTCACGAGCCGCTCGTGGTTCGCGGAGTCGAGGATCACGATCGCCTCGGTGCCGTAGCGCGCGACGCGCCACTTGTTCTCCTGCACGTGCCATGGGGGCAGGACGGGCAGCGTCTCGCCGTCGTCGAGACGGCGCCCCAGGTCGACGACGAGGCAGTGCGTCAGCGCCGCGACCGCACCGACCTCCAGCAGGGTGGGCAGCCCGTCGCACACGCGCACCTCGAGCGTGCCGAGCGACGGCGACGGTCGCAGGTCCCAGCGGATCTCCCGGTACTCGTCGACGACACCGGTCTCGAACATGTCCCCGACGTACGACTCGAACTCCGCCCACGACCCGAACTGGAACGGCAGCCCGGCGGTCGGCAGCTGCTGGAACATCAGCGCGCGGTTGCTCGCGTAGGCCGTGTCGACCCCTCCCCAGTACGGCGACGACGCCGACAGCACCTGCAGGTGCGGGTAGTACGGCAGCAGCCCGTTGAGCACCGCGATCGCACGATCACCGCTCGGCACCCCCACGTGCACGTGGACCCCGTAGATGAGCATCTGCCGGCCCCACCACTGGGTGCGGTCGATCAGCGTGGAGTAGAGCTCCCCCTCGGTGACGAGCTGCTCGGTCGCGTCGGCGAAGGGGTGCGAGCCGGCCGAGAACAGGTCGACCCCGCGCGCGTCGGTCACCGCGCGCACCAGGTCGAGGCTCTGCTTCAGGTCGGCGACGGCCTCCGGCACCGTGCGGCAGATGCCGGTCACGAGCTCGACGGTGTTGAGCAGCAGCTCCTTGTGCACCCGCGCGGGATGCCCCTCCTCCGGCGGCGGCAGGGCGGCGAGCACCTCGTCGGCGATCGGCACCAGGTCGCCAGTGGCCCGGTCGACGAAGGCCAGCTCCCACTCCACACCGAGGGTCGGCTCGGGTGACCCGTGGAAGTCCAGCTGCACGTCCGCAAGTCTGGCACCGGCGGCGGCGGCAGGACGTCACCGAACGGTCACCCATCCCGGTCGCCCTGCGCTGCCGTCGGGCCTAGTGTCGTCGGATGACCCGTATCGCCTGGATCGTGCAGCTCGACGACGACCCGCTGCGCGCGGCGGTCGACGCCCTGCGGCACACGCTCTCCGCAGCCGGGCACGCCGAGTCGACGCACGACTCCGCCGACGTCGTCCTCGTGTGGGCCGACCGCCCCTTGCCGGCCGGGGAGCTCGCGTCCGTCGTCGCCGACCCCCGCCCCGTGATCCTCGCCGGGCCCACCCTCGGACGCGGCGACACCGAGTCGCGCCTCGCCGAGGCCGCCGGCTTCCGCGTGAGCCGGGCGACGCCGGTCCACGACGTCCGCGTGCGCGTCGGGCGCGACGGCGCCCTGCTGCCGACGTCGGGTCACACGCACGCCGAGGGCGACCACAACGGCCCGCACGACCACGTCACCGACCGCGTGATGCTTGCCGACAAGGTGACCGACGACGTCGAGGTGCTGCGCGTGGCGGCCGTCGGCCTCGTCGAGCACCCCGTCATGACCTGGCGCCCGAGCACCGGCGTGGCCACCTGGACCCTCGGCACCACCGGCGCCGCGGCAGCCGAGCGGGCCACCGTGCGCGCTCTGGTCGGTCTCCTCGGGCACGTCACCGGCCGCAGCACCCCCGCGGACGTCCGGGTCGGGCTGCTCGGCTACGGCGCGATCGGGCACGAGCACAGCCGCGCGGTGCGCGCCGTCGACGGCCTCGCGCTCTCGGCCGTGTGCGACACCTCGCCCGCCCGCCGCGACGCCGCAGCCCAGGCCGCCCCCGGCATCGCGACGCTGTCCGACGCCGACGCCCTGATCGCCCGCGACGACGTCGATCTCGTCGTGGTCTCCACGCCTCCGAGCACCCACGCCGACTGGGCGCTGCGTGCGATCCGCGCGGGCAAGCACGTGGTGGTCGAGAAGCCGTTCGCGATCCGCACCGAGGAGGCGGACGCCGTCCTGGCCGAGGCCGACGCGGCAGGGCTGCTCGCCGTCGTCTACCAGAACCGGCGCTTCGACCCCGACCATCTGGCCGTACGCCGAGCTGTGCGCTCCGGCGCGCTCGGCGACGTCTTCCACCTGGAGACGTTCGTCGGCGGCTACGGGCACCCCTGCAACCTCTGGCACTCCGACGAGGGCGTGTCGGGCGGCGCGTTCTACGACTGGGGCTCGCACGTGCTCGACCAGATCCTCGACCTCGTCCCCACGGACGTCGAGTACGTGACGGCCGCCGCCCACAAGCGCCGCTGGCACGACGTCACGAACGCCGACCACTCGCGCGTCACGGTGCGCTTCACCGACGGCGTCGAGGCGGAGTTCATCCACTCGGACCTCGCCGCGGTGCTCAAGCCGCGGTGGTACGTGCTCGGCACCGAGGGGGCGATCGTCGGCACGTGGCGCACCGAGAGGATCGTGTCGCGCAACGACATCGGCACCCTCGCCGAGGACGTGCTCGCCCCCGCCGACTCCCCCCCGCTCCTCGACCTGCACGCGGGCGACGGCAGCGTCACCCGCCTCGCCACCCCTGCGGCCGCGCCGTACTCGTTCCACCGCGAGCTGGCCGAGCGCCTGCACCTCGGGCTGCCGATGTCGGTGACGGGTGCGCAGTCGCGCCGGGTGCTCGCCGTCATGGAGGCGGCGCGTGCCTCGGCGGAGGACTCGGGCCGGCCGGTGGTCCCGCGATGACGCAGGTGCGCTGGGGCTTCCTCGGCGCAGGCTTCATCGCCACCCGCGGTGTCGGCCCTGTGGTGCACCAGGCGGAGAACGCCGTGCTCCAGGTGGTGGGTGCACGGGACCTCGACCGGGCGCGGTCGCTCGAGCCGGTGCGCGCGGTCTCGTCGTACGACGAGGTGCTGGCGGCCGACGACGTCGACGCCGTCTACATCTCGCTCCCCAACGACGCCCACCTCCCGTGGGTCACTGCGGCTCTGGCGGCCGGCAAGCACGTGCTGTGCGAGAAGCCGCTCGCGCTGCACGCCGACGAGGTGGCCGAGATGACGGCGGCGGCGCAGCGCAACGGCGTGCACCTCGTCGAGGCCGCCTGGAACCGCTGGCACCCGCGGACCCGTCGCGTGGAGGAGCTCCTGGCCGAGGTGCCCGGCGAGCTCGACATCCGCACCTGGTTCACCTTCGCCGGCGTGCCCGACGACAACTACCGGCTCGACCCGTCGCGCGGCGGCGGCGCCCTCCTCGACGTCGGCGTGTACGCGACCGCCGCGGCGATGGTCGCCCTCGGGCACGAGCCGACGGTCGTGGACGCGGCGCACGACCTCGGCCCGACCGGTGTCGACCTCACGACCACCGCGACGCTGGCATCGGACCGCGGCCGGGCCTCGGTGCTGGGCTCGTTCGTCCGGCCCGAGTCGCAGGGGTGGACGGTGACCGCACCCGGATTCGCCCTCGAGCTGCCGCACCCGGCGTTCACGTCCTGGCGCGAGCCGTCGACCCTGCGGATCGTGCGCGACGGAGTCGAGCAGGTCGAGGAGTTCGCCGAGTGCGACGCCTACCGGCTCATGGTCGAGGCCGCCTCCTCGCTGGTCCTCGGCGAGGACGCGTGGGTGCTCCCGCTCTCGGAGTCGCTCGCCGTCGCGCGCACCGTCGACGAGATCGCCCGGGTGGCTGGGGCATCATGAGCGACGTGCTCCCCGGCCTCGTCGACGACGACATCGCCCTGCCCGGCTTCCGGATGGCGCTGCGTCGTGCCCCGGGCGAGCGGCGTCCCTTCCTGCTCGTGCACGGCCTCGCCTCGAACGCACGGCTGTGGGACGGGGTTGCGCGCAGGCTCGCCGCGGCCGGTCACGAGGTGGTCGCCGTCGACCAGCGCGGCCACGGCCGGTCGGAGGAGACCGTGGACGGCTACGACACCTCCACGGCCGCATGCGATCTGAGCGATCTGATCGCGGCCCTCGGATGGACCGGCGATCGCGCGCCGGTCGTCGCAGGCCAGTCGTGGGGCGGCAACGTCGTGCTCACGCTCGCGGCCGAGCACCGCGGCGTCGGCGCGATCGCTCTGGTCGACGGCGGGTGGATCCACCTGTCGGACCGGTTCCCGACCTTCGACGAGTGCTGGGAGCAGCTGGCCCCGCCGGTCTTCGACGGCTGGACGCGCGCGTCGCTCGAGGAGCGCGCCCGCAGCTGGAACAGCGACTGGCCGGAGGAGGGTCGGCTCGGAGCGCTGGCGAACTTCGGCGACCTGCCCGACGGCACCGTGCGGCCGCACCTCGCACGCGAGCATCACCGCAGCATCGTGCACTCGCTGTGGCAGGACGATCCGCGCCCGCTCTACCCGCGGGTGCAGGTGCCGACGCTCCTCATGGCTGCGGTCGACGCCGTCCCCCTCGGGTCGACGCCCGTCACCGAGGCTCTTGACCGCATCCCCGACGCCGAGGTGCAGTGGTACGTCGGTGCGCACCACGACCTGCACGCTCAGCAGCCGGACCGGTGCACGGCCGACCTGCTCGCACTCGAGGTGCGAGCCCGCCCCTGACGACCCGCGGTCAGTGCTTCTTGGTCGACGGGATGATCTCGTGCGAGGTGCCCGCCTTGGCCTTCTTGTCGAGGCGCTTCTCCTTGAGGGACTTCCCGGCCGTCTTCTTCTGCAGGTGCTGTCGCGGGGACTTGTCGGCCATGGTGGCTCCTCGAGCCGGGAAGCCTGAACGGCTCCGTGACTCCGGACAGTACGCCCCTTCGTCGCGCACGCTGCCGGAACGGCCACGGGTGGGCGGCGCGTCGACCGCGCCACCCACCCGTGCAGAGCCGTTCGGTGCCTAGACCCGGTCCTTGAGCGCCTGGGCGCCCTGCTCCACCTCGCTGCTGCTGAGCATCTCCTTCGCCTGACCGACGATGTCCTCGAGAGCCATGTCCGCTCCCTCGCGCTGTCCGGCCGCCCGGCGACGGCCGCGGAGGTCGAGTGTCGCCACGCCTCCCCCGACGCGCATCCGGTTCCTCCGACGTGCACCGAGTGCTCGGCCGAGGTGCATCGAGCGGGTCGACGCCGGGGCGTCGGCCGGTCGCGGAACGGGGTCCTCCACCGGCCGACAGCTCAGCGAGCGGTGCGGAGCGCCTCGGCCTCCGCGCGCGCGAGGTCGGCGCCGACCTCGTCGCCGAGCGCCTGCACCACGGTCGCGCGCTTGAGCCAGGAGTAGGGGCTGCACGGGTTGATCCCGAGCCTCTCCGAGACCAGCGTCCGCGCGAGATCGAGCCGGCCCGCACGGATGGCCGCCTCGAGCAGCGTGCGCTGCACGGCGTCCCGCTGCGCGTGGCTGCCGCCGAACAGCTGCACGCGGCTCCTGATGGGCGCCAGCAGTTCGACCGCGGTGGCGTAGTCCTCGCGCGCGAAGGCCACGAGCGCCCGTGCGACGGGCAGACCGACCTCGCGCGTCATCGTCACGTTGGTGACCGCCGGGTCGACGTCGCCCGCGAGCCACTGGGTCCGGCTCTCGACCAGCCGCTCGGCGTCGCGCAGGCGGCCGGCACCGATGTACGCCATCACGGCGTGCATGTCGTTGAACGAGTAGAGAGGCACCGCGACCTTCGCGTCCCACGCCTCGGCGAGAGCCGTCCACCGCGACCCCGTGTCCTCGCCCTCGAGCAGCAGCCGCCACAGCAGCGCAGACGCATCCAGCATCTCCATCGCGAGACCGGCGGACTCCGCGTGGTGCAGGACGGCGTCGTAGATCTCCAGCGGACGCCGGGTGTCGCCGGCCTCGAGCAGGTAGAGGCAGTAGTGCCACCAGTTGTGGACGTTGAGGAAGTTGCCCTGCTGCCAGTCGCCCGCGCGCTCGTCGAGGAAGGCGCGGCCCTCGGCGAACCGGCCCTGCATCTCGAAGGTGTGCGCGACGGCGTGCAGCGCCCACACGTCCGACCGGTCGAGCTCGAGCGCCCGGAGCCCGACGTCCTCCGAGCGTCCGTAGAGCCCGCACTCCTCGAGGCCGAACGCGTGCATGCCGAGCAGCTGCCCGAGGTGCGGGTCGTCCTCGGTCCAGGCGGAGAGCGCGCCGCCCACGCGGTCGCGGAGGGCCGGCGCATCCGCCGTGAAGAAGTCGACCTGGTGGCCCACCGCAAGGGCGAGCGCGTCGCGCGGGTGCTCGACGACGAGCGCGCGCAGCAGCCTTCCTCCGCTCACGAGGTCGCCGCGCACGAGCGCGTCGGCCGCCGCGAGGTGCTGGCGCTCGCGCGGCTGCAGCCCCGAGGCGTCGGTGGTCGCGATGTACGACGTGAGCGACTCCTTCGCCGCGGCCACGTCATCGGGCTCGGTGCCGAGGACGCCGAGGTAGGCCTCCATCACCCGGCCCATCGCCAGACCGGGCTCGATGGTGAGCGCGGTCGAGAGCGAGTCGCCGACCTCTGACCGGAAGTGCAGCAGGTGGTCCACCGCATCGTCGTACGCCGCTACGGCCGCAGGATCGGCGTCGGTGAGGACGTTGCCGTGCTGGTCGATGCTCATGCTCGCCCTCGCCCTACCGGGCCGAGGTGGCGAGGCCGTCGATGCGCACGGTCCTGCCCGAGGTGAGGACGACGAGACGCACCGAGCCGTACCTGCCCTTCGCCAGACGCGGAAGCATGAGGACCGTGCGGTCCTTCGCCGTGGCGGAGTAGAGCGAGATCGTGCCGATCCGGTGCGACCCGACCAGCACCGCGACCCGGCCGCCGTTCGGGCCGGTCGAGGCGATCACGCCCACCTCGCGCACGTAGCCCGGTGCGGTCGAGAGCGAGGCCCACTGGTCCGTGGTGCGCGACGCGGTCCCGCGCAGGAAGCCCTCGCGCGACACGCGGACCCAGTCGCCGCGCGCGGTGAGCTGGCGGTCGTCGAAGGGCACCGTCGTGCACTTCTCCTCCGACCACGCGCTCACCGCCCCGGCCTCGTTGCGGGCCCGGCTCGAGAAGCAGTACCGGTAGCCCGGCACGGCGTCGAGCGTCGCGAGGCGCGTCGTGGTCCGGTTGATCCACCAGCGGTAGCTCGTGTACGGGCCACCGAGCGCGCTCGCGCGGCGGTACCTGACATCGGTGCTCGTCACGGGCGACACGAGGTCGGACGCCGTCCAGCGCACCGTGAGGGTCGACGAGCGGGAGAACGCCGAGGCGGCGCCCGACACGCCCGAGGTCGGCGCGACGACACCGGGCTCCGGCGCCTGCACCGGCTGCCACGACCAGCTGCTCGCGCTCGCGCTTCCGTTGGCCGGGCTGGCAGACAAGGGCTGTCCGTCGATCGACGTCACCCACGTCTCGGCGCTCTGCCATTCCTCGCCCATCTCGGCGCTGTCGATGACGACCGCGAATCGCGTCGAGTCGGGCGACCAGGTGTACTCCGTGGCCCGGATCCCGGTGTCGACCGCACTCGTCCCGTCCGCGTCCGAGACCCAGAGCTGGGTACCCACGAGGTACGCCAGATGGGCGCCGTCGCCGGAGTACTGAGGTTCGGCTGCCGCATCCACCAGCGGAGCGCTCGGCCCGCCAGCGGCGGGCAGAACCGAGACGCCCGCTGCCGTGGCGAAGGCGATGCTGCCGCCGTCGGGGCTCCAGGAGGGGTCCACCTCGTCGACACCTGGTGTCGAGGTCAGCTGGCGCACCGGAGCGCCGCTCGCGACGTCCACGATCATGAGGTCCCCACCGCGGCTGATCACGAGCTGGGAGCCGTCGGGGCTGAAATCGGGCCGGCTGTCGTCGGCCGTGCCGATCGACCTGATCTCGTCGTCCACCACGTCGTAGACGAGGATCTCGAGACCGGCGTTGGTCGGGTCGTTCACCCATTCGCCGACGACCGCGACGGTGCGGCCGTCGGGGCCCCAGATCGCCTCCTCAGGGGCGATCGAGGGCAGGGCGGACTCGGGATCCCCCTGGACGCCGCAGCACGCACGCTCGGTGCCGTCGGGCGCGAACGTGCCCGACCAGACGAAGCCCTCGATGTTCGTGATCACGCCGTTCGCACCGGGGTGCTGGGCCACGGCCGCCGGTGCGGCGGCCACGAGCCCGGTCACGACGAGCAGCGGCACCAGGACGAGCGCGGCACGACGCATGAGATCCCCCACCCAGGGTCGACGGACGGACGGGCGGACCGCCCGGCACGACGGTAGCGACGCACGGCCCCGGATGGGTGCGCTAGCAGCGACGGAAACTGCCGGGATCGCCTCTGCCGCAGGGGATTGTCACGCAGTGCTGTCGAATAGTGACGCAGTGGTCACTCTCCGCCGCCAGCTCTGGTCAGACGGTCGGAGGCCGCTCGTTGTAGCCGTCGGCGCGCGGCTGCCCCGACAGCGCCTGGATCGCGGCCATCACCTCGTCGGTGAGGGCGCGCCGTGCGGCGCCGCTGGGCATGCCCTCGAACCGCTTCCCCACCCGGATCGGGGTCCCGAACCGCACGGTGACGCGCGCGAGCCGGGGTGCCTTGGCACCCACCGGCTGCAGCTTCTCGGTACCGATGAGCCCGACGGGCACGATCGGGGCGCCCGAGGTGAGCGCCAGGTGCGCCACGCCCGTCCGCCCCCGGTAGAGCCGGCCGTCGAGCGAACGGGTGCCCTCGGGGTAGATGCCGAAGGCCTCGCCCCGGCCGAGCACCTCGAGGGCGATGTCGAGCGAGGCCAGCGCCGCCTTGGTGTCGTCGCGGTCGACGGGGATCATGCCGATGCCCTCGAACCAGCCGCGCATCAGCGCGCCCTTGACGCCCGTGCCGGTGAAGTAGGACTCCTTGGCGAGGAACACGACCTTCCGCGGCGAGACAATCGGGATCACCATGCTGTCGGCGAACGACAGGTGGTTGCTCGCGACGATGACGGGCCCGGACTCCGGGATGCTGGCGAGGCCCTCGACGTGCGGACGCCACACCACCTTGGCCACCGGCGGCACGATCGCGTGCGCGACCTCGTACAGCATGCTCACCTTCCGGCCGATCCCCGAGGGCACAAGCCTCCCAGGTGGTCTCCCAGCACCGGCACCGGGTGCCGATCAGGTGCCGAGGACGCGCCGCACGTAGGCGTCCAGGCAGCGCTCGGCCTTGCTGCGCGCCTTGGCGATGACGACGAGGGTGGCGCGGTCGATCGGCTCGGCACCGAAGCCGGTGGCGTAGGGCTCGATGACCTTGCGGTACTCCTCCTCGGCCGCGGCCCACTCCTCGCGTGCGTCGTTCTTGGTCTTGGCCATGCCGAGACGCTACTGCCCGGCCGAGGTCGGGGGGAACGTGAGGAACGGCGGGTGCCGCGCCCGAATCGCGTCCTGGGTCGTACCGCCGCTGTGAATCCGTACTGGACGCACGCCCTGCCGGCCGCGGTGACGGCCCGCGCCATACCCCCAGGAAGTTCAGAAATACTGCACAGAATCCCTTGACAGTGCGTTCAGCCCCCCTCATGTTTGCTCCAAGCCGTCGAGGGTCCGCACCTCGCCGGGCCACCCCCAGCACGCCGCGACGCGGCGCCCTCTCGAAGGAGAGCGATGACCTCGACCCCCGACCCCGGTACGTTCGCGGCCGCCCCTGCGGTGGTCCTGCGCGGCGGCACCGTGCTCACGATGAACGACAGCAAGACGGTTCTCGCAGGTGCCGATGTGCTCGTCGTCGGCGAGACCATCGCGGCGATCGGGCCGAACCTCGCCGTGCCCGAGGGCACCGTCGAGATCGACGCCTCCGGCGGCATCGTCATGCCGGGCATGATCGATACGCACCGCCACATGTGGCAGACCGCCATGCGCGGCTACGGCGCCGACTGGACCCTCACGCAGTACTTCGTCTGGTACTACCTCGAGTGGGGCAAGTCCTTCCGCCCCGAGGACGTGTACGCCGGCAACCTGCTCAGCGCCGTCGAGGCCGTCGACGCCGGCGTCACGACGTCGGTCGACTGGTCGCACGGTCTGCAGAGCACCGAGCACGCCGACGCCGCGCTCGACGCCCTCGAGGAGGTGCCGGGCCGGTTCGTGCTCGCCTACGGCAACATCCAGCAGGGCCCCTGGGAGTGGTCGAACTCCCCCGAGTTCCGCGACTTCGTACGACGTCGCATCGACCCGTCGAACGACATGCTCGGCTTCCAGCTCGCCTTCGACGTCACGGGCGACCCGACGTTCCCGGAGAAGGCGGCCTTCGAGGCCGCCCGCGAGCTCGGCGTCCCGGTCACGACGCACGCCGGCGTCTGGGCGATCACCAAGGACGAGAGCATCCAGCTCATGCACGACAACGGCTTCATGACGCCGGGCCAGATCTACGTCCACTCGACCACGCTGTCGGCGGACTCCTACCACCGCATCGCGGCGTCCGGCGGCCACGCGTCGGTGTCGACCGAGAGCGAGTGCAGCGCGGGGCAGGGCTACCCGCCCACCTGGCAGCTCCGCAAGTACGGCGTCCCCGTGTCGCTGTCGATGGACACGAGCGTGTGGTGGAGCGCCGACCTGTTCTCGGCCATGCGCGGCACCCTCAACGCCGATCGGGTGCGCGTGCACATGGCCGCCCACGAGAAGGGCGAGACGGTCGTCAACCACCCGCTGCGTGCGGAGACGGTCGTGGAGTGGGCGACCATCGGCGGTGCCCGCGCGCTCGGGCTCGGTGACAAGGTCGGCAGCCTCGAGGTCGGCAAGCAGGCCGACGTGGTGCTGATCAAGAACGACGCGTCGCCGGCGATGTTCCCGGTGCTCAACCCGTACGGCCACGTGGTCTACCAGGCCACCCGCGGCGACGTGCACTCCGTCCTCGTCAAGGGCAAGGTCCTCAAGCACGACGGCCGGCTCGTCGGTGCGGCCGACAAGGTCGCCAAGGCCCGCGAGGTCGTCGGGCAGACCGTCGACCACCTGATGCAGGCCCTCGGCGACGAGAAGTGGGTCAACGGCATGAACCCCGAGCTCGCGCCCGACGAGCTCTTCGACAACCCCTACCAGTACAGCGACCACGAGATCGGCGCCGCCGAGGCGCACGACGAGTAGATCGCCCGAGCGATCACGGAGGCCGGCGAGCACCTGCTCGCCGGCCTCCGTCGTGCTGCTCCTGAGGATTCAGCCGCCGCTCTCGATCACCTGCGCGAGGTACTCCCAGTCCCTGTTGAACCGGTAGGAGTGCTGGGCCGGAGGCTGCGGCGCCTGCGTCTCGATCCAGCGCACCAGGCCGCTCCCGCGGTTGTGGAACCCGTGGTCGGCACCCACGCCGGCCCAGAGCACGTCGCCGGGCCGCAGGACGAGCTCGTCGCCCTCGACGAGCGCGTGCACCTCGCCCTGGACCATCACGTACGCCTCCTCGAAGGGGTGGTCGTGCGGGTGGGCGATGGCGGTGGGCTGGTACTGCACCATGAACATCGTGTGCAGCTGCGCGCGCAGCCGCTGGTCGACGAGCATCCGCACGCCGATGCCGCTGTAGGCGAGCAGCGCCGTCGCCATGCTGGCCGACACCTGGGGCGCGTCCACCTGGGAGCCGACGGCGAGGTTGTCGAGGTCCATCGACGCGGGGTCGAAGCGGAACGCGCTCTGGTTGCGCGGGTCCCGCACATCGGTGGCGGGCGAGGCCGCGGCCTCGAGCTGCTCGCCGGTGAAGAACGTGTCGGTACGACGCGTGTCCTCGAACGGCGCCGGCGCACTCATGAGCAGCCACGACACCGGGCCACGGCCTGCGCGCACGGAGTACGTGACGCCGACGGGCACCGCGATGCAGTCGTCGGCGCCGAGCGTGGTCGACGCGCCGAGCATCGTGACGACGAGCTCGCCGGACAGCACGTACATGCTGACCTCGAACGAGTGCACCACCGCCTCGACGTGCCCCGCCGGCTCGAGGGCGCAGACGTACAGGCCCATGTGCGGCGAGCCCTCGGACTTGCCGACGAGCTGCTGGCGCGAGAAGCCCTTCGAGCGGTCGGCGTACGCCGCCGGCAGCACGTTCTGCGTCTCGTCGATCCGCGTGACGTGGTACATCAGCGAACCATGGTCCCGCCGTCGACCATGAGGTTGACCGCGTTGACGCCTCCGTTGTCGAGAAGGAAGAGCGTGGCACCGACGATCTCGTCCATCGTCACGGTCCGGCCGATGGGCGTGCGCGAGACCACGAGGTCGAGGCTCTTCTCCTTCCACTCCGGGCTGTCTCCGACGATGCCCGGGTGGAGCGCGTTGACGCGTACGGGTGCGAGCTCGCTGGCGAGCGTGCGCACCATCGAGCTGATGCCGCCGTTGACGGTGGTGACCGTGGTCGAGCCCGGGTAGGGGCGCAGCATCGCGAGGCCGCCGAACAGCACGATCGAGGCGCTCGGGGTGAAGCGGTCGTGCAGGACGTGGACGGCCTCGGCGTACCCGACCAGCTTGAGCGTGACGAGGCGCGTCGCGCGGGCGACGTCGTACTCCTTGATGCCGTTGGCGTCGCGCTCGATGGCGGCCACCACGAGGTGGTCGACGCTCTCGACGTCCGACAGGGCGGCGGCGATGGAGGCCGGCTCCGCGAGGTCGAGGGCGATGCCGCGGACGGTGGGTCCGATCTCCGCGGCGACCGACTGCGCGCGGTCGGCGTCGCGCCCCGAGATGACGACCGACATCCCGTCCGCCGCGAGCCGTGCGGCGAGCTCGCGCCCGATGCCCGACGTCCCGCCGAGGATGACGGCGGTGCCCTGCCTGGTGTGCTCTCCCACGGGATCCTCCTGCTGCAGCGCCCTCCGACAGAGGGCGGCGTCCCCGCGAGACTAAGGAGGCGGTCCGAGAGCGTCAAGTATTTCTTTACAAGTGTTCAGCAATGTTCTGGGAGGAGCCTGCGCGACGGGCTCCCCGAGGCTCACCGCCGGGGCCTCGGGCGTGCCGTTGAGCGTGATCACGCGGGTCGGACCCCGCCGTCGCCAGCGCCCGTGCAGTACAGTGCCGATGAACGTCGGGGCGCGGCGCGCCCCCGGGACGACCCGCGAGGGGGCAGGAGCCATGCAGGCAGCCGCAGGGCCGCGTCTTCGGGCGCGCCGACGCGAGCTCGGGCTCTCGCTGCGCGAGCTCGGCAGCCGCGTCGGGGTGTCGGCGAGCATGCTCTCCCAGGTCGAGAACGACCGCTGCCGAGCCTCGGTGGCCACCCTGTACAAGCTCGTCAACGAGCTCGGCCTCACCCTCGACGACCTGTTCGAGAACCCGGCCGGCGATCCCCCCGCCGCGTCGGTCACGTCGTCCGGGTCCGGTCAGCCCACGCCTGGCCCCCGGGCCGCCTCCAGCAGGCCCGCGTCGGCGGCGCCCCGCGGGCCCGTGCTCGTGCCCGGCGAGCGCGTGACGATCGAGCTCGAGTCCGGCGTCACCTGGGAGAAGCTCTCCAACGCCGCCCCGGCCGGCCTCGAGTTCATCCTCGTGACGTACGCGCCCGGGAGCAGCTCGGGCAAGTCCGGGAAGTTCTCGCAGCACCAGGGCTTCGAGTGCGCCTACATCGAGTCCGGCGAGCTCACCTTCCACCACATGTTCGACACCTGGACCCTGCACCCGGGCGACACCGTCACGTTCGACGCCTCCGAGCCGCACCGGCTCGAGAACCGCGGCACGGAGGACGTCCGCGCCGTCTGGGTGATCCTGCGCGAGGCCGCCGCCAGCGCCAGCGCCGGCGCCGCCCCTGCCGCCCTCGCCGCGGGCGCGGAGGGCCTCGCGGCCGCGGCCGTGTCCGCCGCGCCCCGTGCCACGGTCGTCCGCGGCTCCTAGTCCGCTCACCGGTCGGTTCGCCGCTCGGCAGGCAACCCGCCACACGCCCGGGCACCCTGGTCCCGGACCATCGGGGCCGGTCCGCCCGTCCGGGCGCTGCTCAAGGTCTCCGCCGTACAGGTCGACATCACCGATGACGACTGTCCACCGAACGGTGACGGGGGTGACCGTGGCCAGCCCACGCATGAGCCGCACCGCGGTAGCGGCTGCCCTCGACGTGGCCATCTTCGTCGTGGGCGTACTCGTCGCCGTCTCCAGCGTCCTGATCTGGGCCGGCGAGGGCATCGACCTCGCGCCCACCGGTGTCATCGCGGTGCTCCTCGTCTTCGTGATGTCCCGCTTCCCCCTGACGCTGACGCACCAGTCGGGCGACATCGTCATCGGCTTCGAGACCTGCGTCCTCGTGTACCTCGTGCTCACCGAGTCGCCGATGCACGCGCTGTCGCTGTGGTCGATCGCGACAGCGCTCGCGATGCTCACCCAGCAGAAGTCCTGGCGCGCGCGCATCTTCAACGTCGGCCTGACGATCCTCGGCGGCGCGCTGTTCGTGCTGATCGTCGCGGTCACCGATCCCGGGCCCGAGTACCCCGCGTGGCAGCTCGCGTCGGTGATGGTCGCGTGCGCCGTCTACTTCACCTTCGACCTGGTCGTCACGGCCGTCTCGATCGCGATCGAGGACGGCTGCTCCATCAGCACGGTGCTGCGCTGGGGCTCGGTGCCGCTCGGACTCGCCTGCTTCGTCAGCGTCGACACGCTCGGCTACCTCGCGGCGATCCTCGTCGAGGACCACCCGACGTGGACGCTGATCCTGCTGCTCGTGCCCGTCGCGACGATCCTTGTCGCGGTCCGCTCGGTCAGCGAGAACCGCCTCGCCCAGCGCCGGCTCACCGGGCTGCTCGAGGCCGCGACCCAGGCCCCGGACTGGCTGACCGACGACCAGATCGAGCACTCGCTCGTGCAGCAGGCCGAGCGCACCCTGCGCTCGACGACCGCGACCCTGCGCGTGGAGCCGCCGTCCGACGAGGAGATCGGCTCCCCCATCACCTTCGACGACGGGACGACGCGCCATCTCGTCGTCCGCGCGCAGTCGTCCGGCCGGGAGTTCACCGAGCAGGACCGCGCCGCGCTCGAGACGCTCACCGCAGTCGGCACGTCGGCGTTCCAGCGACGCCGGCTCTCGGACGAGACCACCTTCCTCGCCCGCCACGACGCGCTCACCGGCCTGCACAACCGCGCGGTGTTCAGCGACCGGCTGACCGCCGCCATCGACGGTCGGCACCCGTCGGGGCTGCTCGCCGTCCTCTACTGCGACCTCGACGGCTTCAAGGGCATCAACGACAGGCTCGGCCACCGGGTCGGCGACGACCTGCTGCTGCTGGTGGCGCACCGGATCCTCGAGTGCCTGCGCCCGGGCGACGTCGCTGCCCGCCTCGGCGGCGACGAGTTCGGGGTGCTGCTCGACGACCTCACCGATGAGTCCCAGGCCTTCCTCATCGCCGAGCGGCTGACCGCCGCCCTCGAGGCGCCGTTCGACACCGCCGGCCAGGAGCTGATGGTGCAGGTGAGCATCGGCATCACGTTCACGGGCGCCGGCCCGACGACGGCGTCGGACCTGATCAACAACGCCGACACCGCGATGTACGCCGCCAAGTCGCGCGGCAAGGGCACCGTCGCCCGGTTCGAGCCGTCGATGCGCAGCGAGGAGATCGACCGGCTCGAGCTCGAGGACGCGCTGCGGCTCGCGGTCCGGGACGAGCAGATCACCGTGCACTTCCAGCCCGTGGTCGACCTGCGCACCGGGCTGATCGACGGCTTCGAGGCGCTGGCCCGCTGGACGCACCCGACACTCGGCCACATCGGTCCCGACCGCTTCATCCCCGCGGCCGAGCGCACGGGCCTGATCCGTCAGCTCGGCCGGCAGATCCTCGAGCAGGCGCACGCGGGCGGGCGCACGCTGGCGGCGCGTGCCGGCCGCCCCATCGCTCTCGGCGTCAACCTCTCCCCCATGCAGGTCACGGACGAGACCCTCGCCGAGCGGGTGCGCGAGCTGCGCGACCTCGACCCCGAGGTGCCGCTCGTGCTCGAGCTGACCGAGGGCATGCTCCTCGGCCACGACCTGCCGACCGTCGCCGCGCTCACCGGTCTCAAGCAGGGCGGTGTGCGACTCGCGATCGACGACTTCGGCATCGGCTACTCGTCCGTCGGCTACCTCCACCGCCTCCCGGTGGACGTCCTGAAGATCGACAAGATGTTCGTCGCCGAGCTGCACGACCCGCGCTCGCGCGCACTGGTCGCCGGTGTGGTGGCCATGGCCCACGCGATGGACCTCTCGGTCATCGCCGAAGGCGTCGAGGACTGGCCGAGCGCGACCGCCGTCCGTGACCTCGGCTGCGACTTCGCCCAGGGCTACCTGTTCAGCCGCCCGCTCCCCCTGGCCGCTGCGGCCGACCTCGCGGCCGCCGGGCCGTTCGACCTCGCCCCGGCGGGGCCCTTCGACCTCGCGCTGTCCCGATCCGAGCGGACCTCCGTGGTAGGTCGCTGACCGCACCCTGGTCTCAAGCTGGTCACATCCTGGATCCGTCGCGTGACACGCCGTCGTCAGGGCCGGGACGCACTTAGGCTGCCCGCGTGTCCCGAGCCGTGAAGCGCATCGCCGCCCTCCTCGCCGCAGTCGTCGCCCTCCCCCTCCCCGCGGTGGTCTCTACCGGCACCGCCGGAGCCGTGGGCGTCACCGCCGATCCGACGCCCGTGCGCACCCTCGCCGTCAGCGGCACCGGGGTTGGCTCCTACCCTGCGTTCGATCCGGCCATCGCGCGCTACGGCATCACCACTACCGCCGACACCGCGGGCACCGTGGTCGTCGCGGCCTCGACCAGCGACCCCGCCGGCAGCGTGTACGTCAACGGCCGCAAGCTCACGGGCGCCAGCACGACCGTCACAGGGCTCACCGAGGGCGCCGAGATCGCCGTCTTCTTCGTCGACGCCGCCGGCACCGCACGCCACTCCCTCGTCTACCTGCCCGCGCAGTTCCCGGCGCTGGAGCGGATCGACATCACGCCGAGCACGGCCCTCGCCACCGGCGACGTGCTGCTCACCCTGGGCAAGTGGCTCACGCCCGGGCCGTTCTTCGAGGCTGCGGTCGACCGCAACGGCGTCCCGTCGTACGTGAAGACGACGACGCAGTCCCTGGACCTCAAGGCGCAGCCCGGCGGCGGCTGGACGGTCAGCCGCACGACGAACGGCGAAGGCCGCACCGGCACCGACGTGGTCGAGCTCGACTCCCAGTTCCGCGAGGTCAACCGATACCGAACCGTCGGCCTCGTCGACACCGACAGCCACGACTCGCTGCTCATGCCCGACGGAAGCCGCTATCTCATGGCGTACGAGCCGAACGCGGTGAGCGGCCTCATCGACTCCGTGGTGCAGCACATCTCGAGCGACGGCGACGTGCTCTTCGAGTGGAACTCCGCCGACCACGTGAACCCGGCAATCGAGTCGGTTGCAGCCAACACGCAGTTCCCCACCGACTACGCGCACATCAACTCGTTCGACGTCATGGCCGACGGCGACCTCCTGATGTCGTTCCGGCACCTCAGCTCGGTCTTCAAGGTCGCGCGCACGGCGCACGACGGCTTCAGCGTGGGCGACGTGGTGTGGCGGCTCGGCGGGAAGCTGAGCGACTTCACGTTCACCGACCTGGCGGGCGACCCGGACGGCGGACCGTGTGCGCAGCACACGGCGGACGAGCTGCCCAACGGCAACATCCTGCTCTTCGACAACGGCGCGTGGACGGCCAACAAGCTCTGCACCGACCCGGCCGATCCCACCGGTGCACCGGTGGCACACATCCCCACGCGGATCACCGAGTGGGCGATCGACGAGGCGACCGGCGAGGCGACGATCGCCTGGAACTACGAGGTGGCCGATCGCTATGCGCTGTTCGCCGGCTCGGCCCTGCGCCTCAGCAACGGGAACACGCTCATCGGCTGGGCGTCCGAGACCGATGCCACGGCGAGCGAGGTCAACGCTGCCGGCACTCTGCTCTGGGAGCTGCGCGACCCGACCGCCACGTGGTTCACGTACCGCGCCGCTCTCGCACCTGTGCCGGACGCGACGCCCCCGACCGTCGCGTTCACGTCGGGGCTCGAGGGGTCCACCTTCCTGCAGGACGCCGTGGTCAAGGTCGACTACACCTGCTCCGACCGCGGCGGGTCCGGCCTGCGCACCTGCACCGCACCGGTCGCGTCGGGAGCCGCGCTCGACACCCGGACGGCGGGCGCCCGCACCCTCACGGTGCGTGCCACCGACGGCGACGGCAACGTCACCACCAAGACCCTGCACTACACGGTGACGGCCGCCTACCGGCCCGACGCCCAGGTGCGCAAGGTCAGCGGCGGCGCCTGGCTCGGCGTCGACAGCTACACGACCACGCGCATGACGATGCCGATCTCGCTCAGCTGGTCGACCAAGGCGGGCAGCGCCTACGTCCGCATCGTCAACGACGGCAAGCGCACCGACACCATGACGGTCCGCGGCACCCCGAGCGGCGGCGGATTCGCCGTCAGCTACTGGTACGGCGACCGCAACGTCACAGCCGCGGTGACGGCCGGCACGTACCGGACCGCTGCGCTCGCCCCTGGTGCCAGCGCGCTGCTGAAGGTGCGCGTCGCCGTCGCCAGCACCACCGTGCGGGTGGGGAGCGCCCGCGAGGTCTGGGTCGTGACCGGGTCGCTCGCGCGGCCGGCCGTCCGCGACAGCGTCGTCGTCAAGGCGGCCGCCGTCCGCTGACGGTCGTCCGCGACGACCCACGTGACGATCAAGCCGCTGAGGGTGGCCGACCAGCCCGACCCGCTCCGCCCCGTGCGGGTCGAGCACGGGACGGTCCTCTCCATCGCCGAGGTGGGACCGGCGGTGTTCGACCTCGTCGTGGCGACCGGATCGCCCGTCCCGTTCCGACCCGGCCAGTTCGCCATCGTCCACGGCCCGCAGGACCAGCGCCGGTGCTGATTCTTCGCCGGGGACCCGGGGCAGCCGCACGCGCGCTTCGTCGTCACGCCGTACGACGGCCGCCCGGTGTCGACCTGGGTGTCGACGGTCTCCCCCCGGTGACCGCGTCACGTCCGGGGGGCCGTAAGGCGCCCGGACAGCCCCCGACCTCGCGCCGCTGGACGAGCTCGACGACCTCGTGACGGCCCACGGGCGGGGACGGCTGGTAGCAGTGGTCGAGTCACGGTCCGCACCCCGCAGGACGACGGTGCCCCGTCCCGAGCGGATCGGGGACGGGGCAGCATCGTGGTACCGGTTGGTCAGGCGGGCGGGGAGAAGACGGTCGTGAGCGTGCTGAGTGACGTTCCTCCGGTGCCGCCGCCGACCAGACAGACGCGACCACCGATCACGGTCGAGGTCGCTCCGTGGCGTCCCGGCGAGAGCGCTGCCTCAGTACGCAAGGCGTCCGCGACCGGGTCGTACGACTCGTTCCTGGTGAACGCGCCACCCGTTCCGGTGATCTCCCCGCCGATGACGTACGCGCGAGGGTTGACCACCTGGACCGCCGTCGCCCGACGACCGGTCGGCATGGCCGCGCGGCTCGTCCAGGCCGCTGCCCCCGAGGTCAGCGCCTCGGACGACGCGAGCGTGCCGACGACGGTCGTGCCGTCGGCGGAGGGTGCATCCAGAACGGCGTCCGCGGGGATCCGCATGCGTTGTCTGCATCCAGAAGGCCGCTCGCACCAGAAGAAGGGGCACATGGCCGCATCGGGGCGGCCATCCGACCCTGGAGGACCCTCCGCATGCGCCGTCTCGTCTCCGTCATCGCCGCCGCCGGCTTCGCAGCCACCACCGCACTGGTAGCCGCCCCCTCGGCGAACGCCCTGACCGTGACCGACATCGCGTCCCCCACCACGGGTCGCACGTCGGTCACCACCCTCCCCGGCATCGCGCCGGCCATCGTCAAGGCGGGCGTCCTCCCCTACGCCGTCTCCCCCGGTCGCCTCGACGGCGTGCGCTTCTCGCCGCTCGCCCTGAAGTTCTCGTTCCCGATCACCGGTCTGCAGGGCGGCACCTTCGCGGGCAACGTGCCGAACGAGATCACCCACTCGGGCGGCATCGCCTTCGTGAAGCTCGGCTCGTTCACCAAGCGCATCGTGGTCAAGGACTTCACGATCGATCTCAACGGCGGCACCGCCGTCGGCCAGACCGCCAGCCCGCAGCTCATCGGCACCGTCACCGACGGCCCCGGCGGGGTGCCGGACGGCGCCCGCGTCGCGCTCTTCGACATCGACCTCGCCAACGCCAAGGTCGACGCGACCGACGTCCAGGTGACGGGCGCCCAGCTCCGCCTCACGGCGGTGGCCGCCGGCGCGCTCGACGCCGAGCTCGGCACCACGCTGTTCCGCAGCGTCATCGGCGCGCCGATCTTCTCGGCGAAGGCCAACGCCTGACGCACGACCTCGATGTGAGGCAGCCCCCTGCGACGCAGGGGGCTGCCTCACGTCGGCGGTGCGGCCGGTCCTGACGGCGACGAGGCCGCAGCCCGCTCCGGCAGCGAGGCAAGGGCCCGCGAGAGCTGAGCACGCGACCGGATGCCGAGCTTGCGATAGACGCGGGACAGGACGGCCTCGACGGTCTTCACGCTCAGGTGGGCCGTCGTGGCGATCTCGACGTTGCGCAGGCCGTCTGCCGCGAGCCGCGCCACCTCGAGCTCGGTGGGGGTGAGGGCCTCAGGTCGGCTGGGACGCAGGCCGACCCGGTTCAGCTCGGAACGGGCGACCTCGACGTACGCCGGGCAGCCGAGCTCCCCGAAGATGTCGAGCCCAGCGGTCAAGCAGTCGTGAGCCTGCCTCTTCTGCCGCGTGCGGCGGAGCAGACGGCCCGCCACGAGAAGCGCGAGGGCTCGGTCGAGCGGCTGCCCCGGCTCGGAGTCGTAGGCCGCGAGCATCTCGGGCACGAGGAGGGCTGCCTCGTCGAGGTCTCCTCGCGCAGCCAGGAGCCCGATCCGCCCCCGGCGGCACACCGCCAGCTGGTTGGTCTGCCCCAGCTGGCGGGCGCGCTGCTCGGTGCGATCGAGATGTCGCTCGGCCTCCGCGAACCGACCGAGTGCGGAGGCCGCCTCCGCGAACGGGACATCGGACTCGAGGTTCGCCGGGTCGTCCCAGCCGACCTGCGCCGCCAGCTCGATCGCGGTCGCGAAGGCGGCGTACGCCTGCTCCTGCTCGCTGTACGCCGCATGCACCCGACCGCGCAGGTGGCTGATGATCGCTCCGAACTGGTAGTACTCCGGACCGGCGAACAGCTCGGATGCCTGCCGCAGGGTCGAGAGCGCCTCGTCGTGGCTGCCCTGCAGCCCATCAAGGAGCGCTGACTGCGCGCGCAGCTGCCACGTCACGATCGGACCGTGCCCCCGGGCCCAGCGTTCGCCCTCGACGATCGCGGCGCGCGCGGCGTCCCACTGCCCGGCGCGCTGCTCGAGGTGCGCCAGGTGGGAGTAGACGGTCGGGAGCGATACGTCATCACCCATGGCGCGGCAGCGGGTCAGCATCGACAGGCACACCGCACGGCCCTCGTCGAAGCGGTCGGCCATCATGAGGAGGTGCGCCAGCTCGAGGCTCGGCGCGTCGAGCGCGACGTCGGCCGGATGCTGCGCGTCGAGCGCCACCGCACGCGCCATCAGCTCGTCCGTCGCCTGCCCGGCTGTCATCCGTGCCTGGATCTCGAGGCTGAGCCCCGCGACGAGGAGCGCCGGGTCGACGCCCGCGCCCGCAGCAGAGAGCACGCGGTTGGCAGCGGCGATGCGCTCGATCCGCTCGGACGGCCGGTCGGCGAACTCGTCGTTGACCGTGCGCACCATCGCCTCGGCGGCGAGCAGAGGGTCGAGGTCGGCGGCCAGGAGCTCACGGTTGAGGGCGTGCATCTCCGCTGTGCGGGCGGCGTGCAGGCACAGCCGGGCGAGACCCATCGTGGCGGACCAGTAGGACGAAGACCCCGGGTGGTGCTCGCGCACGTCGACGAACCAGCCTTCAGCCAGCGACGGCTGCCCGCTCTGGAACGCCCAGCGCCCCAGGAGCAGCGCACGGTCGCCGCGATCGGGCGACTCGACGGGCGTGCGGGTCACCGCGAGGGTGAGCAGCTCGACGGCGGCGTCCCAGGCGCCGCGTGCCCGGGTACGCGCGGCTGTCGTCGCCAGGCTGGCCGCCAGCCGCGCGTCGGGCCCGTCCACCCCGAGGCCGGCGTGCCGGACGCGTGCCTCCTCGCTCGGCTCGGCGTCAGCGAGGCGACGATGCGCCTCCGACCTGTCGGGGGCTGATCCAGCAGAGATCGCAGCCTCGGCGTACAGCGGGTGGGCGAACAGGACGAGGTCGGTCACCCTCACGAGGCCGGCGCGCACGGCCGGGTCGAGCACCGCCACGAGCTCGAGCTGCGAGCAGCCGCGGGCGCGCGCCACCACCTCGAGGTGTGGGTGGCTCGCCAGCGCCGACGTGAGCAGGGCGATGCGTGTCTCGCGGGGAAGCACCGTGAGCCTCTCGCGAACGAGCTCCTCGACCGTGCCCCCGGTGCCGCTGTCGAGCCTGTGACGGGCGAGCTCCAGTGCGTGCAGCGGGTTACCGCCGGAGGCTCGCTCGATGCCTCGCAGGTCGCCGAGCTCCACGATGGTCCCCAGGTTGCTCTGGACGACCCGCATGAGGTCGTCGGCGGACAGCGGGCCGAGCCGTACCTCCGCGACGGGGTCGAACCCGGACGCCGGCAACCAGGCCATCGCGTCGCCGCCCGGTCGACTGGCGCACACGAGCACGAGCCTGGCCGTGCCGATGCGGTGGAGCGCCTGGCTGAGAGCGTGGGCGCTGGACGGGTCCAGCCACTGGGCGTCGTCGACGACGAGGAGCACGGGCCGTCGTGCCGCGAGGTTGACCAGCACCCCGCGCAGCCCGGCCGCGACCGCTCGCGGGTCGACGTCGCCCGTCACATCCTCGAGGAGCAGCGCAGCGCGCAGGCTCGAGGCCTGCGGCGCGGGGAGCTCCGCGAACGTGCTCTCCGGCAGGCCGGCGAGGATCGCCGTGAGCCCGCTGAACGCCAGGGACGACTCGCTCTCGAGCGGACGCGCCCGAAGCACGAGAGGTCCGTCGACCGCCGCGAGCAGAGCGTTGACGAGGGTCGTCTTGCCCATCCCTGGTGAGCCCACGACGTTGACCGCCTCCGGACCCCCACGGCCGACCGCGCCCACCAGTGCGGCGAGCTCGGCGGCGCGGCTCACCAGGTCGGTCATATCGCCAGTGTGTCTCACCCGACGAACCCTGCCGTCGCGGTACGCCGTTGCGGCGTCGGGCTCCGCGCTCTGCGTGTCGACGTGGTCATCGTCGCCTCCTCCCGACCGATGCCCCCACGGTGCTCGCGACGTCGCCCCGTCGTAACCGGGAGAACCCTCGATCTGGGGTCTCGGACTGCCGTCGCTCACGGGCGGCCACGTCGAGTCTGATGAAGGGTTTCCTTGTCTACCTCGATGGACGGCTCTCGCGGACTGTTGGCGCAGCAGGTCCCATCACCCTCCCGAGCAAAGGCAGACCCATGAAGCGCACCCTCTCCGCCCTCGCCCTGACCGGGCTCGTCGCCCTCGCCGTCGCCCCCATGTCGCCGGCACAGGCATCGACCCGCACGACCGTCTCCGGCACGTACCAGTTCGTCGACGCGAGCATCCCGGTGCCTCGCACCGCCAGCGACCACCTCATCCTCGACGGGCTCACGGCGACCGTCGTCTGGACCGGAACGTTCGAGGGCACCTCGACCCTCACGGGCCGACTCGTGCTGCGACCCATCGGCGACGGCGACCCGTTCCTCGGAACGGCCAGCTACCAGTACACCGACGTCTTCGTGGGCACCGTGAACGGGGTCGCGGGGACCATGACGCTCCTCGAGCAGGGGCACACCGGCAGGGACGGCATCGTGCACTCCAAGAACGTGGTCGTGTCGGCGACCGGCGGCCTCGCGGGTCTGACCGGCATGGTGCTGGGGACCGGGACCGTCGCCGGCCCCAACGGCCCCTCGGGCACCTACGCCGGAACGCTGTCCATGCCCTGACGCTCCAACACCATCAGGCGTCGAGCCCGTCGCGGAGACCTCTGTCTGCGCGACGGGCTCGACGCACTGTCGACTGGTGTGAGTGGTCGTCCGACGCACGATGCGCGGCGGCCCATCGCGCACCTGCTCACGGCCCGCCAGCGGAGTCCCGAGCTGGTCGCGGAGGAACCGGGACCGCGCCCCGGTGGCCCGGCACGGGATCACTCCGCCGGGCCTCGAGCCTGCAGAGTGCGCCGCC
Organism: Longivirga aurantiaca; assembly: GCF_042660085.1. Taxonomy (NCBI): domain Bacteria; kingdom Bacillati; phylum Actinomycetota; class Actinomycetes; order Sporichthyales; family Sporichthyaceae; genus Longivirga; species Longivirga aurantiaca. The sequence goes on along the minus strand of NZ_JBHSTI010000008.1, from coordinate 1,252,092 downwards.
GCCGCGCACGGGCTCGCACTAGGCTGCGCCACGGGACGAGAGGGGGTGAGCGCTGGTGAGCGACGGTGACCGAGGCTACGGACCCGTGTTCGCGGCGGCGCCGGATGCCACTGGCGGCGCGCTCACGCTCGACGTCCGCGACCCCCGCGCTGTGCATGCCCCTGTTATCGACCTGGTCGAGACGGTCGATGTCCTGGCCGACGCCCTCGACATCCCGTGGCGCGGCAGCTTTCGCCACGGCTTCTGCTGGGGGCTCCTCGTGCCGGAGGGCGACGGCGCGGCCGTGGTCGTCATGGGTCGGACCCCGGCCGATCTCGAAGGACCCGGGGTGCGGGTCGGTCGGATCGTCGACGGCGACGCCCGCAGGTTCCTCCAGCTGTGGGCCGGCCGCGCCGCGCGCGTGTCCGTGCTGGTCGAGGCGACGCCCGGCAGCTTCGCGCTCGAGGTGCGCTACCGGTCGGTGCCCGCGGATCCGCCCACGATCGCGCTGCCCCACCCCGCAGAGCCCCCCGCCCCGACCGCACCGGTCGCGGACCCGTCCGAGAGCGACACCCCGACCTGGGCGGCCGCGACGGCCGCCGCTGCCACCGCCGCTGCGGTGGCCGACTCCGCCGCCGAGCCCGAGCCCGCGTGGAGCACCGAGCCCGAGATCGTGGCGGTGGCCGAGCCCGAGCCCGTGTGGACCGCCGAGCCCGAGATCGTGGCTGTGGTCGAGCCCGAGCCCGCGTGGACCTCCGAGCCCGCGTGGACCTCCGAGCCCGAGCCCGAGCCCGAGATCGTGGCTGTGGTCGAGGCCGAGCCGGAGCCGGAGCCCGAGCCCGCGTGGGCCGCCGCGGACGAGGTCGCCGCCGCGACCTGGGCTGCGCGAGCGATGGAGGAGGCGCCGGCCTCGGTGGTCGAACCCGAGCTTTCGCCGGTCGCGACCGATCCGGCGCTCCTCGCGCCTCCCGGGGTTTCAGCCGGCTGGTACGTCGACCCGTTCGACGCGGACGAGCTCCGCTGGTGGGATGGCACGCGGTGGTCCATCGATGCGGCACCCCGTCCGGCCGCCCGGCACGACGAGGTGTGAGCGCACCGATCTGGCACCGGAGACCTCGCCGAGGAGTCGCGCGCAGCGTTGTGCAGACTGCGCTCTGTGAAGCTGGTGTCGCTGTCCGTGGGCAGCCTGAGCCGAACAGTGGGGTGACCGCCACCCGATCGGTGCGAGTTCACCGCTACCTCTCGGTTCGCTCACGGCGCCCTGCCTACACTCCACCCATGCCCGAGTTCGATGCTCTCTCCGTCGTCGCTGTCGACGACGCCGTCCGTGTGGACTTCACGTCTGCCGACGGCGCTGTCCTCGACGCGACCGGCGGCGAGCTCGATCTCCCCGTCGCCTCGCTCGACGTCGTCTCCCTCACGTTGGTGGACCTCGCGCGGTCGCCGGCCGCACTGGCCCGGCATCTCGGCCTGACCGAGTCGGGTGGGTTCCTGCACGGCGCACGGTGGGGCGTCCTCTCACCCGTCGACGGGCGGTGGCGGGTCGGCATCCTCACGGCCGATGACACCGACGCCACCGAGAGCCGCCTGGACGTCGGGCGGCTCTCCGACCGCGATGTCGAGCGCTGGGCTCCGCTGCTGGACGGCCGGACGCTGCGGGTCGTCGTGTTCGTCGAGGCCACCTCGGTCTTCGCCGGGATCGACGCCCGCTTCCGTCGCGACCTCCTCGGCGCGCCGGGATTGCCCTCGTCCGGCCGCACCGGACCCACACGGGACGACCTCGACCGGGCAGCACCCCCGGCCGCTCCCCCGCTGTGGTACGTCGACCCCGCCGACTCCCAGCAGCTGCGCTACTGGGACGGCGCGGGCTGGACCCTGCACACCGCTCCCCGCTAGGCGCAGCCGCTGCGCCGTCGCGCTGTGGACCTGGCGTGCCGCACCGCCCCGCACCGTCGGGGTGTCGCTCACGGCGGCACGCACGACATGCACCCCGACACGGGCCAAGGCGCTGGTGTCGGCGGGGCTAGCCTCGGGCGGCGTTCACCTCGTCACGCCAGGCCAGCCAGTCGGTCAGCCGGGCCAGGTCGTACGACGGCCCACCCAGGCCGATCGTGAAGAGGGTGACGCCGGCGTCGAGCAGCGGCTGGCCCTTCGTGCCCGGGTCACCCTCGACGCCCACCGAGCGCTCGACCTCGGACGGGTCGCGACCCTCCGTGCGGCACCACTCGTCGAGGATGGCGGACTTGCGGACGACCGTGCCCAGGTCGCCGAAGCCGTGCCAGATGTCGGCGTGCCGGGCGGTGTAGCGCAACGTCTTCTTCTCGCCGCCGCCACCGATGAGCACGGGGATGTCGCGCAGCGGCGCGGGGTTCAGCGCCGACCACCGCTTCTCGATCCGCGGCAGCGCCTGCTCGAGGTCGGCGAGGCGGCTTCCCGCGGTGCCGAAGTCGTAGCCGTACTCGTCGTAGTCGCGCTCGAACCAGCCCGCACCGATGCCGAGGATGAGGCGGCCGCCGCTGATGTGGTCGACGGTGCGCGCCATGTCGGCGAGCAGCTCGGGGTTGCGGTACGAGTTGCAGGTGACCAGCGCGCCGATCTCGACCCGCGACGTCGCCTCGGCCCAGGCGCCCAGCATCGTCCAGCACTCGAAGTGCTCGCCGTCGCGCTCGCCGTACAGCGGGAAGAAGTGGTCCCAGTTGAACACGACGTCGACACCGGCCTCCTCCGCAGCGGCGACGGCGCGACGGATCTCGGCGTACTCGGCGTGCTGCGGCTGGATCTGCACGCCGATGCGGACCGGACGGGTCACGGAGCTCTCCTCGCGAGTCGATCTGGGATGCGGTGCCGGGATGTCGTTCTCGACGCTACCCGCGTCCCGCTGGCAGCGCCCGACCAGGTCTCGGCCCAGCCCCGCGAGCTCTCGGCCGCCGGTCGGTCCGGACCTGCGAACGATCCGACCGGACGACTCCGCCACGCGACGAATGGCCGTGGTCGGGCGGCGCGTCGACGCCGGGCGGAGATCGGTCGCATCACACGCGCGACCGCACGCGGGCGCGGATCGGGTGAGCGCGGGGTCTCGACGTCACCGGCAGCACGCCCGACCCGCTCTCCTGGTCGCGTCCCGCGGTCATCCCTGGACGAGCTCGCCCAAGGACGCCGCGACCGCAGTCACCAGCAGCCCGGCGTCAGGCACGACGGCCGAGTCCACGGTCACCGACAGCGACGCGCGTCCCGCGTAGGACATCAGGGCGCTGGTCGCTCGCACGTCCAGCGCCAGGGGAACGCAGGGCACGACCTCCCGGACCTGCCGTCCGCAGAGCGAGAGCGGCGTCCGCGGGCCGCGCACGTCGGACGCCACGAGGTTGACCCGCGCCTGACCGCGACGCGCGTAGGCCCTCGCCGCGCGGTCCAGCAGCGGCGCCGGCACCAGGTCGCCGACGCGCAGCAGCTGCTCGGTGGCGAGCGCCACTCCGTCGGTCTTGGCACGCGAGGTCTGATCGGCGACGTCGAGGAGCATCTCCTGCGCCGACCGACGATGCACCGGGAGCTCGACGAAGAACGCCGCGTTCATGGTGCCCGGGCGGATGTCGGACGGGCCTCGACGCGTCGACACGGGCACCAGGACCCGCACGCGGGTCTCCGTGCCGAGCGCCGCGCGGTTGCCGAGCACGGTGCGCAGGCCGCCGGACAGGGCCGCGAGGTAGACGTCGTTGATGGTGCAGTCGGAGCGCTCCGCGACCCGCCGCAGGTCGGCCAGGTCCGCGGTGAACCAGCCCCAGGTCCGGTGCCGCCCGAGCGCTCCGTTGAGCAAGCTCGGCGGAAGGTCCGGGACGGCGACGGTGCGGACGCCCTGGCGGATCCGACGGACCCGCTCGCGCAGACCCGGCTCCGCGGGTGGCGCCACCCGCGACCCGACGCGGCGTACGTTCCCGTCCGTCGAGGACAGCAGGGCGGTCAGGAGACCGGCACCCGACACCCCGTCGATCAGGGTGTGGTGCGCCGTGACCAGCAGGGCCCAGCTGCCGTCCTCGAGCCCGTCGATCCGCCATACCTGCCAGAGCGGCCCGGACGTGTCGAGCCGCACGCGCATGAGCTGGGCCACGAGCCTGCACAGGGCGGCGCGGTCGCCGGGAGGCTCGAGCGAGGCGGCATGCAGCTGCGCCTCGGGCACTACGTCGGGGGCATCGCGCCAGACGGGCCGACGCAGATCGCCCGGGCGCCGGTGGACCCGTTGGCGGCACTCCCTGAGCGCAGCGGCACGATGCGCGAGCTCGGCGCGCACCAGGTCGGCATCGGGCGCGGGCCCGTCCAGGATCAGGAGCGCACCGATGTGGAGCGGGGCCTCGTCGGTCTCGAGGGCGAGGAGACCCGCGTCGAACGCCGAGAGCCGTCCCACCGTCATCACCGCCCGCCGACCGTTGTCCCACCAGTCTGACGGCACGCGTATCGCGAGGCGCGCGGGCGAGCCTCCGGATCGGGTGAGTGGGACGATGGATTCGTCGGCCTAGGAGGTCGTCATGTTGTACGTCATCACCATCGCACTCGGGTCGCTCACCGTCGCCCTCATCATCCTGCTCTCGGCTACGCCGCCCGGTCGGCCCCGCGCCTGGAAGCTGCGGATGTCCTGGGCGCTGTGGTGCCTGCAGCCGGCATTGCTGAGCGCCGGGTTGATCATGGGCCTCGCCATCCAGTCGGCGCTCGGCTACACCTCGTCGAACGTCCCGGACGACGTGGAGAACTGGCTCTCGCTCGTCACGATCGGGCCCGTCGCCCTCGGCCTGGTCGCGGGCACGGTGCTCGGCGGCCTCGCCTGGCGCTCCGCGCGTCTCGAGCAGCCGCCGACGACGCATCGCCCGTGGGCTCTGGCAGCCTTCGTGGCCAACGCGCTGTGGTTCGCGGGCGGTGCGTGGCTGATCCCGGTACCGGCCGTGGCGATCGCACTCGACATCGTGATCCTCGTCGTGGTGCTGGTCCTGGTGCTCCGGCCGCTGCGGCGCAGCGAGGCCGGCACCCCCAGCGGATCGGACGGCTCGCCGACCGGCGGCACCGCTGCCGCACGGGGCGACCTGCCCGTCAGCTGAGCCGACCCAGGTCAGAGTCGGCAACCGTGCGAGCGCCGTGGACGGCGGTGAGCTCGCGGTCGCGGGCACGATGAGGCCGCAGGCGCTCCGCCACGCTGCCGGAGGGCGGCTGCCGCACGGGAGCGAGCGTCGTCACATCCCGTCTCTCGACCCGTCTTCGAGCCGCTCGACGCCTACGCTGGGTGTACGTACTGCGGAGGCGTCATGACGACCCCGACGACGATGACGATGACGATCGACCTGGGGGGGCTGGCGACCCTCATCGACCTCCTGCGCGCTGACGGCTGGACGGTTCTGGGCCCACGGCTGGTGGACGACGTCGTGGTGCACGCGCCGATCAGCTCCCTGGACGACCTGCCCCGCGGCACCACCGACGACCAGCAGCCGGCGCACTACCGTCTCGCCCGCCGCGACGACGACGCGGTCTTCGGCTACGCCGTCGGACCGCAGTCGTGGAAGCCGTGGCTCTACCCGTCCCGCGAGCTCCTGCGCCGCTCGACCGACGCCGGGGACGCCGCCCAGGCCGGACACGATGGCGGGGCAGCGGAGCCGCAGCCGGTGATCGATGCGCCGCGGCTGGCCCTCGTCGGTGTCCGCTCGTGCGACCTGCACGCCATCGGGTTGCACGACGCCGTGCTACTCGGCAGGAGCGCCGTCGACGTCCACTACGCGGCGCGCCGGGAGCAGATCCTGGTCGTCGCAGTGACGTGCTCGGACCCGGGCGGGACGTGCTTCTGCAGCTCGATGGGGACCGGGCCCGACCCGGACTCCGGCTTCGACCTGGCGCTGACCGAGATCGACGACGCCTCGGGCCACCGCTTCCTGGTGCGGGTCGGCACGGCCCGGGGCGCCGAGCTGCTCGAGCGCTGCCCCGCCAACGAGGCCTCCGCCACCGATGCCGCGGCCGCAGCCGCCGTGGTCGACCAGGCCGTCGCCCGGATGGGGAGGCAGCTCGACACGACAGATCTGCGCGATCTCCTCTACGCCAACGCCGACCACAGCAGGTGGGAGGACGTCGCGCAGCGCTGCTTCGCCTGCGGCAACTGCACGCTCGTCTGCCCCACCTGCTTCTGCACCACCGTGACCGACTCCACCTCGCTGGTCGACGGCTCCAGCGAGCGCTGGCGGGTGTGGGACTCGTGCTTCACCGGCGAGTTCACCCACCTCGAATCCGGCAACGTCCGCGAGTCGACGAAGTCCCGCTACCGCCAGTGGGCCACGCACAAGCTTGCCGCCTGGTGGGACCAGTTCGGATCGTCGGGCTGCGTCGGGTGCGGTCGCTGCATCACCTGGTGCCCCGCGGCCATCGACATCACGGCGGAAGTCGCTGCCATCCGTGCGACGCCCGGCGTCGACGACCCCGATCCGGAGGAGTGACATGCGCGGCATCGACCAGCTGCTCACCGAGCACCCGTTCTTCGTCGGCCTCGACGACGCGACGCTCGCCCTCATGGCCGGCTGCGCGGCCAACCGGCGCTTCGCCCCGGGCGAGTACCTCTTCCGCGAGGACGACGCCGCAACCACGTTCTACGTCGTGCGCCATGGGCGCGTGGCCATCGAGGCGCATCGGCCCGCTGGCGCCACCGTCGTCGTCGAGACCGTCGAGGAGGGCGAGGTGCTCGGCTCGTCGTGGCTCGTCCCTCCGCACCGCTGGCAGTTCGACGCGCGCGCGGTGACACCCACGGGGGTCGTGGTGTTCGACGGCGCCTGCCTGCGGCGGTCCTGCGACGAGGATCCGCGCCTGGGCTACGAGCTCACGCTGCGCGTCGCCCAGGTGCTGCACACGCGGCTGCAGGCCGCCCGGGTCCGGCTGCTCGACCTGTACGGGACACCCGATGCCTCCCGTCGCTGATGCCGCTCAGGCCTCGCGCGCGGCTCGAGGCCCGGATCCCATGCAGCCGCGCCGGTTCGTCGTGCGCCAGCGCCGTCAGGACACCTCCGACACCGCGACCTACGTGCTCGAGCCGCTCGACGGCCGCCCGCTCCTGTTCACGCCCGGCCAGTTCACGATGCTGGGCAGGTTGGGCACGGGCGAGGTGCCCATCTCGATCAGCGGCGACCCCGCCTCCCCCCTCCTGGTGCACACGGTGCGCGACGTCGGCGGGGCCACCCACCTGCTGCTTCAGGCGCAGGTCGGCGACGTGCTCGAGGTGCGCGGCCCCTACGGCACCGGGTGGCGGGTCGGGGACGGCCGGGGCGGGGACGTACTCGTCGTGGCCGGCGGCATCGGGCTCGCGCCACTGCGGCCGGCGGTGCTCGACCTGCTCGCGCACCGCGACGACTACCGCTCCGCCGTGGTGCTGTACGGCGCACGCAGCCCGACCGACCGGCTCTACCCCGACGAGCTCGAGGCGTGGTCGTCCCGGGGCGTGGACGTCCAGTCCATCGTCGACCACGGCACGCCCGACTGGCCCGGCCGCGTCGGCCTCGTGACGTCGCTGTTGGCCGGTGCGCCGGTGGACCCGGCGTCCACGCTCGCGCTCGTCTGCGGCCCCGAGGTGATGATCCGCTACGTGTCGCGGTCGCTCGTCGACCTCGGCGTCGCGCCCGACCGCATCCGCGTGTCGATGGAGCGCAACATGAAGTGCGGCGTGGGCCTGTGCGGTCACTGCCAGCTGCGCGGGCTGTTCGTGTGCACCGACGGCCCGGTGCTGCCCTACTCGGCCGTCGCACCCCTCATCGCGATCAGGGAGGTGTGAGATGCCGGTCGACGCTCCGACCCTCGCCGTGTGGAAGTTCGCGTCGTGCGATGGATGCCAGCTCACGATCCTCAACTGCGAGGACGAGCTGCTCCCCCTCGCCGGGGCGGTCCGGATCGCGTACTTCCCCGAGGCCACGCGCGGCACCGTGGCCGGCCCGTACGACGTGTCGCTGGTCGAGGGCTCCGTCACCACCCCGTCGGATGCGCTGCGGATCCAGGAGATCCGGCAGGCCTCGCGCGTGCTGGTGACCCTCGGCGCCTGCGCGACGAGCGGCGGCATCCAGGCGCTGCGCAACTTCGCGGACGTGCGCGAGTACCGCTCCATCGTGTACGCGCACCCCGAGTACATCGACACCCTCGAGCGCTCGACCCCCATCGCCGACCACGTCCCGGTGGACTTCGAGCTGCACGGGTGCCCGGTGGACCGCCACCAGCTCCTCGAGGTGCTGACCGCGCTCGTGCAGGGCAGGGTCCCTCGCCCGGCCGCCCACAGCGTGTGCGTGGAGTGCAAGCGTCGAGGGGCCGTCTGCGTGGCCGTGGCCCACGGGACCCCGTGCCTGGGGCCGGTGACCCGGGCCGGCTGCGGTGCGCTCTGCCCGGCGTACCTCCGCGGCTGCTACGGATGCTTCGGCCCGCAGGAATCGGCCAACACGGCTCCGCTGGCGGCTCGGCTCGTCGAGCTGGGGATGCCCGAGCGCGACGTGGTCAGGGTCTTCCGCACCTTCGCGTCGGGGGCTCCTGAGTTCGAGGCCGAGAGCCGGCGGCACGATGCGGATCGGACGGCGGTGCCCTCATGACGCACAAGCTGACCTCGGGCGACCACGTCCTGCACGCGGATCCGCTCGCCCGCGTGGAGGGCGAGGGCGCGATGCGCGTCGTCGTGAGCGACGGCGCCGTCCTGGACGTCGAGCTGCGCATCTTCGAGCCCCCTCGGTTCTTCGAAGGGTTCCTGCGGGGGCGGGCCTGGACCGAGCCCCCGGACATCACCGCCCGCATCTGCGGGATCTGCCCCGTGGCATATCAGATGAGCTCCTGCCTGGCGATCGAGGACGCCTGCGGCGTCGTGGTCCCGGACGAGATCCGCGTCATGCGACGGCTGCTCTACTGCGGCGAGTGGATCGAGAGCCACGCCCTGCACATCTACCTCCTGCACGCGCCGGACTTCCTGGGCTACGACGGCGCGGTCGAGATGGCGGCCGACCATCGCGCCCTGGTCGAGCGGGGCCTGTCGCTGAAGAAGGCCGGCAACGCGCTCATGGCTCTCGTGGGCGGCCGCGCGGTCCACCCCGTGAACGTGCGCGTCGGCGGCTTCTACCGGATGCCCGGCAGGGACGAGCTGCGTGCGCTGCGACCGCAGCTCGTGCGCGCCCGAGACGACGCGCTCGCCACGGTGGCCTGGGTGGCCGGGTTCGAGTTCCCGGACTTCGAGCAGGACCAGGAGTACGTCGCGCTGCGCTCCCCGCACGGCTACCCGCTCGAGGGCGGCTCGGTCGTCACGAGCAGTGGGCGCACCATGGGCATCGCCGAGTTCGCCGGGACGGCGGTCGAGGAGCACGTCGAGCGCTCGAACGCCCTGCACGCGAGGCTCGACGGCCGGACCAGCTACGTCGTCGGACCGCTCGCCCGCTACACCCTCAACCACGATCGTCTCGGCAGGGTCGCGCGGGAGGCCGCGTCCGCCGCGGGCCTCGGGCCGGAGTGCCGCAACCCGTTCCGCTCGATCATCGTGCGGGCCGTGGAGCTCGTCGAGGCGCTCGAGGAGGCCCTGCGGATCATCGACGGCTGGGAAGGCTCTCCCGCCGCCCACGTCGACGTGCCGCCGCGGGCGGGGGTGGGCCACGGCGCGACGGAGGCCCCTCGGGGGATCCTGTTCCACCGGTACGAGCTCGCGGCCGACGGCACCATCCTCGACGCCGTGATCGTGCCCCCGACGTCGCAGAACCTGGTCAGCATGGAGGAGGACCTGCGCCGGTTCGCCCAGCAGCACCTGCATCTCTCGCAGCACGACCTGGCCCACCGCTGCGAGCAGGCGATCCGCAACTACGACCCCTGCATCTCCTGCGCCACCCACTTCCTCGACCTCACCGTGGAGGAGTCGTGACCGGCCTGATCATCGGCCTGGGCAACGCCGCCCGCGGCGACGACGCGATCGGCGTCGAGGTCGCCCGGCGGATCGCAGCGCAGGGCCTCGACGGCGTCGAGGTGGCCGAGACCGACGACCCGACCGGGCTCCTCGACCTGTGGGCGGGTGCCGAGTCCGCCGTCGTGGTCGACGCGATGGTCTCGCACGGATCGCCGGGCACGGTGGCGTGCTTCGATGTGGCGGTCGACCGCCTGCCCGGCGACGGCTGGTCCGCCGGCGGCACCCATGCCCTCGGCCTCGCCGCCGCCGTGGAGCTGTCGCGGGCGCTGGGCACGCTGCCCGCGCGGCTCGTCATCGTGGGCGTCGAGGCGCAGGACATGGCAGCCGGGGCCGGGCTCTCCAGCGCGGTCCTGGGCGCAGCCGACGACGCTGCGCGAGTTGCGCTCGATGCGCTCGGGGGCGGTGGTCGGTGATGTGCCTCGGGACCCTGTGCCAGGTGGCGGCTCCCCCCGCCGACGGCGCCGTGCTCGTCCGTAGCGGGGAGCGCGAGACGTCGGTCTCGCTGCTGACGCTGACCGACCCGGTCGCCACCGGCGACTGGTTGCTCGTCCATTGCGGGCTCGCGCTCGCGCGGCTCACGGAGTCCGAGGCGCACGAGGCGCTCCGCCTCCGCGACTCGGAGGTGCCGTCATGACCGAACGCCGCAGCACCGGGCTGCTCCTCGCCCTCGCCACCGCCGTGATCAGCGGCTTCGCCGTCTTCCTCAACGGGTACGGCGTCAAGGCCGTCGGCGACGCGACCCTGTACACCACGGCGAAGAACGGCGTGTCGCTGGTCGTGCTGCTCGCCCTGGCCGCGACGATCGGGGCCGCGGCCGGACGCCGCGGACGGCTGCCGCTCACCCGGCCCACGAGCGCGGCCCAGTGGTGGGGACTGGCCGCCGTGGGCGTCCTGGGCGGCGCGGTCGCCTTCGTGCTCTTCTTCGAAGGACTGGCACGGGCGTCCTCCACGAACTCCGCCTTCCTCCACAAGACGCTGCTGATCTGGGTGGCGCTGCTCGCCGTCCCGATCCTGGGCGAGCGGCTCGGCGTCTGGCACCTGCTGGCCATCGTGCTGCTCGTCGTGGGCCAGGTGGGTCTCGCCGGGGGCGTCTCCGCCCTGGTGGGCACCGGCCAGGCGCTCGTGCTCGGCGCGACCCTGCTCTGGGCGGTGGAGGTCGTGCTCGCCAAGCGGCTCCTGGCCGACCTGTCGTCGTGGACTGTCGCTCTCGCGCGGATGGGCCTCGGCAGCGTCGTGCTGATCCTGTGGTCCGTCGCACGGGGCGAGCTCGGCGCCGTGCTGTCGTGGTCGGCGTCGCAGTGGGGCTGGGTCCTGCTCACCGGTGCGATCCTCGCCGGCTACGTCTCCACCTGGTTCGCCGCACTGGCGCGCGCGCAGGCCGTCGATGTGACGGCGATCCTCGTCGTCGGCGCGGTGATAACCGCCGTGCTCGCCACCGCCGTCCAGGGCGTCCCGCTCGCACCGCAGACGGGATGGCTGCTGCTCGTGCTGGCCGGGGGCGCCCTGATGTGGGCGCCCGCGCGGCAGCGGACGCGCGAGGTGGCCGTGTGACCGGTCGGGTGCCCGGAGAGCTGCTGTTCGCGCGGTACGCGTACCCGCCGAACGAGCTGGGCTACTGCGGTGCCGACGACCCCGCCGCGCTCCTGGGGCGCACGGCCGCGGGCGCCGTCGACGGCGACCTGCGCGCCACGCTGCGCACGTTCGAGGGCGCCTGGCCGTACCTCGAGCTCATCGCTCACGCCAACGGGATCGCAGACCCGTGCGACGCCGATGTGGTGGAGGCGTACTGGATCGGCAACAGCCTGCTGGACCACGTGCCTCTCCACCTCATGGCCGGCTCGCTCGAGGAGCGCTTCCGCCCTCGCCTCGGCCGTGCCTGGTCGCCCCTGGCCGACGCCGCGATCCGGGGTGCGCAGCCGCACCACAGCTTCCACGTCCTGGGCGTCTACCCCTTCGTGGGGCTGCTCAGGACGGGCGTCGTCGACGCGCCGCTCCGCGTGCTGGACCGGTGCCGCATCCGTTGGGGACGCGTCGAGGCTCTCGGCGTCGGCTGCGCCGACGTGACGTCCCAGCCGCTGGTGTGGGACGGTCGCCGGCTCGCGCTCGGGCCGGAGCGCGTCGAGCGGGTGATCACCTCCCTCGACGGGGCCGCGCTCGCCCGTCCCCTCGCCGTCGGCGACTGGTGCTCCCTGCACTGGGACTGGGTGTGCGACCGGATCGACGACGCGCAGGTCGGGCAGCTGCGGCTGCGGACGTGGACGAGCCTGTCGGTCGCGAACCGCGCGGTCTCGTCCGTGCTCGCCTGAGGGATGCGCACGGCCGCCCGGGGTCAGGCCACCCGGGCGCTCCGGGCAAGGTCGGGCATGAGGGCGGTCAGCGCGAGATCCCCGCTGCCGAACGAGGGTTCGACGAGTCGCCGCCCGAACCGTCGCACGTCGTCGCGCCGCAGCATCAGGGATCGGTAGACGCCGGCACCGGAGATCTCTCCCGCGAGCCGTGCGCCCACGATCCGGCCGTCGGTCAGCCACACCGTCCGCAGCGCGTCCCCGGACCGCCACTGCAGCCGGTCCTCGCCCTCCATGTCACCGATGGACACCAGCGGGATCCCGAGGTGCTTGAGGCTGTTCATCGACTCTGCTCCGGCGTAGGCCGTGTCCCGGTCGAGGATGTTGAGAGCCGCGACCGTGGCCTGCGCGACCGCGTTGGGGAAGATCGCATGCACGTATCGATTGCCGGTCATCCGGTCGGATGCCTCGGCCACGTCCCCCGCTGCGTAGACGTCGGGCGCTGTGGTGCGCATCCGATCGTCGACCAGGACGCCCCAGTCGGTCGCGACGTCCGAGTCGTGGAGGAACTCGATGTGCGGCTTGACGCCCGTGGCGGCCACGAACGCATCCGCGCGCAGGGTCGTTCCGTCGGCCAGCTCTACACCCTCGACCGTCTCGTCGCCGACGAAGGCGGAAGCGGGCACCCCCAGCATGAGGTGGACACCGCGAGCGCGGATCGCGCGCTCGGCGACGGCGGCGGTGTCGGGGTCGAGCACCCGCGGCATCACCCAGCCTCGCCGGCCCAGGACGGTCACGTGGACGCCGAGATCGCTCAGCAGCAGGGCGAGCTCGACGCCGATGAACCCCGACCCGACCACGAGGACGCGTCGTACCCTCCCGTCCCGGACGCCGCCGAGGATCCGCCGTGCAGCGTCCAGCGACTTGAAGTCGTGGATGCCGCTGAGCTCGTTGCCGGGAAGCGACGCGTGCAGCCTGCTGCCCGACGCGATCAGCAGCGAGTCGTAGTCGAGCGATCGGCCGTCCGACAGCGCGACCTCGTGCGCCCTCGTGTCGACCGACACCGCCTGGACCCCGCGCAACTCTGTGGCGCCCCATCGCTCGCAGACGTCCTCGCCCTTCCAGAACAGGCCCGCACGGCGCCCGGTCAGGAAGTGGTCGGCCATCGCCGGCGGCGAGTACGGGGGTTCGTGCTCCGTCGTCACGAGGACGAGGTCGGCGTCGGGATCGTGCCGCCGGAGCACCTCGGCCGCGGTGATCCCCGCGGGTCCGGTACCGATGATGACGGTCCTCATGTCACGAGCTCCCTCCTGGGCGTGAGCCACCCGGCGAGCAGTGGGGCCGTGGACGCGGCCAGGCGGCCCGCACCGTCGACGAGGGCGCCGACGGACGGGTCCGAGTCGAGCACGGAGTCGTCCCAGGGCAGCACGGTCACCGACTCGAAACGGAATCCGCCCTCGTCCGCGAGGAGCCGTTCCACCCGATCCCCGTCGGCGGACGAGCGGGCACGGTTGACCACGAGCATGATGCGCGGGATCCCGAGATCCCTCGCCAGGCGTGCGGTCTCGAGGGCGACGGCGACGCCGTTCGCCGACGGGTCGGTCACGACCAGGGCCCTGTCGAACCCGCGGGCAAGGGCCCGGCCGAAATGCTCGACGCCGGCGTGGGTGTCCATCAGCACGACGTCCGCGTGCTCACGGCCGACTCCTGCGACGACCGCGCTGAGCAACGAGTGCTCGGGGCACAGGCAACCGCCGCCCGCGGCGCGCAGCCCGCCCATGACGAGGAGCCGGACGCCGTCGGGTCCATCGATCCCGAACCGCGCGACGGCGTCGGAGGTGTCGGGGTTGAGCCGGAGCATGGCGCCGCTCTCGCCGGGCCGCGCGCCGACCGTCTCCGCTATGTAGTCGTCCTGGCGCGAGAGCGGCACGACGGCGCGGCATGCGGCCGGCGGCAGCCCGAGGGTGCGGCCGAGGTTCATCTGCTCGTCGGCGTCCACCAGGAGCACCCTCTGACCCGACCGCGCGAGCTGTCGCCCGACGAGAGCGGTGAGGGTCGTCTTGCCGACGCCGCCCTTGCCGGTGACCACGACGCGCAGTGGCGCTGGCCGCATTTCGGTCATGCCGTCGCCACCGGCTCCCTGATCTGGTCGAGGTCGTGCGCAGGGAGACCGAGCGCGGCACGCTTCCCCTCGATGTGGCGGCGGATCAGCACCGCGGCCTTCTCCGGGTCCGCCTCGACCGCGAACTTGGCACCGACCACGTCGTCGAGCCCGCTCGTGAGCAGCCCCGTGACGGCTGCGCTCCCGAGGATGGGCGGGTCGACGCCGAGCACCGTCGTGATGCCGCTCGCCACCACGTACGCACCGATGGCCACGGCCTTCTCCGAGTACCACTCGGGGGCGGCACCGGCCAGCGGCAGCTGGCTCATGTCGACGCCCAGGTGGTCTGCGAGCGCCGCGGCCAGCACCAGGATGCGGGTGTTGTCGACGCACGAGCCCATGTGCAGGACGGGCGGGATCCCCAGCGCCTCGCAGGTGGCGCGCAGGCCGGGCCCGGCCAGGGACGCAGCCGCGGGCACCATCTGACCGGCCTTTCCGTTGGCGACCGCTGCGCACCCGGTGACGAGGACGAGGATGTCGTTCTCGATCAGCCGACGGGTGAGGGTGACGTGTCCGTAGTCCTGGGTGATCTTGGGGTTGTTGCAGCCCACGACTCCCACGGCCCCGCGGATGCGTCCATCGGCGATCGCCTCGACCAGAGGCGCCGGCGTGCCGCCGAGCGCGCCGAGGATGGCTTCGACCGAGAAGCCGGCCATGATCTCCACGGGCTCGTCGGGGATGCGGACCCGGTCGGGGTTGCGGTTGGCGAACGCCTCGACGCCCCGGGACACGATGTCCCGCCCGATCTCCAGGCCCCGGCCAGGGTCGAAGGACACGTGGACCGCGCCCGGGAACCTGGCCTTGTCCGCGGTCGAGATGACGACCGTGTGGTAGCACCGCGCCACGTCCGTGACGGACGGCATGATGCACTGGTAGTCGACGACCATCGCCTCCAGGGCGCCGGTCATGATGGCCAGCTCCTGCATGAGGTGGTTGCCCGCCATCGGGACGCCGCGCCGCATGAGCAGCTCGTTCCCGGTGCAGCACAGGCCCACGAGGTTGATGCCTTCGGCACCGAGCTCCCGTGCGCGGTCGACCAGCGCCGGGTCCTCCGCCGCCTGCACGATCACGTCGGAGAGCATCGGGTTGTGCCCGTGGAGGGCGATGTTCACCCAGCCGGGCTTCAGCGTGCCCAGGTTCACCGTCGACATCACCGGCGACGGGGTGCCGAACATGATGTCGGAGAGCTCTGTGGCGATCATCGATCCGCCCCAGCCGTCCGCCAGGCTCGTGCGGAGCCCGTGCAGCAGGATGTTGACGGGGTCGTTGTCCACGCCCATGTGAGTGCGGTGCAGCATCTCCACGTTCTCCCGGTCGATGCCGCGCGGTGTCACGCCGAGCCGGTCCCACAGCTCCTGGCGGGGCTTCGGCGACCTCTCCACGAAGGACAACG
This sequence comes from Longivirga aurantiaca, assembly GCF_042660085.1. NCBI lineage: Bacteria > Bacillati > Actinomycetota > Actinomycetes > Sporichthyales > Sporichthyaceae > Longivirga > Longivirga aurantiaca. The sequence continues at coordinate 1,236,349 of NZ_JBHSTI010000008.1, read as the reverse complement.
ATGCGCGCCGGGTGCCGAAGTCATCCATGAGCCGGTCCGCTAGGTCGACGGCGACCTGTGTCGTCGTCCGGTCCTCGGTCGGGATTCCGAGCTCGGCCGCCAGCCGCGTCAGCTTGCCCACGTCCTGGATGCGGTAGCCCGTCGTCTCTCCGTGGGCCGTCGCGGCGAACACCTCGAGGATGTCGCGCCCGTGGTCGGAGTGCGACGAGGAGCCGGCGGCGATGGTGCGGCCGAGGTTGCGGGCGACGATCACGTCGGCTCCGGCCCCGCACACACCCTTCTGCGGGCCCGCGCCGAACGGGTCGACTCGGCACGGCCCCATGGCGCAGTTGCGGCAGCTCACGCCCAGGACGCAGAAGCCGCACTGCGGCTGCTGGGCCTCCAGGCGGTCCCACACGGTCTCGATGCCTTCGGACCTCGCGACCTCGATCATCTGCTGGGCGTCCGAGGCGATGCTCATCGTCCGCGGGTCCCTGCGCTGCATCGTGCTCATCGTGCGGCTCCTTCGGCTCGTGCTGCTGCTGCGACGACGTTCGCCGCCGACGCGCCCCAGGCGCGCCACGCGGCGACCGGCCCCCCACTACGCGCGTCCTCCTCGGCCTCGGCCGCCGTCACCGCGGCGAGGACCAGTCCGGACTGGCGCAGCCGACCCTGCGCAGCCAGATCGTTGATGTCGCCGTACACGAGCGCGCCCACCTTGCAGGCCTCGACGCACGCCGGCTGCTCGCCCCGACGCAGCCGCTCGATGCAGCCGTCGCACTTCACCGCGACGGTGCGCTCACCGTCCGAGGCCGCCACGGGGTGGTAGGTCAGCGCATCGAACGGGCAGACCATCGCGCACATGGCGCAGTCGATGCACGTCTCGACGTCGACGACGACCACGTCGTGGCTCTCGTCGCGTGCCATGGACCCGGTGGGGCAGACCTGCACGCAGGGCGCCGGGTCGCAGTGACGGCACCGGGCCGGATACGCGGATCCGGCCACCGGGCCGGGCACGACGTGGATCCGCGTCCGTGGGACGGGCTGCTCCGCCCATGCGGAGGCGACGTTGCGGGATGTCGAGTGCTCGACCGCGCAGGCGAGCTCGCACTGGAGGCAGCCGATGCACTTCTCAGGATTGACGTAGACCAGTTCCATGACGCCGCCTCTCGCCGGTCGCGGCACGTGCCCCGGCCTGCAGAGGAGCGGCGGAGCACCTCGTACATCTGCCACGGTAGACCCGCGACCGACGAGATCGCGCGCCGAGGACTTCCCTGGACGGGCAGTTTTTTCGCGGCCGTCAGCGTCGGACGTGGCCGGGGAGGATGAAGTCGTAGGGCCGGCGGAGGACCCGGGTGCGCAGGAACCGGTCAGCGCGCCGGAGCCGGAGGTACAGGGCGAGCAGGTCGGCATCGGAGCGGTAGTAGGACTCGACCTCGACCCCGCTCAACGGCGCCCGCTCGCCGAGAGCGTCGCGGTGGTCGACCAGCCATCGGTTCACGATGTCGATGCCGAGCGGGATCCGGTCGGGCCGGCCCTCCTTGTGGAAGTTGCCCAGCAGGTCCAGCGCGACCGTGCGGGGGTCGTAGTAGTCGTCGAGGTAGGCGCCCACGAGGGCCCTTCGGTGGTAGTACGCGCGCAGCCCCGGCGGGATGGGCCGCTCGAGCCACGCGATGTCGACCAGGTGCCGGCCGGCCCGCCGCATGAACGGCGTTCCCACGTCGACGAGGACGGGCGCCTCGGCCTCCGCGAACGACCAGTTCGACAGCTGCCCGTCGACGGCGGCCTCGAGCCCGTCGGCGTCCTCCGTACCGGCGAGGTGGAGGGCGAGGACGGTCGCGAGCACCCGGTGGACGGCGTCGGCGACAACGGCGTCGTCAGCACGCACGAGCAGCCGGTGCCCGAGGGACTCGCTGGGCAGCATCGGCTGCAGCAGGGCGACGACAGGCGGTCGGCCGGGGCGGGGCACCAGCAGGGCGTGCGTCTCGACGACGCTCACGCCGCGCGCGGTGAGCCTGACGAGGTAGTCGTCCACGAGCGAGGCGTACGCGCGCGCAGCCGGCTCGTCGGCGAATCCCGACATCCGCTTGACGATCCACCCGTCGAGACCGTCGAGGCGCAGGCACGCCGACACCTCGCCGTAGCCGAGCACCTGGAGCCCGCCCGCCTTCTCGGGCTGCGCCGGATCGAGCCGGTTCTCCAGGGAGCGCAGCACCTCCTCGGCCTCCGCGGGCGCCCCTCTCACGCCGCGGTCCCCGCAGGCAGGGACGAGACGGCGTCGTCCAGCCGTTCCAGGGCGAGCTCGGCCGTCGCGGCGTCGAGCAGCAGGCCCGGCTTGACCTGCAGGACGGAGGGATCGAAGCCGGCGAACATCGCCCACACCCCACGGTCGTAGAGCGCCTTGGTGAGCAGCATGCCGCCCTGAGGGTGCGAGAGCCTCAGGCCGATCACCAGGCCCGTCTGGCGCACCTCGACCAGCCGGTCGGGGTATCGGTCGCGGATGCCCGCCAGCCCGTCGGCGAACCGGTCGACGAGCCCGCGCACATGGCCGCGGGTCGCCGGGTGGTCGGTGATGGCGAGCACCTCGCGCGCCACGCGGCACCCGACCTCAGCGCCGCCGAACGTCGAGATGTGCGCCCAGCCGTCCTCCTCGAGCCAGGCGCCCGCACGTTCGGAGAGCAGAGCGGCGGCGATGGGATACAGCCCGCCGGAGAGCCCCTTGCCGCACACCAGCACGTCGGGGACGACGCCCTCGCGCTGCACGCCCCAGAGCTCCCCCGTGCGGCCGAGCCCCGTCTGCACCTCGTCGGCGACGTAGAGGGCCCCGGCTGCGTCGCAGAGGTCCCGCACGCCGGCGAGGTAGCCCGGCGACGGGAGCGGGAAGCCGATCGTGGCGGGGACGGTCTCCAGCACGACGGCCGCGACGTCGCCCGACGCCAGCTCGCGCTCGATCGCGGCGAGGTCGTCGAAGCCCACGTGGGCGAACTCGCCGGGCGCCCCCTCGGACAGGAAGGACGCGGCGGCGCGCTCATCGCCCGCCGCGAGCGCGAGCCCCGTGTGACCGTGGTAGGCGCCGCTCACGGACACGATGCGTCGTCGACCGGTGGCGCGACGGGCGCTCTTGAGCGCGACCTCGACCGCCTCGCCGCCGCCGCTGGCGAACACGGCGTACCTCATCCCCGGAGTCAGCTCGACGAGGTCGCGGGCCAGCAGGGCCCGCTCGACGCTCGGGAAGTGGTGGTTGCCGATGTCCAGCGTCTGCAGCGCGTCGACGAGCGTGGCCACCAGCTCGTGGTTGCGGTGCCCCAGGTTGAACACGCCGCCGTTGAGGTGAAGGTCGAGGAACTCGCGTCCGTCGAGGTCCCAGAGCCGGTACCCCTCACGCGCCCCGACGACGAGGTCGACACCGAGGGCCCTGAGCGTGCGAACCCGGTTCGGGCACGCGTAGCGCTCCGCCAGGTCGAGGACCTCGGCGCGGGTCGGCCGGTCAGAGTCGTCGCGCGTGCTCATCGGGGCGCTCCCAGCGGGTCGGTGCGGCGGTTCACGGGACAGGGCGGGACGCCGCGCGGTCGAAGCCTCGCCACGCTCGGCCGTAGAGCCCGGGGGGCGACGCGCGACGGGCGCGGGCACGGACGGACGCTGTCCAGCGCTCCTCGGCGGAGGCGGCCTCGGCGAAGGCCGAGCGCGAGACGTCGGCGCGCTGGTCAGGTGTCGCGGCAGTGGCCGCCTCGTCACGCAGGCGTGCCTCGAGCGCGAGGATCTCGTCCGCGTAGAGCGGATGCAGGGTCGGGTAGTCGGCGAGGGTGGCGCGGTGCAGGTCCTCGTGCCGCCACCAGAGGGTGCTGCGGTCGTACCGCCTCTGCGGCTGAGGGCCGGTGCTGGGCGGCCCGCCGTCGAACCACACCGGCTTGAAGACCGAGGTGCACGGCGCGGACGTTGCCGTGACCCAGTGCGTGAAGGTGCCGTCGGCGGCGAGGTGGGAGACCCACGAGCCGGTCGACTGGCTCACGCGCACCGGCCCGGACCCCGCATGGGCGCACACCGTCTGGCCGAGCAGGCGGCCCGCCGGCGACCAGCCGGGTCCGACGTCGCCGTGGTCGCGCAGGAGGGCGACCGCCGAGGCGACGTCGATGCGCCCCCTCTGTTCCCGGAGACGATCCGACGTGCGGCACTGCCGTGCCTTCGCGTCGCTGAAGCGCGTGTAGAGGAAGTCGGAGTAGTCGCGGCCGAAGTCGAACTGGGTGGGACTGCGCGACCAGCCCCGCTCGACGGCTCGACTCACCAGCCCGCTCGACACCAGGTCGGCGTCGCGTCCGAGGGTGATCGCGTTGGAGATCGAGCGGGTGGTCGCCACGCGCTGCGCGCCCCATTCGCGTCCCGCGGTCTCGAGCACCCACGCCTCGCGGGGATCGGCGACGAGGAACCCGTTGTCGTAGCGCATGTCGGACGTGTGCCCGCACCTTCCGCCCTGCCCGTGCGCCTCGAGCAGGGACGTGATGACCTGCACGGCCTCCTCGGCGCTCTCGGCCCGCTCGAGGCCGAGCCGCAGCAGGTCCATGCCGACGAGCCCGTCGGCGTCCTCGTGCGGGACCTTGGTGAACACCGCCTCGTTGCCGATGACGACGCCGTGCTCGTTCGCGCCCATCTCGGCGCCCCAGATCCAGTACGGCTTGGCGAGCAGCACGGCGTGGGTGCGGCGCACCTGCGGGATCTCGAGGTAGGTGCAGCGCAGGCGCGCGCCGTCCGCGTGCTCGGCCGCGGGCACGAGCATCACCTCGTGCGCCTCGTTCGGCTCGCGGTCGCTGTTCTTGGCCAGGATCACCGACCCGTCGGCCGTGGCGTCGGCCATGGCAGCAAAGGTGTCGCACACACCTGCATCGTCCTCCAGCACGGCCGCGGAAGGGCAGGTGTCACCGAGAATCGCGGACGCCTCCGGCGCGTCCAGGCTCGTGCAGTCCCCGCGCGGCCGACACGCAGCAAGGAGCAGCTCAGATGCGGCTCACCCGCAGAGACCTCCGCGACGCGTGGGCGGTCTCGGCGTCACCGCGTGGTCGACGAGAACCAGCAGATCGTCGAGCTGGCTGGCGAACGGAACCACCAGGGTGATCTGGTCGGCGTGCTGCTGCCAGCGGGCGAGGACCTCGCGCATGTCGCCGTGGGCGCCGAAGACGAGCACGTCGCGTGCCAGCCGTTCGGCAGCGGCAGGCAGAACGGGAGTGCGAGGATCGCTGCTCGCCTCCAGCAGCGCGTCGATCTCGGAGCCGTAGCCGTTCTCGCGCAGAACGCGAGGATAGACGGGCCCCATGCGCGTGCAGTACGTCACGAGCCATCGGGCGGCGATGGTCGATGCGGTCGCCTCGTCCTCCGCGATGGCGACAGGGATAGCGGCCGTCACCGTCGGCACGGTCGATCGCTCATGCCGAACAGCGGACGCCCTCAACTGCTCTCCGCCTCGGTCCAGCGCCGAAGGTGGCAGCAGGAAGGGCAGCCACTGGTCGGCAAGCTCGCCCGCAAGTCGGATGCTGGGATCGGTGATGGCGGCGAGCGCAAGCGGCACCTTCGTGTCAGGCGGCTTGGCGAGCGCCAGCGGTCGCGCGTGGCTCGGAGGGTCTGGAAGCCGCTCCCCGCGCAGCAGCGCTGACACGGCGAGGCACGTCGAGCGCAAGCGTCCCAGCGGCGATTCCCATCGATTCCCGTGGAAGCCCTCGGCGATGGGGGCCGTCCCGGCTCCCAGACCGAGGACGAAGCGTCCGTCCGACTGCCGCTGCAGCTCCGCCGCGGTCATGGCCAAGGTGGCCGGCGTACGCCCCCACACCGACAGCACGCCTGTTGTCAGACCGATCCGGCTCGTGACGGCCGCAAGTCGGGCAAGCACGAGCGGTGCCGCCAGACTCATGGCCTCCGCGACGGAGACGAACGCCAGGCCGCGTTCCTCGGCGTGCCGCGTGACACGCTCGATGACATCGAGGCGGTCTTCGAACGGCGTGAAGCCGATCCCGATGGGCACGTCTGCAGAGGCCGCTCCCACCACTGGTCCGCACCTCCAGACCGCAACCGCGAAGCCCGCATCGTTCCACACCGCCGGCACTCTCGGCAGCCAACGCCTGCTCACCCCGAGCGGTCTCCGGGACGGCACAGGGGAGGCTCGGGCGCGACGCCGACGCCACGGCGACCTCTCGGCCTGGACCGCCGTGCGAGCTCGATACCGACATCCGCACAGCGCACTGCCCGTGGCAGTGCACCGGGTCGCGCCGGTCGTCGGGCGTGCCTGCCGGTCGAGGCCGTCGCGCATCAGGAACGTCCGAGCGCGGCACCTCGCATCGGATCGCGCACGCGGCTGGCAAGCGTCGTGCGCGCGACTACCTTCCGCGGGCTGGGCGAGGGGTCTACCTTCGGCCTCGTGGAGGCTTTGCCCGAGATCACGGTCGAGAACCGCAAGGAGCTCACGTACCTGCTTTCGCAGGGTGCCGAGCTCGAGCACGCCCTCATGTGCCAGTACCTCTACGCCGCATTCAGCTTGAAGTCCGCCGAGGACGGGCTCGACGACGCGCAGGCGGAAGCCGTGGAGCGATGGCGCTCGGTGATCCTCAGGATCGCTGGCGAGGAGATGCTGCACTGGGCGGTGGTCCAGAACCTTCTCGCCGCCGTCGGCTCGGCACCGTTCGTAAGCCGCCCGCACCTCCCGCACCAGGCACAGGGGTATCCGCCCGGCGTGCAGCTGCGGCTGCTGCCGTTCGGCACGCGTGCCCTGGACCACTTCGTCTACCTCGAGCGTCCCGATGGCGTGGAGCACGCCGACGCCGAGGGGTTCGAGCCTGCTGGGGAGCCGCTCGAGCAGATGCGAGCGGACGAGATCGTGCCCCGTGGTCAGGAGTTCGCGACCGTCGGGCACCTCTACAGGTCGTGCGCAGCAGGTCTCGCGAACCTCGCGAGCAAGCTCGGCGAGGACCGGCTCTTCATCGGCCCGGGGTTCCATCAGGCCGACGAGTCCGCGTTCGGCTGGCCGAGCCTGGGCCCGATCACGAACCTGAAGGAGGCGCAGGCCGCGCTCGAGCGCATCGTCGAGCAGGGAGAGGGCGCTACCGGCGACTGGAGCGACGCCCACTTCGGTCGCTTCCTCGCCGTTCGCGAGGAGTACCTCCTCATGACCGCGGCCGACCCCGGGTTCGACCCGGTGCACCCGGTCCTTGCGGCGGGCATGCGGGCGGTCGAAGGGATCGAGCCGGACTTCTTCATCACGGACCCGGCCACGGGCGCCTGCTCGGACCTGTTCAACGCGGTCTACGAGCTGCTGCTGCAGATGATCGCGCGGTACTTCGCGTTCGGGCACGAGACTGCCGAGCAGCGGGCGACGCTCGCCGACTCCGCGGTGGACCTGATGTTCAAGGCGATCAAGCCGCTCGGCCTGCTGCTCGCCCGTCTGCCTGTAGGACCCGAGCATCCGGGTGCCACGGCGGGGGCCAACTTCCAGCTCCCCTACCGCGCGAGCTTCCTCCTCCCGCACCGTCGTGCCGCCTGGATCCGCTTCGCCGAACGGCTCGAGGACCTCGCGACGTACGCCGCCGAGCAGCACCCCGCGTGCGGCGAGGACGCGCTGCTCCAGGTGAGTGACGACCTGCGCGCCGTGGCAGCCCGTCTGCTGTCCGACCTCGAGCGAGCCTGACCGGCAGCCCGTCGACCGATCGGCTCTACTGGATATGAATGGGCAGTTGCGGCGAGCGGTCCACCGTGAGCGAGAAGATGTCGGGTCGTCCGTAGTGCCCGGCCACGTCGAGGGTGCGGTGCTCGGTGCTCGCCGTGGCGACGTCGATGTCGGCGTACAGGATCCCGTACTCCTGGTGGAGCGGTCCGGCAACGACGTGTCCAGTGGGGGCGACGATCACCGAGTCACCCGGGTTGAGCCAGTCGTCCTGGCCCTCGAAGAGCATCTCTCGCGACGGGAAGCTCTCGGGTATGTCACGGGTCGCGAGGGCGCAGCCGGATCCGATGACCCAGCAGCGGCCCTCGGAAGCGATGTGGCGCATGGAGGCGAGCCAGGCGTCTCCGCTGTCCCAGGTGGAGGCGATGTAGATCTGGATGCCCTCGGCGTACAACGTGTACCGGGCCAGGGGCATGTAGTTCTCCCAGCAGATCAAGCCGCCCAGCCGTCCGAACGGCGTGTCGACGACGCGCAGCCCGGAGGCGTCGCCCTGCCCCCACACCATCCGCTCCGGGTTGGTGGGCACGAGCTTGCGGTGCCGGTTGAGAATCGTGCCGTCAGCATCGATGGTGACCAACGTGTTGTAGATCGTCGCCCGGCTGAACGAGCCCTCCCGCTCATGGACTCCGCAGACGACGACGACGCTCCGCTCGGCCGCCACCTGCTGCAGCGATGCGAGGTCGTCGGTGGACAGGTCGATGCTGTTGGCCAGCAGCTGGGCATGGATGCCCTGGCTGAGCCCGAAGTCGCCTCCGGGACGCAACGACCAGATCCAGACCGGGTATCCCGGGATGTAGGTCTCGGGGAAGACCACCAGGCCGGCTCCGGCGTCAGCGGCCTCGTGCACCGCCTCGACAGCGGCCTTCATGGTGGAGTCTCGATCCAGCAGGACGGGCGGCCGTTGCACGACCGCCACCTTCACAGGCTGTCTGATCATGAGCACTCCTTCGGGACGATCACGGGACCGCGACTCAACGAGCCACCTCGAGTGTGGCCCCCGACCACCACGTCGCGCGCGACTTCCAGGATCCCGAGCCGTTGCAGGGATGAGGTGCTCACGGCCGGTGCGGCACCGACGCCCCTCTCCCAGGACGGCCTTCGTCCGGTCCCCCGCTGAGGCCGTCGCCGCCCAGGATCGCTGTGCATCCGCGGCGTCACCCGTGGGTGATCAGCCCTTCGCGAGGTGGGCCACCCGCGGGGCCATCGCCTCGGCAAGGGCGATGACGCCGGACAGCGGCCGCACCATCACCGTGAACTCGGAGACGAGACCGGCCTCGTCGAAGCGGAGGTGGTCAAGCCCCTCAACGGCTCGGCCGTTGACGCGGGCGGTGAAGACGAGGCCGTGCGTGTCGTCGCCGGCGAGCTCGTCGACGTAGACGAAGTCGGTGAAGACCTCCATCGCGTTGGTCAGCACCTCCGCGACGGTGGCCCGGCCGGTGAAGGGGTGGAAGGCCACGGGGCTGTTGAACACGATGTCGTCAGCGAGGAGCGCCACGAGCGCGTCGATGTCACGGGCCTCGATCGCAGCGCGTACGGGGTGCTTCATGACCGCAGACTACGACGCAGGCATCCCAGCCAGAGATGAAGCAGACCACTGCGTCGCGCGGTCCCTGGGAACGGCTGGGATGACGCAGCGTGGACATCGTGTTGGACTCGATCTGATGGATGCGCTCGCGCGTCACGCCGTAGACCGTGCCGATCTCGTCGAGGGTCTCGGGCTGGCCGTCGGCGAGGCCAACTGCGCTCGCCACTCGAGTCCACTCCGGTGGCGCAACTAACCGTCCCGTGTGATGCCTCGTCAGCCGATGCGGATCTCGTCCGGGTCGAAGGAGGACTGCAGGTGAGTCCAGACCTCCACCATGGACTCGATTCACCCGTCGCCGAGGCGGCGGAAGATCTGGAAGCCGACCCGCGGTGGTCCCTGCAGCACGGCGGTGGCCGGCCACGAACGGTGCATCAGCCTCACTGCGAATCGCGGCTGACCCACGCTGCGGTCGGCCCTCCGGTGCCGTGGGCCGATCGACGATCCCGTCAGCGCCGTCAGACGTCGACGCCGAGCAGCACCAACGCGCCCAGCGCGACAGCCACCCAGGCCACAGAGAGCAGCTGCTCCCACGGCTGGTTCCTGCGATGCATGAGCCAGAGGACCGGAGCGACGATGACGGCGCAGACCGCGAGCAGCAGCCACGCAGGCTGCTCGGCGAGGGCGATCGTGATCGGCGGCAGGATGCTGGCCGTCGGTACGGCGAGCCACGCGGCCGTGCCCAGGCTGCGCGGCCAGCGGCGTAGCGCCAGCACGGTCAGCAGCCCGACGATCATCAGCCAGCCCAGCATGACGATGCTCAAGAGCAGCCCGGGAAGCTGGGTCACACTCCCGGCGCCGAGTGTGTGGCTGATCGCAAGGAGGACACCCGTGTAGAGGCCGAGGGCCGCGTAGATCAGGACGATGCCCCCGCCGATCACGGCTGCGGCGTGCCCGATCACCCGCAGCGTCGGGTGGTCCTGGTGAAGCACGGGTCCGTTGGGGACGTCACTCATGGCGCACCTCCGGCGGTGACGGGGTCGAGCGTCCGGAGCCGCACGCTCGTGGCCCACCTCCAGCGTGACCGCCAGGCAGCCGCGAGTCTCGCCGACGCTACGGGCGATGCGCGGCTGCGGGAGGAGGCCGCCGACGACCTTGTCCCGTCGGCCCGTGCGGCGCACGGCGACGCCGTCCCGGAACCGCGGCGGGTCGGCGTCGAGCACCGTGTCCGTCGCGCAGGACCTGCGTGCGGCTGATCACCGAGCTGCTTGAAAGCCGGGGAGGAGCTCGGCGAGGACCGGCCGCACGGGCACCGTCACGTCGAGACGGCACAGCACGCCGATCAGACCGAGCCAGACGCGCTGGGTCATGAGGTGCTCGGCGGGCACGTCGAGGCCGAGCGCCGCGGTGTAGTCGGGGTCGCGTGCGGCGTCGTCGCGGGCGAAGCAGGCGCGCAGCCACTCCGGCGAGAAGTGGAAGGTGTCGTGGCGCGCGGGCTCGCCGAACGGCGACATGACCGAGCGCAGGCTCGCGACGTCGACCGTGCGCCCGGCGCGGACGAGCCCGAACTCGCGCAGCGCGTCGAGCGCCGATGCGTCGTCGGTCTCGTCGGCGAACGTGTGCACCAGCCGCCCGAACGCCGTGGGGAGACCGTCGGGCATCGGCACCACCGCGCCGAAGTCCAGGACACCGAGCCGGCCGTCGGGCGTGATCCGGAAGTTCCCGGGGTGCGGGTCGGCGTGCAGCCACCCGCTCAGCGCCGGGGCGAGCAGCGCGAAGCGCTGGTAGCGCTCAGCGATGCGCGCCCGGTCGAGGTCGGCGTCGTCCACCGCCGACACCAGCGGACGGCCTTCGAGCCACTCGCTCACCAGCACACCGCCGCCGACCTCCACGACGTCGGGCACGGCGAACTCCTCCGACCCGGCGAACGCCGTGGCGACCGCCCGCTGCGCCGTCGCCTCGTGCACGTAGTCGAGCTCCTCGGCCGCGCGCACGCGCAGCTCGTCGACGAGCGGTGCCGCCACGAGGCCGGGCAGCACCGCGCCGGCCACCCGCAACGACATCGACAGAGCGCCGAGGTCGCTCATGAGCGCCTGCCTCGCGAACGGGTACTGCACCTTCACCGCGACCGCGCGACCGTCGCACCACGTCCCTCTGTGCACCTGGCCGAGCGAAGCCGCGGCCGCCGCGTCCTCGTCGACCTCGACGAGCCGCTCGCGCCAGCGCCCTCCCAGGCCCTGGTGCAGCAGCGGCTCGACCTCGTTCCACGCCAGGGGCGGGTTGGACTCCTGCAGGGAGGTGAGCGCCTCGGTCCACGTGCGGTCGGGATCGGGCGGGAACAGCGAGTCGACGGTGGAGAGCAGCTGGCCCGCCTTGAGCGCGCCGCCTTTCATGCCGCCCAGCGTGGAGCGCAGGGCCTCGGCGTTGGCAGCGCGTGCCTCGCGCCGCAGCCGGGCCGGGTCGGGATCCACCCGGGCGCGGACGGCAGTCACGGCGGAACGCGCGGTCAGGGCCGCGACAAGCGCCGCAATCCGGGCCGAGCGGATCACCGAGGTCGTGGCGGGTGCCATGCCCCCATCCTCGTCCGCGCGGTGGCGCTCGGCGACCCTCCGGCGGACCGCGGGGGGCCCGACCCGAGGTCGTCCTCGAGGGCACGGTCACCCGTCGGCCACCAGGACCTCGAACGGTGTGTGATCCGAGGACCCCTCGGCCGCGACAGGGAGCTGGAGCTCGACCCTGGGCCTGTCCTTGGCCGTGCCGACCACGATCGTGATGTAGTCGGCCTTGGTCAGGTCCTGGGCGAGGGTGTAACCGAGGGACGTGAGATACGCCGTGAGGGCGGACTCCACCGACGCTGCATCCGCGAGGGCGATGTAGTCGGACATGCACGTGGCGCTGTCCATCATCCGGGGCCCGCGGCCCTCGACCGTCTCGACGGACACGCCCGACAGCCCGTGCGTCACCAGCGCCTCCAGGAACTCGATCGACCCGCTCGAGCAGTCGGCCGGCTGAGCGGCGCTGCTGGTGGCGGGGGCCGCCGACTCGCTGGAGCAGCCCGACGGAGCCGGGATGAGGAATCCGCCGGTTGCGCCGCTGAGGCGCTGCCCGTCAGCCGCGGTGCCGTACGTCGTCCACCAGTTGCCGCCGTACACGATGCCGCCCGGAGTCTCCACCGACGACGTGACCTCGGGCAGGTCGGTCGGGGTGACGCCGGCGGCTGAGTACAGCTCGCTCCCGCCTGTGCGGGTGAGCGAGTAGCCGAGCACGAGCATCCCCCACCATTCGCAGACCTCGTTCGGCTCGCCGAGGAATGTGGCGACCCTCTCGACCGTCATCACGTCCCCATCGCGGGACAGCGCGACGTCGAGCGACTCGGGCTCGCACCAGGCGCTGTCCGGCGTCGAGGTGTCGTTGTGCTGGATGACCCATCGGCAGTCGGGCGACAGCGCGGTCGTCAGCTCTTCGATGGTCGCGTAGGTCGGCAGCGGGCCCGCCGTCGGGTTGGAGAAGGAGATGTCCGCTTCTGCGGACGGGCTCCTGCTCCCGTCCGACGTGGCTGAGCCGCACGCTGACATCACCAGAGCCGTGGCAAGAACGGCAAGACAGGTACGGATGCTGTATCGCATGGCACGCCTCCCCGTGGAGCGGCCAACCGCCCACCGGAGACTCGCCTGCAGCCAGTCACTCCGCCATCAGGCTAGCCACGGAGGTTGTCACGTCGCGCGCCGGCAGACGCACGCGACCCAGCTGCTCGCGGCGTGGCTGCCGTCGGAGGCGGTCGTATGCCTCAGGCGTCCGCGGGCGGGATGTTCGCGTTGAAGCGGAAGCGGTTGTGCGGATCGAGGCGCCGCTTGAGCCCTCGAAGTCGAGCCCACGAGTCCGGTGGATACGCGGCTGCGACCCGGCTCGCCGTCTGGTCGATCTCGGGGTAGTTGAGGTAGCCCCCTCCTCGCAACGAGAGCGGCGAGACGCGATCGGCGAACCGGCGCGCCCAGGCGATCTCGGCCGCGTCGTCGGCCGCGTCCTCCCAGATCGCGAGCGCCGTCACGTTCGCGACCGCGCTGCGCCCTCCGAAAGCGGCGTGCGACTCGGGAATGCGATGAGCCCTGCCATGGATGAGCTCGACGAGCGCGAACGACTCGTCGCTCGCCTCCGAGGCGGACGCGATCAGGGCGTCGGCCAGGGTTTCGTCCAGCTGCCCGATGAGATGGCCCTTCCAGTACTGCCGGAGCCCGAAGGGGATCGGCTGGTACAGCGTCTGCTGCTGGAGCCAGTTCATCGGCTTGAGATCGGACTCGTAGCAGGCCGGATGTGTCGCGAGCGCACTAACGGCAGCCATGCCGCTCTCCGGGTCGCCGCGCCACCCGACGTTCACCGAGATCGACGGCGAGCCATCCTCGGCGCGCCAGGCGACCATCGCCAGCACGAGCTCGTCCGGCGCAGAGGCCTCGACCTCGAAGGTCCGAAGGATGGAATCGCGCAGGGAGCTGCCCCGGAAGCGGAGGCGACCGCCGAACATCGCGGGGACCTCCGTCAGTGCGTACCTCAGGCGGGTCACCACCCCGAAGTTGCCGCCACCGCCTCGAAGGCCCCAGAGCAGCTCGGGCTCGTGCTCCTCGTCGACCTCGAGGACGTCGCCGTCCGCCGTCACGAGCTGGGCGCCGATCAGCGCGTCGCACGCGTACCCCTCCGACGACAGGAGCCAGCTGATCCCGCCGCTCAGGGTCAGGCCGCCGATACCGGTGTCGATGAACGTGCCGGACGGCGCGGCCAGGCCGTACGCGAAGGTCGCGGCGTCGAGATCCATCAAGCGCGAACCCGCGAGCGCATCCGCCGTCCTCGTGGCGGGATCGACCGTCGCCCCCCGCCACCGGGACAGGTCGACGAGGAGCGCCCCGTCCGGGGACGAGTGGCCGGCGACGCTGTGGCCACCGCCGCGGACACCGATCGGGAGATCCGAACCAGCTGCCCACCTCACCGCGGTCACGATGTCGGTCAGGTCCGCGGGCCGGAAGATGACCACCGGGCGTCCCGACGCCATCGCGTTGTAGGCCTCGCGAGCCGCCTCGTACCCGCCGCCAGCAGGCTCGATGACCTCACCGCGCGTCCGGCCTCGAAGGTCCTGAATCGCTTCCTGCAGCATGGACGCTCCTTACGTGGTGAAACGCGATAGATCTGGAGTCAGGGCCGTGATCGAGGCCGACTTGTGCGCCGACACGCACGTACGGTCGATGTGCTGCTGATCAGCCTGCAGGCTGGTGGTTCCCACCACGGCGCGCAGACTGTCAGCGACAGAACAACCCCCGCTGTCAGGAGTGACCACCGCCCCACGATGGCCCCAACGCCTCGGCCCATGGCAGTGGCGCGACGCTACTCCCGGCTCGAACCATGAGGGAAGGCGTTCGCGGCACCACGACCCGGACCCTGGGGAACGCTGCGCGGGGCACCAGAGCGCCACCAAGGCGAGCGCGAATCGGGGCACGTGGCGTACGCCATCGCTGTGCCGGCGAGGTACTGCGACGCCGATCCCCACGCGGTGGACCGACCGGCACGGTGATCAACGCCGAGTCGGCGTGGCTCACGCGGTCGTCGGCACAGTGCACCAGGACGCGTTGCCCGTCGAGACTGTGGCCCCCGCCGCCGGCCGCCCCCATCTTCGTGGAAGCCGCGAGCCCTGGTGAGCCCGCGGGGCGAGAGCGGTGCCCACGTGAGCGACTTCCCACTCCCCGACCACATCGCATACGACCACGGGGCGGTGACGGATCCTGAAGGGCTCGTCGAGTCCCTCGGCGCACGGTTCTGGCTCTTCCTGTGCGGGGACGAGTTCGCCAGGATGGAGGGCGGCATGAGCTACGACGACGACGTCGTCGCCGTGGTGGGGAGCTCGGCGAACGTCATCTCGGATCCGCCGCGGGTGCTCGACCTCGACCTGGCCCGTCAACAGGTTGCAGCGCTGGACGAACTTCCACGCCCGGTCCTGATCACCTGCCGCTCCGGGCCGCGCGCCTCGGCTGTCGCCTACCTCTATGCGGGGCTCCGCGCCGGCGCAGCAGCGGACGAGGTCCTCGCCCGCGCGGAAGCCGACGGCGCGCCGTTCGTCGCGGTGGCGGACTACCGCGCCTTCGTCATCGACTCCCTGGCCCGTCTCGCAGACGGCTGAAGCCCGCTGCCGGGGCAGCGGGCTTCAGCGTGACTGCTGCAGGGTGATCGGCTGAGGTGCTCAGCCCAACTGGTCGCGCACTCCGGACGCCTGAGCGCAGTGCGAAAGGGATTGTGCCTCACGGGATCAGCGAGAGCTGTGCGGTGCAATACCTAGAAGGGACACCGGCCGCCTCGATCGCCCCCAGGCGCATCCGGGTAGCCCAGGGTCTCCAGCATCAGGTTGCACCGGGCGGTTGGAGCCCAGCTGCTAGCCGAGCGTGCCCTGTCAGGCCACCACCCGGTCTCGTGCCTGCGGCGCGTCTCAGGCCATAGGCCGCGCAGCGCGCCGCGGTAGGGCAGGCTCTGCCGGATGGGGCCCACCACATCGACGGACCGTGCTTGGGTCGCGGCGTGAGGCTGCGCGCCGTGATGGCGGTGCCGAGTCTCCGATGGTCGGTGCTGGCCTGGGGCTTGTCGGTCATCGCCGAGACTGCGTCGCTGGTCGTGCTGCTGGTCGTGGCCTACGAGGTCGGCGGTCCCGGGCTGCTCGCCGGCTTCTCGATCCTGCGAGCTGTGCCGGCCCTCATCGTCACGCCTGTCGTCATCGGGTGGTCCGATCGGGGTCGGCGGGAGAGCTGGCTGACAGCCGTCCTCGCGACGCGGTCCGGCCTGTTGGCTCTGGCCGCGGCCTTCCTGGTCGCAGGAGCGCCGATGGCGGTATTGCTCGTCGGAGGGCTCGCTTCGGTCCTGTTCAGTACGCACCGGCCCATGAGCGGTGCACTGCTTCCGCACCTGGCCACCAGCCCGGCGCAGCTGACAGCGGCCAACGCCGCCTCGGCGTTCGCTGAGAGCGCCGGTACATTGGCAGGACCCGTGCTCGCCGGAGTGCTACTCGTGGTTGGCCCGCCACCACTGGGCCTGGCGCTGGCGGCGGTCGTGGTGGGGGCAGCCGCGGTTGCTGTCCGCCGCATCCACGACGTCACTTCCCCCGGTGACCCCGGCAGCGCTATGACGCTGGCTTCCGCGATCAGGGAGTTCGGCGTGGGCCTGCGCGCCCTGCTCCAGGAGCCACCTCTCATCGCGCTGGTGTTCGTGCAGACATTCGCCCGCGGGGTGCTCCTCATCGCCGTGGTCGTCCTCGCGGTCGACACATTCGGACAGGGCGACCCAGGCGTCGGTTGGTTGACGGCGATGATGGGTGTGGGAGGCCTGGCAGGCAGTGCGGCCGCGGCCGCACTTGTCACCTCGACGCGCATCAGCCGAGCCGTTGCAGTGGGCGTGGCTCTCTGGGGGCTTCCGATGGTTGCCCTCGGCTTCTTGACCGTGCCGGCTGTCGGCTACCTCGGATTCGCCATCATCGGAGTAGGCAACGCGGTGCTTGACGTCGGGGCATTCACCCTGGTCGCCAGGGTGATCCCTCCCACCATCCTCGGACGAGCATTCGCCGCGTTCGAAGTGATCCTCGTCCTGGGTGTCACCATCGGTTCCCTGGTCGCCGGCCTGGCGGTCCCGAAGTTCGGCGTCGGTCCCTCGTTGGGGCTCACGGGATGCGTGCTCGTGACGCTTGCCGCGGGCAGCATTCCGTGGGCCCGCCGGCTCGACACCCGGCTCATTCCCGGCGACAACGTCTCTGCCCTCCGCGAGTGTCGCCAACTGGACTCCCTTCCGCTGGCCGCGGTGGACCACCTCGCGGCCGTCGGGGTCGAGCGGACGTTCGCCGATGGCGAGGACGTGATGGTGCAGGGGGCCGTCGGCGACGATTTCCACGTGGTGATGTCGGGTCGTGCTCGGGTCAGCCGGAACGGCACGATGGTCGCCGAACTCGGGCCGGGAAGCGGCTTCGGCGAGATGGCCCTGTTGCGCCAGGTCCCACGCACCGCAACGGTCACCGCCGTGGGCGAGCTGACCACCTTCGCGATCTCCCGACTGGACTTCACGGTCTTCGTGGCTGGGCACCCATCCGCGGCGGCGGCAGTCGCGCACGTGGCCCAAGAACGGGCGTTGGCCGACGAGCGGCGCGGGTCGCGCTAGCCGTGCCGACCCGGAGTTGGCGGGCTCGGAAGACTCTCCGGCTCGCGACCCAGCCGGCTCGGAAAGCTGCGCCTCAACCTACATGTGCAGGGAGAGAGCGCTGTGCGAGGCAACCCTGATGTGATGAAACGACGAAACCTCCTGCTACGCAAGGGGTTCGACTGATTTCGTTCCTGTCTCCTAGTCCAGGTAGTCGCGCACCAGGAACGGCTGAACGCTGTGCGCGGCAACGGATCACGCAGGCGTGGGCCGCGCTGTGCGCGTCACTATCCTGGACTGAGTCCGCGGTCATCCTCTTGACCTCAGTGTGGGCCGATTCCATCAAGAAGGTCACGGACTTCAGTTACAGCAATCGACGGAGCTATTCGATGCGTGTCCGCGGAAGGGCTTGCACAGGCCCAGCTAGTAGGCGCGTCACGCCTCGCTGCTACGGCCCTAGGTTGGCTGCTTAATCAGCGATCCGCCGGTTACGGCTCTCGATAAAGAAGCGGACGACGGGCACGACGGGTCGGACGGATCACGGACCGGCTCCTGGGCGACGGTGGCTTTCGGGGAGGAAGGTGCGCCGGCTTGTGGCCCGCCTCCCGTGCGGCATGGCGCTGCGCCCTGCTCTGTCGACGCCAGCATCGACGGTGCGTCACAGGGTCGCGACGGAGAGCAGCGATGGTGGCTGCGTCGAACTGTCGAGCAGAGGTGAGTGGCCAACCCTGGCGGGCTGATCCTGCAGGCGCGGCCGACAGTATCGACTCCGTCAGAGGGCGGCCAACACCTCGGCCGATGCCCGCTGCCCGGACTCGAGCGCACCCTGCATCCAGCCCATGAACAACGACGTGTGCTCCCCGGCGAAGTGGATTCGGCCCTCGGGGCGACCCCAGACATGGAAGCCCTCGACCAGGTCGCCGGGGCCGGGCGACGCCCACGCACCGCGAACCCACGGATCGAGGTGCCACAGCTTTGCGGCGCCCTGGCCGTTCCAGCCTCCGCCTCCCGCCACCTGCGGGAGCACGCCGGCCAGCTGCTGCGCGAACCAGTCGATGGTCCCCGTGGCCGGGGCGTTGCGCGCGCTCTCGGACTGGAGGTAGGCCTGAAGGATGCCGCTGCCCGCCGGCTGCGTGCTGGTGGAGTGCCAGATCCGCTCGAGAGCGGTGTCCGTACCGACCAGGTGCAGACCCTCGAGACCTTCGCTGTTCCAGAACCGGGTGCTTGACTGCAGGGCGACCCGCGCCGAGGCGACCATGGGGAGGTTGTCGATCCAATACCGCTTCTGTGCCGTGAGACCTGCGCCGGACAGGTCGACGCCGCGGTAGCGCAGGGCGGAGAACGGCAGCGCGCACACGACGCGCGCAGCCTCGATGCTGCGCAGTGCGCCCGAGGGCTCGCGGTAGAGCACGCTCGTCGACGATGGGCCGGCTGTGACGGAGAGGATCTCGTGCTCCAGCCGGATGGGCACCCCGGCCGCGGTCAACCGTGCCGCCAGCCCGTCAGCGATCTGGTCCAGACCACCTTGCAGGTACAAGGTGTCGAACCACTTGGCATGCAGCACGTCCTGGGCGAGCCACGGGAGCGCCGCGATCTCAGACGGCTCCGAGCCGTTCTCCGCCTTGTAGAAGCGGATCCAGTCGGCGCTGGCGCCGTTGCCCGCCAGGAACTGCTCGAGGGTGATGCTGTTCCACGCGTCGACCGAGGCACGGTCGCTGCGGCCGTAGGGCCAGTCGGTCGCGGCGAAGCGCGGCACGACGATCCTGCCGAGCATGTTGCTCCCCGAGGGCGGTCGCTGACCGCTCACGAAGCGCGTCTCGTAGTACCAGTACCCGGCGTAGACGTCGGCACGCTCGTCGGGCGTCAGCTCGAGGACGTCCGGGAAGGGCTCGTCGGAGTAGAACGCCGTATCGCGCAGGACGAACTTCCGGCGACTCGGCGAACCGTCCGGCAGCACGTCCTGGAAGGGCACGACCTGAGAGTCCAGGCCCAGCTCCCTGATGTAGCCGAGGGTCCGGTCGTGGTTGCTCGGGATGCGATGCGCGCCCAGCTCGACGTGGAGGCCGTCGGCGAACGGGACGCCGTCGCTGTCGGTCCGGGCAGTGAGGACGCGACCGCCGACGCGGTTCTGTCCTTCCAGCACGACCACGTCGACGGAGCGGTCGGCCTTCTTGATCTCGTACGCCGCTGCCAGGCCGGCGAGCCCGGCGCCCAGGACCACGACGCGGCTCCGGCGGCGCGCAGCGGAGGCCGCGGGCAGCGGACCCGACAGGGCGACCCCCGCAGCGACCGCCGCCGCTCCTGAGAGGAATCGTCGACGACTGATGGACTCCGGCATGGGGCCTCCTGGCCAGCGAACGTCGCTGGATGACGACGGATGCTAGCCGTGGAAGGGCACGACCGATAGCGGTTGTCACCGACCGGCGGGGTCAGGGTCGAGGCATCGGGCGAGACCGCGTGGTCGACAGTCACCGAGACGACCGCGCGGCCGGCGTACGACACGAGCGCACTCGTGACCCGCACGTCGAGCGCCAGCGGCAGGCACTGCACGATGTCGCGGATCGGTCGACCGCACAGCTCCAGCGGCTCGCTCGGCCCGCGGACGTCCGACGCCACGAAGTTCACCCGTGCCTGGCCGGGCGCACGTAGGCCCGGGCCGCGATCGAGCAGCGGCACGGGTACGAGGTCACCGGCGCGCAGGAGCTGCTCCGTCGCGAGCGGGTCGCCGGCTGCCTTGGCTCCGCTCGTCTGCCGTGCGATGTCGTCGAGAATCGCCCGCGGCGACTCGAGGTGCACCGGGAGATCGATGAAGAACGCCGCGTCGAGGTTGCCGGCGCGCAGGTCGGACGCGCTCCGGCGCATGGACACCGGCACCAGGACCCGTACGCGGGTGGTCGCCTCGAGCTCCGACCTGTCGATCAGGACATTCCGCAGGCAGCCGGCCATGACAGCGAGGTAGACGTCGTTGATCCGGCACCCGGCTCGGTCCGCGACCCGGGAGAGGTCGCCCAGGTCGGCTGTGAACCAGTCCGCGGTGCGGTGCGCTCCCAGCGGGCCGTTGAGCACGGTGGGCGGGAGGTCGGGTCGGAGGGCTCGCAGATCGACCATCCAGCCGGAACCGACCCGTCCGGTTCGCGGGCTCAAGCGCTGAGACCCGCTGCGCAGCAACGGGTCTCAGCAGCGAACGGCGCTGGATCAGTCCAGGTAGTCGCGCAGTACCTGGGAACGGCTGGGATGACGCAGCTTGGACATCGTCTTGGACTCGATCTGGCGGATGCGCTCGCGCGTCACGCCGTAGACCTTGCCGATCTCGTCCAGCGTCTTGGGCTGGCCGTCGGTGAGACCGAAGCGCATCTTCACGACGCCGGCCTCGCGCTCGGACAGGGTGTCGAGCACCGAGTCGAGCTGCTCCTGCAGCAGCGTGAACGACACGGCGTCGGCCGGCACGATCGCCTCGGAGTCCTCGATCAGGTCGCCGAACTCGCTGTCGCCGTCCTCGCCGAGCGGGGTGTGCAGCGAGATGGGCTCGCGGCCGTACTTCTGGACCTCGACGACCTTCTCGGGCGTCATGTCGAGCTCCTTGGCCAGCTCCTCCGGCGTGGGCTCACGGCCCAGGTCCTGGAGCATTTGGCGCTGCACGCGCGCGAGCTTGTTGATGACCTCGACCATGTGCACCGGGATGCGGATGGTGCGGGCCTGGTCGGCCATCGCGCGGGTGATCGCCTGACGGATCCACCAGGTGGCGTACGTCGAGAACTTGCAGCCCTTGGTGTAGTCGAACTTCTCGACCGCGCGGATCAGACCGAGGTTGCCCTCCTGGATCAGGTCCAGGAACAGCATGCCGCGGCCGGTGTAGCGCTTGGCGAGCGAGACGACCAGGCGGAGGTTGGCCTCGAGCAGGTGGTTCTTGGCGCGACGGCCGTCCTCGGCGATCCACTCGAGGTCGCCGCGGGCGGTGTTCGAGAGCTTGATCCCGGAGTTGAGCTTCTCCTCCGCGAACAGGCCGGCCTCGATGCGCTTGGCGAGCTCGACCTCCTGCTCGGCGTTGAGCAGCGGGACCTTGCCGATCTGCTTGAGGTAGTCCTTGACCGGGTCGGCGGTCGCACCCGCGACCGTGACGGTCTGGACGGGCTCGTCGGTGTCGTCGACGTCGGAGATGACGAACGCCTCGGACTCCTCCTCGGCGGCGGGCTCGCCCTCCTTCTTGGGCTCGTCGCCCGTGACCTCCTCGAGGTCGACGGCCAGCTCGGCCTCCAGCTCGACCTCGAGCACCGCGGCCTCGGCGAGGTCGGGCTCGGCGACGTCGGCCTCGGGGTCGATGACGACGTCGCCCTCGAGCTCGGCGACATCGATCTCGACGTCCTCCTCGTCGCCCTCGGCGACGGCGGCACCCTTGGCGGGGGCGGCCGTGGTGGCGGCCTTGGCCGGCGACGCCTTCTTCGCGGGAGCCTCGGCCTTGGCCGGGGCGGTCTTCTTGGCCGGTGCGGCCTTGACGGGAGCGGCAGCCTTGGCCGGGGCCGCCTTCTTGGCGGGCGCGGCCTTCTTCGCCGGAGCGGCCTTCGCAGCCGGGGTGGGCGCAGCCTTCGCGGGGGTCTTCTTCGCGGGCGCAGCAGCCTTGGCCGGAGCGGTCTTCTTGGTGGCCGTGGTCGGCTTCGAGGGCACGAACAAACCTCTCGTCGGGCGGGCGGGCACGCATCCAGGGGTCACCGGGGCGTGCGAGGTGAGGCGGAGCGCAAGGGGCGTCCGGTGAACATTGTGACACGGCCCGGACATTCCCCCCGACCGGCGGGGGCGCTCCGCGCGGCGGTGGTGGGACGAGCCGCGGGGGTGGGGGCGTTCCCGGTGTCCGCTCAGCGCGCAGCGGCCGCCTTGGCCGCCTGCTTGGACGACCGGACCGCGGCCAGGCTCACGGCGTCGGTCACGTCGGCGACGGACCGGGTCGAGCCGGCCTCGCCGTAGGCGCCCGCCGCCTCGCGCCAGCCGCGCGGGCGCACCTCGAACTGCTTGCCGAGGAGGGCGAGGAGGATGCGCGCCTTCTGGTCGCCGTACCCCGGCAGGTCGAGGAGCCGGTGGTAGAGAGCGTCGCCCGACGGCACCGAGCGCCAGATGGCCGCGGTGTCGCCGGCGTACTCGACCACCACGTGGCGGGCGAGGCCCTGGATGCGGCCGGCCATGGAGCCCGGGAACCGGTGCACGGCAGGCGGTGCCGACACGAGCGCCGCGAACTCCTCGGGGTCGTACGCCGCGATCCGCGCGACGTCGAGCCGCTCGGTCGTGCCCATCCGCTCGGCCAGCTTCCACGGCCCGAGGAACGCCCGCTCCATCGGCATCTGCTGATCGAGCAGCATGCCCGTCACGAGCGCGAACGGGTCGCGCGCGAGGAGGGCATCGCCCCGGACGTCGAAGCACAGGGAGAGCG
The DNA here is from genome assembly GCF_042660085.1 of Longivirga aurantiaca. Lineage (NCBI taxonomy): Bacteria > Bacillati > Actinomycetota > Actinomycetes > Sporichthyales > Sporichthyaceae > Longivirga > Longivirga aurantiaca. The sequence continues at coordinate 1,213,579 of NZ_JBHSTI010000008.1, read as the reverse complement.
AGCGGGGTGCGGGGCCGGTCGTCGACGTCGTCACCCGCCCACGGTACGTCTCCGCGCGCCCGTCACCGACCTCGCGGTGATGCGGATGTGACCGGTTCGACCAGGAGTGCGGCTACGCCTTGACGGCGAGGACCGGGCAGCTCGCGTCGAGCAGGATCGTCTGGCTGTTGCTGCCCATGATCAGCTTGCCGACTGGCGTCCGGCGGCGCAGGCCGATCACGATCATGTCGGCGTCCACCTCGTCGGCGACGGCGATGAGGTCCTCCGCCGGGTCGCTGCCCCGGACGAGCTGGCGCACCTCGTGCTCGACGCCGATCTCGTGCAGCCGGGAGTGGAGGGCGTTCATCTCGTCGTCCACCTCGACGGCGTGCTCGGGGCTGAGGCTCCGGCCGCCCTTCTGCGAGTTGATGACCACGAGCTTGGCGCTGCGCTGCTGCGCCTCGGTGACCGCGCGATCCAGGGCTGCCTGGCCCTCCGGCGTCTCGACGTACCCGACCACGATCGGGCTCCCGATGCCACCCATGCGTTCCTCCTCGGCGCGTGCACGTGCCGGCGGCTCCATCGCCGCCCGCACCCGGAACGTAGTACGCCCGGAGGCGGGATGCGCTCAAGACGACGCCGATGGTGCCGACGACTTGTAGGTGACGCTCATTCCGCCCGCGCGCGCCTCCTCCGGCCTGCCCGCGAGCGGACGTGCCGGGGCCCCCGCACCGCATCCCCGGCCCTCGGAGATCCTGTCCGCGGGGCTGGACCGCAACAGGCGCGTGCGCGAGCAGGTGGAGCAGCTGATCGCCGAGCCCTCCCTGCTCGGTCCCGACTTCTCCCCCGTCCGCCGGCTCGACGGCCCGACGCCGGCGTCCGGCCCGCTCGTGGGCTGGAAGGCAGTCGGCCGCGGTGCTCCCGGCACGGATGTGGCGGACACCCTCAGCCTCCTGGAGCAGGCGAGCAGCCTCGGCCTCGTCGAGCGGCTCGACTGGGCGTTCCGCTGCCACGCCTTCGACGTCGCGATGGACGCCGGCCTCACCGGCGAGCTGCACCTGACGCCCGAGCCGGAGACCTTCGGGGGCGCGTGCCCCCCGCGGCTGGCCGTAGCCTGGCTGCGCGGCCGGCGGGCCCTCAACATCTGCGCGGAGCTGCACGAGGACGCCTTCGCCGACCTCACCCGGCTGCAGGCGGCCGCCGAGGAGATGACCGGCTGGGGCTGGCACCTCGTCGTGGCCGACGTCTCCGGCACGAACGCGTCGGCGACGGCCGAATCGATGATGGGAACGCTGCGTCCGGCGTACGTCCAGGTCGACGTGTCGCGCCCGCACCGGGACGAGGTGGCCTCGCGCCGCCTCCTGGACGCCGGACGCGACGCCGGTGCCGCCGTCCTCGCCGTCGGCGTCTCGACCCAGGCCGACCTCGACCTCGCGCTCGAGCTCGGCGCGACCACCGCCCGCGGGCCTCTCGTCGGCGCCGTGTCCTCCGTGCCCCGCTGACCCGGCTCAGCCCACGAGCAGCGCGCGCGCCTCGCGCACGTCGACGGTGATCACGTCGTCCTGCGTGAGCGGGTCTCCGGGCACCGGGAACGGCCCGAGCCCCTCCACGACGTAGCTGCCGCGCCACACCGCCGTGACCCGGACCGTCTGGGCCCCGAGCGCGCGGTAGGTGTGGGCGACCGAGGCGTCGGGCCACCGGCCGCCCGGCGATGCCGTCCAGCTGCTGCCGCCGTCGCCCCAGGCCCACCACCAGCGCGGGCGGGCGTCGAGGCGCACGTCGAGGCCGAGCAGCGAGAGATCGGCGCCGACGAGCCCTCCGACGGGCTGACCGGTGCGGAACACGGCCGGCACCCCGATCAGAGCGCCGTCGGCCGGCTGCGCCCCCGCACGGAGGGCAGGCAGCGCCTGCGACGCCGCCTCGCGGACGGCGGCCCCGATCTCCGTCCTGGTGGGCGGCGGCGTACCCCCGATGCACGCTGCGCCGACGAACCGGCGCGGCTCCCCCGGCTGTGCCAGCCAGACGCGCACCCGGATGAGGTCGGCCGGGCAGTCGAGGTGGCTCGCCGTGCAACTGCCGAGGTCGAAGTCGGCTCGGGTGCAGAACGCGGTGATGCTCCAGGTGCAGCCGTCGCAGGCCGCGGCGTCCGACCGACCGGTCTCGTCGCCGCGCCAGGTGGACGACGGGAAGACCACCCCGCCGGTGCCGGTGTAGATGTCGGAGCCGTCGTCGCCGATCACGTCGACGGCGTGCGCCGGGCCCGTCGTGACGAGGGCCGGTGCGGTCGTGCAGGTCAGGGCGGCCAGGGCGAGAGCCGCGATGCGGGTGAGGGGCCGGATGTGACGGCGACGGCGTCCTGCCGAGGCCCGTGACGGGGACCGCACGACACGACGGTAGGGATCGGACCCGCCCTGTGCCACCCGTCGTGAGCGCCTGTGGAGGAACCTCCCCCACCTGCGCCCCGCTGGGCTCCGGCGTCACACGCGCCACACGGGGTACGGCGTGCCACGATGCCGGGGTGACCTCGGAGCCCCACGCGCAGCCGCCGACGCAGCGGCCGCGGACGGCGTTCGTCCTCGGTGGAGGCGGACTGCTCGGCGCCGCCGAGGTCGGGATGCTGCGGGCGCTCGTCGAGGCGGGCGTGCGGCCCGACCTCGTGATCGGCACGTCGATCGGGGCCGCCAACGGCGCGCTCGTCGCCGACGACCCGACGATGGCGGGTGTCGACCGGCTCGAGGCGCTCTGGTCCGACGCCGACGAGGGCCCGTTCTCGGGCTCGTGGCTCGAGCGGGCCCAGACCGTCACCCGGACCGCGTGGCGCACCCGCACCGCCCTCTACGGCCACAAGGCGCTGCAGGTGCTGGTCGAGCGGCACCTGACCGTGACGCTCATCGAGGACCTCCAGGTGCCGTTCATGTGCTGCGCTGCGTCGATCGAGCGGGCGGCCGAGCACTGGTTCACCTCCGGGCCGATCGTGCCGGCGGTGCTGGCGTCCTCGGCGGTGCCCGGGCTCTTCCCGGCGTACGAGATCGACGGCGAGCACTTCATCGACGGCGGCATCGTCAACTCGATCCCGCTCGACCGTGCCCGCAAGGCGGGGGCCGAGCGGGTGTTCGTGCTGCAGGTGGGCCGGGTCGAGCAGCCGCTCTCCCCCGCCACCAACCCGCTCGAGGTCGGCCTGGTCGCCTTCGAGGTCGCGCGGCGCGCCCGTTTCACCGCCTCGCTCGCACGCAGCCAGGGCGAGCTCGAGGTGCACGTGCTGCCCACGGGGGGCACGGCGCCGCGCTACAACGAGCGCGCCTCGCTCGGGTACCGCGACACCAGCCGGATCCCGGAGCGGATCGCGGCCGCGCGCAACGCGTCGACCGCCTACCTCGCCGACCTCGGAATCACCGGCTGACTGGGGGACGTGATGAACCTCTGGCTGCCGCCGTACTGGCTCCGTCGGATCGTGGTCGCGCCGCTCGTGTGGTTCTTCGGGGTGTGGCTCATCCTGTTCGCGATCCCCTGGATCCTCCTGCTGCTGGTGCTCGTGTCGTTCGCGCTCCCCCCGTGGTTCAAGCCGCTGCGCGTGCTGGGCTTCGCGATCGTCTACCTCGGCCTCGAGGTCGTCGGCCTGACGATCCTGTTCCTCACCTGGGTGGCGAGCGGGTTCGGCTGGAAGATCCGCAACGAGTTCTTCACCCGCCTGCACTACGGCCTGCTGCGTGGGCTCCTCGAGACGCTGTTCGTCTTCGGTCGTCGCTTCTTCTGCCTCACCGTGGTCCGCGCGGGGTCCATGGACATGGACGACCTCGACGGCGACGGCGCCCGCGACGACCGGCCCAGGCTCGTGCTCAGCCGCCATGCCGGCCCGGGCGACTCGTTCCTGCTCGTCCGCGAGATCCTCAGCTGGACGGGGCGCCGTCCGCGCATCGTGCTCAAGGACACCCTGCAGATCGACCCGATCATCGACGTCCTGCTCGGCCGGCTGCCGGTGGCGTTCATCGACCCCAACCCCGCCGATCCCGAGGCGGCCACCCGTGCGATCGAGGAGCTCGCCGCGGGCATGGGCCCGGACGACGCGCTGCTGATCTTCCCCGAGGGCGGCAACTTCACCGAGGGACGCCGGTCCACACGGATCGACCGGCTGCGCACGGCGGGCCACGACGAGGCCGCCGACCGGGCGGAGCGCATGCAGCACGTGCTGGCACCCCGGCCGGGCGGCGTGCGCCGCGTGCTCCTCGCGCAGCCCGGCGCCGACGTCGTGGTGGTCGCGCACACCGGGCTCGACCGGCTCACGGACGTGCGCACCATCTGGCGCGAGATCCCCACCGACAAGACGCTCTACGTCGGGTGGCAGGTGCATGCCGGGCCCTCCGTCCCCACGACCGTCCCCGAGCTGTCGACGTGGCTGTTCGACCGCTGGGAGGAGGTCGACGCCTGGATCGACGCCGTCGAGGCGCTGGGCGTCGATGCCACCCGGGTCGAGGTCGACGACGTGCCGCCGTTCGGCGAGATCACGCCGGCGAACGCGCCTGGCCGGGTCGGGCGGCGGCGAGGATCGCCTCGGCGGTGAGGTCGCGCATCGACTCCCGCCACGACCACGGGGGGATGCCGGCGTCGAGCGCCGCCGACATGAGGTGGGCGAGCGAGTACGACGGGTCCGCCGCGAGCGACCGGTCCAGCGCGATGCGTGCCGCGGCGCCGTCCCCCGAGAGCCAGGCGGATACCCCCAGCACAGCGGCGAGCGCTGCCACCTCGTCGTCCCGTGCGCACCGGACCGCCTCGGACAGCACCGTGCGCACGGCCTCGAGGATCGGCCGGTCGCACTCCACCGCGAGCTCGCGCAGCAGGTAGTCGCGCGGCGGGATGTCGAGCACCAGCAGACCCGCGGTGGCGACGAGCCGGGTGAACCGCCTCGCGGCGCCGTCGCGGTTGTGCCCCCAGTGCGCCACCGCGTGCAGGAACGCCTCGACGTCCGCCACGACCTCGCCCGACTGACGGGCGAGCGCCCCCGGGCGCGCGTGCAGGACAGCGGCGCGAACCGGGTCGTCGTCCGGCCGGGCGTCGAGGGCGTCCACCAGCGACTGCCGACGGCTCATCGGCGCCGACCCGCGCTCGACGAGCGAGGCCCTGATGCGCAGTGCCTCGGACGGGTCGAGGGCACGGCCCTCGACGGGGCAGCACCCGAGGTTCTCGCAGAGGTACGACCTCGTGCGGTCCCCGACCACGCAGACCACCTCACGGACGTCGTGCTCCGCGGCGGTCAGCATCTCCTCGAGCAGCTCGGCCAGCTCGCGGTAGGGCAGCTCGTCGACGATGACGTCGGACCACTGCTCCCCCGCGTCGGCGGGGTAGATCACGACTGTGGCGGCGGCCGCCCCCGACCGGCTCAGCGCCTCGAACGCGTACGTCCAGGCCTCGAGCGCCCGCAGGAGCTCGTCGTCGGAGAGCCCGGCGGGAGGGATGTCGAAGCGCAGCGTGACGGCCGCACGGTTGCTGGCGTCGTCGAGCCCGAGCACGACGAACGAGTGCTCGGGGACGAATCCGACGAGGTGCGGCACCACGATCGGGAGCGACTCGGGGCCGCGCGCGACGAGGTCCGGCGCGTCGTCAGGCTGGGGCGGGACGTAAGGATCGGCAGGTGGCGTCATGGCGCCACCGTCGATCGCACCACCCGTGGGCTCGCTCAGCGGCACCCGCCGCCTGGGGACGACTCGCCGCCCGGCCGCCCTGTGGACGGCTGCCGGGCCCCTACGTGTACGTCGCCGTCGCGATGGCCGCGACGGTCTGCTCGATCGTGAAGGTCTCCGATCCCGGGATCCTCGGCACGAAGCCGACGAGCACCCCGTTGGCCATGACCTGCGCCTCGAGCCCGGCCGCGCCGTCGACGTCCCAGAGGGCCTCGCGGCCGTCCGAGAGCACGACGCGCACGCCGAACCGGTTGACCCCACCGCGGTAGAGGTGGGCGAACAGGCGCAGCTCGCTGAGAGCTGCGACGACCTTCTCCGCCTCGTCCTGCTGCATGTCCCTACCCTTCCAGACGACCGACCGACGAACCGCGCGCTCAGATCATCCCCACGACGGCGCGTCGCGCCTGCAGCACGTGCAGCTTGAGGTGGTCCGCAGCCACCGTCACCCATCCGGCGACGTCGATCTCGCCCTCGCTCGGGTGCACCGCCGTCCGCGCCCATTGCTCCGGCGAGAGCGACGCGAGCAGCCGGGCGTTCACGTGCCGGAGCGAGAGCACCAGCGTGAGGGCGTCCGCGGCAGGACGGATGTCGTAGCCGAGCGAGGCGGCGTACTCCTCCTCGTCCCACGGCTCCCAGACCGGCCGGTCCTCGGCCAGCATGCGGCGCAGGCGCACGGCCTGGTGCAGCTCGGCGTCGGCCAGGTGGTGCAGGACCTCTCCCACCGACCAGGAGTCCGGGGCGGGCCGGCGGTCGAGCAGCTCGCCGTCGCCGACGTTCGCGTCGGCGAACACCGCCGCGAGCTCCTCGATGCTGTCGGTGTACGCCGACAGCGCCTCGATGCGTGAGTCGTCCGCGAACACTGTGACGTGCAGGTCGTCGGCCATGCCGCGAGGGTAGTGTCACCGCATGGTCGAGCCGGTCTACGCCCCCGTCGTTATCACCGCGAAGGCGCTGTTCAAGGGCCTCGGCCTGCACATCGACCTGAGCGGGACGGAGCACATCCCGAGGTCCGGCGGCGCGGTGCTGGCCAGCAACCACATCGGCTACATGGACTTCATCTTCGCCGGACTCGGCGCGAACCCTGCCGGGCGCTACGTGCGCTTCATGGCCAAGGACTCGATCTGGAAGAACCCGGTGGCCGGCCCCCTCATGCGCGGGATGAAGCACATCCCGGTCGACCGCACCGCCGGCGCCGAGTCCTTCCGTATCGCGCTGGACCACATCAAGAACGGCGAGATCGTCGGCATCTTCCCGGAGGCCACCATCTCGCGGTCGTTCGAGATCAAGGACTTCAAGAGCGGCGCCGCGCGGCTCGCGATGGACGGCGGGGTGCCCCTCATCCCGACCGTGCTCTGGGGCACCCACCGCATCATGACCAAGGGCCGCCCCCGCGACTTCTCGCGCGGCAAGGCAGTGTCGGTCTCGGTGGGCGCACCCATCGACGTGCCCCCGGGCTCCGACCTCGACGCCGTCGGCGAGCACCTGCACGAGGTGATGCGCGGCATGCTCGACGACGCCATCGCGCGCTACCCGCAGAAACCGTCCGGGCCGGACGACACCTGGTGGCTGCCGGCCCGTCTCGGGGGCACCGCGCCGACGCTGCCGGAGGCTACGCGCGCCGACCGGCTCGAGGCCCTCGAGCGGGCTCGCCGCAAGTCCGACACCGCCTGATCCCGGCGATCTTGGTGGGGCACGAGAACCGTTGGCGCACAAGACCTTCCACGTGAACACCCACCCCCCTGCACGGCGCCCGGATCGGGTGCGGCAGGATCCCTTTATGCGCCTGGACCACGTCTCCTACGCCGTGTCGCACAACGAGCTCGTCGACACCGTTCAGCGCCTCGGCCAGCAGCTGGGCGGCTCGTTCGAGGACGGCGGACGCCACCCCCGCTTCGGCACCCGCAACTTCATCCTCCCCCTCGAGGGCGGCGTCTACCTCGAGGTCGTCGCGGCGCTCGACCACCCCGCCTCGGACAAGGCTCCGTTCGGCCAGGCGGTGCGCGCCCGCGCCGAGGACGGCGGCGGCTGGCTGGGCTGGGTCGTCGCAGTCGACGACATCACGCCGATCGAGCAGCGCGTGGGCCGCGAGTCGGTCGACGGCCACCGGGTGCGCCCGGACGGCTACGACCTCACGTGGAAGCAGCTCGGCATCACCGAGCTCCGCGAGGACCCGTCCCTCCCCTTCTTCATCCAGTGGACGAGCGATGCCGCGCAGCACCCGTCGATGGCGCACCCGGCCCACGTGTCGGCCGTCTCGTGCGAGCTCGCCGGCGACAAGGACCGCATCCGCGCCTGGCTCGGCGGCAGCGTCGACACGCCGATCGACGGCACCGACGTCCAGTGGGTCGACGCCGAGGAGCCGGGCCTCGTGGCGGTGCACTTCAAGACCGCGTCCGGGGAGATCGTCCGCATCGACTGACGGCGTCCGCTGCTCCGACGTACGGCACCTGCGGCGCGCAACCGCTGTGTGAACATCTCCGCGAACCGATTGCCCCCACCCCGGCGTAGGGGTTAAGTGAGGCTCTCGCCGACCGGGTCGGTCGGCCGGTGCCCAGGAGGCAGTCGTGTCCGTCGTCAGAGCCGCCCTCGTCCAGACCTCGTGGACGGGCGACAAGGAGTCGATGATCGTCGCGCACGAGAACTACGCGCGCGAGGCCGCCGCGGCAGGGGCGCAGGTCATCTGCTTCCAGGAGCTGTTCTACGGCCCCTACTTCTGCCAGGTGCAGGACGCCGCCTTCTACGAGTACGCCGAGACGGTGCCCGGCCCGACGGTCGAACGCTTCCAGGCCCTCGCGCGCGAGCTGTCGATGGTGATGGTGCTGCCGATGTACGAGCAGGAGCAGCCGGGCTTCCTCTACAACACCGCCGCCGTGATCGACGCCGACGGCAGCTACCTGGGCAAGTACCGCAAGCACCACATCCCGCACGTGAGGGGCTTCTGGGAGAAGTTCTACTTCCGCCCCGGCAACCTCGGCTTCCCGGTCTTCGACACCGCGGTCGGGAAGGTCGGCGTCTACATCTGCTACGACCGGCACTTCCCCGAGGGCTGGCGCGCGCTCGGCCTGAACGGTGCGCAGATCGTGTTCAACCCGTCGGCCACCTCGCGCGGGCTCTCGTCGTACCTCTGGAAGCTCGAGCAGCCGGCCGCTGCGGTCGCGAACGAGTACTTCATCGGCGCGATCAACCGTGTCGGGATCGAGGACCTCGGCGACGACGACTTCTACGGCACCTCGTACTTCGTCGACCCGCAGGGCGCGTTCGTCGGCGAGGTCGCTGACAGCCACTCCCCCGAGCTCATGATCCGCGACCTCGACCTCGAGCTGCTCACCGAGGTGCGCAACCGCTGGGCCTTCTACCGCGATCGTCGGCCCGAGGCCTACGGCGACCTGGTGCAGCCGTGACCACGCTGATCCGCGGCGGCCTGGTGATCGGGCCGGTCAGCGCGCAGCACCTCGACGTGCTCATCGACGGGGAGCGCATCGTCGCCCTGCTCGCCCCCGGCGACACCTCGCTCGCCGCCGACCTCGCCTCCAGCGTGGAGGAGGTCATCGACGCCACGGGCAAGTACGTCGTGCCCGGAGGCGTCGACGCGCACACGCACATGGAGCTGCCGTTCGGCGGCACGTTCGCCTCCGACACCTTCGAGACCGGCACCCGCGCGGCCGCCCACGGAGGGACGACGACCATCGTCGACTTCGCCGTGCAGCGAGCCGGCGAGCGGGTGCAGGACGGCCTCGCCGCCTGGCACGAGAAGGCGCGCGGGAACTGCGCGATCGACTATGCCTTCCACCAGATCATCGGCGGCGTCGACGAGGAGTCGCTCAAGGCCATGGACGAGCTGGTGTCCGAGGGCATCACCAGCTTCAAGCTCTTCATGGCGTACCCCGGCGTCTTCTACTCGGACGACGGCCAGATCCTCCGCGCGATGCAGACCGCGGCGGGCAACGGGTCGATGATCATGATGCACGCGGAGAACGGCACCGCGATCGACGTGCTCGTCGCCCAGGCGCTCGCCCGAGGCGAGACCTCCCCGAGGTACCACGGGCTCACCCGGCCCTGGGAGACCGAGGAGGAGGCCACCCACCGCGCGATCATGCTCGCGAGGATCACGGGCGCTCCGCTCTACATCGTCCACATGTCGGCCAAGCAGGCGGTGGAGACCCTCGCGGCCGCGCGCGGCGAGGGCTGGAACGTGTTCGGCGAGACCTGCCCGCAGTACCTCTACCTCTCCCTCGAGGAGCAGCTCTCGGCGCCCGGCTTCGAAGGCGCGAAGTGGGTCTGCTCCACGCCTCTGCGAGCGCGGCAGGAGGGGCACCAGGACGAGCTGTGGCGCTACCTGCGCACGGGCGACCTGTCGGTGGTCTCCACGGACCACTGCCCGTTCTGCTTCAAGGAGCAGAAGGAGCTCGGGGTCGGCGACTTCTCCAAGATCCCCAACGGCATCGGCAGCGTCGAGCACCGGATGGACCTGCTCTACCAGGGCGTCGTGGACGGGCGGATCTCGCTCACGAGATGGGTCGAGATCTGCTGCACGACACCCGCCCGGATGTTCGGGCTGCACCCGAAGAAGGGCGAGATCGTTCCGGGCGCCGACGCCGACGTCGTCATCTACGACCCGCAGGCGAGGACGCACATCTCGGTGGAGACCCACCACATGAACATGGACCACTCGGCCTGGGAGGGCTACGAGATCGCCGGAGGGGTCGACACCGTGCTCTCGCGCGGCCGCGTGATCGTGCAGAAGGGCGACTACCTCGGCTCGGCCGGCCACGGGCAGTTCCTGCGCCGCGGTCTCTCGTCGTACCTCACCTAGGAGACCGCGTGGACTTCGGAGTCGTCCTGCAGTGCAACCCGCCCGCGTGGCGCGTGGTCGACCTGGCGAAGAAGGCCGAGATCGCGGGCTTCAGCTACGTCTGGACCTTCGACTCGCACCTGCTCTGGCAGGAGCCGTACGTGATCTACAGCCAGATCCTGTCGCAGACCAACCGCATCATCGTCGGCCCGATGGTCACCAACCCCGCCACCCGCGACTGGACCGTGACCGCGTCGACGTACGCCACGCTCAACGACATGTTCGGGAACCGCACGGTGTGCGGCATCGGGCGCGGCGACTCGGCGGTGCGCGTCACGAACGGCCGCCCGTCGACCCTCGCCGAGCTGCGCGAGAGCATCCACGTGATCCGTGAGCTGGCCAACGGCCGATCCGTCGACCACAACGGGAGCCACCTGCGCCTGCCGTGGAGCAAGGGCAGCCAGCTCGACATGTACGTCGCGGCCTACGGGCCCAAGGCGCTCGCCCTCACCGGCGAGGTGGCGGACGGCTTCATCCTCCAGCTCGCCGACCTGGCGATCGCGGAGTGGAGCATCGCCGCCGTACGCCGCGCGGCCGAGCAGGCCGGTCGCGACCCGATGTCGGTCAAGATCTGCGTCGCCGCACCGGCGTACGTCGGTGACGACATCGAGCACCAGCGCGACCAGGTGCGGTGGTTCGGCGGGATGGTCGGCAACCACGTGGCCGACATCGTCGAGCGGTACGGCTCGGACGGCGCTGCGGTGCCGCAGGCACTGACCGACTACATCGCGGGTCGCCAGGGGTACGACTACAACTCGCACGGACGCGCCGGCAACGCGCACGTGGAGTTCGTGCCGGACGAGATCGTGGACCGGTTCTGCGTGCTCGGCCCGGCCGAGGCCCACATCGAGCGGCTGAAGGCCCTGCGCGACCTCGGCGTCGACCAGTTCGCGATCTACCTGCAGCACGACGCCCAGGACTCGACCCTGAAGGCGTACGCCCAGAAGGTCATGCCTGCGCTCCAGGAGCACGGGCTCGCGAAGTCGTAGCCGGCCACGACGTACGAACGCCCTCCCGCGTGCGAGCGGGAGGGCGTCCGTCGTGCGGGAGCCGTCGAGAGCCCCTCCGGCGCCCCTGGCCGGACGGTCGACGACCCCTGACCGGTCAGGTCCGCGGTGCGTGCGGCTGCGCCGGCGGGACGACGTGGCGCACGAGCGTGAGGCCGAGGGCCACCGACTGTCCGATCAGCAGCGCGAACAGCGCGGTGCCGATGCCCACGGTGCCCCCGAGCAGCCAGCCGACGGTGAGCACCACGACCTCGATGCCGAGGCGGATCTGCGCGACCGGGCGGCCGGTGCGGTGGTGCAGACCGGTCATCCAGCCGTCGCGCGGCCCGGGACCGTGCCCCGCCGTGAGGTAGAAGCCGCTGCCGAGGCCGATGAGGCCGATCCCGACGAACACGAACACGTAGCGCAGGCCCAGGCCGCTCGGCACGGGCAGCCAGGCATACGCGAGGTCGAGCACGAGCGCGATGACCACGATGTTCGCGATCGTGCCGAGACCGGGCCTCTGCCGCAGCGGGATCCAGAGCAGCAGCACCAGCGTGCTCACGGCGAACGTGACCCAGCCGATCGACAGGTCGGTGCGGAGGCTGAGGCCCTGCGCCAGCACCGTCCACGGCGTGGCACCGAGGTCGGCCACGAGCAGGAAGGCCTCGCCGAGCCCGAACAGGACGAGCCCGAGCAGGAGCGAGAACACCGAGCCGGGCGTGGGCCGCCAGAACCGACGCGCGGTCCAGCGCGTGCGCGGGATGGTGGCCGAGCCCTTGAGGAAGAGCAGGATCCGGCGTAGGGCGGACTGCTCGGGCTCCTGGTGCATCCGCCTACCCAACCAGACGCCGCCAGCGCCCAGCACCGCCGTATCCCACCAGGGGTCAGGCGAGGAGGGCGTCGAGGGCCTTGTGGATGCGCTTGTCGCTGATCGGTGTGCGGGTGCCGAGGTTCTGCGCGAAGAGGTTCACCCGCAGCTCCTCGATCATCCAGCGCACCTCGTGCGCAGCCGGCGTCTCCCGCTCGGCGGGGTGCAGCGCGGCCAGCGTGTCGCGCCACTCGGAGGTCACCGCCTCGATCTGGCTCTGGCGCAGCCGGTCTCGGCCGGTGTCCTCGGGCGCTGTGTCGAGACGGCGTACGACGGCCCGCAGGTAGCGCACGAGGTCGGGCATCCGGTCGACCCCGGTGAGGGTGATGAAGCCATCGGGCAGCAGCGCGTCGACCTGGGTCTGCACGTCGCGGACGAGGTCGGCCAGCTTGGGCGAGGTGATCCCCGGCAGGCGCATCCGCACCTCGGTCGAGAGCTCGAGCGCGACGGCCGCCTGCCGCACCACGCGCAGCAGCTCGTCGCCGAGCCGGTCCTGCGCGGCGAGCAGCGCCGCGTCGTACGCCGGCCGCGTCCACGGCACGCCGTCGGAGAACCCGGGCGCCGCACCCGCGGCCGCCCGCGCGACACCGGCGTCGAGGCAGGCACCGAGCGCGTCGTCGAGCAGCGCCGGCACGGATCCGTGCGGCGTGTGCCCGAGCGCGATCTTCTCCTTCATGGTCAGCACCCCGACGACGTAGCGCACGGGCACCGGCGTCCGCAGCCTCATCAGCCTCCGCACGCCGGAGCGCATGGCCACCAGCTGCTCGGTGCGCGTGACGAGGACCCGGAGGTCGACGGCGTCACCGGTGTCGACGAGGGCGGGCCACCCCTGCACCACGTGCTCCCCGTGCGTCTCCTGCACCACGCGTGCGACGCCGTCCGCGGGGAACTCGGTGAGCCCGCGCACCTCGAGATCGCGCGAGGCGTGCGAGATCGTCTCGGCCACGGCCGGAGCGAGCTGCTGCTGCAGCGCCGCGAGGTCCTTCCCGGACGCGAGCTCGGCGCCGGCCTCGTCGACCACGCGGATCGTCACGCGCAGGTGGTCGGGGAGGGCCTCGGGCGCCCACGCGTCGTACGGCACCACGACCCCGGACATCCGCGTGAGCGTGTGGCCGAGGGCGTCGAGCAGGCCCCGCTCCCCCGGTGCCAGCGTCTGCAGCACGGCGCGCGCGGTGTCGGGCACCGGGACGAACGCGGTGCGGAGGCTCTTCGGCAGCCCACGGATGAGCGCCGTCACGACCTCCTCGCGCCGACCGGGCACCTGCCACAGGAAGTCGTCCGGATGCGCCTGCGGCAGAAGGGCGATGGGCAGGTCGACGGTGACGCCGTCGACGTCGCTGCCCGGCTCGAAGGCGTACGACAGCGGCAGCTCGACCTCGAACGAGCCGAACGACCACGACCGCGGGAAGTCGCTCTCCACGTCCTCGCCGACGCTGCGCACGAGGAGGTCGCGGGGGTAGGTCAGGAGGTCGGGGTGCTTGCGGCGCTCGTCGCGCCACCACCGGTCGAACGCGCGCCCGTCGCTGATCGTGCGCGGCAGCCGCTCCTCGAAGAACTCGACGAGCACCTCGTCGTCGACGAGGAGGTCGCGGCGTCGGACGCGATCCTCGATCTCGGCCACGTCGGACACGGCGCGCGCGTTGTCGCGCACGAAGCGGTGGTGCGAGTCCCACTCGCCGCCGACGAGCGCGTGCCGGATGAACAGGTCGCGTGACACCACCGGGTCGATGCGGCCGTACTGCACCGTCCGACCGACGACGAGGGGCACGCCGTACAACGTGACCCGCTCGTCCGCGACGACGGCCACGCGCTTCTTGCTCCAGCGCGGCTCGGAGTACGACCGCTGCACGAGGTCGCCCGCGATCTTCTCGACAGCCTCGGGATCCACCCGCGCGACGACCCGGCCGAACAGGCGCGAGGTCTCGACGAGCTCCGCGGCGACGGCGAACTGCGGCGGCTTGCGCGACAGCGCGGACCCGGGATGGATCGCCCACCGCGCGCCGCGGGCACCGAGGTAGTCGCGGCGCACGGGGTCGTACGAGCCGAGGTGCGACAGCAGTCCTGCGACGAGCGCACGGTGCACGGCGGCAGGGTCGTGCGCTCCGCCGTCCGCCGTGCCGAGCCGACCGACCTCGATCCCGAGGTCCTTGCACGCCTGACGCAGCTGGGAGTGGACGTCCTGCCACTCGCGCACCCGCAGGTAGTGCAGGTACTCGTCGCGGCACATGCGCCGGAAGTTGTTGCCGCTGCGCTCGCGCTGCTGCTCGCGCAGGTAGGTCCACAGCGCGAGGTGCGCGAGGAAGTCGCTCGTGGCGTCCCGGAAGCGCGCGTGCATCTGGTCGGCCTGCGCCTGCTTGTCGACCGGGCGCTCGCGCGGGTCCTGGATCGACAGGGCGCTCGCGATCACGAGCACCTCGGCGACGCAGCCCTGCGCCTCCGCCTCGAGCACCATGCGGCCGAGGCGCGGGTCGAGCGGGAGCCGGGCCAGGCGCCGCCCGATCTCCGTGAGCCGCAGCTCCTTCCCCGGCTCGAGCGCGTTCAGCTCGCGCAGGAGCTCGACGCCGTCGCGGATCTGGCGCGAGTCGGGCGGCTCGACGAACGGGAACCGCTCGATGTCGCCGAGGCCGAGCGCCGTCATCTGCAGGATGACCGAGGCGAGGTTTGTGCGCAGGATCTCCGGCTCGGTGAACTCCGGCCGGGCGAGGAAGTCCCCCTCGGAGTAGAGCCGGATCGCGATGCCGTCGGCCACGCGCCCGCAGCGGCCGCTGCGCTGGTTGGCGCTCGCCTGCGAGATCGCCTCGATCGGGAGCCGTTGCACCTTCAGCCGCGCGGAGTACCTGCTGATGCGCGCGGTGCCGGGGTCGACGACGTACCGGATGCCCGGCACGGTGAGCGAGGTCTCGGCGACGTTCGTGGCCAGCACCACCCGACGCCCGCTGTGCGGCTCGAAGACCCGGTGCTGCTCCTGGGCCGACAGGCGCGCGTAGAGCGGCAGGATCTCGGTGTCGCGCAGCTTCAGCCCGCGCAGCGCGTCGGCGGTGTCGCGGATCTCCCGCTCCCCCGACAGGAACACGAGGATGTCGCCGGGTCCCTGCCCCTGCAGCACCAGCACCGCGTCGCAGATCGCCGTCACCTGGTCGCGGTCGTCGCCGTCCTCGACGCCGTACGGCTCGTAGACGACGTCGACCGGGTAGGTGCGGCCGCTCACCTCGACGACCGGCGCTCCATGGAAGTGCTCGCTGAACCGCGCGGTGTCGATCGTGGCCGAGGTGACCACGATCTTGAGATCCGGCCGCCTCGGCAGGATCTCGCGCAGGTAGCCCAGCAGGAAGTCGATCGTGAGGCTGCGCTCGTGCGCCTCGTCGATCACGATCGTGTCGTAGCGCTCGAGCAGCCGGTCGTTCTGGATCTCGGCGAGCAGCACGCCGTCGGTCATCACCTTCACGAGCGTGCGGTCGCTCGAGTGGTCGGTGAAGCGCACCTGGTAGCCGACGGCCTCGCCGAGCTCGACGCCGAGCTCCTCCGCCACCCGGTCCGCGACGGCCCGCGCCGCGATACGACGGGGCTGCGTGTGCCCGATCTGCCCGACGACCCCACGGCCGAGCTCGAGCAGGATCTTCGGGATCTGCGTGGTCTTGCCGCTGCCGGTCTCACCGGCGATCACGACCACCTGGTGGTCGCGGATCGCGGCCGCGATGTCGTCGCGCCGCGCGCTGACGGGGAGATCCGGATACGTGATCGTCGGCACCGACGCACGCCGCGCAGCGATGCGCGTCTCGGCCCGCACGACGTCGGCGGCGATCGTGGCGAGCGACTGCGCGCGCTTGGCGTCGTCGCGGATCTTGCGGGCGCCCTCGAGCCGGCGTCCGAGCCGCCTGCGGTCGCGCAGCATCACGCCGTCGAGGCGGCTCCGGAGGTCCGCGACCGACGGCGCTGCTTCAGGGGGTACGTCGGCCGACATGACCTCGCCAGTCTAGGTCGCGGCCCCGTCCCCGTACGACGTCGAATCAGGGGTAGGGCTTGTCGCCTCGGGCGAGCATGGTGGCGAGGCGTTCGGCCGCGGCCAGGCGGCCCCTGTCGGTCTTCGGGGACGCCGCCCGGTGCAGGACGGCGAACCGGTTGCGGCTGTCGAGCGCCTCGAACGCCTCGCGCGCGCCAGGCGTGGCGTCGAACGCCGCGGCGAGCGACGGCGGCACCTCGGCGCGGCTCTGCGGGGCGTACGCCGCCGCCCACCGGCCGTCGGCCTTCGCGGCCTCGACCTCGGCGAGACCGGCGGGCGTCATGCGACCCTCGGCGATGAGCTTCTCTGCGTGCGCGCAGTTGACCTGCGACCAACGGCTGCGCGCACGTCGTGGCGTGAAGCGCTGCAGCCAGTAGCCGCTCCCGTCGTCGCCCTTCCTCTGCCCGTCGATCCAGCCGTGCGCCAGCGCCACCTGCAGCGCCTCGGCGTAGCCGATCCCAGGGTGGCCCGACGCCTTCATCGGCACGCGGAGCCAGACGCCGTCCGGCCCCGATCGCGCTGAGATCCACGCGGCGAAGTCGGCGGCGATCGCGAACGACAGCGCCTCTTCCTCAGCCATGCGCCCCACCCTCCACCGCCCGAGCCGGTCGGCGCGAGACTTCTGGGCCGTCAGCCGGCCAGGACCCCCCCCCAGCACGGCAAAGGCCCCCGCATCGTTGCGGGGGCCTTCGCGACATCTGTGGTCGACCCCGTCGGGGTCGACAGGGGGACTCAGTCGTCCCAGGGACCGAAGTCGTCCATGGCCTTACCTCTTTCCAATCGTTCCGGTCTGCGCACCGCGAGGCGGCGTCGTGCAGATCCGGGGTGTCCCGCGGGGACGAGCCGTCCTTCTCGCGGGTGCCGGTGCTGCTCGATCGAGCAATCGTGATGTGACTGAATGTCAGAACATCACACCGGCTGTATCGACAACGTTACGGGACATCTGAACAATTCCCCAATTCGTTTCGACGATCCGGGGCGCCCGCAGCCCGTTCGGAGCAGCGTCGTCCCAAGTCAGACGCATCGGGACCGCCCCCGGTTCCCGGCACTCGACCTGGCCTGGTGGGCTCTGACGGTGCCCTGGTGAGCGCGGTCACACCCCTCTGCCCCAGGATGGGCGGACCCCGGCCCGGGGCCGCCGCCGTCCGTGGAGGAGCCGCATGACCACGCCCGCCGACCTCGTGATCCTCGGCAGCGTCTACACCGGCGACGCCGTGCGCAGCTGGGCGCGCGGGATCGCCGTACGCGGCAACCGGATCGTCGCCCTCGGCACCGCGGAGCAGATGCATGAGCTCGTCGGCCCCACGACCCGCGTGGTCGACGCGGCGGGCAAGCTCGTCACCGCCGGATTCCAGGACTCGCACATCCACGCGCCGTTCGCAGGGCGCAACCGCCTGCACCTCTACCTGCTCGACACGCACGGCCGCGAGAACTACCTCGCCCAGATCAAGGAGTACGCCGACAGCCGCCCCGAGCAGCCGTGGATCAGCGGCGGTGGCTGGGCGATGGAGTACTTCCCCGGCGGCAACCCGCACAAGGACGACCTCGACGCGATCGTGCCCGACCGCCCGGTCTTCCTGTTCAACAAGGACACCCACGGCGCCTGGGTGAACAGCAGGGCGCTCGAGATCGCCGGCATCGACGACTCGGTCGCCGACCCGTCCGACGGCCGCTACGAGCGCGACTCCGAGGGCCGGCTCACCGGCATGCTCCACGAGGGCGCGGCGTACTCCTTCGAGGAGCGCTGGGTGCCCAAGCCCGACAAGGACGAGTGGAAGGCCGCGATCCGGGGCGCGCAGGAGTACCTGCACTCGCTCGGCATCACCGGGTGGCAGGACGCGTGGGTGACGCCCCAGACGCTCGAGGCGTACGCCGAGCTCGCGGCCGAGGAGCTGCTCACGGCCCGTGTCGTCGGCGCGCTGTGGTGGGACCGCCACCGCGGCGTCGAGCAGATCGCGGACCTCGTCGCCCAGCGCGAGCGCGGCACTGGCGGACGGTTCTTCCCGACGACGGTCAAGATGATGACCGACGGCGTGCTCGAGAACTACACGGGCTCGCTGCTCGCGCCGTACTGCGACGGGTGCGGGGGGCACACCGACAACGCGGGCCTGCAGTTCATCGAGCCCGAGATGCTGAACGCCGCGCTCGACCAGCTCACCGGCCTCGGGTTCCAGGTGCACCTGCACACGATCGGAGACCGCGCGGTGCGCCTCGCCCTCGACGCCATCGAGCACGCGATCGCGGTGCACGGCCGGCACGACCTGCGCCACCACCTGGCCCACGTGCAGGTCGTGCACCCCGACGACCTGCCGCGCTTCCGTGCGCTCGACGCCGTCGCGAACTGCCAGACGCTGTGGGCTCAGAGCGACGCGCAGATGGACGAGCTCACGGTGCCGTTCCTCGGCCAGGACCGGGTCGACCAGATGTACCCCTTCGGCGACCTCGCACGCAGCGGCGCCGTCCTCGCGATGGGCTCGGACTGGCCCGTGTCGACCGCCGACCCCCTCCAGCAGATGGAGGTCGCGGTCACCCGCGTGGGCACCGAGGACCGCTCGGTCGCACCCTTCCTGCCGCACCAGGCGATCTCGCTCGCGGAGGCCCTCGCGGGCTTCACCAGCGGGTCGGCGTACGTCAACCACGACGAGGCCGACGCGGGCACGCTCGAGGTGGGCAAGCGCGCCGATCTCGTGGTGATCGACCGCGACCTGTTCGCCCTCGACGCGGGGCCGATCGGCGACGCGAAGGTCGAGCTCACCGTCGCCAACGGCCGCGTCGTCCACGACACCCTGCGCTGACCCCCCTTTCGCCCGGGGCTGGGGGGTTTCCGTTGTCGGCGGGTCGGTCTAGCGTCGTGACCCTCGCTCTCAGGGAGGGATCGCCATGACGCACGTCGTCGCCGTCGGGACCCGTAAGGGGCTCTGGCTGCTGAGGTCCGAGGACCGCCGCACGTGGACCGCCGACGGTCCGCACTTCGCCATGCAGGAGGTCGCGTCGGTCGCGGTCGACACCCGCGGCGACCGTCCCCGCATCCTCGCCGGCGTGATGTCGTGGCACTGGGGCCCCACCATCGCGTGGTCGGACGACCTCGGTGCCACCTGGCACGAGACCGAGAACCGCGCCATCTCGTTCCCCGACGACACCGGGACCGCTCTGGGTCGCGTGTGGCAGATCCAGCCCGACACCGCCGATAGGCCCGGCGTCGTGTGGGCGGGGTGCGAGCCGACGTCGCTGTGGCGCAGCGACGATGGCGGCGAGGCGTTCTCGCTCGTCCGCGACCTGTGGGACCACCCGCACCGCCCGCAGTGGGCGCCGGGCTTCGGCGGTGCCGCTGTGCACACGATCGTCCCCGACCCGTCGTCCGACCGCGTCACCGTCGCGATGAGCACCGGCGGCGTCTACGTGTCCGACGACGGCGCCACGGGCTGGACGCCGCGCAACAAGGGCATCCACGTGACGTTCCTGCCCGACCCGTATCCGGAGTTCGGCCAGTGCGTGCACAAGGTCGCCGTCGACGCCGCGGGCCCGTCCGTCATGTACGCGCAGAACCACCACGGCGTCTACCGCACCGACGACGGCGGCCTGTCGTGGCGGTCGATCGCCGACGGCCTGCCGAGCGACTTCGGCTTCTTCGTCCTCGCCTCGCCGCGCGCACCCGGCACCGCCTGGGTCATGCCGCTCGTCGCCGACGGCGAGCGCTTCCCGGTGGGCGGGCGCATGCGCGTGCACCGCACGCGTGACGGCGGCGGCAGCTGGACCGAGCTCGGCCCGGGCCTGCCCGACGACGCGTGGACGGTCGTGCTGCGCGACGCCGCGTGCGTCGACCTGGCCGAGCCCACCGGCGTCTACCTCGGCACGCGGGACGGCTGCGTGTACGCCAGCACCGACGAGGGCGACACGTACTCGCTCGTGGCCGAGCACCTGCCCGACGTCCTGTCCGTGCGCGCCGCGGAGGTGTGAGTGGGCGTCACGCTGCGCCTGCCCACGGTGCTCGCCGACGTCGTCGGCGGTCAGCGGGTGCTCGACGTCGACCCGGCGCCTGCCTCGGTGCGCGCGCTGTTCGACGCGCTCGCGGCCTCGCACCCCGCGCTCGAGCGCCGCGTCCGCGACGAGCAGGGCGACCTGCGCCGCTTCGTCAACGTGTACGTCGGCGACGACGACGTCCGCCATCTCGACGGCCAGGCGACGCCGCTCGTCGACGGCGCCGAGGTGTGGATCCTCCCGAGCGTCGCCGGCGGCTGACCCACCCGTCACCCTGATCGATCCGTCGCTTCCCGGGCCGGGAATCGACGGATTGGCCAGGGTGAGCGAGGGGGTGGGCTAGGAGAGGCCGGTGATGTTGCCGTCGGCGTCGAGGTCGATGCGCTCGGCCGCCGGATGCTTGGCGAGGCCCGGCATCGTGCGCATGTCGCCGGCGATCGCGTAGACGTAGCCGGCGCCGGCAGCGACGCGCACCTCGCGCACCGGCATCCGCCAGCCGCGCGGCGCCCCGAGCAGCGTCGGGTCGGACGAGATCGACAGGTGCGTCTTGGCGATGATCACCGGGAACTCGCCGTACCCCAGGGCCTCGAACTGCTCCAAGCCCCTCTTCGCCGCCGGGCTGAGGTCGATGCCCGTGGCCCCGTACACGTCGCGCGCGACGTCGGTGATCTTGTCGACGAGCGACTCGTCGAGGTCGTAGGCGTAGCGGAAGTCGGTCGGCTCGGCCGCGGCCTCCTCCACGGCCTCGACCAGCGGCATCGCCCCCTTGCCGCCGAAGGCGACGTGCCGCGAGATGGCGAAGCGCGCGCCCGCAGCCTCGGCGATCTCGCGCACGACGTCGTGCTCGGAGTCGTGGTCGCCCGGGAACGCGTTCATCGCCACGACCGGCGAGACGCCGAACGAGCGCAGGATCTCGATGTGGTGGGCGAGGTTGGCAGCGCCCGCGCGGACGTCGTCCGGGTTCTCCGCCAGCATCTCCGGCGGCAGCGGCTTCCCGGGCGTCACGGTGAAGCGCCCGCTGTGCGCCTTGAGGGCACGGACCGTCGCCACCAGGACGGCGACGTCCGGGCGCAGCCCGCTCACGCGGCACTTCACGTCGAAGAACCGCTCGGCACCCATGTCCGAGCCGAAGCCGGCCTCGGTCACGAGGTAGTCGCCCATCCTCGAGCCGATGAGGTCGGCGATCACGCTGGAGTTGCCGGTCGCGATGTTGCCGAACGGACCGGTGTGTACGAGCGCAGGACCACCCTCGAGCGTCTGGAGCAGGTTGGGCGCGAGCGCGTCCTTCAGGATCACGGCCATCGAGCCGGCGGCCTTGAGCTGCTCGGCGGTGATCGGCTCGCCCTCGAAGGAGTAGGCGACGACGATGCGGCCGAGGCGGGCCCGCAGGTCGGAGAGGTCGGTGGCGAGGCTGAGGATCACCATGACCTCGCTGGCCGCGGTGATGTCGAACCCGCCCTGCCTCGGTACGCCGTCCATCCGCGCACCCAGGCCGACCACGACGTTGCGCAGCGCGCGGTCGTTGACGTCGAGCACCCGTCGCCACGCGACGCTGTGCGGGTCGATGCCGAGCTCGTTGCCGTGGTGCAGGTGGTTGTCGACCATCGCGGCGAGCAGGTTGTGCGCTGCCGTCACCGCGTGGAAGTCGCCGGTGAGGTGGAGGTTCATCGTCTCCATCGGCACGACCTGGCTGTAGCCGCCTCCGGCGGCGCCGCCCTTGATGCCGAACGTCGGCCCCATGCTCGGCTGCCGCAGCGCCACCGTGGCGCGGTACCCCCGTGCGACGAGACCCTGGGTGAGACCGACGGCCGTCGTGGTCTTGCCCTCCCCCAGAGGCGTCGGCGTGATCGCCGTGACGAGCACGTACGTGGCCTGCGGCCGGTCGGCGAGGTCGCGCGCCGCGGCGAGCGAGATCTTGGCGACGCTGCGGCCGTACGGCTCGAGGTGGTCGGGCCGCAGACCGGTGCCCGCCGCCACCTCCTCCAGCGGCCGCAGCTGCGCGGCGCGGGCGATGTCGAGGTCGGAGGGCAGGGGCTGGGGTGCGGACGTCGTCGTCACGCCGTCATCTTGCTCCGCCGCACCGCCCGTTCGCGTGCGAACGACGCTCGCGGCGCGACATTTCCTGATCGACGGGTCAGCCCGTGCGGACCTGCCACACGAGGTCGGCGCCGTCCTTGGCGCAGACGAGCGGCTTGTTCTTGGTCGTCGACCAGCCGAGCTCGTCGACCTTGGTGCACGGCTCGTCGAGCGTGGCGGTCACGCCGCGCAGCGCCCAGGTGCCGGTGCCCTGGTTGCAGGCGAGCGTCTCCCCCGTGCCGGACACCGCCTCGTCGGGCGGTGCGCAAGGGCCGCCGATCTCGGGCTCGACCGTCGACACGGGCCGAGGCGTCTGGCTCGCGGACGCCGTCGGCTCGGACATCGCCCGCTGCACGCCCGTCACGATGCTGGGCGCGACGAGCAGCACCAGCATGACCGACGCGACGACCGCGGCGATGGTGCGACCGCGCGAGCCGGAGCCCCCGCGTGCGGAGCGCTCGGGGCGCGACCGGCGTCCGCCGGAGGGACCGGTGACAGCGCGGCTGCGCGCCGCCGGCTGCGCGCTCGACTCCTGCGCGGCCTCGGGCTCGTGCGGCGACGCGATGGGCGCGGGGATGGGGGTGGACGCCGACACCTCGGCCACCGGGGGCGGCGCGGCCACGGCAGCGGTCGTGGGCACCGGGCGCAGCCCCAGCCCACGCTCGAGCGCCAGGGCGCGCCTGGTGTCCGGGGCGGGTGCGTGCGGCGCGATGGTGGTCCAGGCGTCCGACCAGCGCAGCGCGTCGTAGCCGACGACGACCTGGGTCTGGTGCAGCCGCGGCGGGAGCGACTCGAGCCAGTCGACGAGCGTGGTGGCCTCGACCACCGAGACGAAGTCGGGCGGGTGCGACACCGAGAGCCGGGCGCCGACCACGACGATCGTCGGGAACACCGACATCGCGAGGTCGGGGTACGCCGACAACGCCTCCTGCGCCTGCTGGGCGCCGTGCCGGGCGTCGGGCACGTACGACTGCTGGCGACCGTCCGCCACGACGGTGTCGCCGGCGACGTTGACGATGGTGCCGCGGTGGTTGCGGCTGAGGACCGTGAAGACGCCCGCTGGCCCGATGACCACGTGGTCGACGCCGGTGCCTGCGGCATTCGCGGGCACGGAGTGCAGCACGCGCCAGCGGCTGCCGAGCCGGTCGAGCGCGCTCGAGACCTCGAGCTCGCCGACGTACGACCGGGCCAGGGTGGTGAGCTCGTCGGGCATCCCGGCGCCCGGGGAGACTCCCCCCGTGGCCACGAGGCGTGCATGGAACGCCGCGAGCACGGTGTGGCCCGGCTCGTGCAGGGCCAGGTCGTAGCGCTGGGCGACGGCGGGGACGGAGGCCGCGGCACCCGTGCCGGGGGTGCCCATCTCGGGGATCGGGACGCCGCTCGCGAGGCGCGACCGGATCATCGGGGCGAGCCAGCCGGTGACCGACGGCTCGTACCACCACTCCTCGCCGGAGAGGCGGTCCATCCCCCACACGGCGTCAGGGCCGTCCAGGTACGCGAACACCCAGTCGCGTCCGCCCTGCACGGCACGGAAGAACCGGACCTCTCCCATACCCGTCCTTTCGACCGTCCGGAGCGTGGGCTGAAGGGATTGCGGTAACCCGTTTGCAGCAGTGAACGCCGTCCCGGGGCCCGATCGGGCCCGGTTCGCTGCCTCCCCGACGCCGGGGACCCCCTCAGCGCTCGGTGCGGGGCACGGTCGTGGCGCGCAGGGTCGTGACCGCCCCGATCACCACAGCCGCGATGGCGAGCACGAGCGACAGCACGAGCCGGGTGTTGGTCGAGGCTGCGCAGGCCGCCCGCACCGCCTCCGGAAGGGTGGCGGCCGACGGGTCGTAGCCCAGTGCCGGCGCCCAGCAGGCGACCTCGACACCGCCGAAGGAGACCGTTGGCGGCAGGAGCGCGAGCACCGCGGCGACCAGGGCGAGCCCGAGCGCGGCCGCGATCCCGACGGCGAACGACCGCCGGAACGCCGGCCGCTCGGGCTCGGGTGGGGCGTCGTCCGACCAGGCGCTGCTCATGGGGGCCATCGTGCAGGATCCCGCGCTCCCCGGCGTCGCGCGTGTCCCGGGTCGGTCGTGTCGGGGGCACCCCCTAGCGTCAGTGCTGGAGCCGACGCCGTGCTCCGCACCCGAGCAGCAGGGACGTCCGATGGCATCGCGCAGCAGCGCCCAGGCAGCACCGCGAGGTGCCGCGTGAGGCTGCTGCACACCTCCGACTGGCACCTCGGCCGCACGCTCTTCCAGACGAGCCTGCACACCGCGCACGAGGCCTTCCTCGCGTGGCTGCTCGAGACCGCCGTCGAGCAGCAGGTCGACGCCGTCCTCGTCTCCGGCGACGTCTACGACCGCGCCGTCCCCCCGCTCGACTCCGTGCAGCTGCTCGACCGCACCTTCCTCGCCTTCGCCGAGGCCGGGGTGCCGCTCGTCGTGGTGTCCGGCAACCACGACTCCGCCGTCCGCCTCGGCTTCGGCAGCGGGCTCGCCGAGGCCTCGCGCATCCACCTGCGCACCACGATCGCCGGCCTCGCCGAGCCCGTGGTGCTCACCGACGAGCACGGCGACGTCGCCGTCTACGGCATCCCCTACCTGCTGCCGGACTCCGCCAAGGACGCCCTCGGCGTCGAGCGCTCGCACGAGGCCGTGCTCGGCGAGGCCACCCGCCGGATCCTCGCCGACGCCGCGCAGCGCGGCATCGCGCGCACCGTCGTGCTCGCGCACGCCTTCGTCACCGGCGGCACCGTCACCGAGTCCGAGCGCGACCTCCGGGTCGGCGGCATCGGCGACTCCCCCGCGCACGTGTTCGACGGCGTCTCGTACGTCGCGCTCGGGCACCTGCACCGCCCGCAGCAGGTGAGCCTCGGGGGCAGCAGCACGGTGCTGCGCTACAGCGGCTCCCCGATCGCCTTCTCCTTCAGCGAGAAGGACGACACCAAGTCCGTGACCCTCGTCGAGATCGACGCCGACGGCGCCGTCATCACCAGCACCCTCGCGGCACCCGTGCCGCGGCCGCTGCGCGAGGTGCGCGGCCGGCTCGACGACCTCGTCGCACGCGCGGGCACCGACCTCGCCGACCTCGCCGAGGCCTGGGTCAAGGTCGTGCTCACCGACCCGAGCCGCCCGGCGGCGCCGATGGAGCGGCTGCGCGAGCACTGGCCGCACACGCTCGTCCTCGACTTCGCGCCGGATGGCTCCGCGGTGAGCGAGGAGACCGACCTCGCGCGCCTGCGGCGCACCACCGACCCCGTCGAGGTGTGCACGCTCTTCGTCGAGTACGTCGACCGCGTGCCGCCCACCGACGAGGAGGCCCTGCTGCTGCGCGACGCCGTCGAGGCCGTCCGGCACGCCGAGGTGAGCCGCTGATGCGCCTGCACTCCGTGCAGATCACGGCGTTCGGGCCGTTCGCCGGCACCGAGACGATCGACATGGACGCGCTCACCGCGAGCGGGCTGTTCCTGCTCGAGGGCCCCACCGGTGCGGGCAAGTCGACGATCCTCGACGCGATCACCTTCGCGCTGTACGGCGCCACCGCGGGCAGCGAGAGCTCAACCGACCGGCTCCGCTCGCACTTCGCGCCCCCCGAGGCGGTGCCGCAGGTCGTCCTCGAGCTCTCGGTCGGAGGCGAGCGGCTGCGGATCACCCGCGTCCCCGACCACCAGCGCCCGAAGAAGCGCGGCGAGGGCTTCACCGCCGAGAAGGCGAGCGTGCACCTCGAGCGCCTCGAGGCGGCCGGCTGGACGTCGGTAAGCAGCCACGTCCAGGAGGCCAACACCGAGATCCGCAACCGCGTCGGGCTCACTCCCGACCAGTTCACCAAGGTCGTGCTGCTGCCGCAGGGCGAGTTCGCCCTGTTCCTGCGTGCCGACGACGACACGCGCCGCACCCTGCTCACCCAGATCTTCGGCACCGGCCTCTACGACAGGGTCACGCGCGAGCTCGAGAGCCGTCGCACCGAGGCCGGACGCCAGCGCGAGGCGGCAGCCGCGGCGGTGGCACAGGCCCTGGCGGCAGCCGACGAGGCGGCGGGCATCGACGCCGGCGACGATCGCGCGCTCGTCGGCTCGCCCGAACCCGAGCGCCCCGCGCGGCTCGCCTCGATCGCCGACCACCTCGCCCGGGAGTCCGCCGCAGCGACGGCCGAGGAGACGGCTGCCCGCGCGGCGCTGGACATCGCCACGGCGGAGCACGCCGACCTGGAGCAGACGTCGGGGCGGGTGCACGACCTGGCGATGGCGCGAGCCGCTGCCGAGCAGCACCGCGCCACCCGCACCGAGCACGAGGCCCGGGCGGCCGAGCTCGCCGGTGCCCAGGCAGCCGTGCCGGTGCGCCTGAGGCTCGACGACCTCGAGGCGGCGGCGACGCGGCTCGCCACCGCCCGCTCAGCCCTCGAGTCGCTCACCGCCTCCTCCGGCACGACGGCGCTCGAGGGATCCGACGTGCACGAGGCCCGGGCCCGCGCCAGAGACGCCGAGGCCGCCGGCCTCGAGCACCTGGTCGTGCGCGAGCGCGAGCTCGCGTCCGCGGCCGCGGAGGTCGCCCGGCTGGCGGCCGAGCGCGACGCCGCAGCCGCGCGGCTGGAGGCGGCCAGGGCTGCCACGCTCGCTCTGCCGCAGCAGATCTCCGACGCCGTGGCCGCGCGCGAGGCGGCGGCGCTCCGGGCGGCCGGCGCGGAGGCGGCAGCGGCGGAGGTTGCGAGGCTCGAGATGCGCTGGAAGGCCGCCGGCGACCTCGCCGCTCTGCTCCCCCGGATCGAGGCGGCCACCGCAGCCGTCGCCCGCAGCCGCGAGGCCCGCCTGCGCACGCACGAGGCCTGGAACGACCAGCGCACCCGGCACCTCGACGGCATCGCCGCCGTGCTCTCGGCCGGTCTCGTCGAGGGCCAGCCCTGCGCGGTCTGCGGCGCCACCGACCATCCCTCACCCGCGCGACCCGCCGACGACGCGATCTCGGCCGACGACGTCGCGAGCGCGGAGGCGGCGTACGTCGAGGCGCAGCAGGCCGAGGCCGCAGCGCAGTCCGACCTCGACACCCTCGCCCTGCGTCAGGCCGAGCTCGGGGTGGCCTCAGCCGGCACCACTCCTGAGGCGGCCAGCGCAGAGCTGGCGGCCGGGCGGGCGGAGCTCGCGGAGATCCGCGCCGCCGCCGAGCAGCTCGGTGGGCTCGAGGCCCAGGTGCAGTCGCTCCGCACCGAGCTGGCGGGCCACGAGGCCGCCGTCGGTACGCAGACCACCGCGCTGGCCGAGGCCGCCGCCGCGCACGACGCCCGGGCACGGGCGCTCGCGGAGGCCTCCGCGGAGGTCGCGGCCGCACGCGGCGACCACGCCACCGTGGCTGCGCGGCAGCAGGCTCTCCGAGCACAGGCCGAGCACGAGCGCGCCACCGCGGCCGCCGTCTCGGCCGCAGCGCTCGCCACGGCGCAGCACGATGCCGCCCTCGAGGCCGCCACCGGAGAGGCGACCGAGGCCGGGTTCGCCGACCTCGACGCCGCCCGCGCGGCGCAGCGCACACCCGCCCAGATCGCCGCGCTGCAGGCTGCCGTCGACGACTGGTCGCGAGCGCTCGCCGCCAGCGAGGCCGCCGCTGCCGATCCCCGCTTCGCGGACGTGCTCACGGTGGACCTCGCGGAGGTCGGGGCCAGGCTGGCGACCGCCCGCGCCGCGCGCGACGAGGCCGGTGACCGGCACGCGCGGTCGACCGGGTCGGTGGCCACCACCGCCCTACGGCACCAGCGGTTCGTCGAGGCGCGCACCAAGGTCGAGCAGGCAGAGGCGATGCACGCCGAGGTCGTCACCGGCACGGCGGCGGTCACCCGGCTGGCGAGGCTCGCCAACGGCACGAGCGGCTCGATGCGCATGACGCTCACCACCTACGTGCTGCGTCGCTGGTTCGAGCAGGTCGTGCAGGCGGCCAACGTGCGGCTCGCCACGATGAGCGCCGGCCGCTACGAGCTCGAGCGCACCGACGAGTCGGACAGGAAGGTCGAGCGCACCGGCCTCTCGCTGCGCGTCGTCGACCGGCACACCGGCGAGAGCCGCAGCCCGAAGTCGCTGTCGGGCGGCGAGACCTTCTACACCTCGCTCGCCCTGGCCCTCGGTCTCGCCGACGTCGTCACCGCGGAGGCCGGCGGTGTCGAGCTCGACACGCTGTTCATCGACGAGGGCTTCGGCACGCTCGACCCCGAGACCCTCGACCAGGTGATGACGGTCATCGACGAGTTGCGCAACAACAACCGCATGGTCGGGATCGTGTCGCACGTCGCCGAGCTGAAGGACCGCATCACCGAGCGCCTCGAGGTACGCCGCACCGACCCGCAGGGGCCGTCGCACATCCGCCTCCACGCCTGATCGCCTCACGCACCGAACGGCCAGAAACCACAGCGACTTTCGGGCACTTCGGTGCGTGAGGCGGGCTCGGCGCAGGCTCCGGTGCGAGGATTGGGACATGAGCACCGATCGTGGGGACTCCCCCGCCCGCGGCTGGGCCGCCTCCGACCTGTCGCGCATCCTCCCGAACGGCACCCTGCAGCAGCCCACCGAGGCCGTGCCGACGCAGTACGACACCACGGGCGGCGACCTCGACCGGGTCGTCGGCGGCCCCGCCGTGTTGACGCCCCTGCCTCGCCCGCGTGCGGTGCCGAAGAAGGCCGCGACGTCCGGTCTGCAGCTCGGCATCGTGGGGCGCTCGTTCGTCGGCATCGCGATGGCCGTCGCGTTCGGCTTCATGCTCTACACCGCGTGGCACAACATCGTCGGCTGGTAGCCGACACCCCTCAGCGCGGGACGACCGGCTCCCCGCAGTCGGGGCACTGGATGCGGTCGACTGCGTCGTCGTCGCCCTCGCCCTGCCGACCGCAGTGCTCGCAGACCCAGCGGGTCATGTCGCCGGGTGCGCCACGGGCCAGCCGCCCGCGTGCGCCGTCATGATGAAGTCGTCGTACAGCTCGCCGTGGAGCTCGCAGGTGTCGGCGTCGCGGCCGGTCACGCGGAAGCCGCACCTCTCGTAGCAGCGCACCGCGGCGTCGTTGATCTCGAGCACGCGCAGCTCGACCTCGGCCAGGCGGAGATCGTCGAAGGCATGCCGCAGCACGGCGCGGGTGGTGGCCGTCCCGATGCCCCGGCCGAGGAGCTCGGGGTGGAAGAGGCCGACGGCGTAGCGGGCCCGACGCTGCTCGGGCTCGAACCGGTGCAGGAACGCCACCCCCGCGGCCTCGCCCTGGACCTCGATCACCCACCAGGTGTCGGTGGCCTCGGCGAGCACGTGCTCGACCCAGGCGTCGGCCTCGGCGTCGGTCATCGGACGATCCTGCTCGACGTGGCCGAAGCCGCGCTCGATCGCCGCCCACCATCCGTGCTTCTGGCGGGTGTCGCGGTCGTCCCGGTTGGGCGGGCGCAGCGTGACGACTCCCTCGTGCAGCACGGGTGCGGTCATGCGGTCATCGTCGCACCGGCGGCCGACGCCACGGCAGCGCTGCCCTTCGGTGTGACGCGATGCATGCCAGGGCGCGCGGGTGAGCGACAGCCGCTGGGACGCCGGGGCCCTAGTCGAGATCGACCTGGTGCCGGCCGCCGGTCTTGGCCCGGTGGAGCGCGTGGTCGGCGCGGGCGAGCACCTCGTCGGCGGTCTCGTCCTGCCCAGCGAGCACGGCTCCGACGCTCACGCTGACGAGGATCGTCTCGCCGTCCACGGCCACAGGGCCCTCGACGGCGGCGCGGCACTTCTCCGCGATCACCGCGAGCTCGTCCCGGCTCCGCAGCCCCTCGAGCAGCACCACGAACTCGTCGCCGCCGATGCGCGCCACGAGGTCGCCGAGGCGCACGACAGACTTCAGCCGCTCGGCGACGGTCTGGATCGCGACATCGCCGGTGTGGTGGCCGAACTCGTCGTTGAGCGGCTTGAGGTTGTCGATGTCGCAGAAGAGCACCCCGAGCCACGCGGCGCCGCCGCGGCCGCGTCGCAGGCTGTGCTCCAGCTGGGTCATCAGCTCGCCGCGGTTGACGACGCCGGTGAGCGCGTCGTGGCTGGCTCGGTACTCGAGGTCCTGCCGCAGCTCGTGCGCCTCGGTGTGGTCGGCGAACTGGTGCACGTAGAACATCGGCTCCCCCGCCTCGTCGCGCAGCACGCTGGCCGAGTGCTCGACCCAGAGCTGCCGAGTCGCCGAGACGAGCGTGTGCTGGTGCCGGAAGGTGCTCCGGCCCTCGTCCGACAGCGCCAGCATCACCTCCTCGACGAGCCCGCGCTCCTCGGGGGCGAGGAACGCCGTCACCGTCGTACCGAGCGCCTCGTGCTCGGCGATGCCGAGCAGCGCGCAGAAGGCGTCGTTGACCTGCACGAACCGTCCGTCCGGGTTGGAGATCGCCATGCCGACAGGGGCCGCCGTCATCGCGAGGCGGAACCGCTCCTCGCTGCGGGCGAGCTCGCGCAGCGCCCGCTGCTCGGCGGTCACGTCGCGCAGCCCGACCACGGCGGACGCGGGCACGCCGTCGCCGCCGCCGGGGATGCGGTGCACGGTGACCGACATGTCGCGGTAGTCGCCGGCTGCGCCGCGGTAGCGGATGATCGCGACGTTCACATCGTCGCCGTCGTAGATCTCGTGGCGACGCCGCGTCACGATGCCGACGTCGTCCGGGTGCACGAGGTCCTCCGTGCGCATCCCGACGGCATCGACCGGGTCGATGCCCAGGACGGTGCGGAAGGTGGGCGACGCCCACGTGATCTCGCCGCTGCGGTCGGCGAGGTAGACGACGTCGGACGCGTTCTCCGCGAGCAGCTGGTAGAGACGCTGCGACTCCAGCGCCTCCTGCTGCGCGGCCACCTCGGCCGTCACATCGGCCATCTGCGCGACGTTGTGCCGGAACGTGCCCTGCGCGTCGTGCACGGAGGCGACGGTGAGATCGGCCCAGACCACCGCGCCGTCCTTGCGGACGTAGCGCTTGCGGAACGAGTACGACGGCCGCTTCCCGGTCACGAGCTCCTCGTGGACCTGACGCCCCGACTCGAGGTCGGCCGGGTGCGTGACGGTGAGGAAGGACCGGCCCACCAGCTCACCCGGCTCGTACCCGAGGAACCGCGACAGCGCCGGGTTGACCACCATGAACTCGCCGGCCTCGTTGATCAGCGCCATGCCGACGGCGGCCTGCTCCATCGCCAGCCGGAACTGCTCCTCGCTGTCCGCCAGTGCGCGCTGAGCGTGCACCTGCTCGTCGACGTCGCGGAGGTTGACGACGGTGGAGGCCAGGCTCGATCCCTCCGGGACGATCGACCGCGCGAGCACCTCCATCCAGCGACCCCGGCCGTCGGCCGCGACCACCTGCAGCAGGTGCCGCAGGGGCTCCTTCTTGTCCCAGGCGGCATAGGCCGCCGAGATCGAGTCCCAGGACTCCGGCACGAGGAACCCCGGCAGCCCAGCTCCCAGGATCTTCTCCGGCTCGTAGCCGAGGACCTCCCGCACCGACGGCGACACCCAGCCGATGTCCCAGTCGTCGTCCACGCGCAGGACGACGTCGGAGGAGTTCTCGGCGACAAGACGGAACCGGTGCTCGCTCTCCTCGAGCGCCTCCCGCAGGCGCATGTGGTCGGACACGTCCGTGGCGATCGCCACACCGCCGATGACGTCGCCCGCGTCGTTGCGCACCGGGCCGATGTTGACCACGTACCGGTGCCCGTCGCCCGCCAGGGATCCCACCTCGAGCGACGACGACTCGCCGGCGAGCGCCGCGCGGTAGAACGGCTCGTAGAACGCCCACCGGGACGGGTTGAGCGCCTCTGCCGCAGGCCGCTCCTCGAGCTCGTGCGGCTGCATCCCCGCCTCGAGCAGGGCCTCGCCGCGCACGACCACGAACACGAGGTCGGTGTCGAAGACCATGATCGACGCGTCCGGGAGGACGTCGAGCGCCGACAGCATGAGCGATCCGCGCGGGCTGTACGCGCGGTTGCGGGGCTCCACCGGATGCACGCCCCTCCCCGTCGGAATGGTGGCTTCAACCTAGGGGGCGCACGACGCCGATGCGCGCCATGGCGCCGGGTCGGTGCCGCGCGGTCAGGCCTGGAGCACCTCGACGGCGCCGTCGAGCGCGGGCAGGGGCGTCCCGGCGAGGAACGCGACGAGCAGGGCCGACACCGACGTGCGCGCGCTGTCGGGGTCCGGCCCACCGGGGCAGAGCCGGCGGGCGAGCGCCCGCGGCCGGTCGTCGAGCAGGTCGACGTGACCCATGCCGGTGACCAGGACGTGCTGGGCGAAGGGTGCGGCCGCGGCGAAGACCGCGTGGTTGACCGCCTCCGGCGCGCAGCGGCCGCCGAGCCCGGCGCCGATCACGAGCGTGCGGACGTCGAACGCGGCCGGCTCCGCGGTGGCGTCGGCCTCGGTCGGACGACGGCCGGCGCCGTCCACGGGATCGATGACGACGAGCCCGGCGGGAAGACCCTCCGCCGCGAGCAGCGCGGCTGCGCGCCACGCGGCCTGACCGCCCCGGGAGTGGCCGCCGAGGTGCACGAGCGGGGTGCCGCGCTCGGCCGCGGTCACCCGGACGAGGTCGGCGGCGGCCGAGGCCTCGGAGCTGACCGGCACCCGGCCCGCCAGCGCGCCGACGCCGCGGCGGTACAGCTGCGGCACCAGCACGGTCACCCCCGCGTCGGCGACCGGGGTGAGCACCTCGACGTACGACTCGGCAGCGGTCATGAAGCCGGGGAGGAAGACGAGCACGCGCTCGCCACCACCGTCGAGCACGAGCACGAGCCGCACCTCCTCGGCCCCCGCCTGCCCGGCCACGCGCGCCGGTGCCCCGAGCGGGGAGGGACGTCTCGGCTCGGGGCACCGGTGGTCGGATGCGTGCACGGTAGTCCTGCGCTGGGCCGAACGGGTGACGATCCCCGAACGAGCGAACCTCGGAGGATCTGCCCCCGCACCGGCGCCTCTGCGCCCGATGCGTCGTGACGTCGCGACCGGACCGAGGCGGGTTCGACGGGCTCAGCCGGCCGGGCTCCGCAGGATGACGACGGTGAACGGCTGCTCGCTCCCCCAGGGCGTGCGGTGCACCCGCCGTTCGACGAGCACCCGCTCCCAGTCCGTCGCCTCGAGCGCTGCGACGAGCCCCTCGGCGTCGTACCTCCGGACGGGCAGCCCGCTGCACTGCTCGGGCCCGTCCGGGGCGAACGTCGCGATCACGGCGCACCCGCCCGGCGCGAGGCTCGCGCGCAGCGTGGCGGCGTACACCGCCACGTCGTCGGGCTCGGTCAGGAAGTGCAGCACCGCGCGGTCGAACCACACCGCGGCCGGGTGGCGCAGCTCGAGCTCGAGCACGTCGGCCACCACCGTGCGCAGCCGGCTGTCGAGGTCGGGCACGTGCGCCCGCAGCCGCTCGCGGGTCCGGGCGAGCGCCGTGGGCGACAGGTCGACCAGCGTCAGGTCGGTGAAGCCGCGGGCGACGAGCGCATCGGGCAGGGTCGAGGACCCGCTGCCGACGTCGACCACGTGGGCGTGCCGGTCGACGCCGGTGCGCTCGACGAGGTCGACCCACACGGAGTCCTCGTCCTGCCACCACGAGACGCCGCCCGGGTCCTTGCCGGCGTGCACGTCCTCCCAGTACGACCCGTGATCGCTCATGCCCCCATCCTGCCCCGTCAGCTGAACATCGCGCTGTAGCCGTTGAGCGCCGGCTGCCCGCCGAGATGGGCGAACAGCACGTTCGACGACGGGTCGATCTCCCGGCGCCCCACGAGGTCGATCACCGCGGCCATCGACTTCCCCTCGTACACGGGGTCGGTCACCATGCCCTCGGTGCGCGCCGCGAGCTTCATCGCGTCGATCGTCCGGGTGTCAGGGATTCCGTAGATCCCGGCGTGGTAGCGGTCGTCGAGCTCGACGTCGGCGGCCGTGATCGGGGCGCGTACGCCGATGAGCTCGGCGGTGGAGGCGGCGATCCGGGTGACCTGCGCGTGCGTCTCGGCGGGCTTGGCGCTGCCGTCGATGCCGAGCACCCGGCGTACCCGGCCACCGTCCTGCTCGAGGCTGCGGAAGCCCGCGACCATCCCGGCCTGGGTCGATCCGGTCACCGAGCAGACCACGACCGTGTCGAAGAAGACGCCGAGCGCACGCTCCTGCTCGGCCAGCTCGTACGCCCAGCCCGCGAAGCCGAGACCGCCGAGGCGGTGGTCGGACGCACCGGCGGGGATCGCGTAGGGCCTGCCGCCGGACTCCTCGATCTCGGCGAGCGCGTTCTCCCACGACTCCTTGAAGCCGATGCCGAACTCGCTCTGCACGAGCCGCACGTCGGCGCCGGCGAGCCGGCTGATGAGGATGTTGCCGACCTTGTCGTAGACCGAGTCCGGCCAGTCGACCCAGCTCTCCTGCACGAGCACGCACTTCATCCCGACGTGCGCGGCGACCGCCGCGACCTGCCGGGTGTGGTTGCTCTGCACCCCGCCGATCGACACGAGCGTGTCGCAGCCCTGCGCGATCGCGTCGGCAACGAGGTACTCGAGCTTGCGCGTCTTGTTGCCGCCGAACGCGATGCCGGAGTTGACGTCCTCGCGCTTGGCCCATACCTCGGCGCCGCCCAGGTGCGCGGTGAGCCGGTCGAGGCGGTGCACCGGCGACGGGCCGAACAGCAGCGGGTGGCGCGGGAAGTCCTGCAGCGTGGTCACGGGCGCTCCTAGCGGGGGGTGGCGGCCCGGCGTGGCCGCCGGGTGGTCTCGGGGGCGGGCCGTGCGCCGGTGGTGGCGACACCGGCCGCGGGCACGTCGAGCTGCTGCTCGAGCGCGCCCCAGATCTGCGTGGTCGTGGACACCGCGAGCGCGACGTCGCCCTCGCGGAACGCGCGCAGCAGCCGCGCGTGCAGGCGCACCGACTCGTGGCCCGGCAGTCCGCCGAACCTCGCCCGCTCGAGGCGCCGGACGAGCGGCGTGAACCGCTCGATCGTGGCGGCAGCCGGTCGGTTCCGCGCGACGCGCACCGGGATGTCGTGGAACGCGTCGTCGGCCTCGAGCGCGGCGTCGACGTCGCCTGCCCGGATGGCTTCGGTGAACGCGGTGTTGACCACCGCCATGTCGGCGAGGTCCGCGGGCGTCACGAGCGGCACGGCCAGCCCGACGACCAGCTCGTGCATGGTGCGCACCACCTGCACGGCGTCGCGCACCTCGCGGTCGACCACCGGGGTCACGCGGGTGAAGCTCTGCGGCTTGGTCTCCACGAGCCCGTCGTCGACGAGCCGTGCCAGCGCCGCCCGCACCGGCGCGCGGGACACGCCGAGCCGGTCGGCGAGCTCGGCGTCCGACAGCGTGGCGCCGGGCTCGAGGTCGCCGGCGACGATCGCGGCGCGGAGGGCGTCGTACGCCTCGTCCTTGAGCAGCCGCCGGTCGGTCACAACTGAAATGTTAGTTGTACGCGGACAGCGGCGGCAACCGGCAGTGCCAGGGGACGACGGAGGTCAGGAGCGCGTCGACACGAGCGCGTCGCGCGCGCCGGCGGATTCGAGCGCACGTCGGGCGACGCTCGCCCGGTCGCGCCACGCGCCGCGCCACACCAGCGGCAGCATGACGGCCGGCAGCACGAGGTTGGCCACGGCGATGAGCAGCCAGGCGGTCTCGCTGCCCGGCGCGGAGGTCAGCGCGAGCGCGAGGCAGGCGAGCGGCAGCACGAGGAGCAGCACCGTGATGACGATGCGGCCGCGCGGGGTGAACTCGGACGCCGCGGGGCGGTGCCCGTCCTCGACCGTCTGCATGGGTAGTTCATCGGCAGCGCCGTGCCCCGCACCATGCTCCGACCGGGTGTCAGCCGATCGCGCCACCCGGCTGCGTCGGCGTGCTCGACGGCCGCGGCTGCGCGCTCGTCGGCTTCGGCTTCGGCGTCGCGGTCGGCGTGGGAGTGGGAGTCGGTGATGCGCTCGGCGTGGCGGTCTCCGAGGGCGATGCGGACGGGCTGGCGGACGGACTGCTCGAGCCGTCGAGCCGGGCCGTGGCCACGCTGCCGTCCGGGGCTGCCCACGCGACCGCGGCGGGCACTGCGCCGTACGGCAGCTTCACCGACCACAGCACCTTGGCCCGGCCGCCCGCCGGGATCGCCAGCTCGGCGGCAAGGCCGCCGGCCGCGCCGTCGTGACGGGCACCGGCGCCGTCCCGGAACGTGGTGGTGGTGGCGTCGATGGCGACGTCGTCCGGTGTGCCGTTGAGGTACCACACACCGATCTGGCAGAGCTGGCTCTCGCCGGCGCGGCTGCACACCGGCGGGTCGGCCGCGAGCGAGATGCCCACGGGCAGCTCCCCCGCACGCACCGATGCCCCCGGGTCGGCGGCCGAGACGGCGACGGTCGACCCGCACCCGGCGAGGAGCGTCACGGCCGTGACGAGAGCGAGGGCGGTGCGCCGCATCACCGCACCGTCACGGGCATGAGGATGCTGTTGGTGCCGGCGTAGACCCGGTTGCCCGAGAGGATCACCCGCAGCTGGTAGAAGCCCTTGGCGGGGAACTGGTACGTGAACGGGATCGTCGTCGAGGAGCTCGTGCCGGTGGCGAGCGTGCGCCAGACGCCTCCGTACAGGTAGCGCAGGATCAGCGGCGTGCCCACGGGCAGCCCGGCGACGGAGCAGGAGCCCCGCCCCGACTGGTTGGGTCCGAGCACGCTGTTGGCCACGCGGCAGGCCATCGGTGCGCGCACCATCTGGCTGGCCGTGGCCGACGCCGGAGGCACGTAGATCTCGCCGAGCGGGGTGCGCAGGCTGACCGTCGTGGCGGTGACACGCGTGTTGGAGGTCGCGGTGAAGGTGACCGAGAAGCGGCCCGTGCTCGAGGTGGTGAGCGTGCCGCGCACGGTCGAGCCGATCGCCGGGTCGCGCACGAGCGCGATCTTGGCCCCGGCGAGCGGCAGCCCGGTGCGCACGGCCACGACCCGGCCCGAGATGGTCACGCGGGTGCCGTTGTCGACCGTGCTCACGGTCGAGTAGGCGACCCGCGCGCTGGACGACGCGTAGAGCTTGCGCGACGTGGTCGACCCGCCGAGCCGCTCCTTGGTCGTGCGCACCTTGACGACGAACGTCGAGAGGCCGGCCGACCGGCTCGCGTTCCAGGTGAAGGTGGCGATGCACGAGTGGCTCGTGCCGGCGCAGGTGAACGTGTCGAACGGGGTCGAGGAGCCGTTGCGGAAGATGGATGCGGTCTTGGGGAGATCGCTCTGCGACAGGTCCGTCTTCAGGCCGACCTTGATCGCCACTGCCGACCCGCTCACGACGTCGCCATTGGTCGGGGAGATCCAGGTGACGACGGGCTTGGGGTTGAGCAGCCGCACGAACGTGCCGGTTGAGTTGAAGGTCTGGGCACCGGTCGTCGACGTCGTCACCCGGGCGAAGACCTGCACGCCGGTGGCGTTGCGCAGCAGCGTGGTGTCCCACGTGGCGGAGTAGGTGCAGGGCGTGACGTCGGCCGAGCAGGTCTTGGTCGCGCCGATCTGCTGGCCGCCGGCGAAGATCCTGAGCGTGGTCACATGCCCCGTGACGGCGGTGCCGATCCGGGCCGTGGCCCTGACGAGCACGCGGCCCTTCACGACGCTCGCGGTCGGCGCGGTCACCGTGATGACCGGCCCGGGGTTGTCGACGTCGACGACGACGCCGGGGCTCGTGCGGGTGCGACCGCTGTCGGCGGTGAGCTGGGCGGTGAGGGTGAACGAGCCTGACAGGAGCGAGACGTCCCACGGGATCGTGAACGTGCACGCGCCGTCGACCGGCGCGGAGTCGCACGGCTCGGCCGGGAACACCAGCGCGGGACCGGCGCCGGGCAGCGCGGTCAGCACGACGGACTGCGGGTCCTCGGTCGTGTCGGCGTCGGTCTGCGCCGTCACGGTGATCGACGTGGCGCCGCTGACGGTTCCACCGGGCTGCGGCACCACGGTGACGGTCGGCGCGTCCGCGAGCGTGAACGTGGTCGAGCGCGTGGTCTGCATGCCGTCCACGGTGAGGCGCACGAGCGCGGTGTGGGTCGTGCCACCCGTGACGGCGCTGGCGTCCCAGTCGAGGCCGACGGTGCAGCTGCCGCTCGACGGCGAGCAGGTGGCGCTGTCGACCGCCGTGAGCGCGCCGTCCACGAAGAGCTCGAACGTCTTGGCCCTGCTCCCGAGGCCGGAGTCGCCGGCGCCGGTCACCGAGAACGACACGACGTCGGTCGAGCTCGGGAGCACGTTCGTCGACCCGGTCGTGGGCGACAGGGCGGAGATGACGGGAGCCGCCGCGATCCGCACGGTGCGGACGCCGGTGTCGACCGTGACGCCGCCGGCCACGACTCGGGCCACGAGCGTGTGCGTGGAGTTGAGGGCGAGCGCCGAGGTGTTCCATGTGACCGTCTTGCTGCAGGGCACCTCGGAGCCCGTGCAGGTCGTGGTCGCCACCGGTGTGCCGCCGCCGTCGACGTAGAGCTCGAGGGTCTTGGCCACCTGGCCGAGACCGGTGTCGGTGGCAGCGGCGATCGTGACCGAGGTGGTGCCGGGCACGAGCACGGCGTTCTGCGCGGGCGAGGTGATCGACACCGTGGGCGCGCTCGCGACGGCGACGGTGACGGGCGGGCTCGTCCTCTGCAGGCCCTGGTGCGTCGTCATGCGCACCGACAGGGTCTTGGAGCCGGCGGGCACGGCGGAGACGTCCCAGGTCAGCGTCTTCGTGCAGGTGTCGGCGTTGCCCGGGCAGGGGCCCGAGGTGACGCCGGCGATCGGACTGCCGCCCAGCAGGAGCGCGAACTGCGTCGGGTAGTCGTTGCCCGCGGGGTCGGTGCTCCCGGTGACCGAGACGACGATCGTGCCGCTGAAGGTGCCGCTGGTGGGCGACTCGATCGTGACCGACGGCGGGTCGGCGACGGTGATCGCGACCGCAGCGCTCTCGCGCACCGTGCCCTGATCGGTGGTCATCTCGACCGACACCGAGCGCAGGCCGGCCGACAGCGCCGAGGTGTCCCAGCTGAAGGTCCGGTCGCAGATCTTCGCGTTCCCAGCACAGGCGCCGAGCGGCGACCCGACCGGGTTGCCTCCGACGAGGAGCTGGAACGTCGCCGGGTAGTCCGTGCCCTGCGCGTCGGTCGTGCCCGTGACGTCGATGTCGATGACGCCGGCGTACGTGCCCGGTTCGGGCGCCGTGATCACGACCGTGGGCCTGTTGCCGACGAAGAACGAGACCGAGTCGGAGGCGACGTCGGTGCCGACGTCGGTGGTGAGCCGCACCTCGGCGGTGTGGCTGCCGTCGGCCAGGGTCGCTGTGTCGAAGGTGAACGAGACGGTGCAGGTGACGTCCGGCACCGGGCAGGCCTGGGACTCCTCGAGCGAGCCGTCGACGTACAGGTCGACCGACTGCGCGAGATCGCCGGTGCTGGCATCGGCACCGATCGACGCGGTGACCCCCGTGGCGATGTACTGGCCGGAGGCGAGACCGGTGAGGACGACGGAGTCGTCGACGGCCATGGCCGGCGTCTGCGGCAGGATCGTCAGGACAACGGCTGCCGCCGCCACCGCGACCACACGGCGGCGGAACGTGCTCACGGTCATCGGTCTCTTTCCCTGGCTGCACGACCTCGGGGGACGCCCGGCGCTGCCTGTCGATGCGCGTGCCGGTCACCCGTTCGGCGGAATCTGGGACCCACCCTACGTCGCCCAGCCCACAGCCCGAACCCCCGGTTCGAGGAGCGGACACGGTGTCGCCGAGGCCACGCGGCGGATCACCCGGCGTGCGACTTCGCTTGTGCGAGTGGAGGTTGGGGGATCAGGTCCACCTGCGTGACGGCTGTGGCGTCTGGTGCGCACGTGGCTCCTGGGACTGCTGTGGGATCGCCGGGCCGGGCATCCCGGGCGGAGGCGCCTGGTGCAGGTCGCGGTCCGCACGGCGTCGGCTGAGGCGGGGCATGAGCACGTCGACGTCCCAGTCGAGGAGCTCGAACGGGAGCAGCGCCGCCTCGGGGATGCTCGCCTCCGGCAGCACCGACAGCACGACCTTGCCGGCGGGCTCGGTGGCCGCCACCAGGGCGTCGAGGTGCCCGGTGTCGTAGTGCCGCCAGGTGGGGAGGTCGACGCGTCCGGACCGCCAGGTCGCGGCCGGGGCCATGGCCGACAGCGCTACCGGGACGGGGTCGCGAGGCGTGGAGGTGAGGGCCACAAGGAGCACGAGGGCGTCGGCCAGCACGCGCTCGGGCGTCCGCGGGACCCAGTCGACCGGGCCGTACGACGGGTCGGTCACGCGCCAGAGCGTGCCGGTGTCCTCGACGAGCCACATCGACAGGAACGGGATGACTCCCCCGAACCTCTGGTGGGCAGCGCCGAAGAGCAGCTGAGCAGTACCGGTCCCCGTCGTCATCTCGATCCCCGAGCGAAACGATGCGTCGCGGGGAGACTACCGAGAGCCACATGAGCCTGTCCGGGGTTCGGGCCATCCCACCCGCCGCACCGGCAGGGCCGGACGGGTGAGCGCGGGCGTACCTCCGCGGCCCCGCGCCCCCCGAGCCTCAAGGGGCGCCACCGGGGCTCCGACAGCCGTAGAGAGGACGACTACCCGACGGCGGGCGGAGGGGACATGAGCAGGCAGCCGCGTGCGATGCGTTCGCCTGCCCGCCTGGCGTCCTGTGCCGCAGAGGTGCTCGGCCGATGACCCTCGAGCGGTCGGGGTTCAGCACAGCCGGTGCCGTCGGCTCCGTCCGACCTGTGCCGGCCCTCTCGGGGCTGCCTCCAGCGCCCGGCACCCGGGCGAGCCGCCGGACTTCGCCGGCCGACGGGACGAGCACGCGTCGCGGTCGGTCTGCACTGGCCGTAGCCATCGTCGGCCTGGTCGTCGTCATCGGCCTCGCGCTCGCGGACTCGTTGCCCACCTGGAGGTTCGACGGCGGCCCGTTCATCGCCCTCGGCGGCCTCGCCGCGCTGGCCGGCACCTACCTGTCGCTCGCCCTCATCGTGCTCGTCGCTCGGGTGCCGTGGATCGAGCGCGAGCTGGGGCACCAGCGGCTCGTGGCGCTGCACCGCGTGGTGGCGCCGTACGCCCTGATGCTCATCGGTGCGCACGTCCTGCTGACGACGATCGGCTACGCGCAGGAGGCGCGCAGCGGCCTTCTCGCCGAGCTGTGGACGATCGTGGCCCACTCGGCGTGGATGGTGCCGGCGGCCGCCGCGTTCGTGCTCATGGTGGCGCTGGGCGCGCTGTCGTACCGCCGCATCCGCAGCCGCATGAGGCACGAGACGTGGTGGGTCTCGCACCTCTACTTCTATCTCGCCGTGGCGCTGGCGTTCGGGCACCAGCTCGAGCTCGGCACCTTCTTCGCGGGGCGGCCGGCGCAGCAGACGCTGTGGATCGCCCTGTACGTCGCCGTCGCGCTGCTCGTGGTCGGCTCACGCGTGGCGCTGCCGCTCGTGCGCTCGCTGCGGCACGACCTGCGGGTGGCCGACGTCGTCCGCGAGAGCCCGGGCGCCGTCTCGGTGCATCTCACCGGACGAGACCTGCACCGGCTCGATGCTGAGGGCGGGCAGTTCTTCCAGTGGCGGTTCCTCACCCGCAGCTGGTGGTGGCAGGCGCACCCGTACTCGCTGTCGGCCTCGCCGGACGGCCGGACGCTGCGCATCACCGTGACGGCATCGGGAGACCAGTCCGCGGCGCTTGCTTCGCGGCTGCGACCCGGGACGCGCGTGTGGGCCGAGGGGCCGTACGGCGTGTTCACAGCGCGGCGGCGCCACGGCCGACGGGTCGCGGCGTTCGCTGCCGGCTCGGGAGTCACCGCCGTCCGCGCGATGCTCGAGGACCTGCCGACCGACGCCGACGTGGACGTCGTGGTGCGCGCGCGATCCGCGTCCGACATCCTGCTGCGCGCCGAGCTCGAGGCGCTTGCGGGGTCGCGCGGCTACCGGCTTCGCTACGTGATCGGCACGCGGTTCGACGTCACGCTGACGGCGTCCGACATCGTCGCCCTCGTCCCTGACCTCGGGGCGTGCGACGTGTTCGTATGCGGCCCAGCGGGTTTCGCCGCGCTCGTTCTCGAGGCCGCGTCCACCGCCGGGGTGCCTGCTGCCCGTCTCCACCACGAGTCGTTCGCGCTGTGACGGGCGGCTGGCGATGAAGCGCGCTCTCCTCGTCTCGGTCGGGACCGTCGCCGGCCTCGCCACCGTGCTGTCGTACTCCGACGGGTCCGGAGACATCCTCGACGCCGCAGCCGCGGCGCCTGTCGCCTCCCACGAAACCAGCTCCTCGGCATCCGCTCCGCCGACCCCGGAGGCGGAGCCCGTCGCCACGCCCTCGGCGTCGCGCCCTTCGGCCTCCCCCGCGGACCATCCCACGAGCAGTTCGCCCTCGCCGTCCGCCTCAGCATCGCGGTCCGCGAGCCCCGCGCCCACCACCACGAGGCCCAGCAGCCCGGCTCCGCGTGCGACTGCCGCACCGACTCGCAGCGCGACGCCGAAGCCCACGCCCAAGCCCACCCCGACACGCACGTCGTCGCCCACCCCGACCCCGACCCCGTCCGGCGGCGACGGGGAGTACGTCGGTATCGCGGCGTCGCACCGCTACGGCACCGTGCAGGTCGCGATCACGGTGACCGACGGCGTCATCACCGCCGCCCGCGCGGTGCGCTTCCCCACGGGCGAGTCGCAGCGCTACTCCGACCTGTCGATCCCCACCCTCGTGGCGGAGACGATCGGCACGACGACCGCCGAGATCGCCGCGGTGTCCGGTGCGACCCTGACGTCGTACGCCTGGATGGGGTCGCTGGAGTCGGCGATGGCCAAGGCGGGCCTGTGACCGGGCTCGGCACGGACGGCCTCGTCTCGTACGCCGGTCCCGGTGCGTGGGAGCAGAGGATCCACGTCGAGCCGGTGTGGGGCACCCACGTGGTGCTCGACCTGCGTGCGCCCGTGCTGACGACCGGGATCGACTCGATCGTCGACGACGCCGTGGCGTACCTGCACCAGGTCGACGCGTGGTTCTCGACGTACCGCGCCGACACCCCGATCACGATGTACCGCAACGGATTGCTCGAGGAGTTCAGGCTGCCGTCGATCGTGCGGACGGTGCTCGACGCATGCGCCGGCGCCCGCGCGCTGACTGACGGCGTGTTCGACCCGTGGGCCGTGCGCGGCGGCGTCGACCCGAGCGGCTACGTCAAGGGCTGGGCGGCCGGCGTGGTGGCCGACCTCCTCGTCGTATGCGGTGTGCCGAACGTGTGCGTGAACGCCTCCGGCGACATCGCCTGCCGCGGCTTCCAGTCGCCCGGCGAGCTGTGGACCGTGGGCATCACGAACCCGTACGACACGCAGTCGGTGATCCGCGCGGTGACGGTGCCCGACGGCTGGGCGGTCGCGACGAGCGGCCTCTACGAGCGTGGCTCGCACATCGCGAACACCGTGACAGGCGACTTCGGCGTCCACTACGACAGCGCGACCGTCGTCGGCCCCGACGCCGGCCTCGCCGACGCCCTCGCCACCGCGTGCCTCGTCGAGGGCCCCACCTGCAACCGCTGGTTCGTGGGCCTGCCCGAGTGGTCGGTCTACCTCGTCAAGGACGGCCGCGCCGAGTTCTTCGGCCCCGCGTTCACCTGACGCCCGTTACCCGGGTAACGAGCGTGCGCCCCACGACGGAATCCCGACTCACCTATCGAAGCCCTGCGTTACCCGGGTAACGAGCGTGCGCTCCACGACGGAATCGCCACTCAGCCAGCGCGTGCAGCCTGCGCAATGCGGCGCAGTCGCCGTACGACGCCGGCCGGGTCGGTGCGGATCTCGATCACCGGGATGTGCAGGACCAGGTAGCCCAGAGCGATGAGGGCAGCGTCCCGCGCCGCGTCCCCTGCCCGCCGGCTCGAGTCGTCGTGGTGCGGTC
Source organism: Longivirga aurantiaca (assembly GCF_042660085.1). Taxonomy (NCBI): domain Bacteria; kingdom Bacillati; phylum Actinomycetota; class Actinomycetes; order Sporichthyales; family Sporichthyaceae; genus Longivirga; species Longivirga aurantiaca. The sequence goes on along the minus strand of NZ_JBHSTI010000008.1, from coordinate 1,169,353 downwards.
CGTCCACCTCGATGACCAGGGTGCGCCCGTCCGGCAGGTCGACCACGAGGTCGAGCTTCTCCACGCCATCCGGGGTCAGCGCGAGCACCTGCCGCCGAGGCTCGGGGAGCCCGGCCCGCCGCACCAGCAGGAGGACGTCGATCTCGGCGACGGACTCCGAGCCGGCACCCGCCTCGTAGAGCGCAGCGCGCAACAGCGGAGCGCGTCGCGGCCGCCAGAGCCGGTCGAGCTCGAGGCGCATCGCCTCGGGGGTCGCGACCCGCTGCTGCGCCACCGCAACGAGCAGCCCGGCGGCCGACGTGTCGGTGCGCTCGAGGCACGCAGCCTCGACCGCGGCCCTCGCTTGCGGTGCGGCGGGCGGCCAGGGGCCGTCCACGGCAGCCGGCGGTCGAGCTGACACCTGACGCACGACCACCCCGTCCAGCCGCGCAACCCGCCTGCCTCGTGGCACCGCAACGTGCACCGCCGACCTCTCCCACCCGCGGAGTCCGGCGTGCTCCAGCGCCGACCACAGGTCGAGCTCGCTGCCCGGACCGGCGTGCACAGCGCCGAGGCTGAGCCGTTGCCGACGGGACAGCGCACCGGTCTGCAGCACCACGGCGTGCGGCCCGATCGCACGCCACCGCTCCGCCTGCACCTGACGGCGCACATGCTGATGTCCGACGCCGAGCTCGCGCAGCTGATCGCGGCGTACGACGCCGAGCTGGGCGCGGGCCAGCTCCCGCAGGCCGGGGACGAGGTCGAGGGCGTGCGTGCGTCCGGTCATGCCGCGCACGCTGACGGGGCGGTACGACGTACGCGGCCGGGCTCAGCCTCCGCACGTGGACGACGCGCCGCTCACCGCCAGCTGTGGACACCTCGGACACCGGCGCCTGCCTACCCGAGTAACGAGGGTGCGCTCTACGACGGAGTCGCCACTCAGCTACGCCGTCGCCGATGTACCCGGGTAACGAGGGTGCGCTCTACGACGGAGTCGCCACTCAGCTACGCCGTCGCCGATGTACCCGGGTAACGAGGGTGCGCTCTACGACGGATTCGCCACTCAGCTACGCGCGGGCGAGCAGCGCCGTCATCTCGGTGATCTCGGCCTTCTGGCCGGCGACGACCGCCTCCGCGAGCGTGCGCACCTCGGCATCGGTGGTCGTGCCGAGCACCTGCTGCGCCATCGTGAGGGCGCCCTCGTGGTGGGCGATCATGAGCGTCAGCCACTTCTCGTCGAACGCCGCACCCTGTGCATCGGCCAGCGCGGACATGTCGTCGTCGCTCATCATCCCGGGCATCCCCGCGTGGTCGCCGCTGTGCTCGACGCCGGGCATCTGCGTGGGCGCGCCCCATGCGGCGAGCCACGCGGTCATCTGCTCGATCTCGGGGTCCTGCGCACCCTTGATCTGCTCGGCGAGGGCCTTCACCTCCGGCGAGGTCTCGCGCTCGAGGGCGAGGTCGGCCATCTCCACGGCCTGCTCGTGGTGCGGGATCATCAGCTGGGCGAAGGCGATGTCGCCCTGCTGACCCGCCACGATCGCGGCCGTGCCGCCGGCCATGTCGGACGAGTGGCTGCTGCAGCCGCTGAGCACGGCAGCGAGGGCGAGGGCCGTGGCGGCGAGAGGAAGTCGGGCGCGCATGACTCTCCTGCGAAGGTCGTCGAGTCCAGGTCCGGGCACCCGGCGGGCCGCGACGCGGCCGTGCCTGCATCCTCGCCCGTGGTCGGCGCTCCCGCGACCTGGGCGAGGCCCGACGAGACGCGGCTCACGCCGCCGCCCCCTTCCCGCCGGGCCATATGCGTAATATATTACGCACATGGCCGACATCGAGCTGGAGCAGGCGCAGGCCGAGGCGTTCGGCACCCTGTTCGTCCTGGCCCAGCACCTCACCCGCCGCGCCGACGCCGCGCTCGACGACTGGGGTCTCACCACCCGGCAGTGGCTGCTGCTCGCCGTCCTCACCTCGGCGTTCCCCGACCGCTCCCCGTCGCTCAGCGAGGCGGCCGAGCGCTACGGCAGCTCGCGGCAGAACGTGAAGCAGATCGCCCTCGGCCTCCAGGAGCGCGGCTGGGTGCGGCTCGAGACCGACCCCGCCGACGCGCGGACCACCCGGATCACCGTCACCGAGCAGGTACGCCGGTTCGACTCGCCCGAGGGCGTCGCGCGGTCGCGCGCCCTGCTCGGGACGGCGTTCGACGGCGTACCGCGGGGCGACGTCCTCGCACTGCGCGACCTCACCCGCGCCTGGCTCGCGGCTCTCGCCCCCGAGCACCCCGGCGCGACGCACGACCGATGAAAGGAAGCACGTCATGATGCGCGTCCTGGCCGGTGCAGCCCTTGCAGCGCACGGCCTCATCCACCTCATCGGGTTCGTCGTCCCGTGGCAGCTCGCCACGCTCGACGGCTTCCCCTACCGCACCGATCTCCTCGGTGCAGACCTCGGCGCCACCGGGATGCGCGTGGTCGGAGCCGTATGGCTCGCCCTCGCCGTGGGCTTCGTGGTGGCGGGTGTCGGCGTCGTACGCCGTTCCGCATGGGCCCTGCCGCTCACGGCCGCCCTCGCCGCTCTCTCGCTCGTCGCGTGCCTGCTCGCGCTGCCCGCCGCAGCCGCCGGCGCTGTGATCGACGTCGTCATCCTCCTGGGCCTCGGCGCGCTCGCGCTGTCGCACCGCTCGCACACGCTGGTCGGAGGTGCGCGATGACCATCCGGATCGACCTCCGGCAGCAGTTCGACGCCGCCGTCGCGCACGAGCTCGACACCCTCGAGCCCACCATCGGACCGCCGCTCGACGAGGAGGCGATCGCGCCCCTCCCCGACCCCGTACGCCGCTACCTCCGCGAGACAGGTGCGCTCGGACGCCCTGCGCCGCAGAGCATGCGCGTCGAGTTCGACGCCGCGATGCGGCGTGCGCCAGGCGCGAGGCCGATGCGGTCGACGTCGGTGCAGTACAACCTCTTCGACCGTCCGACGCGCCTCTTCCTCATGGACGCCAGGATGTTCGGGCTGCCGGTGCGCGCGCTGCACCTCTACCGCGAGGAGCACGCGACCTTCCGCGTGCGCGTCGCCTCGCTCGTCGACATGGTCGACCTGTCCGGCTCCGAGATCAGCCGCGCCGAGACCGTCACGGTGCTCAACGACATGTGCGTGCTGGCACCGGGCGCGCTGGTCGACCCGCGTCTCGCGTGGGACGCCGTCGACGACCGCAGCGCGCGCGTCACCTTCACCAACGGCCCGCACACCGTCGCCGCCACCCTCGTCTTCGGCGACGACGGCCTGCTCGCCGACTTCTGGTCCGACGACCGCCCCGACAGCAGCACGGGCACGTTCGTGCCGATGCGGTGGCGCACGCCGCTCGCCGGCTACCGCCCGATGGCCGACGGCGTACGCGTCGCCACCCAGGGATCAGCGCTCTACGAGCGCCCGGACGGCCCGTTCGCGTACGGCGAGTTCACGCTCCGGTCCCTCGCGTACGACGTCCACGACACCAGGACGCCTCAGGTCAACGACGCGCGGTAGATGCTCTCGACCGACTCGTGCAGCGCGGCGTCGAACTCGGCCTTGGTCTGCTCGACGCGCAGGCCTTCGGTGAGCGCCCGCGAGAAGCTCGCGATCACCCCGTGCTGCAGGTCGAGCCTCTCCACCGCCTCCGCACGGCTGTAGCCGCCCGACAGGGCCACGACGCGCAGGACGTTCGGGTGCGCCACGAGCGGCGCGTGGTAGTCGTCCACCTCGGGCAGCGTCAGCTTGAGCATCACGCGGTCGTCGTCCCCGAGCATGTCGAGGGCGTGCAGGAGGTACTCGCGCAGCAGGTCCTCCGCCGCCTCCTTCTGCAGGCTGCGGATGTCGACCTCGGGCTCGATGATCGGGACGAGCCCGGCGTCGAGGATCCGGCGGGCGAACTCGAACTGCTGACGGACGACTGCCTCGATGCCCGGGCGATCGGCGCTGACGACGACCGAGCGCATCTTGGTGCCGAACACCCCGTGTCCCAGGGCCTTGTCGAGGGCGCGGTCCAGATCGGGGATCCTGCGCATCAGACGCACCCCGTGCTCCTCAGGCTCGAGGCCGTGGTCGACCTTGAGGAAGGGCACGATCTCCTTGACGTGCCACAGGTACTCGGCGGTGCCCATGCCTTCCACGTGCCTCTCCATCGTGTCGCCGAAGAGGATCGACCCGATGATCCGCTCGCCGGTGAAGGCCGGGCTGGTGACGATGCGCGTGCGCATCCTGTGCGCGAGCGCCAGCATCTCGATGCTGGTCCTGTACGTCGTCTGGTCGAGGCCGTAGAGCGCCAGTGCTCGCGGGGTGCTCCCGCCGCTCTGGTCCAGCGCGGCGATGAAGCCGGCGCCGTCCCGCATCCTCTCGAGCTGCCTCGCGTCCATCACGCCCTCCGTTCCACGGCCGCTAGCTGGCCCGCCGAGCCGGGAAGCGCACGATCGTGCGCGGCTCGAGGACCGTCGGGTCGTCGACGTACGACTCCCAGGGTGCTGCGGCGATCTGCCAGTGGTGCTCGCCCATCCACTCGGCGACGGCCTGGTAGGCCGCCCCGATCCGTTGGTAGTCGCCGGTGTGCAGCGTCGTGGCGACCTCGCCTCCCGGCAGCGTGCAGGGCTCGACGTCGCCGACCGGGGTCGGGACCCCGTCGCACGGGAACCCCGCCTCGACCTCGAACACGTCGCCATCGACCTGGTAGCGGCCGAACGGCGGGCCGACCGGATGCAGGTGCTGGGTCGCCAGGGTGCGCAGGACGTCTCCGAACGCGCGCCCGAGGAACTCCGGGAGGTCGTCGACGTCCACCCGGCCGTGCACCACCGCAGCTGGCTGCTCCTCGACCCGTTCGACCGTGACCACGTACGACACCGGACTCGCCTCCTCGCGCTCACGGCGCGGAGGCCGACACCCCGACAGCGCCGCGTAACTACTCCCTTCCTAGCGCTCTCGCGCGGCTGAGTCGCGCCCAGACGCCGCCGCCCGGGCGCTGGTGACGCGGTGCGTCCGGACGACCTCGCTGGGTCGCCGCGGCGGCGCGCCTGCGACCTCCGGCGGTCCTGCGCGAGGATGCGGGCATGGGGATGCGCACGCGCTGGATCGCCGGGGCCGCGCTCGCGCTGCTGCTGACCGGTTGCAGCCAGTCGTCGACCGGGCCGCTCGAGACGACGCCACCGCCGCCGAGCCCGTCGCCGTCGACGTTCGACCCTTCGCTCACCACCACGCTCTACTCCCCCGTCGCCGTCCCCGCGCGACCGACGGTGCCGCTCATCGTGCTGGTGCCGGGTGGCGGCTGGCAGAGCCACGACAGCACCGGGTTCATGCCGCTCGCGACGGGCCTGTCCGACGCCGGCTACCTCGTCGCGACCACGGAGTACCGCGCGGGCAACGAGGGCATCGGCTTCCCGGCGTCGCTGCAGGACGTCCTCTGCTCCACGGCGTACGCCGCAGCGCTCGCCTCGAGGTCCGAGCCCAAGCCGGGGCCGGTCGTGCTCGTCGGCCACTCGGCCGGCGGGCATCTCGCGGCGCTCGCGGCCGTGTCGGGTACGACGCTCGCCCGCCCGTGCGCCGACCCGATCCCGGAGATCGCCGGCGTGGTGGGGCTCGCGGGGATCTACGACACCCAGACGTTCCAGCCGATGATGGCCGACTGGTTCGGCACGCCGCGCGCCGACGACGTGGCGCTCTGGGAGTCGGGCGACCCGATCCACTACGTGCAGACCGGTGCCGCGCCGTCGACGGTGCAGGTGCTGCTGATCCACGGCGACGGCGACGACGTCGTGCCGCTGTCGCAGTCGCGGTCGTTCGCCAGCGCGCTGGAGGATGCCGGCATCCCGGTCGAGCTCGACGTGCTCGCGGGCGAGGACCACATGAGCGTGATCGCCGTCGGCGTCGTCCAGGAGCCCATCGAGACCTGGCTCGACACCTGGGCCACGCCCTAGCGATCCCGCCGCCGCGTTACCCGGGTAGCCAGCGTGCGCTCTGCGACGGATTCACCACTCACCTACCGCGTCCTCGGCTTACCCGGGTAGCCAGCGTGCGCTCTGCGACGGAATCGCCACCCGGCTAGGGCGCCGACCGTCAGATGCCCGCGCCGGGGTTGAGGATGCCCTGGGGGTCGAGCGCGTCCTTGATGCGCCGGTTGAGCGCGTGCACGTCGGCGCCGAGGTAGTCGCGCAGCCACGGCTGCTTCATCCGCCCCACGCCGTGCTCGCCCGTGATCGTGCCGTCGAGCGAGATCGCGAGCCGCATGATCGCGTCGTACGCCGTCTGCGCCCGAGCAGTGGCAGCGGCGTCCGCGGGGTCGAACACCACGAGCGGGTGCGTGTTGCCGTCACCGGCGTGCGCCACCACCGCGACCAGCACCTCGTGGTCGGCACTGATCGCCTCGATCCCGCGCACGAGCTCGCCCAGCCGCGGCAGCGGCACGCCGACGTCCTCGAGCAGCAGCGCGCCCTTCAGCTCGAGAGCCGGGATCGCCGAGCGGCGGGCGACCACGAACTGCTCGCCCTCGTCCGGGTCGTCGGTCGAGAACCACTCGGTCGCGCCGTGGGCGTCGCACAGCGCACCGACCTCGGCGATCTCCGCAGCGGCGTATGACGCCGGCTCGTCCGACTGCACCACGAGCAGCGCCTCGGCCGACCGGTCGAGGCCCATCCGCGTCATGTCCTCGACCGCGTTGATCGACGCGCGGTCCATGAACTCCAGCATCGACGGCCGCATCCGGCTCGAGATCGCGAGCACCGCGGCGGTCGCGTCGTCGAGCGAGGCGAACGTCGCCACCAGGGTCGACGGCGTGCGCTGCGCCGGCACCAGCCGCAGCACGATGCGCGTGACGATCCCGAGCGTGCCCTCGCTCCCGACGAACAGCTTCGTCAGCGGCAGGCCGGCCACGTCCTTGAGCCGCGGCCCGCCGAGCTCCACCGCCGTACCGTCCGCGAGCACCACGGTGAGGCCGAGCACGTAGTCGGTGGTCACGCCGTACTTCACGCAGCACAGGCCGCCGGCGTTCGTCGCGATGTTGCCGCCGATGGAGCAGATCTCGTACGACGACGGGTCCGGCGGATACCAGAGCCCGTGCCGTGCGGCCTCGGCCTTGAGCTCGGCGTTCAGCAGCCCGGGCTCGACGTACGCGATGCGCGTGAGCGGGTCGATCTCCACCGCCCGCATCCGCTCGGTCGAGATCACGAGGCACCCGTCGATGGCGCTCGCACCACCCGAGAGGCCGGTGCCGGCACCACGCGGTACGACGGCCACGCCGTGCTTCGCCGCCCACCGCACCGCGGTCTGCACGTGCTCGGTCGACTCCGCTCGAACGACAGCCAGCGGCACACCGGCCCGCGGGTCGTTCGCGCGGTCCCAGCGGTACTTGTCGGTGCGCTCGGCGTCGGTGACGACGACGTCGCCGGGCAGGGCGGCCGACAACTCGGCCAGGCGTTGATCGACGGACACGGAGACCTCTTCCGGACGGATGCCGGAACGGTACCGGGCCGCCGTGCCGCCATCGCCGCACGCCCGTCCCGCCACTCACGTGTCACCGCGTCCTTGGTGCCCGGTCGCCGAGCGCGACCGGGCACCAGGGACGGTCGAGGCACTACGACAGGGTCAGCCAGACCATCTGGGTGATCTGCGGGGTGCCGTCCACGACGTGGACGTAGAAGACGGATGTTCCCGTCTCATCCGCGCCGATGTTCGAGATGGTGACGTGCATGGGGACCGAGACGGCGGTGATCTTCGTGAAGTCGTCGCTCGAGACCGTCATCGGGCCGAGCTGGGTCATCACGAAGGTCGGCACCGTGCTCTTCACGAAGTCGATGTACTCCTGCCCCTTGAGCGGCCCGGCCGCGACCTCGCCGTTCGCGTAGGCCGTCCACAGCATGTCGCTGGTCATCGTCGCGTCGAGCGCGGCGAGATCCGCGGCGTTGGTGGCGTCGATGTGGTCCTGGACGACGGCGACGGCTGCCTGCTCCTGCGCCGTCATCGCGTACGTCGAGTACCCCCACACGCCCAGACCGATCAGGGCGGCGAGCGCGACGACCAGGCCGCCGGCCAGCCACCAGACGAGCGCCGACCGCTGACGCGGAGGCGCCTCGTGAACGGTGATCTCCTCGTGCCGCATGTCTGTCACGGCACTCACCTCCACGGCCGACTCGAACGGCACGGGGTGCGCCGCCCCGGCGGCCATCTCCAGTCTACGCAGCGCTCGGACCGATGCCCTCCGAGCGGACCCCGGCCGCGCACCGCGATCACGAACCACCCGGGAGGGCCACTCCCCCCGTGCCATCGCGGGCGACCTGCCGCCGGTCGAGGAGGCGCCGAGGACGATTCCGGCGCCTTCGCCTGGCGACATCGGGCGCCACGCGCCTACGGTGTGAGTGCGGCCGGGCGTCGAGTGTGAGCCGTGCAATGACGTCGCGCCGAACCCGCGCCGCACCTGGTCCCCACGCGGGAGGTGCGCGATGGCACACGACGATCGGATGCCCTCGATCGAGCCCGACGATGCGATGCGGCTGATCGCCGGAGACGGGATGCTGATCGACGTCCGCGACGCCCGCGAGTGGTCGCACGGCCACTCGCCCCACTCCGTCCACGTGCCCATGGACGAGCTCGGGCCGGCGATCGCCGTGATGCCGCGGCAGCGGCCGGTCATCGTCGCCAGCCGCTCCGGGCGTCGCGCGGAGCAGGCCGTGGTGCACCTGCGGGCGGCGGGCGTCGACGCACGCGTGCTGCACGGTGGGCTGCGTGCGTGGCAGGCGGCCGGGGGCGAGCTCGCCTCCGACACCGGCGCCCCGCCCCGGGTCGACTGACCGGAGCGCCGGGCGGCCGTCCAGCCGGATCAGGGCTGCTGCTGATGAGTCGGGCCACGGCGACGTACCTGGACCCAGCCGGTGACCCGGCTGGCGAGCCAGCCGATCACCGCGGTCGACACCGCCAGCGCGGCATCGGCGGGCGGCAGGGGGACGGTGCCGAGGATGTCGGCCAGCACCGGCAGGTAGACGCCCGCGAGCGCGAGCACCGCCGATAGCGCGACCGTCACGGGCAGCATCAGGTTGCTCGTCGTGAGCTGGCGCGGACGCAGGCCGACCGCGACGCCGAGCTGCAGGCTCACCAGGGCGAGGAACACCATGCTCTGCCACTCGCGGCCGGTGCCCTCCGCCCAGAGCCCGAGGCCGAGCGTGACCGTGCCGATCACCACCGCGATCTCGAGGACGCGCTGCCACAGCCCGTCGCCGAGCACGCTCTGCTCCGGGGGCCGCGGACCTCGCCGCATGGTCCCCGGCGCTGCGGGTTCGCTGCCGAGGGCGACGCCGGTCGAGCCGTGAGTCAGGAGGTTGATCCAGAGGATCTGCGCCGCGAGCAGCGGCACCGTCAGGCCGCAGAACGGGCCGAGGAGCATGACGAGGATCTCGGCGGCGCCGCCCGCGAGGCCGAAGACGAGGAAGAGGCGGATGTTGTCGTAGACCCGCCGTCCCTCGTGAACCGCCGTCACCACCGTGCCGAGCTCGTCGTCGGCGAGCACGAGGTCCGAGGCCTGCCGCGCTACCTCGGTGCCGCGGTGGCCCATCGCGACGCCGATGTCCGCGCGCCGCAGGGCAGGGCCGTCGTTGACGCCGTCCCCCGTCATCGCGACCACGGCGCCGCGATCCTTCCACGCCTGGACGATGTCGAGCTTCTGCTCCGGCGACGTCCGGGCGAAGACGCGCGGCACGGTCAGGTCGGGCACCTCGCCGGCGAGGATCTGCGGACCGGTCACGACGACGAGGCCGCCCGAATCGGCGCCTGCGTCGAGCACTCCGACGTCGAGGGCGACGGCGTTGGCGGTCTCCCTGTGGTCCCCGGTGATGAGGACGGGCGTGATGCCTGCGGCGCGGCACGCCTCGAGCGTCGCCCTGGCTGCCGGCTTCGCCGGGTCGTTCATGGCCACGAGGCCGAGGAGCCGTTGCTCGGCGTGCTCCCACCGGCCGTCGTGGCAGGTCCCCGCGGCGAGCGCGAGCACCCGGAAGCCCGACGCCGAGAGCTCGGCCGCGGCGGTGAGCGCCTCGTGCCACACGACCGGGTGCGCCCCGGGGCCGTGCACGGCGTGCAGGGCCTCCACGGACCCCTTGGTGACCACGAGGAGCTGCTCGGGGTGGTCGGGATCGAGCGCGTGCACCGTCGACATCCGCTGGCGCGCGCTGTCGAACGGCACCTCGGCAACCCGGGGGTGCAGGCGCTCGAGGGACTCGCGGGTGAGCCCGGCCTTGCCGGCGGCCGCGAGCAGCGCGCACTCGGTCGGATCGCCGAGCCCGGACCACGTGCCGTCCGGACCGTCGGGCGGGACGAGCGTGGCGTCGTTGCAGAGCACGGCGGCCCGCAGCAGCTCGACGACGTCCGCTGCACCGGACGTCGCCAGCCGCGCGCCGGCCTCGACGAGCTCGCCCTCGGGCTCATAGCCGTTGCCGGAGACCCCGACTCGGCGGTGCGGGGTCCAGATCTCCTCGACGAGCATCTGGGCCTGCGTCAGCGTCCCCGTCTTGTCGGTGGCGAGGACGCTCACCGACCCGAGCGTCTCGACGGCGGAGAGCCTGCGCACGATCGCGTTCGACTCGGCCATGCGGCGGGCACCGAGCGCCAGCGCCACGGTGACCACGGCGGGCAGCGACTCCGGCACCGCGGCGACGGCGAGGCTGACGGCGGTCAGCAGCATGACCTCCAGCGGCTCGCCGCGGGCGAGCCCGAGCAGCATCACGACCAGGCTCAGCGCCACCACCACCAGCGCGAGCACGCGACCGAGCGAGGCCAGCCGGATCTGCAGCGGCGTGGCGTGGGCGCTCGTGTCCATGAGCGCGGCGATCCGCCCCAGCGCGCTGGAGGCACCGGTGGCGGTGACGGCGGCGACCGCACGACCCTTCACGACGACGGTGCCCGACGACAGCTCCTCGCCCGGGTGCTCGCCGTGCGGCGCACGCTTGCCGACCGCGACCGACTCCCCCGTGAGGCTCGACTCGTCGACCAGGAGCGACGACGCCTCGAGCAGCAGGGCGTCGGCCGGCACGATGTCGCCCTCGCCCAGGAGCACCACGTCGCCGCAGACGAGCTCGGGCGACGGCACCGACGTCTCTGATCCGTCCCGGCGAACGCGGACCGACGGCGACGTGAGCGCCGCCAGCGCCGTGACTGCTTTGTCGGCCTTGATCTCCTGCCACACGCCGATGACGGTGTTGGCCACCACGACGAGCGCGATGACGGCGGCGTCGGTCAGGTCGCCGGTGACGATCGTGAGGAGGCAGGCCGCCAGCAGCACGACGATCAGCGGGTCGCGCAGCTGCTGCCCGACCCCGGCCCAGACGGTGACGCGGCCCCGCTGCTCGATCTCGTTGCGGCCGGCCTCCTCGAGGCGGCGAGCCGCTTCGAGCGACGTCAGCCCGGCGGGGTCGACGTCCACGGGGAGGATCGCGACGGCCGGCAGGCCGTCGCTCGGTGGGTGGGAGCCGCCCACGTGGTCCGCACCTCCCCGGTGCCCGTCGTGCCTGCTCACCGGGGTCAACGCCTGCCCCGGCGCGAGGGGTCGGGGCCGGACGTGGTGCCGGCCCCGACCTCGTGGGCGCTAGACGCGCGTCACCGGGACCTTCCCGGGTGTCGGCGGCTCACTGGCCACCGGCACGCGGACCTCGAGGATCCCGTCGTGGTACGTCGCCGTCACGTCGTCCTCGCGCACGCCCGCCGGCATCCGGACGACCCTGCGGTAGGACCCGTAGGAGAACTCCGACCGGTAGCCGGGCTTCCCCTCCTCGCCCTCGGTCTTCTCCTGGGTGCGCTCGGCCGCGATGGTCATGAAGCCGTCGGCCACCGTGATCTCGACGTCCTTGGCCGGGTCGATGCCAGGGAGCTCGGCGCGCACGACGAGCGTGTCGCCGTCCATGAACTCCTCGATCCGCATCGACGCCATGTCGCGGACGGGGAACTCCAGCGCCAGCGAGCTGAACGGCCAGGTCGACCACAGCACGTCCTGGAACGTCGGACGCTCGTACTTCTCGATCGTCGTCATCGTGCTACCTCCTCACGAAGGGCCAGGTGTCTGCCGCCGGTGCGGAACGAGGACCGGCGGTGCCGACGAGGGCCCGGCTCGACGGCGCGGACGGGGCCTGCCCTCAGCCACCGCTCGAGCGGCGCATCTCCGCCTCGATGTCCGCCTCGGTGATCGGACGCCTCAGGTAGACCTCCCAGAAGTTGAGCACCAGGCCGATCCCCCAGCCGGCCATGACCCATCCCGGCCAGAAGGACCCGGCCCCGTTCCAGTACCAGATGCCCACGAGGAAGGCGTTGACCACGACGTACGTCGCCAGGTGGCCGCTGAACTTGCGCTTCTCCTCGAGCCTGCGTCGCGCGGCGACGCGTGCGCGGGTCTCGGCCGTCGGCCGGTCGAGCGCCGGTGCCTCGTATCCACGGATCTGGGGTTCGTGCTGCATCTCGTTGGACATGGCCCCTCCCGAGTACCACGGCTGCGGTGGTAGGAGCTTCGGCCCGCCCGAGGCGCCCCGGACCTGCCCGGAGCGCGGGAGCGGGAGCCCGCTCGCCGCTCCCATCCTGCTCCCGTCGGGGCTCCCGAGGCATCTCGGCGCCGACCGGGTCCGTCAGGCCATCGACGTCCCGGCGCTCAGGACGGGGGTCACCTGGCTCTCACCGCAGAGGACGACCATCAGGTTGCCGACCATCGAGGCCCGGTGCTCCGCGTCGAGGTCCACGACGCCCCTGTCGGCGAGGTCGGCGAGGGCCATCTCCACCATGCTCACCGCCCCCGTGACGATCTTGCGCCGGGCCGCGATCACGGCCTCGGCCTGCTGGCGGCGCAGCATGGCCTGGGCGATCTCGGGCGCGTAGGCGAGGTGCGTGAGGCGCGCCTGGTCGACCTGCACGCCGGCGGGCGCGAGCCGCTCCTGCAGCTCCACCCGCAGGGCGTCGGAGACCTCGTCGACGTTGCCCCGGAGGGTCACCTCGTCCTCCCCGTCACCGCTCGACTCCCCCGTGTCGTACGGGTAGCGGGTGGCGAGGTGCCGTACCGACGTCTCGCTCTGCGTCGCCACGTAGGTGTCGACGTCGTCGACGTCGAAGACGGCCTTGGCCGTGTCCTGCACCCGCCAGACGACGACCGCCGCGATCTCGACGGGGTTGCCGCGGCGGTCGTTCACCTTGAGCCGGTCGCCGTTGAGGGTGCGCGCGCGCAGCGAGACCTTGTAGCGCCGCGGCGGGCTCGGCAGCTGCGCCGCCTCGGTGTCACCCTTGCCCTTGCGCAGCGGTGCCGCCGACGCAGCCTGCTTGCCGCTGGAACCGTTGGCGTAGAACGGGTTGCCCCACGCGAACCCGGGAGCTCGCACGGTGCCCCGGTAGCTGCCGAACAGGATCAGGACACGTGCCTCGTTGGGCTGGAGCGTGTAGAAGCCCACGGTCGTGACGATCGCCAGCAGGAGGCAGGCAAGGCCGGCGACGAACATCGGCCAGACCGGTGCGCCGCCCTCGGCCGTGACGTCCCCGGCCACGAACGACCACCACACCAGCAGGGGCGTGGCGACGTAGAGCACGACGGCGACCGGCAGCACCACCCAGCCGCTGATCGGTGTGACCTGGCGTTCCTCGGTCATGACCTGCACCTCCGGCCTCGGCACGGGCAGGCATCGCGCCCGGAGGCCCGGGGCAGCCGCCGCGTGCGGCGACGAGCGGAGAGGGCGGCGTGCGGCACGGGGGCACGCAGGCGCGGTCCGCTCATCTGCCATCGTGCTCCGGCGCAGCGCCCGATGCAGCGCGAGCCCCGAGGGCTGCCTCCAGCACGCGTGCGGTCCATCGACGGTCGTAACCTGGGCAGGTGAGCGACGTCATCGTCGTGCGATCGCTCCGACGGGACTACGGACCCGTGCGGGCGGTGGCCGATGTGAGCTTCTCCGTCGCCGAGGGCGAGGTGTTCGCACTCCTCGGGCCCAACGGCGCCGGCAAGTCGACCACGGTCGAGATCCTCGAAGGTCACCGCGAGCGCACGGCCGGCTCCGTCGAGGTGCTCGGCTACGACCCGGCGACCGGTGGACGTGCGTTCCGGGAGCGGATCGGCGTCGTGCTGCAGGAGGCCGGCTTCGACGAGGAGTTCCGCGTCGCCGAGCTCGTCGAGATGTACGCCGGTCTCTACCCCCGCCGCCTGGACGTCGAGGAGCTGATCGGGCTCGTGGGGCTGACCGAACGCAGGGATGCGCGGACCAAGACGCTCTCGGGCGGCGAGAAGCGCCGCCTCGACCTCGCGCTGGGCCTGGTCGGCAGCCCCGACCTGCTGTTCCTCGACGAGCCGACCACGGGGTTCGACCCCGCCGCCCGGCACCGCGCCTGGGACCTCATCGCCTCGCTCCGCGACCTCGGGACGACGATCCTGCTCACCACGCACTACATGGAGGAGGCCGAGAGGCTGGCCGATCGCGTGGTGGTGCTGGTGGCGGGCACCGTCGTCGCGGAGGGGTCGCCGGCCGATCTCGCCGGCGCGGACCGCAGCGCCGTCCTGTCGTTCCGGCTGCCGGAGGGTATGGGCCCGGACGACCTGCCCACCCTCAGCGGTCGACCCGAGGTGACGGCCTCGCAGGTCACCGTCGCGACCTCGCGGCCCACCGGCGACATGGCCGCCCTCGGTGCCTGGGCCACGGGGCTCGACCTCGAGCTGGCCGACCTCACGCTGTCCCAGCCGACCCTCGAGGACGTCTACCTGCGGCTCACGGGCGGCGAGGGCGGTGACTGACACCGCGCGGACGACGCTTCGGCCGGCGACCTCCGGCGCCGGCGGGGAACCGACGACGTGGAGCATGCTCCGCAGCCAGTTCCGATACGCCACCAGGAGCTTCTGGCGCACGCCGGTCGCCGCGTTCTTCACGCTCGTGTTCCCGGTGTCGTTCGTCGTGGTGGTCTGCGCCATCGCCGGAAACGCCACGATCAGCGACAGGTCCGGCGTGCGCTTCGCGCAGTTCCTCGTCCCGGTGTTCGCCGTGTTCGGCGCCTGCATGGCTGCCTTCGTCTCGCTGGCGCTCGGCGTCGCCTACGCACGCGAGGCCGGTGTCCTCAAGCGGCTGCGCTCGACCCCGCTCCCTCCCTGGGTGCACCTCGCCGGCCGCGTGGCCTCGGCGGTGTACGTGTCGCTGCTCGCCTTCGCCGTCGTCACCGTGGTGGGAGTCGTGGCGTACGACGTGGACATCGTCTGGCGCACGCTGCCGGCCGTCGTGCTGACCTTCGTGGTCGGTGTGGCGTGCTTCGCCGCGCTGGGTCTCGCGCTCGTGTCGATCGCGCCGACCCCTGCCGCGACCCAGGCGCTGGCCAACGGCTGCCTGATCCTGCTGGCGTTCATCTCCGACGTGTTCGTGGTGCAGCTGCCGCAGTGGCTCGCCCAGGTCGGCTGGTTCTTCCCGCTCAAGCACTTCGTGAACGCGGTGGCGGACGGCTTCAACCCGTTCCTGGCCGACAACGGCCCTGCGTGGGGCCACCTCGCGGTCATGCTCGCGTGGGGCACGGCCGGTGCGCTCGTGGCGCTCCGGTTCTTCACCTGGGAGCCGCACCCGTCCCGGGAGCACCGGTCCCGCCGCGGCGCGATCAGCACGGGCGCCGTCCCCACGCGCTCCGCGCCCGCCCCCGTCCCCGTCCCCGTGACGCTCGGGCCCGCTACCGACGTCGGCGCGCCGTCGTGGTGGCGTCTCGCCTGGGGGCAGACGCGGTTCACCGCGGTGAAGCTGCTGCGCGACCCGCTGGCGGTCTTCTTCGCCATCGTCTTCCCGGTCCTGCTGCTGGTCTTCTTCTCCGCGGTCTACGGGCGCGAGGCCACCTGGGGCGGGCTGCCGCTGCCGCAGTACCTCGCCCCCGCGCTCGCCGTGTACGGCGTCGCCGTGATGGCCTATGTCTCCCTGCCCTCGACGCTTGCCGACGACCGATCCCGACTCGTGCTCAAGCGACTTCGCGGCACCCCGCTCCCGTCCAGCGCGTACCTCGCGGGTCGCATCGGCGCGGCGGCGCTCCTCGGTGCGGCGACCGTCGTGGCGGTCTTCGCCGTCGGCGCGGTCCTCTTCGGCGTTCGGGTGGGTCCGGCTGCGGTGGTGGTGACCGCGTTCGCGTTCGCGGCGGTCATCGCCTGCCTCACCGCCCTGGGCCTCCTGCTGGCCAGCCTCATCGAGTCGCCGGAGAGCGTGACGGCCGTCGCCCTCGTGACGCTGCTCCCGCTGTCGATGGTCTCGGACATCTTCGTGAACTCGCCGGGCCTGCCCACGGTCATGTCGGCGATCGGCTGGACGTTCCCGCTGCGGCACATGGCGGCTCTCACCGTGGCGGCCAGCTCCGGGCAGGGGCTCGGCACGGCGTGGTGGGGGCACCTGGGCGTCATCGCGCTGTGGGGCCTCGCGGCCGCGGCGGTCGCGTGGCGCACCTTCCGGTGGGAGCCGCGGTCCTGACCCCCGACCCGTCTCCCTCGTCGGAGTGCTCGGCCCCGAGGTCGCGCAGGTGCTCGCCGACCTGCACGTGAAGAACGGCGTCGACGTGCGCACGTCCGACCCCGACAGCTATGCCGGGGGCGACGTCGAGAAGCCGGAGCTCCTCGCCTTCTGGACCGCGCAGGGCGTGGTGCTCGCCGGCATGAACGTCAACGTGCGGGACGTGGCCGACGACATCGAGGCGCTCATGGGCAGCCGCAAGCCGACCGGCACCGACCGGCTCGCCGACGCCGCTGCCCCCCTGAGGCCCCTGCTGGAGAAGGCTTGACGGGTCGGGCCTGCCAGAGGACCGTCAGGGCGCGGAGGGGGCAGTCCACCAGGAGGCCGCGATGCCGAAGTTCATGGACGTCCACACCGGGATGCACGGGATCACGCCGGAGGGCCTGCTCGAGGCGCACAACGCCGACCTCGCGATCCAGAGCGAGGAGGGTGTGAGCTTCGAGCACGCCTGGGCCGACCCCGAGTCGGGCATGGTCTGGTGCATCTCCGAGGCGCCGGACGCCGCGGCGGTGCAGCGCATCCACGAGCGCGCCGGCCACCGCGCCGACCAGGTCTTCCCCGTCCCCGTCGAGGCCTGACCCGCGGCACCACCGAGGGCCCGCACCGGCTCGCCGGAGGCGTGACCGGTGCGGGGCTGTCGCGCGCTCGCGACCGAGGGGCGACAGCGCCTGTCCGAGTGCGAGGATCGGGGCGTCGGACGGCACCGAGGAGGGGCCATGTCGAGAGTCGTTCACTTCGAGATCCACGCCGACGACGTCGAGCGCGCAAAGGCGTTCTACGCCGCCGCCTTCGGGTGGGAGTTCCAGGACTACGGGCGGTTCGCCGGCACGCCGTACTGGGGCGTCATCACCGGTCCGGAGGGCGAGCCCGGCATCGACGGGGGCCTGCTCCAGCGGCCCGCCACGGCCCCCGGGGAGGGGCAGGGTGCCAACGCGTTCGTCTGCACGATGGGCGTCGAGGACTACGACGACACCGAGACACGCATCCTCGCGGCAGGCGGCCGGGTCGCGATGCCGAAGACGGCGCTCACCGGCATGGCCTGGCAGGGGTACTACCTCGACACCGAGGGCAACACGTTCGGCATCCACCAGGACGACCCCGAGGCCCGCTGATAACCGTCGGGTCAGGCCGTGTCGGCGAGCAGCGCGAGGAACTGGGCGCCGTACTTCTCGGCCTTCACCGGGCCGATGCCGTTGACCTCGAGCAGATCGGCGGTCGACGCCGGCCGCGCCGCCACGAGCTCCCACAGGGTGCGGTCCGGGAGCACGACGTACGCCGGCACTCCGTCGGCGTCGGCAAGCTCGCGCCGCAGCGTCCGCAGCCGCTCGAAGAGCTCGCTGTCGGCAGGTGATGCGGCCGAAGCGGCTGCGCCAGAAGCGGTACGCGGCTTCTTCACGCGCGCAACCGGGGCCTGGACGCGCCGCAGCTGCACGGCGGCACCGCCCTCGAGCACGGGCCGCGCGGCCTCGGTGACGACCAGCGCCCCCATCCGGGCGGGGTCGGGCGAGAGCATGCCTCGGGCGACGAGCTGGCGTACGACGCTGCGCCACTCGCGGTCGCTCACATCCGCGCCGACGCCGAACGTCGGCAGCTGGTCGTGGTCCCACTGCTCGACCTTGGGCGTGCGCTTGCCGAGCAGGACGTCGATCAGGTGCCCGGCGCCGAAGCGCTGACCGGTGCGGATCGCGGCCGACAGCACCTTCTGAGCGGGCACGGTCGCATCCCAGAGCTCGGGCGGGTTGAGGCACGTGTCGCAGTTGCCGCAGTCGCCCGACTGCTCATCGAAGTACGCCAGCAGGATCCGACGGCGGCAGGTGGAGGCCTCGGCGTACCCGAGCATGGCGTCGAGCTTCATCTGGTCGACGCGCCGGTGCTCGGGCGATCCGCCGCTGCCGTTGATGAACGAGCGCTGCTGGACGACGTCGGCGAGGCCGTACGCCATCCACGCGATCGCGGGCTCGCCGTCGCGGCCGGCCCGACCCGTCTCCTGGTAGTAGCCCTCGAGGCTCTTGGGCAGGTCGACGTGCGCGACGAAGCGGACGTCGGGCTTGTCGATGCCCATGCCGAAGGCGATCGTCGCGACGACCACCACGCCGTCCTCGCGGCGGAATCGCTGCTGGGCGGCCGAGCGATCGTCGTTCGCCATGCCCGCGTGGTACGGGATCGCGTCGTACCCCGCCTCGCGAAGCCACGCCGCGATCTCCTCGGTGCGCTTGCGCGACTGGCAGTAGACGATGCCCGCCTCGCCGCGCAGGCTGTCGCCGTCGTCGCCGGACTCCAGGAAGCGCAGCAGCTGCGCGCGGGTCTCGTTCTTCTCCTCGACGACGTACCGGATGTTGGGGCGGTCGAAGCTCGACACGAACTCCGTCGCGCCCACGAGGCCGAGCCGCTCGAAGATCTCGGTGCGCGTGATCGGGTCGGCCGTCGCGGTGAGCGCGATGCGCGGCACGCCCGGGAAGTGCGCGGTGATCTCGGCGAGCCGGAGGTACTCCGGCCGGAAGTCGTGCCCCCACTGCGATACGCAGTGCGCCTCGTCGATCGCGAACAGCGCGATGCCGGCATCATCGGCGACCTGTTGGAGCACCGACAGGAACGACGGCAGCAGCAGGCGCTCGGGGGCGACGTAGAGCAGGTCGAGCTCGCCGCTCTGCACGGCGCGGCGGGTGGCCGCGGTCTCCTCGGCGGACGACGTGGAGTTCCAGTACGCCGCCCGCACGCCGAGCAGCCGCAACGCCTCGACCTGGTCGTGCATGAGCGCGATCAGCGGCGACACCACGATGCCGACGCCCGGTCGCAGCAGCGCCGGCAGCTGGTAGCACAGCGACTTGCCGCCGCCGGTCGGCATGAGGACGACGGAGTCCTCGCCCGCCACGGTGCGCTCGACGATCGCCGCCTGCGCGCCCCGGAACGAGGTGAACCCGAACACCTCATGCAGCACGACGGAGGTGTCACGAGTCACGCGACGACCCTAACCGCCGCCGCGGACGCTGACCGCCGCCGCTCCCAGCCCCGGACACCCCTTACCCGGGT
>NZ_JBHSTI010000008.1:0-1149835 GCF_042660085.1 Longivirga aurantiaca | reverse complement strand
TGCGCTCTGCCGCACGCTCGTTACCCGGGTAAGCCGAAGCACCCTTACCTGGGTAACGAGGGTGCGCTCTGCCGCACGCTCGTTACCCAGGTACGACAGGTCACCCGCGTGAGGCGGGCGCGACCGACTGGGCCTGGATGGCGGTGATGGCGACGGTGTTGACGATGTCGGGCACGGTGCAGCCGCGCGAGAGGTCGTTCACCGGACGCCGCAGGCCCTGCAGCACCGGCCCGACCGCCACGGCCTCGGCCGAGCGCTGCACCGCCTTGTACGTCGCGTTGCCCGTGTTGAGGTCGGGGAACACCAGCACGGTCGCGTGCCCCGCCACGTCGTTGCCCGGCATCTTCGACGCACCGACTGCGGGATCCACGGCGGCGTCGTACTGGATCGGGCCGGCCACGGGGAGATCCGGGCGGCGCTCGACCAGGAGCGACGTCGCCAGCCGCACCTTCTCGACGTCGATACCGGACCCGGACTCCCCGGTGGAGTACGACACCATCGCCACCCGCGGCACGATGCCGAACGCCGCGGCCGTGTCGGCGGTGGACGACGCGATGTCGGCCAGCTGCTCCGCCGACGGATCCACGTTGACCGCGCAGTCGGCGAAGGCAAGCACGCGGTCGGGCAGGCACATGAGGAACGTCGACGACACCAGTGAGACGCCCGGCACGGTCTTGATCACCTCGAGCGCCGGCCGGATCGTCTCGGCGGTGGTGTGCGTCGCGCCCGACACCATGCCGTCGACGCGACCGGTCTCCACCAGCAGCGTCCCGAAGTACGACGGGTCGATCACACGGTCGTGCGCCCGCCCGAGCGTCACGCCCTTGTGGGCGCGCAGCTCGGCGTACCGCGCGGCCAACGACGGAAGCAACGGCGACCTCGCGGGATCGATGATCTCGGCAGCGGAGATGTCGACGCCGATCGCGGCCGCCTTCGCGGCGATCACTCCCGGGTCGCCGAGCAGCACGAGGTCGACCACGCGCCCGTGCAGCAGCTCCTCCGCAGCGCGCAGGATCCGCTCGTCGGTGCCCTCCGGCAGGACGATGCGCTTGCGGTCCGCGCGCGCCCGCTCGAGCACGTCGACCGCGAACATCAACGGCGTCACGGTCTCCGACGTGCTGAACCGGATCCGCGACGCGAGGCGCTCGGTGTCGACATGCGCCGAGAACTCCCCCAGCGCCGCGGCGATCTTGCGCCGCGACCCCGCGCGGATCTCGCCGCGCAGGCCCTCGATCTCGTGCAGAGCGGCGTACGTGTCGAGCTCGACCGCCACCACCGGCAGCCGCGACGCGCGCAGCAGCTGCTGCGTCAGCGGATCCGGGATCAGGCCGAGGGTGACGACGAGGCCCGCGGGCGTGGGCAGGTCGGGGCTCGAGGCGAACGCCGCCATCGCGACGGCGAGATCCGCACGGTCGCCGGCCGCGACGAGCAGCACGCCGGTGTCGAGCAGCGGCAGCACGTTCGGCACGTGCGCAGACCCGGCGACGAAGCGGTCGACCTCGCGCTGCAGATCCGCGGGCTCCCCCGCGAGCACCGTGCCGTCGAGGGCGGTGGCGACCTCGTCGACGGTCAACGCCGACAGCACGGGCAGGTCGGGCAGCACCCACACCGGCTCGTCCGGTGCCGAGGCGACCAGCAGCGCCTCGATCTCGTCGCGGCGCACCGGATCCGCGCGGTTCACGAGCGTGCCGACGAGCGTGCAGCCGTGGTCGGCGAGCACGTGCCGCGCCTGCGCGACCGCCGCGGGTACGTCGTCCGGCTCGCTGTCCCACGCCGAGACGACCGACAGCACCGGCGTGCCGAGGTTGGCCGCGAGGGTCGCGTTGAGGTCGAGCTCGGTCGACGCCGCCGGCCCGGTGTAGTCGGTGCCGAGCACCAGCACGAAGTCGTACTTCTGTCGAAGAGACGTGAACGCCTCGACCGCCGCCGTCACGACCGCGTCCTGGTGGCCCGACTCCAGGTGCCGCGCGGCATCGGCGTACGTCATGGGGCACGCGGTCGCGAG
This sequence comes from Longivirga aurantiaca, assembly GCF_042660085.1. NCBI lineage: Bacteria > Bacillati > Actinomycetota > Actinomycetes > Sporichthyales > Sporichthyaceae > Longivirga > Longivirga aurantiaca. The sequence goes on along the minus strand of NZ_JBHSTI010000008.1, from coordinate 1,147,830 downwards.
GTCGACGTCGAGGTCGTAGCGGTCGACGAGCAGCTCGACCAGCGCGTCGCGCGTGCCGTCGCCGTCGATCAGCGGGCGGAACAGCCCGATGCGGTCGACGCGGCGCGCGAGCAGCTCGAGCACACCGAGCGCCGCGACCGCCTTGCCCGCGCGCGGCGAGGCCGAGGTGATGTAGAGACTCTCCGACATCGCCTGCCCCTCCGGTCGCCGTACGGCCTAGGCCGACCCTGCCAGACCCCGCCGTACGCCGCTCCCGAAGCCCTGCGTCAACGCGACCCACGTCACCCGCCGTTACCCGGGTAACCAGCGTTCGCCCGGCGACGGAACCCGCACCCAGCCAGCGCCGCCGCCCGTTACCCGGGTAACCAGCGTGCCTTCTACGACGGGATCCGCACTCATCTACCACTTCGGACGGCGGCTGCTCGCGCCTCGGGGTGCCCTGCTTCTCGCCCCGGCATCTGGTCGCCGCTCTCGTCACCCAGGGGCCGGCGGCGCGAGGGCTCAATACCGTGCGGGGGCAGCCGAGCCTCGACAGAATGACCCGGAATCCGCAACGGGAGGGACCCCATGACCGACGCGCCCACGAGCCACGATGCGCTGCGCGACACCGTGCACGGGCTGATGCCCGAGCTCATCGACGAGCTCGCCGACCTCGTCCGGATCCCGTCGGTCTCGCTGCCCGGCAACCCCGTGGAGACCCACGCCGAGCTCGAGCGCGGCTGCGAGGCCGTGCAGGCCCTGCTGCGCCGCTCGGGCGTGGAGCAGATCTCGCTGCTCGACCTGCCCGGCACCGCACCCGTGATCATGGGCGAGATCCCGGCACCGCCCGGAGCTCCCACCGTGCTGCTCTACGGCCACTACGACGTCGTGCCCGCGGGCGACGAGAGCCTGTGGCGCACCGCACCCTTCGAGCCGACGGTCATCGACGGCGCGATGTACGGCCGGGGCACCGCCGACACCAAGGGCAACATCGTCGCCTGCGCGGGTGCGCTGCGGGCCTGGGGCGGTCGGCCGCCGGTCGGCGTACGCATCGTGATCGAGGGCCTCGAGGAGGTCGGCGGCGCCGCCTTCTCGACCTATCCCGCGACCGACCCCGAGAAGTTCGCGTGCGACGTGCTAGTGGTGGCCGACGTCGGCAACGTGCGGCCCGGCATCCCCACGCTCACCGTCGGCCTGCGTGGCATGGCGAACGTGCTGGTCGAGGTGCGCACGCTCGAGTCGGCGCGGCACAGCGGGCAGTTCGGCGGCGCCGCACCGGATGCTCTGCTCGCCCTCCTGCGCGGCCTCGCCACGCTGCACGACGACGCGGGCGACGTCGCGGTCGAGGGTCTGCGCCGCGTCGAGTGGGACGGCGGAGGGCCGGACGAGGAGGAGTTCCGCGCGCTGGCCGGCCTTGCCGACGGCATGGACCTGGTCGGCACCGGCACCCTCGGCTCGCGCGTGTGGTCGGGCCCGGCGATCACGGTGATCGGGATGGACACCCCCACCGTCGCAGGGTCGCTCAACGCCGTGCAGGACTACGCCCGCGCCAAGCTCAACGTGCGCGTGCACCCGGCACAGGACCCGGCCGAGGCGCAGCGGCTGGTGGTCGAGCACCTCGAGCGCGCGATGCCGTTCGGCGTCCAGCTCACCGTGACCCCGACCGAGATCGGCCAGGGGTACTCCGCCAACACCGACAGCGCGGTGTACGACAAGGCGAAGGCCGCGTGGTCGCAGGCATGGGACGCGCCGATCGTGCTGGCCGGGCAGGGCGGTTCGATCCCCGTCGTGAGCTCGCTGCACGACGCCGCACCGGAGGCCGACGTCCTGCTCGTCGGCGTCGCCGACGGCTACAGCGGGATCCATGCGCCCAACGAGCGCGTGGTGCTCGACGAGCTCGAACGCACCGTCGTGGCGATGGCCGATCTGCTCGGCCGGCTGGGAGCGTCCTCGTGAGCACGGCCGAGGCGCCGGCCAAGTCGGGCGGCCCGATGCAGCGGGCGCTCGACGTCGTCGAGCGCGTCGGCAACAAGGTGCCGCACCCGGCGATCCTGTTCCTCGCGCTGTGCGTGGGCGTCATCGTGCTCTCGCAGCTGCTGGCCTGGGCCGGCGTCAGCGCGACGTACGAGGTGGTCAAGCCCGACGCCCAGGCGGTCGAGGTCGTCGGCGTCGGCGGCTCGTCCATACCGGGCGAGGTGCTGCCGGCGCAGCCGCCCCAGGCCGCTGACTACGACGTCGTCACCGAGACGGTCGAGATCGAGAGCCTGCTCAGCGCCGACGGCATCCGCTTCCTCTTCACGTCGTTCGTCTCGAACTTCATGGGCTTCACCGCGATGGGGATCATCCTCATCGTGATGATCGGCGTCGGCGTGGCCGAGCGGTCGGGCCTGATCTCGTCGCTGATCCGCAAGCTCGTCGCGGTGTCCTCGCCCGGCACGCTCACCTACATCATCGTGTTCCTGGGCATCATCTCCTCGATCGCCTCGGACGCCGGCTACCTCGTGCTCATCCCCCTCGGCGCCGCCGCCTTCGCCTCGGTCGGGCGGCATCCGCTCGCCGGCATGGCCGCCGCGTTCGCCGGTGTGGCGGGCGGTTTCGGCGTCAACTTCCTCATCACGCCCACCGACGCCGTCCTCGCGGAGATCACCAACGAGTCGATCGCGCTCGTCGACCCGTCGCTGTCGATCAGCATCACGTCGAACCTCTGGTACGGCATCGGGTCGACCATCCTGCTCACCGTGCTGCTCTCGATCGTCACCACCCGCGTGGTGGAGAAGCGGCTCGGCACGTACGACGACTCGGTGGCTCCCGACGCCGACGCGAGCGACATCCAGAAGGCCGACGACTCCCCCGAGGTCGACGAGGACGCCGACAGCCGCGGACTGCGCCTCGCCGGCTGGTGGTTCCTCGGGGCGCTGACGGTGATCCTGCTCCTGACGCTCCCCCCGGGCGCACCGCTGCGCGACCCCGAGACCGGCTCGATCATCGGCACATCGCCGTTCATGAACAGCCTCATCGTGATCATCACGGTGCTGTTCCTCGCGGCGGGCATGGGCTACGGCCGCGGTGCCGGCACCATCCGCAGCGGCACCCAGGTGATCGAAGCGATCACGAAGTCGTGGGCCGGGCTCGCCGGCCTGCTGCTGCTGTTCCTGCTGATCGCGCAGTTCATCGCATACTTCAACTACTCGAACATGCCGCAGGTCGCGGCGGTGAAGCTCGGCAACCTCATCGAGAACATCGACATCCCGGTGATCCTGCTGCTGCTCATCGCGATGGTCATCACGTGGGGCGTGGGCATCATCATCCCGCAGGCGATCGCGAAGTGGGCCCTGCTCGCGCCCATCTTCATCCCGCTGTTCCTGCGTCTCGGCGTCGAGCCCGAGGCGATCCTGGCGATGTACCGGACGTCGGACTCCCCGCTCAACATCGTGACGCCGATCATGGCGTACTTCCCGCTGATCGTGGTGTTCGCAGCCCGCTACGACAAGCGCTCGGGCATCGGCACGGTGATCGCGCTGATGATGCCGTACTTCTTCGCGCTCATCGGCGTGTGGACCGCGTTCTTCCTCCTCTGGTACGCCGTCGGCCTCCCCTGGGGCATCTGACCCGCGCTACCCGGGTAACCAGCGTGCGCTCTGCGACGGATTCCGCACTCAACTACGGCCGCCGCCCGCTACCCGGGTAACCGGCGTGCGCTCTGCGACGGGATCCCCACTCAGCCACGGCGCAGCAGCGCCTACTCCCATCCCTCCGTCAGGCGGTGCAGCTGGTCGATGCCGCGCCGCACCACCGCGCGCCCCTGCTCGAGCAGAGTCGCCACGAGGATCGCTACCAGGCCGATCGCAGCGATCGCGATCCACAGCGTCGCGCCCGTCCAGGCGGGCAGCAGCTGCGCGAGCGGCACGAGCACGAGCAGCGCGAGCGCCGCGCAGGTGATGGCCACGCCGAGCGTGAGCCGACGCCGTACCCGTGTCAGCACGGCCCACGCGACGATCGCGAGGCCGATCGCCGCGGCGAGGCCGGCGTACGCCAGCGACACCGTGAAGATCTGCACGAACGACGCACCGACCAGGAACGCGATGCCCACCACCTCGAGCACGACCACGTCGGTCGAGTCGACGGCGACGCCACGCGTGCGCCGGTCGAGGCGCAGCAGGGCGACCGAGACCAGGAGCGCGAGGCCGATCGGCACGGTGAACCACTGCGGGTTCCCGTCGAGCGCCTGGGCCGCCCACGTGATCCAGGCAGCACAGGCGAGCACCGGCGCGAGCAGCTCGACCCCGACCAGCCGCTGGGACACCCCGAGCGACGCCGAGTACGCCGCCGACACGAGCAGCGCAGCGGGCACGAGCCCCGGATCCGGCAGCTCGATCAGTGCCACGACCAGACCGGCGAACGTCGTCATCGCGCCGAACGCCGCCAGCGGCAGCGCCCACTCGCCCAGCGGCGTGCGCCACGGGACGAGCATGGTCACCGAGGCGGCGAGCGCGAGAACCGCGAGCACAGCGAGCTGCCCACCGGGCTCGACGCCGAAGGCCACGAAGCTCTCGACCAGCGCGAGCACCGAGTACGCCGCTGCCGCGTGCCGCAGCCACGCCTGCCCCAGCGGCCGTGCCACGACCGCGCACGACACCGCGACCACGAGCACCGAGGCGGCGACCGCAGGCGTCAGCCAACGCGCCACGCCTCCTCCGGCACCGACGCCCGCTCCGACGACCATCGGCAGCACCGTGACCGTGAGCACCGCGACCGCGCCGCGCACGAGCAGCACGAGCCGGTCGACCGAGGTCCACCGCACGAGGCAGGCGGCACCCGCGGTCACCGCGGCAGCGAGCAGGACCGTGGAGTCGGCGACAGCCTCGTCCGACCAGCCCACCCACGTCACCAGCGACAGCCACGCGACGAGCCCGAGCACCGATCCGGTCGCCACGAGCACGAGCCGGCTCGGGAGATGCTGGATGCGCGCCGCCACCGCGCTGCACGCGACCGACACTGCCGCGAAGGCCAGGGCCTGCCAGCCCTGCCCGGCCGTGGCACCGGCCAGCAGCACGAGCGCACCGGCCACCATTCCGTAGGCCGAGGCCACGAGCACCAACGTGCGCAGCCGCCAGGCCACGACGGCGGCGAGCACGCCGAGGGCGAGCAGCACGAGCGCGAGACCCGCCTCGGTCACCACGACGAGCGCGGTGATCGCAGGCACGTGCGCGGCCGCCAGCAGCCAGACGTCGGCACGCACCCACGCGCGCCGGTCGGGCACCAGGCGGTGCGCCACCTCGGCCGCAGCCAGGACGAGCGCTGCGACCAGCAGCGGGATCCACGGACGAGACGCGATCGCCTCGCCCGCCAGCACGAGCGTGCCGATCCAGGCGAGCAGCGTCGACCCCGCGACCAGCGACCACGCGCGGGCGAGCGCAGCCACGCCGGCGACGACGAGCGCCGCGAGCACCAGGAGCCATCCGCCCCAGGTGTCGGGCTGCGGTGTCACCGCGAGCGCGATCGCCGCACCGGCCACGACCTCGAGTGCGCCGAGCGCGGCAGGCGGGCGCAGCCACGACGTGACCGGCCGCAGCACCGGCTCCCACGCCCGTCCCCTCAGGTCGAGCGCGAGCGCGCCGAGCAGCAGCGCGCCGCCGAGCAGCACCAGAGCGGTGGCTGCGGCGAGCGCGTCGCCGAGATCGGCGTACGCCGGGATCACGAGCGCGGCAGCCAACGACACCGTCGGCACGACCGCTGCCCACCCCAGCCAGACACCGACCAACGGGCGGCGTGCAGGCGCGAGCAGCAGCGGCAGCACCGCCACCGCCGCGAGCGCGGCCACCATCGCCCAGCGGTAGCCGAGCAGCGCCGACGAGGCGAGGAACGTGGTCGACCACGCCACCGCGACACCGGCCAGGGAGCCCGCGATCGCGGTCCACGTGAGCACGCGGCCGAGATGCGCGGACGTCGGCAGGCGCGTGGCCGCGGCGTACACCAGCGCGGTCACGCTGAGCGTGATGCCCGCCCACCACGACTCGAACGGCAGGGCGCCGGACGCATCGAGCAGGAGCATGGCCGACAGCGGCACGGACAGCGCGGCGAACGCGGCACCGGCGTAGCGGACGTCGGGGCCCATGAGGTCGACGAACACGTCGGCCACGGGCGAGCGCCCGACCTCGTCGTACGCCGTCACCAGCACCAGACCGGCGGCGAGCGCCGACACGAGCAGCGCCGGGAGCCAGCCGTTGGGCGTGCCGGCCAGCGCGATGCACACCACCAGGAGCACGAGCGCGGCGGTGCCGAGCTGGCCTGGCGACGACCAGTGCGCGACCGCGCGCGGCAGCGCGTGCACGAGCGCGACGATCACGAGGGCGACGACGGCCGGAGCACCCAGCGTCCAGGCGAGCGGCCAGCCGGCGGTCGTCGCGGTGATGAGCCACGACCAGGTGAGCAGCGCGAGGGTCGGCCAGGGGCGCCAGGTGGCGCGCAGCGGACCGACCGCGGCCGACAGCGCGAGCACCGCGGGAACGGCGCCAAGAATCCACTGCGCCGAGGGGTCGGCGGGCCAGAAGCCCGTGACCATCACGACCGTCGCGACGACGGCAGCGACCATGCCGGCGTCCCACCACAGCATCCAGAAGTGGTCGGCCGGATCACGGCGCAGCCGCACGCGCACGGCGGTGACGTCGATCGGCACGACCGCGAGCAGCACGAGCACGCTGCCGACCATCAGGGCGAGAGGCGCGTGCCGCGTCGCGAATCCCAGCGCCGTCACCGCGACGACCGGCATGAGACCGGCGACCACGTCGAGGGCAGGGCGGGACCACGGCACGGCGAACCCGTGCAGGCGCCGTACGCCGGACCACACCGCCAGCACCGCGGCAGCGGCGCACGCGAACCACGGCTCGTTGAGCGTCACGAGGAACGTGCCGCCCAGGCCGAGGCCGGCGAGCAGGAACGGCAGGCTGGCGCGGTCGCGTCCGGAGAGCTCGACGAGCACGAGGAACCCGGCGCAGCCGAGCGCCGCGGCGGTCGCGAGACCGGTGGCGGTCGGGCCGAGCGCGGGCAGCAGAGCGGTCGCCGCGAGCGCCCACCAGAGCGGCTGGGCGATGCGGACGACGGCGTGCGGCACCCGGCCGTCGAGCAGCTCGAGCACCGCGAGGCCGGCGACACCGGTGACGGCGATCGCGACCGGCGGCCATCCGCCCGAGATCCACGTCATGAGCGCGAGCAGCGCCACGACGCAGCTGCCGACGGCACCGCTCGTGAGCGTGGGCGCCGACAGCACCGCTGCGGGTGCGAGCCGGGCCCACAGCAGCGAGGCAGCCATGGCGACCGAGATCGCCGCCACCTGCGCCGCGGTCACGACCGCGACACCGCTGCCGCTCGGGATCTCGCGCCCCACGCCCATCACGGCGAGGCCAACCGACAACCAGGCGACGGGTGCGACGAGGTAGCGCAGCGCGGAGGTGCGATGACGCAGGCTCCACAGCGCATAGGCGCCGCTGACCGCTGCGGTCACCAGGGTGAGCGTGATGGCGAGCGGGACTCCGACCAGGTCGGGAGGGACGGGCACGCCGTCGAGGAACGACGTCACGAGCATGACGGGCAGCAGCAGGCCGCCCGCGGTCTCGAGAGCACGGCCGGCGATGTCGGCCCCGCGACGCAGCAGCATCCAGGCGGCCACGAACGGTGCCAGCGCGATGCCGATCTCGGCGACCGGTCGCATCGTGGGCGCGACGTCGCCGAACGCGAACGCCACGAGGCCGAACACGCCGATGAACAGCAGCAGCACGCCGAGGTAGGCGAGGCCGTGCGTGGCGAGATCGGAGCCGACCGAGTCGGTGAAGCGCGCCCACCTGAGGCTGCTGCGGCTCGGGCCGCGCTCCTCCTGCGCAGGTGCCGGGGCCGGCACCTCACGGGCCACCGGGGCAGCGGTGCGTGTCGGCGGTGCGGTGGTGCGCGGTGCGGGCATGGTGCCGGGCGGCGCGACGGCGGGAGCGACGGTGTACGACGTGCCGCTCCTCACGGTCGTGGCTCCGACCCGCACCTGGGCGGCAGCCGCTCTCGCCGGGCTCACGGCGTCGGCACGGCCGACGGCGCTCTCGAGGTACCAGGCGTACTCGCCCAGCTCGTCGAGGACTTCGCGTCCGACACGTCCACGCGCCCTCGCCAGCGGGAGGAAGACCTCGCGCACGAACACGATGTGCTCGTGGTCGTCGGTGCGGATCTGGCGCGGGGCGAGGGGCTCGGGGTCGAGCCGGGTCGTCTCGCCGTCGGACACCCAGGCGGTCAGCAGGTGACCATCCCAGTAGCGCAGTCGTGCTCGTCCCGTCGGGTCGAGGTACCAGCCGGCGGGATCACGGTTGAAAGGGCGACCTGGTCATGTCCTCATCCTTCCCCTCCGTGCGCGCGGAATCCTGCCGAGCAGGGGCTCGCACCCCCGCTACCTGGGTACCCAGCGTTCGCTCCACGACGGGATCCCCGCTCAGGTACGACGTCGGGCCCGGCGACTACTCCCCGGGCACGATCGCGCGTGCGTTGTCGAAGCTCACGCTGACGCCCTTGGTGGGTGCCATCAGCAACAGGACCATGCCGGCGCAGCCCTCGAACTTGTCCGTCTCGGGACTCGCGGGCACGGCCACCCCGTTCACCCAGCCCGAGAGGCGTACGTCGTCGTTCAGAGGGTTGCTGATGGCAGCCAGGAACCGCAGGGACGTCACCGCTGCTCCGGATGTCAGCGAGGCGCCCCACTCGGCGAGCGGCTCGGCGTCCGGCACGCCGTTCACGAACCTGAGATAGGCACCGCCCGAGCCGTCCGCCGCCGCGAGCATCATGAGGCCGTTCTCGCCCGCGGCGTCGAAGCAGGCGATGCCGACGGCGGTCTTCGTGCCGGCCGACGCCGCGCCGACCACGTCGACGCTCGAGTCGATGGCGTACGCGACTCGTGCGTACTCGCCGTACGTCTCGGCCGGGCCGGACGGCTTGGACGTCGCGGTGATGACGTACGCGCCGTCCTTGACCGCGTACGTGTAGCCGTTCAGGTCGCCGACGTGGAAGACGCCGGGGCCCTGGGAGAAGTCCTCGGCCAGCAGCTTGTGCGTGAGCGGGTCGCGGTCGACCGGCGTGGCCGATTGCGTCGACGGCGTGGCAGAGGTCGTGGTGGTGGCGGTCGGGGAGGTGGCAGAGGCTCCGGTCGAGGGCGTCGAGCTGCTGGCGCTCAACCCGGGAGCCGGGGTCGGCCCGCACGCGGCAACCGCCAGGCAGGCGACGACGAGGACGAGCGAACGGGTGCGAGATGTGCTCAGCACGGGGATCACCCCTTGGCGAGCGGCCGCGGAGGCCGGGCGCCCCAGCGCCCGTCAGCGTCAGAGTAGGGCTGGGGCCTTCGCGGAGTCCTGTCGACTTCCCCCCGGCGCCCGGCCGTTCGACGGGGCCAGCCCCCTGGGCCGTCCGTCGCCCCCGGCGTCAGGAATCGGTTCCGAGCTGGCGGATCAGCGCCGTTGCGAAGCCTGTGCAGTCGACGTCGTCCTCGCAGATCAGCCAGTAGACGGTGCCGTCGTGCACGAACGAGATGGAGGACATGCGCTCGCTGTTCGTGGCGGTGAAGCGGGAGTGCCGCAGGTCCTGCCCGCCGATGGTCTCCGACTTCACCGTGTCGTCCGGCTGCGTGAGCAGCACGCCAGCGAGGTCCGCGGCCGTAGCCATGGCGTCCTTGTCGGCGGCCAGCGATGCGTCGGGCACGAGCACGCCCAGCACCACCAGGGTCGGGACACCGGTCACCCGATGCGTCGAGGCCTGCGACCACCCCTCCTTCGGCCCGCTGATGCCGAACATCGAGGCGGCCTCGCCCTCCAGCTCGGCGTAGCCGTAGCCGGGTACGGGGACGAGGCTCGGCTCCCCCGCGCCGGGCGTCGCTGCGGGTGACGTGCCGAGTGCGCCTTCAGGGACCACCTCGCGCACCAGCGCCTCGACGAACCTGCCGCCGTCGACATCGCCGTCGCTCAGGACCCAGTAGACCTTCCCGTCCTGCTCGAAGGAGTAGACGTACACCGGCCCGAGATCAGCGACGACGGCGGCCGAGTGGGCCACGCGCGCTCGCGCCTCGATCAGCTCGGTGAAGACCTCGTTGCCGGCCCTCGCGCCCAGTTCGCCGGCCATGGCTGCCGCGGCCGCGGTCGCGTCGGCTTTCGGCGTGCCGCCCGAGAAGACGACCAGCAGGACGCGGTCGGCCCCGGGGGTGGTGACGAGGCGGGTCGTCACCTGCGCGAAGCCGAAGCGCGAGGTCAGCGGCTCGAGCGTCGCGAGGTCGGCCGCGCTGGGCTCGGCGTACGAGTAGCCGGGCACGTCCACGAGCGATCCTGCCGTCATGGAGCCGGAGACCGACGGTGACGTCGTCGCGGCTGGCGACGTCGTCCCTCCGGGCGAGGCCGTGCTGCCGCAGCCAGCCAGGATGAGAACCAGCGGAACCAGGATGAGCGTCGTCCGGCGCATGGGACACCTCCCCCGGCGGTCGGCACCCCACCGAGGCGCCAGGTGGCCGCCCACGTTCATTGTTGTCCGACGCGTCGGACCGATGCACGACGAGGCGCCGCTCGGGACGCCCACGCGTGCCCGCAGCGCCCATCCCCGCCTGCCGCTCCACGCCCGAGCGCGAGCGCGCTCCCCACGACGCGCGCTCGCCGCCCCCTACCCGCCGCACGGCCTACCCGGGTGACGAGCGCGCCCCACGACGCGATCCAGCACCAGGTACGCCGTGCTCAGGACCCGGCGGGCGCGAAGGCGGCGTGCCGGTAGCCCGCCGCGTCGAGGATCGCCACCGACGCCTCGGGCACCTCGAGGAACGCGCCGGGCAGGTCGTTGATGGGCTCCGACACGATCACGCGCGCGTCGTCGGAGAAGAGGGAGAGCCGCGACTCGTCCGGGTACATCGTGCGCAGGTCGGAGATGTCGGTCGAGTGGAACAGCGAGCGCGACCGCCCCTGCGACGAGTAGCGGAACGCCCAGACCGAGTCGCCGTCCGTCGTTGCGATGCTGCCCTGGAACGGGAACCGCACGTCGTGCTCGTGACCGACCCGTTCGACGAACGCGATCGCGCGCGCTATCGCGCCGACGGGGTCGTCGCGCAGGCCGAGGGTGAGCGCGAGGTGGAAGAGCACCTCGGAATCGGTCGTGCCCAGCATGAGCGGGTAGAGATCGGGGTCGACGGCGAGTACGAGGTCGCGCTTGACGCGATCGAAGTCCGCGATGCCGCCGTTGTGCATGAAGAGCCAGCCGTCGTTGCGGAACGGGTGGCAATTGGTCTGCTGGATCGGCGGCCCGGCTGCGGCGCGCACATGGCAGAAGAACAGCGGCGACACCACGGCCTCGGCCAGCGAGCGCAGGTTCCGGTCGTGCCAGGCCGGCTCGATGCTGTGGAACAGCCCGGGCGGACCGTCACCGTCCACGGGATACCAGCCGAATCCGAACCCGTCACCGTTCACGGGCTCTGCGCCGAGCGGCGAGTTCAGTGACTGCGCGACGATCGAGTGCACCGGATGCAGCAGCAGCTCGCTGGTGCGCAGGGGCGCTCCTCGGTAGACGAACCAGCGGCACATCGGAGGTCCTCTCAGCCGGTGACGAGCTCCCGCCCGGCGCTGGAGCCGTCGGCAGGTGGCCAGATCGAGGTCGACGAGATGCCGGGTCGCAACGCCAGCATCGTCCGCGCGGAGCAGGGTGTCGCGCAGGTGGGCAGATCGGCCTCCTCTCGCCGAGGAGTCGTCCGTCCAGCGGGTCGTCCGCCACGGGAACCCCGTGCCGGATCGCGCTCGCTCCGACGCGATCCAGCACGACGTACGCCGAGAACGCTCACACCGAGAGCGCGAGTCCGTCGGTCGCACGCCCCGGACTCCTGAGGCTGCGGGCATGAGCATCGCCGTACCGCTCGAGGACCTGGCCGCCAAGCTCGACCGCATCGAGATCGCCACCACCTGGGCCGTGGTGCACCGCCCCGCGCTCGCCACCGACTGATCGGCCGTTACCCGGGTAACCAGCGTGCGCTCTGCGACGGATTCCGCACTCAGCTTCGCCCCACGCTCGTTACCCGGGTAACCAGCGTGCGCTCTACCGCACGCTCGTTACCCGGGTAAGCCGAGCGTGCGCCCCGCAACACGTTTCCCACCCACCTGCGTCGCCGCAGCCGCCGGAGCCGCCGGAGCCGCAACGAGCTGGGCCGACCGCGCGGACTCCAGGGCCGCGTCGATCAGGCGCAGCAGCGACACTGCCCCGAGCCCCACGAGGTGGGCTCGGGCCTCGCCGATGTGCTCGTCCGGCACGCCGCCCGCCGGCAGCACGCGTGCGAGCACCAGCACGGCGTACGCGTGGTCGAGCGGCAGCCCTCCGTCGTGCCACCTGTCGCGCACGTCGCGCACGGAAGCAGCGGCGGAGTCCCCCGACAGCAGCAGGACGTAGGTCCTCGCGTGTGCGAACCACGTGACGAACTGCAGCTGCTTCCACTCCGCACCCTGCTCGTACCACTCCGCACCCTGCTCGGCCTTGAGGGCGTCGAGCGCCGCGAGGGCGCCGGCCGGCTCGCGGTGTTGACGAGGTCGCCCGTGACGAACCGCTGGTCGGTGGCGTTCAGGCTCGCGACAGCCTCGCCCGTGAGGACGCCGGCCCGCGCCTGCAGCGGGCGGTTGAGCTCGGCCCAGGGCGTGCACGCGATCGACGATCTCGAGGGCTGCTGGAGCACTCGACCACTGCCGCCCACCTCCGTCGCCACGCTGCACTGCCCGCATGATGACGCGTCCGACGCGCTCCGCGTGAGAACCCCGCACGCCACGGCCCGATCACTGCGGAAATCCGAGGAGCCTCGACGTGCGATCGGCCCCGAGCGGGCCGTCCATCGGCGGTACGGCGGATTCCGCTGATCGGACGCCCGGCAGCTCCGGTGAGGTCTACGGTCCGGGCAGAGAGCCCCACCAGGCACGATGGGAGCAGCGGCATGACTGCGACGACCGCGTGACCGCGACGGCCTCCCTGACCCAGATGCAGCTGCTGGGGGTGGGGAGCGAGACCAACGTCGCCGAGGGATACCCGCGTTTCGCGCCGACCCCGTCGCAGGCGGCGATCCTCGCCCGGCTGCCCGAGCTCATGACCGAGGCGACGACCACGCCGTACCCGGTGCTCGAGCAGCGCGCGCACACCGCGTTCCTGCACGCGCTCGGTCAGACCACCGCGCCGATCGGCAGCGGACGGATCCTCAGCTTCTACGCCTCGACCATCGCGATCGACGTCGCCGCCGCAGCGCTCGCGCGCCGGGTGCGCACCGTCGGCGTCGTGACCCCGGTGATCGACTGCATCCCGGCGCTGCTGCGCCATCGCGGTCTCGATCTCGTGCCGCTGTCGGAGGAGTCGTTGACGGACGGGGACCTGTTCTTGCGGCACCCGGAGATCCAGGCGGTGCTGGCCGCGAACCCGAACAACCCCACGGGCACGGTCATGACCGAGGCCGAGCTCGAGCGGCTGGGCCGGGCCTGCGCCGGGCGAGGCGCTCCCCTGCTGATCGATCAGTGCTTCCGCGCGTTCGACAGGCGCGCGCAGTACGACACGTATGCCGTGCTCGACGCGACCGGCGCGGAGTACGTGATCGTCGAGGACACAGGCAAGCTGTGGCCCACCGGTGGCGTGAAGCTCGGCTTCCTCGCGTGGTCGGCCAACGCGCGGCTCGACCTCGCCGAGGTCGCGGCCGACGTCCTGCTGATCGCTCCCCCTTTCTCGGTCGCGGTGGTCGAGCAGTTCGCCCTCGACCTGGCCGACGGCGGGATGACCGCGCTGCACGAGCGGATCGCGCACAACCGCGCGGTGCTCGGGAAGGTGCTCGAGGGATGCGAGCGCGCGGCCGTCTCGGACGGCGACTCGCGCGTGAGCGTCTCGCGCGTCGAGCTCGCGCGAGGCATGACCGGCACGCGGCTGTGGGGCCAGCTGCTGAGGCAGGGCGTCCACTCGGTGCCGTGCCGACCGTTCTACTGGGGCGACGGCCGTGCCGGTGAGCGCTACCTGCGCATCGCACTGGCGCGTGAGGCCGACGTCGTCGAGCGTGCCGGGTTCGCCGTCCGCGCCTGCCTGGAGGGCGGGTGACCATGGCGGTCCGTACGCCTCGACATCCCTCCGTGCGCTGGAGGCGACGGCCATGAGCCGCACGCCGTGGAAGCCGGTCGGGCTCGTGCTGCTGTCGAGCGCGAGCCTGCAGATGGGCCTCGCCGTGGCGGCGAGCGTGTTCGCAGCCGCAGGGCCCGTCTCGGCGGTGTGGGTGCGCAGCCTGGTCGGCGCGGTGCTGCTGTGGGCGTACATCAGGCCCGACATCTCGGCGTACACCCGCGACCGCCTCGGGCCGATCGCGGTGTACGGCGCGTCGCTCGCGTGCCTCACGCTCTGCGCGTACGTCGCGATCGCACACGCGCCCCTGGGCTACGTCAGCGCGATCCTCATGCTGGGGCCGCTCGCGATCGCGGCGTGGGGCAACCGCACGCCGGTCGATCTGGCCCTGGTCGGCGTCGCCGCGATCGGTGCACTGCTGCTGTGCCTGGCGAACGGCACCGACGGTCCCGTCAGCCTGACCGGGCTCGGGTTCGCGCTCGCGGGCGCGGTGGCGCTGGCGGCGTACATCGTGGCGGGCAAGCGCGTGAACGCCGCCGGCTCGGGGCTCTCGGGGCTCGCGCTCGCGTTGGTGATCACGGCAGCGCTGCAGACGCCGTTCGGCCTGCTGCTGGCCGAGCCCGGGCTGTGGGACGTGCACGTGCTGCTCACCCTCGCGCTCGCCGGCGTGCTCGCGACGCTCGTGCCGTTCTCGCTCGAGGCCGTCGCGCTGCGCACGCTGCCGATGGCGACGTTCGGGCTCGTGCTCGCGTTCGAGCCCGCGGTGGCCGCGCTGACCGGCATCGTGATCCGCGACGACGTGCTCGTCGCGCAGCAGTGGCTGGGGATCGGCCTCATCGTGGTGGCAGCAGCGGGCAGTCTCGGCCCGAGAGATTGGATGCGCAGGATGGGAAGCGACAACGCTCGACTCATGACCGACGCCACGGTGGCGGCCCTCGGGCGCGTGCCGCTGTTCGCCGGGCTGTCTGCGCCGGAGCTGGCCACGCTGGCCGGTGCCGCGCAGACCCGCGAGTTCGCGGCCGGCGACGTGCTCACCCACGAGGGCGACGACGGCGACGAGTTCTTCGTGCTCAGCACCGGCACGGTCGACATCAGCGCGCACGGCCAGCACCTGCGCACGCTGGGCGAGGGCGACTTCCTCGGCGAGATCGCGCTGCTGTTCGGCGGCACGCGGACCGCGACCGCGACCGCCGCGTCACCCGGCACGCTGTACTCGCTGCCGAAGCCGGCCTTCCTCGCACTGCTCGAGGAGCACCCCGATATCGAGGACAAGATCCTCGGGACGGTGAGCGAACGCATGCGCTACCGGTGACCGCGACCCGTCGTACGCCGTACCCGGGCAGCGAGCGCGCCCCTCACGACGCGATCCAGCACCAGGTACGCCGGGAACGCTCACACCGAGAGCGCGAGTCCGTCGGTCGCACGCCCCGGACTCCCTAGGCTGCGGGCATGAGCATCGCCGTACCGCTCGAGGACCTGGCCGCCAAGCTCGCCGACTACCCCTGGGGCTACCTCGTCACTGTCCGGGACGACGGCCGGGCGCAGAGCCTCGCCGTCCCCACGGTCGTCGAGGGCGGCACGCTCGTCGCGACCGTCGGACGGCGTACGGCCGAGAACGCGGTCGCCCGCCCCGGAGTCACGCTGGCCTTCCCGGGCGCGAGCGGCGCCGACTACAGCCTCATCGTCGACGGCGACGCGCACGTCGAGGGCGACCGCATGGAGGTCACGCCCACCTGGGCCGTGATGCACCGCCCCGCGCTAGCAGGCGACTAGACCAGGCCAGCTCCTCCCCGCGTTCGGCCCCACATGGGGTTGCGCGCTCCGTTCCTCGGTCCGCGCCGATCCATCGAACAGGCGGCTCCGGGTTCCGGATGTGCAGTCACTAAGGGTCCACTAACGTGGTCGTGGGAACGTGCAGCGCACACGGTGACGCACGGGAGAAGGGACCACGGGTGACCGACACCGTTGCACGGCCTGTTTCTGGTGTGCTGTCACGTCCCGGCCCACTCGTCGGGCGCGCTGCCGAGCTCGATGCGCTGCGAGAGCTGCTCGCGGACGACGCAGTCCATGTCATCACGATCACCGGTCCGGTCGGCGTGGGTAAGTCGCGTCTCGTCGCCGAGGTCACCCACCGAACGCTGAACGACGCCGACACGGTCGTCGTCGCCGTCCCCCTGACCGGCGTGACCGACTCCGGGCTCGCTGCCGACGCGCTCATCTCGGCACTGAGCGAGGCCCCGCAGTACGGCGCCAGCCCGGCAACGGCGCTCTGGCGGCGGGCCGGAGGCCAGCGGGCCGTCCTCGTGCTCGATGACGCCGACGAGGTCGAGGCTCTGGCAGAGCTCGTGGTCGACCTGCGCGACTCGTACCCCGCCCTCACCGTGCTGGCCACGCGCGTGCGGCCGCTCCGAGTGCCCGGCGAGCGCGTCGTAGCGGTCAAGCCGTTCCCCGCGCCAGACCCCGACGGGGACGGCCCCGCCGTCTCCCTGTTCGCTGCACGCGCTGCCGCGGCAGACGCCTCCTTCGTTCTCGACGCCGGCACCCGCACCTCTGTCGCGGCGATCTGCCGCACTCTGGGCGGGCTGCCGCTCGCGATCGAGGTGGCTGCAGCGCGCGTGGCTTCGGTGCCGCCAGCGATGATGGCCCGTCAGCTCGAGCGATCCTCTGCGCTGCTGCACCAGCGCGACACCCTGGGGGTGGCCGATCGGCACCGGAGCATCGATGCCGCACTGGACTGGTCCATGAGCCTGCTCAGCCCCCCAGCTGCCGCGCTGATGACCCGGCTCGCCGTGTTCGAGGGCGGGTTCCCGCTGGCTGCTGCCCAGCAGGTCACGGAGCCGCGCCTCGGAGAGCTGGAGCTGCTCGACCTCGTCTCCGAGCTCGTCGACTCGCACCTCGTCGACCTGCTCGTCGACAGCGCCAACCACGAGCTGCTCCGCCTCGACCCGCTCGTGCGGCGGCACGGGAAGCGCCTGCTGGCGGAGTCCGGCGTGGAGGACCGCGTGCGTGACGCGCACGCCGCGTACTGGTCGACGCAGTGCACCCTCGACCCCAGCACGGCCTCGCGCTCGTGGCCGGACGTCCTTGCCGCCCTCGACAGGCGGATCTCGACCGGCCATCAGGACTCCGCGCTGCAGCTCGCCGCGATCGCAGCGCCGGACCTCACCCTCTCCCCCGGCGCACAGGCCACACTCCTCCCCCTGGTCGAAAGCGTGCTCAACGACGGATCCGTGTCCGACGACGCGCTTGTGGCACGCACCCTCATGTGGGCCACCGTCCACTCGCCGGCCGACGACATGGGCACAGCGGCGTACGGCGCGTGGACGGCTCGACGGCTCCGGCAGTCGATCGCGCTGGCGCGGTCGTCGGGCGACGATGCCGCGCTTCTCGAGGCGCTCGAGCTGGTCGTGAGCACCCTCGGCGTCACCTTCGACCTGGAGGGAGCCGTGGCCTCCGCCCACGAGGGTCACGCTCTCGCCTCACGGCTCGGCAACGAGGCGGCTCTAGCTCGCTTCGAGGTGTACGTCGCGATGACGCACAGCCTCCGCGGCGACACCGCAGCCCAGGCGCGCAGCGCCCGTAGCGCCTACGAGCGCGCTTCTCGCGTCCGCGACTCGGAGGCGATCATCCACTCGGCCCTGATGCTGCGTGCGCTGCCGCCGGAGGAGCGCGGCCCGGTCCCGCTGCTCGAGCTGGACGAGCTGCTGCAGCGGGCCGAATGCCTTCAGCAGCCGATGATGGTGATGCACGTGCTGGCGCCGATGGCGATGGCGGCTCTGGCCGCGCAGGACCAGGCATCTGCCCTGAGCGCCATCGGCCGGATGCTCCTCATCGCAGAGGGCGTCGAGCGCACCTGGCCGGTGGCTGCCCTCGCCCCACTGATCCTCCTGGTGCCTGTCACGATGGCGCGTGGCTCGTTCGACGACACCGTCCGCGTGCGCGAGTCGATCGCCGAGCTCGAGCCTATGCTGCCGCAGATCCTCCCCTCGCTCGCGCAGACGTACCTCGCGATGGTCGAACCGCTGCGCGGGCTCGTGCCGCCCGAGCAGTACGACGCGCTGGCCTCCGAGGTCCGAGGCCTCACCTTGGGCCAGGCGAACCGCCGGGCCCAGGCGATCGTGCGCGGCTACCTGCCCACGACCGGCCCGGATCCCCACGTCCTACCGCGTCCTGGGGTTCCCGCCGGCGAGCACCTCACGCCGCGAGAGCTCGACGTCCTGGAGCGGCTCGTCGCAGGCGGCACCAACCGGGATGTCGCCGAGACTCTCGGCATGGCGCCCAAGACCGTCATGCACCACACGGTCGCGATCTACCGGAAGCTCGGTGTGCGCGGCCGTGCCGAGGCCGTCTCCTGGGCGTTGCGCAGTGGCACCGTCGTACCGACCACGCTGTCGGATCCGCACTCGACCACCTGACCCACGCGCACACGCGGCGACCTCGACGGCCGCCACCTGGCGCTATGTCGGTGGGCACCGCCCCGGGGCGGAGCGGCGGTGCCCACCGATCTCGTCACCCGATCGTGACGACCTTGGTCACCTGGTTGTTGCCGAGCTGCCCCGGCTGGTTGAGCGCCGGGCCACCCGGGCGCTCCCACACGTCGAGCGGGATCACCTGCACCGTGATGTTCTTGGCGCCGCTCGTGTTCAACGGCATGGTGATCGTCTGCGTCCCGCCCTTGGCGATCGTGAGGCTGACCGTCTTCCCCCAGCCCGATGCCGCCGATGCGTTCTTGGGGATCGGGAGCGTCTGCGGCAGGCAGGTGGAGGTGGTGGGGCAGGCCCAGATCCGGATGATGGCCCGCTTCCCGGTGATGGCGGACGAGGACTTGACCTTGATGGAGGCGGACCGCCCGTCCTGGGACACGACCACGCCTGACGAGTACACCGACAGGTCGGTCGGCTGAGCCGGCTTCCCGCCGAACCGGATCGGGAAGTACGCCTGGTTGTTGGTGGTCGGGCAGAGGGACGGGCGCTTGGCCGTGCCCCCAGGCTCGCGGTACTCCGGAATCGCACCGGCGAGGTTGGGGTACGTCGCGTCGCAGTCGGCGAGGCTGATAGGCGCCGTCCAGGGATGCACCTCGGGCATGGTCGTGCGGATCACCGCGTAGATCGGCAGCGGGGCCGCGGTCGTCCCACGTCCGGAGAGGCCGAGGGCGGGAACCCAGTCGCTCAGGACGTTGACCTCGCCCTGCGGGGTGATGCAGTAGGCGAAGCCGCAGCCCGGCGACGACGGCACCGGAGCGTCGAGGACGGGGTAGCCACCTCGCGCGGGGTCTCCGACGTAGTACCGGATGGTGATGGGCTTGGTCGAGCTCGCGTATGCCTTGAGGCTGTAGTTGTGGACGGTCGTCGAGATCGTCGACGCCTTGCCGGCCACTGCCAGCGGAGGTGCCGTGCAGACCTTCTGCTTGAGCGTCGCGTCGTCCCGGCACTTCCACGTCTGGAAGTCGGGCGAGCGCAGCATGTTGACGTAGTTGTCACCCGTGTTGTTGGGGGTCTTGTACGGGTTGAGCAGCTCGGGCAGGGCGAAGGCCAGGTCCGGCTGGTAGAGGTACGAGTTCCACACACCGGTGTTGCAGTGGATGTCGCAGGAAGCCGTCCAGTCGAACGTCATGGCGTTGGTGCGCGGGTCTGACGTGAGGAACGGCTGCACGACGTAGCGCGTGCCCGTCTCGGACACCGGCGGGATGGTGGCCTCGAACTTGGTGCCAGCCAGCATCGCCACGCTGCGGGTGGCTCCCTCGGACCGTTGGTAGTTACCCTTCAGCTTGATGGCAACTCCGGCCCCACCGAGGGCCGCGCCGCCGCCGCTGAGCTGCAGATCGGCGGAAAGAGAGGTGTTGAGCGACCAGGATGCAGCAGCCTCGAACTCGCTGGTGTCCGAGAACTCCACGGAGAAGTTGGTCGCAGAGCTCCCGACGGTCTGGGCCGTCCTGTCGAGCGCGCCAGGAAGCCTCTTGAGGCTGCCGTTCCCGCAACCGGTCGTGCAGCCAGAAGCTCCGGCTGTCCAGTCGACGGCCGAGAGCGTGCTCGACGACTGCAACTGAAGCTCGTTGGCCGAATCGATCTGCGTCACCTTGAAGGACTTCCCGTTGAGACCCGAGGCCCCGTCCCCGAAACCGCTCAGTGAGACGGTCTCAAGCCTGGCGTCGGCCGCACAGGGGAACTTCGACAGGTATCCCGGCGGCGCGAGCTGACGGGTGCCGTCGGTCGTGGTGAAGCCGGCGAGGGAGCAGGTGTATCCGTGATCGCCGGTCGTGGTGATCCGCACGGTCTGCGGGCCGATCTTCTCCGCCTCCTTGACCGCCTTCGTGTCGGTCGGGAGCGTGTTCGCGGACTTGGGGTAGGAGAGGATGTTGCCCGGCACCGAGTGCTGCCAGCCGCTCGAGGTGATCTCCGGGTCGGTCGCGCTGCGCCATGCCAGCGTCGACTGGACGGGGCTGTCGACGCGGACGTACCGCCCCGGCTCGAGCTCGCCACCGAAGACGGACGTGCCGGGGTAGATCGGGTACTCGGTCGTCTCGGTCGCTGCGGTGAAGGCGAGAACCTCGTCGGAGCCGGCGAGAGCGGTCTTGCTGAACGAGTACGTGAAGTTGGTGCCGGCCTTGGTGGTGTCGGCCTGCTCCCCGTTGTACTCGGTCTCCAGCAGGACGGTCAGCTCGGCGCAGACACCGGTCTGGCACTTCGTGACGCCGGCCTTCGTCTCCTTGGTATCGCCGAACCATGTGTTGAAGCCGACCGATCCCCCGATGCCCCACGAGTTGTTGATGCTTCCTGCGATCGAGCTGGTGAGCGTCGACGTCGACGAGTACACGGTGGCGACGTCGCAGTCGGACGGAGTCTTCGCGCCGAAGCACCCGTTGGTGTCTCGGGTCTCGGTGAAGGAGACCTTGCCGTCGTTCGTGATGAGCGCCGGGAACGCGTCGAAGTGGACGGGCGGCGAGCGCAGGATCATGAGGGGCCGGACCTCGCCGACGGTCACGTAGGTGACAGGCGTCCCCAGCGTCTGGCTGTCCGCATCCAGGTCGGGCAGGGCGAGCGCCACGTGCGTCGCCTCGCTCGTGATCGCGTTGTACGTCGCAGGGAGCGGCGCCGCGGGCAGGACGCTCGGGATGCCGCCGTCGTCGCTCGGGCTGAGCTTGTCCTTGCCCTTGGGGAAGAACTCAGGCGTCGCCTGGATCTTCACGGCGATCGGCAGGATGGCGACGCTGGAGCCGCTCGCCGAAGCTCCGCACGAGGCCGTGTCTACGCAGGTCCACGCGAGGACGATGTCGGGGTTGATCGCGTTCGGGAAGCCTTGGCTGCTCGCGTCCTCGAGAGACCCGACCTGCCCGGCTGCGAGCGCCAGCTGTCCTGAGCCGCCGACACCGACAGCGCGCATGTCGTCGTCCCCGTTGAACGTCAGGCGGGTGCCTGTCGACGACAGGGTCGTGATCACCGTGAAGGCGGCCCGGCTCTCGGTAGTGCCGAGGAGCTGGGTCGTGGTCCTCCCGATGACCGGGTCGTCCATGCCGTCACCGTCGAAGTCGGCGGCGGCGGCCACGAACGAGTACCGGGAAGCGACCAGACCCTCGCTGCCCGTCTCGATCAGCGTGGTTGCAGCTGCCTTCGGGACGAAGTCCCCTGCGACGTCGTACGTGATGGCGTACCTGGCCATGCACGCCTGCAGCACCGGGCACCCGATCGTTCCGCTGGTGCTCTGGACGGCGACGAGCAGGTCGTCGCCGTCGAGGTTGGTCCCGGCAGCCTTGGTGAGCCGCCCGGACGCGAGGGAGACGGACGACACGGTCAGATTCGCGTTTCCGGACATCTTCGGAGCATCCGCGGGTGCGTTGGCCGCTCCGACAGGGACCAGCTGCTTGGAGTCGTTCCAGCGGAAGATGCGCACGCGCAGGCAGGCAAGGCCGGTGCAGGTGCTGCCGAAGCCGACTGCGATCTCGTCGGGGGCTCCCCCGTTGAAGTCCCCCGTCACGACGTCGAGCGGCTGTCGGGCACCTGTGCTCACACCGACGGAGTGGACGTCGCTGAGAGAGAACGGCGCCGTCGTGCCCAGTCGGACGATGAACGTCGCGAGCTGCACCGAGGCCGAAGGCGCGACCCAGGCCACGGCGAGGCCCTGGTTGGTCCCCGTGACGCCGAACCCGGTGTCGCTGCTCCAGTCCAAGGGCTCACGGGTGCCGTCCGCGAGGCAGCGGAAGCCCTCCGGAGGGCAGGTCGCCGTGGCGCTCGCGTCCTGAAGCGTCCCCAGTGCCACGACGAAGGAGAGGCGATCGGTCGCGATCGACTCGATCGGCCACAGCCCCTCGGCGAGATCTCCCGCGCACAACGGCTCGGTGCCGTCGTCATCGGCCGGAAGGCACAGCGCGGAAGCAAGCTCGGCCACGCCGGCCGCGTCGAACCGCAGCGCATCGCTCGTGGTGAGGCGGTGGGGGATGTCCGTCGTGAGGCGCATGAGGAGGTTCGAGCCGTCAGCCGACGTGGTGAAGGACGCTCCCGTCACCTTCGCCGTCGTCTGCGCGATCCGTCCGGCAGCGAGCTTGATGCGTCCCACGGCCTTCACCGAGTCCGCCACCAGACCCGTCGGGCTCCACGACGACCACGAGTCCGTGTCAGGGTCGTACGCCCGAAGGCAGATCTCGCTCGGCGTGCCGCCTCCCAGCACGGGGCACAGCGCCGCAGTGACGACGTCCTCGCGGCCGTCGCCATTGAAGTCGGCCTTCGCCACGGCGGTGTCACCGACGGTGGTCGACGCCGACGACGGGAGGACCGGGGTCGCGTCCGTGTACAACGGGCCGTCGTCGCCGACTCGGACGCGGTTGTCCAGGCCGCACGATGCGACGTCAGGGACGCAGGAGCCGAGCAGGACCCCGGTGGTGAAGTCGTTCATCGACACGGTCGAGGCGCGGTTGGCCGCGCTGCGGGTCAGCACCGCGCTCTCGTACTCGCCGATCGTGCGACCGGACGGGAAGCGCACCGGCTCCATCCCGAAGTCGCACGGCTCGGACTCGCCGGTCACGTCATCGAGGCACTCGCTGCCCGGCGCCGGTGCCGCCGCTGGGACAACCGCCGCGGTCGCCGTTGCGGTCGCCGCCTCGGCGCCAGAGGAGTAGGAGGACGCCGCACCCAGCCCGAGGGACAGCATCACACCCACGCAGAGGAGGGCGGTGAAGCGAGACATCGGCATGGAGCCCTTCGAGGTGAGGCGGACACGGGTTGCGGTGCTCATGAGACGGTCCAACCGTCGACTGCGACGAAGTCCTTGGTGCCCGTGCCCGTGCCCGCGACGGTGACGGTCAGCTTGTGCACCGCGTCGGTCAGCCCCGTGAAGGCGACCGTGCGGGCCTTCGTGGCCGTCGCGTAGAGCGCGAACGTCCCCTTCGCCTTCCCGTCGATCACGACCTTGGCGTCACCGAAGTCGGGGCCTACGAACGTCAGCCAGTTGATGCGTGTGCCGCGGAACGTGACCGTGTACGTGGCGCCTGCCTGCTGGGAGCGGACGTATCGCTTCGCCGAAGCGGTCGAGGAGGACACAGCTGCCCAGGAAGGAGTCAAGGTCGGCGTGGCCGAGGTGACCGCTCCCACCGAGAACCCGTCGATCGCCACCGAGGTGCCCGTCGACCTGGTGTTGCGGGTGCCCAGCACCTTGACCGTCAGCGTGTGGGGGCCGGCGCCGAGACCGGTGAGGGCGACCTTGAACCGGTTGACGGCAGTGGCGGAGTACAGGTCCAACGTCTTGGATACCGCGCCGACCGAGACCACGACCTTGCCCTGGCTCGGCCCCTTGCGCGTCAGCAGGGCGACGGAGCTGCCCGTGAACGCGAACTTCGCGGATGCTCCTGCCGTCCGCTCCGTCACGTACGAGCCCCCCAGGGCTGTGCTGCTGCTGACCTTTGGCCAGGCCGCCGTATTGGCCGGGCTGGTGTCACCCAGCGCCGTCGCGGCTCTGGCACTCACCACGGACGGGGTCAGCGGCAGGCCGCCGGAGGTGAGCGCTGTGGCGCTGCCGGTGTTGACTGCGACTTCGTACTGCTGCCCGGCGACGAGTGGCGCTGCCGGCTTGATGCTCACTGTCCGACGGTCGGCCGACACACTCTTCGTGCTTGCCAGGGCACTCGCCGATCCCTTGACGCGGAGCACCACGTCGGTCGTGGCGTCGAGCGCGTCCAGGTTGGTGCCGAACCGCGCCACGAGGCTTCCATCGAGCGTCGCGGGGGCGCTCACGATGAACGTGCTCGGCACCTCGAGCGGGACGCCGACGGCGCCCAGAGGCGAGCCATACGTCGCCAGAGTCCCCCACGCGTTGTCGCCCCAGCAGACGATGCCGGTGGCGGTCGCAGCGCACGTCGTGGTAGGCCCGGCGGAGATGTGCATCGCTCCACCGACCTGCTGGCAGCCGGCCGTCTGCACGAAGTCCAGGTTGTTCAGGCACGCGCCCGGACGCACCGAGGTCTGCCCGTAAGCGTCCGATCCGTAGCACTGCACGCGCTTCAGGTCGGTGGACTCGATCGTGCACGTGGTGAGGTCGCCTGAGTCCAGCTCGGTCACCGGCACGGTCGTGGGAGTGCCGCCGTTCCGCCAGATGTCGCCCTCGACCGTGTTGAGCCGCGTCTGGCCGCTGTCGTTGGCGCCCCAGCAGGTCATCTGACGAGGCGACCCGTTCTGGGCGATGCACGTGTGCGCCAGACCGCCGCTGCCCACTCCGGCGCCGATCACGGGCATGGCGATCGGGAAGCTGCTCTGGTCGCCGGTGTCCGACGGAGGGAGGCCGAAGCGCAGGGCCGACGCGCCCGAGGCGGGCCATCCCGTCTGGCCGGAGGAGCTGCTGCCCCAGCACAGCGTGGTCGGCTGGCCGTTCACGACGCCGGAAGCGCACGTGTGATGCGCACCCGCGAACACGCTGCTCATGGTCGGTGCAGCCTGCCCGGGCTGCAGGGCCTGCAACGGCATCAGCGGCGTCGGGATCGTGCGGATCGGCACCCGGCCCCACTGAGTGACCGAGCCCACCGCGTTGAAGCGCTGGAGCCTCGCGGGGCTGGCAGCGGCGTACGAGGGGTCGGAGACGATGATGCCGCCATCACCGGACTCCGTTGCGTCCAACGGCTTCCGGAGATCCGTGAGATCGCCCGCGCTGCCCCGGACCGTGAAGACCACGCTGGCTGCCTGCGTTGACGAGGCCGCGGGGTCCACGACCATCACGCAGTCTGCGACCTCGGCAGGCGTCTCGTTGGTGTAGTTGGTCTGGATGTCCACCGGGGCCGCAGGGTTGGTCGTGAAGGTGTTCTCCAGACGCCGGCCCTGGGAGTAGTCGGCCGAGAGCAGCAGCTGGCCGTCCGCTGCGGTTCCGAGGCGGAGGCTGTTGACGAGCGGGTACGTGTGTCGGTGGCGGTAGAAGGCAGTGCCGCTGAGCGTCGTCTGATCCGCCAGCACGTAATCCTCCGAGGGCACGCAGCTCTCCACCGCGGCGTACGCCGACTTCTTGTTGAGGAAGACCAGGGACGAGCCGGCGGTGGCCGGGATGGCGAAGGACGACAGGGTGGGTGACGGGTTGAAGGGCGACGGGTTGACCAGGTTGGTACCGAGCACCCACACCGTCCCCCGGTTCGCCCCCGGGACCCAGGTGACGTCGGAGATGACGGTCATCTGAGCGGTCACATCGGTCACGCCGAGCGGGAGTCCCTCCTTCGACGCCGACGCGATGAACGAGGCTCGAGAGACGCCGGCCCCATCGAACCGCTGAACCGCGGCGTAGACCGTGCCGTTGGCGTCGGTGGTCAGGCCGACGACGCTGCAGCTCGCAGTCACGCAGCCCGGGACGCTGCTCACCAGGCTCCACGTGCGTTCGATCGTCGTCGTACCGGACAGCACCCAGACCACGGCCTGACCCGGGAACGCGCTGGCGACGTAGGTGCGCGACCCGTCGCGGGCGGTTGCGACGCCACCTACGAGAGTGCTTCCGGGGATGCTCCAGAACGACTTGATCACGCCGTCGTCGCCGTACCGGACGACCGATCCGCTGCCGAGCGTGCCGTTGGTCGCTGCGTCGGAGAGCACGAGGTCCCCGTTGTCGTCCGTGGCGTTCGAACCGACGCCGATCGCATAGAACTGCGCCAACTGGGTCAGGCCGAGGCGCGCTTCGCGCACACTGCCGAGCCCGAGCTGGCCGAACCCGTTCGATCCCCAGCACGAGACGAGGCCGTTCGCGACGGCACACGTGTGCGCCCGTCCAGCCGTGAGATCGGTGACCCCCGAGAGCCCAATCGCTGCGACCGGCGCCGAGCTGTCGACGGTCAAGGCGTTGCCGAGCTGACCCGAACCGTTGGCCCCCCAGCACTTCACCGTGCCATCGGTGAGCCGGGCGCAGGTGTGCAGATCGCCGGCGACCACCTGCACCGCCGTGGAGATGCCGGGCACCGGGCGCGGCTCGCCGGGGGTCGTCGCGCTCGGGTAGCCGAGCTGGCCGCGGTCGTTGCGCCCCCAGCACCACACGTATCCGGTCGCCATGAGGGCGCAGGCGTGCCCTCGCCCGACGGTCACGTTGGCCGGGACGGCAGCAGCGGCGTCCACGGCCTGAGGTGCGACCACGGCCGCGGGAAGGGAGGCACCCACCGCGCTGCCTGCCCCTGTCATCGACAGCAACGACGCGGTGAGGGCGAGGACGCAGGCGCCCACCACGCCGCGACGAAGAGGTGATCCAGCCGTACGACCCCGTGCCCGACTGCCCCGCACTGTTCGTCCCATCATCGTTGAGCCTCCCCGACCTCGCCGCGACGCTAGGGACGCCGGCTCGGGGCCGCATCGGGCATTTGCCCGGGGTGCCCCACGCGTCGGTCCGGGCGTCCGCCGCCAGCAGGCTGGGCGACCCCGATGCGACGGCGGGAACCCGTGAGGTGCGCGGTCGAGGTCGCGGCGACGGCGACGCGAAGGCTTACCACGACCGCGTCGAGGTCGCGCCCACCTGGGCCGTGATGCACCGCCCCGCGCTCCCCACCGACTGATCGGCCGTTACCCGGGTAACCAGCGTGCGCTCTGGGACGGATTCGGCACTCAGCTACGCCCCTTTCCCGTTACCCGGGTACGCCGAGCGCGCGCCCCGGAACACGCTCGACACCCGACGTACGCCGAACCACGCCTGAGCGGAGCCCGCGCCCTACGATCGGCCGCACATCGAAGGGGGAAGTCGTGGGTCTGTTCTCGCGCACGTCCAAGCCGAGCACCAGGTTCGTGGAGAGCCCCGACCTCGGGATCGCGACGGTCACCGAGGCCCTGGCGGCGGGCAAGGCGGGCGAGATCGCGCAGTTCGAGGGCATCGCCGCCCGTGCCGAGAGCCTCGACGACATCCACGCGGCGCTGACGCGGATGAACGACGCGGCCGACCTCGACCGCATCCAGGCGTGGTACGACACGAAGCAGGACGACCCGTTCGCCTCGACCGTCTACGCGCAGGCGCTCGTGCAGGCCGGCTGGGCGATCCGCGGCCACGGGATGGCCGAGACGGTCGGCGCCCGCAAGTTCGAGGGGTTCTTCGGCTACCTCGAGGCGGCCGAGCGGGTGCTGCAGCCTGCGCTCACCCCGTGGGCGAGCGCTCCCCTGTCGTGGTGCACCGCCGTACTCCTCGGCCGTGGTCTGCAGTACGGCCCGTCGGAGGTAAGGGCCCGGTTCGACCGCGGTGTCGCGGCGGGCGGGCAGTCGTTCCTCGCCCTGCACGAGCAGGCGCTGCAGGGCATCTGCGAGAAGTGGAGCGGCAGCCACGAGCAGATGTTCGCGTTCGCCCGGGAGCACCGCGACACCTCCGCGCCGTCGCCGCTCAACGAGCTGATCGGCATCGCGCACCTCGAGTACTGGGTCAGCGGCAAGCCTCCGCGCGGCTACATCTCCTCGGCGGCCGTCGCACAGGAGCTCGCTGACGCCGCGGCCTCCTCGTGGCTGCCCGGCTTCCCCGACGACGCCGCCGGAGTCATCGCCCGCAACACCTTCGCGATGACGTCGTACGTGAGCGAGAACAAGGCCGAGGGCGCACACCAGATCGACGCGCTCGGCGACCGCATCCAGGACTGGCCGTGGTACTACCTCAGGACTGCGGGCAAGGCCATCGCCGAGCTGCGCACCCTGGCCGCGGAGTAGCCGCCTCGCACCCGCCAACCCGGGTAACCAGCGTGCGCTCTGCGACAGATTCCGCACTCACCCACGAGCCTCGCTGGTTACCCCGGTAGCCAGCGTGCGCCCTGCGACGGATCCGCCACCCACCTACGCGCCTCGCTGGTTACCCGGGTAGCCAGCGTGCGCCCTGCGACGGATCCGCCACCCACCTACGCGCCTCGACGCGGTTGCGAGCCCTCCTGCTGTGGCATCCGCATGTCGGCGGGCGCAGAATCGGGGTAGAGGAGCAGGACGCCCGCGTCGGCTCCCGATGGTGGCGCCACCTCCTCGAGGAGGTGCGTGATGACCAGGTCGAGACTCCCGATCATCGTCGGCACGGACGGGTCCCCGGGAGCCACCGCCGCCGTGGACTGGGCGGCCCACGAGGCGGCGCTCCGCCGCCTGCCGCTCGTCGTGCTCACCGTGATCGAGCCCAACTGGGTGGCGGTCACGCCGGGCGTTCCCGCGGTCCCGACCCCGACCGTGGGCGGTCGCCCCGGGTACGTCGACGACGCAGTCACCCGCGTGACACGCGCGTGGCCGGAGCTGGTGGTCACGGCCCAGCACGTCGCGGGGCATCCCGCGTCGGCGATGCTGACGGCGAGCGGGGAGGCGAGCATGGTGGTGGTCGGAGCGCGCGGTCGCTCGCGCGTCGCCGAGGTGCTGCTCGGCTCCGTCAGCCGGCACGTGAGCGCGCAGGCGCACTGCCCCGCCGTGGTCGTGCACGGGACTGCTGATCGTTCGACCGGGCCCATCGCGGTGGGCGTCGACGGCTCGAAGGCGTCGTACGCCGCCCTCCGGGCTGCGGCCGACGAGGCGTCGTGCCGCGGCTCGCGGCTGCTCATGGTGCATGCATGGCAGGACCTCAACCCCACCGGCTACGGGATCTACCTCCCACCGCCCGACCTGGCCCGCGAGCTGCAGGCGGGCGCCGAGCAGCTGGCCGCGCAGATGGTGGACGAGATCGGCGCCGACTACCCCGACCTCGAGGTCGACATGCGCGTGATCCAGGCGCACCCGGCGTCGGCGCTCCTGCAGGCAGCGCAGACCGCTCAGCTCGTCGTGGTCGGGGCCCACGGACGCGGCCACTTCCTCGGGATGCGGCAGGGCTCGGTGACCGCCGCCCTGGTCCACGGCGCGGCCTGCCCGGTGATGGTCGTCCCGCCGCCCACCGGTTGAGCGTGCGATGCCGGCCGCTGGTCCGGGTCAGGTGAGCGAGGCGCGGAAGATGCTCGCGATCGAGGCGTCGAGCGCCGCGTCGAACTCGGCCTGGGTCTGGTCGACGTGCAGGCCCTCGGTGAGCGCGCGCGAGAAGCTCGCCACCACACCGTGCTGGCGGCTGAGGCGCTCGTCGGCGCACGGGATCCCCGTGCGAGGGCGGGCATGTCGCCGCTCGGTGGTGCCAGAATGAAGGTGCGGGCGAGGCCGCACGGCCCCCGCGCCGGACGCGTGCGACGCGCTCGGGAGGTGCGTGATGGTGGCGTTCGCCGACCGTATCGAGGCCGGTCGTCTTCTGGCCCAGCAGCTGGCCCGGTTCCGCGGCCCCGACCTCGTCGTGCTCGGGCTCCCTCGTGGTGGTGTGCCGGTCGCCGCTCAGGTGGCGCGGGAGCTCGGGGCGCCGCTCGACGTGATCGTCGTGCGCAAGCTCGGCGTCCCCTACCAGCCGGAGCTGGCCATGGGGGCTCTCGGAGAGGACGGCGTCCGGGTCATCGACGAGGAGATCCTGCGCCTCGCCGGCGTCAGGCCCGAGGACGTCGTCCGGGTCGAGGCGCGCGAGCGCGCGGAGCTCGAGGACCGCGTGCGCCGGTTCCGCCCCGGCCGGCCCCGCCTGGATCTCACGGGCCGCATCGCTCTGCTGATCGACGACGGCATCGCCACCGGGTCGACCGCGCGGGCCGCCTGCCTGGTGGCCCGCCACCTCGGTGCTCGCCGCGTGATCGTCGCCGCGCCCGTCGGCGCACCGGGCGTCGAGCACCGGCTGCCCGACGCCGACGAGGTCGTCTGCCTGGCCGAGCCGCCGGGGTTCACGGCGGTCGGCAACCACTACCGGGACTTCTCACCGACCTCCGACGAGGAGGTGGTCGCCCTGCTGAGGGCGGCCGGCACCGAGGGCGCGGCGTACGACGAGAAGGTGCTCGTCCCCGTCGCCGGCTGCCGGCTCGAGGGCCATCTGGTGATCCCGCCCGGGGCACCTGGCCTGGTCGTGTTCGCGCACGGCAGCGGAAGCAGCCGGCACAGCCCGCGCAACCGGTACGTCGCCGACGTCCTGCAGGCTGCCGGGCTCGGGACGCTGCTCATCGACCTCCTCACCCCCGAGGAGGAGCAGGACCGCGCCCGGGTGTTCGACATCGGGACGCTCGCCGCACGGCTCATCGCCGCGACGGACTGGCTCGTGCAGCAGCCCGCGGTCGACGGTCTGAGCCTCGGATACTTCGGTGCGAGCACAGGGGCTGCCGCGGCGCTCGTCGCCGCCGCCGGATCCGAGCGGGTGGCCGCGGTCGTGAGCCGCGGAGGGCGGCCCGATCTGGCCGGTCACGCGCTCGCCGCGGTGCGGGCACCGACATTGCTGATCGTCGGTGGCGACGACCGGGCCGTGCTCGAGCTCAACCGCGCTGCGCAGGCCCGGCTGCGGTGCCCGACCGAGCTGGTCGTGGTGCCCGGGGCGACGCACCTGTTCGAGGAGCCGGGGACATTGGCCCAGGCTGCCTCGTTCGCACGCGACTGGTTCGTGCGCCACCTGGGACGGAGGGGACACGAACCGATCGAGGAGGGACGGCCATGACCACGTTCACCGGCGAGTCCTACGAGTCGGCTGCGGCCGAGGCCAGGTCGCTCGCCCACCCGCTGGAGACGCCCGCCGACCTCGACCCGCTCCTGGCCCGGATCGGTGACGCGCGCTACGTCTGCATCGGCGAGGCGTCGCATGGCACCCACGAGTTCTACGCCTGGCGGGCGCAGCTCACGCGCCGCCTCGTCGAGGAGCGAGGCGTCACGTGGATCGGCGTCGAGGGCGACTGGCCGGACTGCTGGCGGATCAACCGTTGGGTGCGCGGGCAGGACGACCAGGATCTCGACGTCCGGGGGCTCCTCGGCCGCTTCTCCCGGTGGCCGACCTGGATGTGGGCCAACCACGACGTCGGTGAGTTCCTCGTGTGGTTGCGCGAGACGAACCGCGGTCGCCCGCTCGAGCGGCGCGTCGGCTTCTACGGGCTCGACGTCTACTCGCTCTGGGACTCGCTGCGCGCCACCATGGCATGGCTCGGGCAGCACGACCCCGAGGCCCTGCCCACGGCGTGGAACGCGTGGCGGTGCTTCATGCCGTACGGCGAGGACCCGCACCGCTATGCACGCGCCGCCCGGCTGATCCCGGAGTCGTGCGAGGACGAGGTGGTCGCGCTGCTGACCGAGGTGCGGCGCAGGGTCGGCGTCCGCTCGGACGACGACGAGTTGGCGTTCGACGCAGCCTGCAACGCGGAGGCCGCGGCCGACGCCGAGAGCTACTACCGCGCGATGGTGCGCGGCGACCGCGCGTCGTGGAACGTCCGCGACCACCACATGGCGGGCACGATCGATCGCATCGCGCGCCATCTCGGCCCGGGCTCGGCCGGCGTCGTCTGGGAGCACAACACGCATGTCGGCGACGCCCGTGCGACCGACATGGCCCGTGCCGGCCTCGTCACCGTCGGCCAGCTCGTGCGCGAGAGGCACGAGTCGGACGGCGTGGTGCTGGTGGGGTTCGCCTCGCACCGCGGCTCGGTGCTGGCCGCGGGCGGCTGGGGCGAGCCCGAGCGCGTCATGCCGTTGCCGGTGGCCCGCGCCGGAAGCCACGAGTGGGTGCTGCACCAGTGCCTGCCCCGGCGGGCGTCGCTCGTCTTCCCCGAGGACCGGTCCGGCCCCTGGCTGTCGACGTGGGCGGGGCACCGCGCGGTGGGTGTGGTGTACGACCCGTCGCGCGAGAGCGGCAACTACGTCCCGACGTGGATGGGTGGGCGCTACGACGCGCTGCTCTGGTTCGACACCACGACGGCCCTGGTGCCCCTGCGCCACGAACCTCGCCCGACCGAGCCCGAGTACGAGACCGAGCCCAGCGGCCTGTGACAACGCCGGAGCAGACAACGCCGGAGCACGGCGGCTAGGACTGCCCGCCCCGCTCGCCACGGACGACCACGACGGGGCAGTGCGCGTGCTGCACGCAGTGCTGGCTCACCGACCCGAGCAGGAGCCCGGCGAACCCTCCCATCCCGCGCGAGCCGACCACGAGCAGGTCCGCCCGTTCGGAGGCCTCGACCAGCACGAGCGCCGCGTGTCCGCGGGCGACGGTGATCTCCACCTCCGGCGTGGTGCCGACAACCTCGGCCACCACGGACTCCAGCCCCCTGCGAGCCGCCTCCGTCGGGTCGAGGTCCTCCTCGCCCACCCAGCCGAAGGTGGCCGGGATCTCCCATACCGCCACGGCCTCGAGGCTCAGACCCCTGGCCACGGCGTGGTCCGCCGCCCAGCGCAGAGCCGCCTTCGACGCGGGTGACGCGTCGACCCCGACGATGACGTGACCGCTGCTCATGAGACTCGCCTCCTCGTTGGCACCACGGTAGCCCTGGTGGCCGCGAGGTCTCGGCCCGGACGACGCGCCCGGTGCCGATCCGCCGCACCGTCCCAGCGGGCGGTCGGCGTGCTCTCGGCGTACCTGCCCGGATCCTGCGCTGGGCAGGACGATCACGAACGGGCAGGTCCATGATGTACGCGGGACACAGTGGAGACGACGTCCTGGAGCATGTGCCCACGACAGGCGGACGCCGCTCGGTTCGTCCACGGGGCGTGTCCCAGGGCGGTGGATCATGGCCACTAGGCGGGAACCCTCGACGCAGGCCGGTCTCATGGACGACTACGACGACGTGCGAGCTGCCTTCACCTGGGACTCGGCGCGGGCCTGGCTCGACGGCCAGCCCGGCGGCGGGCGCAACATCGCCCACGAGGCGGTCGACCGCCACGTCGCCCACGGCCGGGGCGAGCACGAGGCGCTGCGGTT
Organism: Longivirga aurantiaca; assembly: GCF_042660085.1. Classification (NCBI taxonomy): domain Bacteria; kingdom Bacillati; phylum Actinomycetota; class Actinomycetes; order Sporichthyales; family Sporichthyaceae; genus Longivirga; species Longivirga aurantiaca. The sequence continues at coordinate 1,114,575 of NZ_JBHSTI010000008.1, read as the reverse complement.
CATCGGTGCCGACGGGGTCGACGAGTCGTGGACCTACGCCGAGCTCGCGGAGCGCACGAGCAGGTTCGCCGAGGTGCTGCGCGGGCTCGGGGTCGGGCCGGGTGACCTCGTCTGCGGGCTGGCCGGTCGCATCCCCGACCTGTACGTCGCGCTGCTGGGCACGCTCAAGGCGCGCTCGGTGTTCTCCCCGCTGTTCTCGGCCTTCGGCCCCGAGCCCATCCGGCAGCGGATGGCGATGGGCCATGCCCGGCTGCTCGTCACGACGCCGGCGCTGTACCGCAAGCGCGTGCACGGCCTGCGCGCGGAGCTGCCCGAGCTGGAGCACGTGCTGCTCATCGGCCCGGGAAGCGCCGAGCTCGTCGGGGCCGAGCGCCTCGGCCCGGGCGTCCTTCCGCTCGCCGAGCTGTGGCCGGGCACCTCCGGCACGTTCAGGGCCGAGCCGACCGATCCCGAGGAGCCGGCGCTCATCCACTTCACCAGCGGCACGACCGGCACGCCGAAGGGCGCGGTGCACGTGCACGACGCCGTCGTGGCCCACCACGCCACGGCACGCCTCGTGCTCGACCTGCACGACGACGACGTCTTCTGGTGCACGGCCGATCCCGGCTGGGTGACGGGCACGTCGTACGGCGTCATCGCCCCGCTCACCTGCGGCGTCACGTGCATCGTGGACGAGCTCGAGTTCGACGCGCGCCGGTGGTACCAGCTGCTCGAGAGCGAGCGCGTGACCGTCTGGTACACCGCGCCGACCGCGCTGCGGATGCTCATGAAGGCCGGCTCCGCGCCGCACGAGGGTCGCGACCTGTCGGCCCTGCGGCACATCGCCAGCGTGGGCGAGCCGCTCAACCCCGAGGTCGTCCACTGGGGCATCGCGGAGCTCGACCGCCCGATCCGCGACACGTGGTGGCAGACCGAGACCGGCGCGATCATGGTGGCCAACTACCACGGTTCCGCGGTGCGGCCCGGCTCCATGGGACGCCCCGTCCCGGGCATCGAGGCGGCGGTGCTCGCCCGCGACGCCGAGGGCCACGTGGAGATCGGCGCCGACGGGGGGCCCGTGCGCCTCGACGAGCCCGACTCCCTCGGCGAGCTCGCGCTCCGCACGCCGTGGCCGTCGCTCATGCGCTCCTACATCGGCGCACCCGAGCGCTACGCCTCGGCCTTCCTCGGCGACTGGTACCTGTCCGGCGACCTCGTGCGCCGCGACGCCGAAGGCTGGTTCTGGTTCGTCGGGCGCGGCGACGACGTCATCAAGTCGGCCGGTCACCTCATCGGGCCCTTCGAGGTGGAGAGCGCCCTGCTCGAGCACTCGGCGGTGGCCGAAGCCGGCGTGATCGGCGTGCCCGACCCGATCGTGGGCGAGGTGGTCAAGGCCTTCGTGGCCCTCAAGCCCGGCTTCGAGCCCAGCGACGCGCTGCGCCGAGAGCTCATCGGCTTCGGGCGCACGCGGCTCGGCAATGCCGTCGCCCCTCGCGACATCACGTTCCAGCAGGACCTTCCCAAGACCCGCAGCGGCAAGATCATGCGTCGCCTGCTCAAGGCACGCGAGCTCGGGCTGCCGGAAGGCGACCTCTCGACCTTGGAGGTCCTGGCATGAGCGCCTCACGTCGTACGCCGCCCCCCGTGGCGACGCCTGCACCACCCGTCAGCAGCGACCGCACCGGGCCCGACCATCTCGCGCTCTACGAGCGCATGCTGCTCGTCCGGCGCTTCGAGGAGCGCTGCGTCGAGCTCTACAGCGGCGGCCTCATCCGAGGCTTCCTGCACCTCTACATCGGCGAGGAGGCCGTGGCCGTCGGCGTCCTGGACCATCTGCGCCAGGACGACGCCGTCGTGGCCACCTACCGCGACCACGGGCAGGCGCTCGCACGCGGCGTGCCGGTGGGACCGGTGATGGCCGAGATGCTCGGCAAGGCCGAGGGGGTCTGCCGCGGGCGCGGCGGATCGATGCACCTGTTCCATGCGCCCACCCGCTTCTACGGCGGCAACGGCATCGTCGGCGGCGGGCTGCCGGTGGCGGTGGGCCTCGCCCTCGCCGACCGGATGCAGGGCCGCGACCGCGTCACCGTGTGCTTCTTCGGAGAAGGCGCCATGGCTGAGGGCGAGTTCCACGAGTCGATCAACCTCGCCGCGGTGTGGCATCTGCCCGTGCTCTTCCTGTGCGAGAACAACCTGTACGCGATGGGCACCGCCCTCGACCGGTCCGAGTCGGAGACGAACCTCGCGGTGAAGGCGGCCTCCTACGAGGTGCCGGCCTGGTCGTGCGACGGCATGGACGTGCTCGCCGTCTGGGACGCGGCACGACGGGCGGTCTCGCTGGTGCGCGACAGCGGCGGCCCGGTGTTCCTCGAGGCGAAGACCTTCCGGTTCCGCGCCCACTCGATGTACGACGCCGACCGCTATCGCGAGAAGGCCGAGATCGAGCACTGGCGCGAGCGCGACCCGCTCCTGCTGCTCAGTGCCCGGCTGCTGGCCGACGGCGCCACCGACGACGACCTCGCCGCGATCGACGCCCGGGTGGGCGCGGTGATCGACGACGCCGTCGCCTACGCCCAGGCCGGCACCGACGAGCCGGTCGACGAGCTGCTCTCCTTCGTCACGAGCGGGAGGTGAGGTCATGACCCAGACCGCGGTGCAGGAGACCACCTACCGCGAGGCCGTGCGGGAGGCCATGCGCGAGGCCATGCTGCGCGACGAACGAGTGTTCCTCATGGGAGAGGACGTCGGCCGCTACGGCGGCGGGTTCGGCGTGAGCCTCGGGATGATCGAGGAGTTCGGCGAGGACCGCGTGCGCGACACCCCGCTGTCGGAGTCGGCGTTCGTGGGCGCGGGCATCGGCGCCGCCCTGGGCGGCATGCGCCCCATCGTCGAGGTGATGACGGTCAACTTCGTCATGCTCGCGATGGACCAGCTCGTCAACACGGCGGCGGCGCTGCTGCACATGAGCGGCGGGCAGTTCCAGGTGCCGCTGGTGGTGCGCATGACCACGGGCGGCGGGCGCCAGCTCGCGGCCCAGCACTCGCACTCGCTGGAGAACTGGTTCGCCCATGTGCCCGGCCTGCGCGTGCTCTCGCCCGCCACGATCGAGGACGCGCGCTGCATGCTGTGGCCCGCGCTGCTCGACCCCGATCCGGTGATCATCGTCGAGCACGGATCGCTCTACAACGCCAAGGGCCCGGCGCCCGCACCCGGCACCGAGGTCGACATCGACCGAGCCAGGATCAGGCGCGCCGGCGACGACATCACGCTCGTCACGTACGGCGGCTCGCTGGGCCTGTGCCTCGACGCGGCGGAGCGCCTCGCGGCCGAGGGCATCGGCGCCGACGTCGTCGACCTGCGCGTCCTGCGGCCTCTCGACAGCGCCACGGTGGCCGAGTCGGTGGCGCGCACGCACCGCGCGGTCGTCGTCGACGAGGGCTGGCGCACGCTGGGCATGTCGGCCGAGGTGTCGGCCCGCATCATGGAGGACTGCTTCTACGACCTCGAGGCGCCGGTGGGCCGCGTCTGCACCCTCGAGGTGCCCATCCCCTACGCCAAGCACCTCGAGGAGGCCGCGCTGCCCAGCCTGGAGCGCGTCGTCGCGGCGGTGCACGAGGCGGTGGGCCGCGATGGGTGAGTTCCGGATGCCGTCGCTCGGCGCGGACATGACCGAGGGGACGCTCGTCGAGTGGCTGGTCGGTCCGGGCGACGCCGTGACGCACGGCCAGATCATCGCCGTCATCGACACGGTCAAGAGCGCAATCGACATCGAGGCCTTCGAGGACGGGGTGGTCGAGCGGCTGCTCGTCGAGCCGGGCACGACGGTGACGGTCGGATCGCCGCTGGCCCTCATCGGGGCCGGATCGTCGACCGCGCCCGCCGAGCCGCCGGTGCAGCCCGCAGCATCGGCGCCCGCGGCGGACGGGCCGGCAGCGCACGCGGAGCATGCGCATCACGCGCCCGTCTCGCCGATCGTGCGCCACCTTGCGCACGACCTCCACGTCGACCTCGAGGCGGTCGAGGGCACGGGCCGCGGCGGCGGTGTCACGCGGCACGACGTCGAGCGGGCCGCCGACCAGGCCCGGAGCGCGCACGAGCCGGCGGCCCCGGTGCCCGCGGCTCCGGCTGCACCCGCTGGTCGCACGACCTCGGCAGGGGTCGGCGCCCACGTGGCTGCCTCACCCCGCGCGAGGCGCCTTGCCGAGCAGCTCGGCGTCGACCTCGCCTCCCTCGTCGGCACCGGGCCGCGGGGTGCGGTGAGCGTCGAGGACGTCCAGCGCGCGTCGACGACCGCCGTGCCCGAGCCCGCGGCATCCGGGGCGGCGGCCCCGCCACGCGCGGGGCGGTCGGCGGACGTGCGCGTCGCCGAGCGCAAAGAGGCCATGCAGGCCGCGACAGCCGCGCTCATGGCTCGGTCGAAGCGGGAGATCCCGCACTACTACCTCGAGACCACGATCGACCTGAAGGCGTCGCTGGACTGGCTGGCGGCGCGCAACCAGGGCCGCTCGCCGTCCGAGCGGCTGCTGCCGGCTGCGCTCCTGCTCAAGGCCACCGCCACCTGCCTGCTCGCCGTCCCGGAGCTCAACGGGTTCTACGTCAACGAGCACTTCGAGCCGCACGAGCACGTCGACCTCGGGGTCGCGGTGTCGCTTCGTGCGGGCGGTCTGCTCGTCGCCAACCTGCGCGAGGCCGACACGCTGACGGTCGAGGAGCTCATGGCGCGCCTCAAGGACATCGCCACCCGGGCCAGGGCCGGACGGCTCACGGGCTCGGAGATGAGCGTGCCCACGGTGACCGTCACCAACCTCGGCGATCAGGGGGCCGACCTCGTGCACGGGGTCATCTACCCGCCGCAGGTCGCGCTGGTCGGGTTCGGCCGCATCGTCGACCGGCCGTGGGCCGTCGACGGCATGCTCGCCGTCCGGCCCGTCGTCGTCGCGACCCTCGCCGCCGACCACCGGGTGACCGACGGTCACCGCGGAAGCCGATTCCTCGCGGCGCTCGACGCCGCCCTGCAGAAGCCGGAGGAGCTGTGAACCCCATGGACGCGCGGGCGGCGGTGCTCGACCTCATCGCCGAGATCGCGCCCGAGATCGACATCGAGGCCGTGCCGGACGACGAGGACCTGCGCGACGCCGTCGACCTGGACTCGTTGGACTTCCTGACCCTGGTCGAGCGGGTGCACGAGACGACCGGCGTCGACGTGCCCGAGAACGACTACGACCAGGTGCGCACCCTGCGCGGGTGGTCGGACTATCTCGTCGCCCGCGCCGGATAGCCGGCAGCGCGGCGCGACGTCGCTGCCTGTGTCCGAACACGGGGACCTCCGGCATCACCGAGACCCCGGAGGTCTCCGATCATCGGACAATCCCGTTCCGTGGGCGGGCAACGGTGCCCGGGGTGCGCGTAGCGTCGAAGCCGGAAACCGGTCGAAGGGGAACGGCCATGAAGAGAGTCAGAGCACTCGTTCTCAGTCTCACCACTGCCGCATTGCTCGCCACGGGAGTGGTCTTCCCTGGGGCGGTGTGGGCCGACGCGCCCTCCACCGTTCCCACCATCACGTCGCCGGCACAGGATGCGGTCGTCTCCGGTGTCGTCACCATCTCGATCACCAGCACCGCACCGCGCGTGCAGCTCCAGATCGGCGGCGAGACGATGGGCGTCTTCACGCCTGCCGGCTCCACCGTGACCTACTCCTGGTCGTCCTGGGGATGGGAGAACGCCAGCTGGCCGATCAAGGCCACCGACTGCAGCAGCATGGACGAGTGCGCCTGGGACGGCGACACCGTCGACGTGACGCTGTCCAACACGCTCCCGGTCATCACGACGCCGTCGTCCGGTTCCGTCCTTCCGGGGACGACCGGCTTCAGCTTCTCGGCGACCGCGCCGAGCCCTGCCGTGGCGTTCCTGGTTGACTTCGTCGCTGTCGCGTACGACGACGCGGCACCGTTCACGACCACGATCGACCCGACGACGCTGAGCGAGGGCGACCACACGCTCGTGGTGCGCGAGTGCAGCTCTGCACTCGATCGCTGCGGCGGTGCAGAGTCCGCCTACGTCAACATCACGACGGCCAACCTGCACCCGACCATCACGGCGCAGTCGCCGAATCCTTTCAGCCCCAACGGTAACGGCGTGAAGAAGACCAGCACGACGACCTTCACACTGAGCGAAGCCGAGGCCATCACCTGGACGGCGTTGAACGCCACGCAGGACGTGGTTCGCGGTCCGGTGCAGCTGGGCACGTTGAATCCTGGAACTCACGTCTACACCTGGGACGGCAAGGACGCGGGCGGCGTGGCGGTGCCGAACGGCACCTACACGATCCGCATCGCCGGGACGAGCGGCGGGTTCTCGGGAAGTGACACGACCACCGTGGTGGTCGACTCGACGCTGCCGACGCTCACATCCGTCGTGGGTGCGGGGCTGACCTTCTACCCGTACCCGGACAGCTACAAGGACTCGTTCACGCCCACGGTGGTGCTGAGCGAGAACGCGACACTGACGCTCACCGTGCGCTCCTCGACCAACGCGCTCGTGCGGAAGATCGCAGCGACCCGTTGGGCCGGCAAGGTCGGCATCGCGTGGAACGGGCGCAACACGGCCGGGGCCCTCGTGCCTGCGGGCGTGTACCGCTGGACCCTCACCGCCGTCGACAAGGCGGGCAACGTGCGCGCGACGCCGTCCCACACCGTGACGGTCTCGCTCAAGAAGCTCGTCACGAAGACCGTGAACGTGCAGCTGACGGCGAGCAAGCGGATCGCGACGAACCGCAGCGCCACCTGCGCGGCGGTCAGGACGTCGACGTACGGCGTCACGGGCGCGTGGTTCTACAACAACTGCGACATCAGGAAGACCGGGCCGCAGTGGGTCGAGGGCTCGTTCTCGGCAGTCCTCCCGTCCGCGGTGTCCTACAGCAAGCTCACGCTGCAGGTCTACGGGCACACGCACGGCCACAACGGCTACATGCCTGTCGCGCGCGGCTATGGATGGATCGACCGCGTCGGCGGCGCGAGCTGGGTGTCGAACGCGTTGGACATCAGGGCGACGACGGGGCGCTGGATCTCGATGGTGTCGTCGCCGGGGGCGGGGTTCGTCTCGTCGACGCGACGCGTCACCTTCGGCTTCGGCGTCGGTAACCAGTGGTACCCCGCGCCGAACGAGGTCGACGTGCGCTACGTGCGGCTCGTGGTGGTGGCGAAGGTTCTCGTCTAGAGCCCGCTGCTTGTGCGCGTGACCACCGGCGTGTGGTCACGCGCACCGGCATCTGCAGCACGCCGTTCGCGAAGCTGCTCGGCAGCGCGCTGGATGTCGCGCGGTTGCACGGTCGTCGGGCCCGGGGCCGATGACGACGATCAGGCCGCGGTCAGCGCGTGCAGCGAGGCGGCTGCACGACGTGGCGTGGACCCTCGCGAGCGGGCTCGTCGTCGATACCGCAGCGGTCGGCCGGCACCCGGGCGGCGCCCGGTGCGATCCTTGGTCTATGACGACGGACGCCGACTCCTGGGCCAGCAGCCCCGCGGTCCGGCGCTCGATGCTGGGCAACCGCCGTCGCGACACCGGGCCGGAGATGGCGGTACGCAAGCGGCTGCACGCCAGCGGTCTGCGCTACTCGGTGGACTACCCGCTCCCTTTCGATCGGCGTCGTCGGGCCGACGTCGTGTTCCCCCGGCTGAGGATCGCGGTCTTCATCGACGGCTGCTTCTGGCACTCGTGCCCGGAGCACGGCACCTCCCCCAAGTCGAACGAGAGCTACTGGACTCCCAAGCTGGCTCGCAACGCGCAGCGTGATGCGGACACCACCAGCCGGCTCGAGGCAGAGGGCTGGACGGTCCTGCGCTTCTGGGAGCACGAGGAGCCTGAGGCGATCACCGAGCAGGTCGCCGCAACTGTCGCGATCCGACGACAGTCGTCACGCGGCGGTCGCCCGGGTTCATGAAGCCGCCAGCGCAGCGCATGAACCATCGAGCCGTTCTCCGGGAAGTCCCGCGACCGGGCCGCCTCGGCCTCAGCGATCCGCGATCCCATCCCCCATCGGTGCGTTCCCTCCGATCCTGATGCCGGCACAGCCGACCGACCAGGCTCGAGACATCGGGGCAAGGACATCGACGTATCCCTGCTCCTCGCCCGGCACCGGGTTGTCGGATGCTGCGGCTTGTGTCCGGCCCAGATCACGAAGCGCGGCCACAAGCCCTCCGGCTGGCCGCCTGGCAACCGCGCGACTCGTCGCACGGTGCCCCCGGAGGAAGATCAGCCGCCCCCTCGACCGACGGGGGCGGAAGCGACGCGGACGGAGTCGGCATGGGTCACGTGACGGACGAGGGCTGGTGCGACTGCGAGCCGCAGCGCTGGACGAGAGTTGTACGACCGGCGCCGCTGCGAACCAGGCCCCGACCGGTGACCAGGGAAGACGCTAACTCGCAAGTTGTCGCGATGCGGCCCGGGCCACGTCGCCCGCAGTCGCCGTCGGCACGTGGATCCACCCCTCTGTCCGGGCCAGTTCCCATTGATCTCGGTGGGGTGGCTGGGTCAACCCCACGCGGGCCGCGGCAGCCACAAGGGCACAGACGAACGCGTCCACGACGTGATCGCTGCGACCCCGGAGCACGTCGGCTGCTCCGGGAAGGACGGGGCCGACGCTCTCCACCATCAGAGCGGCAATCCCCGCGAGAGCATCCCGGTTCTTGGCTCCCTTGTAGCTCGTGGACCGGAGCCCCCAAGAACTCAGCGCCGCCGCTGGATACGTCTCGACGAGGTGCCCCGTCGTTCCAGTGCGGTCGACCTCACGCCCGTTCGCAGCCAAGAGGTGCTGGAGCCTGGCGGCTCGGAGTGCGACCACTCCGATGAGGTCTGACGCGACGCTGAGCGGTCGATGCCCCTCTGCCATCAAGGCCAGGTCGGTAGCGCGAAACCTCAACGAACGACGAGCAGCCGGCGAATCGGCCTCAGGAAAGCGCCATGCACCCAGCTCGTGGTGGCTGGTGATTGCCTCGACGAAGTCCTGTGGCCAACCGAGAGGCGCATCGACGCCGAGCACGTCCGAGTCCCCCACAGCCCCGACGATGTGCTCGTCCGTCACCGGGCCGACGGCGACCTGAATCTCCCCCGTTGCCCAGTCGATGGCGCATAGCGCCGTATTGACTGGATCAGCGGCAAGGTCGAGCCCCAGGCTTCGCACGGGAGCAGCGTGTCACGTCCGCATCCTCTAGGCCGGACAGGAAGCCCGGCAGGCTCCGGCCTGCGAGACACGTCGCTTGGAACAGGGCACGCAGGTGGAGGTCGGGGCGGACGCCGGGTCCGAGAAGGTCTCGTGTGCATGCGGAAGGCCCTGCCACCACACGGTGACAGGGCCTTCGCCGTTAGCGCCTTCCGATCAGGAGAGCGAGACCTGCACGCCGCCGCTGAAGGCGGAGTCGTGGAACTCGATGAGCGTCGGCTTCACGGTCTTGGGAACGTCGAAGACGAGGATCCCCTTGACCGAGTTGCCGGGGTTGATCTCCTCGATGAAGACGCTGGAGTCCTCGTTGGCGTAGATCGCCGCCTCAGTGTCGGACTCGTACTTCTTGCCGTCCTTGTCGAACACGACCTGGTTGCTGTCGAACAGGATCTGCGCCTCGTCACCGATGTTCTTCACGGTGATGCCGATGAGGCAGAACTGACCCTGCGCCTTCGTGCCCAGGATCTCGTTTCCGACCGACTTCACGCCGCACTTGAGGCTTGTCGCGGTGAACTCGAACTTGCCGTCCGCCACTGCGGTCTTCAGGCCGGGCAGAGCGTCGACCGGCTCCTCGGCCGGCTCGGACTCGGTCGGCTCCTCGCTCGCCGAGTCGGGGCTAGACGACGTCGGCGTGGACGACGGAGTGGTCGTCGCTGCCTTGTCACCACCTCCGCCACCCAGCGCACCGGCGATGATGAACAGCAGCAGTACGGCGAGAACCCAGAACCACCAGCGCTTCCAGATCGGCTTCTTCGCGCGGGCCTCGGGCTGCGCGGTAGGCGCCGTCAGGACCGGTGCCGCCGCGGGCGCCACAGGCTCCCACTCAGTCCCGGTCCAGCGGTATCCATTGACTTCCTGTCCGACCGCATAGGTCGGAGGCTGCTCACTCATGTGATCCCCGTTTCCTTCTGCGCCCGGCAAGAAGGTCTGGGTCAGCAAGAACGCGATCCTCGTCAACGGGCACCGGACCGACTACCTGCGCAACTCCCGCTTCGAGGGCGAACGCGCGACGAAGCTCCTGACTACCGCCGTCGGCTTCCCCGTCTTCGTGAAGCCGGTCCTCATCTTCACGACCGGTGCGCTCATCCCGGACGTCACGATCAAGGGCAGGCCGGACGACGTCGGCATCCTCGACCGCATGGACGTGCCCAGGGCTTTCAAGCGCTCGACCGTCCTGATGACGACCGCTCAGGTCGAGCAGGTGTACGACGTGGCTCGGCGATCGACCACCTGGTGCTCGTGACGGCGAACGAAGCCGGTCAGACCGATTCGTTCGGCGTCACCTGCGCGGCCTGCTCAAGGATGTTCGTCAGCGGATGCTCCGCGAGCAGACGCGCCCAGGCACTCACCACCGTAGCCGCGTCCTTGGCGATCTGGGCCGCCTGGCCGTCGAGGTAGCCGTGCTCGAAGTGCGTGATGATCCGCTCGCGCTTGGTCGTCTCCGCGCTCCCGAACCACTCGTCGACTCGGAGGCCGTAGTGGGCGATCCAGGGTTCGGCGTGCTCACGGACCACGACGGCTATGGCCCTGTTCTCCTCCGCAGTCGGCCTGCTCTGGATGTAGAGCGCCGTGTTCGTGAAGTCCGTTCCGATCACGATGCGCATGGTGGCGTACTTCCCCAGCTCGACCCCCAGCGGGAATCGATAGATGGCAGCGCCCTGCTTCCGGTTGATTCCGCCTGACCTCTTGACCCCGGCCGAGGCGACCGCGGGATCCACCTGCGCGACCACCGCTTCGAGGAAGGCCCCCCGCGCCCCGGCCGTGGAGCCGCCACCGCCGGTCGTGGTCGAGGATCCCAGGAAGGTGTTGGGCTCAGAGTCGACCTGGAAATCGACGTGCCAGCCGGAGGGTGCCGGGGCGAAGCGCACCCGCATCAGCACCATGCCGAACGACGACTCGTCCGAGGCCGCCACCCGGTTCACGAACTCGACCGCAGCGAGGTGCGCGGGCCTTACCTCTTCGGTGATCCACACAGCGAGCACCCGGTGGCCGCCAGCGGCGGCATGCGCGGCGTACGTGAGGATCTGACCGAGATGCCGGTGGTCGGTCTGCCCGTATTGGTTCTCGATGACGACCGTGACCTCGCCATCGGCATCACGCCCGCGGGCAAGGATGTCGAGGGCGAACGAGTCGACCTTCCACTCCGTCTGGACCAGCGCCATCTCGTCCAGTCCGAGCGCGTCGCCCAGGAGGTCGAGGTTGCCCGCCAGCCAGGGCGTGAAGTCGTGCGCCTCGTGAGGCAGCACCTCCTTCGCGTCCGTCCAGACCAGGGCGGTGATGTTGGGCGTGCTCAGTCCCACGTTCCCTCACTCCATCGGCGACAGCACGACGCTACCCGCAGCGCGGCGGACTACTCTCTGCAACCAGAAGACCAGCGGCCACGGCGATCAGGCCCTGAGCCGCGATGCACCGCCAGCCAGCGCTGCGCCGCGTTCGGCGAGCGCCTGACCGGTGAGGCCCGGCCACCCGTGCAGCTTCGCGGTCCACCCCATCGGCACGGCCGATGCACCCCAGCGAGCACCGAGCAGCTGCCCCGCGATCGCGGCGACCGTGTCGGTGTCACCCCCGCCGCGCACGGCGTTCTCGAGCGCGAGCCGCAGGTGCAGCGGCGGGTCGCCGTCCGGCACCTTCGTGGTCGTGATCGCCGACCATGCCCCCTGAAGTGCGTGCACGACCCAGCCGTTCTCCGGGAAGTCCCGCGGCCGCGCCTTCTCGGCCTCTGCGATCCGCGCGGCCCACGTCGTACGCCGTTCCTCGGGCAGGGCGTCGAGCCCACCCGCGAGGTCGAAGGCGCCGTGCAGCATCGCATGCCGGATCGCGAGGCACCAGAGCACGCACGCGTCGCCGGCGTCGTCGTCCCAGTGCGTCAGAGAGCTGACCTCTCGGGCTGCCGAAGCGAGACCCGCGGGATCGGAGAGGTAGGCCAGCGCGACGGGGGCCGTGCGCATCAGCGATCCGTTGCCGGCGGTGCGACCGGTCAACGCGTGCAGGGCGTGCGACGCCTGCGACAGCGCCGCGGCCGACACGTCGCCCGAGTGTCGAACCGTCGAGATCACCGAGCGGGTCTGGTTGCCGACGTCGGCCGCCGTGACCGCCCAGTCGACCCATCGACGAGCGACGTGATCGAGGTGGTCCGTCAGCGCGGTACCTGATGTGGCAGCCCGTTCCGCGGCTTCGAGCAGAGGCACGGCCATCTGCGTGTCGTCGGTCCACTCCCCCGGCGCCCAGCCGAACGAGCCGCCGCCGATCAGCTCGACCTCAGTAGCAGCCGACAGCGCAGGCCCGAACTCGTAGCCCGCACCGAGCGCGTCGCCGGCCGCCATCCCGAGCAGCGCGCCCGCGGCGCGATCCGCCAACCCTTGCTTCATCAGTGCATCCCCTCCGGGACCGATGCTGGCACAGGGGTGCGACGTTCACGGCCGCATCTGGGCGTGCGTGTCCGTCCACGATCCGCTGTCGGGCAGCTTGCCCGGCAAACGGTTGCCCCCAGCCCGATCGATGGTTGAGCGAGACTCCCCCACTGCCTGTGGGAGTTGGTGGTGGGATCTCAGTCTTCGGCGGCCGCGTCGTCATCCGACGAACGCGTCCGCCGCGCTCGATCGGTGATGCGGTTCGTGAAACCACCCGACACGGACTTGACACGGTCAACGGACTGGCCGCCCAGCCGCTTCGCGGTGTCGAACCCGTCCGCGCCCGTCTCGAGGGCCTTGTCCCGAGCGTCGGTGGCGGCCTCGGTCCACGTTCGGGCCTCCAGCGCTTGACGCTCGTGCTCCAGCCCGAGTCGACGGTCGAACTCGACCACGGCGTCGGCGACCTGGTTGGTGGCATGGACGACCCCGGGAGCCGTGGTCGGGTGGAGCAGCACCTTCGTGTTGGCCACGGCGGCCGCGGAAGTCATCCGGTCGAGCAGCTGCTGCGTGGTCCGTGAGATCCGCGCCAGCCGATCTTCGCGGGCGGCCCGAAGACCCATGCGGTGGCCGTCGAGCTCGTCAGGCGAGGCGTCCAGAACGCGGTCGAGCTCGAGGATGGCGATGGCGTCTTGCAGCTGGACGCAGCGCGCAAGCACTGCGAGCCATTCCTGGGCCGAAGACTCTGCGTCCTTGGCGATCTTGGCGAGATCGCCCACCTTGCTGTGACGCTCCATCTTCTCGGCGAGGGCATCAAGCTGCCGCAGTGCGTACACCTGTGTCTCGGCGACGGTGGCCGGTGAGGCCTGCACTTTGGACCACGTCGTCTCATCAACTCGGCCGCGGTGCTGACGCAGCGCCATGGCCTCGTCCACCACGAAACCCACACCGATCATCCGCGACATCACAGCGTCCTTCTGCGCGCGCAGGATGTCATCGACCTTCTCGTCGATGACGGCCAAGTAGTCGGTGATCTCGTTCATGGCTTGCTGCATGGCCATCTGGGCCATGATCCCGCCGACTCCCGCGAGCACTGCCGGGTTGGCGAGAGCAGCCCCCGGGGTCTTGGCGAACTCCACGAAGCCCTTGATCTGGCCGGACTTCCCTCTGAGCACTCCCGTGCTCAGGCCGCTCTTCGAGCTCTGCCTCAGCCCGTACTGGTCGATGGCCTTCGCAGACTCCTTGCTCAGCTTCACCCACCGGCCGGATGCGGAGGCCAGCTGCGAGCCCGCCTGGGCTGCGGTGGAGCCGGCGTTCATGACAGACCGAAGGCGCGGCAGTCCTAGGTCGAGGCCCGTAAGCCCCTCCGAGGCCAGGAACGCGTCGACGGCCGCAGGGTCGCCCATGACGGGAGGCCGTCCCCGTCTCGGACCAGCTCGACTTCGCCGTCCACACAAGCCCCCTTAGACCCCCACAGACCTGACTCCAGCACCGTAGCCGACGGTGCCCACAGCACGGGATCAGGCAGCGAGCGGATCGCCCCTGAAGACCTGGGTGCGGTGCCACTCGACGTGGACCGGCGCGGGCAACTGAGCGCCCGGCCGCGGCCGGAGCTCCCGGCCGTGAAGGTCGTAGACCTGCTTGCCAACACCAGATGCCCGGAAGTGCTCCGACACCTGCACCCGCGCATCCGGTGACAGCCCGAGGGCGCCGCGGTCGAAGAGTTTGTGGTGCAAGGAGCAGAGCGCGAGCCCGTTGTCGAGCTCGTCGGGGCCGCCGACCTTGAACCAGCGCACATGGGCGGCCTCGATCCCGACCGGCGCTCCGCCCAGCGATCCGTCATAGCCGCAGAAGGCGCAGGCGCCGTCCCAGGCGCGCACGATCGCGTCTCGCCAAGCAACGCTGCGCTTGCGCTCCTCCGGCGTCACCGCGGCCAAGCCCGGTGCGAGCAGCTCCGGGTCGAACCCGACAGCCAGCAGAACGTCGGGCGCGATCGTGCTGGGGAACTGAGCGTCGACCAGGCTGCGCACTACTCCCTCCAGCCGTCGAGGGTCCTGGATGAGCGCCGCGTCGATCGCCGGATCGAGCCGGCCGTGGACGTCGGTCTCGCGCAGTGGCGTGACTAGGTCGTCGGGCACATCAACTGACAACGCCCACACGCCGTCCGCGCGGAGTCGCGTGAACGGGTAGGCCGCGCTCTGAGGCCGACTCGTCTTCGTCGTGGGGCCGAACTCCGCGATCAGTCCGGCAAGACGGTCCTCGGCCTCGCTCCAGGCGAGGTCGCTCGAGCCCGTCGTCGCAAGCTTCTGGAGCGCCAGCAGAACGAGCAGCGGCTTGTGCGGCACCCGGGCCCCGTTGTGCCGGTACTGCTGCAGCGCGAGCAGCCGCTCGACCGGATCAACCCCCACACGGCCACTGTGCCAGACGCGTTGTCGGTGGTCCGGCATACAGTTCACCCAGATCAAGAAGCGCGACCACAAGCCCTCCGGCTGGTCGCCTGGCAACCGCGCAGCTCGTCGCACGGTGCCCCCGGAGGAAGATCCGCCGCCCCTCGACCGATGGGCGGAAGCGACGAGGGGGCCCCCATGACCGACATGACCGATCCCGAGATCCAGCGCGCCCACGACGCCCTTGTGCCGTACGTCGAGCCTGAAGGCCTCGGCCGACCCGAAGGTCGGAGCGTGCGGCAGCGGCCCAACACGAGCGTGATCGAGTCGTATCTGATCCAGCAGCACACGTGGCGGACAGAGGTCGGCAACGTCGTGACGCGCGCCTCCGTCGAGCGCCCGCTCACACCCGAGGAGATCGAGGCTGCGGCGCCCGCCGACCACTGGCTGGTCACGGCCTGGAACCCACTGGGTAACCGCCGATCGCTCTCGGAGAACGAGAGGTTGAACGAGCGCCTCCGGAGCGAGCTGGCCGAGCAGGGCGCATCGATCGAAGGCGTGGCCGCGACAACACCTCCGGACCGGTCCTGGGTCGAGGACGCCCTCGTTGTGACCGGCATCCGCGAAGAGGCGATCCTCGAGATCGCCCGTGACTACTGGCAGCCGGCCATCACCGCCCTGTCCCCCACCACACTGACCATCGTCCCGACCGGGATCCTGCCCGGACTGCGGGGCGGCATCGCCTTGCGCGAGGACGTGGCGTCACCGCCCACCTGTCCAATGCGGATCGACGACGAGCCCGACGCGCTGTGCACGATGCGCGGTGGTCCCTGGGTGTCGGCGTCGATCCACGCCGCGCTGCTCTGGAAAGTCCACCGGGGTCTCCTCCTGTCGCGGCTCGGATGCGTGCCCTGCGCCGACGGCTCACGGCCGACACTCGGCCCGCTGGCGAAGACTGGCGGGCCGATCGCCATCCGGCCCGGCGACCTCGACCTTGCCAGCCGCTACGGCGGCTACGTCTGGCGCTGACGCCGCTTAGCCCTCGGCCGTGACGGGTGGCCCCCACCCGTCACGGCCGTAGCCGAAGACGAGAAGGCTCACGACATCGACCTCGCGCCTCGGATCGCCGAAGAACGCTCCCAGCCGCGTCACCACCCGGTGGAAGGGCCGCTCGCGCGCGGCACCGCCTTCCCGCCAGTTCGCGTTCGGCACGATAAGGAAGAGGTGCTGCGCGTCGGGGCTGACGTGGGTCTTCCAGATGTCCTTGAGGTCATGATTGTTCGTGGTCGTGCCGCCTCGCTCGACCTCGGCCAGGACACCTCGGTCCGGAGCCAGCCGGAAGAAGAAGTCGGGACGCGCATGTGTCACAAGCCCGTCCTGCTTCGTGAGGACGATCTCCTCGCCGAACGCGAGCTCCTGCTTGAGCAGGAGCGAGACGATCTCCTGGATTCGTCCGCTGGAGGCATCCCCCGTCGACGAAAGCCCGATCACGACACGGCCCTTCCCCTACGCCATCGCAGACAAGACTGCTCGAAATAGACCAGTCGCCCCGCGACCTTGAGCCATGACCACTTGCGTGCTGTCCGGCTTCACGTCACGGATGTGATTGGTGGCGGCGTGCTTCGCCGTCGCCCACCCCACAACGACGATATCGCTGCTTCTCACCATCGCCGTGAGTCGCTCGGAGGCATCGTGTTCATGGTTCAGCACCACGCGGGCCGACGGAGCGACCTCCAGAATCCACCCTCGGACTGTGGCGGCCGCACCCTCGTCCAGCGTGTAGATGCCAACGGTCAACCCCGACAGTGGAGACGACTCAGTGCCACCAATCTCGTCCTCGGATTCTGTGGGTGAGGACCAGATTTCGGTTGGTTGGCTCGCCTCCCGACCAAGGAGGCGAAGCAACACGCGCTGGGTCTCGTTCACACGATCGGCGTATGCAGTCAATTGGGAGTAGAGGTCGACCACGAATGCATCACGCTCGGCAGGCACGGGTGCGGGCGACGAAACAACGGCGTCCAGCACGTCGGCCGCCCAATCGCAGCGGCGCCAGGACTTCACGCGCGTCCAGACGTCCAACAGGTCTCTTAGCAGCGCCGAGTACTGCGACTCATCCATCCCGCAGCCAAGAACAGTCGCGGCGATCTCAGAGATGGTGCTCAGGTCGGTAGCGGTCAGATCAGACTCGTATGTGAGGACGGCCAGCAGCGCATGATGAAGTGGCGCCAAGCGTGTGTCGGAAGCGCCCGACCGTTGGCAGTAGGTCAGTGCTCTAGGAACGGCGTCGGCAACGAGAGCCATCTGATCGCCCGGGCGGGTTGCCAGGAACAGGTTGGTGAGGGCCGCAACACCTTGATCAGAGTCCAGTTCCGACGCCATCCAGCCTGGCAGCGCCTCGTCCAGCAAGTCGATGGTCTCTCGATGGGGGTGCTGCGCAATGCGATCGAACCAGTCCGCCCACGTGCTTGGAAGGAAGCGAGTCCGCTCGCGGAGTTCCAGTAGGGCGAGTTTGACCAGACCGTCGAGCCCAAGTTGCCCCTGCTCCTCCAGCGACAGTGCATCGAAAGCATCGAGCGCAGACTGTGCCGCGTCTTTCGTACCAATGGAGACTGCTGAAACCAGGAGGATCTTCGCGCGCAGTTGGCTCGGTTCATCAACGAGAGCGACCGCGAAGGCCCCGTCCAGATCGCCGAGTTGGAAGTTCTGGGTCGCCGTACGCGCTGAGTCGGAGCGCTGCTGGCGCCGATCCCAAACGGCCTGCAACCAAGACCGAACACCCGCGTTCCAGGGTCGCGCAAGCGCCTCGTCAGCGAACGCCTCGTTTGGCCGAGCGCTGTTGACTGTGGCGAGCATCTGCAGGCGGACGGCCGACGCGTCGTCGCTCGCTCTGAGGGTGGTGAACAGTGGACCGTATGACTGGGCCAAGTCCCGACTGAAGATTTCGATGGCCTGGTCAACAGGCACCGGCCCATCGGTATCGACCAGATTTGCATCGAAGACGATCTGCTGAAGCGCAGTCGTCACTGCGAGGGGTCGCCTGATGGTGATGAGCGTGTCCACATCCGGCAAGTTGAGTGCGTCTCGTGGATCTTCGAAGGTCGCTGCCAACCGGAAGCGCAGAAAGAGGAGGTTGGTCGCCGTCAATTGCCGGTTTCGCTCGATCTCCCCGATCGCCTCGACCGCCGACTCGTACTTGTGCCCAGCCAAGGCAAGTTCGAAGTCTCGTAGAACGCGCCCCAACGGGCGAACGCGGACCCACCCGCGCTTCGGTCGGAGAGTCCAGGCGCGGTGAAGTCGTTCCAGGGCGATTCGAAGTGGGACCACCTGTCCTGGCGACGCAGTGAATCGGTATGCGTGGGCGTTAGCACCGAGACTCAAGATCGCGAACTCGACTGGATCCGACGATACGAGCGATGCCGCTTCGGGAGAGAAGTCCGAGTACGGATCGCCTGTCACTGCGGCCAACTCAGCGCCAAGGCGTCGGAAATCGGCGTAGTCGGCGGCAATGGCGTACCAGGTTGGCTGTGCTCCGTCACCTACCCGCCGAGGCAAGAGCCAGGGCCACGGCGAACCTTCCCTCACGTCGTGAATCAGGTCCTTCAGGAAGTTGTGCGATGGATCAGCGCCCTCGATGGTGTTCGGGTCTATCCCGAGGTCATTGCCAGGCCCGAAGAAGACGTCGAGGAAGTTGTCCCGCGATTCTCTGCTGTCCATCGCTAGACCGCCACGTACTCAGGGTTAGTGTCGTCGGTCAATCAATGTCCATCCGACAGTCACGATGACATTGCGGCTGACGACCCGCGGAACGTTCCGTCCCTGGTGGTCCGACTGCTTCTGGCGAACCTACGAGTGGGAGCGCCCGCCTGCCTGTTCCCAGTGGATCTCTGCACCGAGGAGCCGGTTGACCGTGGTGAACGTCCCCGCGTCCTGGGATGCCTTCCGGTAGGCCCCCCGGGAAGAAGGATGCGGTGCCGTCACGGTGTGGTGGTGCGAGGCGTCGACGAGGGCGCCGACCTTCTGCGCCTCGTTCCCCCACAGAACGAACACCACCGGCTCGTCCCGCTCGTTTAGCACTCGGATCACCTGGTCCGTGAAGTCTCGCCAGATGGGCAGGTGCGCTCCAGCCTTCCGTCCTCGTTCGTAGGTGAGTGCCCGGTTCAGCAGAAGCACCCCCTGCCTGGCCCAGCCGGACAGGTCGCCGTGGTCGGGAGGGTCGAAGCCGTCGTGCCGCATTGCGGCGTGGATGCTCCGCACGCCCGCCGGCAGCGGCCGCACTTCGGGTGGAACGGAGAACGCCAGTCCCATCGCATGACCCGGCGTCGGATACGGGTCAAGGCCGACGATCACCACACGCACTTCTTGGAAGGGCACCAGCGCGAGCGCGGCGAGTTCCAGCCCGCGCGCCGGGAAGACCTCACGACCAGCACTGCGCAGCTGCTCGACGGCGGCGAACGCTTCGACGGGTTCCTCCAGGACGCCGGGCCAGGGCAGCCGAGCCGCGATGAGGGCGCGCAGCTCCTCCGCCTCGTCGCGCGGTAGGTCGGGATCCTCCCCTCGCGGTGCTCTCTCGTCGAGCACGCGGTCGATCTCACCGGGCACGGAGCTTACGTCGATCACCGCTCCGTCCATCGTCACGATGAGGCCTCCGCCGTCGAGCATCACGTCCGGGTTGTCCGCGTCGACGTAGGACACGACCCAGGCGTCGCGGTGGCGCGAGGCCCGGGATGCAGTCAGGCGAGAACCACGCAAGTGCTCGTTGGCAAGCCGCTTGGCCTCTCGGGCATCCATGGTGACTCCTCAGATCTCGACGGCTGTGCCCCGACGCTGATGGTTGCCAGCATCGTCTGGACGGTCCGTTGACCTCATGATCTCGCCCGGGTCCGACAGCGAAGGCGCCACCGCCGCCGCGGGGCAGGAGCGCATCGCCTGACTCGACTTCCGCGCGCTCGATCTCCGATGTCTCTACGAGCCTCGAACGATGGACGCGGCGAAGCGCGTGAACAGCTCGCTGATCTGTGCATGGACCTCGGCGAGCATCGCCGGCCCACCGACACCGGTGGGGATGCGCACGGGAACCGCCCACCCGTTGGGATCGTCGACCACTTGACCTGGAGCCAGTTCCTCGAGAACACGACGACCGATCTCGGCATGTGAGGTGCTCCGGTGCACCCGAAGCCACGCGGCCGGAGCGGAGTCGTTCCTCCCCCGCCGCAGGAGGCACGTCGCGATGTGCGCCTCCGACGCGCCAACCCGCATGTAGCGCACGCGCTCGTAGTCCTCGTCGCTGGTCTGGACCGGGTAGATCCGGTCCGGGTAAAGGGGGCGGCTGGCTTCGGTCAGCAGGGTCCAGATGTCCTCATGGCGCCGCTCGGAGCCGGCAAGCAGATCGTTCGCTTCGAGGGGACCGATACCCAGGACGCCGTCGAGCATGGCGGTGTCGAGATGGCGGGCCTGGTCAAGCTGGTGCTCCATCTCGACGGTGATGGCGGCCGCAAGGTCGTCGATGAGGCTCTCCAGCGCTGATCGGAGTCGCTCCGCCGCTTGGCTACCGTAGAGGCCCGGCTCGATCCTCAGCGGCAGCCAAGTCTCGTCCTTGGTCTCCTCAGTTCCGGGTCTGATGCTGGCGAGCGCGCGTCGAGCGAGGCGGCCGTGAGCGCTGGCACCGGCGACACGGAGCCACGCCCATGGCCGAGTCGGGTCGTTGCCCGGATCCTTCCTCCCGACGCCGACGGCGACGGCCGCGCTGTAGTTGCCGACGGGCAGGTACCGACGATGCAGGAGGTTCCAGTCGGTGCCGGAGGGCTGCCGGGATTCGCGGATGCCGAATGAGGCGTGGTCGACGACCCACCACACGTCCTCACGACGCGACGCGTTGGCTTCGAGGAGCTCGTCGGGGAGGAACGGGTCGATGTCCGTGGCGTTGTGCGCTTGGACGAGGCCGCGCAGCTGGGCGACGTCGCCGCTATGGGGCAGGGCGGCTTCGAGCCGCTCCAGGACCTCGTCGTAGGTCCAGACGGCGAACGTGGCCGGGCCGGCGGTGAGGTCTCGGCAGCGAGCTACCACTTCCAGCGCCTCGGCTCTGCGCGCGGCCGGTGCCAGCACGACCAGGAGCCCACCTGTGTCAGGCAGCCGGTCGGCGTAGCCCACCAACTGCTCCGGGGTGAGGCTGTGGCCGATCTTGGCCTCGACGATGACTCGAGTTGTCGGGGGATCGCCCCAGGCGTACTCGAGATCGGAGCGTCCACCGTCACCGACCACCTCGCCCCTCCATCGGCCTGCGCTGTCCGGGGTGATGCCGCTTCGGGCGATGAGAGCGTCGAGCGCACCCGCCGCCCCGTCCAGGCCAAGTACCCAACAGATCCCGGTGGTGAGGGCGACCTCGGGCTGACGCAGCACTCCGAACGGGACCAGCGCGGCCAGCAGTCCCCCGGCCTGGTTCGGTACAGGAGTCGAATCCGTCATGGCGAGACGCTAACCGTGCCGGACCGTGTGTCGCGCGCCTTCCCAGGCACCACAGCGACGTCTCCGTCGCGCGCGGTGATCACCCAGCCGGAGCTCCGTCGCTGCATCTGGTCGGGGTCCACGTCCGGGCCTTCGATGTTGAGGACAAGGTCGAACGGTGCACCGATGACGACGCCCTCGTTCCAGGACGCAGGGATGAGAGCCCGTACGTGCGGGTGCTTCCGCACGAGCATGTTGAGCATGGCGGTGCTGTGATCCAGGCCGGTGTACGTGCCGGCGTCGATGACGCCGAAGTCCAGGGGCAGACCGGTGCCGCATCCGATGTCCAGCGTCCTTGGACTGCCCTCCGGGAAGAGGCGGCGGATGTGCTCAGCAAGGATCTCGTCGCACCGGCGGTCGCGGGCGCGGTCGTACTCGGTTGCGAGTGCGTCCTCCGGAACGGTGGACCCGGTGCGGGTGTTGGGGGCGTCCTGGGGTCCGTAGACGCGGTCGGTGGTGGCCTGGTTGATCAGGTCGGTGCTGTCGAGGTCGGCGTCCATGGTCCACCACTTCAGTCCCCCGTCCCGGCTTGTGAGGTAGATGCCGGTCATCGAGTAGAACTTGGCGGGGCGGCCGAACGTGGCGATGACCTTGGCCGCCCGTACGAAGTCGCCATGGCTCAGAGGGCAGCCGTTGCGCCCGGCGACGACGTACTCGTGCGGGGCCGTGTCGGCGTATGTCTTGGCGAACGTCCAGGTCAAGGCGGGGGCGGTCTCGAGCCACCAGTCGAGGTCCTCATGCGTGATCACACCACTGGTGTACCCGGGGGCACCGACAACGAGCCGGGCGTCGGGCTGCGAGCGGTGCAGACCGGGGCGCTAGCGGATGCAGCGGGGCGCCTGGGGTCACGGGAAGTATCAGACGCCGGGCGTCCGGCCATGCCGCTTGCGAGCTTGCGTCACACGCCGTCGACGTCCTCGAGGTGGTCGGCAACGTTGGCCTAAAGATGGACATGCGAGACACACTGATTGCTGTCAGTTGTCGCAGGTGCGAGGGGTACAGCCAGCTTCGCTCAATCTCGAGCTTCCGATCCGCCGCAGTCGGTGCAGTCCTCGAGCCCGGAGGGCAGGTCCGCGAGGATGACGTATCGCCCGCCGTCCCCGATGGCTCCGCACGTCAGGGTGTGGACCACGCCCCTCGGGCTAACCCATCGAACCGAGCGCTTGTCGTTCCTGCCAGTGCTTGTCACTCGTCCACCTCCGGTCGAAAGCAACGTAGACCCAGGGCCCCAGCCACCATGACATTCCCTTCCTTCCTGCGCGCCGCGGCCCGGTCGACGAGTCGGCAAGTTGGGGCTGACGACGTCAGGTTGAATGAGTGCTATGGGACTCACCAAGCGCTACGCCGAGGCGATCGAGGCACGCGGCTACCGCGACACCGATGGAATCGTGTGTTCCCGATGCTTGTCTGAGCCATGGCTGGTCGCCTTTGTACGTTCGGAAGGCGGTCAAGATGCGTGTAGCTTCTGCGGCTTGTCGCCACAGTCGCCCGACGCCTCGGCGCCGTTGGAGCGGGTCGTCCAGCTGATTGTCGAGGGTCTTCGTTACGAGTACGAGGACCCGGCACAAGGCGCCGGCTTCGATGGCCGAGAGGGCGGGTATCGCGTAACGACCTTCGACACCTACGACCTGCTGGATGATTTCGAGATCACCGAACAGCAGGGCGTCCTAGAAGCCATCCTGTGGGCGATCAGCGATGAGCTCTGGTGTCAGAAGGACCCATATGCAGCAATGCCAGCTGAGGCCCTTCGGTGGGGGTGGCAGGCGTTTCGCGACTATGTGAAGCATCAGAGGCGGTACACATTCCTAACGCTTGACGACTCCACCGCGGACGGCGCAGGCAGCATCCCTATGCACGCGGTGCCCGCTGCGGTCGTAGCCGCGGCTAACGAAGTCGGTCTGACGAAGCGGCTACCGGCTGGCACCACCTGGTGGCGTGCGCGCGTCCACGGACCCGGGGATCGGCACGATGACGCTGCCAGCCTCGGCTCACCCCCGGACTCGATTGCCCGCGACAATCGAATGAGCCCGAAAGGCATCGGGGCGTTCTACGGTGCCTCTACTGATGAGGGCGCTCATAGGGAGGTAGCTGGCTACTCGGGGCCAACTGACGAGGCAACCGTGGGAATGTTCACCCAACTGACGGATCTCAGCGTCGTGGATCTGCGCGACCTACCCGAGGTTCCTTCGCTCTTCGACCCAGCGCGCCGGCATCTCCGTGGCCCGGTCGAGTTCCTCCTCGACTTCGTCAAGGACGTCACCGAGGTAGCCAGTCCAGACGACCGACAGAACCTGGAATACATCCCTACCCAGGTCATTGCTGAGCACCTCCGCTACGACCTGCCCGTGGACGGCATCTTGTGGCGTTCCAGCAGGGATCGAGACGCTGATGTAGCCGTGTTCTTCCTCACCAGCGCCGCCATGTGCGACGCCGGCTCATGCGACGCGAACTCGCGCCTGCGGCTCGAACCGGGAACGATTCGGCGACTCCCCGCGCCTTTGTAGACGTGCCGTCGAAGCAGTCCGACGCGGTGGCCGACGCCCCAGCCGTCCGATCGAGGGCTCAGTCGACCATCGCTCCATGGGGCCCGGATACTCGCCGAAGCTGTACCGATGGGGCGGTCGATCAGTGTCCGTGAGGTTCAGCCCGGTGATCGCCGGCTCGGCAAGCGTCACGAGATCGAAAGCCGGACTCATTCCTTGAGGTTGTCGCGTGCCACTGACTGTGCACGGCTTATCGAGTGCAGCAGCTCAACTCAAGTTATCCAGCTGCGCCTGTCGAGTGCTGCAACGTTGCGCGACGCGACGTCCAACTGCAGGTCAGCAGGGGCAAACCGCCTGAGAGTCGTTCCGCGACAACGCGTGGACCATACTCAGAACCTAGGACGACCCCCAGCAGTGCTCCCTCCCACGGGACGTACAACGGCTCGTCCAGGTTTGATTCAGGCAGGTCCCACTGGTTGACCAGCACACGCCATTCACGCTCACCTGACCAGTCCGTGTTCTTCTGCAAGTACAGGCTCGGAACGACGTCACGTTCCATGGTCACCGCGTCCAACAACTCCTTCAGTTCGACCACAGTCGATGGAGCGCCGAGGTAAGGCAAGGTCAACTCACGATCCGTGTAGTCCACGGCACCGCACATCGTCAGGTTCCCGTCTCGGACGGGGACGTGATCCGACACGGCTTGACCAATAGCTCCGCGGTCGAAGACCAGACATGCCCCCTGATGGGCGGCCCCGTAGTGAGCCCACATAGCCGGCCGAGCCCAGCCCTTGGCGAGCCCATGCCCAGAGCCACTTGATCGCGTCTCGGTGAAACAGCCGACTCTGACGCCCCGCCGTAGCAAGCGATCGACCGCCTCCTCCATGGCTCGGTCTGCCTCGAACCAGGCATCGTCGACGTCGCCGGCGTGGCCCAGCAACTCGTCGGGCATCCACTTCTTGTTCTCACGAGGATCGTTCAGGCTATTGAAGGTGCTGAGACGAAGTGATCCGGTCGCAAGGATGGCGTGCAAACCTGGCTGCGACGTGTAGTGGTACACGCAGTCGTTGTCGTCACCGGTCAGGAGTTCGTACAGATCGCTCTGGCGCATGGGTGAGATCCTGGCAGGGGACGTCAGCGCAGACGGCGGTTCACTCAACGAAATAGGTGTCGCCGGTCAGGCGCACCTAGGGCAGGCGGTAGTTCCGATGGCTGGCCTCGTTGTAGACCGAGCCACGGTAACCCAGCCGGCTGAGGAGGCAACCCATCAGCATGGCCTGCCCTCGGAGCATGCCTTCCGTCTTGTCCTGCGTGCTGCGTTGTGCCAGGCGGCCGTGGATGAGATCGTTCCTCAGCTTCACGAAGTCGCCAACCTCGGCTTCGCTCATGGGCACCTGGAGATGACCCAGAAGGCGACCAAGTTGGTCAGCGGCGGGGCGGCGGAACATGTTCCCTGCAATCTGGGTGATCTTGCTGGCGAACTCGCTGTTAGGAGCGATTCCCTGAGCGGCGCTCGTAAGCGCATCTGAGATGTCCTTCTTCTGCCTCCTCGTGAGCTCGTAGCTTGCCTTGGTGGGCGGGAGCCACTCACCGGCGAGGAGCTCGAGCGCGGTCGCGGCGAGAACTACTGACGCCTCCGATTCGATCTGTGAGGAAGCGTGCCTGACCCCAGTGGCGACTCGGACTACGTGGCGATCGTCTTCCGTCATTGCGTCCCAGGTGGGTACGACATCGTTGAGAAACGCCTGTAGATCGTTGCTGGATACGGCTCGGCGACTTCTGCGCACCAGCGGTCGGCCGTAGTCGCGACAGTGCCCTCCCATAGCCGTGCCGTCGGGGGCGATGCGCAGCACTGCGAGAGGAATAACTCTGCGACCGGAGTAGATGTCAAGGAGCCACATGAGGTGACGTTCAAGGAGTTCGTCGACCTGAGCAGCCCCCACGTCATGGCCGAAGTCCAGCGCTACTTGTGTGACGTAGGGCAGGTCAGGTGGCGGTTGGCTGTCGCCATGGTTGGGTTCGGCTGCGCGTCGGTCGGTAACCAACGAAACCTGGACCTGGGCAAGGGTTGTGGTCACCTGCTCGTGCGGCTTCGGTACGCCGACGAGCCAGACGCGCCAATGACGTGCGACCGCTTGATCGCCCCATTCGATTCCCTCGCACATGCCGCCGAACTGTGGTTGCGGGTCAAACAGGTCCGTCGAGCGCTGGGCACTGGCGTGAACGACGTGGACGCGAGTCTTGCCGATGTTGAGGTCGAAGTCGCTGACCTTCCATTGACGGGAGTTGTCGAAACCGAATCCGCTGCCGCTGCTGCCCAAGTCGAGCAACTGTCCAGACCAGTCGAAGCGACCGTGCTCCATGAGGTCGTGCCGAACCGTGACCTGTAGATGTGAACCAGTTGGAAAGAGGGTCGCCGGCCCCGTCGGCGGGTTCGAGACGTCGGCAACACCCGCGAGGTGGGCTGTGCCCAGCCGCAAGCTCAGCAACGCCGCCTCCGGCCCGATGAGGTCAGTGAGCAGTCCGGTGGCAAGAAGATCAGGAGGGACGTTGCTCCTCTTGGCCCAGGACTTGCGCGATGCCGCCTCCACCAGGTCCACCTCGCACATACTCGATACAACCATCGCCTGAACTCGACCGCGTATGGACGAGAGCCACGCAAACGGCAGACGCGGCGATGGGTTCATGAGGTACGGCTCCCAGCTAGCCGTTCTCTCGCAAGCGGTCGCGTGGCACGCAGCGCACGATGGTGGTCGGCTCCAGACTCCAGCAACGTCGTGTCCATCCCGCTATCAACGTGGTGCCATCCCCAGCCAGCGTTGCGCATCTGACACGGCGTTGGCGAGGATGAGCGCTTTGATATCTGGGTCGTCTGGGAGCCTACCTTCGCTCCTCGTTACGTGACCCACCCATGCCGCTGCCACTGCGACGATGTCGTCTGCGATCTCTATGAAGGACCATGCCGGCGCATCCGGTTCGTCCACTCTCGCCCAGGTGAGGTGGGCGAGGTACTTGTTGATCGTCTCCCGCCTTTCACCAAGCCGGCTGACGGCATCGTCGGGCGACGGTGTCCACTCGGGTGCGAAATGCGTGCGAAGCATGTCGTCGTCGCGCGGCCTGCGCCGCGTCACCACGAGGAACTCTTCGAGAGCTCGCGCGTGCAAGAGTTCGCACTCAAGGTAGGCAACTCGATCGTTCTCGTCATCACTGCTCAACATGCGGAAGGCAGAGTAGGCACACATGTGCACTTCGTGCGCAATGTGACTGAACGCGCGATCGTCTCGCGACATCTCGAGGCCCCACATGATGGTCAGGCTACAAGCCGAGGCTGGCCGTGGTGGCCGATGACATCGGCTCCGTCCTACGCGAACGTGACCGTCGCCGAGGTCGGCCGCGACCCGGCTCTCACTATGGCTCATGTCTATGACTCCACCGACGTCTAACCCCTTGTGGCGCAATGGCTTCCGGAGACGAGTTGGACTCGCAATGAGTCTAACCAGGACGCGGTTCCCAGCGTTTCACCAGCGCGAGTGCGGCTTCTAAGGTTGTTCCCTACTGGTCAGGGGCGGTAGATGCGAGATCGGCGAGGAGGGCACAGCGGACAAGATGACGGACACTTCACCACAGCGTGATGACCCGACGAAGCCCCCAGGCGACGGGGCTGAGACGGACATCGACATGGCTGCCGACATTGCCTGGAACATGGCTCTGGAAGGTCGCAAGCTCACCAAGGACGGCTATGGCCGTTTGTTGCACAAGGTCGCGGATCTTCGACTGGGGCGAGAGAAGCCCTCTGCAACGACCTGAGCCTCTAGCCTCGCGCTCTGGCCAGTCCATTGTCAGTAACCCAACAACCTTAGAACCGTACTCACCCCAGCGTGACGACGCCGCCATCTCGGCCGTGGGCAGCCTTCTCACGACCTAGCTGGTCAGGGGGCGGGTGGCAGCGATGAGGTCTACCCCATGGATGCCTGGCGGAACGTCGAAGCGACCGCCGTGCCAGCGGACCCAGACGGCGAGGGCACCGGCGTCGCGGGCGAACACGAGCTTCTCGAGGCTCTCCTCCTTGTGGGTGGAGTCGATCTCCACCACCATGTCCGGCTCTTGCGGTCGCATGATGGTGAGATCGAGTCGACCGAATCGCGAGCTCTTGCCCGGTGTTATCGGGAGGCTGAGCTCCCGGAAGACGTTCCACCGTCGGTCACGCCACTTCCCCTCCTGGTCGTAGGCCCAACCCGCGATCAGCTCGGTCAGCAGCCCCGTGACGTCCCCCATCTGCAGCTGTCGCTTGCCGAACAGTGCTTCCAAGGCTGCTACCTCCTGCCGAAGATGCGAATCCAGGTCGTTGAGGACGTCCGGGGCTGGCGTTGTGTCGTGCTCGAGGGCTCCCAGGTGGTGCAGCCACCCGATCGGCCAGTGAGCGCGGCCGAGCACCGGGGTCGGCTCGCGTCTCGCCACAGCGGTCCGCAGGTCTTCCACGGATGGGACCAGGTTGGCGGCCAGCCTGCGCTGGGCGGCTAGCGCAGTCCCGACAGCGCCGGTCTTGCCGAACTGCTCCTCGCTGACGATCGCGACGCGAACAGCATGGAGTGCCACCCGTCTCCACTCGGCAACCAGGGGCGCAGGCGTGTCATCTGGCGGCCGGCAGTCGTCGAGGAGGGCGGCAGCACGCTCCCCGGAGTCCGCGTATGCCCTCTTGGCCGTTGCCGAGTTCGCGACACGGCGGGCCTGATACTCCGCCTGCGCCTCCTGCCACCGGCGCTTTCGACACGAGGGGCAGCCACGCTGTGGCTCCGCGAACGCTGCCGGCACCTCAGCCGTATGGCCGCAATCGAAGGGCGCGATGACGTGATAGCCGACGCACACCCGGCACGCTGCCCTCTCCCCGCCCTTCCAGCCCGGAAGGCCGGTGCGTGTGGCGACGATCTCCTCCCACTCGTGCCCTGCGGGGCATCGCCACCAGGCTCGGAAGCTGTTCTTGGACGAAGTGTCCGCGGGGGTGCGGGTGCCGTTTCGCTCCGGGTGCCATGTCGCAGCGACGTCCGGGTAGCAGGCCGCCAACGCGGCCTCTGGTTTCATGGTCCTTGCCACGTTCGGCCTCCCCCGGGGTCCAGTAGGTGAGCTCTTGCTACACCTCACCTCCGACAATGGCCGCCCACGAGGCCGGTCGACGGGAGCGCCCAGCGAGCCTCGGCTACAGAGCTGCGGTAGCCGCGCTGCCCAGCTGACGCTGGAACTGGTCCATCCGCCATTCGAGTGCATCACGATGGGGTCCGGGACGACCGCTGAGACTAAGCTGCTCGATCCGCATGGCGCCGGCAACTGGTCCCTGAGGTCGAATCACGACGTCCAGGGTGCGCGGGTGCAGAGTCCACAGGAACGCGTCGAACGCTCGATGCAGCGCCGCGTTGAGAAGGATCGCGTTGCCCTCATGGTCCGACCCGCCGCGCGCGACCGGGATAACGTGTGCCGCCTCCAACATGCTGGGCACAGTGATCCCCGTCAGCGCGCAGCTGCCCCCGTACTTGCGAATCGTGTTGAACGCGAAAGTCGGATCTCGCTCGAGTCGTGAGGCGACGGCCTGGCGTCTGCGGCGCTCAGCGCCGCGGACGAAGACATCGACCTCGTCATCGCGGCGCAGCATTGGAGCTACGGCGCGGTCGCCGAACAGAATCAGTGCAATACCCGCTGCGTCATCGTGGTCTACCACCCACCCAAGGTGGACTCGTCGTGCCGCACCCTCCTCCGAGATGACGAACACTGGGAGCCGCAGGCGTTCGGCAGCCTTGATGGACTCGACCTCGCCGCTGTCTCGTGAACCTGCTCGTCGCGTCTTGGGATAGTGGTAGACGATGCCCGACTCGTCCAGGTCGTCGGCGTAGTGCCGCCCGGTATGGCGCAATCCCACCGCCACTCCCGAGGCGACGAGGGCCGAGGTTCGCGTCTTGTCGACCCACACCCCCTGTTGGCCGCCGTACGCCCCGGAGTCGCGGACCTCACCTGAGGTGAGATTCGGATAGTTGGGCGAGGCCCGGAGCGCTTCGTAGGCCGCCAACCGCGCGGCCAGTTCCTCCTCGACCCTCGATGTCCGCGCAAGCACATCGCGCAGCTTAGCCACGGCCGGCATCGGCAGGAACGATCGTGAATCCGCCACCACGGTCAACCTCGCGGGGAAGCGATCGGGTGCGTGACCCGGCCTCCACCTGCGACATCGGGCTCCGATGGGGAGTCGAAGGTCGCCCCGGAGTTGCTGCCCGACACGCACCCCGACCATAGGCGCGATGCCATTTGCGACGAATGCGCCTGGGCTGTCGGCGAAGTTGATCACTTCTGTGCGATCCGCTTGAGGCTGTCGGTGCCTTCCGATCAGATGGACCCATGGCAACGACGCGGATCCTGTACCCCTCTGCTCAACTCGTGTACGACGCGGCCTTGCGGTGGCGCGACGAGTGCCTGATCGGCGACGGCTCGCTGTTCTCCTCCTCGGTGCGCCTGGGACTCGTGGACGGCGAGGGGCTGGTGCGGGACTTCGTTGAGAACCCCGACCTGGGCTCGGGCGACTTCCTCAGCAAGCTTCGCGGCCAGATCGGTGGCGCCGGAGCGACCGAGGTCCAGCTAGCTGCCGAGTTGCTGTACGTGCATCTGCTCGTCGCGTGGTCTGACTCGATCAGCGGGTCGCGCAAGCGCCAGATCATCAACACAGTACTGAGTTTCAGCCCCGGCACGTCCGCGATACCCGACGACCTGGCTGGGCGCCTTGATGCAGGACTCGTAAGACCGGGTCAGGCGTTCAACTCCTACCGGTGGAAGCAGTTCAACCTGCTCATCGAGTTCTACGTCGCGGTGAAGCGGCTCGACCAGCCTGCGCGAGGACGGTTGTTCGATGACCCCGCAGCCTTCATCGCGCTACTTGACTCCCTGCCTGAG
This sequence comes from Longivirga aurantiaca, assembly GCF_042660085.1. NCBI lineage: Bacteria > Bacillati > Actinomycetota > Actinomycetes > Sporichthyales > Sporichthyaceae > Longivirga > Longivirga aurantiaca. The sequence goes on along the minus strand of NZ_JBHSTI010000008.1, from coordinate 1,083,734 downwards.
CAGGGTGCGGACATCCAGCGCAACAGCCTGCAGCACTTGCTGTTCCCCGACGTGTTCCCTGCGATGGTGAGCAGGGACCACCGTGAGCTCGTCCTGGCTCATTGGCCGCAGTTGTCTGGCCCCCACGATCGACCCGAGGCGCTGCGGCTCGCTGCGATGTGTGCGGCCCTGGAGCCGAACCAGTCCTGGGACGGGCAGGCGTTCACCAACCTCTACCGCAGCCCCTACTGGTGGCAGTGGCTGCAGCCCAGCGGCGGCTGGACGCTGTTCCTGAACTGGGGCGAATGGTTCCTCGACCGCGTGGACCTGGACCAGGAAGAACGCGACTACAAGCTGCACACCGCCGCCCTACTGGCCGACCTGCGTGCCGCAGTCGACGACGGCCGGGACTGGGTAACGATGCTTCGCGAGGCGTTCAAGGACACCAACGTGGTGTCCTGGCGCGCGTTCGACCCGTTCCTGTCCTGGGCCCAGGAACACAGCGACGACGCCGCGGCCGCTCTCCAGGCGCTGTGGCACGACGCCGGGTCCGCCTCGATCGACCGATTCAGCCGACTGGTCCCCGCCGAGGCAGCTGACGGGTTGGGAGGACGATTGAGCATCGCATCGTTCCTACTCGGCGCGATCGACGTCACCCGGTTCCCGACCTGGCGTTCCCGTGTGGTCGACAAGGCATACCAGCTCACCAACTTCGCCAAGACGCAGCCGACCTCCAGCGACGGAGAGCACTACGACCGGTTCCTGGAGTTTCTCGACCTGCTGGTCGACACCTCCGACGCGAGGTTTCGAGGGCAGATCCGCGACCGGCTCGACGCGCAAGGATTGATGTGGACGCTGATCCAGGTCGAGCCAGACTCCGCCTGGACCCCGGCGCAGGTGGAGGCCCTGCAGGCATGGCGCAGCGGCAAGGGCACCGGTCCCATCGTCGGCCCAGTCACTACGCCGGTAGACACTCCGAAGGTCCACGATGACCCGCTGGCCGACGACGAGCCACGCACACTCTCGGACCTGGCCGGTGAGCTCTACCTCGATCCGACCTTCTTGGACGACACCGTGCAGCTGCTGCACGACAAGCGCCAGATCGTCTTCTACGGCCCGCCCGGGACGGGAAAGACCTTCGTGGCCCGCAAGCTCGCGGCCTGGATTGCCGGAAGCCCCGACCGCGTCACCCTGGTGCAGTTCCATCCCTCGTACGCCTACGAGGACTTCATCGAAGGCCTCCGCCCCCAGGAGGGCACCGCCGGATTCCACTTGGTCCAGGGTCCGCTCATCCAGCTGGCCGCACGCGCGGCGGCTGACCCCGCCCACGACTACGTCCTGATCGTCGACGAGATCAACCGCGGCAACATCGCCCGCGTGTTCGGCGAGCTGTACTTCCTGCTCGAGTACCGCAACGAAGCCATGCGTCTGCTCTACTCCGAGGCCCCGTTCCGGCTCCCGCACAACCTCCTCCTGATCGGCACTATGAACAGCGCGGATCGCTCGATCGCTCTGCTCGACAGTGCCTTGCGACGGCGCTTCTACTTCCGCCACTTCGACGCCACCGACGAACCCGTCTCCGAGGTCCTGCCCCGCTACCTGGCCGACCGTCACCCGGACCTGGCCTGGCTCGGCGACGTCGTGGCACGGGCAAACCAGCGATTGGACGACCCGGCAGTCGCGATCGGACCCAGCTTCTTCATTCGCGACGACCTCGACGAAGCCTGGATCGCACGGATCTGGAGCGCCGCGATCCTTCCCACCCTCGAAGACCACTTCTACGGCCAACCCGACCGGGTCCGCGCATTCGAGCTCGACGCTCTCCGAGGGGAGGTCGGAATCGCGCATGACGACCCGACTCCAGCTGACTGAGTGGTCCACCACCCCCGGCGTGCGGCTCACACCCCCGCAGCGCGACCTGCTGCGGACCGTGTTCACCGCCACCGTCCAGCCGAGCCCCGGGACTAACGACCTGTTCGACGTCACCCCCGGCAACATCATCGGTGCCGGAACCGTCGATGGGCTTGCGATCGTGATCCGTCCGAAGATCCCGATCAGTCGCGTCCTGTTCCTGCTCGGCTACGCCACCGATCCTGACCACTGGCGGGACGGCGAGGCGGCGATCGACGACCATGTCGACGTCGTCGACGTCGTCGACGCGGTCGCCACCCTCTATCTGCGCACGATCCGCCGCACCATTGGCCGCGGTCTGCTGGCCGGCTACCACGAGGTACGCGATACCCAGCCGACCGTCCGTGGTCGCATCGACCTCGCCGAGCAGCTCAAACGCCGACCTGGCCTAAGCGCACCTCTTGCCCTCGAGTACTGCCAGCATGACCACGACATTCCCGAGAACCAGCTGCTGCTCTCCGCCGCGCTCCTGCTCGCGCGACTCCCTCTGCGCGACACCGCCACTCGCCGCGAGTTGCGTCGCCTCACGGATTCCTTCCCTGACGTCACACCGCTCCAGCCGCACCGCAGTCGGATCCCGAGCATCACCTGGACCCGTCTCAACGGCTACTACCGGCCGGCGGTCGAGCTCGCCAGGCTCCTGCTCAGCGGAGCCAGCCCGGAGCTGGGTGCCGGAAACGCATCAACGGACTTGCTGCGCATCGATCTCACCGTTGTCTTCGAAGACTTCATTCGCGCGGCGTTGCGCGAAGCGGCCCACCTGAGCCCGGAGGAGTTCCCCGACGGCGACCACTGTGCGCCACTCCGTTTGGATGTGAAGGGACGGGTGCGTCTCAAGCCGGACCTGTCATGGCACCACCACGGCACGTGGCGGTTCGTCGGCGACGTCAAGTACAAGCGTGACACTGGCCCGGGCGCCAACCCGGACCTCTATCAGCTGCACGCCTACGCCACCGCTACCGGCCTGGACGATGCCTGGCTCATCTATGCGTTCGGGCCGCCCGAGGCTCGGACCCACCAGGTCATCGATGAGGGACCTCGACTGCACGTACGGCACATCGATCTCGCCGCCTCACCCAACGACATACTCACGTCGATGTCGCTGCTGGCGGCAGAGCTCCTGCCCACGGACGGCGCCAGCACGCTGAGCGCCTGAGTCTCCCAAAGGTGGGCGGAGCGCCCTGGACTCACCCGGACATGGCGGATGAAGGCCTGGTTCCTTAGTCCGCGGAAAGTAGCGCCGCCGGGCCTGTGGCAAGCCGAGCGGGCCCGCCTTGGTGACATCAGGGACCTGTGCCGAGAGCTCGGCGTCCCGGGATCCAGAACCTCTAGGCGTGCGCAGATGGCCCAGGTTAGTGCCACGTGGCGAGCCGCCCGTGGCCACGTCCCCCACCGCGGCAGAGGACGCAGGCCATGGGTCGCAGACGCGGGTAGCCCGGTACCGGGGCGTCGTCTGGCCGGACGGCTGGTGGGGCGGCCTCCCAGTCAGCGATGTCGTGCGTGCACCTCGGGCCGCGTGCGCTACGAGGATAGAGACGGCCCCGAGCCTGATGCGCGTCGAACCTCAGCTTCCGTCACCCGGTCGGCCCGGTGACCGAGCGAGCGCCGCCCAGCGTTCGGCGACGGCGATCGGCATGGCATCCCGCGTCGCGACGACCTGGCCCCGGCCGTAGCCCAGGATGTTGTCGGTGTGATCGGACCAGCAGGTCCCGCACAGGTTGGCCCAGCGGCCGCCGTGCGCCGGAACGGGGGCGTCGTAGGCGGCCGGCTCTCCGCACAGGTCACACGCAAGACGGCGGTCGGTCAGGGTCACAGCTCCGCGGCTCTCGAGGTAGCACCAGATCTGCTCGTCGACCAATCCGGAGGAGACGACGAGCGCCTCCAAGTAGTCGAGGTCGCAGACCGGGAGGTCACCCCCGACCGGCACCGCGGCCGCGGCGTCCAGCACCGGGCTCAGGATCGGAGCCAGCTCGGTGAGCAGCTGGCAAGCGATCGCGCTCAGGTTCACCTCAGGGTCGATGCGGCGGATCAGGTCGAGCTCCTGCTCGACATCGTGGATGTTCACGGCGGCTCCTAGTCTCGGGGGATATGTCCCGAGCACGGTGACCGGCGTGACGGACGCGGCAACCGGCACCAGGTTCCAGCCCGAATCACGTTGTCCAAGGACCCGTTCGTGGCTCACGCCGACCTTGTGGACGGGTGTGGTGTCAGCGGGGCGAGGCAGCATGGCGAACGTGGACACCACCTTGCTGCACACGCTCAGCGGAAGCGTGTACGAGTTCGACGTCGGCCGTCGACGAGCGCGACGCCTAGGGAGCCACGCCGGTCGGCTCCCGACGAAGAACGTCGGCATGGACGGCACCTGGCGGCCGCTGGAGGGGGTCGTGCTGCACCGCAGCGCCGACGGGGTGCGGGTGCAGGTCATCTGGGGACTCGAGGACACGACATTCAGGTCGACGTTGCTCTCGGCCGCGCTGGACCGCGTTGAGCTGACGGCTCTGACGCCCTTGATCATGACCGGCCCGGGACAGTGACGAGTGGCGGCGGCCAATGCAGCCCGCTCCGTGACCCGGTCTCGACGGGGTTAGACAGAGGTCGGGTGGGGCTATCGCTTCCCCACGACAGCCCCACCCGAGACTCTTCACCGCGGTCGAACAGCGGTGCCTATCCAGCCTAGGTGCCCTGCGTCCGGGGCGCGGGGACCGCCACGCCGACAGCGGTCACAGGGGCGGCCGAGGCGACCGCTTCGGCGATGCCCGGAGGTATCCGACTCGGGAAGGAGGGGCCGTTGTCCGCCACTGTGCGAGCCACCTGGACGACTCCTCGCCGACTCCACGAAATCGCCGGTGCCGTGCTGCCATTCAGCAGTGACGGATGCACACCACGACCGGTGCCGGCTGCCCCAGCGGGTGGCCGCAGCACGACGGTGGGCATGCCCAAGAAGACTCACCACCGCACGCTTCGACCGCGCGACTACTTTCGAGACCCTCACGAGTTCGGGGTCCTGGACTCGGCAGTCGTGCACCTCCCCGCGCTGGGGGACCTGGCGTCCCAGCGAGCCGCCGTCGTCCAGCACCGGATCGCCCTGCTGCTGCTCGTTCGCGCCACGCCCGGTGCAGGACCAGGTGCTGCACTGGGCCGGACGTTCGGTTTCTCGCGGCAGCACTGGAGCGACTGCCTGTCAGGCCGTTCGTGGATGCGGGAGAACACGCTGCTGGCCGCCCACGCCCTCATGCTCGGCCTCGTGGACGAGCTCGAGCCCTGACCGCAGTTGTCGCGTGCCAGTCGGATCTGGTGGCTCCCGGTGATGGCCCGGAAGTGGAAGACGCCACAACCCGCCCAGGTCGGCCAGCTGGCCCATCGAGTCATCGCCGACCTGCTCAGCACCACCGACGACCCTTGCATCGACCCCACAGGGACCTGGCGCCGAGTGATCGCGGCAGTCGATCACCGAATGAAGCTCGACGGGTACCGGGATCGTGCGGCCCGCCAGACCATCACCGCCGCCGCATTGATCTACCTCGAGCAGGCGCCGGCGCCTCCCTGGACGTTTGTGGGCGCTGAGGTGACCCGACCGGGAGTGCGCTTCGACGTGCTCTGGGTGCATGCGGGCACTGGGGAGCTGATGGTCGACGAGATCAAGACCGGGCAGTCCGGTGTGGTTCTGCCCTCCACACGCGCTCAGGCTGAGCGGTATCTGCGTGCGCTGCGCGAGGACGGGCATGCCTCGGCACGGGTCCGCGCGCTCTCGACCCGCGCGCCGAGCACGTCCTGGACGCTCACGAGCAACCGGAGCATCGGGCAGCTGCCGGCGGAGCCCGAGAGAGCTCCTCCCCCGAGCTGACACCCTCGCAGCGGGCGGAGCCGGCTGCAGCCCGGGTGCAGGGGCTGACTGTCGGGGTGCGTGAGCAGAGCACCCGCACCCCACCGAACGAGGTCCGAGGTCTGCCGCGAGGTGATCGCCGATCTCGCTAGCCACACCAGTACGCCCGACGTCACCGTCGTCATGGCGGCGACCCGGCGGCGCATCGGATCCCGCCAGAGCATCCCGGCCCAGGTGGCCACGCAGGCCGTGGCCGGAGCAGTCGCTGGCTACTTCCGGCTGTACGCACCAGCCGCGCCCTGGCGCTTCGTCGGCCGTGACCTGTGCCTGAACCCCGAGGCCACCGACCTGATCTGGGCCGACGGCACCGGAGCGGTCATCGCCGACACGGTGCTGGCCGACACCCGGCCCACCGATGCGCAGGTGGCCGCAGCCGCGGCGAATCTCCGGGCGCGCGCCGTAGCCGTCCACGGACCGGACGTGGTTCGGATGCGAGTTCTGGTCCCCCGCGCACCTGAGCTGTCCTGCGTCATCGCACACAGCAAGTCCGCCTGACGCAGCCGGCCCCAACGGAACATCAACGCCCGCACACCGCTCGGCGACGGGCTGAAGCCACCGGCCGCGATCCGCCGACGATCAGTCACGTCAGCTGCGAGCAGTCGCTCCCCCACGCTGCCCGCCGCAACCCGCATAGCGAAGGACCAGACCCATGAGCAACAAGCCCGCCCTGCACCGAGATGGTCGAGACAGGGTCATCGCCGAACTATTCGCCCTCGAGGCCGCCGGCGTCGACCTGGACGGCACCCTGTTCAGCGTCGCTGCCGAAGCCAGCGGCTACTCAGTCCGGCACCTCAGAAGGCTCGTCGCGGCCCTCAGGGCGGCCCGCCACGACCGCGAACTGCAGACCGAAGCCAAGGACGGGTGGCTGCTGGACGGTGAGGTCGTCAACGAGGTCGCCCGGTGCTCAGGGAACCTCGCCAAGGCGTACCGCAACCTCAAGGCAACCAAGAACCTGCCCAGCCTGGCCACATTTCAGCGCAAGGTGAACTCGCTGCTGGGCCAGCACGCCATGACTGTCATCCGGCACGGTGACGGCAAGGCGCGCTCGCGACGCGTCTACCTCAAGCGGGACCCCGGCGAGCGCGGCCACACCTACGAGACCGACCACACCGAGTGCCCCATCTACGTGATCCCCACCGGGCACAAGCGGGCAACACGGCCCTACATCACCGTGGTCGTCGATCATGCGACCCGCTACGTGCTCAGCCTGGTGATCACCTTCGGCACCCCGTCGGCGGAGGAGGTCCGCGTCGCGTTCATCTCCGCCATCCTGGAGCGCACCGCAGCCGACGGCCACACCCGCGTCGGTGGGCTCCCGTTCCGGATCGTGTGGGACCAGGGCAAGGACTTCCTCTCCACCCTGGTCACCGAGTCCTGCCTGCGACTGGGTACCACACCCTCACCGCTCCCCCCGTACAGCCCCAACCTCAAAGGCAGGTGCGAGCGGTTCTGGCGGACCTTCAAGGGGAACTGCCTGGCCTCCCTGCCGGGCTACATCGACTCCGGCACCGACGTCCGCGGCACCCTGCACCGCGCCCAGTACGCCCTGTCCGAGGTCGCGTTCGTCGAGCGAGTCACGGCCTGGCTGGACTGGTACAACACCGAGCACGTCGTGCGCACCCTGGGCATGACCCCGCTGCAGGCGTGGCAGGCCGACCCCCGGGACCTGGTCACCGTCCCCGCCGACCAGCTCTGGTGCGACTTCCTGCTCTCCGACTCCAAAGCCACCGTCTCCGTGCAAGGCGTGCGCTGGAAGAGCCTGGACTACGTCACCCTGCACGGCGAGCTCGACCGCCTCATCGGCAAGCAGGTCGAGGTCCGCTACCTGCCCCACATGCGCGACTTCATCGAGGTCTTCCACGACGGCAAGCACGTCGGAACCGCCTACCCATCAGACCACCTCCAGCCCGAGGACCAGGAGGCCTTCCTCAAGCAGCGCCGCGCCGACCAGGCACGTGCTCTGAAGAACGTCTCGTCCGTCAAGCGCATCCACAAGCAGGACCCCGACACCAGCAAGCTGCACAAGCGCAAGCTTCCCGGCGGCAAGTTCGCCTACGAGGTCGACGTCCCCGACGACGACCTTCGCACCGGGCAGAGCGACGCCCTCGACAGCTACCGGCCCCGCCGCGACGACAACGGCTTCGACGAGCACGGACAGGGCTTGCTGGTATGAACGCCCTCGACCGGTACCTCCCCGTCGGTCTTCGAGGCGTGGCGACGGTCGTACCGCATCCGGCCACAACCGAGATCCGAGCACGCCTCGGGTTCACCGCTCGCCACGGCGGCACCATGGTCGTCGCCGGGCCACGGGGCGCCGGCAAGCGCATCGCCCTGGCGGCCGCGCTGAGCGACCAGCAGCACCCATACAGCTTCGTCGCGATGCCGCCCGCCCCGTCGGAGAACAAGCTCATGGCCGTCCTCATCGACGCGGTTCTCGGGGACCGCGACGAGTACGAACTCCGCGACATGCAGGATGACCTCGTGGACGCCCTCGGGCACGAGTCGAGCATCCTCGTCATCGATCAGGCTCAGGAACTGACCACCAAGGCCGCAAGCCAGCTGCAGTACCTGCACGCACGACCCGGAGCCAACTGGTCCCTGGTCCTGCTCGGTTCCGACGACCTAGACCGGGCCAGCACCACCAGCGCCCGACTTCGCGGCGACATCATCGCCACCGTCGACGTACAGGCCCTCAAGGGTGATGACCTGATCCGCGCACTGCGTGGAATGCACGCCAGCTTCGGCATCAGCGATCCGAAGCTGCTCAAGCTCATCGATCAGGACTACTGCTTCGGGCTCCTCCGCCGCTGGGGGATCTTCCTCCAGCACACCCTCGAACTCACCCACGCCCTCGACCCCGACGCCACTCCTCCTGAGATCGACCTGTCGCTGGCCAGGGCCGCCACCGCGCTGATGCCCCCATACCCCAGGCCCAAGCCGAAGAAGTGACGTGGCTACCCACCATGTCGACGTGACCGGCGTCGCCACCGCGCTGCCCCTCGGGCTCCCCAGCCCGGGGGCAGCGTTGTGGTTCGACATCCGACCCAACCTCAAACGGTCCGCCGTCATCGCTGGCGACATGCTGTCCGCGCTGGGCAAGCGCCGGGACGTCGCGGGGAAGGGCCGCAACGAGAACCAGGACGTCGCCCTCGCGCTGGCCTGGCTCGACGCCTACGACATCTCTGCCCTCGTGGCACTGGATGCACAGAACCTCACCAGGCTCACCCTCGGGCATCTCGTCGCCCTCGCCAAGGCCGCGTCCCTACCGCTCTGGCTCCTCCACCGGCCACCCCGTTCGGACAACTTCGAGCGGATCCTCGCGCGAGCGAAGGCGCACCCCATGCGCTACTCCGACGTCCCGCAACCCAGCATGCGCCAACCTGCCACGGGCGTACGCCTGGGCTTCGGGCTCGATGACGCATCGCGTATCCCGTTCGACCGATTCCGTACAACCCTCGAGGCGAGCACAGACTCAGAGACCTATCGAGCGGTCGAAGCGCACTTCGGCCATACCTGGGCGCACTGCGACGACACGCTAGACCGAGACGGCGCCACCATCGACGTCCTCGCCAACCTCGTCGAATGGGTCACCGGAACCGCGCCACACGACGACGCACTCGTGATCGGTATCCGCGCGCTCCAGCTTGCCGCCTGGCACCACGACATCTACTTGAAGACCGACACGCCGGTACTGCTGTGCAGCAGCGAACGCCAGCTGGTCGACCCGATCACGATCGACGAGGACCTCGTCGGCTACCGGCAACCTCACCGCGCCATCGTCGTAGCCCTGGCCGCCCAGCAGGTAGGGATCCTCCAGATGCTCGCCCTCACCCTTGACGATGTGGCTCCCGACGGCCTTCGGCTGGGCGCCCATCGCACGGTGCCCCTTCTCGACAACACCGCGCGCGCCGCCAAGGCCCAGACCGACCTGCGCCGACGATCGGGGGCCGAGGGCAAGGACAAGTTGCTCCCACTCAGCGACCGAGCCGTGTCCACAGCCCTCAACCAAGCGTCCCTCGACTTCGGGATCTGCGTCCACGGCCGCAGGGCTGATCGGCACGTCCATCCCCGCCGCTGGCTTTCACGCCTCGGCATCACGGCCACGGCGCTCCCATGATCAACGCGGAACTGGTGGCCCGGCTGCGCACCGAGCGGGGACTCTCACAGCGCCGGCTCGCGTACTTCACAGGCGTCAACTTCCAGGTCATCCGGCGCATCGAAGCTGGCGGGGATGACGGAAACCTGACGCTGCGACACCTCGCCCACATGTGCGAAGCGTTGGGAGTTCACCCCCGGGACCTGCTTGCTGAGGTGACGATCGCGGGCACTGCGGACGAGCCGGAAGCCTCGGAGCTCACCACGGCTCAGGCTCGGCTTCTGCGGCGGATACAACTCGGAGAGGACGTGCGCCGTTCACTGTCCGGCCCTGATCGTGAACTGGTTCTTCCGGCGCTGGTCCGGCGAGGCCTAGTCACCGTCGCGGGCGGACGACCCATCAGGCTGACCAAAGCCGCCAACGCAGACTTGACGCCCTAGTGCGGCGGGTCACTGCAAAGCCTGCTGCTCCATGAGCTCGCGAGCAAGGCGCTCCTGCTCTGCCGCGACGATGGTCTTCGCGAGCTCGGTCTCGGAGATGTCGACCGCGTCGGGGGTGGCGGATGCCAGATCGCTCTTGGCCGCGTACTCGTCGAACAACGCCTGCTTCGCTCCGAGGATCTCCAGCATTCGCTGGTCGACGCTGTTCTCGACAAGGAGACGGTGCACCTGGACCTTCCTGACCTGACCCATGCGGTGCGCGCGCGCGATGGCTTGCGCCTCCGCCGAGGGCTTCACTTGCGGCTCGCACAGAATCACGATGTTCGCTGCCTGGACGTTGAGCCCGACTCCACCGGCCTGGATCTGCGCGACAAGGACCGCATCCGATGAGGCCGCGGTGAAACCATCGACAACCGCCTGGCGCTTCGCCGCCGGCACGCTCCCCGTCAATGGTCCGTGCGCTCGCGACCCGAGTGACTCGGCCACCTTGTCCAGCACGTCGCGGAAGAAGGAGAAGACGAGGACCTTGTGCCCGTTCGCGGCCGCTTCGTCGCACAGCTCGAGCAGCCGTGCCATCTTGGTCGCCGCGGTGACCGGCACCGCGTCGAAGGCAGCTCGGCGCATCGCCATGAAGTTGCCACCCATGACGGCATCCCGGTAGGAAGCAGCTTCCGACGGCCCGAAGGACTCCCATTCCTCCACCGACATCAGGTCGGGGAGCTCCATGAGCACGTCGTCCTGATTGCGGCGCAAGTAGACCGGCGCGACCGCCCGGCGGAAGGCGTCAGCTCCCGCCAGCCCGTGCGACGGATTCACCCTGTTCGCGACTTGAGGTTGCAGGTAGCGGACGAGGTTCTGGAACTCCTCGACCCGGTTCTCCATCGGAGTACCGGTCAGGAACAGCGTTCGCTCTGCGCCCGCGATCCAGGAGGCGACCAGCTGGGAGCGCTGCGCCGTCGGGTTCTTCACGAAGTGGGCCTCATCGACGACCAGCAGGGGAACTTCACGCAGCGACAGCCGCCGCAGGCCCTCGAACGTGGTGACCGCCACGCCACCTCGCTGCGTCCACAGGCCCTGCTGACGCGCCGTGTCCGGGCCATGCAACTGGTAGGCCTGAAGATCGGATCGGGTACGGATCTCGCGGATCCAGTTCACCAGGACGCTGGCAGGGCACACGACGAGGAAGTGCGCCTTGCCGGACGAAGCAAGATGCGTCATGACGGCCAGCGCCTGGATCGTCTTGCCGAGACCCATCTCGTCGCCGATGATCACCTTCCTCTGGACCAGCGCGAAGCGCGCGCCGAACGACTGGTAGCCGCGCAGACTCACCTTGAGCATCGACGTATCGAGCAGCTGCTCCTCCACCTTCGCGACGATCTCCGCTGGCAAGAAGCCCTGTGCCGAGCCGACGTCGAGCCGGAGATCGACCACCTCACCCAAGGCGCCGTAGAACTCCGGCGATCGCGTCTCGAAGGCTCTCCAAGCGTCGGCAGCCGAAGGTGTCGGAGCCTGGATCGCGGCAATGGCTCCTGTCCACGCGGCTGCGTTAGCAGGGCTGTCGCTCCACCGCATCCACTGCTCGATGCGCTCCACCGCGGCGCGGGCGCCGTCCTTCTTCGCACGGCTGGTGAACAAGCTGCGCAGTGCGCCGTAGCCAGCCGGCTTCGCCTCGACGGCGAGACGTTCGAGTTCGTTGCTCATCCGCCCGGCCGGCTCCCTAACCGGGGCCACCGCCCGCGTCACCGAGTCGTAGCGCCACGTCGAACGCAACAGATCGGTCGTGACTGGGTCGCTCGCGTCCAGGTCGATGCGCAGCCGGAACCCGTCCTCCACCGTGCGAGCCACCGTGTGGACGGCCGCTACAACCTGACTAGCAGTAGCCTCGCCGACGCCAGGAAGTTGCATGAGGGTGTAGGCGGACACATTCTGCAGCTGAGCGACCGTCTTGTAGCGCGACTCGATCGGCCCCAGACGCAGCCGACCCTCCGTGACATCCCTGAGTCTCGCCACAGGTATCGAGCCGAGCTCACGAGCCACCATGCGTGCGACGACAGCCCGATAGCCGTCCGCGACTTCGCGAGAGGACCCCGCACTGGTGGACGTGATCGACTCCGCCTGAGCGGCAAGCATCTGTGCGCGCGCCAGGAGCGACCTGAGCTCCTCGCGCGTTACCGCGTTCTCGGGCAACGCGCCTACTGGTCCTCGAACGACGATTGATCGAAGCGCAGGGTCCGAGCGTTCTCCAGAACCGTCCTCACCTTGTCGTCCGGGAACCCGTCAGCACGCCTGGCATGAATCTCCACCTGGATCTCCAGCTCCACACCGTCAACCGCAGTGAGCTGCTGCAAGACCTCCTGGCTGAGTCTCGTGAAGTCACGCCCGTACCGCTCCGGATCAACCGAGAACACACCGAAGAAGCGGGTGTTCGACGCCACGGGAGGAACGGGGGGTGTCGGTACGACAGGGTTCGGGTCGTCGGGATCGTTCGGATCCACCGGAGCCGGCTGAGGCGGCACGATCTCCTCGAGCTGCCGCGCCGCCACCTCTGGGGAGACGAGCAAGGTGGAGTCGGTGATCTGCCCGAAGTAGGAGTCGCCGCCCGGCAGGACCAACCCGATGTAGCGACCACTCGCTTCGTCGTACGAGTCCGCGAGCGCAAACCCCTCGGTCTCCCACGTCATCCAGGTCAGTGTCGACCGAACGCCTTCGTCGAGAACCGTGCGATCGCGAAGGCGTGTGAGGTAGGGATACCGGCAGTAGTACGACCACAGGTCGCCGACAGAGAGGTGCCCGCGATCCCACACCGTCTTGAGCTTCTGATCGAGGTCGAGACGGATCGTTCGGGCCGCGACTGAGCCGGCGAGCAGCGCCAACCGGTTCAGCTTCTCCGTCACCCGCTCGGCGAGACGCTCGTTCGCGCCGTCCGCCTTCTCGACCGCGATAGTGGCCGGCCGCGTGGGATCGGACTGCTCGGGTACCAAGGCCCAGTGATAGGCCTGGGCAATCCGAGCAGTCACGGCCTCATCTGACCGCTTGCTGTTTGCCTCGACCTGCTTGACCTGCTGAGGCGAGAGGTTGAGCTCCTCCTGCCTGTCGGCCACCCAGGACCACGCGAGGTAGTCGCGAGCAGCCTCCTGCAGTTCGTCAAGGCGCTTGGAGTCCGGTGCCAAGAACACCAGCATGTTGCGGTTCGTGCGCTGGCTCGTCCCCCGGTGCTCGAAAGCGTCGGTGGCGAACAGCATCGCCGGCGAGTCGCCAGAGCCCCGAGAGTGGGGCTGCGAAGGATGCAGCACGACCAGGCGGACGTCTTCGCTGTCTGGGATCTCTGCGGTCGAGTCCGGGGCCACGTGAACGCCCGCGAAGCCGCCGCGGTACCTCGCCTCGCTCGCCCGGAGGCGATCCACGATCTCCTTCCACACCTCTTCGGGTCGATCGCGCAGACCGTCCGCGTAGTCAGCGGCAGTGCGCGTCACCGACGCCTGGGTGTCGTACCAGAACCTGGCACCTTCGACATAGAGGTACGTCGCCCGCTGCGAGAGCAAGTCGATCGCTGAACCGAAGTTGCCGACGGTGTCGCCAGGGACCGCCGTGCCCAGCCAGATCCGCTGCCGCTCCACACCTCGGTGAGCCGAGCGAAGCGTAGGTGCTGAACCAATGAAGATCGCACGCGCCAGACGCCTGGTCAGCGCCCGCTGGCCGAACGTCGGACGTTCGGCATCGATCTTCGCCGGAGTCGATCCTGCCCCGTCGATGTCCGTGTCGATGATCGGCTTCCACGAGTCCGGCAGGTACTGCGTGATCTCGCTCGTCACCGTCGGCACGTCGAGCGGCACAGTTCCCGGAAGAACCATCGGCGACGCGTCCTGAGCTACCCACAGAGCGTGTACAACCGAGCTCATCAGCCGCAGAACTCCGCGGGTGCGCTGGAACCGCTCCAGGGTCGACCAGTCCTCGTACAGCCGGTCGAACAGCTCCGGGTGAAGAGGGTAGGCAGCCTTGATCCGCTGCTCATACGCCGGGTCAACGACCTCGCGCGGGAACTCCCCCGGGTGCCGGGCGTAGAACTGGGTGAACTGCCGGGCCACAGCGCTGATGTCGGACTGCGCCTGGGCATCCGGTTCCTGGAACAGGCGCCGGCGGACGATCTCGAACGACTCCTGCGAGCTGGCCGGCCGCCATTGATCAGCGACGCGACGAACCACGTTCTGCAGACGCTGCAGGGCTTCCTGGCCGTTCGGACCGCCGACCTCGATGGCTGAACCACTCGATCCGCTATCGCGGTCGGGGTCGTGAGATGCGGGGATCGAGATAACCAGCATGGCGCCGGGCACCGTCTTGACTACCTCGGTCAGCGACTGCGCGAAGGTGAACTGGGTGTCGAACGTGCCAGCCGGTAGGTCTTCCCGGCCCCACAACTGCCGGGCGTAGGCCACCCATTCGTCAATGAGGATCAGGCACGGCGAGTACGACGCGATCAGCTGCCGGAGCGCGTCACCTGGATTGGTGCTCGTTGCGTCGGCCTCGGCGACGAGTGCGAAGGCTTCGGCACCACCCAGCTGCCAGGCCAGCTCGCCCCAGAGCGTGCGCACCTCCGTGCCATCCGCCTTGATGGTCGGTGCTCCGGGAGACATGTGAGTGCCGACTAGCGCGACCCGGCGCACCGACGGCGGCAAGGCACGGTCTGCAACGAGATCCTGTACCTCCTGGGTCAGCGACCCGACCTGTGCTCCGGAGAGGAGGTGCCACAACGCAAGCATTGAGTGGGTCTTACCGCCACCGAAGTTGGTCTGCAGGTTGATGATGGGGCTGGCATTGGCATCACCACTCATGCGTCTGACTGCGCGGTCCAGCAGCTCGCGCAGGCCCTCGGTCAAGAAGGTTCGGCGGAAGAACTGGTGCGGGTCGGCATACTCTTCGCCGACGGTCTGGTCACCCGTTGCGAAAGCCACCATGTGCAGGTCGGCGGCGAACTCTGAGGCAGAGAAGTTGCCCGTCGCAACGTCAGCGTGAGGTGCCAGCACCTCCCGCCACGGCTTGAGCCCCTGCCCTGCCACCGACACGGTCGCCTCTTGCGACCGCACCAGCCGCTTCGTCTCCGCCTCGAACGTGGAGCGTTGGTGGTCAGCGCGGATCCGACGAACTTCATCCGCCTGCGACACCGCTCCGACCGCCGTCAGCAGACGCTCCATCGTGTCCAGAGCACGATAGGTGTCATCACCGGAGAAGGGCTTGTTGTGGGCCCAGTCGTTTCGCGTCGCCCGCAGCTCGGATGCGAAAGTCTGATCCGCCCTCGAGAGCTCGTCCTTGAAGACCCGCCACTCCTCCGTGAGTACGCGCAACAGCACCTGCGGGTCGCTCTTCTCGTAAACCTTGCGAGACCCATGCTTGGCAGCGTCACGAGCCTCCAGCAACTTCGCCCAGTCTTCGCCCACAGTCCCAGCGGCACGCGACATGCGGGGGTCGACGAAAGGCTCAAGCCCTTCGGCTAGGAGCTCAAAGCCGCGACCAACTCGATCGCGGTTACTCAATGCCATGGTCTGTCCCGTCAGTTCTCGTCGTCAAACGTCAACTCATCTTGGGCCACAACCTGCCGGCCGGCAGCGGTTCGCGCGGCATTCTCCACGTCGTTCCAGGCGGTTCCGAGGCCGTTGAACAGGACGGCTGTCTGCGTCCAGCCCTTCTTCTCCGACAGGCTGAAGAGCAGGTAGGCGAGCTCCTTGACCGTATCCAGATCACGTCGCGCACCAGCAGTTGCCATAAGTGCGGCCGCCCGTTCCATACCCTGCTCGCTAAGCGCCTTAGCCAGCCGAATCGCAACCTCCCAATCGCTGACCCGATCATCCGCCATCGGGTCCCAGTCCTCAGCCAGGTCGGTTGGGCCCAACAGCCGTGCCTTCCCCGCAACAGCCTTGAAGACGCCGCCTCGGGCAAGTCCCTCGACGGACGTGTTCGTGGCGCGAGCGAGAACATCCGCCTCGCCCGAGGTGCCCTCATTCCACCCGAACTGGGTGAACCACTTCACGCAGAATCGGGTGTCGGCATCGAAGTCACCTTCCTGCTCCGTCAGCACTTCGTCGAGAACCTGGTTGATCAGGGCAAGTGCCGTGCGGACGGACATGTCGGAGCCATCCGCTTCAACGACCTTGGTGTACCGCGAGAACACAGCCATGCCGGGCCCGATGGCAGCCTGCGCCAGATCCACCGGTGCCACGCTGCCCTGCTGGAGCACGCGCAACGAAGCAGGGAGTTCCTCCTTCAGCCTGGCGATGAAGGCACGTCGTGTAACCGCCTCAGCGGAAGCCGACCTCGGCCGACATGCCAGAACAATGGAGGACGCCAACGCATTGGAATCAATACTCCGCATTCGGTTACCCAGTTCCGTTCGCACCGGCCATGTCGCAGTGACCTCCCAACCGGAACTGAGCATTCCCTCGAGCAGCGTCTGCCATCCCGTGCTAGCGACGCCCTCAACATCCGTGTCCGACTGCTTGAACGCGTAGAACACTGTGATTGGGAGGTCGTTGGGCGTGTCCTTGCGAATATGAGCGAAGACGTCCCGGAACCCCTCCTCGAAGAAGCGCTCTGCAGAGGCAGCACCACCATGCCGAAAGGGTTCAGCCACAAGCTCGTCCGCCTTCGGAGTCAGCATTGTGGCAAGGGTGGTGGGAAGAATCCCGAGCAGGGAACGCCGGAGCCAAACATAGAAGAAGTCGGAGAGGTCCGCGTACCCCACGTTGTCGTAGTAGGGCGGGTCGGTAGCGACTAGAACCGATTCGTACGAACGCTTCGCGGCATCTGCTTGGGTGACATGCCCGCGATGCGACCCGGGCGGCACGTTAGGAATCGCCTTCGCGACGTTCCCCAACGACACTGTGTATCCGCCGGCATGTCGATCACTGAGGACCGGGGTCTCGGAGAAGTCCCACAACATCGGGATGGCTTGGCGGGTGAAGAGATGAATCGCCTGATCCATGCTCGGCTTCCAGCTCACAAGTGCGTTGCCAATATCGGCTACCTTCCCAAGGACCAATGCCAGGTACACAGCAACACTGTCGGCGTAGGCGGCCGAACCCGTTCCGCCGACCTCAAGGCTCCGATCATCTTGTGTCATGCCGTGTGCGGTGGCGTCAGCAAGCACACGCTCGCGGGCCTCGCCGATCAAGTCGCTGAAAGTCGTCATCGCTGTGAGCTGACGCGCTGTGAACAGATCCACGTGGCGTCGCATCCCGTAGCCCTGAACGCGAAACCCCAAGGCAGCATCGGGCAAGTCCGTTTCAGGTACATCCGCAGGTACGGCCACGTCCGCTGCCGATTCCTGCTCGGGCGTAGGTGGGAGATACAGGCGACGACGATCACCCTCGGCAACTATGGCCATGAGTCGAGTGCCGATTCGACCAGACTTGCCTTCGTCGCGCACGTATGAGAGTGGCACGCCGGTGCCGCATGCCACGCAGACGGCACCGGTGCGCGTCACCGTCCCATCGGCAGCGCCCGAGGGGCCAGCATGCACGTCATGGCCAATAGCGAACTCGACGCGGCGCGTTCCATCGCTCTTCGTCACGACCTCGGGTACGACGAAGGCTTCCTTGCCCTTCTTCTTACCCAGCCACCAGGACCGCGCCAGCGGCATCTCGATGCCGCAGGCAGGGTTCGGGCAGGTGATCGTCCGTGCCCAAATCCAGGCGATGACATTCGCCTCAGTGCCGTCGCCGAGTTTCGCCTTCGGGTACAGGTGCCCGATCCGGCGTTCCGCTTCGTCGCGCATCCATTGGCCGTACCGCCGGACATCCTCCGCGAGACCGGTAGTGCCAGTCCACGCGCCCATGCGGGAGTCGGACGCCCCAGGGAAGACTGGGGGCACACCCGACCACAACGGCGGGATCTCGATAAGCGCTCGGTTGATCAGCACCGCGACTGGATTGAGATCCGAGGCATGCGCCTCCAAGCCAAGTCGCTGAGCTTCCAGGGGAATGGAACCTCCGCCGGCGAAGGGGTCAAGGATCGTCGGCGGACGACCGCCAGTTGACCTGAGGATTTCCTGACGTGCCTCTCGGAACAGCGATTCGTCGTTGATGTTGTCCCAGTCAACAAGTCTCTCGATGATGCCGAAGAGGCGTTTGCGCTCCACGGCCTGAGCTTCGTCTGTGGGGAACTCAGCCGGCCGCGCAGAGGGGTCATCAACGAGTTGCGCGAATAGTACGGCCCGCGCAGCGGCAAGCGGTCGTCGGGCCCACCAGAGATGAAGGGTGGAAGGGTGACCGTGACGGATGGACTTCTCGCGCGCGGACTCGCGGTTGATGGCCTCCAGCGGCAGGGCGACCTCGATCAGCTTGCGCTTGACGGTGCTCACGTGACTTCTCTCTGCATCAGTGTGGTGCGGTTCCCGTCGACCATCGGGCGTCCCAGTTCATCACGTAGCGCTTGACACTGAAATCGTCGGTACCGGTCGTTTCGAAGGGACGGGTCAGGTATCTCAGGCGGTCATGGATGGGGCCGTCAGGACTCACTTCGACGAGGGCCAGGCGGTAGTCGTCGCCGAGGTTCTTGGCGGTGAGCACTTCGTTCATCGTGATGGTGAAATCATCCGCGCCAGCGATGCGGCCTTTGACCTCGATCTTCACCACACTGCCGTCAGCCGCCTGAGACCGGATGTCCCACCCTGGGTGGTTGTGTGCCATCTCCTCGGGACGTCGCCCCAGCGTTCGTTCAGCGGCGAGAACGGCGTCGACCGCCCGACGTTCGATCACAGCGGTGTCTCTGGCGTAGGTGGCTTCGGGGGCGGATCGACGGCCGAGCGCACGATCGATCAAGCCCTGGGGCAAGACGAGCGCACCACCTACAACGTACGGAGGGGCCACGGCCAAGTGCCCATCGGCATCTAGGTCAACCAGACGACGCGACAAGCGCCCCTCAAGGTCGCGCGCGCGACGATAGGCGGTCTCAGGCCGGATTCGAAGCTGGCGGCCGGCCGCCTCTTGGTCGAGGAGCTCGGCGTGGCGGGTGTCCCAGTAGTTGATCTCGCTCGTCAGTCGGTGACGCACATGGTCGCGGGTGCGTGCGACCAGTGGCAGGACGCGAGCCTCTACATCGCGTTGGTGCTCGGGGAGTGCGTGTTCGATCGCCCACGACACCGCGACGTCCTCGACGCCCGCAGCGAGCCATGCGTCGGCCAGTGCCGCCGCGACCGCCGGCCTCTCTTCCTCGCGAAGCTCCTCGTAGTCGAGGTACGGAGCAGGACCAGCGGATCGTGCATCTCCGTCGGGCGCGATCTCGACGAACTGAAACTGCTTGGACACCACCCGCGCCGGCACATGGCCATCCGAGATCTCCTGCGTCATGGCCACGAGCAGACGCGGCGACTCAGCCGGGTCGTCACGATCGACAAGCACAGCGCCTTGCTTGAGAGCGTTGTTGTTGCGTTCGATGGTGAGGTCGACGACGGCGTCGACAAGGGGGTGTCCGGGTGCGATGAGGTCCGCGCGGGGGGCGTGGCCCAGCCGGACGTAGGGCTTGTCGAAAGCAACACGCTCGTACCGGTTGAGGACAGGAGCGCCTACGCCAATCTGCCGATCCCGATCACGGATGTCAGCCGGCACGTGCGTGATCTCGTAGCGCCCGGTCTCGCGGGCGGTGATTCGTCCTCCCAATCGCGTGAACGCGGCGAGGAAGAAGGCCTGGACGTAGTGGGGCTGCAGGCGCCTGGCCTGCGCCTCCTCGACGCGACGTCGAAGCTCCTCGATGTCCGCCTCGGCCAACACCTCGCGATAGAGCGCACGTTCGGCGATGAGCTCGTCCAGGCCCTTGCTCACTGTCTCGTCGATCACCATGTTGAGGCGCTCTCGGACCTCCGGCTGGTCGCCGTAGCGGATCGCGTCGATGAGCAGCTGGCGCAACGGCCGATCCTCGAAAGCGTCGCCTAGGACATCGAACACGCGCCCCTGGTAGGCCTGGCGCTGCTCCTCGATCTTCTCCAGGAGGCGGAGGAACACTTCGCCCTCACGTGTGTTGGCCGCCAAGAGGTTCCAGAGGTGGCACACCTCGGTCTGTCCGATGCGGTGGATGCGGCCGAAGCGCTGCTCGATTCGGTTGGGGTTCCACGGCAGGTCATAGTTGACCATCAGGTGCGCTCGCTGAAGGTTCAGTCCCTCGCCAGCCGCGTCGGTCGCCACCAGGACGAGGGTGTCCTTGTCCTGCGTGAAGAGCTCTTGAACCTTGCGGCGTTCTTCGCGGCGGATCCCTCCGTGAATCGCGAGGACAGCCTCCTCGCGCCCCACCAGGCTGCGGATCTGGTCGACCAGGTAGTTCAGTGTGTCGCGATGCTCGGTGAAGATGATGATCTTGCGCAGGTTCCCGGACTCGTCGACGGTCAAGTCTGAGTCCGTGAGGATGGTGCGCAGCTCCGACCACTTCTTGTCCGTGCCGGACCAGCGGACTCGGCGAGCCAACTCGACAAGGTCGTCGAGCATGGCGATCTCAACATCGAGCTCGGCGACCGTGCGGGCGGCCGTCGCGGCGTCGACGACGTTCTCCTCCAGCTCCTCGAGCTCCTCACCCGGGAGGTCATCGAGGCGGGCTTCTAGATCTTCGTCGGTGCCCCTGCCCAGGATCTCGTCGAGGCGTTGCCGCAGCGAGATCTCCTCGGCGTGCGCGGCGGCCGCGTCCATCTCGCGTCGGCGGCCCTCGAGACGTGCCTTGCGGCGCTCGAGGCTGCGCAAGATCGCCTCGGGGCTCGAGGCAAGGCGGCGCTGCAGAACCGTGAGTGCGAAGCCGACCTGGTTGCCGCGGCGACCCTCACCTTCGGCCTTGAGGCGTTCCGCTCGGTTCATCTCCTCGCGCACGTACTGGGTGACGGCTTCGTACAGGTCCTTCTCGGAGTCGGAGAGGTCATACGGGACGGTGTAAGCGCGGCGCTCAGGGAACAGCGGCTTGCCGTCCATGGTGAGGAGCTCCTCCTTGACCATGCGGCGCATGAGGTCGCCCGGCTCCACCGTGTGGACGCCGTCGCGGAAGCGGCCCTCGAACCGATCTCCGTCGAGCAGCGCGAGGAAGAGCTGGAAGTCCTCCTGCTTGCCGGCGTGCGGGGTGGCGGTCATCAGCAGCAGGTGGCGGGTGACCCGACCGAGCACGAGCCCGAGCTGGTATCGCTTGGTCGTCTTCAGTTCCTGGCCGAAGTAGTGCGCCGACATGCGGTGCGCCTCATCGACGACGACAAGGTCCCAGTCGCTGCGTTCCAGCTGGGCGACGAGGTCGTCGCTCCGGGAGAGCTGGTCCATCCGTGCGATCAGCAGGGGGTGCTGATCGAACGGGCTGCGCTCGACGGCCTCGTCGATGAGCGACCGGGTGAGGAGCTCGAAGCGCAGGCCGAACTTCTCGTACAGCTCGTCCTGCCACTGCTCAACGAGCGACCCCGGCGCCACGATCAAGCAGCGAGCGAGATCCCCTCGGAGGATCAGTTCCTTGATGTAGAGCCCGGCCATGATCGTCTTGCCTGCTCCGGGGTCGTCAGCGAGCAGGAACCGAAGGGGCGTCCTCGGGAGCAGCTCGCCGTAGACAGCCCGAAGCTGGTGCGGCAGCGGCTCCAGGTCGCTCGTGACGACAGCCAGCATGGGGTCGAACAAAGCGGCGTACCGGATGCGGAGAGCTTCCGCGGCCAACCTCCACGAGTCGGCATCTCCGTCGAAGGCGTGACTGGGTCCCGAGGACGCCAGCCGGAGGCCGGGTTCATGGTCGCGGCCGAGGACCTGCTGGTTCGTCGCACCATGGTCGTCGCGGTAGGTCAGCGTGATGAAGTTCGAGCCGTGCCAGCGGATCGACACGACCTCGACGGAGCCCCTCCCGGTCACTCCATCGATACGGGCTCCAGGCGTGATGTCCTCCAGACGGGTCCGAAGAATCGCCTCTGCCTGCGAAGCGCCCGGAAGCGTCCCGTCGTCCACCTCGACCCCCTTGTCACCGTCGCGGCCAGGCTATCCAGGATCCGCTCCCAGTGATCATCCCCGCGCCGTCTGACAGCCACGAAAGCAAGTGGGAGGCCTCCTTCGCGGAGGCCTCCCACTTACCGACCTGATGGTCGCAATGTCACATTGACCGTTTCCGGGACATTGCTGACCGGAGGGTGGTCATTCAGCGCCCGCGTGAGCGGGACATCGAATGACCGACGACATCAGCTGCAGCCGCTGGTCGAGCCGCAGCCCTCGCAGACGTAGCAGCTGCCGGCCGGGCGCATCTTGATTCCGCAGGTCATGCAGAGCGGCGCGTCCGAGGCCTTGCCGGTGATGACCTCGAGCAGCTCGGCCGAGGAGTGGGCCTCCTTCGGTGCTGCGATCGCACCGAGAGCGGCGTCGTCCGACGACACCGACGGGGCCGAGGTCGGCGCCGACTGCGCGAGGGTCTCGAGCTCCTCGGTCACGGCCGCGGCGATCTCGGCGGCCGGGGCCGGGGTGTTGTACGAGCCGGCGACCTGCTCGGCACGCTCGTCGGCTGTGAAGATGCCGAGGGCCGAGCGCTTCTCGTAGGGCAGGTAGTCCAGCGCGAGGCGGCGGAAGATGTAGTCCATCATCGACTGCGCCATGCGGATGTCGGGGTCGTCGGTGAGACCGGCCGGCTCGAAGCGCATGTTGACGAACTTCGAGACGTAGGCCTCGAGCGGCACGCCGTACTGCAGCGCGATCGAGATCGCGATCGAGAAGGCGTCCATCACGCCGGCGAGCGTCGAGCCCTGCTTGCCGAGCTTGAGGAAGACCTCGCCCAGGCCGTCGTCCGGGTAGGAGCCGGCGGTCATGTAGCCCTCGGCACCGCCGACCGAGAAGGAGACCGTCGAGGACGGGCGCTTCTTGGGGAGCCGCTTGCGGACGGGGCGGTACTCGACGACCGTCGCAGGAGCGGCCGAGGCGGCCACGCCGTTGTCGGCCTTGGTCGACTTGCCGTCCGAGAGCGGCTGGCCGACCTTGCAGTTGTCGCGGTAGATCGCGAGGGCCTTGATGCCCATCTTCCAGCTCTGGAAGTAGACCTCCTCGATCTCCTCGACCGTGGCCTCCTCCGGCATGTTCACCGTCTTGGAGATCGCGCCCGAGAGGAACGGCTGGCAGGCCGCCATCATCCGCACGTGGCCCATGGGCGTGATCGAGCGCTCGCCCATCGCGCAGTCGAACACCGGGTAGTGCTCGGTCTTGAGGCCGGGCGCGTCGACGACGTGGCCCTTGTCGGCGATGTACTCGACGATCGCCTCGACCGTCTCCTCGGTGTAGCCGAGCTTGCGCAGCGCCCGCGGGATCGTCTGGTTGACGATCTGCATCGAGCCGCCGCCGACGAGCTTCTTGAACTTCACCAGCGAGAAGTCGGGCTCGATGCCGGTGGTGTCGCAGTCCATCATGAAGCCGATGGTGCCGGTGGGCGCGAGCACCGAGGCCTGCGCGTTGCGCCAGCCGTTCTTCTCGCCGATCTTGATGCCGTCCTCCCACGCCTTCTGCGCGATCTTGAGGACGTCGGCGTCCAGGCTCGTCACGTTGCGGACGCCGTCGGTGGCCGCGGCGTGCTTGCGCATGACGCGCTTGTGGGCGTCGGCGTTGCGGGCGTAGCCCTCGTACGCGCCGACGATGCCCGCGAGCTCGGCGGAGCGCTTGTAGGCGCGGCCCGTCATGAGGCTCGTGATCGCGCCGGCGAGCGCGCGGCCGCCGTCGCTGTCGTAGGGCAGGCCGGTCGCCATGAGCAGCGCGCCGAGGTTGGCGAAGCCGATGCCGAGCTGGCGGTACTTGCGGGTGGTGTCGCCGATCGGCTCGGTCGGGAAGTCCGCGAAGCAGATCGAGATGTCCATCGCCGTGATGATGAGGTCGACGGCCTTGCCGAAGGTGACGGCGTCGAAGGTGTCGTCGTCCTTGAGGAACTTCAGCAGGTTGAGGCTCGCGAGGTTGCACGAGCTGTTGTCGAGGCTCATGTACTCCGAGCATGGGTTGCTCGCGGTGATGCGGCCCGTCTCGGGGTTGGTGTGCCAGTCGTTGATGGTGCCGTCGTACTGGATGCCCGGGTCGGCGCACTCCCACGCGGCCTTGCAGATCTTCTCGAACAGCGACTTCGCGTCGACGGTCTCGATGATCTCGCCGGTGGAGCGGGCACGCAGGCCGAACTCGGTGCCCTCCTCGACCGCGCGCATGAACTCGTCGGTCACGCGGACCGAGTTG
Organism: Longivirga aurantiaca; assembly: GCF_042660085.1. Lineage (NCBI taxonomy): Bacteria > Bacillati > Actinomycetota > Actinomycetes > Sporichthyales > Sporichthyaceae > Longivirga > Longivirga aurantiaca. The sequence goes on along the minus strand of NZ_JBHSTI010000008.1, from coordinate 1,059,248 downwards.
TTGGCGTTCTGGTACTGGACGGAGGTGATGTCCTTGCCGCCGAGGTCCATGTCGAAGCCGGCGTCGCGGAGCACGCGGATCTTGCGCTCCTCGCTCGCCTTGGTCTCGATGAACTCCTCGATGTCGGGGTGGTCCACGTCGAGCACGACCATCTTGGCCGCACGACGCGTGGCGCCGCCGCTCTTGATGGTGCCGGCGCTGGCGTCGGCGCCGCGCATGAAGGAGACCGGGCCGCTCGCGGTGCCGCCGGAGTGCAGCAGCTCCTTGCTCGAGCGGATGCGGGAGAGGTTGAGGCCGGCGCCGGAGCCGCCCTTGAAGATCAGGCCCTCCTCGCGGTACCAGTTGAGGATCGAGTCCATCGTGTCGTCGACGCTCAGGATGAAGCAGGCGCTGACCTGCTGCGGGCTCGTCGTACCGACGTTGAACCACACCGGGCTGTTGAAGCTGAAGACCTGGTGCAGCAGCATCCAGGTGAGCTCGTGCTCGAAGACGGTGGCGTCCTCCTCGGTGAGGAAGTAGCCGTAGTCCTTGCCCGCCTTGGTGTAGGTGAGCACGACGCGGTCGATGAGCTGGCGCAGGCTCCGCTCGCGCTGGTCGGTGCCGACCGCGCCGCGGAAGTACTTCGTGGTGACGATCGTGGAGGCGTTGACCGACCAGAAGTCGGGGAACTCCACCGCGCGCTGCTCGAAGACGGTCTCGCCGGTCTTCCAGTTGGTCTGCACCACGTCGCGGTGCTCCCAGGTGACCTCGTCGTACGGGTGCACGCCCGGCGTCGTGTAGATCCGGTCGATGGTGAGGCCCGCGACCCTGGGGGTTGCTGCCTTCTTCGACGCCTTGGCGCCCGTCGTCTCCGTCATGCGTTCCTCCACTGACCGGCTCGATCCCCCGTGGGGAGCTTGTTCGAGTCCTGCTTGTTCAACGTCTGGTGCAGTGCCCATATGCCCTGGAACTGCTGTGTTCTCGCGGTCTTCCTGTATGCGGTCCTGCTGGTCTTTCAGGTCGTGCGCGGTCGTACCGGCAGGGGAAGGAGCCGTGGTTCTGGTGGGGGCCCTGAAACGCGGATCAGGGCGAGGTGGTGCTGAGCTCGTCAGCACGGTCGCGCTCGCGTCCGGCGGCCTCTCGGCGGCCGGTGCGAAGATCGGGCCCGAGCTCTCGCTCGGCGCGCAGGAGGGCGATCTCGGCCTCGAAGTCCTCGAGGCCCTCGTACGCCCGGTAGACGCTCGCGAACCGCAGGTAGGCGATCTCGTCGAGGTCGCGCAGCGGGCCGAGGATCGCGAGGCCGACGTCGTGGCTGCCGATCTCGGCGCACCCGCTCGCGCGGACGGCCTCCTCCACCGCCTGGGCCAGCAGCGCGAGGTCGTCCTCGCTCACCGGACGGCCCTGGCACGCCTTGCGGACGCCGCTGGCGACCTTGGCGCGGCTGAACGGCTCGGTGACGCCGTTGCGCTTCACGACCGTGAGCGTGACCGTCTCGGCCGTGGTGAAGCGCTTGCCGCATTCCGGGCACTGCCGGCGACGGCGGATGCTCGTGCCGTCGCCGTCGCTGCGGGAGTCGACGACGCGGGAGTCGGTGTGGCGGCAGAACGGGCAGTGCATCGTGGCCGCCTCCTTCCCTCTCGTCGTGGGCCCGGTCTTCTCGGGCTGTGCGCAGCGGTGCCGTGGTGCGGATGTTCGGGGGTTCTTCGTGTCCGGTTTGACCCGGTTTGCTGGCTGCCTGTGCACGGATCTGTGGAGAAGCTGGGGGCAAGGTGTTCGCAACCTGTTGACCCGGCAACCACTACCTGTGGATGACTTACAGCGGTGTAACTACTAGATGTAGGGGAACCGTAGACCCCACCTCCGACAGTCCGCAAGGCTCGCCGCGGCCGGTTTCCGGGCGTGATCTTGGTCGTCGTGGGCGGGTGCGCGACACGCCTGAGATTGCTGGGTTTTCGACCCGTTCGCGTGCCGTTGGCCCGGTCGAAATCGGGGCCGGGGTCGGCGTGTCGTCGGCGTGTCGCGACCCCACCATCTGGTGCCGCGCCGTACGCCGTGCCCCTAGATCCGGTGGTCGCGCACCCCCGGGCACGGGTCAGTGCTCGTGCAGCGAGGAGAGGGGGGCCCTCGGCACCTCGGTGGCCCTCACGCCCTCCGGGAGGCCGTCGAGCGCCACGGTCGAGCCGTCGGTCGAGAGGGTCACGCGGGAGCCGCCGATGATGATGTTGCGCAGCGACATGGGCAGGTAGCGCGCGGGCAGGATCGGAGCGACCCGCACCTGCCCCTTGGACACCGACGGCTCGAGCCGGAACAGCGACCGCATGAGCATCAGCGGCGAGGCCGCGGCCCAGGCCTGCGGGGAGCAGGACGTCGGGAACGGCACCGGGGCGGCGTACTCGGTGCGGTCGAAGCCGCAGAAGAGCTCGGGCAGCCGGCCCCCGAAGCTCGCTGCGGCGTCGAGGATGCCGATGGCGACCGCCTGCGCCTCCTCGACGAAGCCGTAGCGGGCCATGCCGGCGGCGATGATCGCGTTGTCGTGCGGCCACACGCTGCCGTTGTGGTAGCCGAGCGGGTTGTAGGCGCCCATCGTGGTCGCGAGGGTGCGCACGCCCCAGCCGGTGAACATCTCCGGGCTCATCAGGTGCCCGACCACCGATGCCGCCTTGTCCTCGTCGACGATGCCGGTCCAGAGGCAGTGGCCCATGTTGGAGGCGAGGGAGTCGACGGGCGCCTTGTCACCGTCGAGGGCCACGGCGTACCAGCCCCGCTCGGGCAGCCAGTAGGTGTCGTTGAACCGGCGCTTGAGGGCGCCGGCCAGGTCGGAGTAGCGCTCCCGGGTGGCGTCGTCGCCCTGCTCGCGGGCGATGTGGGCACGCGCGAGGTAGGCGCCGTAGACGTAGGCCTGCACCTCGCAGAGCGCGATCGGCGGCTCGGCCAGGCGCCCGCCGGCGAAGTTGATGCCGTCGAAGGAGTCCTTCCAGCCCTGGTTGCGCAGCCCGTGGTCGGTGCCGCGGCGGTACTCGACGAAGCCGTCACCGTCGGCGTCGCCGTACGTCGCGACCCAGTCGAGCGCGCGGTCGACAGCCGGGAGCACGTCGGCCAGCTTCCGCTCCGGGATGCCCCAGCGGAGCATCTCGCCCACGAGCATCACGAACAGCGGGGTGGCGTCGGCGGTGCCGTAGTAGAGGTGCTCGCCGTCGCCGTGGACGTCGGTGACCGACGTGCCGTAGCGGCGCTCGTGCAGGATCCGGCCGGGCTGCTCGTCGGTCAGCGGGTTCACCGCCTCCCCCTGCGCCTCGGCGAGCGCCTGGACGGTGCCCAGCGCGAGCGACGGGTCGAGCGGCAGCGCCATCCACGAGGTGAGCAGGCTGTCGCGGCCGAACAGCGCCATGAACCACGGGGCGCCTGCGGCCGGGATCGCGCGGGTGGGGTGGTCGACGTCGAAGATCCGCAGCGAGCCGAGGTCGGCGACGCTCGTGCGCAGCGTGCGCTCGAGGTCGTCGTCGGGCGTCTCGAGGTCGGGCGACGACTCGCGCCACATCCGAGCGCGCGACGCCGCCAGCGACTCGGTGCTCGACTCGTCGTGCACCGCCGGCGCCAGCCGGACGCCGCGGATCACCGGCTCGACCGACAGCGTGGTGCTCCACTCGCCGCGCGCCGGGATGACGACGTTCCAGAGGATCCGTCCGGGCGACAGCCTCCTCGTCGCCGCGGCTGGGCCGGGGTCGTCGTCGACGACGACGTTCACGGTGGTCGCCTGCTCGGAGCGGTCGGCGCGGAACTGCAGCGACGTGGCGTCGCAGGAGGCCTGGAGGTGGTGGTGACGGGTGAGCGCCCGACCCAGCTTGACCTCGAAGAGGCCCGCGAAGTCGACGCCGACGTGCAGCTCGAGCGCGACCGCGGTGGCCTCGGGGTTGAAGCTGCGCAGGGTGATCCTCTCGCGCATCCCGTCGCCGACCTCGCGCTCGCGCACCAGGACGAGCGTGCTCTCGGTGGCACCGGTCGAGGGCTTCACCATCGTGACGAACGAGGCCTGGAACAGGTCGGACTGGATGTGCGACAAGGGCTCCAGCCGTTCGCCGTCGACCTCGAGGATCCACTGCGACAGCACCCGCAGGTCGCGGACGTAGAGGCCGAACGTGCCACCGGGCACGATGTTGCCGACGCCGGTGCTCAGGCTGAAGCTCGAGCCCTCGACCAGCGTCACGTTCGACGACTGGTCGGTCGCGGCCGCCGGCGTGCTGAGCGGCTCGAACCAGCCCGCGCTCACGGCACCGCCACCGCGTGCTTCGCGATGACGTCGGCGTACAGGGCTTCGTACTCCGACACCATGCGGCGCATCGAGAAGTAGCCCTCGACCGCTGCCCGGCACTTCCCCCGGTCGATCTCCCCGATGCGTGCCACCGCCGCGATCCCCTGCTCGACGTCGTCGACGACGAAGCCGGTGACGCCGTCGGTGATGATCTCGGGCGCCGCGCCGCGCGGGGTGACGATGGCCGGCGTGCCGAGGGCGAGCGCCTCGGTCATGACGAGGCCGAACGGCTCCTCCCATGCGATCGGGTTGACCAGCGCGACCGCCCTCCTCAGCAGCGCGTCGCGCTCGGTCGGTGCGAGCTCCCCGAGCAGGATGACGTCGCGGTCGACGAGGGGACGCACGTGCTCGTCGAAGTACGCGAGCTCGACCTCCTCGCGCATCTTGCACGCCACGACGATCGGCAGCCCGGCGCCCTTCGCGATCAGCACCGCGTCGCGCACGCCCTTCGTCGCCGACATCCGGCCGACGAACATGAGGTAGCCGCCGTCGCCGGGGCCCGGGTCGAAGCGGGCGGGGTCGAGGCCGTGGTGGATGACGTCGCGGAAGGGCAGGCCGCACGCGAGCTCCTGCTGGCGGCGCGAGATGGCTGTCAGCCGGGCGCTCTTCCCGGTGAGCGCGTAGAGGCCCCGGTTGAGGTCGGTGATGGGGCCGTGCGCGGTCGAGACGACGGGGGTCCCGACCCCGGCCGCCCGTGCCCACAGCGGGCCGACAGCCGTGTGGTCATGGATGACGTCGACCTCGCCGGCGAGCGCGTCGTAGGCACCCTGCACGTGGCGCAGCTCCTCGGCCGTGGTGTTCATCGGTGTGGGGGCGGTCTCGAACACCCACAGCCGGTGGACGGGGCACTGCGAGTCGGCGGTGGCCACGAGGGTGACGTGGTGGCCGTCGTCGGTGAGGCCGCGCGCGAGGGTGTCGACCACGAGCTCGGTGCCTCCGTAGCCGACAGGCGGCACGGGCACCCACGGAGGGGCGATGATGCCGATGCGCAGGCGGCGGCCACCCGTGCCCGATGCCGCCTGCGGCCCGTTGGGCGCCGTGGGCCGCTCGGCGCGAGGTGCCTGCTCGACACGGATCTGCGGAGCAGGGGCGATGGACGGTTCGATGACCATGGAGCACCCCCATGCGTCCAGCCCGCCCAGCGCGGGACCCGGAGGAACGCACTCACGACCACGGTAGCCGCAGAGGCTGGTGCTCGTCCTGGCCGGCAGGCACGGAAGCCGTCGGCCGGCGACCCGCGAGAGCCCCGAACGCCGGCGCTTGCGCCCGCCTGGTCTCGGGGCATCGGGGTCAGGCGGAGCGCAGGTCGTACGTCGCCTCCGCGGCCTGGTCGGCCGAATCGTCGACCAGCTCGAGGCTGAACGAGCCATCGGGCCACTCGTGCAGGTCGAACTCGCGGTTCGCGTGCTGCGGCAGCACGAACGCGACCACGCCGAGGTCGTCCGTGGCGATGCGCACGGGGATCAGCCGGCCGCGGGGACGACGAGCTTCTGGCCGGGGACGACCGTGGTGCCCTCGAGGTTGTTCAGGGACACCAGGCGCTCGATCGTGGCGCGGACGTCGTCGTTCGGCGCGACGGTCTGCGCGATCCCCCACAGCGTCTGGCCGGGCTGCACGACGACCGTGGTCGTGGCCGCGACAGGCGCGGAATCCCCTGCGCTGGCGGGCATCCGGCCGGCGAGGCCGAACGCGAGCACCGTGAGCAGTGCCAGGAGCACGACCGCAGTGCGCGCCAGGCGGCGGCCGCGGTCGGTGAGGCGGACAGGGGACGACGTACGGGATGCCGGGCGGCTGTAGAGCGCCGGAGCCGAGATCGAGATCGTGGCCATGTCTGCCTCCTGGTGCGAAACCGAGCTGAGCGGTGGTCGAGCGGTCGAACGGGTGTTCGGAACGTCTGTATGATTTCTAGCATCCGAGACACGCCGTGTCGAGCATTTCCGTACAGATGTTTGATACGCGTGTTCGAACGGGCTAGCGTGTCTCCCGGACGCCCGATGGGGCTTCGGAAGCTCGTTTCCCCGTGCTTCCGCAGTCTGCTGAGGGGGTCCGACAGTCCGGTCAGGACGGCGCTGGTGGGCGCCGGGCCAGGCCACGGCCCACACGCTCCACCGCTACTGAAGGGGAATCCCATGGCAGTCAGCGACACTCCGGCACCCCGGCGCAAGGCCGGACGGCCCAAGGTCGTCGAGATCCCCGTGCCCGAGGGCCTTCCCGACGCCGACGGGCTCACCGTCCGCCAGCGGATCGTGCTCGACATGATCCGTACCGCCATCGAGACGCGCGGCTACCCGCCGTCGATGCGCGAGATCGGCGAGGCGGTCGGGCTCACGTCGCCGTCGTCCGTGGCGCATCAGCTCGCGGCGCTGGAGAAGAAGGGCTACATCCGGCGCGACCCGCGGCTCCCCCGCGCGATGGAGGTCGTCGACCCGAGCGAGAGCCACGACGTCACCGGCATCGGCGACTCGATGCCGGAGGCGTCGTACGTGCCCGTCATCGGCCGCATCGCCGCCGGTGGGCCGATCCTCGCCGAGCAGGCGATCGAGGAGGTCTTCCCGCTGCCGAAGTCGCTCGTGGGCGACGGCGAGCTGTTCCTGCTCAAGGTCGTCGGCGAGTCGATGATCGAGGCCGCGATCTGCGACGGCGACTGGGTGGTCGTGCGCTCGCAGCCCGACGCCGTCAACGGCGACATCGTCGCCGCGATGCTCGACGACGAGGCCACCGTGAAGACGTTCCAGAAGAAGAACGGGCACGTGAAGCTGCTGCCGGCCAACAAGGACTTCTCCCCCATCGACGGCGACCACGCCCGCATCGTCGGCAAGGTCGTCGCGGTGCTGCGCCGCCTCTAGCTCCCACCTCCCCGCTCCGGATGGCGGACGCCTGTCCCGCCGACGACATCCGCCATCCAGGGCGTCCACAGATCACGAAGCCTCCCGCTTCGTACCCCGAGGGCCGTGAACCGATCTGGTTCTCGGCCCTCGGCGCGTGCGGGTCGGGCGGGCCCCAGCAGCACCCGGCGCCCGGGCTCGCCCGGCGCGCTACGACCTCGGCCGCGATCTATCCTTGAGCTGGACGCCAGGGAATCGGCGTCGCGACCTGGGAGGTCGTCATGAGTACTCCCACGCAGAACCCGCATGAGTTCGACACCCTGCACGAGCAGCCCGTCGTCCCGGACGACATCTCGTCGCTGCACGCGCTCACGGACACCCCCAAGGTGGAGGTGTCCCCGACGATTCCGCCCGTCGGCACGACTCCGACGCCCGCCCCGGCGGCGCGTCCCTCCCCGATCCTGGTCGGGCTCATCATCGTCGTCCTCGTCGGCATGGTGGTCGCGGCGATCGTGATCCAGCTGATGTCGACGACCCAGACCCAGCCGCCCGCGCCTCCGGCGCCGGCGCCTGTCACGCTCATCCCCGTCGTCACGGACATGTCGGGCGGACCCGACGTGGCCGAGCGCGCGGGCATCGAGTACCTGCTCCCCGGCGGTGTCGACGTCGCGGAGCGCGCCGGTCTCGAGCGCATGGCCCTGGCGGCCGCCCTCGATGACGGCATGTCCGGCGGTCCCGACGTGGCCGAGCGCGCGATCCTCGCGAAGACCTCGGTGCCGGGCTACTGGATGTCCGGCGGCCCCGACGTGGCCGAGCGCGCAGGGCTCGTCCCGGTGCTGTCCGGCGGCCCCGACGTGGCCGAGCGCGCGATCCTCGCGAAGACCTCGGTGCCGGGCTACTGGAAGTCCGGTGGCCCCGACGTGGCCGAGCGCGCAGGGCTCGTCCCGGTGCTGTCCGGCGGTCCCGACGTGGCCGAGCGGGCCGGCATCGCCTACTGGATGTCCGGCGGCCCCGACGTGGCCGAGCGGGCCATCCTGGCCAGCATGTAGACGTCCTCGGACGTCCCCGACGCGGCGCCGCATCTCCCCCTCTACGCGATGCGGCGCCGCCCCCTGCGCACGACCGCGGACCCGTCCCCGGCCGGCGGGGCGCAGGGGTCGGACGCGCCGCCGATCCGACCACCGCCTCGTGAGCCGCTCACCGGTCGCCGTGCGTCGGCACGCTCGTCGCGGTGCTGCGCCGCCTCTAGTTCTCCACCCCGGACCGGACACCACGAGGCCTCCCGCCTCGTGGTGTCCGGCCATGCTCGGTTCTGGTTCACGCCCGAGCACGAGGAGGTCGGCGAGGTCGCCCGACCGGGGATCGATCCTCGTGGCAGCAGATCTGTACGACGGCGCCGAACGACGACGCCGGCCCCCTCATGCGGCACCACGCGGACGGCCGCACGGAACGCGTCGACTCGGCCCCCTGATCGGGCAGACGGTGACCCATACCTGGTGTGCCGCATCGGATCGCGGGCGTCGTACCACTTGGCACTCTCCGGTGCCGACTGCTAATCTGAGCCGTGCACGGAGCCGCCTCACCGCGGTGGTGGGGTGGCACGAACAGCGCCCAAGGAGGTCACCATGGCCGTGCTTCGTTTCGACCCGTTCCGTGACCTGGACCGGCTGACCGAGCAGATGCTCGGAGTCCCGGCAGGCTCCCCGCGCGCACCGCGCTTCATGCCGATGGACCTCTACAAGTCCGGCGACCACTACGTGCTGCACGCCGACCTCCCGGGCGTCGACCCGGGCTCCGTCGACGTCCACGTGGACAACGGCACGCTCACCATCCGCGCCGAGCGCAGCGGCCGCACCGAGGAGTCGGTCGAGTGGCTCGCGAGCGAGCGCTTCACCGGCAGCTACATGCGCCAGCTCTCCCTCGGCGAGGGCGTCGACACCGACGGCATCTCGGCGACCTATGAGAATGGCGTGCTCACCGTGTCGATCCCCGTGGCGGAGAAGGCCAAGCCGCGCCGCATCGACATCGCGGTGACGAACGACGCCAAGGTTGTCGCCGGCCACGTCGACGCGCCGCAGGTCACCGCCACCTGACCGTCGGCACGGCGCACCATCTGTGGATCCGTCGTCTCCCAGGTCCTGACCGGCCCGGGAGACGACGGATTCGCAGCCCGTACGCCGCCTGCCGGGGCCGTGACCCGCACCGCACGTCGAGGCAGCCCGGCCGTCGCCACGGGCAGTCAGGCGCCGCACGTCGGTGAGCCGCCTGACACCCCGCCCGCTCGGCTGCGACCGCGCGCCTCACGGTCCTAACCTCGATGACGGCCCGAACGGATCTCGCCTGGGGGTGGACGGTGGCCGCACTCACGAGCGCTGCGCGCGCCGACATCGGAGCATTCACCTCGGATCCGCCGCGACGGTGCTCGACGCTGTGGCGCTGGGTCGCTGCCGTCGAGGTGGTGGCCTGCGCGGTGGCGGTCGTCCTGGATCTGGCCCTGCCGTCGCTGGTGATCCTGCTGGTCATGGTGGTCTCGCTGCTCGTACGTCGCGAGCACCTGAGCACGCTGGGGATGCGACGACTCGACCATCCCTGGCGGACTGCCGGGATCGTTCTCGCGCTCTCGGTCGGCTGGACGGTCGCGGTGATCGCGCTGTTCATGCCGGTGCTCGAGCACCTGATCGGCGAGCAGCAGGACGTGTCGGCCTTCGTCAGCCTGGAGGGCGACGTCGCCCGCCTTGCTGTGCTGCTCGCGCTCTCGTGGACCCTCGCGGCCGTCGGCGAGGAGCTCGCGTTCCGCGGCTTCGTCCTCACCCGGATCGCGGACGCGATCGGTCCGGGCGCGCTTGGCGTGGTGGTGGCTGTTCTTGTGTCGTCCGCGCTCTTCGCGCTGATCCACACCGAGCAGGGCACGGTCGGTGTCGTCCTGACCTTCCTCGACGCCCTGTTCTTCGCCGTGCTCCGCCTGCACTACCGCAGCCTCTGGGCGGCGGTCCTGGCCCACGGCTTCAACAACACGATCGGGATGACGGCGTACTTCCTCGTCGGGCCCATCTACGCGCTCTGGTGATCCGGCGCTCTGGTGATCCGGCGGCGGGCGGCGTACCAGCTGCGGACCCGCCGTCTCCCGGCCCCAATCCGGCCCGGGAGACGACGGAATCGCAGACGCTCAATGCCCGCAATCGCTGACGCCAAACATGACGAGAACCGTGACTCGAGCGGGGTCACGGCCCTCGTCCGGATATCCGGCGCTTGCACGGGACGGCGGGAGAGTGGGTGCCTCCACCACGTGCGCGTCGCCAGACCCGTCGGCTCCTCAGCCGACGGTCGAGATCAGGCGGAGACGGTCACGGGCTCGGGGTCGAACGCCACGGCGTCGACCTTGCGGTGGAAGCCCATCCCCGCGAGTCCGCCGAGGATGGCGCCGAGCAGGCTGACCACGACCGTCGCGAGCAGCGCGATGACGCCTGCTGTGCTCAGCTCGGAGTCGCCGAACGGCAGGCGCGGGAACACGTTGAGGTTGCCGAGCACGTCGTACTGGCTCCCGGCCACGAGGGCGACGACGCCGACGATGACGGCGATCACGATCGACCACAGCCAGACGGCGAGGCCCTGGCGGGCACCGTCGAAGCGGGCCATGCGGCCGGCGACGTAGCCGCCCGCGTAGTACGAGACCAGGATGATCAGAAGTACGGCGATCGCACCGGCGACGCCGATGGTCGAGGCGTTCCCGCGGGTCACGTCGCCCACGACATCCGAGCCGTTCACGTCGTTGGCGATGCCGAGTGCCGTGCCAGCGCCGGCGACGAGGCCGGTGAGGATGACGGCGAGGCCCATCGCGCTGAGCCAGCCGAAGAACGCCGAGCCCCACTTGATGCCGCCGAACGCTGCACGCTCGCGGGCGACGACGGCAGAGGGCGCCATCATCGTCGTCGCGACGGTGTCGACACGGCGGCCACGGACGGCGCGCGGGTCGCCGGCGACCACGGTGTGGGCATCCTCGGCGTCCGTCGCCCTAGTGTGCCGGCCAGCGTCGCGGTCGGTCTCCAGCCTTTCGCTGGCGACGTGATCGGTGCGCGTGTCGTCGACCAGGTGCGCGTCGTCGGCGGTGCGGGTGGTGCCGTCGTCGTCGACGACGACGGGGCGGTCGTCCTGGGTGTCGGCGTTCGAACGGGCGACGCTGAATCCGTCGCGCTCGGGCTGGTAGGTCATGGCTGCTCCTGCTCATCGGGGCGACAGCACGCGTCACCGCATGACCCTGTGCTCCCCGGTCGCGGAGCGCGCAAACCACCTGACGCGCACGAGCCTCGGATCGACCGCCCACCGGACGGCGTACCCCGCACCCCGTACGACCGGCGCGCGGGTGTGCTGGCTGAGTGGCGAATCCGTCGTAGAACGCACCCTGGCTACCCGGCTGCGGGGCCCGCGCGATAGCTGAGTGGAGAATCCGTCGTAGAGCGCACCCTGGTTACCCAGCTTCGGGGCCCGCGCGGTGGCTGAGTGGCGAATCCGTCGTAGAGAGCACCCTGGTTACCCGGCTGCGGGCGAGAGGTCGGTGGACGCTCAGCCGGAGGCGAGCTCGTCGAGGCGCGTCAGGCTCTGGCGGACGAGCGCACCGTCGGTGGTGAACCAGAACGGCGGCAGGCTCTTGCGCAGGTACGGCCCATAGCCGGACGTCGCGAGCCGCGGGTCGAGCACGGCCACGACCCCGCGGTCGGACGAGGTACGGATGAGCCGCCCGACGCCCTGGGCGAGCAGCAGGGCCGCGCGCGGCACCGAGACCGCGGTGAACCCGTTCGACCCGTGCTCCTCGGCGAAGCGCGATCGCGCGGCGACCAGCGGATCGTCCGGCCGCGGGAACGGGATGCGGTCGATCACCACGAGGTGGCACGCCTCCCCCGGCACGTCGACGCCCTGCCAGAGCGAGAGCGTGCCCAGCAGCACCGACCGCGGGTGAGCCGAGAAGCGAGACACGAGGTCGGCCACGGAGTCGCCGCGCCTCTGCACGTAGACCGGCACGTCGAGCGGCACGATCTTGCGGTCGAGGAGACGGTCGGGCAGCAGCTCGCCGAGCGCCTCCTCGGCCTTCTCGACGCCGCGCCACGACGAGAACAGCGCCAGGGTCCGACCACCCGCCGCACCGATCAGGTCGGCCAGCTCCTCCATCGCGGCGTCGTCGGTGCCGCCGCGCCCCGGCGGCGGCACGCGAGTGGCGACGTACAGGATCCCTTGGCGCGCATGGTCGAACGGCGATCCGACGTCGAGGCCGGTCCAGGCACCCTCGGCGGACGACGTGCCGTCGAGCGGCAGGCCGAACGACCGTGCGACGGGCTCGAACGAGCCGCCGAGCTGCAGCGTGGCCGACGTGACGACCACGCGCGAGGTGTCGAACAGCTGCGTGCGCAGCAGCCCCGCGACCGAGAGCGGCGCGAGCTTGAGCACGGGCGCGCGGCGGTCGCCGGTGTCGATCCACACGACGTCCTCGTCGTCCATCTCGAGCAGCGCGCCGGCGACGTCGTGGATCTCGGTGAGCAGCCCGCGCGCGCGGGTGGAGGTCGCGAGCGCCTCGGGGTCGTCCTTCGCCGAGCTCATCGCGCCGTTCAACGCCGTGATCGCCGCGTGCGTGGTGTCGCGCACCGAGGCGAGCGCGAGCAGCAGCGAGCCCGTGATCTCCTCGAGCCTGATCGACGACGTCGACCCCTCGGCGCGGAGCGCGAGCTCGATCCCGAGCGCCTCGGCGGCGAAGTCGAGCCGGTCGGCGAGGTCGGCCTCGATGAGCCGGCGCGAGCGCTGCACCGCGCGCTCGACGAGCGGGCCCGACAGCTCGGACGACACCGCGGCCGTCGCGCGGTCGACGAGCTCGTGCCCCTCGTCGATCACGACGGCGTCGTGCTCGGGCAGCACGGGCACGTTGTCGAGCGTGTGGATCGCAAGCATCGCGTGGTTGGTGATCACCACCTGCGACTGCACCGCCTTGGCACGAGCGGCCTCGGCGAAGCACTCCTGGCCGTAGGAGCACTTGGCAGCGCCCACGCACTCGCGGCCGTTCACCGACACCGCGCGCCACACGCGCCCGTCGACGGCGAAGGGGAGGTCGTCGCGGTCTCCGGTCTCGGTGTCGTCCGACCACTCGCGCAGCTCCTTGGCCTGCTTGCCCAGCACGGTGGTGGGCGCGGCGAACAGCGCATCGTCGTCGGAGTCGTCCGGCACCCCGCGGTGCAGCCGGTCGAGGCAGAGGTAGTTGTGCCGTCCCTTGAGCACGGCGTACGTCGGACGCCGCCCCAGCACGGGCTCGAGAGCGTCCGCCAAGCGTGGGAGGTCGCGGCTCACGAGCTGGTGCTGCAGCGCCAGGGTGGCGGTGGCGACGACCACGCGGCGCTCGGGCGACGTCGCGTGCAGGATCGCCGGCACGAGGTAGGCGAGCGACTTGCCGGTGCCGGTGCCGGCCTGGACGAGCAGGTGACCGGAGCCACCGAGCGCGGAGGCGACCGCCTCGGCCATCTGCAGCTGCCCCGGGCGGTCCTCGCCCTCGCCGTCGAGCCCGCCCACGGCCGCTGCCAGCGCCTCGGCCACCGAGGCTTCGGGGGCGCTCTTCTTGTTCGCAGACGACGACTTCTTGGGGCGCGTCACCGTCGGGCCACGCTCGACGCCGGAGGGCTCGTCGGCGTCGTCGGGGGTGCTCACCCCCTGATCCAACCAGCCCTGGCGGCACGCGCCGCGCAGCGCGTCCACAGGACGATGGACAACGCCCCGTCGCCGCGACTCCCCCAGGGCATCGCCCTAACGTGGAGGCATGTCGGTACGGGGCGACGGCCCTGGCCGTGCGCTCGAGACAACGCACCCGTCAGCGAGCTCGGCGGCCGAGCGGCTGGCCCCCTACCGCGTGCTCTCGCTCATCTGGCTCATCGGCGGGATCGTCTCGCTGCTGTTCAGCATCATCCCTGGCACCGATGACGCCCTGCGCCCGTACGACGTCGCCGCCGGGGTGCTCCTGCTGGTGGCCTCCGCGCTCAGCCGCTGGGTCGCCCCGCGGTTCCGGGAGGGCGTCGGCCTGGACGTCGGCATCGTGTTCGGCGCGGTGGTCGCGAGCGGGGGCGCGCTCGTGGTGCCGACGGCCCAGGACCAGGTGCTCATCGGCGTCGGGCTGGTCCTGCTGGGCGTGTTCGCGGCGAGCTATCGACCGCCGCGGCTGCTCGCACTCCACCTCGTCGTGATCGTCGTGGGCTACGGCGCCGCCCTGCTCGTGAACCCGCTGCTCGACACCGCGGTCGACTACGTCGTCATCTGCCTCGCGCTCGTGGGCGTGTCGATGATGGTGTCGCGGCTCGCGGTGAGGCTGCGCGACCAGGCCCTGCACGACTCGCTCACCGGCGCCTTCAACCGGCGCGGCCTCGACCTCCTGGCACCGGCCGTCAGCGCCTCGGCACGCCGCAGCGGCGGCTGCGTCACCGTCGGCATCCTCGACCTCGACGACTTCAAGGGCTTCAACGACCTCTACGGACACCTCGCCGGCGACGACGAGCTCCGGTGCGTCGCCGCCTGCTGGAACGCCGAGCTCCGCCATGGCGACGTGCTGGCGCGGTTCGGCGGGGACGAGTTCGCGGTGGTTCTCCCCGGCTCGACGCCGGCCCAGGCGCAGGAGCTCGTCGAACGGGTCCGCCAGCGCTGCGCCTCGGGGTGGAGCATCGGGCTGGAGACCTGGGACGCGGGCGAGGACCTGTACGCCGCCCTCGCGCGAGCCGACGCGTCGCTCTTCGCAGCCGAACGGGCCCTCGAGTCGCACCCGGAGTGACCTGACCGGTCGCCGGCGTCCGCTGGGCAGGAACCATGCCGATCGCGCCGTGAGCGTCCTCCCCCGCAGGTCGAGGACGTGATCGCCCGGGTGCGAGCCCGCACGAGCGCCGCGTTCAGCGTCGGCCTCGCCGCCGGTCCTCGGCGAGGACCTGTACGACGCCCTCGACCGCGCCGACGAGGCCCTCGTCGACGCCCAGCGCAGCCGCCTCCGTCCCAAGGCCTGACGCTGCGTGGTCGAGTGATTCTGCTGCGTCACCATTGCCGAGGTTCTTGTTCTCCTCACGTTCACCTTCCGTGCCGCGCGACCCCGTCGATCCGTGCGGGACGCTGGTCACTCGTACGAGGGACGTCCCCGTCAGGCCTTGGGGCGTCCATGCCCTAGCGCCTACTCTTCGATGGTGGTGAGCCCCGTGCACGAGGTCGACCCGGTGACCGGGGTGTGGTCCGGCAGGAAGCTCCGCCAGGACGGCCGAGCCGTCGCCGAGAGCGCGTGGAGCGCCGACCGACCCGTCGCGGTGGTCTTCTTCGAGGTGCGGCCCGTCAAGCACATGCGCGACGACGACTCCGTGCGCGCCGGCGACGAGGCGATCGACGGCGCCGTCATCGCCTGGCAGTCGGCCCTGCCGTTCGGGGCGATCATGGCCCGCTCCGGCCGGGACGAGTTCATCGCCGTTCTCCCGGGGCTCGACGTCGACGCCGCGGTCGCGCTCAACGAGCGCGTGCGCACGCTGACCTCCAGCGGATGGTGGCCGGGCTACGCGCTGTGGACCTCCGACCTCAGCACGATGGGCGTCGTCGGCGCCGCGCACGACGACTACCTCCTCGCCACGAACCGCTCCCCCTCCCTGAGCTGACCTACCGGATCGTCGCCAGCAGCGGCGCGTGGTCGCTCGGCACGTCGAGATCGGGCAGCCGGTACGCCGTCCCCACGGGCGGGAGCCCGGTCGGCTCCACGGCCGCCGCGCACCCCCGGGTCGCGATCACGTCCAGCTCACGGCACTTCCCGTTCGTGGCCGCAGTGGCACCTACCCGCTGAGCGTCGAACCTGCCCCAGCGCAACGCATCGCCGGTCTGCCGGTCCCACGACGCGTTGATGTCGCCGGCGATGACGACCGCACGGGCGTCGGCCTCCTCGTCGAGCCACGTGACCAGCTGCGCCGCCTGCACCGCGCCACGCAGCCGCTTGGCTGGCCACTCCGGATCGAGGTGGACCGACACCACCAGCACGCCCGACACCTCTGCCGCTGCCCAGGTACGGCGCTGATCGGCCGAGCCACCGGTCAGCCCGTCGAGCCGGTGCCGTCGCGACGCGAGCAGCACGCCGTCCACCGACGAGGGCCGGGGCGCGTGCAGCACGCTCGCGCCCGCGACCTCGCGCAGCCACCCGACCAGGTCGAGGTCGGCCTCCTGCACCGCGACGACGTCGCACCGGTCGAGCAGCGCCTCCAGGCGCGCGTGCACGCGCGGCGTGCGGTGCGGCGCCTCCAGCAGGTCCGACGGGACCCCCTCGTACCGGGTGGGCAGCGCGTACGCCGGGGCGAGCACGTTCCACGTCGCGAGGGTGAGCATGGGCACATCCAAGCGTGGGTGAGTGCTGCTCTGCGCAGCGTGCAACGAGACGGGCGCGCTCCGTAGCCTGAGCGCATGACCACCGAGGGGGCGGGTGTCCCCTCCATCCGGACGAGGCGTCCCGCCCAACGCGACGACCATCACCTCACGCGGCGTCGCACGCCCTTCCGCATCCTCGCCGGGATCCAGGCGCTCGCCGCGGTGCTCTGCCTCGGGTTCACCGTCGCCGAGGTGCAGGCATCGGTCAGCGACGCGTCGTTGGCGATCCTCGCCGGGGTCCTCCTGCTGCTCGTCGCCGTCACCCTGTGGGTGCTGCCCCTGCTCCCCCACGGCACCGGCGTCGATGTCTCCCTCGGCCTGGGGTACCTCCTCGCCGCCGGGGCGGTGGTGCTGAGCCCGACCGCCGAGGGGCAGGTGCTCATCGGGCTCGGCCTCGCCAGCTACGTCGTGTTCGCGGCGTACTTCCTGACCAGCGGCCGGCTCCTGGTGTCGCTCGCCCTGGCGTTCCTGCTGCTCGGGCTGGCCGAGCGCAGCAACCCCCAGATGTCGTCGCCCGCGGTCTACTGGATGATCGTCGCCGTCATCACGGGCCTCGCGATCCTCGTGTCGGGACTCGTGCGGCGGCTGCGTGATCTGGCGCTGCACGACGACCTCACCGGGCTGCTCAACCGCCGCGGTCTCGACCTCATGGCGCCCACGCTCGTCGCGGCCTGTGCGCGCTCGGGGGTGCCGGTGACCGTCGGGCTCGTCGACCTCGACCAGTTCAAGCTCTACAACGACACGCACGGGCACCTCGCCGGCGACCAGCGGCTGCGGGACGTCTCGGCCGCGTGGCAGCGCGCGCTGCGCGAGAGCGATCTCGCCGGTCGCTTCGGCGGGGACGAGTTCGCCCTGGTGCTGGTGGGCTCGCGGCTCGCCGACGCTCGGAGCCTCGAGGCGCGCGTACGCGGGCAGCGGCCAGCGGCGGCACTGCCGGCGAGCGGGGGATGGACCGCAGGATGGGCCGAGATGGGCTCGGGCGAGGAGCTGTACGCGGCCCTGGGCCGCGCGGACGAGGCGCTCCTCGACGCGAAGCGCTCACGCGGCGCGAACCGCGCGTAGCCGTCGTACGACGACGGCGCCGGACAGACCTGTGGGCCCTGGAACCGGCTGGTTCCAGGGCCCACAGGGCGTTCGTGGATCAGGCCTCCGGGGCCTTCTCGACCTCGGCGATCTCGTCGATCTCGCCGTTCTCGTCCAGGGTCGCGACCGCATCGATGGTGCCGTCGCCGTCGACGTCGACGAGCAGGACGTCGGGGGTGCCGTCGCCGTCCTCGTCGATCGAGATGACGGTGGCGCCACCCTCGGTCGTGGTGATGACGGCGTCGATCGTCCCGTCGCCGTCGAGGTCGACCGCGGTGACGGAGTCGCCGTTGTCCTCGACGACGACGACCGCGTCGACGGTGCCGTCGCCGTCCACGTCGACCAGGACGACGGTCTCGACCTGGGCCTCGGCCGCGGTCTCGTTGCTCTCGCTCATGGTGCGCGCCTCTCGCTCGGGTGACCCCGCGAGCGCGGGGCGGATGCAGGGGCGACCGTAGAGCAGGTGCCGGAGTCGTCCGACGGCCGGGTGCCCGGACGGGCTACGACGCGGAGGCTGCCGCGGCCTCGAGCTCGGTGGCCAGGCTCTGCGGCACGCGCGCCTTCAGCCGGGTGCCGGACTCGGTGTGGTCGACGCCGAGAACCTCGCCGTCCTTGTGCGCGCGGGCCACGAGGTCTCCGCGCTCGTACGGGACGACGACGTCGACCTCGACGGCGCTGCGCGGCAGGTCGTGCTCGATCATGCCGAGCAGCTGCTCGATCCCCGCGCCCGTCTTGGCGCTGACGACGATCGAGTGCGGCTCGCGCCGCTGCAGCCGCGCGATGGTCTCGGGGTCGGCTGCATCGGCCTTGTTGATCACGATGATCTCGGGCACGTGCTGCGCGCCGATCTCCGCGAGCACCTCGCGCACGGCGGTGATCTGGCCCTCGGGGTCGTCGTCGCTGCCGTCGACCACGTGCAGGATCAGGTCGCTCTCCGACACCTCCTCGAGCGTCGAGCGGAACGCCTCGACGAGCTGGTGCGGCAGGTGGCGGACGAAGCCGACCGTGTCGGTGACCGTGTACTCGCGACCGGTCGGCGTGTGGGTACGTCGTACGGTCGGGTCGAGCGTGGCGAACAGCGAGTCCTCGACGAGGACACCCGCGCCCGTGACGCAGTTGAGGAGACTGGACTTGCCGGCGTTGGTGTAGCCGGCGATCGCGACGCTCGGCACACCGTGGCGACGACGGTCCGCGCGCTGGGTGTCGCGTGCGGTCTTCATCTCCTTGATGTCGCGGCGCAGCTTGGCCATCGAGGTGTTGATGCGACGGCGGTCGGTCTCGATCTTGGTCTCACCGGGGCCGCGCGTGCCGACGCCGCCGCCGGAGCCTCCGGCGCCACCGCCCTGGCGGGAGAGCGACTCGCCCCAGCCGCGCAGGCGCGGAAGGAGGTACTGCATCTGTGCGAGCGAGACCTGCGCCTTGCCCTCCCGGCTGCGTGCGTGCTGGGCGAAGATGTCGAGGATCAGCCAGGTGCGGTCGACGACCTTCACCTTCACGACGTCCTCGAGCTGGCGCAGCTGGCCGGGCGTGAGCTCGCCGTCGGCGATGACGGTGTCGGCGCCGTGCTCGATGACGACGTCGCGCAGCTCCTTGGCCTTGCCCGAGCCGATGTACGTCGCCGGGTCCGGCCGGTCGCGGCGCTGGATCAGGCCGTCGACGATGACCGAGCCGGCGGTCTCCGCGAGACGTGCGAGCTCGGCGAGGCTGCGCTCGGCGTCGAGCACGGTGCCCTCGGTCCAGACGCCGACCAGCACCACGCGCTCGAGCCGGATCTGCCGGTACTCGACCTCGGTGACGTCGGTGAGCTCGGTCGACAGGCCGCCGACACGGCGCAGCGCCGCACGGTCGGAGAGCTCGAACTCGCCGGTGGTGAGCTCGTCGGCGTCGATGAAGGAGTCAGTCATGTTGGCTCCAGGGTCGCACGGCCTGAGCGGGCGTGCGTACCCGGTTCTCGCTCAGCGTCATCGCGCTGCGGCCGCAGCATCGGACGGGCGGGTGCGTCGGTCTGCGTCCTGCATGACCGAGACTGGGCAGAGAGGAGGTGGGCCGATGCGGCTCGACGTCCTCGCCGTCGTGGCGTCGGTCTCGTGGCAGGCGGCGCTGCTCATCGCTCCGACCGCGGTGTGGCTGGTGGTCGCCGGCCTCTACACCTGGGCGTCGACCGAGCCGCGCCCGTCCGCCTGACACGCCGCGCCGGGCGCGCGGTTCAGCCGCCGACCGGCCGCTTCGGCTCACGCGGCACGGCCGCGGTGCCGATGCCGGTGGCGATCTCGTGCACCACCCACTCCAGGGGCCCCTTGGCGAAGAACGACAGCCAGATCGGCGCGATCGACAGCCCGATGATCACATGGGTCAGGTAGTAGGTCTTGGACCCGAGGTCGCCGACGTCGAACGACAGCACGAGCACGTGGATGGTGTAGAGGGTCAGCGTCATGGCGCCGGCGGCGGCGACGGGGTAGGCGATCTTCCGCAGCAGGTCGGTCCGCATTGCGAGCAGGCACACCCCGAGCACCGCGAGAGCCGAGCCGGTGACGCCGATGAGGTCGAACGTCGTACCGGCGTGCGGCCCGGCGACCAGCAGCCAGACCGAGTCGCCGGCGGGCGTGGTGCCGTACCACCCGATGTTGTTGATCTCCCAGCCGCTGAACACGACCGGGCCGTTCTCGGTCGACCACGGCGTGGTGACGCCGAACAGCTCGAGGAGCAGGCCCGAGGTGAGCCAGGCGGCCGCCGCCACGACGAGCCCGCCCACGGCGAGCGCGATCGCGGTTCCCTTGGCGCGCAGGTCCATCCGGCCGACGGCGAGGCCCGCCAGGATGAACGTGAGCCAGGTGAAGGCCGGGTAGTAGCCGGTGAACAGCAACGCGTTCAGCGCGGACGCGGGATCGGTGAAGATCATGATCAGGTCGACCTGGCCGCGCGGAGGGTCGGGCAGCATCCCGCGCAGCCAGAAGCTGATCTGCGGGCTCACCACACCCCACAGCACGGCCAGCGACATCAGGGTCGAGGCCCGCAGCCGCAGGAACGGCAGCGCGATCAGGAAGTAGACGGCGTAGTAGGCGAGGATCACCGCCACGATCGTGTCCGTCATCGCGAGCATCAGGCCGATGAGCCCGATGACCAGGGCACGCACGGCGATGATGGCGCGGGCGCGGGTCATGTCGCGACCCGCCTTCGGCGTGGCACCACCCGTGACGATCGCCAGGCTCACGCCGGCGAGCAGCGCGAACAGCGCCGAGGCGCGGCCGCCGAACAGGAACCCGCTCAGCGTGAGGTGCCCGTCGGGACCGTGCACGGGAAGCATGTGCGTCGCGGCCATCGTGATGAGCGCGATGCCTCGCGCCACGTCGATGCCGACGATGCGGCCGGCCTTGCCGCGGATCCCCCGCGGCGCCGGCTTCTCCAGAGCCTCGGTGCCCGCCACGGCTACGCGACCTCGGGGCCGTAGGCGGCGTCGGCCGCGGCCTGCAGCAGCTCGAGCAGCTCGATGCGCTCGTCGTGACCGAGCACGTCGTACGCCGGGGCCACGAGCCGGTCGGTGAGCGCCTCGGCCTCGGACCGCGCGACGAGGTGGCCGCTGAAGTCCTCGAACGGCTCCTCCCAGCCGAAGAAGGTGGCGTTCCCGTGGCCGCCCTTGCCGGCGAGGATCGCCTGCAGCGGCGAGAGGCCGCATGCGACGACGGCGACGATGTGCAGGCTGCCGCGGTGCTCGCGCAGCAGGTGCATGAGCTGGGCGAGGCGCGCGCGCGGGTCGTCGGGCAGCGGCACGGCACGCCAGCCGGCGTACAGGGGCAGGCCGGCGACGTCGGTGCCGTCGACGATCCACTCGATGAGCTCGCAGAGGCGCTCGGCGCCCTCGAGGCGGTCGTAGTGCTCGACGCCCCACGCGTGGCAGGCGGCGGTGTACGCCTCGCGCGCAGCGGCCACCGGCATCACCTCGCGGCCGGCGTCCCACGCCTCGCGGACGACGTCGGCGGGCCAGAAGCCGAAGGCGCTCGTGATGACGTCGGCATCGACGTCGCCGAGCACGCTGCCGCGGCCGAGCACGTAGGCCTGGCGACCGCGCAGGCCGTTGTCCTTGCCGAACGCCTTGGCCTGGCTGGAGATCATGAACCCGCCGCCCAGGTCGCTGACGAACGATCCGACGGCTGCGGCGAACTCGGGGCCGTCGTCGACGTCGACGTCGGGGCGGCTCACGGCGCGGACGTGATGGTCGCGATGGCCACGATCTCGGCAGGGCCGCGCAGCTCGATGTGCTCGTCGGCTCGACGGGTCACGACCACTGTTCCTCCGGGCACGTCGACGGTGTAGGCGACCTCAGCCGGAGCCTGGTCACGGCCTGCGGCCGCGACCATCACGGCGCACGCCCCGGTGCCGCAGCTGAGAGTCTCACCGACGCCGCGCTCGTGCACGCGCATCCGCACGTGCCGCTCGTCCGGCGCGCCGACGCGCACGACGAACTCGACGTTGACGCCGTCGGGGAACATCGCGGGCGGCCCGGCCTGCGGCGGCTGGGTGAGGTCGAGGGCGTCGAGGTCGTCCGGCTCCTCGAGGAAGACCACGGCGTGCGGGTTGGGCACGTTGACCGCGGTGGCGTTCCACGACTCCGGGCCGACGCTGACCACCGGCATCGCGCGGAGCAGCGGTCCGGTCGCCACGCCCATGTCGATCGTGACGTCGCCGTCGCCCTCGATGCGGACTGCTCGCGCGCCGCCTCTGGTCGCGATGCTGAACGACGTACCGCTCTCGAGACCGGAGTCGACGAGGTAGCGGGCGAACACCCGCGCGCCGTTGCCGCACATCTCGGCGGTGGTGCCGTCGCCGTTGCGGTAGTCCATGAACCACTCTGCGTCGGCGGCCTGGTCGGCGACCTCGGGGCTGTCCTTCGTGCGCGCGACGCGCAGGACGCCGTCGGCTCCGAGGCCGAAGCGGCGGTCGGCGAGCGCGCGCACCTGCGCGGGCGTGAGGGGGTGGGCGCCGTCGGCGTCGGGCACGAGCACGAAGTCGTTGCCCGTGCCGTGCCCCTTGAGCACAGCCAGGCCCTCGAGCTCGCCGAGCGCGGCGGCATGGCTGGTCACGCCGCCGATGGTAGTCGAGCCGCGCCCGCCGTCCGCTCCCGCTGGTGTTCCGCGAGTTACTGCCCGAATGGTCGCGGAGAGGTCGTCTTCAGCGACCATGTGGGCAGTAACTCGGAGACCTGGACGGCCCGGTCAGGGGTCGGACCGCGAAGCTGGGTAACGAGCGTGCGCTCTGCGACGGAATCGCCGCTCAGCTAGGCGGGTGCCTCCTTACCTGGGTAACGAGCGTGCGCTCTGCGACGGAATCGCCGCTCAGCTAGGCGGGTGCCTCCTTACCCGGGTAACGAGCGTGCGCTCTGCGACGGAATCGCCGCGCACCTACCTGGACGGCGCGGTCAGGGGCGGGCGGTCTGCTGCGCGGCCTCGGCGTACAGCGCCTCGGCGGTCTCGAGCACGTGCGGCCACGACTGCGCCGGCTCGGTGCTGCGGTTGTGCGCGGTGATGGCCTCGCGCAGGGCGACGTCGGACGCGATGCGGCAGATGTTGTCGACCATCTGCCGGTCGTCGCGCGCGAGGAGGCCCTCGACCTCGTGGTGCACGAACGTGCGGATGCCGGTGGAGGCGTACGCCAGGACGGGAAGCCCCGCCGTACGCGCCTCGAGGGCCGCGATCCCGAACGACTCGAGCTTGGCCGGTGCGACGAACGCGTCGGACGCCGCGAGCGCGGCCTTCACCTGGTCGGGCGCGAGGCGTCCGGGCAGGTCGACGACGAACCGGCCGGCGGTGAGCCCGTGCTTGGCGACGTACCTCTGCACCTGCGCGGTGATGGGGCCGCTGCCGACGATCGTGAGGCGCAGACGCCTGCCGCTCGGCAGCATGCGGCTCGCGCCGTGCGCCATCTGCACGAGCGCCATCGCGCGCTTGCGCGGGGCGAGGCGCATGACGGCGATGAGGCGCGTCTCGTTCGGGTCGCCCGCGACGGGCTGGACGCGCCAGTGGTCGACGTCGATGCCGTTGGGCATGAGGCTCACAGGCACACCGGCGCCGACGACGCTGCGCATCGGGTCGGCGGCGGCGTCGGACACAGCGCTGAGGACGACGCCCCACTGCGCCCACTTGAGCAGGCCCTCGGTGAGCCTCGCGGTCGGCTGGAACACGCCGCCCCAGACGCCGTGGATCGTGAGCACCGTGGGCAGCCCGAGCTTGCGGGCCACGCGCATGCCCGGATAGGCGAACGGCGAGACGACGCCGCCGTGCACGTGCACCGCATCGGCGTCCGCCGCCGCTCCCCCGGGCTTCAGGAGGTCGCCGATGACGCTCGTGACGCGCGGGTGCACGGGGAGGTCGGCGGGGAGCTTGAACGTGGTGCGGTGCACCGTGACACCGTCGAGGATCTCGGTGCCGTTGCGGATCGTCTCGCCGGGCGTCGCGGTGATGACGTGGACGTCGTGGCCGGCGGCCGCCTGGCGCACGGCGAGCGCCCGCACCTGGGTCTCGATGCCACCGAGCCGAGGCGGGTAGCAGTCGGAGATGTGGACGATCCGCACGTGCGCGACCCTACCCGCGCCGTGCGCCGGTCGACGGACGGCGTGCTGGTGCGCGAGCGGCGTACGGCGGGCGCGAACGGGGTACGGCGGATCTGGGAGGATCGGGCGCGTGAGGGCGAAGACGCTGGTGTTCCTGCACGCGCACCCCGATGACGAGGCGCTGCTGACCGCAGGGACGATGGCGCGCGCCGTGGCCGAGGGGCAGCGCGTGGTGCTGGTCGTCGCGACCGATGGCGCGGAGGGGCTCGCGTCGTCCGACATGGCGGCAGGCGGTCTCGCCGCGCGGCGCTCGGCGGAGCTCGACCGGTCCGCCGCCGCGCTCGGCGTGCACCGGGTGGTGCGCCTGCCGTACGCCGACTCCGGGCTGCACGGCGACGCGGTGCAGCAGCCGGGGGGCGCGGTGCCGTGGTGCGCGGCGCCGCTGGAGGAGGCGGCGTCCGCTGTTGCGGAGGTGCTGCGCGAGGAGGGCGCCGACGTGCTGGTCACGTACGACGCCAACGGCGGCTACGGCCACCCCGACCACATCCGCGTGCACGATGCCGGGGCGCTCGCGGCCGATCTCGCGGGCACGGCGTCGCTCTTCGAGGCGACGGCGCCCCGCGACCTCATGGCTCGCGCGGTGAAGGCCGCGGCGAAGGTCTACCCGTTCCCTCCCGAGTTCGACCCGACGTCGTTCGACCGCGCGTTCACGGCGTCGGCCGACATCACGCACCGCGTCGACGTACGCCGGTTCCTCGACGTCAAGCGCGCGTCGATGGCCGCGCACGCGTCGCAGGCCACCGCCGACGACGGCCCGCGCACGCTGTCGGTGTTCCTCAAGCTGCCGCGACCGGTCTACGCGAGGGTCTTCGGCACCGAGTACTACGTGCACCGCCCCCGCGGCTGAGTTCGTCTGCGAAGGACGGGAACGTCCCGTGAGGGGCGAGCCCTGTCCGCTTCTCCGACGCCGGCGGACGCCGCCACGAAACCAGCAGCACGATCACGAGTACGGGTCAACGAGTGCAGTTGAACTGCCTGGATCGACCCAAGGGGACGAGCAGTAGAGGACGGAACGCGCCCGTGACTGGCGCGCTCTGCCCTCAGCGGGTGGTGTCGTGCGCGTGGGGGCGGGCGGCCGCGAGGGCGCGGGGCAGGAGGTCGTCGGCGTCGTAGGGCAGCCAGTGCACGCGCTCGTCGCGGCGGAACCAGGTGTCCTGGCGGCGGGCGAAGCGGCGGGTGGCGCGCTGGGTCTCGATCAGCGCCTCCTCCTCGCTGCACTCGCCGTCGAGGAACCGGATCACCTGCGCGTAGCCGAGCGCGCGCGACGCCGTATGCCCGTCGCGCAGGCCGACGTCGAGCAGCCGGCGTACCTCGTCGACGAGACCGGCCGCCCACATGCGCGTGACGCGCTCGTCGATGCGCTCATCGAGCACCGGGCGCGGCACATCGAGGCCGATCTGCACGTTCGGGTAGACGTCGCGCACCTCCGGGAGGGACGCCGTGAACGGACGACCGGTGATCTCGACGACCTCGAGCGCGCGCACGATGCGGCGCCCGTTCGTCGGGAGGATCGCCATCGCCGCCGCGGGGTCGGCCTCGGCCAGCCGCTGGTGCAGCGCGTCCGGGCCGACCGCCTCGAGCTCTGCCTCGAGCCGCGCCCGCACCTCCGGATCGGTGCCGGGGAACTCGAGGTCGTCGAGCAGCGCGCGCACGTAGAGCCCGGAGCCGCCGACCACCACGGGCACGGTCGACGCCGCGAGCAGGCCGTCGACCACCGAGCGCGCCAGCTTCTGGTACTCCGCCACCGACACGACCTCGGTGACCTCCCAGAGGTCGAGCATGTGGTGCGGAACGCCGTGCCGCTCGGCCGGCGTGAGCTTCGCCGTACCGACATCCATGCCGCGGTAGACCTGCATGGAGTCGGCGTTGACCACCTCGCCCCCGAGGGACTGCGCGAGCGCCACCCCGAGGTCGGACTTCCCCGACGCCGTCGGCCCCACCACCGCCACGACCGTGACGGGATTGCCGGAAGCGGGGGCCATGCCCCGCATCCTCCCTTACGGTCGGAGGAGGTCGACGGACCTCCCCTCGTCCACACCACTGGAGGATCGACATGGGACTTCTGGACACCCTCAAGGGACTCTTCGGCCAGGCCAAGGACCAGGCCGCCGGCGTCGCGAGCACGGCGGCTGCGGCTGCCGCGCCGCTCGCCGAGAAGGCCACAGCTGCCGCGGCCCCCATCGCGGAGAAGGCCTCGGGCGTCGCCGAGCAGGCCAAGGCCGCGGCAGGCCCCGCCGCCGAGCAGGCCAAGGCCGCCGCCGGCACCGCAGCGGTCAAGGCGGGCGAGCTCGCCGGCCAGGCCAAGGAGGCCGTCACCGGCCTCGCCGACCAGCACGGCGACAAGGTCACCGGCGCGGTGTCGTCGGCGACGGCGTTCGTCAGCGACAAGACCGGCGGCAAGCTCGACTCCGTCACGGGTGCGGTCGAGGGCGTGGCCGAGAAGGCCGTCGACGCCCTGAAGTCCGACCCGCCCGCCGCCACCTGATCCACGGGCGGTCACCCGCCGAGCACAGGTCTCCTCAGGGGGGACGACGACGCCGCAGCGATCTCGGGACGCTGCGGCGTCGTCGCGTCGTACGCCGAAAGCGGAGCACCGGTGCGCGACCGACGCCGTCGCGCATCATCGGCATCTGGTGCTCTGCCGTCGACCGTGGCGGCGATGTGGGGGTGAGGACGACATGACCGACGACATGGCCGAGGCGCTGCGCGGTGCGGAGCGTCGGCTGCAAGCCGCTCAGCTCGCCGGCGACGCCGACGCGCTCGACGACCTGCTCGACGACCGCCTCATCTACACGGGCGGGCCGAACGGCGGCCGGTACTCCAAGAGCGACGACCTCGAGCTCCAACGAACGCGCCGACAGGTGCTGACGAAGGTCGCGGAGGAGGACCTGACCGTCCTCGTCGAGGGATGCACGGGCGTCACGTGGTTCCGCGGCACGCTGGAGGGCACCTTCGACGGCACAGAGTTCTCCGCCCGGCTCAGCTTCACCCGGACGTGGATCCACTCGCCCGACTCGGGCTGGCGGGTGATCGCCGCCCACGCCAGTCCAACGCCGTGACGCCCTGAGCGCGAGAACCCTGACGGCTCAACGGGTCCAGGCTGCAGCGACGTAGCCGACGCCGAGCGGTGCGGTGTCGGCGAGGAGCGCGGCATCCCAGCGCAGACCATGCAGCGCGGTGGCCGCCGTACGCCAGGCGGGGCGTCCGGCCGCGGCCACCTCGCGCGCCACGGCCCGGTCGATCGCGGCGAGCAGCCCGGGGTCGCCGATGCTGAGCGCCGCGGCCACGGATGCGTCGAACGCTTCAGCCCCCGGGTGCAGGTGGGCGGGCGCCCTCTCGCTGCGCGCGGCCGAGCCGTCGGCCACCACGAGCAGCGCGGTCGCGATGCCGCCCTGGGCGAGCGCGATACCGGCGTCGTCGAGCTCGTCGTCGTCGGCCGTCGCCGCCACCTCCAGCGCGAGCCGCTCCCCCGGCCACCCGACCTGCGCGAGCAGCCACGCGCCGACCGACAGCGCGAGCGGGAGCGGATCACCGCCGGGCGCGGCCGGGTCGAGGGGTACGTCGTACGGCACGCCGAAGCCGCGGAACGAGGCCGTGCCGGCGGAGTGGGTGCGCGTGGCGGTGCCCGCGCCGACGATCACGACGCGCTGCGCCGGCGCGGCGAGGGCACGGCGTACGGCGTCGAGCGAGGCAGCGCGGATGTCGTCGAGGTCCGCAGCCGCGCCCTGCGCGACGACGGGCACGAGCATCGGCGCGCTCGGGACGAAGGCGGCGCCGGTGATCACTGGACGACCCTATGCGGACGCGTCCGGAGCGGCGACGCGACGAGGTTGGCCGGTCCCGCCGGTGGGCTGCGCCCAGCACCACCGGCGGACCGTGCCCCTACGACGTACGACGACGACGCCCCGGTTCCGCGACACGCCGTACCGATCTGCGCGGGTCTGAGGCGGCCTCCCCGCTCGGTCACGATCACGAGCACGGGTCAACGACTGCGGTTCAACTGCCGTGATCGACCCTCAGGGCCGAGAACTCAGGCTGGGGGGAGGGTGGGGAGGCCGAGGAGGACGGGGGCGCCGGCTCCCGGGGTGCCGGGGGTGGACGGCGGGGCGCAGGAGTCGGCGCTCTGGCGGTCGGCCCAGGCGTCGCCGCTGCGGGTGCGGCGCAGGCCGGTGGCGGGCAGGTCGCTCACCAGGTGGTGCGGCGCGGCGTAGGTGATCTGCGCGGTCACCATGTCGCCCGGGCGCGGCAGGTCGGCGCCCGGCACGAAGTGCACGAGGCGGTTGTCGGGTGCGCGGCCCGACAGGCGCAGGGTCGCGCCGTCCTTGCGCCCCTCCCCCTCGGCCACGAGCAGCTCGACCGAGCGGCCCACGAGCTGCTTGTTCTCGTCCCACGCGATCTCGTCGACGAGCGCCGCGAGCGAGGCGTAGCGCTCCTTCACGACCTCGGGCGGCACCTGGTCGTCGTACGTCGCGGCCGGAGTGCCCGGGCGCGGCGAGTACTGGAACGTGAACGCGGAGGCGAACCGCGCGGCACGCGCGACCTCGAGGGTGGCCTCGTGGTCCTCGTCGGTCTCGCCGGGGAAGCCGACGATGATGTCGGTGGTGATCGCGGCGTCGGGCATCGCCGCGCGCACGCGCTCGATGATGCCGAGGTACTTCTCGCTGCGGTACGACCGGCGCATCGCCTTGAGCAGGCGGTCGCTGCCGCTCTGCAGCGGCATGTGCAGCTGCGGCATGACGTTCGGCGTCTCGGCCATCGCGGCGATCACGTCGTCCGTGAAGTCGGCGGGGTGCGGCGAGGTGAACCGCACGCGGTCGAGCCCGTCGATCGAGCCGCACGCGCGCAGCAGCTTGGCGAATGCGGCGCGGTCGCCGAACTCGACGCCGTACGCGTTCACGTTCTGCCCGAGCAGCGTCACCTCGCACACGCCCTCGGCCACGAGCGCCTCGATCTCGGCGAGGATGTCGCCCGGTCGCCGGTCCTTCTCCTTGCCGCGCAGCGACGGCACGATGCAGAACGTGCAGGTGTTGTTGCAGCCGACGCTGATCGACACCCAGGCGGCGTACGCCGACTCGCGTCGCGTCGGCAGGGTCGACGGGAACACCTCGAGCGACTCGAGGATCTCGACCTGAGCCTCCTCGAGCGACCGGGCGCGCTCGAGCAGCACCGGGAGCGAGCCGATGTTGTGGGTGCCGAAGACGACGTCGACCCACGGAGCACGGCGCACGACCTCGCCGCGGTCCTTCTGCGCCATGCAGCCGCCGACGGCGATCTGCATGCCGGGGTGCGCGTCCTTGATCGGCTTGAGGTGGCCGAGGTTGCCGTAGAGGCGGTTGTCGGCGTTCTCGCGCACGGCGCAGGTGTTGAACACGACGACGTCGGCCTGCTCGCCCTCGCCGGGGCGCACGTAGCCGGCGCCCTCGAGCAAGCCGGAGAGACGCTCGGAGTCGTGGACGTTCATCTGGCACCCGTAGGTGCGGACCTCGTACGTGCGCATGGTGGTCACAGGGTACGGCGACCCCGCGGCACCGGCCGAATCGCAGGTCAGACCCGCGGACCGGGGCTCACCAGCGCGTGCGCCAGCAGCCGCACGTTGCTCGGCTTCTCGACGATGCGGTTGACGAACCAGCCGTACCAGTCGGGGCCGTACGGCACGTAGACGCGCAGCCGCTCGCCCGCGGCCGCAAGCCGCACCTGGTCCTGCGTGCGCACCCCCATGAGCATCTGGATCTCGTAGGCGTCGCGGCCCTTCCCCGCCTCGCGGGCCATCGCGCGGGCGGCCTCGACCATGCGCAGGTCGTGGCTCGCGACCATCGGGTAGGCGCCGCCGGCGAACAGGATCTCGAGGCAGCGCTCGTACGCCGAGTCGACCGTGGCCCGCGTGGTGTGCGCGACGTCGGGGCCGGCGCCGTACGCGCCCTTCACGAGCCTCACCCGTGCACCCGTCGACGCGAGAGCGTGGCAGTCGGCCTCGCTGCGGAGCAGGTAGGCCTGGATCGCGATGCCCACGTCGGGCTGATCGGCACGCAGGCGGCACACGGCGTCGAGGGTGACGTCGACCTCCTCGATGCCCTCCATGTCGACCGTGACGCCGATGCCGGCCGCATAGGCGTCGGCCACGGTCGCACGCATCCGCTCGACCGCGCCGTCGAGACCACCCGGGGCGAGCAGGCCGAACTGCGCCATCTTGAGCGAGATCTCCGACCCCTCCCGCAAGCCGGCCTCGACGTGCTGGGCCACCAGGCGGCGATAGAGCTCCACGTGCGCGTCAGCACCGGCCTCGTCGACCGGATTCCCCTGGCGCACATGCAGAGTGGTGAGCATCCCCTGCGCGCGCAGACGCTGCGCCACGGCGACGGCGGACACCTCGTCGAGGCCGCCCACGAAGCGGCCGGTGACGCGCCCGAGACCGGATGAGCTCGTGATGGTGCGACGGACCGGCCCGGCATAGCCGACCCGGCGCACGACGCGCTTCAGCATGTGCCTGCCCCCCGGGAGTCGTTCGTCGACGGCAGCCGCGCCGCACGTCCGGTCATGTCCACGGGGACCGTGGTGGGGAGCGGAACGGGTCGCGTGCGGACGGCACCGGGCACGAGCCGCAGCCGGTGGCCGGCGCGCACCACGGTGGCATGCGCCTTCAGCCCGACCTTCGACCGGTCGACGGTGGCGCGGTTCCACCCGACGAGCGCGCGCACGCGCGCCTCCGCGGCGTCCGCCTGCTCGGTCGAGGCCGCGGCGATGGTGACCTGCCACGGGCTCGTAGCCAGGTCGCGCGTGGGCCGGACCCGCTGTCCGGCGCGCGGCCTGCTGACCCAGTGCACGAACTCCGGCATCGCCTCGACCTCCCGGATGCCGTCCCAGGACGCCGCGCGCACGTCCTCGTCGCTGATCCCGCAGACGATGCGCAGAGCGCGGGCGTCGTACGCGGCCCAGTCAGGCTGGAGCGGCCGCTCGGACGGTCGGCCGAGGTAGTGCTGGACGGCCAGCTCGAACGCGTCGACGGCGCCGCCGTGCACGACGCCGACGTCGAACGCCATCGAGACACCGCCGAGGCGCGCGCCGACCTCGATGAGGCATGGACCGTCGTCGTCGACCATCACCTCCATGTGGAACGGGCTGCGCCGCAGCCGTGCGGCGGTGAGCACGTCGGAGGCGTACGTCGCGAGCCGGTCGAACAACGGCGAGTCGTGACGCAGCAGCTCGAACCGCTCGGCGAGCTGCGTGCGCCCGTTGGCTGCGGTGTGGTGGGTGCGGTAGACGCTGAGCGTGGTGACGACGCCGTGCTCGTCGACCTGGCCGTTGACGCAGTACTCCGCGCCGTCGAGGAACTCCTCCATCGCGAGCAGGCCCCCGCCCGACGACGCGAGGTACGTGTCGAGCTGCTCGTCGGTGACGTCGCCGTCGAAGAAGCCGATACGGCTGTTGCTCATGCCGTCGTTGGGCTTGAGCACGAAGCGCTCGAACGGCCCGGTCTCGCGCGCTGCCCGGATCTCCTGCCGCGTGCGCACAGCCGCCGTCGCATTGATGCGCGGGCCCCCGGGCACCGCACGCAGGTGCGCCTTGAGCCCCGACTTGTTGCGGAAGCGACGCAGATCGGTCGGGTCGGCCCAGGCGACACCCAGCGTCTCGGCGACGGTCACCGCCGCCTCGAGGCTGTCCTCGAAGTGCGGCAGGACGCCGACGACCTCGTGCCTCCGCCCGAGCGCGACCGCCGCTGCCTCGATCGAGTCGAGAGGCAACGAGTAGTGCGCGACCACGGCGTCGGACCGGTCGAGATAGTCGGTGGCCAGGGCGCGGTCCCAGGCGGTCGTGCGGCTCCAGAGGCAGACGGTGTCGAGGCCCCAGCGCCGGTCGGCGATGGCCGAGAACCTCCCGGCGTACGGGTGATGCGGATCCAGCAGGACGACGACCGGCCGTGCCATGACGCGCTCCTCCATCCGCGTCGCGCGGAGGCGCGGCCCCCGAGACCGAGCCGGACCGATGGCTCGCACGATCGCGCGTCCAGTCTTCCGCGTCGGGCACGTGCGGTGCTCGTCGACCACCCGATCGGACGAACTCCTGCCGACTCGCGCCGTCCCAGCGGATCACGCAGCGTCAGCGCCCGTGTCGCTGCGCGGCCGGTACCCCCGTACGGTTGCAGGTATGACCCCTCCCAGCGCGGCCGCCCGGCTCCTGTTCGACGGCCTGGCGACCGAGCTGCGCGGCGACGGGGTCTCCATCGGGATGGCCTTCGGGCACCGCGCGCTCAAGCACTCGGGGCTCGGCGTCGCCTGCCTCGCCGGCGACAGCATGGTGTTCCGGCTGCCCGTCGCCTCTCCCGAGCACGCCGAGGCGCTCGCCGTCGAGGGCGCGCACACCTGGGCGCCGAGCACCATGAACGCCGCGCTGCCCGACTGGGTCGTCGTCCCTGTCGAGTCGTCGGCCCGCTGGCTCCCGTGGGCGCGCGTCGCGGTGTCTGCCGCCGCTGGCTGACCGCGCTCAGCGCTGCGGCCGGTCGAGCAGGGCGGTCACCGTCGCGAACGTGTAGCCGCGCGCCCGCAGCGCCGCGATCGTGGCCGCGAGCGAGTCGGCGTCGTACGTGGTGCCGTCGTCCGGGTTGGCCCCGACGTGCATGAGCACGATGAGCCCGGGCTGGAGCGCGGCGACGACCCGCCTGGTGACGTCCGCGGCCGTGCCGCGCGAGCTGCCGAGCCAGCCGAGTGTGTCGAGGCCCCAGCTCACGCAGACGTAGCCGTGCGCGTTGACGAGCCGGACGTCGGCTTCCGTGCGTTCGCCGTACGGGAAGCGGAACCATGGACGTGGGTCGACGCCGGTCGCCGCGCGGATCGTGAGGGCGGCGTCCCGGATCTCTTTCAGCAGAACGGAATCGGGGACCGCCGTGCTGTGCAGATGGGTCATCGTGTGGTTGCCGATCACATGGCCGGCGTCGGCGATCGCCTGCGCCTCACGGGGATACACCTGCACCCAGCGCCCGGTGAGGAAGAACGTGCCGGGCACCTTCTCGGCCTCCAGCGTGGCGAGGATGCTCGCGAGACCGGCCGCGTTGCCGCCGCCGTCGAAGGTGAGGACCACGACCTTGCGGGAGGTGGGCACGCGGCGCACGTCCTCGCCCACGAGCCAGGCAGGCACGGCAGTCGCCGTGGGTGACGGCGTGGTCGGTGCAGGCGTCGACGGCTTGCTGCTGGTCGGGGCCGGCGTGGTCGGCGTGGTGGTCGTCGGCGTCGGCGTCGTGGGCGCCGAGGTGGTCGGTGCTGGGCTCGTCGGCGCGGAGGTGGTCGGTGCTGGGCTCGTCGGCGGGGAGGTGGTCGACGTGGGGACGCTGGGCTCGGGCGCCGGCGACGTCGTGCACGCAGCGACGAGGCTCACCAGGGCGAGCGCGACAGCCGCCCGGGCGAGGGTCCGGGTGTTCCGGGGCCGCGAGGCGGCTCGCACGGCGCACCTCCTGACGCCTCCACGCTAGTCCGCGGGCGTGGCGCAGTCGCGCCGGCGGCGTACGGGGCGATCAGTGCCGGAGGCGGGCGGCCTTCAGGTGCGGCTCGTACGGCGGCAGCACGAAGAGCGCGCCGAGCAGCCCGGCGAACGCGATCGCGACGCACCAGCCGCCGACGACGTCGCTCGGGTAGTGCACGCCGAGCACGATGCGCGAGAGGCCGATGGCGATCCCGACCAGCGAGAACGCGAGCACGACGAACGCCCCGGCGACGCGGTTGCGCAGCAGCGCGCCGAGCGCGACGCCGACCGCGAGGTAGACCGCGATCCCGCACGTGGCGTGGCCGGAGGGGTAGGAGAACGAGTCCTCGGTGGCGAGGTAGACGTCCCAGATCGGGCGCTCGCGCGCGACGAGCGGCTTGATCAGGTTGGCGACGAGAGGCGCGAGCGAGGCGAGCAGGGCGAGGGTCAGCGCCTGCCAGTAGCGGCGTCGCGCGAGCAGCAGCAGGACACCGGCCACACCCACCCAGGCGGCGACGCGGAACGAGCCCGCCGACTGCAGCCACAGCGACACCTCGACGGCCCAGTCGTTGCGCAGGGCCCAGCGCCGCACCGTCTCGAGCACCCCGGTGTCGATGTCGACGAGCGGCGCCCAGTCGCGCTCGACGAGCACCGCGAGGGCGATGACCGCGAGCGTCGCCCAGAACGCGCCCCAGGCGCCGCCGCGGCGCGTGACGAGCGGCAGGTCCTGCTTCGACACCGCGGGGCGGGGCACGGTGGTGCTCACGCGCTCACCGCCGTACGCCGGGCCATGCGCGCGAGGCTACGGCGCGGCGCCGAGCCCGCGCACGCTGCCACGCCCGCTGGGCCTCGCCGTGTCCATGAAGGCCGGGGATGTTGCCCTCTTAGCAACGAAGTCCCCTACCGGGCGAGGCTTCGCCATCGTCGCCCGGCGGGGGCCCAACCCTTCATCGCACACGTCATCGCACACGTCAGCGGGCGAGGCCGGTGGCTCTCGACTCGCGGACGACGGTGACGCGGATCTGGCCGGGATAGGTGAGCTCGTGCTCGATCTCGGCGGCGATGTCGCGGGCGAGCACCTGCATGCTGATGTCGTCGACCTGCTCGGGGACGACGACCACGCGCACCTCGCGACCGGCCTGCATGGCGAAGACCTTCTCGACGCCGGCGTATCCCGACGCGATCGACTCGAGACGTTCGAGCCGCTCGACGTAGTGCTCGAGCGACTCGCGCCGGGCTCCGGGACGTCCGCCGCTCATGCCGTCCGCGGTCTGGGTGAGCACGGCCTCGAGGGTGCGCACCTCGACCTCGTTGTGGTGCGCCTCGATCGCGTGGACGACGTCCTCGTGCTCGCCGTACCGGCGCGCGACCTCGGCGCCGATGAGCGCGTGCGAGCCCTCGACCTCGTGCGTGAGCGCCTTGCCGATGTCGTGCAGCAGCGCGCACCGCTTCGAGTGCTCGACGGGCAGGCCGAGCTCGGCGGCCATGATCCCCGCCAGGTGCGCGGCCTCGACGAGGTGGCCGAGGACGTTCTGGCCGTACGACGTCCGGAACCGCAGCCGGCCCAGCAGGGCGATGAGATCCGGGTGCATGTCGCCGATCGAGAGGTCGACGAGGGCGTCCTCGGCGGCGCGGATGCAGCGCGCATCGACCTCGAGCCGGGCCCGCTCGTACTCGTCCTCGATCCGGCTGGGCTGGATGCGGCCGTCGGCGACGAGCGCCTCGAGCGTGACCCGGGCGACCTCGCGCCGCACCGGGTCGAAGCTCGACAGCAGCACGGCCTCGGGGGTGTCGTCGATGAGCAGGTTGACGCCGGTCACGGCCTCGAAGGTGCGGATGTTGCGGCCCTCGCGGCCGATGATGCGGCCCTTCATCGAGTCGTCGGGCAGGTGCAGCACCGACACCGTCGACTCCGCCGTCTGCTCGGTCGCGATGCGCTGGGCGGCGAGGGTGACGATGCGCCGGGCGCGGTCCTCCCCCTCCTCCTTCGCCTCGCGCTCGATCTCGCGGACGGTGAGGGCTGCCTCGCGCTTGGCCTGCGCCTCGATCGTGGCGACGAGCTCGGTCTTGGCGTCGGCCGCGGTCATCTCGGCCACGCGCTCGAGCGCGACGGCGCGCTCGGCGGCGAGCCGGGACTCCGCCTCCGCCACGACCGCCTGGCGGGCGACCAGTGCGGCCTCCGCGGCGGTGACGGCGTCGAGCCGGGCGACGAGGTCGGCCAGCTCGGCGTCGAGGCGCGACTCGCGCTCGGCGAGCCGCTCCTCGCGGCGCTGGGCCTCCTCGCGCAGCGCGGTCAGCTCGGCCCGGGCGGCGGCCACGTCGGACTCCGCCTGCGTGCGCCGCTCCTCGGCCCGTCGGACGTCGTCCGCGGCCTCGGCGCGCGCCTGCTCGGCCGAGGCGAGCGCCTGCTCGGCCAGGGCACGGGTGCGGCCGGCCTCGGCCGCGGCGTCGGCCCGCACCTTCTCCGCGCGGTCGTCGAGGTCGCGCTGACGGCGTCCGAGCTCGGCGTCCACGGCCGCCGCGACGGCGGCGTCGCGGTCGCGCAGGGC
The DNA here is from genome assembly GCF_042660085.1 of Longivirga aurantiaca. Classification (NCBI taxonomy): domain Bacteria; kingdom Bacillati; phylum Actinomycetota; class Actinomycetes; order Sporichthyales; family Sporichthyaceae; genus Longivirga; species Longivirga aurantiaca. The sequence continues at coordinate 1,023,050 of NZ_JBHSTI010000008.1, read as the reverse complement.
CTCGGCGTCGTGCCGACGGCTCCGGAGCACCAGCCAGACGAGCACGCCCACGAGGGCCAGGACGGCGACGAGCAGGGTGATCACGAGCGGGCTGCCGAGCGCGGGGGTGTCCCCCGGGCCGACACCTCGGGCGAGGTCCATCGGTCCTCCCAAGCACGCCGACGCCGACACCGCCGCAACGCCCTGACCTGCACGGATGCCCGCAGCACCCGGTCAGGGGCGGCGGACGAGGCGCGCGTGCGCCGGCAGGAAGGGCGGAGTCGGGTGGTGCGGTCAGGTGTGCGGTCAGTGGTGCAGTCAGTGGTGCATCAGGTCGAGCAGTCGGGTCGTGCTGTCGCGCAGTACGCCGTCCCCCGGGGCGGCTGACCCGAGGCTACGCCCCGACCGCCCGGTCCACACCGGAGACAGGGCGATGGGCTCCGCCCGGCCCGGGGGGTGGCGGGCGACACCTGCACCGAGCCCCTCGGGCGGGAACCTGATGCGGTCGCGCGGGGTCGAACCGTCGGGCCGCCGACACGTCCCAGGCCCGGCCGGCCCCGGGAGGCGGGGACCGAGGCCCCTGCGGCCTACGCTTGCCCCGGAGGGACTCCCATGCCCCAGCGTGTGGCGCCGCGCCGTGACCCACGGCCCGGCACCTGCTCCGCGCCCACCCCCGCGGTGGTGCGCGCATGACGTCGTCCCCGACCACCGCGCGGACCCCCGTGCCGTTCTCCGCGGATCAGCCGCGCCTCGCCTCGGGCGGGGTCTCGGGCGACGCCGTGCGCGCCCCTCGCAGGCGCAAGCACGCCGGCGTGCCGGGCGCCGGCAGCCGGATCGGCGGCCTCGACGGCCTGCGCGCGATCGCGGTCACCGCGGTCGTGATCTACCACCTGGGCATCGAGTGGCTGCCCGGGGGCTTCCTCGGCGTCGACCTGTTCTTCGTCATCAGCGGCTTCCTCATCACGACCCTGCTGCTCGCCGAGGTCGGTGTCCGCGGTCGCATCGACTTCACGGGCTTCTACCTCCGGCGCGCCCGGCGCCTGCTCCCCGCGCTCGTGCTCATGCTCGTCGGCACGGCGATCCTCGTGTCGACGGTCGCGAACGACGTGGCCGAGCAGTTCCTGCGCGACCTCCCCGGCGCCGCGCTCTACATCAGCAACTGGTGGGCGCTCGGGCAGGAGCAGTCCTACTTCGAGCTGATCGGGCGCGGAAACGTGCTCGCGCACCTGTGGTCGCTCGCGGTCGAGGAGCAGTTCTACCTGCTGTGGCCGGTGATCCTGGGCGGGCTCTGCTGGTTCGCCAACCGGCGCGGGCTGTCGCGGCGGCGCCTCGTGCTGATCGTTGCGCTCGGCGGCGCGGTCGCCTCCACGCTCTGGATGTCGTGGCTGTCGATCTCGCGCGGCATGCCCCTCGACGCCGACCCGACCCGCGTCTACTTCGGCACCGACACGCACGCGATGTCGGTGCTGCTCGGGGCGGCGCTGGCCACGGTGTGGCGCCCCGCCCATTTCCGCACCACCATCCCCGCCGGCGCCCGCACGGCCATGATCGGCGCCGGCGTCGTCGGGCTCGCGATGACGGCGTGGCTGTTCGTCACCATCACGGAGTACACCCCGTGGCTCTACCGCGGCGGGTTCCTCCTCGCCGCAGCGGTCTTCGCGCTGGTCATCGCCTCGGCAACCCACCCCGGCGCACCGATCGGGCGCCTGCTCGACGTCGCCCCGATGCGGTGGGTCGGCGAGCGGTCGTACGGCATCTACCTCTGGCACTGGCCGATCCTCCTGGTGACACGGCCGGGCGTGGACATCCCATGGGAGGGCCCGCTCGTCGACGTCGGCCGGGTCGCCCTGACCCTCGGCGTCGCCGCGCTGTCGTACCGGTACGTCGAGGTGCCCATCCGCCACGGCGCGATCGGGAAGGCCGTGGCATCGATGCGCGAGCGCGCGCGCACCGTCGGACCGGTGGACGCCGTGGTCCCGCGCCGCGGCGCCACCATCGGCACGCTGCTCGTGACGACCGCCGTGGCCGCGGCCCTCGTGGCGTCGTTCGCGACGCTGCCCAAGACCGATCCCGTGGCGGCCGCGTACGGCGAGTACGGCTCCACCGAGGCCATCTCGGACGACGCCTCACCGACCGCTGCGCCGAGCATGTCGCCGTCCACGAAGCCGTCGACCACGCCCTCGAGCAAGCCGTCGACCACGCCCACGCCGAAGCCGAGCGCGAGCTCGAAGCCCCCGGTCGTCCTCCCCCCGGGCGAGAAGCGCTCGACCGAGGGCCTCGGTACCGGCGACATCAGCTGGTACGGCGACTCCGTCACCCTGTGGTCGGCCGACGCGCTCCGCGCGATCCTGCCGGGCGTGAAGCTCGATGCCGCGATCAACCGGTCGCCCGCGAACATGCAGGACGCCGTGCTCGCGAGCCTGGCCCGCGGCACCCTGCGCCCGATCGTCGTGATGCACATGGGCACGGCGGGCCCGGTGTCCGAGGACCGGCTCGAGGCCACCATCGCCCAGCTCGGCGACCGCACCCGCATCGTGCTCGTCACCTCGACGGCGCGGTTCGCGTGGGTGAAGCCGAGCAACCAGGTGATGGCCGCGGTCGCCTCGCGGCACGACAACGTCGTGCTCGCCGACTGGCGCACCTACTCCACCGACAAGGACGGCTGGTTCAAGGACGGCCTGCACCTCACCGAGAAGGGCAAGCCGTACTTCGGCAACTTCGTGAAGAAGGCCGCCCTCTCGAACTAGTCGACGCCCCTGTCGCTCAGACTGATCGATCCGTCGTTTCCGGGGCCGGGAAGCGACGGATCGATCAGGGTGACGGGGGCGGGTGGTCGTGCCTCAGGCGATGCCGAGGGGGTCGGCGACCAGCTCGACCTCGTAGCCGTCCGGGTCTGCGAGGTACGCCGCATAGTGCTCGGGACCGCCGGCGTACGGATGCCGCTCGGCGAACAGCAGCGTCCACCCGTGATGCCCCGACTCGACCACGAGGGCGTCGACCTCCGTACGGGAGCCGGCCCAGAACGCCACATGGTTCATGCCGGGCCGCAGGCGCTCGTGCGGCCCCTCGACGACGTCCGGGCCCGCCTCGATCGAGAGGTACGCCGTGCCCAGCAGCCAGGTGCGCCCCGCGGGCCAGCTGGCGTCGAGGGTGTAGCCGAGCCGCTCGAGCAGCCAGCCCCACGAGGCCTCGGCCCGCGCCAGGTCGGGCACCCAGATCTCGAGGTGGTGCAGCGTCCCGCGGCGGCTCATGCGCCCATGGTCCCCCGAGGTCGGCGCCCAGCGGCATACGCGGGGTCGGACACACCGGCGGGGCGAGGCGATCGCGGTGACGACGCACGGAGGCCCGGGACGCCCACCCTCGCGGATGCGTGCGTCCCGGGCCTTCATGTCGCCTGTCGCACGACTCCCCCGTTGCCGTGCGACCGACGATGTCGCACTTCCCCCGGGTCTCTGCGTGCGGGCGGCCGGGCTCTCGCTCGGCCACCACCAGTATGACGTCAGTGCACGTTCGCGGGTTCCTTCTCGCCGCCGACCGAATCGGGCTCCTGGTCGTCGGCGATCTCGTCCGCGCCGCCCTCGACGTCGAAGTGAGGCAGCCGGTTGGCGAGCCATGCGGGCAGCCACCAGTTGGCCTTGCCGAGCATCGACATGAACGCCGGCACGAAGATCAGGCGGATCAGGAACGCGTCCACGAGGACCGCCGAGGCGAGCGCCACGCCGAACAGCTTGATCGTGTTGTCCGGGGTCGGGATGAACGCCGCGAACACGCTGAACATGATGAGCGCGGCCATCAGCACGACCTTGCCGGATCCGGCGAGGCCACGGCGTACGGCGACCGCGTTGTCGTGCGTGCGCGACCACTCCTCCTGCATGCGGCTCACGAGGAAGACGTGGTAGTCCATCGAGAGGCCGAACAGGATCGCGAACACCATGACGGGCAGGAACGGGAAGATCGGCCCCGTCCCGGTGACCCCGAGGATGTCGTTGAGCCAGCCCCACTGGAACACCGCGACGGTGATGCCGGTGGACGCCGCGAAGCTGAGCAGCGACGTCACGACGGCGGTCAGCGACACGACGGCCGAGCGGAACAGGATCAGCAGCATGATGAAGCCCAGGCCCACCACCACGCTGAGGAAAAGCGGCATGGCGTCGGTCAGGACCGTGCTGAAGTCCGCGACGATGGCGGTGGCCCCGCCGACGTACGCCTCGGCCGAGGTGGACTCGCGCACGGGCGGGAGGGTCTCCTCGCGCAGGCGGTCGAGCAGCTCGTCGGTCTTGACGTCCTGCGGGCCGGTCGTGGGCACGACCTGGATCGCGGTGACGTCCGAGTCCTGCAGCTGGGCGCCCATGATCGGCAGCATCGCGGTGCTCGGGACGACGGCGGCGACGCCCTCGGTCTGCTCGAGGGCCCCGACGATGGCGCCGAGGCCGGCGACGTCGCCGTTCTGCGGCAGCTGCACCGCGACGAGGAACGGGCCGTTGGAGCCGGCGCCGAAGCCCTCGGTCTGCAGGTCGTACGCGATGCGGCTGATGCTGCCCTCGGGCGTGCCCGAGTCGTCGGGGAAGCCGAGCCGCAGGCTGAGCGCCGGGACGGCGAGCATCAGGACCGCGGCGAGCGACAGGATCGCGGGGATGATCGGGCGCTTCTGGATGAGCCGGGCGTAGTGGGCCCAGCGGCCGCCCTCGGGGTGCCACGGCTCGCCGTCGTGCCGCGCGTGCCGGGTGATCTTGTAGAAGAACGGCGAGAGCAGCACGACGAGCGCCACAGCACCGACCACGACGCCGACGCCGACGGCCTTCTGCCCGATCTCGGCCGTCGCATTGGCGAGGACGCCCAGCGAGATCAGGGCGGTCACCACGAGCAGGGTCGCCAGGGTGACCAGGCGCGGACGACCGGGGGTGCGCAGGCCGCGGCTGATGAGCAGCGACACGGGATCGACCGCCCTGTTGCCGAGCAGCGACAGGATCGCGGGCAGCAGCCAGACGGCCGACAGCATGACGAGCACCACCGTGCCGGTGGCCGCGAAGGCGAGACCGGTGAAGAAGCCGATGCCCATGAACAGCAGGCCGAGCAGGCCGATGATCACCGTGGACGCCGCGAAGACGACGGCACGGCCGGAGGTGTTGACCGCCTCGAGCGCGGCCTTCTTCGGCTCATGCCCGGCGAGGATCGCCTGGCGGTAGCGGTTGATGACGAACAGCGAGTAGTCGATGCCGACGCCGAGACCGATCATGGCCGCGAGCGTGGGGGCGAAGGTGGCGACGTCGTAGAAGTTCGCGACGTAGAGCAGCAGGCTGGCACCGAGGCCGACGCCGATGCCGGCGGTGAGCAGCGGCAGGCCGGCCGCGAGGAACGAGCCGAACGCGATGAGCAGGATCACCAGCGCCACGAGCATGCCCACGGCCTCGGAGCTCGGGGGCTCCTGACCGGCGAACGCGAGCACCTGGCCGCTGGCGCCGACGGTGATGCCGTCCTCGGCGTTGGCGGCCTTGACTGCGTCGATGACGGCCTTGGCGGTCTCGGTGGAGACCTCGTCGCCGGCCTCGCCGCCGTCGAAGGTGATGGTGGCCTTGGCCACGTGACCGTCGGGCGAGATCGGCGAGAGCGCCTGCTGGGAGGCGAGCAGCGCAGCCTTGAAGGCCTCCTGCTGCTCGGCGGGCACCTGGGAGAGGTCCGGCGGACCCTGCGGGGCCGGGCAGTCGACACCGAGGCCGGCGCCGGTCTGGTCGAACGGGTTGGTCACGCAGGAGACGCCCTCGACCTTGGAGATGGTCGTGAGCATCCCGGTGATCGCCTCGGCGGTGGCCGGGTCGACCGCGGGCGCGCCGTCGGTGTCGGGCGACCACACGACCGTGGCGGTGATCGCGTTGACGTCGCCGCCGGTGCCGGCGGGCAGCTGCTCGAGCAGCTGCTGCGCCTGCAGCGACTCGGTGTCGGGGAGCTCGAAGGAGTCCTTGAGCTCACCGCCCTTGACGCTGCCGAGGAATCCGATGACTCCGGCCAGCACGATGAACGCGAGGAGCGCCCACCACGGCTTGCGCACTGCCCAGCGGGACAGACCACCCATGACTGCAGTTCCTTCGAACGAGGTCCCCACGGCCCGGTGGCCGAGAGGCGTCAGCACACAAGCATGTGCTACACACGTATCTCGTACGGTAAAGTATGTGTGCGACACACGCAAACTGAGTTTCCACGAGGGTGAGGACATGAGCAGCGCACGCGGGAGGTCCCCCGAGGAGGCGGCCGCGGCCGCCCTCGAGGCGCTACCGCGCGTGCCCGAGCCGTCACCCGATATGGCCGGGGCGCACCTGCCGGACGACCTCGTCGACGCGCTCGACCGGTCCTTCCGCAAGCTCCGCAAGTCGATGATCCGCCCGCCGGCCGGCCAGGTGCCGGTGCCGGCGCTCGGCCGCCAGGTCGACATGGCCAAGGTGTTCGCCTGCGACGCCGTGTCCGAGCTCTTCGAGCGCAACGGCGTGGTCTCGGTGAAGGACGTGGCCGAGGAGCTCGACCTCGAGCACTCGACCGTGAGCCGCCTGCTCGGCGACGTCGAGCACGACGGGCTCGTGCTGCGCGGCGTGGACCCGGCCGACCGTCGGCGCACGACGGTGGAGCTCACCGAGCTCGGCCGGGCCGTGGTGGCCGACACCACGGCGATCTCGCGCTTCTTCACCCGCATCCTGCTCTCGGAGTGGGAGCGCGAGGACGTCGAGCAGCTCGCGGTGCTCATGCGGCGGCTGGCCGACACGGTGCAGAAGCGGCTCGACGACCTGCCGGGCCTGGCCATCAGGGAGTTCGCCCGGGCGAACCCGGAGATGGCACAGCTGGTGGCAGCGAAGTTCGCGGCCGGCCACGGCGGGTGCGCGGACGACGCCCCGCCCAGTGCCTCGAGCTAGCGCCTACTCCCCCACGCGCGCGGCGTCCGAGAGCTCGCCGTCGAGCCCCTCGAGGAAGGCGCGCTCGAGGTCGTCGAGCTCCTTCTCCGCCGCGAGCGCCTCGCGCACCACCCGCATCGCCATCCCGCCGGAGTAGCCCTTGCGGGCCAGCATGCCGACGAGGCGCCGGGTGCGGGACTCGACGTCGAGCCGCTTGGTCGAGGGCAGCTTCTTGGCCACCAGCGCCCGCGCCGTGGCGAGCTCGTCGTCCGGGTCGAGGGTCTCGAGCGCCTCGGACACCACGGCCTCGCTGACGCCCTTGCCCCGCAGCTCGTGCCCGAGGGCGCGTCGGGCGAGGCCCGAGGACGCGTGCCGGCGCTGCACGTAGTTCTCCGAGAACGCCGCGTCGTCGACGAGGGCGACCTCCTCGAACCGGTCGAGCACCTGCGCGGCGACGTCGTCCTCGATCCCCCGGCGTCGCAGCACCGTCGCGAGCTGGCCGCGGGTGCGCGGCCCCATCGCGAGCTGGGACAGGCAGACCGAGCGGGCGACGTCGACGGGGTCGGCGTCCGGGACGTCGTCGGCCGACGACCCCGCGGTGGGGCCGTCGGCCGACGCACGTCGTGAGAGGGACACGGCGTCCTAGAGGTCGATCGGGACGACGTCGGGGATGACGATGTCGTCGATCTCGGACTCGAGCGGGACGCCGATGCCGAGCTTGGCCAGGATCTTGCGCTCGAGCTCGTCGGCGAGGTCGGGGTTGTCCTTGAGGAACGTGCGGGCGTTCTCCTTGCCCTGACCGAGCTGGTCGCCCTCGTAGGTGTACCAGGCACCGGACTTGCGGACGAAGCCGTGCTCGACACCCATGTCGATGAGGCTGCCCTCGCGGGAGATGCCCTCGCCGTAGATCATGTCGAACTCGGCCTGCTTGAAGGGCGGGGCCATCTTGTTCTTCACGACCTTGACGCGGGTGCGGTTGCCCACCGCCTCGGTGCCGTCCTTCAGCGTCTCGATGCGACGGACGTCGAGGCGGACCGATGCGTAGAACTTCAGCGCCTTGCCACCGGTGGTGGTCTCCGGCGAGCCGAACATCACGCCGATCTTCTCGCGCAGCTGGTTGATGAAGATCGCGGTGGTGTTGGAGTTGGAGAGCGCGCCGGCGAGCTTGCGCAGGGCCTGGCTCATGAGGCGGGCCTGCAGGCCGACGTGGCTGTCGCCCATCTCGCCCTCGATCTCCGCACGCGGCACGAGCGCGGCCACGGAGTCGATGACGATGATGCTGACGGCGCCGGAGCGGATGAGCATGTCGGTGATCTCGAGCGCCTGCTCGCCGTTGTCGGGCTGGCTCACGAGCAGCGCGTCGATGTCGACGCCGAGGGCCTTGGCGTACTCGGGGTCGAGCGCGTGCTCGGCGTCGATGATCGCGGCGATGCCGCCGGCCTTCTGCGCGTTGGCGATCGCGTGCAGGGCCAGCGTGGTCTTCCCGCTGGACTCGGGGCCGTAGATCTCGATCACACGGCCGCGCGGGAGGCCGCCGATGCCGAGCGCGACGTCGAGCGCGACGGAGCCGGTGGGGATGACCTCGATCGGGGCGCGGCCCTCCTGGCCGAGCCGCATGACCGAGCCCTTGCCGAACTGGCGCTCGATCTGGGCGAGGGCGGTGTCGAGCGCCTTCTCGCGGTCGGAGCTGCCGGAGCCGCCGGGGGTCTTGGAGGGGGCCATGAGGACCTGCCTTCGTGTGCTGCGGATGACGATGGCGGTGACGCTACGGACGAGGTCCGACAGCGGCTCCGGCACTGCTCCCCCGTTCCTGTGGACGACCGGCCGAGCCGGGCGACCTGGGGACGAGCTCGAGTGCGTGCGCCCAGACTAGGTCGAACGCCTGTTCGATCCTAGAGCGACACGCCGGGAAGTTCGAACATCTGTCCAGGGCAGCCGGTGCGCGCGGGGCGGCGTACGGCGGATCAGCGCTGGTTGGCCGGCAGGGCGAGCGCGGCGTGGACGGCGCGCCAGATGTCGACGGTCTCGATGCCCGCGTCGATCGCCTCGAGCACCGTGCGGCCGCCGAGGGCGCTGATGTGGAAGTCCGCGGCCCAGGAGCGGGCATAGCCCTCCCCGAGCGCCTCGTCGAGGCGTCGCCAGAGCTCGGTCAGCCGCACGCGACCATTGTGGCTGCTGACCCTCGGACCGGCTCAGGCGGTCCGGTCGCCCTCGGCAGCGAAGGACATCGCCCGCTGGAGCGCGGCGGCACGCTGGGTCTCCGGGATCTCGACCGGGCCGCCGAGCGCCTGGGCGCGGTAGGCGGCCGCAGCCGCCTCCTCGACGACGCCGCCCACGAGCACTGCGAGGTCGGTGGTGCGGTGGAACACGAGCACGCCGTGGTTGGCCAGGAGGACTGCGGGGACCCCCGGCACCACCGCGGCGCGGATGTGGGCGATCGCCTCAGCGGAGCCGCGCGGCCCGTAGCCGGCCAGCGGCACCCCGGACGGGAGGCCGAACATCGCGAGCGCCTCGATCCAGCACCCGATGGGCCTCTGCGCCACGGCGTATGCGGTGGCGAACGGCGAGTGCGTGTGGAGCACGCACCCGACTGCCCGTTCGTCGAGGTACCGCGAGGCGTGCATGTCCACGACCGCGCCCTGGACCGGCGCCAGCGTCCCCTCGCGCAGCGTCCCGTCGAGGCCCACGCGTACGACGAGGTCGCGCGGGTGATCGCGCATCGACGGCCCGCCCGTGAAGTAGAACTCGTCCTCCCCCGGGACGCGCACGCTCACGTTGCCGTGCATGTTCGGCCCGATGGCGCCCGACCCCGCCACCCGGTTCGCGGTCTCGATCACCTGGTCGACCAGGTCGCGGTCCACGTCCTCACCCCACCTCGCGTCGACGCGACTGTCCCACCGGAGCCTCGAGGCACGGGCTCGTTTGGCGAATCCTTCGACCTCGGCTACCTTTACTTGCATGGTGCAAGCAACCACTGAGTCCGATCGGGCGTCCCGGGCCGACGCGGACGCTCCGGACGATGCGTTCTTCCGGTCGTTCACCGCGGTGATCACCCAGCTGCGACGCCGCTCGGGCGACGCCGACACCTCGGCCCGCACCTTCCTGCTCAGCCATGTCGACCGGCACGCGCCGGTGCGGATGAGCGACCTCGCCTCGTACGCCTGCCTCGACCTGTCCACGGTCAGCCGGCACCTGCGCGGCCTCGAGGAGCAGGGTCTCGTCACCCGCTCCCCCGACCCCGCCGACGGCCGGGCCACCCTGCTCGACCTCTCCGACGCCGGACGCGACGTGCTCGACCGCGCCGTACGCGCCCGCACCGAGCTGATCGCCACCGCGACGGCGGGCTGGTCCGACGCGGACCGCGCCACGCTCGCGCACCTCATGACCCGTCTCGCCCACGACCTGGAGCCCACCGCATGAGCACGCCCGACTCCGCACGCGCGGAATTCGTCTTCGACCCCGAGGTGGCCGAGAGCCGCAAGCACCTGCGCTGGATCCTGTCCGCGCTCATGCTCACGATGCTCCTCGCGGCGCTCGACCAGACCATCGTCTCGACCGCGCTCCCGACGATCACGTCCGACCTCGGCGGCCTGCAGGAGCTGTCGTGGGTGATCACGGCGTACCTGCTCGCCTCGACGGCGTCCACCCCCATCTGGGGCAAGCTCTCGGACCTCTACGGCCGCAAGGTCATGCTGCAGTCGGCCGTGGCCGTCTTCGTCGCGGCCTCGATGCTCGCCGGCCTGTCGCAGAACATGGCCCAGCTCATCGGGACGCGCGCGCTCCAGGGCATCGGCGGCGGCGGCATCATGGTGCTGGTCATGGCGGTCATCGCCGACCTCATCCCGCCGCGCGACCGCGGCCGCTACGCCGGTCTGTTCGGCGCCGTGTTCGGCCTCTCCTCGGTGATCGGCCCGCTGCTCGGCGGCTTCTTCACCGAGCAGCTGTCGTGGCGCTGGATCTTCTACATCAACGTCCCGCTGGGCATCGCCGCCTTCGCCGCGCTCGCGATCTTCCTGCACCTGCCGGTGCTGCACGAGAAGAAGCCGATCGACTGGCTGGGCTCGGCGCTGCTCGTCGCGGGCGTCACGATGGTTCTGCTCGTCACGGTCTGGGGCGGTCAGGAGTACGACTGGACCAGCCCCACCATCATCGGCCTGGCTCTCGGCGGCGTCGCCGCCCTCGCGCTCTTCGTGTGGCACGAGCTGCGCACCGAGGAGCCGATCGTCCCGATGTCGCTGTTCTCCAACAGGGTGTTCCGCGTCAGCTCGATGGTCGGCTTCATCGTGGGCTTCGCGATGTTCGGGTCGATCGTCTACCTGTCCATCTACTTCCAGGTCGTGCGCGGAGCGACGCCGACGCAGGCAGGTCTGATGCTGCTGCCGCTCATGCTCGGCATCCTCATCACCTCGATCCTGTCGGGGCAGCTCATCGCCCGCATGGGCCGCTACAAGATGTTCCCGATCATCGGGACGGGCCTCGCCGCCGTCGGCATCTACATGATGAGCAAGCTCGGCGTCGACTCGCCGTACTGGTACAACGCGCTCGCGATGTTCATCCTCGGTGCCGGCCTCGGCAACGTGATGCAGACGCTCGTGCTCGCGGTGCAGAACACGGTGGCGCCGCAGCAGATGGGCGCGGCCACCTCCGGATCCACGTTCTTCCGATCCATCGGAGGCTCGTTCGGCACGGCGTTCTTCGGCGCGGTGTGGACCGCTCGCCTGGCCGCCGAGCTCAACGCAGCCTTCCCGGGCGGCAGCGGCCAGATCGGCGACGCCACGTCGTCCATCGGCAGCATCCAGGCGCTCCCGCCGGACATCCAGGCGACCGTGCTCCAGGCCTTCGCCGACGCGATCGACACCACGTTCCTCGTCGCGGTGCCGTTCATGGTGGTGGCGTTCCTGCTCGCGTGGCTGCTGCCGGAGGTGCGCCTCAAGACCAAGCGCGACGTCGAGAACGAGCTCGCCGACGACGCAGCCGTGCCCCTGCCGATGTCGCTCGACTGATCCTGGCGCGTACGACGAAGGCCGCCTCCCCGCGAGGGACGGCGGCCTTCGTCGTACGGCAGCGCAGCGTCAGGCGGCGGGCGGCGGGTCGTCGCCGGGCGGCGGCGTCCGGGGCTGGTCGATCGGGCTGATCGCACCGCCTGCGCGGCCCCGGCGTACGACGGCCATGAGCACCGCGGCCAGCACGAGCAGGATCACGATCACGACGACCCAGCCGAGGACGCCCGGCCCGTCGGCGGCGAGGAGCTGTGCGGTCATGCCCCGATCCTGCCCCACCCGTCCACGCCGTTCTCCGAGTTACTGCCCGAAGCGGGGTGTTGGCAGCGGCCATCGCCCCACTTCGGGCAGTAACTCGCGTCCGGGACCGGGGGGCGCGGGTGTCGGGGGCAGGGGCCAGGATGGGGCGGTGACCCGCAGGAAGGACGCCGTGCCCGCGCCGCCTGCGGCGCACGGGGTGGCAGCGCAGCCCGCGGCGAGCGACGTCCTCGGCCGGTTCTCCCCCGCCACGCAGGCGTGGTTCGGCTCGGCCTTCGAGGCCGCGACACCCGCGCAGGTGGGCGCGTGGGACGCGATCTCCTCGGGCCAGCACGCCCTGGTCGTCGCGCCGACCGGCTCGGGCAAGACCCTCGCGGCGTTCCTCTGGGCGCTCGACGGGCTCGCCGCAGAACCCCTGCCCGACGATCCGAAGGCCCGGTGCCGGGTCCTCTACGTCTCGCCGTTGAAGGCGCTCGCGGCCGACGTCGAGCGCAACCTGCGCAGCCCGCTCACGGGCATCCGGCGCGAGGCCGTGCGGCTGGGGCTGCCCGAGCCCGACGTCACGGTGGGCGTGCGCTCCGGCGACACCCCGGCGGACGAGCGGCGCCGGTTCACCACGCGCCCGCCCGACGTCCTCATCACCACGCCCGAGTCGCTGTTCCTGCTGCTCACCTCGCAGGCGCGCGAGTCGCTGCGCGGCGTCCGCACCGTGATCCTCGACGAGGTGCACGCGATGGCGGGCACCAAGCGCGGTGCGCACCTCGCCATCTCGCTCGAGCGCCTCGACGCCCTGCTCGAGCAGCCGGCGCAGCGCATCGGCCTGTCGGCCACGGTGCGGCCGGTCGACGAGGTCGCGACGTTCCTCGGGGGCTCCCGTCCGGTCACGGTCGTGCAGCCGCCGTCGCAGAAGACGGTCGACCTCTCGGTGGTCGTGCCCGTCGACGACATGGCCGAGCTCGGGGCCTCGACCGGCGAGGTCGACGGCTCGGCTGCCGGCGACGAGCGGCGCACGTCGATCTGGCCGCACCTCGAGGAGCGCGTCGTCGACCTCGTCGCGTCGCACCGGTCGACCATCGTGTTCGCCAACTCGCGCCGCCTCGCCGAGCGCCTCACCGCACGGCTCAACGAGATCTGGGTCGAGCGCACCACCGGCGAGGAGCTCGAGACCGGCGGCGCGCCTGCGGCGTCCATGGGCCAGGCCGGCTCGACGGGCGGCGCGCCGCAGGTGCTCGCGCGCGCCCACCACGGCTCGGTGAGCAAGGAGCAGCGCGCCCTCATCGAGGACGACCTGAAGTCCGGCCGTCTCCCGGCTGTCGTCGCGACCAGCAGCCTCGAGCTCGGCATCGACATGGGTGCGGTCGACCTCGTCGTGCAGGTCGAGTCGCCGCCCTCGGTCGCGAGCGGCCTGCAGCGCGTGGGCCGTGCCGGTCACCAGGTGGGCGCGGTGTCCACGGGCGTGGTGTTCCCGAAGTACCGCGGCGACCTCGTGCAGACGGCGGTCGTCGTCGAACGCATGCGCGACGGGCTCATCGAGGAGATGGGCATGCCGCGCAACCCCCTCGACGTCCTGGCCCAGCAGGTCGTGGCGATGTGCGCGCTCGACGAGTGGCACGTCGACGACGTCCTCGCGCTCGTACGCCGGGCCGCACCGTTCGCCACGCTGCCGCAGTCGGCGTACGACGCGGTGCTCGACATGCTCGCCGGCCGCTACCCGAGCGACGAGTTCGCCGAGCTGCGACCGCGCCTCGTGTGGGACAGGACGAGCGGCGTGCTCACAGGGCGCCCGGGTGCGCAGCGGCTCGCGGTCACCAGCGGCGGCACGATCCCCGACCGCGGACTGTTCGGCGTCTTCCTCGTGGGCGAGAAGGTCTCGCGGGTCGGCGAGCTCGACGAGGAGATGGTCTACGAGTCGCGCGTGGGCGACGTGTTCGCGCTCGGCGCGTCGAGCTGGCGGATCGAGGACATCACCCACGACCGCGTGCTCGTCTCCCCCGCCCCCGGGCTCGCCGGCCGCCTTCCGTTCTGGCACGGCGACTCGATCGGGCGACCCTACGAGCTCGGCCGCGCGATGGGCGCCTACGTCCGCGAGGTCGGGGCGCTCGCGCGCGGCAAGGCCGAGAAGCGCCTGTCCGACAGCGGTCTCGACGACAACGCCGTCACCAACCTGCTCGCCTACCTCGACGACCAGAAGGCCGCCACGGTCCACCTGCCCGACGACCGCACGATCGTGGTCGAGAAGGTGCGCGACGAGCTCGGCGACTGGCGGATCGTGGTGCACTCGCCGTTCGGCGCCCGCGTGCACGCGCCGTGGGCGCTCGCCATCGGCGCACGTGTGCGCGAACGGCACGGAGTCGACGCGCAGGTGATGCATGCCGACGACGGCATCGTGCTGCGCCTGCCCGACGTCGAGGACGACGAGGTCATGCGCGGCGTGCTCGAGTCGACGCTGCTCGACCCCGACGAGGTCGAGGCGCTCGTCACCGCCGAGGCCGGCGGATCCGCGCTGTTCGCCTCGCGCTTCCGCGAGTCGGCGGCTCGCGCGCTGCTGCTGCCGCGCCGCAACCCGGGCAAGCGCTCGCCGCTCTGGCAGCAGCGCCAGCGGTCGGCGCAGCTGCTCTCGGTCGCGTCTCAGTACGGCTCGTTCCCGATCGTGCTCGAGACGATGCGCGAGGTGCTGCAGGACGTCTACGACGTGCCCGGCCTCGTCTCGCTCATGCGCTCGGTGCAGTCGCGCGAGGTGCGCGTGGTCGAGGTCGAGACGCAGACGCCGTCGCCGTTCGCGCGGTCGCTGCTGTTCGGCTACGTCGCGCAGTACCTCTACGAGGGCGACTCGCCCCTCGCCGAACGGCGCGCCGCCGCACTCACGCTCGACTCCACGCTCCTCGCCGAGCTGCTCGGCCAGGCCGAGCTGCGCGACCTGCTCGACGCCGACGCCCTCGCGCAGGTCGAGGCCGAGCTCCAGAGGCTCGTGCCCGAGCGGCATGCGCGTGACGCCGAGGGCGTGGCCGACCTGCTGCGCATGCTCGGCCCGCTCACGCGCGCGGCGCTGCACGCCCGTGGGGCGCAGGCCGAGTGGATCGACTCGCTCCTCGCCGCACGCCGTGCGATCGAGGTGCGCGTCGGCGGCGAGACCGCGGTGGCCTCGGTGGAGGACGCCGCCCGGCTGCGCGACGCGCTCGGCACGGCGCTGCCGGTCGGGCTGCCCGACGCGTTCCTCGAGCCGGTCACCGATCCGGTGGGCGACCTCGTCTCGCGCTGGGCGCGCACGCACGGGCCGTTCCACGCCTCAGAGGCCGCGGCGGCCTTCGGGCTCGGCACCGCGGTCGTGACGGCGGCGCTCGCGCGGCTCGCGGCGTCCGGCCGCGTGGTGAGCGGCGAGTTCCGCCCCGGGGGCTCGGGCTCGGAGTGGTGCGACGCCGACGTGCTCCGCCTGATCCGCCGGCGGTCGGTGGCCGCGCTGAGGCGCGAGGCCGAGCCGGTGCCGCCCGAGGCGCTCGGCGTGTTCCTGCCCGCGTGGCAGAACGTCGGGCCGGGCAGCGGACGACGCCTGCGCGGCGCCGACGGCGTCCTGCGCGTGGTCGAGCAGCTTGCCGGCGTGATCGTGCCGGCCTCGGCGTGGGAGTCGCTGGTGCTGCCGTCGCGCGTCGAGGGCTACCAGCCGGGGATGCTCGACGAGCTGACCGCGGCCGGCGAGGTGGTGTGGACCGGTGCCGGATCGCTGCCCGGCGGCGACGGCTGGATCGCGCTCGCCCCCGCGGATACCGCCGATCTCGTGCTGCCCGACGTGCTCGACCTCGAGCAGTCTCCTGTGCATGGCGCGGTGCTCGACACGCTGTCGTCCGGAGGCGGCTGGTTCTTCCGCGCGCTGTCCGACCGAGTCGGGCCGGTGGTGAACCCCGGTGGCGGGGGTGTCGACGACGCCTCCCTGGTCGAGGCGCTGTGGGACCTCGTGTGGACCGGGCACGTCGCCGGCGACACGTGGGCGCCGCTGCGCTCGCACCTGTCGGGCTCCTCGCGCAAGCCCCGCACCGCTGCGGCCGCCCCCCGGATCGGACCACGAGGGCGCTACGCGAGGCCCGCCCGTCCCGGGATGCCCACGCGCAGCGGGCCGCCATCGGTCAGCGGGCGCTGGTCGCTCGTCCCGCCCCGGTCCGCCGATGCCACCCTGCGTGCGGCCGCTCTCGCCGAGGGGCTGCTCGACCGCCATGGCGTCGTCACCCGCGGAGCGGTCGCGGCCGAGCGCGTCTCCGGCGGGTTCGCCGGCGTCTACCGCGTGCTGTCGGCGTTCGAGGACGCCGGGCGCTGCCGACGCGGGTACGTCGTCGAGGGTCTCGGCGCCGCGCAGTTCTCGCTGCCGGGCGCGATCGACCGCGTGCGCGCGTCGGTGCCGACCGGCCGCGACCTCGACGCACCGCCGCGCGCCCTCGTGCTCGCCGCCACCGACCCCGCCAACCCCTACGGCGCGGCGCTCGGCTGGCCCCCGCGGCCCGAGGACGTCGCGAGCGGCCACAAGCCGGGCCGGAAGGCCGGTGCGCTGGTCGTGCTCGTCGACGGCGCGCTCGCGCTCTACGTCGAGCGCGGTGGCCGCACCCTGCTGTCGTGGACCGACGACGAGGCTGTGCTCGCGGCCGCCGCGGCCGAGCTGACCCGTGCGGTGAGGACAGGTGCGCTGGGCCGGCTCACCGTGACGACCGCGGACGGCGGCTCGGTGCTGGCCCCGGCGTCCACCCTGGGCAACGCGCTGGAGGCCGCAGGCTTCGTCGCGACCCCCCAGGGCCTGCGCCTGCGCGGCTAGGCGACGACCTGCGCGCGGACGACGGCGATGTTGAACGACGGCGTGCCGAACGAGCCCATGAGCGAGAGCCACAGCGGCAGGTAGAGCTCGAGGCCGCGCGAGGCGGCGATGCCTCCGGCGTCGACGACCTCGTCGTCGGTCCAGCCGAAGCCCAGCAGCAGGTCGCGCGCGACGGCCTTGGCGTCGGCGTCGTCCCCGGCCACGAAGACCGAGTGCGGCCCCGCGAGCGCGCGGGGATGCACCATGACATCGGCGTTCATCGTGTTGAGCGTCTTGACCACCCGGGTGTCCGGGAACGCCGCCTGGATCTGCTCGCCGAGGCTGCGGCCGTCGGGCTGCAGGACCTTCGGCGGGAAGCCGCCCGAGAAGTCGAGCGGGTTGGCGATGTCGAGCAGCACCTTGCCCGCGAGGTTGTCGGCGCCGGCAGCGGTCAGCGCGTCGAGCGACACGAGCCCGCCGGTGGCGTTGACCACGACCTCGCCGTACGCCGCGGCATCGGCGAACGTTCCCTCGCTCGCGCCGGCACCGGTGGCGGCGACCCAGGCCTGGGCCTTCTCGTTGCCCGCGGTGCGCGAGCCCATCCGCACCTCGTGCCCGGTCTGCACCAGACGGGTGCCGAGCGCTGCACCGACCACTCCCGTGCCGAGAACTGCGATCCTCATGCGACCTCCCAGTCCATCCCCTGATGGTGTCCCTAACGCGGGTCGCGCGCAGCCGTGTTCCCCGGAAGGCTGGGCGCGGACAGGAGGAGGTGGCATGCCGGAGGGCGACACCGTGTGGCTGGTGGCCACGCGGCTCGACGACGCACTGTCGGGCGACCTGCTGACCCGCAGCGACTTCCGCGTGCCGCAGCTGGCGACCGCCGACCTGGTCGGACGCCGCGTGCTCGAGACCCGGCCGCGCGGCAAGCACATCCTCACGCGCGTCGAGGGCGGCCTCACGCTGCACACGCACCTGCGCATGGACGGCATGTGGCACCTGCACCGGCCCGGAGCCCGGTGGACCGGCGGGCCCGACTGGCAGGTCCGCGTGGTGCTCTCCACCGCGTCGTGGGACGCGATCGGCTACCGCATGCCCGTGCTCGAGCTCGTCGAGACCGGACACGAGGCCGACGTGGTCGGCCATCTCGGGCCCGACCTGCTCGACCCGTCGTTCGACCGCGACGAGGCCGTACGACGGCTGCTCGCCGACCCGGCGCGCGAGATCGGGCAGGCGCTGCTCGACCAGTCGAACCTCGCCGGCATCGGCAACATCTACAAGGCAGAGACGCTCTTCGCCGGCAGGGTCTCGCCGTGGACGCCAGTAGGCGATGTCGGCGACGTCGGCGCGCTGGTCGACATCGCGCGGCGCTGGCTCGAGCGCAACAAGGTGCACGCGTCGCAGTCGACGACGGGCGACCCGCGGACCGAGCACTGGGTCTACGGCCGTGCGGGAAGGCCGTGCCTGCGCTGCGGCACGACGATCGAGACGGCGCAGCAGGGTGGTCCGCCGTACGACCGGGCCACGGCCTGGTGCCCGCGCTGCCAGCCCGGCCCGCATCCCGAGCCCCTGCGCCGAACCCGCCGTCGCTGACACTGGTCGATCCGTCGCCTCCCGGTGCAGGAAGCGACGGATCGATCAGTGCGAGCTAGGGGGTGGCGAAGGTGGTGGTGCGGACGGCGGCGGGCAGGCCCGCGGCGAGCAGGGCCGCACCGGCCTCGCGCGAGGCCTGCGAGCCGGGCTCGAGCACGTGGCCCGCGAGCCAGCGGCAGACGAGGTCGACGTGCGACGGGCCCGACACGCGCTCGCCGGCGTCGAGCAGCGCGGCCACCTCGGCGCGGACGGCGTCCCACGCCTCACCCGCGCCGGGCGCGGCGAGCGCAAGCAGTGCGGTGGGCTCGACCGAGCGGAGGCCGACGATCACGGGGTGGGTGGCGACGCCGTCGGCGGCGCGGGTGAGGGCGACGCCGAGGTCGGACGCCGCGAGGTCGCGGCAGTCGGCGGCGAGCTCGGCGACGTCGTCGTGGAGGAGGCCCGCGACGAGGTCGTCCTTGGTGCGGAAGTGGTTGTAGAGCGTGGCCTTGGCCAGGCCGCCGCGCACGGCGACGTCGCTCATGGTGGCCTTGCGCAGGCCGTGCTCGGCGAGGACGCGACGGGCGCCCTCGAGCGCGGCGGTGCGGGTGCGGCCCATGGCGTTGCCCGCGCGCGAGCGCGGGGAACGATCGGGCACGGGGAGGATCAGGCGGCCGCGACGACGGAGTCGGCGGCGACGGGCAGCTCGGTGACCGGGGCGACGCCCTCGAGGATCGCGACCTCGTCGCTCACCGAGCGGAGCACGATGGCGAGGGGGACGTCCAGGGCGGTGCAGATCGAGGCGAGCAGCTCGCTGCTGGCCTCCTTCTGGCCGCGCTCGACCTCGGAGAGGTAGCCGAGCGAGACACGGGCTGCCGAGGAGACCTCGCGCAGGGTGCGGCCCTGGTCCTGACGGCGGCGACGGAGCTCGTCACCGATGACGCGGCGGAGCACGATCACGGGCGCACCTCCCCTCGAGGGCTCGATCGGCCGGGCGCCCGCAGGCACGGGAGCACCGGTGTGACGGGCACCACGGTACCGGGCGTCACCCTCCGACGCACCGAGGGCACCCGGACGGCGTACGTCGGCGCGTCGCGCGGGGCCGACGGCGGGCGGGGCAGTGATCACTGAGGGCATCCGATCCGGGGGTTCGGGTGCGGCGGTCGAGGTGGCCGTCGCGGTGTTCGGCGAGCGTTCGTGCAGGGTGCAACGCTCTGATCCTGCGCCCCTGTTCCCGCATCCCGCCACCTGGAATCCGGCCGGGTCCCCTGACGTCAGGCGTCCGGGTCGCGGAGCCCGACCGCGTCGTACGCCCAGAAGACGTCCGGGTAGACGAGCGTGCCGGTCATCCAGGGCTCGTACGCCGACCCCAGCACCACCTGGAACGCCGCCGGAGGGATGCGCAGCGACGGCTCGCGGAACCCCAGCGGGCCGCCCGCCCGGAACCCGAGGCGGGAGTAGTACGCCGGGTCGCCCTCGAGGAACAGCGCCGGCACCCCGAGCCGGTCGCTCTCGGCAACGGCGGCCCGGACCAGCGCCGACCCGATCCCCCGGCCCTGCTCCGAGGGCAGGACGCCGAGCGGGGAGAGCACGTGCACGTCGACCAGCCTGCGGGGGGCGTCGAGCCACGCGTGGGTGACGAGCACGTGGCCGACGACGTCGCCCTCGTCCTCCGCCACGAAGCCGATCGCCGGCAGGGGCGCGATCCGGGCGCGCAGCGGTGCGAGGAGGTCGGCCACGACCGGCTCGTGGCCGAAGGCCTCGGCATGGACGCGGTGGACGGCGTCGAGGTCGTCGTCGGTCTCGGGCCGGATCCTCACCATGCGGCCGACCCTAGGACGAGGCGGGCCGTCGACGCCGCCTGGTGACGCGCAGCGAGAAAGGACGGAACACGCCCGTGAAGGGCGGTTTCCGTCCTGTGCGGGTGAAACCGGGTCGGTCAGAGCGCGATGTGGTCGAGGGCTGCGGAGAGGGCCTCGTCCAGGGCCGCCTCGCGGATGCCCTGGCGGCCGAGCGCCGGGTCGAGCTCGAGGCCGATCGTGGCCGCCTGGGCGCCCTCGGGGCCCACCACGGAGATCCACACCGTGCCGACCGGCTGGCCGTCCTGAGGGTCCGGCCCGGCGACCCCGGTGGTGGCGAGGCCGTAGTCGGCACCGAGCAGGCGCGCGACGCCGTACGCCATCTCGTCGGCGACGTCGGGGTCGACCGCGCCGACCCGCTCGATGAGCCCGGCGTCGACGCCGAGGACGCTCGCCTTGATCTCGGTCGCGTACGCCACGACTCCCCCGCGGAAGACCTTCGAGGCGCCGGGCACCCCGACGATCGTCGCGGCGACGAGGCCGCCCGTGAGCGACTCGGCGACGGCGAGCGTGCGGCCCTGCTGCTCGAGCACGCGCACGAGCTGCGCGGCAGTCTCGAGCGACGTCGGCTGGCTCACGCTGCAGCCTGTGCGCGCGACTCGCGGCGCAGACGCAGGGCGCGCAGCAGGTAGTCGACTCCTGTCACGACCGTGAGGACGACGGCGACGAGCATCACGCCGGTGCGCGCGGTGACCAGCCAGCCCGACAGCGGCAGGAGGTACATGAGGATCGCGAGCATCTGCGCGAGGGTCTTGGCCTTGCCGCCCCGGCTGGCCGCGATGACGCCGTACTTGATGACGGCGAAGCGCAGCAGCGTCACGCCGATCTCGCGCACGAGGATCACGACGGTGACCCACCACGGGAGGTCGCCGAGGTAGCTGAGGCCGACGAGCGCGGTGCCGGTGAGCGCCTTGTCGGCGATCGGGTCGACCACCTTGCCGAACGTGGTCACGAGGTTCATGCGACGCGCGAGCTCGCCGTCGACGAAGTCTGTTCCGGCGGCGAACACGAAGACCACGGCCGCCCACACGCGCGACGTAGAGTCGTCGCCGCCCTCGCGCAGCAGCAGCCACGCGAACACCGGCACGAGCAGCAGGCGCAGCATGGTGAGCGCGTTGGGCAGGTTCAACGCGGACGGCGACTGGACCGGGTCGGCGACGTGGTCCAGCGGCGGCGGCTTCACCGCGGGACCACCGCGGTCACGGCGGCCACGAGGTCGACGCCCTCCGACGCCGTCACGGTGGCGGTGACCAGGTCGCCCACCGAGAGCGAGGACGCCGGCACGACGCCGTCGACGAGGAAGGTGAGGCCGTCGACCTCCGGCGCCTGGTGGGCGCTGCGGCCCTCGACGCCGTCGTCGCCGATCGCCTCGACGAGCACCTGCACGGTCTGGCCGATGCGGTCCTCCGCGCGCTGCGAGGTGAGCTCCTCGACCAGGGCCGTCATGCGCTCGACGCGGGCGCGCACGACCTCGTCGTCGAGCTTGCCGTCGTACGTCGCTGCCTCGGTGCCGTCCTCGTCGGAGTAGCCGAAGACGCCGACGGCGTCGAGCCGCGCGGCGACCAGGAACCGCTCGAGCTCCTCGACGTCCTCCTCGGTCTCGCCCGGGAAGCCCACGATCACGTTGCTGCGCGCGCCGGCCTCGGGCAGCAGCGCCCGCGCCGACGACAGCAGCTCGAGGAACGACTCGGTGCCGCCGAAGCGGCGCATGCGACGCAGCACCGTGGGTGATGAGTGCTGGAACGAGAGGTCGAAGTAGGGCACGACGCCCGGGGTCTTCGCGATGGCCTGCAGCAGCGTGGGCCGCGTCTCGGCCGGCTGGAGGTAGGAGACGCGCACCCAGTCGATGCCTTCGATCGCGGCGAGCTCGGGAAGGAGCGTCTCGAGCAGGCGCAGGTCGCCGAGGTCCTTGCCGTACGACGTGGAGTTCTCGCTCACGAGCACGAGCTCGCGCACGCCCTGGGTCGCGAGCCAGCGCGCCTCGTCGATCACGTCGGACGGACGCCGCGACACGAACGATCCTCGGAACGACGGGATCGCGCAGAACGCGCACCGGCGGTCGCAGCCGCTCGCGAGCTTGAGCGGGGCGCTCGGGCCCGACCCGAGGCGACGGCGTACGACACGGGGACCGGAGGCGGGCGCGACGCCCTCGGGGAGGTCGGGCTCGTCGACCTGCGCGTGACCCGGCAGGGCGACGCCTGACTCCGAGCGCTCGACCGGGGAGATCGGCAGGAGCAGACGGCGGTCGCGCGGAGCGTGCGGCACGTGCTGCTCACCGGCGACGATGCGGCGCAGGCGCTCGCCGATGTCGGCGTAGTCGTCGAAGCCGAGCACGGCGTCGGCCTCGGACAGCGAGTCGGCGAGCTGGTCGCCGTACCGCTCGGCGAGGCAGCCCACCGCGACGACCGCCTGCGGGCGCCCGGTCTCCTTGAGGTCGGCGGCCTCGAGCAGGGCGTCGACGCTGTCCTTCTTGGCCTGCTCGACGAACCCGCAGGTGTTGACCACCACGGCGTCCGCGTCGGCGGCGTCCTCGACGAGCTCCCAGCCGTCCGCCTCGAGGCGGCCGGCGAGCTCCTCGGAGTCGACCTCGTTGCGCGCGCAGCCGAGGGTGACGAGGGCGACGCGGCGCAGAGGGGTGGCGGACGGCGTCGTCATGGGGCAGAGCCTACGGGCTGGGCGCGTCGACTCCGACGCGGCGGCGGACCGGGACGGTCAGCCCGCCTGGCCGTTGGGGTCGCCGGGGCCGAACTCGGTCTTCACGACCGCGCCGTTGCCGCCGGGGGCGCCGAGGTCGCGGCCGTTGACCGTGAGGGCGACCGCGCCCGCGTTGCCGAGCACCAGCTTGATGAGCTTGTCGTCCTTGAAGGTCTTGGTGTCGCCCGTCGTGAGCGTGCCCTGGTAGAGCTCCTTGCCCGAGGAGCTCGTCACGAGCACCCACGAGGCCTTGCCCGTGATCGACAGGTCGACCGTGACGCCCTCGGCCTCGGCCACGACGTCGGTCGGGCTGGTGGTCGGGTCGGGCGTCGGCTCCTCGGTCGCGGAGTCGGTCGGGGTCGGGCTCACGCTCGGCGTGCTGGAGGCGGACGGCGTGGGCTGCGCCGTGGGGGTGCTGCCGTTGCGGTTGCCCAGCGCCGAGATGACGGCGACGCCGATCACCACCACGAGGGCCAGAGCCATGACTGCGGTCCAGTTGGCGCCGCCGCCGCGACGGCCGGACTCGACCGAGACGCCGAGCGGGCCGGCGAGGGCACCGAGCGAGCGGCCCGACGACGAGGACGAGCTGACGGGCGTCGACACCGGCTGCACCGGGGCGCTGACCGGACGCTGGGCGCCGCGGTCGGCGTCGAACTGGGCCACGACGTCGGCAGGGTCGAGCCCCACGGCTGTCGCGATGCTCTTGAGGTGGCCGCGGGCGTAGACGTCGCCGCCGCAGAGGCGGAAGTCGTCCTGCTCGATCGCGGACACGAGCGTGGCGCGGATGCGGGTGGTGGCGGCGACCTGCGCCACGGTGAGGCCGGCCGCTGCACGGGCGCGCGCGACCATCTGGCCCACGGACGTGAGTTCGTCGGTCATCGCTCCACCTCCCGCACCTCGGACGGACGCGTCCGTACGCATCGGTCATCCCCCGGTCACTGACGAGGATAGGCCGCACCCCCGCCCCCTGGGAAACGCGTGACTCGCCGAGCGGGTGACTGCGGGCACGGCCTGCGCGCCGCTCACGAGGCCCGAAACATGCCGGAAACCCGGCATCTACGGGCTCAGGTGAGTCGGGTCACTCCCCCAGCGTCGCGAGCACGTCCTCGAGCTCGTCGGCCACGACGAGCACGTCGCGCGCCTTGCTGCCCTCGCTCGGGCCGACGATGCCGCGGGTCTCCATGAGGTCCATGAGGCGGCCTGCCTTGGCGAAGCCGACGCGCAGCTTGCGCTGCAGCATCGACGTCGATCCGAACTGCGTGGTCACCACGAGCTCGACGGCGGCACGGAGCAGCTCGAGGTCGTCGCCGATCTCCTCGTCGACCTCCTTCTTGGCCGCAGCGGTGATGGTGACCTCGCGGTACGCCGGTGCCATCTGGGCCTTGCAGTGCGCGACGACGGCGCGGATCTCGTTCTCGGTGACCCACGAGCCCTGCAGGCGGATGGGCTTGCTCGCGCCCATCGGCAGGAACAGCGCGTCGCCCTGGCCGACGAGCTTCTCCGCGCCGGGCTGGTCGAGGATGACGCGGCTGTCGGCGAGGCTCGAGGTGGCGAACGCCAGGCGGCTCGGCACGTTGGCCTTGATGAGGCCGGTGACGACGTCGACGCTCGGGCGCTGGGTGGCCAGCACCAGGTGGATGCCGGCCGCGCGCGCGAGCTGGGTGATACGGACGATCGAGTCCTCGACGTCGCGCGGGGCGACCATCATGAGGTCGGCGAGCTCGTCGACGATCACGAGCAGGTACGGGTACGGCTCGATGACGCGCTCGCTGCCGGGCAGCGGCTTCACCTGGCCGGCGCGGACCGCCTTGTTGAAGTCGTCGACGTGGCGGAAGCCGAACTGCGCGAGGTCGTCGTAGCGCAGGTCCATCTCGCGCACGACCCACTGCAGGGCCTCGGCGGCCTTCTTCGGGCTCGTGATGATCGGCGTGATGAGGTGCGGCACGCCCTCGTACGCCGTCAGCTCGACGCGCTTGGGGTCGACGAGGATCATCCGCACCTCGTCCGGCGTGGATCGCATGAGCACACTGGTGATCAAGGTGTTCATGCAGCCGGACTTCCCGGCGCCGGTGGCGCCGGCGACGAGGATGTGCGGCATCTTCGCGAGGTTCGCGCAGACGAAGCCGCCCTCGACATCCTTGCCGAGGCCGACGACCATCGGGTGGTGGTCGCCCGTGGCGGTCTTGCTGCGCAGCACGTCGCCCAGGCTGACGATCTCGCGATCGGTGTTCGGGATCTCGATGCCGATCGCGGACTTGCCGGGGATCGGCGACAGGATGCGGACGTCGGCGCTGGCCACGGCGTACGCGATGTTCTTGGAGAGCGCGGTGACGCGCTCGACCTTGACCGCCGGCCCGAGCTCGACCTCGTAGCGGGTGACTGTCGGGCCGCGCGAGTAGCCCGTGACGGTGGCGTCGATGCCGAACTGGTCGAGCACCTCCGAGAGCGAGCCCACGACGGCGTCGCTGGCCTTGCTCGTGGACTTGTGCACCGCACCCGGCTTGAGCGAGTCGACGCTCGGCAGGTGGTAGGTGACGTCGCCCGAGAGCGGCATCTGCTCGATCGACGACGGGTTCGTCGGCAGGGGCTTCGCCGGCTTCTTGGTGACCGGCGGCACCTCGCCGGTGGTGAGGTCGACGATGACGGTGGAGACGTCGTCGGGCTCCTGGTGCTCGAACGGCGCCGTGAGGTCGACGTGGTGCTCCTCGGCCTCGGGCGCGGCGAGAACGTCGAGCACGTCCTTGGACTTGCGGAAGCGGCGCTTGGCGGGCGCGTCCTCGACCAGCGGCGTCTCGAACGCGACATCGCCGGCGAGCAGGCCGAGCCCGGCGTCGTCCGCCTTGGGGTGGCGCTTCTTCTTTGCCGTGGGCTCGGCGTCCGCAGCCTCCGCGTCGTCCTTGCCCGTGCCCGTGAGCCTGTCGCGCAAGGCGAGGACCCGAGCGGGGACCGCGGCGATGGGGGTGGCGGTGACGACGAGGACGCCGAAGGCGGCGAGCAGGATGAGGAGCAGTCCGGCCACGACCGGGTGCGTGGCCGCGACGACGGGGGCGCTCGCGAGC
This sequence comes from Longivirga aurantiaca, assembly GCF_042660085.1. Classification (NCBI taxonomy): domain Bacteria; kingdom Bacillati; phylum Actinomycetota; class Actinomycetes; order Sporichthyales; family Sporichthyaceae; genus Longivirga; species Longivirga aurantiaca. The sequence goes on along the minus strand of NZ_JBHSTI010000008.1, from coordinate 996,977 downwards.
CAGCCGATCCAGCCGCCGCCCGACTGCATCGCCGCAGCACCGTCGGCAGGCACGGGCGTGCCCTTGATCACGTGCATGAGGCCGCAGGCGGCCAGGACCAGCGCGCCCCAGCCGATGGTGATCCGGCCGGTGGCGGCGCTCTCGTCTGGCTTGCGCAGCACGCGCCAGGCGAGGCCGAGCAGCAGGAACGGCAGCACGACGTCGAGGCTGCCGAGGGCGCCGGAGACCAGGGTGCCCACGATGCCGCCGAGGCCGGTGGTGACGTTCCACCAGACCGAGAAGGCGACCAGGATCGCGAGGCCGATGAACAGCAGGCCGAGGCCGTCCCGCCGGTGGGCCGGGTCGAGGTCCTTGGCGCCGCGGCCGAGCGCGCGCACGGCGCCGCCGACCACGTGCCCGAGGCCCAGCCAGACCAGGGCGAACGCCCGCGTCAGCCCGGTGAAGAACCGGGACACCGGCGAGGGGCCGACGGGCGCGGGTCGGGCCGCCGGGCGCGCGGCAGGGCGCGCCTTGGCAGCGGGCTGACGCGTCGAGGAGGCCTTGCCCGAGGCGGGCGCGGCCTTGCTCGAGCGGCTCGTGGGGGAAGAGCCAGCGCGCGCGGACGAGGTCCGCGGCGGCACCGGCGTACGGGTCGCCATGCAGCGAGGCTACCCACATCTGTCACAGGAGTCCCGGACGCCACACCGTCAACCTTGACCTCACAGTCACCGTGCGTAGCGCCCGGCACGCGGAAGGGGTGGGCCCGGCGGGCCCACCCCTTCGCGAACGGCTCGGTCAGGCCTCGACGACGACCGGCAGGATCATGGGCTTGCGGCGGTGCTGGTCGTTGACCCAGCGGCCGAGGGTGCGCCGGACGACCTGGGCGAGGGCGTACTCGTCGGCGAGGCCGTCGCGGAGGGCATCCTCGACCGCCTGCTTGATCTTGGGCAGGACCGGGTCGAACGCCGCGTCGTCCTCGATGAAGCCGCGCGCGTGGATCTCCGGGCCGGCCGTGACCTTGCCCTCGACGGAGTCGACGACGACGAAGCAGGTGATGAAGCCCTCGGCGCCCAGCACGCGGCGGTCCTTGAGCGAGGACTCGGTGAGGTCGCCGACGCTGGCGCCGTCGACGTACACGTAGCCGCAGGGCACCGCGCCGACGACGGTGGCGCGGCCGTCGACGAGGTCGATCACGCCGCCGTCGAGGGTGAGCATGATCCGCTCGGCGGGGACGCCGGTCGCCAGCGCGAGCTCGGCGTTGGCCTTGAGGTGCCGGGGCTCGCCGTGCACGGGCATGACGTTCTTCGGCTTCACGATGTTGTAGCAGTAGAGGAGCTCGCCGGCGGCGGCGTGACCGCTCACGTGCACCATCGCGTTGGCCTTGTGCACGACCTTCGCGCCGAGGCGGGTGAGGCCGTTGATGACGCGGCTGACGGCGTTCTCGTTGCCGGGGATGAGCGACGAGGCGAGCACCACGGTGTCGCCGGGGCCGACCTTGATCTGGTGGCTGTTGTTGGCGATGCGCGAGAGCGCCGCCATCGGCTCGCCCTGCGACCCGGTGCAGATCAGCACGACCTGCTCGTCGGGCAGCTCCGACAGCTGCTCGGGCGTGAGCAGCGCGCCGTCAGGGAACGTGAGGTAGCCGAGCTCGCGCGCGACCCCCATGTTGCGCACCATCGACCTGCCGAAGAACGCGAACTTCCTGTTGTGCCGCAGCGCGATGTCGATGATCTGCTGGATGCGGTGGATGTGGCTCGCGAACGACGCGACCACGATGCGCCCCTTGGCGGCGTTGAACGTGCGCTCGAGCGCGGGCTCGATGTCGCGCTCGCTCGCCACGAAGCCGGGCACCTCGGCGTTGGTGGAGTCGACGAGGAACAGGTCGACGCCGCGCTCCCCCAGCCGCGCGAACGCGCGGAGGTCGGTGATGCGGCCGTCGAGGGGCAGCTGGTCCATCTTGAAGTCGCCGGTGTGCAGCACCGTGCCGGCCGGCGTCGAGACGAAGATCGCCAGCGCGTCCGGGATGGAGTGGTTGACGGCGACGAACTCGAGGTCGAACGGGCCGACCTTCCGGGTCTCGCCCTCGACGACCACCATCGTGACGCCGTTGATCCGGTGCTCGCGCAGCTTGGCCTCGAGCAGGGCGAGCGTGAGCCGCGAGCCGAACACCGGGATGTCCTGGCGCTCGCGCAGCAGGTAGGGCACCGCGCCGATGTGGTCCTCGTGCGCGTGCGTCAGCACGATCGCCTCGACGGCGTCGAGCCGGTCACGGATGAAGTCAAAGTCCGGGAGGATCAGGTCGACGCCGGGCTGGCTGTCCTCGGGGAACAGCACGCCGCAGTCGATGATGAGCAGACGACCGGCGTACTCGAAGGCCGTCATGTTGCGGCCGACATCGCCGAGCCCTCCGAGCGGGACGACGCGGAGCCCGTTGGGCGGCAGCGGCGGCGGGGTGCCGAGCTCGGGGTGCGCGTGGGTCATGCGATCGACTCGAAGCCGGCGACGCCGCCCTCGGCCAGCTCGCGCACGAGGCGCTCCCTGTCCTTGGTGCTCATCGGCAGCAGCGGCAGCCGGAGCGCGCCACCGCCCGGACGGGCCTGGTGCTCAAGTGCTGCCTTCACGGCGATGACTCCCTGGGTTCGCGTCATGATCGCCTCGGTGACCGGGACGAGCTCGTCGTTCAGCTCGCGCGAGAGGGCGACGTCGCCGGACTCGTACGCGAGGATCGTCGCCAGGATGCGGTCGGCGACGAGGTGGCCGGTGACGCTGACCGCGCCCACCGCGCCGACGGAAAGCAGCGGCAGGTTGAGCGCGTCGTCGCCGGAGTAGTAGACGAGCTCGCAGCGCGACATCACCCGCTGCGCGCCGAAGAGGTCGCCCTTGGCGTCCTTGTTGGCCACGATCTGCGGGTGCTCGGCGAGACGCAGCAGCGTCTCGGTGGCGATCGCCACGCCCGTGCGGCCCGGGATGTCGTAGAGCATCACCGGCAGCCCGGTGGAGTCGGCGACGGCGGTGAAGTGCGCGTAGAGCGAGTCCTGCGGCGGCTTGTTGTAGTACGGCGTGACGACGAGCAGACCGGCGGCGCCGGCCTTCTCGGCCGCACGCGCGAGCTCGATCGTGTGGTGCGTGTCGTTGGTGCCGACGCCCGCGATGACGTGGGCACGGTCGCCCACGGCCTCGATCACCGCGCGGAGGAGGCGGTCCTTCTCCTCGTCGCTGGTGGTGGGCGACTCGCCGGTGGTGCCGCTGATGACGAGGCCGTCGTTGCCGAGGTCGTCGACGAGCTCGGTCGCGAGGCGCGCTGCGGCCGCGGTGTCGAGGGCGCCGTCGCGGGTGAACGGCGTCACCATCGCGGTGAGCATCCGCCCGAACGGGCGCTGCGGGGTGGAGGAGGGCGTGGAAGCCATGGCCCTGAGGCTATCGCGATCCGGGCCCTACGGAGCCACGCGCCCGTTGGCCTGGAAGGCCGCGTAGGTCAGCGGCATGAGCCGCTCGAACTCCGCCTCGTACTTCTCCGCGACCATCTCGATCTCGCGCTGGGGGAAGGACGGGAAGTGCGACCCCTCGCGCTTGGTGCGCAGCGACAGGAAGTTCATCAGCGCGCGGGCGTTCATCGTGACGTAAGCGCTGGAGTAGATGGTCACCGGCAGGACGATCCGCGCAACCTCGCGGGCGACGCCGGCGTCGAGCATCGCCTGGTAGGCGGCGTAGGCCTGGGTGCACGAGGCCTTGACCTGCTCCTCGACGAGGATCGACTGCTCCTCGGTGCCGGGCACGAAGACGTAGGCGCCGGGCTTGCCCTCCTGCACCAGGTTGCGCTCGCGGGCGGGCACGTAGAACACGGGCTCGAGCTCGCGGTAGCGCCCGCTCTCCTCGTTGTACGACGCGATGCGGTGCCGCATGTGCTCGCGCCACATGAAGATCGGTGCGCGGACGAAGAACGTGAACGACGTGTGTTCAAAAGGACTTCCGTGGCGATCTCTCATCAGGTAGTTGATGAGGCCCTGGCTGCGGCTCGCGTCGGCGTCGACGTCGTCGAGGGACTGCTCGCCCTTGGTCGAGACGCGGGCGGCGAACAGCACGTCGGCGTCCGAGGCCGAGGACTTCACCAGCTCGACGGTGACGTCGCTGCGGAAGGTGATCTCTGGGGTCGCGTCGCTCACGGGGTGAACCTAACGAACACCCCCGACCTGACTCCCCCCGGCACGCCCGACCGTCCGCGCCCGCCTGCCGGCCCGACGGAGGTGCGGAGCGACGACCGGCACGTCCGCGGATCGCGCACCCTCCAGGTGGAACAAAGTTGCTCTGGTGGAACATCTGTGTTCCACTGGACGCATGTCTGGTCCGCTGCGCTCCGTACCGTCCGCGACCTCCCCTGCCCCGGAGCCGGTGCGGGACGTCGTGCTGCGCGCCGCGGCCGCACTCCTGGCCACGGACTCCGGGGCCTCGCTCGCCGAGATCGCCGCGGCCGCCGGTGTCGGGCGCACCACGGTGCACCGGATCTTCCCGACCCGGGCCGACCTGCTCACCGCCCTCGCCCTGCAGGCCGTCGCGCGGCTGCAGACGGGCCTCGACACCGCCCGGCTCGACGACGGACCCGCGACCGAGGTGCTCGCCCGCGTGGTGCAGGAGGTGCTCCCCCTCGCCGACGAGCTGTCGTTCCTCGACACCGGCCCCGAGGTGTGGGACCTGCCCCAGCTCCAGGACGCCTGGCTCTCGGTGTCGTCCGCGCTCGACTCGCTCGTCGAGCGCGGCCAGCGCGAGGGCGACATCCGCGGCGACGTTCCGGCGGAGGTCGTCGTCGAGGCGTTCACGGGGATCCTGCTCGGCGTCTGGAACGGCGTCCGGGACGGCCGCGTGGCCCCTGCCACGGCGACCCGTCACGTCCTCACCCTCACCCTCTCGGGCATCACGCCCCCGACACAGCCCTGATACCCATGCACCCCTCCACCCCGTCCGCTCCCGACCTGCTCCGTCCCGCCACCCTGCGACGCTCGTGGCGGCCGTTCGTCGTCCTCGAGACGACCACGGTGCTGTCCGGCACCGCCAACGGCATCTCGATGGTCGCGTTCCCGTGGCTGGTCCTCGAGACCACCGGCGACGCGAGCCTCACGGCCGTCGTCGCGGCCGTCACCGCGCTGCCGCTGCTCGTGTCGATGCTGTTCGCCGGCACGATCGTCGACATGGTCGGCCGCCGAGCGGTCTCGGTGGTGGCCGACCTCCTCTCGCTCACGAGCGTCGCCCTCGTCCCGATCCTCGCCGTCACGGTGGGCCTCGACTTCGGCGTCCTGCTCGCGGTCGCGGCCCTCGGCGCCGTCTTCGACCCGGCCGGCCTCACGGCGCGCGAGACGATGCTGCCCGAGGCCGCCCGACGGGCCCGCGTCCCTCTGGCCCGGGCCAACGGGATCCACGAGAGCGCGTACGGCTTCGCCTACCTCCTCGGCCCCGGCATCGGCGGCGTCCTCATCGGCCTCATCGGCACCACGACGACCTTCTGGGTCACCGCAGGCGTCTTCGCCGTCAGCGCCCTCGCGATGGCGACCACGCGCATGCCCGGCGGCGGTCGACCCGCGATGGCGCACCGGCCGCAGGGCCTCTGGACCTCGACCCGCGAGGGGCTGCGGTTCCTCTGGCGCGACCGCGTGCTGCGCAGCATGGCGATCCTGACCTCGCTGCTCGTCGGCGTCTGGCTCCCGATCGAGGGTGTCGTCCTGCCGGTCATCTTCAACGAGATGGACCAGCCCGCCAAGCTCGGCCTCCTCATCACGGCGATGAGCACCGGCGGCGTGATCGGCGCGCTCGGCTATGCGGCGCTCGGGCACCGCTTCCGCCGTCGCCCCGCGTTCGTCGCGAGCCTGATCCTCACCTCGATCCCCGTGCTGGGCATGGCGTTCCTGCCGTCGTACGGCGTGATGCTCGCCCTCAGCGTGCTCACAGGCATCTTCTTCGGCGCCATCAACCCGATCACCAACCTCGCGATGCAGAACCGCACGCCAGAGGCCATGCGCGGCCGGGTCGTCGGCGTCATGGGCTCAGCGGCGTACGCGGCCGGGCCGCTCGGCTACCTGGTGGCCGGGCCGCTGATCGAGGCCTGGGGGCCGCAGCCGGTCTTCCTGCTCATGACGTCGCTGCTGCTCGTCGTGTCCGTGGCGACGGCGTTCCTGCCGGTGCTGCGCCATCTCGACGACCCGGCCGTGCCGGGGTCCGCCGGGGCGCCGCACCTCGACGCGCGGGACCTCGACCCGGACCTGCGGCTCGTCCAGGCCGAGCGCATCGCCGAGTCGGTCGAGCGCCCCGCGGCCTAGCGGCCGAGCACGTGCCCGTCGGGGGACGCGGCGCCGGACCCGTCGGCGAACCGGGCGAGCGAGAACGCGGCGACGTCTTGATCGGCGTCGCTGCCCTCGGCGAGGTCGGCGAGCACGAGGCCCATGAGCGCGGAGAACTTGAACCCCTCGCCCGAGTCGCCGCACGCGATCACGACGCGGCCGTCGCGGACGACGTCGATCACGAAGCGGCCGTCCGGCGAGTCGGTCCAGGTGCACACCTGGGCGTCGAGCACCGTGGGGTCGAGGACGGCGAAGTTGCGGCGCACGCGCTCGGAGATGTGCGCCGACACCTCGGGGCTCGGCACCCGGTCGATGTCGTCCTCGCGCCAGGCGCGCAGCGGCTGGTCGATGCCGAGCTTGTAGCCGCGTCCGGGCGTCGGCATGGCGTACATGCCCGGCTCGTCCCCGAGCGGGCCGTCGTACAGGCACGGGAGGTCGTCGGTGGCCCCGGGGTGACCGACGTGGCACACCTGCTCGAGGACGGGGCTCATCGCGACGTCGATGCCGAGCGCCTCCAGGAGGCGTCCGGCGCCAGCGCCCGGCGCCAGCACGACGCGGTCGGCGCGGATCTCGCGGTGGTCGGCGTACCGCAGCACGACGTCGTCGCCCGAGGTGTCGACCTCGCGGACCACCGGGCCCACGACGATGCGGCCGCCCGCCATCGCGAACAGGCCTGCCTGGGCGTCGAGCGCGGCACGGGCCAGCACGGGCCCGGCGGTCTCCTGCCACACGGCGTGCCGTCCGTCGGCGCGCAGGCCGGGGAAGAACGAGGCGACGTCGCCGGGCTCCACGACGGTGTGCGGCACGCCCTCGGCGGCGAGCGCGTCCGCGACCAGCGGCACGCTGACGTCGTCGCGCCAGAGCAGGCCGCGCCGCAGGATGGCGGTGATGCCGCTGTCCTGCTCGAGCCGCTCCCAGGCCTGCACCGAGCGCTGCGCCAGCCGCACGCGCAGCCGGTCGGGGTGCGAGAGCCGCCACAGCCGGGTCGGCCCGGACGACGACCCCAGCTGACCGGCGGCGCCGTGGCGGTCGAGGAGCACGACCTGGTGGCCGCGGCGCGCGAGCTCGGCGGCGGCAGGGAGGCCCCAGGCACCGGCTCCGACCACCACCACACGCACACCTGCACCGTACCCACGAGGATGTCCCCATGACGGATCAGACCCCAGCAGCCGACGTCTCGGTACGCCCCGCCCGCGCCGAGGACGCGCTCTCGGTCGGCGCGGTCATGCTCGCGGCCTGGCGCCGGCAGTACGCCGACGTGCTCCCCAAGCAGGCACTGGACCAGCTCTCGCCCCTCGCGGTCGCCGACGACTGGAAGCGCTCGATCACCGCTCCGCCCACGCCTCGGCACGCGGTGCTCGTCGCTACCGAGGGCGCGGCGATCGTCGGGTACGCCGTGGCCGCCCCGGCCGGCGGCTCGGGTGCCACGGCCGGGACGGTCGGCGAGATCGTCGACCTCGTCGTCGACCCCGACCACACGCGTGCCGGGCACGGGTCGCGCCTGCTGGCGGCATCGATCGACCACCTGCGTCGCCACGGGTACACCGAGGCGATCACGTGGTCCGGCGACAAGGACCGCGTCCGCCTGCGGTTCCTGGAGTCGGCGGGCTTCGCCGACGACGGCGGCAGCCGCACGATGGACTCCGGCCCCGGCACTGCCTCTCTGCGCCAGGTGCGTCTCGGCGCGACGCTCGCTGACTAGGGTCCCTCACGTGACGAACCGATTCACCGGCATCCCGGCCGAGGCGTTCGAGTTCTACGAGGGCCTGTCGGCCGACAACACCAAGACGTGGTGGACGGCGCACAAGCACGAGTACGACGCGTTCGTGAAGGAGCCGCTGGCCGCGCTGCTCGCCGAGCTCGAGGACGAGTTCGGCACGGCGTCGCTCTTCCGGCCGTACCGCGACGTGAGGTTCAGCAAGGACAAGACGCCGTTCAAGGACCACCAGGGCGGCTTCGTGGGCGCCGAGGACGGCATGGGCTGGTACGTCCAGGTCTCCCGCAACGGCCTGTTCGTGGCGGGCGGCTGGTACAGCGGCGAGGGCAAGCAGCTCCAGCGTTGGCGCGATGCGGTCGACTCCCCCAACGTCGCCAGCCTCCAGCAGGCGCTCGCGGCGGCGAAGAGGGGCGGCCTCGAGCTCGGCGGCGACGTCATGAAGACGCGGCCCCGAGGAGTCCCCGAGGACCACCCGCACCTCGACCTGCTGCGGCACCGCTCGGTCACGGTCGAGAAGCAGCTCGGCATCCCGGCCTGGGCGGGCACGCGCACCGCGCTCACCAAGGTGCGAGGGCTGTGGCGCGCGATGACGCCCCTGGTCGAGTGGCTCGTGGACCACGTCGGCCCGGTGGACGACGGCATCCCGCCGGAGCCGCAGTGACCCCGGTGGACCAGGTCCGGCCGTGAGGGCCGCACTCGTTCCCGAGTGGCCGCGCGAGCGGCGCGCGATCGTGGTCAACGCGATCGGCGTGGGGTTCGCGACGGCGGCGTACGGCATCTCGTTCGGAGCCTTCGCGGTGGGCGGCGGGCTCTCGGTGCTGCAGGCGCAGATCCTGTCGGTGGTGATGTTCACGGGCGGGTCGCAGTTCGCGCTCGTCGGCGTGCTCGCCGCCGGCGGCGGCGTGTCGTCGGCGGTGGCCACGAGCACGCTGCTCGGTGTGCGCAACGCGTTCTACGGGCTGTCGATGGCGCCCGTGCTCGACGTGCGCGGCCGGCGTCGCCTCGTCGCGGCCCAGCTCACGATCGACGAGTCGACCGCGATGGCGATCGGCCGGTCCGGGCCGGGCGAGACGCTGCGCGCCGAACGCCTGGCGTTCTGGGCGACCGGGCTGTCGGTGTTCGTGCTCTGGAACCTCGCCACGCTGGCCGGCTCGTTCGGCGCCGGGTTCATCGGCGACCCGCGCACGTACGGCCTCGACGCCGCAATCGGGGCCGGGCTGCTCGCCCTCGTCTGGCCGCGGCTGGTCGACCGGCGCTCGATCGGGGTCGCGGTGGTGTCCGCGGCAGTCGCGCTCGCGCTCACGCCGTTCCTGCAGCCGGGCGTGCCCGTGCTGCTCACCGCCGTCGTCGCGGTGGTGGCCGGCGTGTCGGCCGTGCGCGAGAAGCTCGAGCGTCAGGCGGAGGCGGCATGACCCCCATCTGGTGGGCGGTGATCCTGGGGTCGCTGCTCGCGTACGCGCTGAAGCTCGCCGGGCACTCGGTGCCGCACAGCTTCCTCGACAAGCCCCTGGTGCTGTCGGTGTCCGACTACCTGCCGATCGCGCTGCTCACGGCGCTCGTCGCGGTGCAGACCTTCGCCGCCGGGCAGACGCTCGTGCTCGACGCCCGCTTCGCGGGGCTCGCCGCCGCAGCCGTGGCCCTTCTCCTTCGGGCCCCGTTCCTCGTCGTCGTGCTCGTCGCCGCTGGAACGGCCGCAGCGCTCCGGGCGCTCGGCCTCGCGGCGTAGGCCGCACGGCCGACCTCGGGTGATGATGGAGCCGTGACCGACGACCCGCGCAGGCCGAAGCCCCTCTTCCGGGTCTTCGACCGCGACCCCGACCGCCACCGCCCGGTCGACGGCGACTACGTGCAGTCGGCGTACATCCGGCTGCACCGGCCCGGGCCGTGGCGTACGGCGCTGGTGGTGGTGCTGGCCTTCACGACCGCCTGGGCGTCGCTCGCCGTGGTCCTGGCCGTGACGGTCGCCCGCACGTTCCCGGCCAAGCTCACCGTGCTCGCGGTGGCGGCGCTGCCGCTGATGGTGCTCTACCTGCTCACGGCTCGGATCCTGTCGGTGGGCGTGTACGCCAACGACCGATCGCTCAAGCAGAACCGGGTGCGGTCGGCGTACGAGTGCGACTGGGTGGACGTCGTCGACGTGCGCCGCGTGGTCGAGCGCGTGCGCGTGCTCGGGCTCGGGCCGCGCGCGGACGGCGAGCGCATGGTGGTGGTGATGCGCGACGGCGACGAGATCGCGACGACCATCACGACCCACTCCCCCGACTTCTTCCTGCGCTCGGAGGCGTTCGACCAGGCCGCGCTCGCCGTCGAGCGCTGGTGGCAGCAGGGCCGCGCGGCCTGAGCCTCAGCCGCGCCAGACGGGGCGGCGCTTCTGCAGGAAGGCGTCGATGCCCTCCGCCGCATCCTCACCGGCGAGGTCGGCGACCATCGCGCGGCCGGCGGTCTCGTACGCCGAGGCGAGCGGCTGGTCGATCTGCGCCCAGAAGGTGCGCTTGCCGTTGGCGATCACGGCTGCGCTGCGGCTGGTGATGACGTCGGTGAACCGCGCGACCGCGGCGTCGAGCTGGTCGGCGGGGACCACGGCGTTCAGCAGGCCCCAGTCGAGAGCCGTTGCGGCGTCGACCATCTCGCCCGTGAGCAGCAGCTCCATCGCGCGCTTGCGTCCGACGTTGCGGGCGACGCCGACGGCCGGGGTGGAGCAGAAGACGCCGATGTTGACGCCGGGCAGGCCGAAGCGCGAGCCCTCGCTCGCCACCGCGAGGTCGCACATCGAGACGAGCTGGCAGCCGGCCGCGGTCGCGATGCCGTCGACCTTGGCGATGACGGGCTGCGGGATCTGCGTGAGGCGCAGCATGACGACGCTGCACGCATCGAAGAGCTCCTGCTGCCAGTCGTCGTCGCCCACGTGGCTGCGCATCTCGCCCAGGTCGTGCCCGGCGCTGAAGCCGCGGCCGGAGCCCTCGAGGACGACGGCGCGGACGGACGGCTCGTCGCCGATCGTGGCGAGGGCGGCGTCGAGGGCCTCGAGCATGGCGCGCGAGAGCGGGTTGAACCGAGCCCCGCGGTTGAGCGTGAGGGTGGCCACGCCGCCGGAGTCGGTGCGCGTCACGTAGGGCTCGTCGGCCGCAGCCGCCGCAGGGTCCGTCGTCGTCGCGGTCATGGCGCCATCCTGACGCACGGACGGGGCGGGCGCCCCGATCACCGGGGAAGGCCGAGGGCCTGATCGCGGGTCAGGAGAGGCCGAGGAACGGGTCGAGGCCGACCGTGAGGCCGGGGCGCGCGGCGATGCCGCGGACTGCGAGGAGCACGCCGGGCGCGAACGACGAGACGTCGGTGCTGTCGTGCCGGATGGTGAGGGTCTCCCCCGTGTCGCCGAGGAGCACCTCCTGGCTCGACACCAGGCCGCGCAGCCGCACCGAGTGCACCGGGATCCCGTCGACCGTGCTGCCGCGGGCGCCGTCGAGGCTCTGCTCGGTGGCGTCGGGCATCGGGCCGAGCCCGGCGGCGGCACGCGACTCCGCGATGAGGCGCGCGGTGGCCGCCGCGGTGCCCGAGGGGGCGTCGACCTTGCGCGGGTGGTGGAGCTCGACGATCTCGACCGACTCGTAGAAGCGGGCGGCCTGGGCGGCGAAGCGCATCATCAGCACAGCACCGAGCGCGAAGTTGGGGGCCACGAGCACGCCGGTGGACGGCGAGGCCTCCAGCCAGGAGCGCACCTGCGCGAGACGGTCGTCCGACCAGCCGGTGGTGCCGACCACGGCGTGGATGCCGTTGCGCACGAGGAACTCGACGTCGCGCATGACGACGTCGGGGTGGGTGAAGTCGACGACGACCTCGCAGCCCGCCTCGACCAGGGACTCGAGGCTGTCGTCCTTGTCGACCGTCGCGACGAGCTCGAGGTCGGGTGCGGCCTGGACGGCTGCGCAGATGGTCGAGCCCACCCGGCCGAGGGAACCGATGACACCGACGCGCGTCGTCATGACCGCTCCTCTCAGGCGACCGCGGACGTGAAGTCGCGGTCGGGGTCGAACGGACCGATGACGGCGAGCGTGGGGCTCACCTCGAGCAGCGTGGCGGCGACGGCCTGGACGTCCTCCACCGTGACCGCCTCGACGGCCGCGAGCACCTCGGCGGTCGACCACAGGTCGCCGGCGAGCAGCTCGGCCTTGCCGATGCGCGACATCCGCGAGCCGGTGTCCTCGAGACCGAGCACGAGGCCCCCGCGGACCTGGCCCTTGCCGCGCTCGAGCTCCTCGGCGGTGAGGCCGGTGGCCGCCACCTTCACGAGCTCGTCGCGGCAGATGGCCAGGACGTCGTCGATCTTCTTCGGCATGCACCCGGCGTACACGCCGAACATGCCGGTGTCGGCGTAGTGGGAGGCGAACGAGAACACCGAGTAGGCCAGGCCCCGCTTCTCGCGGATCTCCTGGAACAGCCGGCTGCTCATGCCGCCGCCGAGCGCGGAGTTGAGGACGCCCACCGCGAAGCGGCGGTCGTCGTCGCGCGCGAAGCCGGGGACGCCGAGCACGACGTTGGCCTGCTCGGTCGCCTTGGTGAGCACGCGGACGTCGCCGGCGCCGCGAGTGCGGAACGAGCCCGTGCGCGGGAGCACCGGCAGCGCGTCGCCGTCGAGGAGCCCGGCGTCGCCGAAGGCCTTGCGCACCAGGCGGACGACGGTGGTGTGGTCGACCTTGCCGGCGGCCGCCACGACCATGTTCTCGGGGCGGTACTTGCCGGAGTAGAAGGCGCGGATGGCGCGCGGGGTGATCGACTCGATCGTCTCGACGGTGCCGAGGATCGGCCGGCCGAGCGGGGTCTTGCCGTACATCGCGTCCGCGAACTCCTCGTGCACGAGGTCGCCGGGGTCGTCGTCGCGCATCGCGATCTCTTCGAGGATCACGTCGCGCTCGGAGTCGACATCGTGCGCTCGCAGGAGCGCCGAGGTGACGATGTCGGAGATGACGTCGACCGCGAGCGGGAGGTCCTGGTCGAGCACCCGCGCGTAGAAGCAGGTGTACTCCTTGCTGGTGAAGGCGTTCATCTCGCCACCGACCGCGTCGATCGCGGCGGAGATGTCCAGCGCCGACCGGCGCCGGGTGCCCTTGAACAGCAGGTGCTCGAGGTAGTGCGCGGCCCCTGCCTGGGCCGGGGTCTCGTCGCGCGAGCCGACGCCGACCCAGATGCCGAACGCCGCGGAGCGGACGCCCGGGACGTGCTCGGTGACCACGCGGAGCCCGCCCGGCAGCACGGTGCGGCGCACGCGGGCGCCGTCCTCGAGCAGCAGCTGGCGGGTGGAGCCCGGGCGCTGGTCACGCGCAGAGGGCACGCGGCTGTGCCGCGTGCCCTCTGCGTTCGTGCGAGACGGTGCCATCGAGACGATCAGGCCTCAGTGCTGACGACGTCTTCGGTGTCGGCCTCGGCGGTCGGAGCAGCGTCCGAGCCATCCTCGACCGGCGACAGCGACAGCTTGCCGCGGGCGTCGATCTCGGAGATCTCGACGAGCACCTTCTGCCCGATCGAGACGACGTCGTCGACGTTGTCCACGCGCTTGCCGCCGGCGAGCCCGCGGAGCTTGGAGATGTGCAGCAGGCCGTCCTTGCCCGGCATGAGCGAGATGAACGCGCCGAACGTCGTGGTCTTGACCACGGTGCCCAGGTAGCGCTCGCCGATCTCGGGCATGTGCGGGTTGGCGATGGCGTTGATCAGCGCCCGCGCGGCCTCGGCCTTGGGGCCGTCGGTCGCACCGATGTAGATCGTGCCGTCGTCCTGGATCGTGATCTCGGCGCCGGTCTCGTCCTGGATCTGGTTGATCATCTTGCCCTTCGGCCCGATGACCTCGCCGATCTTGTCGACCGGGATCTGGATCGAGATGATCCGCGGCGCGAACGGCGACATCTCGTCCGGCACGTCGATCGCCTCGAGCATGACCTCGAGGATCGCCAGACGGGCGTCGCGGGCCTGGGTGAGCGCGCCACCGAGCACCGAGGCGGGGATGCCGTCGAGCTTGGTGTCGAGCTGCAGGGCCGTCACGAACTCCTTGGTGCCGGCGACCTTGAAGTCCATGTCGCCGAAGGCGTCCTCCGCACCGAGGATGTCGGTGAGGGTGACGTACTCGGTCTTGCCGTCGACCTCGTCGGAGATGAGGCCCATGGCGATGCCGGCGACGGGGGCCTTGAGGGGCACACCGGCGTTGAGCAGCGACATGGTCGAGGCGCAGACCGAGCCCATCGAGGTCGAGCCGTTGGAGCCGAGGGCCTCGGACACCTGACGGATCGCGTAGGGGAACTCGTCCTTGGTCGGCAGCACCGGGACGAGGGCGCGCTCGGCAAGAGCACCGTGGCCGATCTCGCGACGCTTGGGCGAGCCCACGCGGCCGGTCTCACCGGTCGAGTAGGGCGGGAAGTTGTAGTTGTGCATGTAGCGCTTGCGCGTCTCGGGCGAGAGCGTGTCGAGCTGCTGCTCCATGCGGAGCATGTTCAGCGTGGTGACACCCAGGATCTGGGTCTCGCCGCGCTCGAACAGCGCCGAGCCGTGCGCGCGCGGGATGATGTCGACCTCGGCCGACAGCGTGCGGATGTCCGTGAGGCCACGGCCGTCGATGCGCACCTTCTCGGTGAGCACCCGCTTGCGCACGAGCTTCTTGGTGAGCGAGCGCAGCGCGGCGCCGATCTCCTTCTCGCGACCCTCGAACTGGCCGGCGAGGCGCTCGGACGCGAGCTCCTTCACGCGGTCGAGCTCGGACTCGCGCTCCTGCTTGCCGGCGATCGTGAGAGCGGCGGCGAGCTCGGTGGAGACAGCACCCTCGACGGCCGCGAAGGCGTCGTCCTGGTACTCCGGGTAGAGGTTGAACTCGCGGGTCTCCTTGGTGGACTTGGCCGCGAGCTCGCTCTGCGCGTCGCACAGGATCCTGATGAACTTCTTGGCGGCCTCGAGGCCCTCGGCCACGACCTCCTCGGTCGGCGCGGCGGCGCCGCCCTTGACGAGCTCGATCGTGTTGGACGTGGCCTCGGCCTCGACCATCATGATCGCGACGTCGTCGCCGACGATGCGGCCCGCGACGACCATGTCGAACACGGCCTCCTCGAGCTGGCTGTGCGACGGGAAGGCGACCCACTGGCCCTTGATGAGGGCGACGCGGGTGGCGCCGATCGGGCCGCTGAAGGGCAGGCCGGCGATCTGGGTGGACATGGACGCGGCGTTGATCGCGACGACGTCGTACAGGTGGTCGGGGTTGAGCGACATCACCGTGATGACGACCTGGATCTCGTTGCGCAGGCCCTTGACGAACGAGGGGCGCAGCGGGCGGTCGATCAGGCGGCAGGTGAGGATCGCGTCCTCGGACGGCCGGCCCTCGCGGCGGAAGAACGAGCCGGGGATGCGACCCGCTGCGTACATCCGCTCCTCGACGTCGATCGTGAGCGGGAAGAAGTCGAACTGCTCCTTGGGGTGCTTGCCGGCGGTCGTCGCCGACAGGAGCATCGTGTCGTCGTCGAGGTAGGCGACGGCGGAGCCGGCGGCCTGCTGGGCCAGACGGCCCACCTCGAAGCGGATGGTGCGGGTGCCGAAGCTGCCGTTGTCGATGACAGCTTCGGACGTGTGGATCTCGGGACCCTCCACGGGTGCCCTCCTCGTACGTCGTGGGACGTCGAGGGGCGAGCGCTTGGAGCAGGCCTGCAGTCGGCAGGAGGCCGGTCTTCGATCGAAGCGCCCGGGCTGCCAGCCGCTCCCGCTCCTGCGCGGGGGGCGACGTGCCCGGATGCCACTACCGAGGACCGACGACTGTGGGCTTCTCCGGGGCGGTCGCCCCACGATCTTCCCTGGTGTCGCGCGCTGGTCTTCAGCGGCGCGTGTTCAGTTGTGGGTCGTGCGTGCACTCACGGTTCTACCGGAGTGCGGGTGAGCCGAAGGGCAGCGACTCGCGGGTGGAGTCGCTGCCCTTCGTGGGTGCTAGCGGCGGATGCCGAGGCGCTCGATGATCGCGCGGTAGCGGTTGATGTCCTTCTTGGTGAGGTACTGGAGAAGGCGACGACGCTGACCCACGAGCAGCAGCAGACCGCGGCGGCTGTGGTGGTCGTGCTTGTGCATCTTCAGGTGCTCGGTGAGGTCGTTGATGCGACGCGTGAGCAGCGCGATCTGGACCTCGGGGGAGCCGGTGTCACCAGGAGTGGTTGCGTACTCGGCGATGATGGCGTTCTTGGTCGCGGTGTCGAGCGACATGCAGATTTCCTCGTGGGCGCGTCACGGTCCGCGCGGGCGCGCAGACACTGGAGAGTCGCGATCCGCAGGGCGCCCACCCCGCGGTCGTCAGAGGTCAGGCTACCAGCGCCGGGCTGAGGGCCCAAAACGGCCCTGGACGGCGAAACCGCAGGTCAGGGCCGGTGCCACCTCAGTCGTCGAGCTCGTCGTGGTGGCCCACGGGGTGCGTGTGCCGCTCGACCGGGACGTCGACAGGCAGTCCCTCGCGACGGCGGAGGGCGACGTAGGCCCGGCGGACCGCCACCGCCCGCTCCACGGTCGAGCTGATCCGGGCCACGAAGTTCTCCCGGTAGACGCCGTCGTTGGCGGCGTAGACCGTGGCGTAGAAGGCGGCGAAGCCCCCCAGGAACGTCGCGACGCGCAGCAGCTGGCGGGTGACGCCGTGACCGTCCCACAGCGGCACGAGATTCTCGATCGGGGCCAGGGACCCGAGCCACGCCTCCTGCACGGGGATGCTGATCGCGACCGAGCCGAAGAGCACGAAGAACGCCCAGACCACGATGCCGACGAGGGCCACCTGGACGGCTTGGGCCGTGACCATCACGGCGACGAGGTTGGCCCGCTGGCTCCGCCGGATGGCCACCGGCACCTCGAGGTCGTCCAGCCCGGGGGCCACGTCGGCGATCGGCGTGCCCTGGGTGAGCACGAGCACCTCGTCGCGGTCGGTGCTCACCTCGATGCCGCCGAACTCCTCGCGGCTGCGGCCGACGATGAACAGCACCCCGACGGCGGCGAAGACGGCGAGGCTCCCCCACAGCACCGCCGCGTTCATCGTGCCCGCGACCTGCCACACCTCGGTGTTGATGAACAGGAACGTGATGAACAGCAGCATCAGCGGGAGCACGCGGGTGATGAGCCGCGTCACGCTCGAGAGCCGGCGGAAGGTCCAGCGCAGCGCCCACGACACCTGTGCGACGAGGGCGTACCGCGTCACGACGTACACGAGGCCGAGGAGGAGGACGCCGCCGACGAGGCTGCTGAGGAACAGCGCGAGGTCGCGCTCGGCGAGGAGGGTGAGCAGGGAGGGGACGAGGACGAACGCGCCGACCCAGCCCAGGCCCAGGTGCTGGGGCAGCGCGAGCGCCGGGCGGCCCGCCCGCCGGTTGAGCAGGACGTAGCCGCCCAGCGCGACAGCCACCCCGCCGGCCAGGGCCAGGCCCCCGCCGAGGGTGCGGGCGCCTCCGATGGTCGTGACGACGCTGAGCACGAACAGCGCCACCAGCGCCGGGACCGCGCGCGTCCAGACGTCGCGGCCGGCGGAGTACTCCTCGACGAACAGCGGGAGGCCCTGCCGGATGAACCACCTCTCGGTGGCACGGACCTCGGGGCTCTCAGCCACCGTTGCCGTCGCCCAGCACGAGGCGCGTGGCGTCGACGTCCGCGGCCATCTGGGCCATGAGGGGCTCGATGCCGTCGAACTTCACCTGGCCGCGGATGCGCTCGACGAAGTCGAGGGCCACGTGCCGGCCGTAGACGTCGAAGTCGTCGACGTCGAGCACGTACGCCTCCACCCGCCGCTCGACGCCGTCGAAGGTCGGATTGGTGCCGACGCTGACCGCCGCGGGGTAGCGCGGGGCGTCGCCGTACGGGTCGAGCACCAGCCAGGCCGCGTAGACGCCGTCCGCGGGGACGGCCGCGTGCGGGGTGGTCGCGACGTTGGCCGTGGGATAGCCGAGCTCGCGCCCGCGCTTGTCGCCGTGCACCACGGCGCCCTCGAGCCGGTGCGGGCGGCCCAGGGAGTACGCCGCCGACGCGACGTCGCCCGCGCGGATGAGGCCGCGGATGTACGTCGAGGACCAGACACCGCCCTCGCCGGAGACCAGGGGCTCCGCATCGACGACGAAGCCGCGGTCGACGCCGAGCTCGGACAGCGTCTCGGTGTCGCCCGAGGCGCGACGTCCGAAGCGGAAGTTCTCCCCCACCGTGACCGCGCTGGCGTGGAAGCGCTCGACCAAGACGTGGTCGACGAACTCCTCCGGCGTCATCGACGCGAGGTCGCGGGTGAACGGCACCACGCACACGGCGTCGGCACCGATCAGGCCGAGCAGCTCGCAGCGCTGCTCGATGGTGGAGAGCAGGCCCGGGTGCGTGCCGGGGCGCAGCACCTCGTCGGGGTGCGGATCGAAGGTGATGACGACCACCGGCGCACCGAGGGCGCGGCCGTGCGCGACGGCCTTGCCGACCACGACGCGGTGGCCGTAGTGCACGCCGTCGAACACCCCTATGGCGACGACCGAGGGCGGCTGGTCGGCCGGGACCTCGTCGAGCGAGCGCCAGATCTGCACGGGGCTACCTTGCCAGCACGGCCGCACGCCTCATGAACCGGAGCCGCGGCGCGACCGACACCGGGCGCGACCGACGGCTGGACCGCTCGGCGTCGGATGACCGGCGGCACCTCTCACGCGTAGCCCTCGGGTACGGGCCCGAGCACATGCATGCCGTACCGCAGCGCCATCGCGCCCAGCCCGTCGTCGTCGAGCACGATGCCTCCGGCAACGGCGCCCGCGAGTTCGTCGAAGTACCCGACCATCGCCGACGGGCTGTAGATGTTCAGCTTGCGGCTCGGCACGGGCCCCACGCGGAAGCCGTGCACCATGCCCGCGGGCACGTAGACGAACGAGCCTGCAGGGCACGTGTGCTCCTCGTCCTCGATGAGGACGTGGTACTCCCCCTCGAGCACGTAGAAGGCCTCGCCGGCGTCCTCGTGAACGTGCATCGGCGGACCGAAGCCCGCGGGCTCGGTCGCCTCCAGGAGGCTGAATGCGCCGCCCGTGAGCTCGGCGTCCGCCTTCACCGTCATGCCGAACGCGCCCATGTCGATGCGGCGGCCGGCGCCGGGCAGGTGGACGACCGCGCTCGCGCCCTCTCGGTCCATGGTGACCTCCTCGCTGGTGAGCCCAGGATCAGCCTGGCGAGGCCAGCGCGGGGCCAGAACGGCCGGATCGCTCAGCTGAAGACGACGAGCGGCTTGAGCAGCCCGTCGACGGGCTCGGCGACCGACAGCACGGCGCCGTCCGGGCCGAAGACGCCGACCGGGCCCGCGAGGCCGTCGGCACAGGCGATGCGCCCGCCGTGCAGCACCGTCGCAGCGGTTGCCTCGTCGACGTCGGCGCGCGGGAACGACGCACCGACCGCGTCGCCGAGCGGCACGAGGTCGAACGACTCCTCGAGCTGCTCGAGCGTGCGGGCGGCGTCGAGGCCGAACGGACCGACGCGCGTGCGCCGCAGCATCGTGAGGTGGCCGCCGACGCCCAGCGATGCGCCGAGGTCGCGTGCGAGCGCGCGGACGTAGGTGCCGCTCGTGCAGACCACCGTGACGTCGAGGTCCACCACGCCGTCGCCGCGGCGCGTCTCCAGGACGACGAAGCGGGACACCGTCACCGGGCGGGCCGCCAGCTCGACGTCCTCGCCCGAGCGCACCCGCGCATAGCTGCGCACTCCGTCGACCTTGATCGCGCTGACCGCGGACGGCCGCTGCTCGATCGGCCCCGTGAGGGCGGCGACACCTGCGGCGATCGCGTCGTCGCGGATGGCTGAGGCGTCGGTGCGGGCGGTCTCCTCGCCCTCGGCGTCGTCGGTGACGGTCGAGACACCGAGGCGGATCGTGGCGTCGTACGCCTTGTCGGTGAGCGCGAGGTGCCCGAGAAGCCTCGTGGCGCGCTCGATCCCGAGGATCAGCACGCCCGTGGCCATGGGGTCGAGGGTGCCCGCGTGGCCGACCTTGCGGGTGCCGGCGAGGCGGCGGACCCGGGCGACGACGTCGTGGCTGGTCATCCCGGCGGGCTTGTCCACCACGACGATGCCGTCCGGAGCCGTGCGCGTGCGCGGTGTGTCGCCACGCCCCATCTCACAGCTCCTGGCGGGCGACCGCGTCGAGAGCTGCGCGGACGTCGTCGAGCACCTGCTGGTGGTCGGCGCCGCCCGTGAAGCCCGCCGCGAACCGGTGGCCGCCGCCGCCGAGCCCGAGCGCCACCTGCGAGACGTCGACCTTGCCCTTGCTGCGCATCGACGCGCGCCACGCGCCGGTGTCGTCCTGCTTGAGGACGAGGGCGACCTCGGCCTCGGTCGCGATCCGCAGGACGTCGATCACGCGCTCGACGGCGTCGAGGGGCAGCCCGTGCTCGTCGCGCACGGCCTTGCTCACGCAGGTGTGCACGAGGCCGAGGCCGCCGATGGCGCCGGGCTCGAGGGTCGCGCGGTCCAGCGCGCCGCCGAGCACCTTGAGCACGCCGAACGGCTCGTCGTCGTAGATGTGGCGGGCCACGACGTCGTGCGGCAGACCGGTCTCGAGCAGCCGCGCCGCGGTGCGGTGGGTGTCGGCGGTGGTGGCGGAGTACTTGAACGACCCGGTGTCGGTGACGATGCCGGAGTAGACGTCGGTGGCGATGTCGATGCCGACCTCGACGCCGAGCCGGTCGACCATCTCGAGCGCGAGCACCGCGGTGGCGGGCGCCTTCACGTCCACGAGGTGGATGCCGCCGAAACCGGTGTACGACGCGTGGTGGTCGACCACCACGAGGGTCTCGGCCGCCTCGGCCGCCGCCTGCAGCACGCCGAGGCGCTCGATCGAGGAGACGTCGAACGACGCCACGACCGGCCGCTCCCCCACCTCGGCGGGCGCTCTGAGCAGGTGCTGGCCGGGCAGGGTGCGCAGGACGCGCGGCACCACGAACGGGTCGTCGCCGAACGACACGACGACGTCGACGCCGCGCGAGTCGAGGGCGAGGCCGGCCGCGAGCGCCGATCCGAGCGCGTCCGCGTCGGGCGAGACGTGCGCGAGCAGCAGGACGGGGCCGCCCGAGGTGAGCGCGTCGATCGCGCGCTGCCAGTCGGTCTCCGTCGGTGCCGCGCTCCAGCTCACGCCTGGCGCTCCTCGTCCTCGATGAGCTCCTCGAGGTCGTCGAGGTCGTCCTCGAGCCCGTCGAGGTCGTCGAGGTCGTCCTCGAGCTCGTCACCGGCCTCGTCGTCCTCGTCGTCGTCCTCGTCGACCTCTGCGTCCTCTGCGTCCCCTGCGTCGTCGTCCTCGAGGTCGCGCGGCTTCTTGTAGGGGTCGGCCTCGCCCGCGTACTGCGCGGCGGCGGCCTTCTCGTGCACCTCGGCGTCGGCTGCGGCCGCGACGGCGAGGAGGTCCTCGATCGCGGCGGCGTTCTCGGGCACGGCGTCGGCGACGAAGGTGAGCGTGGGGGTGAACCGCACGCCGGTCTGCTTGCCGATCTCGCTGCGCAGCACGCCCTTGGCGCTCTCGAGCGCGGCGGCGGTGCCGGCCTTCTCCTCGTCGGACCCGTAGACGGTGTAGTAGACCGTCGCGTCATGGAGGTCGCCGGTGACCCGCGAGTCGGTGATGGTGAGGAAGCCGACGCGCGGGTCCTTGATGCGCTGCTCGAGCGTCTCCGCGACGATCACCTTGATGCGGTCGGCGAGCTTGCGGGCGCGGGCGGGGTCGGCCATGGGTGGATCCTCTCGTGCGGTCCGTGGGACCTGAGCCTGGTGCGGGTGGTGCCGGTCGTGCGGTCAGTCGTCCGAGCCGCGCAGCGCCCGTCGGGCGGAGAGCAGCTCGAGCTCGGGGTGCCCCGCGACGAGCCTCTCGGCGTCGTCGAGCACCTCGGTGCAGTGCGCGGGGTCGGCCGCGACGACAGCGACCCCGATGACCGCACGGCGGTGCAGGTCCTGGTGACCCACCTCCGCCGCGCTGACGTCGAGCCGTCGCCTCAGCTCGGCCACGACCGGACGGACGAGGCTCCGCTTCTGCTTGAGGGACCTGACGTCCCCCAGGAGGACGTCGAGCTCGAGGGAACCCACGAACACGACGTCCTCCCAGAGATGACGGTCAGCGTCAGACGCGCGGCTTCTCGCGCATCTCGAAGGTCTCGATCACGTCGTCGACCTTGACGTCGTTGAACGAGCCGAGGCCGATACCGCACTCGAAGCCCTCGCGGACCTCGGTGGCATCGTCCTTGAACCGCTTCAGCGACTCGATGGTGAGGTTGTCCGCCACGACCGCACCGTCGCGCAGGAGGCGCGCCTTGGCGTTGCGGCGGATGAGGCCCGTGCGCACGAGCGAGCCGGCGATGTTGCCGAACTTGCTCGAGCGGTAGACCTCGCGGATCTCGGCGGTGCCGAGAGCCACCTCCTCGTAGACCGGCTTGAGCAGACCCTTGAGGGCCGCCTCGACGTCGTCGATCGCCTGGTAGATGACCGAGTAGTAGCGGACGTCGACGCGCTCGCGGTCGATGATCTCCTGCACCCGCTCGGCCGGCCGGACGTTGAAGCCGATGATGACGGCGTCGGACGCGACGGCCAGGTTGACGTCGTTCTGCGTGATCGCACCGACACCGCGGTCGATGACGCGCAGGCTGACCTCTTCGCTGATGTCGAGCGCGACGAGCGCGCTCTCGAGCGCCTCGACCGAGCCGGACACGTCGCCCTTGAGGATGAGCTTGAGCTCCTCGACCTCGCCGCGCTCGAGGGACTTGAGGAAGTCCTCGAGGGTACGGCGGCCGCGCGCCTGCGCCAGCGCCGCGTTGCGCTCGCGCGCCGCACGGGTCTGGGCGATCTGACGGGCGGTGCGGTCGTCCTCGACCACGAGCATGTTGTCGCCGGCGCCGGGCACGGCCGTGAGGCCGAGCACCTGCACCGGACGCGCGGGCAGCGCCTCCTCGAGCGTGTTGCCGTGCTCGTCGAGCATGGCGCGCACGCGGCCGTAGGCGTCGCCGACCACGATCGAGTCGCCCGGGCGCAGCGTGCCGCGCTGGACGAGCACCGTCGCGACCGGGCCACGGCCACGGTCGAGGTGGGCCTCGATCGACACGCCCTGCGCGTCCTGGTGCGGGTTGGCCCGCAGGTCCAGGGCGGCGTCGGCCGTGAGCAGGAGGGCCTCGAGCAGCTCGTCGATGCCGATCCCGCCCTTGGCGGAGACGTCGACGAACATCGTGTCGCCGCCGTACTCCTCGGGGACGAGGCCGTACTCGGTGAGCTGGCCGCGCACCTTGGCCGGGTCCGCGCCCTCCTTGTCGATCTTGTTGACCGCGACCACGATCGGCACGTCGGCGGCCTTGGCGTGGTTGAGCGCCTCGATCGTCTGCGGCTTCACGCCGTCGTCGGCCGCCACCACGAGGATGGCGATGTCGGTGACCTGGGCACCACGAGCACGCATGGCGGTGAACGCCTCGTGACCCGGGGTGTCGATGAAGGTGATGGCGCGGGGCGCGTCGCTGTCGGCACGGGCCACGACCTGGTAGGCGCCGATGTGCTGGGTGATGCCACCGGCCTCCTTGCCCATCACGTTCGTGTTGCGGATCGCGTCGAGCAGGCGGGTCTTTCCGTGGTCGACGTGACCCATGACCGTGACGACCGGCGGACGCGCGACGAGGTCGGACTCGTCACCCTCGTCCTCACCGAACTCGAGGTCGTAGCGCTCGAGCAGCTCGCGGTCCTCGTCCTCCGGGCTGATCACCTGGACGTCGAAGTTCAGCTCGGTGCCGAGCAGCATCAGCGTGTCGTCGGACAGCGACTGGGTCGCGGTCACCATCTCGCCGAGCTTGAACATCACGGTGACGAGCACGCCCGCGGGCACGCCCACCTTCTCGCTGAAGTCCGTCAGGGACGAGCCGCGCGCCAGACGGATGGTCTGGCCCTGGCCCATGGGACGGATCTCGCCGCCCATGGACGGAGCCGACATGTTGTCGAACTCCTGGCGCTTCGCACGCTTGGACTTGCGACCGCGCGCCGGCTTGCCGCCGGGACGGCCGAACGCACCCGCGGTGGTGCCACGACCACCGGCACCGGGCCGACCGCCGAAGCCGCCGCCGCCGGGAGCACCGCCGGGACGACCGGCGAATCCGCCGCCGCCACCGCCGGGAGCACCGCCGGGACGTGCGCCGAAGCCGCCGCCACCGGGACGGCCTGCGCCGCCACCGGGACGGCCTGCGCCGCCGGGGGCCGGACGACCGGCACCGGGACCGCCGGGGCCGGCCGGACGGCCGGGACCTGCGGGACGTCCCGGGCGCTGGCCCGGCATCATGCCCGGGTTGGGACGCGGGGCACCGGGGACGCCGCCGGGACGCGGGACGGGGCGCGGTGCGCCCTCGACGCCGCCGGTGCGGTCGGTGAAGGGGTTGTTGCCCGGACGCGCCGGACGCGGGGCGCCGGGCGCGGCACCGGGCGCCGCGGGGGCGGCCGGACGCGGCGGCGCCTCGGCGCTGCGGTCCATGAACGGGTTGTTGCCGGGACGCGGCGCCTTGGGGGCGGCCGGCGCGGGTGCCGCCGACGCGGCCGGGGCCGAGACCTCGGGCGCTGCCGGGGCGGCGGGGGCCGCCGGACCGGGCACGGGCGCAGCCGGAGCAGCCGGGGCGGCGGGCGCCTCGGGTGCGGCAGCAGCGGGAGCCGCCGGGGCCTCGGGCGCCGCGGGGGCAGCCGGTGCCGCGGGGGCGGGCTTGGGTTTGGCGGGTGCCTTGCTGGGGGCGGCCGCCGGGGCGGCGGGGAACGCCTCCCGAAGACGCCGGACCACCGGCGCCTCGATGGTGGAGCTCGCCGATCGGACGAACTCACCCATCTCCTGGAGCTTGGCCACGACGGCCTTGCTCTCGACTCCGAGCTCCTTGGCGAGCTCGTAGACCCGGACCTTCGACACAGTTCTCCTGCTCTTTGGTCCGGGACGGGTTCGTACCGGACCACTCAGACGTGCACGGACACGCTCATCGCTGGGCGTTCATCGGGTGCTCATGTCCTGTTCTGCTCCCGATCGTGGGTGGACGGTGGTCAGTTCTGATGGTGCTGGTCGTGCTGCTCGCCGTTCGATCTCGTCCCGCACCGCGCGGGTGTCGAGCGGGCCGGGGACCCGGAGGGCCCGCGGCAGCGCCCGCCGTCGCTCGGCGAGGTCGAGACATACCGGGTCGGGATGCAGCCAGGCACCTCGTCCGGCGGCGCGCGCCCGGGGGTCGGGGACGAGGAGTCCGTCGACCACGACCACGCGCACCAGGTCGGATCGGCCGCCCTGCTCCCTGCACCCCACGCACGTACGCACCGGGGTGCGACGCCCGCGGGAGGGCGCGCCTGCACCGCGCGGGGCGGCGTCAGGGGGAACCGGGCTACCGGTCGTGGGGAAGTCTACCCCTCCGGCGCCCCCGCCGATCACGCCTCGCGTCCGGTGTCGTCCGGCCCCGTCGTCGCGGTGTCGGGCCGGATGTCGATCCGCCAGCCGGTGAGGCGGGCGGCGAGCCGGGCGTTCTGGCCCTCGCGGCCGATCGCGAGGCTCAGCTGGTAGTCCGGCACGACGACGCGGGCGGAGCGGGCGGCGAGGTCGACGACGGTCACCGAGGTGACCCGCGCCGGTGACAGAGCGTTGCCGACCATCTCGGCCGGGTCGTCCGACCAGTCGACGATGTCGATCTTCTCGCCGTGCAGCTCGGCCATGACCGCGCGCACCCGGGCACCCATCGGGCCGATGCACGCGCCCTTGGCGTTGAGCCCGGGCACGTTCGAGTAGACGGCCATCTTCGTGCGGTGGCCGGCCTCGCGGGCGATCGCCGCGATCTGCACCGAGCCGTCGGCGATCTCGGGCACCTCGAGGGCGAACAGCGCCTTCACGAGGTTGGGGTGCGTGCGCGAGACGGTGACGCGCGGACCCTTGGGCGTCTTGGACACCTGCACCACGTGGCACTTGAGGCGCGTTCCGTGGACGTACTTCTCGCCCGGCACCTGCTCCTGCGGCGGAAGGACGGCCTCGATCTTGCCGAGGTCGACGAACACGAGCCGCGGGTCGCTGCCCTGCTGCACGATGCCCGACACGAGGTCCCCCTCGGTGCCGGCGAACTCCCCGAAGGTGACGTCGTCCTCGGCCTCGCGCAGGCGCTGCAGGATCACCTGGCGGGCGGTCGTGGCGGCGACACGGCCGAAGCCGTCCGGCGTGTCGTCGTACTCGCGACCCGGGACGCCGTCGACGTCGTCCTCGCGGGCCCACACGATGACGTGACCCGTCTTGCGGTCGACCTCGACCCGTGCGCGCTGCGCCGAGCCCTCGGTCTTGTGGTACGCGAGGAGCATCGCCTGCTCGAGCGTCTCGACGATGAGGTCGTACGACAGCTCCTTCTCACGGACGAGCGCCTTCAGTGCGCTGACGTCGATGTCCACGTCAGTCCTCCTCGTCCTGGTCGTCGAGCTCGTCTGCGTCGTCGTCGCCGTCGGCGTCGTCGGTCGTGTCGTCGGGCTCGGGCTCGCCCTTGCGGCTGAACTCGACCTGCACGACCGCCTTGGTGATGTCGGCGAGCGCCACGGTCCGGCGGCTGGTGCGGCCCTTCACGTCGATCTCGAGCTCGACCTCGGTGTCGGACACCGAGGTGATGCGGCCCGTGACCTGCTCGTGCTGGGTGGTGGTGACGGCGACGAGGCGGCCGATGCTGCGGCGCCAGTGGCGCGGCAGGGTGAGGGGCCGCTCGACGCCCGGCGAGGACACCTCGAGGGTGTAGGGCTCGTCGCCGAACGGGTCGTCGGTGTCGAGGGCCTCGGAGACGGCGGTGGAGGCCGCTGCCACCTGGTCGAGGCTCACGCCGGTCTCGGAGTCGACCAGCACACGGACGACGATGCGACGGCCGACCGTGCGGATCTCGACGTCCTCGAGATCGACGCCGGTCGCCTGCACGGCGGGCTCGAGGAGTGCGACCACCTGCTGGACCTGGGCATCGCGGCGGGCAGGGTCCGGGCGGCGGGATCCGCCCTGGGGACGGCCCTTCGCGGGACGAGGCGGCTGTGCAGCCACGGTGGCCTCCTGGCGCCCGACGGTCGCGGCGAGCGCGGTCGGGCTGTGCTGTTGTCGGGTCCTGTTGTGCGTGCTGGTTGTACGTGCAGGTGGTGCGGACGACCAGGGTACCCGCGCCGACGCGCGCCCCGAACCGGACGCATCCCGCTCCAGGTCTGCGCGCAGGTCGTGAGAGAGTCGCGGACGTGCCGAACCCGACCCGCCGCGACGCGCTGCGCTGGTCCGCCGCCGCCGCGGGGGCCGCGCTTCTCGCGCCCGCGCTCACGGCCTGCACGACCGATCCGGGCCAGCCCGCCCCGACCGACCCAGGTGGCCCCGAGGACCCGGACCGCAGACTGCGCGCGGAGATCGGCCGCTCGGAGTCGGGCCTCGTCGACCTCTACGCGGCGGCCGCGGCCGCCCTCGGCGCCTCCGACGGCGCAGCCGTCGCCCTGGTCGGCGAGCGGCACAAGGCGTACCGCCAGGCGATCGACCCCGACGACCTGGCCTCGCTGCCGCCGAGCGCGCTCGCCACGGCCGAGGGCTCGGCGTCGACGTCGCCCCCGCCCACAGCGTCGCCGTCGAGCACCCCCACCCTGCCCAGCAGCAGGGCCGGGATCGTCGCGACCCTGCTCGACGCCGAGCAGGCCGCGGCGGCGAGCCGCGCGACACAGTGCGTGAGCGCCGTCGACCCCGAGCTCGCCCGGGTGGTGGCGCTCGCGGGCGCCGGGTGCGCCGGCGCCGCCGCGATGCTGGAGGCGATGGCATCGTGACCGCGTCCCCCTCCAACGAGGCAGAGATCGAGCGCCTCGACGACGTGCTCGACGGCACCGACTCCGCCGTCTACGCCTACGGCCTCGTGGCCGCCCGGCTCGACGCCGACGGCGCTGCCGAGGCGCTCGACGACATGGCGCGGCACCGCGCGCACCGCGACAGGCTCCGTGCGCGCATCACGCTGCTCGGCGGCACACCGCGCGCCGCGGCCCCGGCGTACACCCCGCCTTTTGAGGTCGACGATGCCCTGAGCGCCCGCAGGCTCGCCGCTCTCGTCGAGGACCGGCTGGCCGGCCAGTGGGCCGGGCTCGCCGCCGCGGCCGACACCCAGCGCCGGCTCGATGCGGCGCTGGTGGCGCAGGAGTGCGCCGTGCGCTGCGTGGACTGGTCGGGGAAGGCGCCGGTCTGGAACGGCGCGACATGACCGACGGTGCCGTCGCCGCGGGCTCCTTCACCGTGTGGCTCGGCACGATCGGCCCTGCGCTCCGGGGCGAGGGCGAGTCGGACGTGCCGTGCGGCACCTGCACCGGCTGCTGCACGTCGTCCCAGTTCGTGCTCGTGACGCCCTCCGACACCGCTGCGCGCTCGGTCATCCCGGCCGAGCTGCTGTTCCCCGCGCCGTTCCTCCCGGGCTCGCACCTGCTGCCGTACGACGAGCGCGGACGCTGCCCGATGCTGGGCGAGCGCGGCTGCACGATCTACGCCGAGCGGCCGATGACGTGCCGCACGTACGACTGCCGGGTCTTCCCCGCCGCGGGTGTGCCTGCCGACAAGCCGGCGGTGGCCGAGCGCGCCGGACGGTGGGAGTTCGACCATCCGTCCGCCGCCGACGTGGCGGCGCACGACGCCGTGCGCGCCGCGGGGCGCTGGCTGGCCGCGCACGCCGGGCTGCTGCCCGAGGACGTGCGGCCGCCGCACCCGACGGCCCTCGCTGTGCTCGCCGTGCAGGTGCACGAGGTCTTCCTCGCTGCCGCACCGCCGGCGGACGCCGACGTGGTCGCCGCAGCGGTCGCCGCCCGCGCCTCACGCACGTAGGTGCCACAAACCGGCTGCGGTTTCTGGAGCTTCGGTGCGTGAGGCGGGCTACTCGCCGCGCAGGACGTCGCTGCCGAGCTTCACGAGGAGTACGCCGACGACCACGAGGAACACGATCCGCACGAAGCCCGATCCGCGCTTCACCGCGGTCCGCGCGCCGACCACTCCCCCGACGAGGTTGGCCGCGCCCATCGCGAGGCCCAGCGCCCAGAGCACGTGCCCGCCGAGGCCGAACACGATGAGCGCGGCGAGGTTGGTCGAGACGTTGACGACCTTGGCGATGGCCGAGGCGTTGAGGAACGAGTAGCCGAGCAGCGAGACCAGCGCGAACACCAGGAACGTGCCGGTGCCGGGGCCGAACACGCCGTCGTACAGGCCGATGCCGGCGCCGAGCGCGAGCGCCGCGATGCCGTGCCGCGCATGCGACTCGGTGCCGTGCCAGCGCAGATCCTGCGTGTCCCCCAGGTTCGGGCGGAGCAACGTCCACAGCCCGACGACGACGAGCAGCACCAGCGCGAGCGGGCGGAACAGCGAGCCGGGCACCCGCGTGGCGAGCGCCGCGCCGCAGGCCGACCCGACGAAGGCCGCTGCCGCCATGCGCACGGCCGTGCCGACATCGGTGACGGCGGCCCGGCGGTAGGTGAGCGCGGCCGCGGAGGTGCCGATGATCGACGACGCCTTGTTGGTGCCGAGCACCGTGGCGGGCTCGGCACCGGGGAGCGCCACGAGCAGCGCGGGCAGCTGCACGAGACCGCCGCCGCCGGACACCGCGTCGACCCAGCCCGCGAGCATGGCCGCGCCCAGCAGCGCCACCAGCACGAGCGGCGTGACGCCGAGGACGGTGTCCATCGAGGCGGTCAGGCGCCGGTGGCGCGCACGGCCTCGGCGTTCCAGGCGCGGACGACGTCGAGCACGTCGCCGATGCTCTGCACCACGGCGTCGGGCGTGACGTCGACCGGCACCTGCTGGTGGTCGGGGATGTCCGAGTGCGGAACGAGGATCGCGCGCATGCCGACCTGCTGCGCGCCGTGGACGTCGTCCCACGGGCGGTCGCCGACGAACACGACCCGGCTCGCGTCAGCGACACCGACGGCCGCCAGCGCGAGGGCGAACGCGTCGGCATGCGGCTTCCCGACCGGGGTCTCGCTCGTGTAGACCGCGCCGTCGATCAGGGGCAGGACGCCGTCGCGCGTGAACACCTGCTCGTGGAAGGACCTGGGCCACATGGTGTTCGACAGCACGCCGACCTTCAGACCGTCGGCGCGCAGCCCCTCGAGCAGCGGCACCACCTCGGGGCTCGTGTGGGTGTGCGGGTCCCACGCGTCGAGGTAGGCGTCGAGCGCGTCGCGGTGCTGCCAGGTCGAGGTGTCGATGCCGGCCCGCTCGAACACGCCCGCGAGGTGCCCCGTGCCCTCCGCGCCGAAGGACGCGCGCTGGCGCTGCCAGAACGACTCCTCGGCGTCGAACAGCCGACGCGCGAGCTCAGCACCGTGCACGGGGTCGTAGACCTGGGCGTACGCATACCACTGGGCGACCAGGTCGATCTCGTGCCAGGGCGTGAGGGTGCCGCCCCAGTCGAAGACGACGGCCTCGACCGTGGTCATGCGCGGCAGGCCGCGACGATCGCGTCGAGCGCACCGTCGGCGGCGAGCTCGGCACGCTGGCCGGACTTGCGGTCCTTGAGCTCGACGACACCGTCCACGAGGCCCTTGCCGACCACGACGATGGTCGGGACGCCGACGAGCTCGGAGTCCTTGAACTTCACCCCGGGCGAGGCCTGCTTGCGGTCGTCGAGGATCACGCGCAGCCCCTGGGCCACGAGGCCCGCGGCGAGGGTCTCGGCATACTCGTAGACGGCCTGGTCCTTGCCGGTGGCCACCAGGTGGACGTCGGCGGGCGCGACCTCGCGCGGCCAGCACAGGCCGAGCTCGTCGAAGCTCTGCTCGGCGATCGCGGCGACCGCGCGCGAGACACCGATGCCGTACGAGCCCATCGTGACGACCTGCTGCTTGCCGTTCTCGTCGAGCACCTTGAGGTCGAGCGCCTCGGCGTACTTGCGACCGAGCTGGAAGATGTGGCCGATCTCGATGCCGCGGGCCAGCTCGAGCGCCGACGCGCACCGCGGGCAGACGTCGCCGGGCAGCACCTCGGCGGCCTCGATCGTGCCGTCGGGCGTGAAGTCGCGACCGGCGACCAGGTCGAACACGTGCTTGCCGTGCACGTTGGCGCCGGTGATCCACCGGGTGCCCTCGACCACGCGCGGGTCGACGACGTAGCGGATGCCGCTCGCGGACTCCTCGCCGAGCACCTCGGGGCCGAGGTAGCCCTTCACGATGAGCGGGTGCTTCTTCAGCTCGACGTCGTCCATCGGCGTGGGCTCGCCGGGCTGCAGCACGGCCTCGAGGCGCTTCATGTCGACCTCGCGGTCGCCGGGCAGGCCGACGACGAGGGGGTACGACGTGCCGTCGGGCAGCGCCACCAGGAACGCGACGTTCTTCAGCGTGTCGGCCGCCGTCCAGGCGCGGTCGGGGCGTGCGTGGTCGGCGTTCGCGGCCGCCACGAGCGTGTCGATCGTGGGGGTGTCGGGCGTGTCCTCCACGTGGGCCGCGGGCGCATCGGCGTACGGGACCGCGTCGGGCACGGGCGTGACGACGGCCTCGACGTTGGCCGCGTAGTCGCACGACGTGCAGCGCACATAGGTGTCCTCGCCGCTCTCGCAGGGCGCGAGGAACTCCTCCGACGCCGAGCCGCCCATCGCACCGGACTGCGCCGACACGATCACGTAGTCGAGGCCGAGCCGCTCGAACGTCGACTGGTAGGCAGCGCGGTGCTTGTCGTACGACACCTGCAGGCCGGCGTCGTCGACGTCGAAGGAGTAGGAGTCCTTCATCACGAACTCGCGGCCGCGCAGGATGCCGGCGCGGGGACGCGCCTCGTCGCGGTACTTCGTCTGGATCTGGTAGATCGACAGCGGCAGGTCCTTGTACGACGAGTACTCGCCCTTCACGAGGAGCGTGAACATCTCCTCGTGCGTGGGGCCGAGCAGGAAGTCGTTGCCGCGGCGGTCCTGCAGACGGAACAGGCCGGCGCCGTACTCGGTCCAGCGGTTCGTGGCCTCGTAGGGCTCACGGGGCAGCAGCGCCGGGAAGTGCACCTCCTGGAAGCCCGCCGCATCCATCTCGGCGCGGATGATGCGCTCGACGTTGCGGTAGACCGTGTAGCCGAGCGGCAGCCAGGTGAAGATGCCCGGCGCGACACGGCGCACGTAGCCGGCACGCACGAGGAGCTTGTGGCTCGGCACCTCGGCGTCCGCGGGGTCCTCGCGCAGGGTGCGCAGGAACAGCGACGACATGCGGAGCAGCACAGGGGTCTCCAGGTGACAGGACGGGCGGGCGAGCGGACCCCGAGGATATCGGCCGCTCAGGCGGTGTCGCGTACGAGATCTCGCCGGGCGGGGATCCGGGCGAGCGAGGAGGTCCATCCGAGCGCGACGCCGACGATGACGACGATGCTCCCGGACGCCATCCCGAGCGCCGGGCCGTAGGCGTGCGCGACGATGCCGCCGACGAGGGCGCCCGCCGGGGCGCCCAGGCCCCAGCTGAGCATCCGGCCGGTGGTGTTGACCCGGCTCTGCATGTCCTCGGGCGTCTCCTCCTGGCGGAAGGTGATGTTGTTGACGACGCTGATGAGGTTCGCGACTCCGAACAGGAAGACGAGCACGAAGGTCACGCGGTAGTCCCTCGGCCACGGGATGAGCACGATCAGCACCGCCATGAACGACGTGCTCACGAGGCTCACCCGGGCAGCGGTGAAGGGCCGCAGCCACCGGCTCGCGAGCGTGCCCACGAGTCCGCCGAGGCTGAAGACGGCGAACACCGCCCCGAGCCGTACGTCGCCCTGCCGGATGCCGAGCACCTGGTCGGCGAACGGCACCAGCTGACCCATGACCGCGCCCATGCTGAACGACACGGTCGTGCCGATGAACGTCATCGTGCGCAGCGTGGTGTGGCCCCACAGCCAGCGCAGGCCGGTGAGCACGTCCTCGCGCAGCCGGCCCGCGTCGGGGTCGCGCTCGCCCGACAGGTTGCGCACGATCCCGCGGACGAGGAAAGCGCTCGCGAGGAACGTGAACGCGTTGACCCAGTAGAGGGTCGACGGCGCCAGCCAGGCGACGACCAGTCCGACCAGGCCGGGGAGCACGACGTCGAACACCTGGGTCGCGCCCCAGACGGCGTTGTTCGCCTCGCGGATGCGGTCCCTGCCCACGAGGGTGGGCACCGCGCCGAAGTTGGCGGCGTCCCAGAAGACGAAGACCGTCATCGTGACGAGGCCGACGACGATGACGTGCGCCGCGGTCAGCCGCCCGAGGGCGGCCGCGATCGGCACGGTCGCGAGGACGACCGCGTTGATGAGGTCGGAGCCGACCATGACCCGGCGGCGGTCGACGCGGTCGGCCAGGGCGCCGGCGAACAGGCCGAACAGGAGGTACGGCAGCCCCTCCGTCGCCGCGGTGACGCCGGTGAGCAGCGCGGAACCGGTGAGCGCGTACACCAGGATGGGCGCGGCGACGTACGTGATCGTGCCGCCGGCGTACGAGATGACGCGGCTGACCCAGTAGAGCCGGAAGTCCCGGTCCGCCCACAGGGAGTCGGAGGCGGGACGGTGCAGCATCCGACCATCCTCCCCCATGCCCGGCGGTGATCCCGCCGCGCGGAGGTCAGAACAGGACGGTCGAGAAGGTGGCCGTCTGGTGGAAGCCGACGCGCTCGTAGACGTGCCGCGCGACGACGTTGAAGTCGTTGACGTAGAGGCTCACCGTGGGCGTGATCTCGCGAGCCAGCGACACCACCTGGCCCATCGCGGCCAGCCCGAGCCCGCGGCCGCGCAGCTCGGGCGCGGTCCACACGCCCTGCACCTGGCAGACGCCGTCGCCGACCGCCCCGACCTCGGCCTTGGTGATGACGCGGCCGTCCTCGATCCGCGCGAAGGCGCGGCCCGAGCGGACGAGCTCGGCGATACGGGCGCGGTAGGGGTCGGCCCCGCCGCCGGCGAGGGGCGAGACGCCGACCTCCTCGGTGAACATCGCCACGCACGCGGGCATGAGGATGTCGATCTCGTCCTCGCGCACGCGGCGCACGAGCGGGTCGGCAGGCACGCGGACGGGTGCGTCGCGCTCGATCACCATGACCGGCTGGGACGCTCGGATGTCGCGGGCCGGGCCCCAGGAGTCGGCGAGCATCGACCAGAGGACGGCGACGTCGTCGTACGGGCCGACGATCGAGGAGCAGCGGCGTCCGATCCGGCGGCACCGGTCGGCGAAGGCGCGGCGGGCCTCGGGAGTGGTCTCCACCGGGACGAGGTTGGCGCCGAGGTACAGCAGCGAGGTGAGCTCGCCGTCCTCGGTCCAGCCCCAGAGCTCGCCGCCCATGCGCCACGTGTCGAGGCCGCTGGTGAGCACGCGCGAGGCGACGAAGCAGTGCGAGACCGGGTCGCGGGCGAGCAGGGCGCGGACCTCGGCGAGGTCGCGCGGCCCGAGCACGCGGAGCACGCCCGCGGTCGCCGTCGTCACGCCGCACATCCTGCCGGACCCGCGCCGTCTCGGGCTCTTGCCCCCGATTTCGTCGTGTCTCGGCGCGTTGTGTTGTGAAGTCACGACCCAACCGGGGGCAGATTCACGCCCCCCAGTGATCCGGTGGCCGGTGCCCTGTGGACGGCGGCAGCGGGGGTACGACGGACCCACCCACCATGACGCCGTGCCGCCCATCCATCGCACCCAGGAGACCGCCGCCGCGGTCCTGTCCCTGCTCGGTGAGGGCCCGCACCCCGTGGCCGCCGTCCTCGCCTCCGGACTTACGCGCGGCCAGGTCCGCGCCGCGGTCGAGGCCGGCACCCTCGTGCGCTTCCGGCACGGCGTGGTCGGCGTACCGATCGACAGGGGCCTCGGGAGCGGTGGAGATCCTCTCGCCGAGCGCGAACTCCACGTCGCCCTCGCGGTGCGGATTCTCGCGGCCATGGACGCCGAAGCCTGGGTGTCGCGCGAGTCCGCCGGGCTGCTGCTGCATCAGCCGACGATGAGGCCGGGTCCGCGGGTGCCGGAGGAGGTGCAGATCACCAGTGCGCGGCACGGCCGGATCATGCGTGGAGCGCATCTGTGGATCGCCGACGTCGCCGAGGAGGACCGACATGCGGCGTACGGACTCCCGGTGACGTCGGTCGCGAGGACCGCGATCGACCTGGCTCGGTTCCGGCCCCTCCCCGAGGCGTTGGTCGTGCTCGACGCGGCACTCCGGAGCGTGCCGCGGCGCGACCTGTACGGGGCCCTCGACCGGACACGGTTCGTCTACGGCCGGGCGGGGTTGCGGCGCGCGATCGAGGCGGCCGACCGCCTTGCCGAGACACCGCTCGAGTCGGCGTCGAGGGGGCTGTTCATCGAGGCCGATCTGCCCCGTCCCGAGCTGCAGGCGTGGGTGGTCGACGACGACGGCCGACGCTACCCCCTGGACTTCCTGTGGCGCACGCTGCGCGTCATCGGCGAGGCAGACGGATGGGGCAAACTGCGCGACCGCGAGTCGCTCCGCGCGGAGAAGGTGCGCGAGGACTCGCTCCGACGCATGGGCTACCGCTTCGTGCGCTGGACCTCCGACGAGACGTGGGGCGCGCCACAACGCGTCGTGGCACGCGTGACCGAGGCGCTCAGGGACGCGAGAACCCGATGAATCTGGCCCCGGATTGGTCGCTACTTCACGACCAATCGCGGCGAGAGGCAACCAGATCGGGGGCGAATCGCCGGAGGGCGGACGGGTCAGAGGATGTCGTCCTCGGTGAACTCGACGTGGAAGTCGGCGAGGTCGGGGGTGAGCGGCGACAGCAGCACGTCGACGACGGCATCGCCGAGGTGGTGCGCAGCATCGGTCATCCCGTGCGCGGCGACGGCAACCTGGTGGGTCACGGCCCCTGCCTGGTGGACGACCTCGTGCGCGGCGTGCTCGACGGCGGGCGGAAGGTGCAGGGTGCTGGTCATGGCGACCTCCTTGATCGATCCCTATGTTACCCGCTAGTAATATCTCGCGCGCGGCGACCGGGCAGGGCGATCGACGGCTGTGACGAAGGGCACCTCGCCGTACCGTCTCCCCGTGACGGACGTCGTGGTCAGCACGCGCACCGGTCTCGACTCGGTCGAGGCCGCCCTGCTCGACGCCGTCGACCTGCTCGGTGCGGACGACGCCGGCGAGCCGGTGGTCTGCGCGCGCGTGCTCCAGGTGGTGGCGCAGCGGAGCGGGGCCGACCCGCGCGACGCCTACGCCCGCCTCGTGCGACGAGGCGTCCCCTGGTCGGTGCACCTGCCGCTGGTCGAGCTGCTCGGCAACGCCGGCTCGCGCGACGCCGGGCCCGCCGACCCGGAGCAGGTCGACGTGCGGCTCTCCCCCGTCGGGGCGCTCGCCCTCGCGTCCGAGCGGCAGGAGGTCGGACCCGTCCCGCTCGGCCTGGTGGAGGGCACGCTCTTCCGCGGAGGAGCGCATCCGCCGTACGACCCGGCGTCGGTGGTGGGTGCGCTGCTGGCAGGTCGCGCCGACCTCGGCCCGCCCGCGCTGCCGACCGGGTGCGAGATCAGTGGCGACCTCGCGGGGCTTCGCGCCGGGCGAGAGGTGACGCTCACGGTCGACAGCACGATCCGCGCCGAGGGCGGGCACCTCGTGATCACCGCGATCCCGTACGGCGTGGGCCCGGAGCAGCTGCACGACACGGTCCGCGACGCGCGCGCTGCGCTGCTCGCGGCCCATGAGACCTGCCCGATGCGGCGGATCGAGGACGAGTCGTCGATCGTCGACGGCGTACGCCTCTACGTCGAGCCGGAGAGGGGTGCCGACCTGCGCGACCTCCGCGACTGGCTGCTGCGGATCCGGCCCGTGCACCGCCGGCTCGTCTGCCGGCTGCCCGCGCCCCTGCCGGAGCTGATGGCCGGATGGGAGCGCGAGGACGGATCCGGCCTGCGCGCGCTCGCCGACCTGCTGCGCGGCTGAGTCAGCCGACCGGGACGACGACCGGGCCGGTGGCCTCGCCGCTCTCGGGGTCGACGCCCATCTCCTCGGCCATCTCGAGCGCCATCTCCACGAGGGTCTCGACGATCTGGGACTCGGGCACGGTCATCACGACCTCGCCGCGCTTGAAGATCTGCCCCTTGCCGTTGCCCGACGCGACCCCGAGGTCGGCCTCGCGCGCCTCGCCCGGGCCGTTGACGACGCAGCCCATGACGGCGACGCGCAGCGGCACCGTGAGGCCCTCGAGCCCGGCGGTGACCTGCTCGGCGAGCGTGTAGACGTCGACCTGCGCGCGGCCGCACGACGGGCACGACACGATCTCGAGGCCGCGCTTGCGCAGGTTGAGCGACTCCAGGATCTGGTTGCCCACCTTGACCTCCTCGACCGGCGGGGCCGAGAGGGAGACGCGGATGGTGTCGCCGATGCCCTGGGAGAGCAGTGCGCCGAAGGCGACCGAGGACTTGATCGTGCCCTGGAACGCCGGGCCGGCCTCGGTGACGCCGAGGTGCAGCGGGTAGTCGCACTGGGCCGCGAGCAGGCGGTACGCCGTCACCATCACGACCGGGTCGTTGTGCTTCACCGAGATCTTGATGTCGCGGAAGTCGTGCTCCTCGAACAGCGAGCACTCCCAGAGCGCGGACTCGACGAGCGCCTCCGGCGTCGCCTTGCCGTACTTCTCGAGGAGGCGCTTGTCGAGCGAGCCGGCGTTGACGCCGATGCGGATCGGGATGCCGGCGTCCTTGGCGGCGCGGGCGATCTCGCCGACCTTGTCGTCGAACTGCTTGATGTTGCCGGGGTTCACGCGCACACCCGCGCAGCCGGCGTCGATCGCCGCGAAGACGTACTTCGGCTGGAAGTGGATGTCGGCGATGACGGGGATGCCCGACTTCCTCGCGATCTGCGGCAGCGCGTCGGCGTCGTCCTGGCTCGGGACGGCGACGCGCACGACCTGGCAGCCCGCGGCGGTGAGCTCGGCGATCTGCTGCAGCGTGGCGTTGACGTCGTCGGTGCGGGTCGTCGTCATCGACTGCACCGAGATGGGGGCGTCACCGCCGACCTCGACCGGGTGCGAGTGGTGCCGCAGCGTGATCTTGCGGCTCACGCGGCGCGGCGCGAGCACGGGTGCGGGAAGGGACGGCATGCCGAGACCGATCGTCATGACCCCATTCTCACCCCGAGCGCGCCGGGCCGACACCCGACGCGGCGTCAGCCGCGCAGGGAGATCGGCTCGATGAGGTCGGCGAGCAGCACCAGGGCGCCCATCCCGACCAGGAAGATCGAGATCACATAGGTGACCGGCAGCGCCTTGGCGATGTCGACAGGGCCCGGGTCGGGCTTGTGCCGGAGCCTCGCCCAGCCGCGCTTGATCGACTCCCAGACCGCTCCCGCGACGTGGCCGCCGTCGAGCGGCAGCAGCGGGATGAGGTTGAACAGGAAGAGGAAGAGGTTGAGACCCGCGAGCAGGCTGAGGATGTACGCCGTCTTGTCGATCACCGGGGTGTCGTCGAGCGCGACGATCTCGCCGGTGATGCGCCCGACTCCGACCGGGCCGACGATGCCCTGGTCGTCGCGCGGCGCGTCGGTGAACGTCGACACCGCGAGCTCCCAGAGCCGCACGGGCAGGGTGACGATGGTCGCGACCGAGCGGACCGAGAGGTCCCACACGTAGCCGGGGACGGCCGTGACGGGCTGGGTGACGCGCTCGGTGGCGGGCGCGATGCCGAGGAAGTTGCGCTCCTCGGTCTCACCCGTGGGGTTGCCCTCCTCATCGAGGACAGGCCGGTCGATCGCCTCGAGCGGCACCGTGAGCACGACCTGCTCGCCCTCGCGGTCGACCACCACCACGACGTCACCGGTCGGCGCGGCCTTGATCGCTGCCTGCACCTCCTCCCAGGTGGCCGTGGGGGTTCCCGCCACCGAGAGGATCGTGTCGGCCACCTTGAGGCCGCCGGCGTACGCCGGGGTCGGGGTGGAGCCGGAGCACTCGCCGTTGGCAGCCGCATCGCCCTGCGGGTCGTCCTTCGTCGGCAGGCACTGGACGACGGCGCCCACGCGGTTCGTGAGGTTGGGGTTGCCCTGCAGGTCGACCTGGAGCCCGATCGCCGAGATCACGATGGTGAACATCACGAGTGCGAGGAGCAGGTTCATCACCGGTCCGCCGAGCATCACGACGATGCGCTTGCGGACGGGGAGCTTGTAGAAGACGCGGTCGGCGTCCTCCGGCTTGACCTCCTCGAGCGAGGCCTGCCGCGCGTCGTTGATCAGGGTCGACCAGCGGCCGGTGCTCGACGCGCGGAGCATGGTCGGGTCGGCGCCCTTCTCGGGCGGGTACATGCCGATCATGCGGATGTAGCCGCCGAGCGGGATCCACTTCACGCCGTACTCGGTCTCGCCCCGGCGCCTGGCCCAGGCGGTGGGGCCGAAGCCCACCATGTACTGCGTGACCTTGACGCCGAAGGCCTTCGCGGGCAGCAGGTGACCTACCTCGTGCAGGCCGATGGACACCCCCACGCCGATCAGGAAGATGAGCCAGCCCAGCATCTCCAGCAGGATCACGTCGCCCGTCCCGTCAGCTCGCGGGCGCGCGCACGGGCCCAGTCCTCCGCCGCTAGGACGTCGTCGACGTCACGGGGGTTCCCCTGGTGCTGGGCGAGGTGCTCGGCGACCACGGTGGTGAGGGTGTCGACGATGCCGAGGAACGGCAGGCGCCGGTCGAAGAACGCCGCGACCAGCTCCTCGTTGGCGGCGTTGAGCACTGCGGGCGCGGTGCCCCCCTCGGTGGCCGCGTGCCGGGCGAGGGCGACCGCCGGGAAGGCCTCGTCGTCGAGCGGCTCGAAGGTCCAGGTGGACGCAGTGGTCCAGTCGCAGCCGTAGCCGGGGTGCGGGACGCGGTCGGGCCAGGACAGGCCGAGGGCGATCGGCAGGCGCATGTCGGGCGGGCTGACCTGCGCCACGGTCGAGCCGTCGACGAACTCGACCATCGAGTGGACCATCGACTGCGGGTGCACGACGACGTCGATGCGCTCGAGGGGGACGTCGAACAGGAGGTGCGCCTCGATCACCTCGAGGGCCTTGTTGACCATCGTGGCGGAGTTGGTGGTGACGACCGGGCCCATGCTCCACGTGGGGTGCGCGAGCGCCTGCTCGGGCGTGACGGCGGTGAGCTCGCTGCGCCGCCTGCCGCGGAACGGTCCGCCGCTCGCGGTGAGGACGAGCCGGCGCACCTCGTCGGCCGTGCCGCCGCGCAGGCACTGCGCGAGGGCGGAGTGCTCGGAGTCGACGGGGACGATCTGACCCGGCTTGGCCGCGGCCTTCACCAGCGGGCCGCCCGCGACGAGCGACTCCTTGTTGGCGAGGGCGAGGACCGTGCCCGCCTCGAGGGCGGCCAGAGTGGGGCGCAGGCCGATCGAGCCGGTCATGCCGTTGAGCACGACGTCGGCGGAGAGCGCCGCGGCCTCGGTGGCCGCGTCGGGGCCGGCGAGGACGGTGGGCGTGATGCCGTGCGCGGCAAGGGCCTCCCGCAGCGCGGGCAGCCGGCTCTCGTCGGCGACGGCGACCACCGGCACGGCGAACTCAGCTGCCTGGGCGGCGAGCGACCCGACGTCGGCGCCGCCGGCGGCGATCGCGACGACGCGGAAGGCCTCGGGGTTGCGCGTCACGACGTCGAGCGCCTGGGTCCCGATGGACCCGGTGCTCCCGAGGATCACGACGTCGCGCATCCCCCCAGTGTGACCGATCCGCCCGCGGGTCGCCGCCACGCCTCACCCCCGGTTCCATTCCTCCGCTCAGGCCAGAACCGTCCCGTGAGGGGCGTGCTCTTCCCCCTTCTCGCGCACCTGGGGCCAGGTGGCGCGCGCAGCCGCGTCTGGCAGAGTCGCGCGGTGCCCCGCATCGACCGCGTCACCGAGGACGACCCCGCCTTCGTCGGCCTCGTCACCGCGATGGTCGAGGAGATGATCGGCCTGTACGGCGGCGACGTCGGCACCTGGAAGCTCGTGCCCCCGGGCGGTGCCTGGCTGGTGCTGCGGTCCGACGACGGCGAGCCGGTCGGCTGCGCGGGTGTGATCCCGCTGTCGGTCGCCGTGCCCGACGCTCCGACCGCCCAGGGCGAGGTGAAGCGCGTGTACGTCGTGCCCTCGGCCCGTGGCGCCGGCCACTCCCGGCGTCTCATGGCCGCGGTCACCGCGCTCGCGCCGTCCCTCGGCTACACCGAGCTGTGGCTCGAGACAGGCGACCTGCAGCCGATCGCGGTCTCGCTGTACGAACGCCTCGGCTGGCACCGGATCGCGGCCTACGGCCCCTACGCCGACGAGCGCTCGGTCTGCTTCGGCCTGCACGTGCAGCCGGCCGGTGGGGGCGGCGGGCGCGCATCGAAGCCCGGATCGTCCGACAATGACACCGTCGGGAAGCCGGGGTAAGGCGGTGGACGTATGTCGCCAGGCACGCGGACCATCAGCACCGGCACAGCACGCATCGGGCTCGGCCGCTACCTCCTCGGCTCTGCTGTCGTCCTTCTGACGCCGCTCGTCTGGCTGGCCACCGTCCTGCTGTTCGGCAGGCATGACTCGGCCGCCGGCACTCTGGGTCTGCTCGTCTGCTCGCTCGTCATCGCCGTGGCCTACCCCGTGTGCGCCTTCCTCTGCTTCGACGCACGGATCCCGGCCGGCGTGGTCGCGCTGACGACCGTCATCCTGGTTGTCACCACCGTCGCGCTCGTCGCCGCCGTCTGGTCCGCCCGGCTGCACTTCGCGTGACCGTTGTCGCGGTCGGCACGAGGCGCGCCCTGCAGCGCGGGACGTGCGACCGATGGG
Source organism: Longivirga aurantiaca (assembly GCF_042660085.1). Lineage (NCBI taxonomy): Bacteria > Bacillati > Actinomycetota > Actinomycetes > Sporichthyales > Sporichthyaceae > Longivirga > Longivirga aurantiaca. Next base: position 955,308 of record NZ_JBHSTI010000008.1, on the reverse strand, counting down.
AGAATCGGGGCCGTGCCGAGCACCCTGCCCGTCGACGCCGACGACCCACGGATCCCACCGCTGATGTCGGCGTACTGGGCCGAGATGGCGCAGCGCTACGGCGAGACCGAGGGCGAGACACCGCTCCTCGCGCTGCACGAGCACACGCGATGGCTGATCGTGCAGGACGACGCGGGCTCGGTCGTCGGGTGCGGTGCGGTGCAGCCGCTCGCGTCCACCGTGAAGGACGCGCCGCCGCACATCGGCGAGGTCAAGCGCGTGTACGTGATCCCCGAAGCACGCGGGCACGGGCACTCGCGGCTGCTGATGGCGCACCTCGTGCAGGTGGCGCGGTCGGCCGGCTACCGAGCGCTGTGGCTCGACACGGGCACGCCGCAGCACGAGGCGATCGCGCTGTACGAGCGGCTGGGGTGGCGCCAGATCGAGCGCTACGGCCAGTTCGCCCACGACGAGCGCACGCTCTGCTACGCGTTCGACCTCTGACAGCAGGCGGAGGAGAGGACAGAACGCGCCCGTGACGGGCGCGTCCTGTCCTGAGAGGAAGAACTAGAGCGCGATGTCGGTGAGGACGAGGGTGCGCTCGTACGTGTAGTCGTCCATGGCGGAGCGCAGGCCCTCGCGACCGACGCCCGAGGCCTTGACCCCGCCGTACGGCATCTGGTCGGCGCGGTACGACGGCACGTCGCCGACGATCACGCCGCCCACCTCGAGATCGCGGTGCGCGCGGAACGCCACCTGCAGGTCGTGGGTGAAGACACCGGTCTGCAGGCCGAAGCGCGAGTCGTTCACGACGGCGAACGCGTCGTCGACGCCGTCCACCCGCTGCACCACGAGCACGGGCCCGAAGACCTCCTCGCACGACACCTTGGCATCGGCCGGGACGTCGGTGAGCACTGTCGGGCTGTATGACGCACCATCGCGCACGCCGCCGGCGAGCAGCGTCGCCCCGGCCGTGACGGCCTCGTCGACCCATGCCTGCACGCGGATCGCCGCGGCCTCGTTGACGAGCGGGCCGACGACGGTCGTGTCGTCCCACGGCGAGCCGGTCGGGAGCGCCTCGACCTTGGCGACGAGCTGCGGGACGAAGCGGTCCCACACCGAGGTGTCGACCAGCACGCGCTGCACCGAGACGCACGCCTGCCCGCCCTGGTAGTTGGCGAAGGTCGCGACGCGGGTGGCGGCCCAGTCGAGGTCGGTGTCGCTCGACCAGTCGGGGCATACGACGGCTGCGGCGTTGCCACCGAGCTCGAGCGTGACGTGCTTGTGCGGCACGGCCTTCTGGATCGCGAAGCCGACGGTCTCCGAGCCGGTGAAGCTGACGACCGGGAGCCGCTCGTCGTTGGTGAGCAGCGGGGCGATGTCGTTGCCGACCGCCAGCACCGACCACGAGCCCGCGGGCAGGTCGGTCTCGGCCAGCAGCTCACCGAGCAGCAGCGCCGAGAGCGGCGTCGCGGGCGCGGGCTTCAGCACGATCGGGGCGCCGACGGCCAGGGCCGGGGCCACCTTGTGCGCGACGAGGTTCAGCGGGAAGTTGAACGGCGAGATGCCGAGCACCGGCCCGATCGGGAACCGGCGGATGATCGCGGCCCGGCCGCCGCTGGCGGCGTCGGTGTCGAGGCGCTGCATCTCGCCGCCCCAGCGGCGCGCCTCCTCGGCGGCGAAGCGGAAGGTCGAGGCGGCACGCGCGGCCTCGGCGCGCGCCCACATGATCGGCTTGCCGTTCTCGGCGGTGATGAGCCGCGCGATCTCCTCGGCCCGCTCGGTGATGCGGGCGGAGACGTGCATCAGGGCGTCGGCGCGCACAGCCGCCGATGTCGCGGCGAACTCGTGCCGCACCGCCCACGCGGCCGCGAGCGCCTCCTCCACCTGCTCGGCGGTCGGCACCACGTGGGCGCCGACGACGCTGCCGTCGTAGGGGTGGAGCACCTCGGCGGTCGAGCCCGTCGTGACGGGGCGGCCGGCGATCCAGGCGGGGTAGAGGACGTCGCTCATGGTCACGACGGTACGGCGCCCCGGCACGCTGCCGGTCTCCACTGCGTACAGCCAGGGCTCTCCGCCACGCCGTCCCGGACAGCGGGTCAGGTGGGCGTACGGGTGAGGGCGAGCCAGAGCTCGGCGCGGACGCCGGGGTCGTCGAGGCTGCGGTCGAGAAGCGCCTCGGCGCGGCGCAGGCGGTGCCGGACGGTGTGGCGGTGGACGCCGAGGTCGGCGGCGGCCGCGTCGACCTGGCCGTGCCGGCCGAGCCAGGCGTGCAGCGTGGCGGCGAGGTCGGCGCGCTCCCCCGGCTCGTCGAGCGGGGCGAGCAGCGCCGCAGCCCACGCGTCGGCGGCCGCCGGGTCGAGCAGCGCCTCGAGCCCGCCACCGAGGTCGTCGTACCGGCGCAGGCCGTCCGCGCCGGCAGCCAGCGCCCGGCGCGCCCGCGCCAGCGAGCGACCGAGGGACGCCGGATCGTCGACGTCGGCCGCGTCCCCGACTCCGGCCGCGCGCACCAGGTCGTCGTCCGGCGCCGCGAGCCCGCCGGCTCCGGCGGCGTCGAGCGCCGCGGCGGGCGCGACCGCGAGCACCACCGCAGGGTCGTCCGGCAGGAGCCCCGCCGCGACCGCGCTGCCGGGCAGCACCTCGACGAGCCGCTCCTCGGCGGCGGCGAGCGCGGCCGGATCCGCATCCGCCGCCCGCACCACGACGACGCGCACCGGCCGGGCGCGCAGCGACGTCCACCCCAGCTGGTCGAGGGGCAGCGACTGCGCGTGCCCGTCGAGCAGCAGGCGTACGGCGGCCGCACGAACACCGCGCTCGGACGCCGTCCGCCCCTCCGACCGCGCGAGCGCGAGCGACAGCAGGGACACCGCCAGGTTGACCACGGCCTGGTCGTTCGCCGACAGCGGCCGAGGCGCGCCGACGGCCAGGAAGCCGCGCGCCCTGCCGCGCACGCCCAGCGGCTGAAGCACCACGTACTCGTCCGCGCCCGACACCACGGCCGACGCGAGCAGGCCCTTCGGCCGCAGCCGGGCCACCTCGCCGGCGAGCTCGGTGGCTCGGGCGACGGCGGATGCCGGGCTCGCATGGACCACGCTGCCCGCGGGGTCGAGCACCAGCGCGAACCCGCCCACGTGCTTGGCGAGCCGCGTCACCACGGCGGCGGGCCCGCCGTCGTCGGCCGTGAGCGCGGACCGGATGAGCTCGCGCTGGGCGGTGAACCCGCGCGCCGCCTCGTCGTACTCCTCAGCGGCGAGCAGCCGCGAGATGGCCTTGGTGACCGCGATGAACGGCGTCTGCTCGGGCACCCGCACGAGCGGGAGCCCCTGCGCCTCGGCGGCGGCGACGAGAGCGGCCGGCACCTCGGCGTGCGAGAGCCCGACCCCGAGCCCGAGCGCCGCGGCGTCGGCAGCCACCAGGCGGGCCACGTACGCCGAGCAGTCGGCGGCCTGGGTGGGCAGACGCATGCCGGTCGTGAGGACGAGCTCGCCACCCTCGAGGAACGGGCCCGGGTCCTCGAGCTCGCTCACGGCGACCCAGCGCACGGAGTGGTCGAGCGCGGAGGCACCTGCGAACACGGTGAGCCCGAGGTCGGGCAGGGCGACGACGTCACGCAGACGGGGCGGCACGGTTCCTCCAGGGCGCCCGTACGACGCTGTCCGGGCTGGACAAGGATAGAGCGAGCAGTGGACAACAAGTCCACCTCCCTCCCCGGCCCTGGAGCCGTAGCCTGTCCGCCATGACGACCCCCACCTCCCCTCTTGCCGCGGACCTCCCCCAGGAGCGCCGCCTGGTCACCGCCATCCCCGGCCCGAAGTCGGCCGAGCTCCAGGCCCGTCGCGTCTCGGCCGTCAGCGCCGGCGTCGGCGCCACCCTGCCCATCTACATCGAGGCCGCCGGCGGCGGCGTGCTGCTCGACATCGACGGCAACTCGCTCATCGACCTCGGCTCAGGCATCGCCGTCACCAGCGTCGGCAACGCCGCGCCGAAGGTCGTCGCCGCCGTCCAGGAGCAGGTCGCGAAGTTCACGCACACCTGCTTCATGGTCACGAGCTACGAGGGCTACGTCGAGGTGTGCGAGGCGCTCAACCGCCTCACGCCCGGCGACCACGAGAAGCGCTCCGCGCTGTTCAACACGGGTGCCGAGGCCGTGGAGAACGCCGTCAAGATCGCGCGCGCCTACACCAAGCGCGACGCCGTGGTCGTGTTCGAGCACGGCTACCACGGCCGTACCAACCTCACGATGGCGATGACGGCCAAGAACATGCCGTACAAGAACTCGTTCGGGCCGTTCGCCCCCGAGGTCTACCGCGTGCCGCTGTCGTACCCCTTCCACGACGGCCGTGACGGCGCGAAGGCCGCGGCCGACGCGATCAGCCGCATCGACAAGGAGATCGGCGCCGACAACGTCGCAGCGATCGTGATCGAGCCCATCGCGGGCGAGGGCGGCTTCATCGTGCCCGCCGAGGGCTTCCTGCCCGCGCTGGTCGAGTACTCCAACGCCAACGGCATCGTGTTCGTGGCGGACGAGGTGCAGAGCGGCTTCTGCCGCACCGGCGCGTGGTTCGCCAGCGAGCACGAGGGCATCGTCCCCGACATCATCACGACGGCGAAGGGCATCGCGGGCGGCCTTCCGCTCGCGGGCGTCACCGGCCGCGCCGAGATCATGGACTCCGTGCACGTCGGCGGCCTCGGCGGCACGTACGGCGGCAACCCCGTCGCCTGCGCCGCGGCACTCGGCTCCATCGCGACGATGGAGGAGCTCGACCTCAACGCGGCCGCGCGCGAGATCGAGGCCGTCATGAGGCCGCGCCTGTCGACGATCGCCGACAAGACCGGCGTCATCGGCGAGATCCGCGGTCGCGGCGCCATGATCGCCGTGGAGATCGTGAAGCCGGGCACCGACGAGCCCGACGCCGCGCTCACCGCCGCCGTCGCGAAGGCCTGCCACGCCCAGGGCGTCGTGGTCCTCACCGCCGGCACGTACGGCAACGTCCTGCGCTTCCTGCCGCCGCTCACCATCCCGGCGCACCTGCTCGACGAGGCCCTCACCGTCCTCGAGGAGCAGTTCCTGGCCCTCACCGGTCACTGATCCACCGCGCACGGCGAAGGCCCCCGACCGCTCTGCTGGCCGGGGGCCTTCGTCGTACGCCCGCGACCGCTGCGCGGACGGCGCCCGTCCGGATGCGCCGCGGCACGTGACATGGGCCTCAGCCGATCCGGCATCCACGCCGCACCCGTGGCGAGAAGGGCAGGTAGACGAGCCCTTCAGGGCACCGCCGACCACGGAGGACCATCATGCGCACCACCCGGATCGCCACCATTGCCGTCGCCGGCATCGCCGCTCTGACGCTCGCCGCCTGCGGCAGCAGCTCGGACAGCGCGACCACGTCCAGCGCCCCCGCGCCCACCTCGTCGTCCGCCGAGGCGTCGGCTCCGGCCGCTGCGGGCACCATCGTCGAGGTCGCTGCCGGCAACCCCGACTTCTCCACGCTGGTCGCCGCGGTCCAGGCCGCCGGCCTCGCCGAGACGCTGAGCGGCACCGGCCCGTTCACGGTGTTCGCACCCACCAACGAGGCCTTCGCGGCACTGCCCGCGGGCCTGCTCGACAAGCTCCTCCTCCCCGAGAACAAGGACGTGCTCGCCAAGATCCTGACGTTCCACGTCGTCGCGGCGAACGTGCCGTCGAGCGACGTCGTCGCCGGCGACGTCGACACGGTCGAGGGCTCCAAGCTCACCATCACCACCGACGGCGGCATCAAGGTCGGCGGCGCCACCGTCGTCACGCCGGACGTCCCCGCCTCCAACGGCGTCATCCACGTGATCGACGCGGTCCTCGTGCCCGCCGACGTGGACGTCTCCGCCCTGTAGCCCGCACGACCGCTCCGCTCACGTTCGACGGCTCCGCTCCCGATCGGGAGGGGAGCCGTCGCCGTGTCAGACGGCCGCGCTGCCGGCCTGCTTCGGGGTGATCTGGCCCTGCACCACCAGCCATCGGACGGTGTCGGCGAACATCGTGCGAGCGGGCGTCCGCGTCACCCCGAGCCGCTCGTAGGCCCCCTCGTCCTCGAAGCGGCTGCGCAGCGAGAACATGAGGACGCCGTCGGCCTGGATCGCCTCGACGCCGCGCGGCAGCCTGGCGATGACGGCGTTGGCCGGCACCGTGGCCCGGTAGAGGAAGCCGGAGCCCACACGGAGCACCCGCAGCTGCCGCCCCGTCGCGGCCTCGGCCTCGGCCACGGGATCGACGTCGTTCAGGGGCGGGAACCACGCCGGTTCGCCATCGCCCCTCCCCTCCGCGAGCGCCACCAGGGTGGCTGCGCAGTCGCGCACGTCCGCGTACGTGAAGCGCTCCCTGCCGAACACCGGCGGCGTGCGGCGGAGCAGGTTGCGCAGCGACTTGTTGGTCTCGTTGAGGTGCGGGTCGAGCGGACCCAGGATCCCCGGCGGATGCAGGCGCACGACCGGTGCACCCGCGGCCTGCAGGGCGCGGACGACCCGGTCGCTCTCCTGCTTGCTACGCGCGTAGACACCCTCGAGATCGCCGACGTCGTCACGGATCGTGATGCGGGCATCCTTGGTCATCCGGGCGAGCGCAACCGTGCTCGAGACGTGCACAGCCCTCTGCACCCCGGCGTCGAGGGCCGACTCGAGCACCGTGCGGGCGCCGGACGCGTTTCCCCGGCGCATCGTCTCGGCATCGCGCGGGTCGTAGGAGTACACGGCTGCGGCATGGATCACTGCGTCGCAGCCCTGCACCGCCTCGCGCACGGGCCCTGCGTCGCCCATGCCGCCGAGGGCGACCTCCACCGCCCCGTCGTCGAGCCCGTGCAGCCTCAGCGCCGGCCCCACGCGGTCGTGCGAGCGCGCCAGCACGCGCACGTCATGGCCTGCCGCCTTCAGCGCCGCCACCGTGTGGGAGCCCAGGAACCCCGTGCCGCCCGTGACAAGGACCTTCATCGCGCCACCTCCATGGCAGGAACAGTGGCTCGCCTCGGCAGCGGTTGTCAGGCGGATGTGCGAACGGGCCCCGCACCGGCAGGTGCGGGGCCCGTTCGGGAGCAGGGATCAGGCGAGGGAGTCCGTCAGCACGGCGTGCGTGCGCGGGTCGCGCTCCTGGATGCCCCACGCCTGGCCGTAGCCGTCGCGCAGCAGGTCGAGGAACGGCACGGAGTCGAACGCCTCCGGGCCGAGGACACCCGCCCCCGACCAGACTCCGGCCGCGAGCAGCTCGAGCGCCACGACCGGGTTCATCGCGGTCTGCCACACGACCGCCTGGGCGCCGTACTCCTTCATCGTCCAGGCGTTGTCGGCCACGTGGTACAGGTACACCTCGCGGGGCTGGCCGTCCGTGCCGGTGCCGGTGACCCAGAGGCCGGCACACGTGGAGCCGGTCATCTTGTCGCCCAGGGTGAGCGGGTCGGGCAGCGCAGCGGCGACGACGTCGCGCGGCGAGACCTGTACTCCGCGCACGGTCACCGGCTCGGTCCTGTCGAGGCCGAGCTTGTGCAGCGTCTTGAGGACGTCGATGAACTCGTCGCCCAGGCCGAACTTGAACGTCACGCGGCGGGCCTTCACCCAGCGCGGCATGAGGAGCACCTCCTCGTGCTCGACGTTCACGCACTCGACCGGGCCGATCCCGCCCGGGAAGTCGAAGACCTCGGGCTCGGAGAACGGTGCGGTGGTGAACCACCCGCGGTCCTTCTCCCAGATCACCGGCGGGTTGAGGCACTCCTCGATCGTCGTCCAGATCGAGAACGACGGCGCGAAGTCGTAGCCCTCGATCACGAGATTCCCTGCGTCGCGGACTCCGAGCTCGTCGATCTCCGAGAACAGGTGGTCCTCGGCGTAGCGCGCGAACACGTCGGCGAGGCCGGGCTCCACGCCGATGCCCACGAGAGCGAGGCGGCCGCTGGCGCGCCACGATTCGTCGTGGGCGAACTGCCCGTCGCCGAGCTTGACGCCGGGCAGCTCGAAGGGCTTGTCCGGGTGCGGGCTCGACAGGCTCATCGCCGTGTCGAGGTAGTCGGCGCCGGAGAGGAAGGCACCCTCGAAGATCGACAGCACGAAGCGCGGGTCGACGGCGTTGAGCACGTGCGTGGCACCGTGCTCGCGCGCGAGCGCGGCCACCGCGTGCGCGTCCGAGGCATCCACCTGTGCAGCCACGAAGCGGGGGTCGCCCAGCCGGGCGACGAGGGCCTCGGCCCGGTCGAGGTCGTAGTCGGCCACGACCCACGACTCGAAGAAGTCGCGACGTGCGGCGATCAGGGCGGCGGACGAGCCGACGCCGCCGGCGCCGACGCAGAGGACCCGCATGGGAGATTCCTTCACTGGTTCGGCCACGACCATCCTGTCGCGACCTGCTTCTGCGCACGGTAAGGCATAAGGTGCTTATATGAGGCACCGTCCGACGAAACCGCCCGCTCGCGCGTGGGGCGAGGGCGGCATCGCCGTCCCCGCCGACGCACCCCGCCCGCCCCGCCGAGGTACCGGCGCCGACCGCGCGTTCGCCGCCAACGTGCTCGGGACGCTGGCCCTCACCGTCGTCGACCGGGTGGACATCGGCGCGGCGCGGGCGACTCGGCACGGCGCCAACGCGCCCGCAGCCCTCGTCACCCTGCTCTGGTACCCCGACCGGCCGATCGCCTTCCTGGCCGCGCGCCTGCGCATCACCCACCCCGGTGCGGTGCAGCTGGTCGACAGGCTCGAGCGCGACGGCCTCGTGGAGCGCATCCCCGGGGAGGACGGACGCACGAAGCTGCTCGCGCTGACCGACGCCGGCGAAGGAGCCGCCCTCGACGTCCTCGCTGCACGGCGCGACGTCCTCGAGCGCGCCGTCGGTGCGCTCGACGACGAGCAGGTGCTCGCCTTCGCCGACGCTGCGGGCGCGATGCTCGAGGCGATCACCGACGACCTGCTCACGAGCGAGCACATGTGCAGGCTGTGCGACGAGCTGGCCTGCCCGGATGCGCGCTGCCCGGTCGAGCGCGCCGAGCCCGCGCCCCCGCACAGGCGCGGGAAGGGCTACGGAGTCACGGAATCCTCCTAGAGGAACGGCATGACCCCTCCCCCGGACGTCGGACCCACGCCCAGGCTGCTGCCCGCCATCACGGCACGCCGGCCCGCGGTCCGTGGGGAGGAGACGTCATGTCCACGGGGAGCGAGCACGGCCACCTCGTCGCGGTCGACAGGTCCGGAGACCTGCGCGACAAGGGACTTGCGTCCCACGCACTGACGCTCAAGGGCAGCGTCATCATCGGGCTCGCGTCCACGGCGCCGGCGTACTCGCTGGCCGCGACGATCGGCTACGTCGTCCTCGAGGTGGGCGAGTACACCGCCGCAGCGGTCCTCGTGGCGTTCATCCCCATGCTGTTCACGGCGTTCGCATACTGCGAGCTCAACCGCGCCGTGCCCGACTGCGGCACGACCTTCACCTGGGGTGCCAAGGCCTTCGGACCGTGGGTCGGCTGGATCGGCGGATGGGCCGTCGCGCTCGCCGGCACGATCTTCCTGGCCAACGCGGCCGAGGTGGCCGCCTACTACTTCTACAGCGCGCTGTACTCGCTGGGCATCGAGCAGGCGGCAGACCTGCCGAACAATCCTGCAGCGGTCACCAGCCTCGGCGCCCTGTCGATCGCGCTCATGACGTACGTCAGCTACCGAGGCATCGAGATCAGCGCGCGGGTGCAGAACCTCCTCGTCTACTTCCAGTGCGGCGTGCTCGTCATCTTCTCGTCGGTCTCGCGATCACCTTCTACTACGCGCTCACCGGCTACACGAGCGTGTGGTACTTCCGCCGCGACCTCACGACCTCGGCGCGCGAGTTCGTGCTCACGGGCCTGCTGCCGTTGCTCGGCGCGGTCGCGCTCACGTTCGTCTTCGTGCCCGAGGGCGAGCACGCGGTGGTCGTGTCGCATGACGTTCCCGCGGGTGCCGACGTCGACGTGGACAGTGTCGAGAACGTGCTCGACGTGCTCGAGGAGGAGCTCGAGCGACGCGGCGGCGCCTGAGCGCCCGGCGGGTCAGCCGGAGCTGGCGTCGCCCTCGTCGTGGCCCTGCGCTCCGGACACCACGCACAGCTCGTTGCCCTCGGGGTCGGCCATCACCTGCCACCAGATCCCGAAGCGCTCGACCCGTTCGCCGACGATCGTCGCGCCGAGGCGCTGCAGCCGCATGATGTGCGCCTCGGCGTCGTCGGGGTGGACGTCGATGTGCATGCGGTTCTTGCCGGCCTTGGGGTCCTCGCTCTGGGCGAGGATCAGGACCGGACCGTGGATCTCGGCCGGCGACGCGTCGCGACCGGGTGAGGGGACGAGCACGCGGTACTCGTCCAGCTTGTCGGAGAGCGTGTACCCGAGGGCGAGCGACCAGAACTCGACGGCCGAGTCCGGGTCGAGGCAGTCCAGAACGACGGTGAGCCTCATGGCTCGACGGTAGGCGCTGCCCCGCGGTCGCGGGGGAAGTCCCGGGAACCGTTATGCGACACGCCGTGCGCGCTGCGGAACAGGGCCACAGACGGTGACGAAGCGGTCATTCCGGGCCGTTCGGCGCCCGACGCCGTCACTGCGCGCGACGACGCCCGCACCGTGTCGGGGAGACGACGGGTTGGCGTCGTGTCCCCCGGCCGAACGACCGGGCAGGATCGACCCCATGGACGTACGAGAAGCGCGACAGGCACGGGGCTGGTCCCAGGAGGAGCTCGCCGAGCGGACGGGGCTCAGCGTGCGGACGATCCAGCGCATCGAGACCGGTGGCCGGCCCGGCCTGTCGTCGGCCCGGCTGCTGGCCGAGGCGCTCGGGCTGGACGTCGCCGAGATCACGGCGTCCGACCCAGGAGCCGAGCAGCCCGAGCCGCGATGGGACGACACCCCCGCCGTGGTCGCCGTCCGCGAGGGTCTCCGCCGGTTCGCCGACTTCGAGGGCAGGGCGAGCCGCCCCGACTACTGGTGGTTCTTCCTCGCCTTCGCGCTCGTCACCGGCGCGGCGGCCTCGCTGTCCGAGGCGGTGGGCGCAGCCCTTGCCGTGCTTCTCGCCCTCCCGCTGGCTGCGGTGGGCGCCCGGCGGCTGCACGACACCGGGCGCAGCGGCTGGTGGCAGCTGTTCGCCCTCGCGCCGTTCGGGTTCGTCGTCCCCCTCACCCTGCTCGTGCTGCCGACCGACGAGGAGGCTGCGCGCCGGCGGGCGGTCCCGGACCCGGAGCCGAGCACCGAGGGCACTGCCGAGGACTCGCTCAGCAGCGAGGGCAGCACGGCCTGAGCACGGTCAGGCGTCGCGCGCCGACGCGTGGGGGCGTGCCGGGACGCCGACAGGGCCCCGCCCGGAGGCGAGGCCCTGTCGAGAGCTGCGCGGATCAGCCGTGGGTCGGGAAGCCCAGGTTGATGCCGCCGTGGCTGGGGTCGAGCCAGCGCGAGGTGACGACCTTGCCGCGGGTGAAGAAGTGCACACCCTCGGTGCCGTGCGCGTGGCTGTCGCCGAAGAGCGAGCTCTTCCAGCCGCCGAACGAGTAGTACGCCATCGGCACGGGGATCGGCACGTTGATGCCGACCATGCCGACCTCGACCTCGTTCTGGTAGCGGCGCGCGGCGCCGCCGTCGTTGGTGAAGATCGCGGTGCCGTTGCCGTACGGGTGGTCGTTGACCATCTGCAGGGCCACGTCGTACGAGTCGACGCGGACGACCGACAGCACCGGGCCGAAGATCTCGTCGGTGTAGACCGACATGTCGGTGGTGACGTTGTCGATGAGCGTGGGGCCGAGCCAGTAGCCGCCGGGCTCGCCGTCGACCTCGGGGTTGCGGCCGTCGACCACGATCGTGGCGCCGTCGGCCTCGCCGGCGTCGATGTACGACTTCACCTTGTCGCGGTGCACCTCGGTGACGAGCGGGCCCATGTCGGAGCCGCGACGGCCGTCGCCGGTGCGCAGCGTGGCCATGCGCTCGCTGATCTTGGCGACCAGCGGGTCGGCGACGTCGCCCACGCAGACCAGGGCCGAGATGGCCATGCACCGCTCGCCGGCGGAGCCGAAGCCGGCGTTGACCGCGGCGTCCGCAGCGAGGTCGAGGTCGGCGTCGGGGAGGACGACCATGTGGTTCTTGGCGCCGCCGAGGGCCTGCACCCGCTTGCCGTGCGCGGTGCCGGTCTCGTAGACGTACTTCGCGATCGCGGTCGAGCCGACGAACGAGACGCTCTTGACGTCCTTGTGCGTGAGCAGGGAGTCGACGGCGACCTTGTCGCCGTGGACGACGTTGAACACGCCCGCGGGAAGGCCGGCCTCGGCCCACAGCTGCGCGATGAAGTTCGCGGCCGACGGGTCCTTCTCGGACGGCTTCACGATGACGGTGTTGCCCGCCGCGATCGCGATGGGGAAGAACCACATCGGGACCATGGCCGGGAAGTTGAACGGCGAGATGATGCCGACGACGCCGAGCGGCTGCCGGATCGAGTAGACGTCGACGCCGGTCGAGACTCCCTCGGAGTAGCCGCCCTTGAGCAGGTGCGGGATGCCGCAGGCGAACTCGACGACCTCGAGGCCGCGGGTGACCTCGCCCAGGGCGTCGGACAGGACCTTGCCGTGCTCGGCCGTGATGATCGCGGCGAGCTCCTCCTTGCGCTCGTTCAGGAGGTGGCGGAAGGCGAAGAGCACGGTCGCGCGCTTGGTGAGCGAGGTCTTGCCCCACTCCGCGAAGGCGGCCTTGGCCGCGGCGACGGCCTCGTCCATGACCTCGCTGGTGGCGAAGTCGACGCGGCCGGACAGGGCGCCGGTGGCGGGGTCGCGCACCTCTCCGGTGCGCTCGGCGACACCTCCGAAGGGCTTGCCGTCGATCCAGTGGGAGATACGCGTGGGCTCGGTCATGCGCTCATCCTGGCCGCTGGGGGACCGCGGCACCAGCGCCAGCCTGACGGCTTGGCGCCCATCACCTTGTCACTGTGTCAGGCGGGCGCGGTGCCGACCCAGCCACCAGGCACCCAGGGCTCCGCCCAGCAGCACGAGCCCGGCGAGCAGGAAGGCCAGCGCGGGCGCCGACTGCTGCCCGACTACCACAAAGACCACGAGCGTCAGCGCGAGCACGGCCAGGGCCACCCAGGGAGAGGCGCGGGTGGCCAGGTTGAGCACGAAGCCGATCACCGCGAGGCAGCCCAGCAGCAGCGCCCCCGGCCACAGCGGCCCGGCGCTCGTGATGAGGATCATGCCGGCGAACAACGACACGGCTGCTCCGAACGCGGCGGCCAGCACCGGCAGGGTGAGCGCACGTGCCACCAGCCAACCCCACACGACCCCGGTCACGGCCAGCACGACGGGGATGACGACCTCCTCGGTCGAGCGCACGTACTCGTCCCACGAGTAGTACTGCTCCTCCGAGACCCGGTCGGGGATCACCAGGCTCGTGCCGGCGCCCACCACCGCGAGGGTCGCGGCGAGCAGGCCCGTCTCGGTGACGGCGCTGGGCGCGAGCACCTGGGCGCCGACGAGCAGCACGAGCGCGCTGGCCCCGCCCGCGACGATGGCCTGCAGGTCCTGGAGGTCGAGCACCTGCGTGACCAGCAGGGCGCCCAGCACGGAGCCGAGGGCCATGAGCGAGCCCGACACCCGGCGCCGAGCCGCGTGGACGTGCTCGCGCAGCGCGGCCCGGCCGCCCGCCACCGTCAAGCCGACGAGCGCGCCCGCGCCGTACGCGGCGAGGGCGGAGGCGCCGAGCAGCAGCAGGCGCGCGCCGTCCCCGAGGTCCTCCCACGACTGGGCGATGAACGCGACCGCGGACGCCGCGACGAGCACGGCGCCGAGGTAGGCCACGGCCTCGACGATGCGGGCACGGACGGCGGGGCGGGCGGCCGCGGCCTCGGCCGGGGGTCCGGCCGCACCCACCTCCTCGAGCACGGCCCCGGCCTGCTCCGCGGAGAGCACTCCGCGCGTCCGCAGGCGGTCGAGCGCCGCCTCGAGGCCCCGGTCGGGGGCCGTGGTGGGCTGGAGGGTGGTGTGGGTGGCGCGACCCGGCGTCGTGGACATGGCACTCGCCTCGCTTCCACTCCCACGGTAGGCCTGGGCGCGGTGCGCAGTCATGCCGAGAGAGGCGCCTGCGGCGGCTCAGGAGTCGAAGCCGAGCCCGAGCCGGTCCAGGGTGCGCAGCCACAGGTTGCGGCGGCCCTCGGTGCGGTCGGCGCGGTCGAGCGACCACCGGGTGAGCTCGATAGCGGCCTGGCGAAGGGGCTCCGGCGGGAAGGGCAGCGGGGTCGTGCGCACCATCTCGGTACGCGTGCGCTCGGTGTCCCTCCCGTCGAGGAGATCCAGCATCACGGCAGCGCCGAAGCGGGTCGCGCCGACGCCCAGGCCGGTGTACCCCGCGGCGTACGCCACCCTGCCGTCCCGGGCGGTGCCGTAGAAGGCCGAGAACCGCGAGCAGGTGTCGATGGCACCGCCCCACGCGTGCGTCGCGCGGACCCCTTCGAGCTGGGGGAACACCTCGACGAGGTGCTCGGCCAGCAGCGCGAACGACTCCGGCCGCTGGTCGTACGCGGAGCCCATGCCGTTGCCCCGGTTGTAGATGGCGTCGTAGCCGCCGAACAGGATCCGGCCGTCGTCGGTGGGGCGGTAGTAGTGGAACTGGTTGCCCGAGTCGCCGATGCCCTGGCGCCCCGCCCAGCCGATGCTCGCCCACTGGTCGGCCGTGAGCGGCTCGGTCATGAGGACGTAGTCGTAGACGGGGACGAGCAGGTGCTTCAGCCGGCGCAGCAGCGGCGGGAAGGCGTTGGTGCCGAGGGCGACCCGGCGGGCCCGCACGAGCCCGGGCCCGTCCTCGGACTCGGTCGTGACCTCGACCGCTGGGCCGGCGGTGTCGCCGAAGCCGGTCGCGCGCGTGCCCTCGTGGATGCGGACTCCGAGGGAGAGGCACGCGTCGCGCAGGCCCCACGCGAGGCGCGCGGGGTTGACGAGAGCGCTGCCGTTCGGGTCATGGATCGCACCCACGTAGAGCGGGGAGTCGACGAGCGCGCGGACCTGGTCGCGGTCGAGCGCCTCGACGCTCATGCCGACGGAGGCCGCCGCCTCGACGGCCTCGGCGAACCCCTCGGACTGGTAGTGCTCGGTGGCGACCCCGAGCTCGCCGTTGCGCTCGAACGAGCAGTCGATGCCGTAGCGGACGAGGGTGGCCTCGAGCTCGTCGAGGTTCTGGTTGCCCAGGTGCACCAGCGTGGTCATCTCGGCGGGCCAGCGGGCGAGGCCGTTGTCGAGGCCGTGGGTGATCGAGGGCGAGCAGAAGCCGCCGTTGCGGCCGGACGCCGCCCATCCGATGCGCGAGCCCTCGAGCAGGAGCACGTCCCGGGCGGGCTCGGCCTCCTTGGCGAGCAGCGCGGTCCAGAGCCCGCTGTAGCCGCCGCCGACCACGAGCAGGTCGGCGTCGGTCGTTCCGGCGTGCGCGGGGAGGGCGTCGGGGCGCCGCGCGTCGTCGAGCCAGAACGAGAGCGGCGAGGCGTCACGGACGGCGTCGTACGACGAAGGGCGGGGGCTGCGTGCGAAGGGCACGGTGAGTCCTCGGGGTGGACCGCCCCGGGTCCTCCGGAGGCTGCGGCCGTCACGGGCGGGCGGAGGGTTCCGCCAGCGTCCTCCCGTGGCGCCGCCAGGATAGCGCACATCCTGAACGACCGTTCAGAAGTGCGGCAGCCTCCTGGGACCCGCGGAACCGGCGCGAGGGAAGGTGCCTCCTCCGAGGACGAGGCCGCGCCCCCCGTGCGGGTGGACGCGGCCTCGTTCGGTGTCTCGGCTACTTCTTGCGGCGCGCCGCACCCACGACCTGTGCGATCACCACGATGAACAGCGCGGCGAAGAACATGATCGACCCGATCACGTTGACCTGCGGCGGGATGCCGCGCTGGGCGGCGCCCCACACGTACAGCGGGAACGTGACGGTGGTGCCGTTGTTGAAGTTCGTGATGATGAAGTCGTCGAACGACAGCGAGAACGCGAGCAGCGCCGCCGACACGATGCCCGGCATCACGAGCGGGAGCGTGACGTAGCGGAACGTCGCGCGCTCGTCGGCGTAGAGGTCTGACGCCGCCTGCTCGAGCCGTGGGTCGAGGCCCGCGAGGCGGGCCTTCACCGACACCACGACGAAGCTGATGCAGAACATGATGTGGGCGATGATGATCGTGCCCGTGCCGAGCGGCGCGCCCAGGTTGAGGAACAGGGCGAGCAGCGAGGCGCCGAGGACGACCTCCGGCGTGGCCATCGGCAGGAAGATCAGCAGGTTCGTCGCCGAACGTCCCCGGAACCGGTGACGGACGAGCGCGAACGAGATCAGCGTGCCGAGCAGCGTGGCGATGATCGTCGACACGAACGCGATCTGCAGGCTCACCCCGACCGAGTCGCAGATCGTGGGGTCGCGGCAGATGTTGGTCCAGGCGTCGAGCGAGAACTCGTTCCACTGGACGTTCTGGCGGCCCTCGGGCTTGTTGAACGAGAAGATCACGACGATCGCGATCGGAAGGAACAGATAGAACAGGGCGAGGAACGCCGCGATGGCGATGACGTGGTCGCGCACCCAGCGCAGGCCGCGGGAGAGGGCGCCGGGGCGCTTCTTCACGTAGTCGCGCGGCTCCTGCGAGGCTCCGCGGCGGTCGATGGTCGGCGTGGACATCAGACGAGGTCCTCCGTCCCGGCTCGGCGGATGTAGAGGAACACGATGATCAGCACCGAGGTCATCAGCAGGAAGGACAGCGCCGACGCGGTCGGGTAGTCGCGCACGATGCGGAACTGGCTGTCGATGACGTTGCCGATCATCTTGTCCTTGATGGATCCGAGCAGTTGCGCGTTGATGAAGTCGCCGACCGCGGGGATGAAGGTGAGCAGCGTGCCCGCCACGACGCCCGGCAGCGACAGCGGGAACGTGACCTTGCGGAACGTCGTCCACGGCGAGCCGTAGAGGTCGTTGCCCGCCTCGATGAGCCGGAAGTCGATCTTCTCGAGGGCCGCGTACAGCGGGAGGGTCATGAACGGGAGGAAGTTGTAGGCGATGCCCGTGATGACCGCAAGAGGTGTGTTGAGGATGCGGTCGTCAGGAAGCAGGCCCAGGAAGTTGAGGAACTGCGTGACCGGGCTCTGGTCGGCGAGGATCGTCTTCCAGGCGTAGGTGCGGATCAGGAAGCTGCAGAAGAACGGCGCGACGACCAGCACGAGCATGATGTTGCGCCACTTCCCCGCCTTGAAGGCGATGAAGTAGGCCAGCGGGTAGGCGATGGCGAGCGCGAGCAGCGTGGCGAGGCCGGCGAAGACGTACGACCGGATGAACTGCGGGTAGTACTCCGTGATCGCGTTCGTGTAGTTCGAGATCTCGAAGGCCTGGACGAAGCCGGCATCGGGATTGCCAGGCTCCGCCGGCACCTGCAGCGAGGTGGCGAGCGAGGCGAACAGCGGGACGACGAAGAAGATCGCGAGCCAGCCGAGGCCCGGCAGCAGCAGCAGGTAGGGCGTCGACCGCTTGCTGCGACGGACCGTGGCCTCGTCGCTGCCTGTGGCGGTCGTCGTGGGGACGATGGCGGGCACGGATCAGCCCCCGACCGAGGCCGTGGTGCCGTCCGACCCGGCGATGTGGCCGAGCTCGAGCAGCTCCTTGTCGACGCCGGCGTTGAGGTCCTCCGCGCCGTCGAGACCGAAGGTGTGGCTCGGGTCCCACGACACGACGACGTCCTCGCCGAGGCGGACGACGTCGTCGGCCGAGAGGTTCTGCGAGAACACCTGCAGCTCCTGGCCCCACGCCGTCCGCACGAGGTACTGGGTGGACAGACCCGTGAACGACGCATCCGTGACGACACCGGTGAGCATGTTGCGCGCGGCGTCGGGGGAACCTGCGCGCTCGGTGGCTCGGATGGTGACCTTCTCGGGCCGGACGCCGACGACGACCGAGTCGCCGCTCGTGGCCACGCGCGAGGTCGGGATGCGGAAGGTCGTGCCGTGCGAGCTCACGAGGATCGAGTCGCTCTCGCGGCCGACGACCGAGCCCGGGAACAGGTTGGACTGCCCGAGGAAGTTCGCGACGAAGGCGGTCCGCGGGTTCTCGTAGATGTCTGCGGGCGACCCCATCTGCTCGATGCGGCCCTGGTTCATGACGGCGACCGTGTCGGCCATGGTCATGGCCTCCTCCTGGTCGTGCGTCACGTGCACGAAGGTGATGCCGACCTCGGTCTGGATGCGCTTGAGCTCGATCTGCATCTGGCGGCGCAGCTTGAGGTCGAGGGCGCCGAGCGGCTCGTCGAGCAGCAGGACGTCGGGCTGGTTGATGAGCGCACGGGCCACGGCGACTCGCTGCTGCTGGCCGCCGGACAGCTGCCCGGGCTTGCGGCGGGCCATCGGGGAGAGCTCGACCAGCTCGAGCATGTCCTCGACCTGCTTCTTGACGTCCTTGATCCCGCGCCGGCGCAGGCCAAAGGCCACGTTCTCGAAGATGTCGAGGTGCGGGAAGAGCGCGTAGCTCTGGAAGACGGTGTTGACCGGCCGCTGGTAGGGGCGCAGCTGGGTGACGTCCCGGTCGCCGATGAGGATCGCCCCGGCGGTCGGGTCCTCGAGGCCGGCCACCATCCGCAGCGTCGTCGTCTTGCCGCAGCCCGACGGGCCGAGCAGGGCGAAGAAGGAGCCCGCGGGGATGGTCAGGTCGAGCGCGTCGACCGCCGTCATGGTCGCGAATCGCTTGGTCAGGCCGACCAGGTGCAGGTCTTCGACCTGTCCGGTCACGACGGGGGTACGGGCCACCGGGACCGCCCTTTCATGAGGCTGGAGGTGCTGGAGGGGCTGGAGGGGCTGGACGTCGGGGAGGGGCACGGGCAGTGCCTACGAGCATGCCGCACGGATCGGCCGCGGGACGGGGGTTTGCCCCGTCCCGCGGCCAGGACGATCAGTTGCCGATGAGCTGCTGGAACTGCTGCTCGTACTTGGTCTGCTGCGCCGGGGTGAGCGGCATGAAGATCTTGACCTTCGAGAGCGTCTCCTCCGTCGGGAAGATCAGCTGGTTCTCGGTGAGGCCCGGGTCGATCTTCGCGATCTCCTCCTGGACGCCGGCGACCGGGGTGATGTACTGGACGTACGCCGCCACCTGCGCCGCGACCTTCGGGTCGTAGTAGTAGTTCATGACGGCCTCGGCGTTCTTCTGGTGCGCCGCCATCGCCGGGATCAGCATGTTGTCGGTCCACAGGGTGCCGCCCGACTCGGGCAGCGAGAACTCGTAGTCGCCACCGAGGGCGGCGACGTCGCCGGACCAGCCGATGACGGCCACGACGTCCTTGTTCTCGAGCGCCGTCAGGTAGTCGTTGCCGGTGACCTGGCGGATCTGGCCGGAGTCGAGCTGCTTCTGGAGCTCGTCGGCGGCGGCGTTGAAGTCGTCGTCGGTGAAGTTCGACGGGTCCTTGCCCTGCGCCAGCATGATGATGCCGATGGTGTCGCGCATCTCGTCGAGGACGGTCACCTTGCCCTTGAGGGCCGGGTCCCAGAGGTCGGCCACGGACTTCATCGAGTCCTTGCCGGTGGCCTCCTTGAGGAGCGCCTTGTTGTAGCCGAGGCCCGCGAAGCCGCTCTGCCACGGCATCGTGTGCGCGCGCTTCGGGTCGAAGGCCGGGTCGGCGAGCGCGGGCAGGATGTTGCCCTTGTTGGGGATGTTGGCGTCGTCGAGGGGCAGGGCGAAGCCCTTGCTCACCCAGAGCCCGGCCATCCAGTCGGTCAGCACGACGATGTCGCGGCCGATGTCGCGACCCTGCTCGAGCTGGGCGCGGACCTTCGCGTAGAAGTCCTGGTTGCCGTTGACGTCCTCGGTGTACGTGACCTTGATGCCGGTCTGCTTCTCGAACTCGGCGAGGGACGGACGGTCGCCGCTCTCGTCGTCGGTGTCGATGTAGGACACCCAGTTCGACCAGTTAACGAGCTTCTCGCTGTCGGACTTGTCGGGCTGGGTGGAGGGCGACGGCGCGCCGGAGGCGCTCGCCGTGGAGCCACCGCCGGTGCCCTTCGCACCGCACGCGGCAGCGGCCATCGCCGCGCCACCGATGCCCGCGGCACGGAGGAAGCGGCGGCGGGACATCGACGACACGATGGCCGAGGTCATGGGGTCGAGCGGCTGGTCTGCCATCTGTGCGGATCCTCCAGTGGTGTCGTGCTGTCTGCGGTGAGGGTCTGGGCTACGGATCTGCGCGGTGATCCGTCTGTCGGGTGCCGGTCAGCGGTCCCCGAAGATCGTGCGGTGCCAGTCCTTGCGGACGTCGCCGGTGATGTCGAACGAGACGTGCTTGACCTGCGTGTACTCGTCGAAGGAGTACTGGCTCATGTCCTTGCCGAAGCCGGAGGACTTGTACCCGCCGTGCGGCATCTCGGAGACGATCGGGATGTGGTCGTTGATCCACACGCACCCCGCCTGGATCTCGCGGCTCGCGCGCATCGAGCGCACGACGTCGCGGGTCCACGCCGAGGCGGCGAGGCCGAAGGGCGTGTCGTTGGCGAGCGCGATGCCCTCCTCGTCCGTGTCGAACGGGAGCACGACGAGCACGGGCCCGAAGATCTCGTCCTGCACGATCTCCGAATCCTGTGCGGCATCCACCACGAGGGTGGGCTCGTAGTAGGCACCGGCGGCGAGCGCACCGCCCGGGACCTGGCCTCCGGTGACGACCTTGGCGCCGTACCCGCGGGCGCGCTCGACGAAGCCGGCGACGCGGTCGCGCTGGGCGAACGAGACGAGCGGCCCGAGATCGGTGCTCGGGTCGGTGGGCAGGCCGAGCCGGACCGTGCGCATGACGTCCGCGACACCCTGGACGAACGCGTCGTAGAGCGGGCGCTGCACGTAGGCACGGGTGGCCGCGGTGCAGTCCTGGCCGCTGTTGATGAGCGAGCCGGCGACGGCTCCCTGCACCGCTGCGTCGAGGTCGGCGTCGTCGAACACCACGAACGGCGCCTTGCCGCCGAGCTCGAGGTGCACCCGCTTCACCGTGCCCGCGGCGACCTGCATCACGCGCTGGCCGACGGGGGTGGAGCCGGTGAACGACACCATCCGCACGGTGGGGTGCGCGAGCAGGGCCTCGCCCGCGACGCGGCCCGCGCCGGTCACGACGTTGACGACGCCGTCGGGGATGCCCGCGGTGCGGCAGTCCTCGGCGAGCATCAGCGCGGTCAGCGGCGTGAGCTCCGCGGGCTTGAGGACGATGGCGTTGCCCGCAGCGATCGCCGGCATGACCTTCCAGATCGCCATCTGCAGCGGGTAGTTCCACGGCGCGATCGAGCCGATGACGCCCACGGGCTCGCGACGGACGACCGAGGTGTGCGCCCCGTCGTACTCGGCCGACGCGCGGCCCTCGAGGTTGCGCGCGGCACCGGAGTAGAAGGACACGTTGTCGATCGAGCCGGGAACGTCGAACTCACGCGTCAGCTTGATCGGCTTGCCGGTCTGGCTCGTCTCGACCTGCGCGTACTCCTCGGCGCGGTCGGCCATCACGGAGGCGAGAGCGGCGAGGGCGGACGAGCGCTCCCCCGGAGTGGCCGCGCCCCAGCCGCGCTGCGCGCGGGCCGCAGCGACGACGGCGTCGTCGACGTCCTGCGGCGAGGCCAGCGTCGCGGTGGCGACGACCGCGCCGTCGGCGGGGTTCACGACGTCGTGCGAGGCGCCCGAGCCGCCCGTGCGGTAGGCGCCGTCCACGAACAGGTGTCCGTCAGCCATCACCGGCGTCCTCCTCATCGAGACGTGCGTGCCATCGGGCCGAGCTGTCAGGGATGCGTACGGCGCCCTGACGGACCGGGTGCGTGCAGCGTGAGGCTACGCCCGCCACCGGCGCCGCGATCCTCGCACGGCACTCCAGGGGAGACAAGGGATTCCGTGGCCGAATCCCGTCCCAGCGACGAATTGCATCGTGATCGTGACCGAGAACTGCTGTTTCCCGCAGATCACACGCGTCGGTCCACCGCGTGTCGGACGACCGGGATGACGCGTTCGTTACCTGCCGGCGGGCAACTGCCGCCGAACCGTGACCGACAGCCTGGCAAGCCGGAGGCGTGCTCGCCTGACGCAGTGATGGCACCGAGGGGGTGCGGCGGACTAGCCTCGCCGCCCGTGGACCCCGTCGACCCCCTCGCCGGCATGTACCCCGCCGTGTCCGAGGTGCTGGAGCTCCCCGCGGTGCGCGACGGCCTGCCGGCCGTGCGCGCCGGGGCCGGCCACCTCGACCGTCCCGTCCGCTGGACCCACGCGGCCGAGATCGCGGACGTCGCCCGCCTGCTGCGCGGCGGCGAGCTGCTGCTCACGACGGGCGTGCTGCTGCCGACCGACGACGCCGGCCTCGCGGCGTACGTCCAGGGCCTCGCGGCCGTGGGCGTCACCGGCGTGATGGTGGAGACCGGACGGCGCTTCGACCGGCTGCCCGACGCGATGGTGCAGGCGGCCGAGGAGGTCGGGCTGGTCCTGGTCGAGCTCACCCGCGAGGCGAGGTTCGCCACGATCACCGAGCAGGTGCACGCGCGCATCGTCGACGCGCAGATCGCCGAGCTCCGCGCGTCGGACGCCGTCCACGCCACCTTCACCGAGCTCACGGTGGAGGGCGCCTCCCCCACCGAGGTGGTCCGGCAGGTGTCGCGGATGGCGGGCCGGCCGGTGGTGCTGGAGAACCTCGCCCACCAGGTGCTCGCCGTGGACCCGGCAGGCCAGGACCTCGCGGCCGTGCTCGGCGACTGGGAGGGCCGCAGCCGCGCGGTGCGCACGGCGGCGCGCACCGGGTACGACGACTCCTCGGGCTGGCTCGTGACCACGGTCGGCGCCCGCGGGCAGGACTGGGGCCGGCTGCTGCTGCGCACCGACGCTCCCCCGACACCGCGCGACACCATGCTCGTCGAGCGGGGCGCGGCCACGGTCGCCCTGGCTCGGCTCGTCGAACGAGACCGGGAGTCGCTCGAGCGCCAGACCCACCGCACGCTCCTCACCGGCGTGATCGCGGGCTCCGTGCCGCTCCCCGAGCTCGTCGCGCGAGCCTCCGCGCTCGGGGTGCCGCTCGAGGGGCACGCCCTCGTCGCCGTCCTGGTGCGCCTCACCCGCGGCCCGGTCGGGCCTGCGCTCGAGGTCCAGGAACGGCTGCGCGACCTCGCGGAGACGGTGGCCGACGCGCTGCGCGACAGCCGGGCCGCGGGCCTGGTGGGCGGCGTCGACGACGCCACCGTGGGCGTGCTGCTCTCGCTCCCGCCCCGGGAGGACGTCGATCCTGTGCTCGGGCGCCTCTCGACGTCCCTCGCCAAGCGAGCCACGGCCGGGCGGGCCGTCCTCCCCGCATCGGGGTGGGTCGTCGCGGTCGGCTCGGTGGTGGCGAACGTGCGCGACCTGCGCCGCGCGTTCCTCGAGGCCGCGCAGGTGGCCGATGCCGCGCCGTCCGACGACGACGCCTCCCCGCGGCCCTACTACCGCCTCCCCGACGTGCGGCTGCGCGGACTCCTGCACCTGCTGCGCGACGACGACCGGCTGCAGACCTTCGTCGAGCGCGAGCTGGGCCCCCTGCTGGCGCACGACGCCCAGCACGGCACCGACCTCGTCGGCGTGCTCCGGGGATACCTCAACGCGGGCCGCAACAAGTCCGCGGCAGCGGATGCCGCGCACCTGTCGCGCCCCAGCTTCTACGAGAGGTTGCACAAGATCGAGAAGGTGCTCGCGGTCGACCTCGACTCCGTGGAGTCGTGCCTCTCGCTGCACGTCGCCCTGCTCGGGCTCGACGCGATCCGCCGCTGACCCATCCGCGCGCCCCCCGGCTCCGAACACAGAGCGACGACGCCCGGCGACGGAGCGGAGCCGGGCAGGCGGACGGAGGTGCGACGAGGTGAGGTCTGGGAGTGTTGTGCGTGTGGAGATCGAGGTGCCGGACCCGCCCGATGCGTCGGGCGGCGATGACCCGTCCCCGCTCGCCAGCGTGCTGGCCTCGCTCCTGACGAGATCGAGCCGCGGCGACGAGGCCGCGTTCGCCGAGCTCTACGACCTCACCGGCAGCAAGGTCTTCGGGCTCGCGCGCAGGGTCGTCCGCGACCCGGCGCAGGCCGAGGAGGTCGCCCAGGAGGCGTACCTCGAGATCTGGAGGCAGTCGGCCCGGTTCGACGCCGCACGGGGGTCGGCGCTGGCCTGGATGCTCACGATCGTGCACCGCCGTTCGGTCGACCGGGTGCGGTCGGCCGAGAGCGCCCACGAGCGCGACCGCCGGTACGCCGCCGTCGGCGACGGCCCGGAGTACGACGTCGTCGACGAGGCGGTCACGGCGAAGCTCGAGCAGGCCCGCGTACGGCGAGCCCTCGAGACACTGACCGACGTGCAGCGAGAGGCTGTCACGCTGGCCTACTACGGCGGCTACACCCACCGGGAGGTCTCGGACCTCCTCGGGGTGCCGCTCGGGACAGTGAAGACCAGGATGCGGGACGGGCTGATCCGGCTCCGCGACACGTTGGGGGTGCAGGCATGACGAACGCAGATGTCCACGCGCTGTCCGGCGCGTACGCCCTCGACGCCCTCGAGCCCGCCGAGTCGGCTGCCTTCGAGGAGCACCTCGAGTCGTGCGCCTCGTGCCGCGACGAGGTCCGCTCGCTGCGCGAGGCCGCTGGTGCGCTCGCGCTCGACGTCGCCGAGACTCCCCCGCCGTCGCTGCGGTCGTCCGTGCTCGCCGGCATCTCGCAGGTGCGGCCCCTGCCGCCGGTCGGCGAGGCACCGGTGGTCGAGCCGGCTGCTCGCACCGATGCGCCGGTCGACGACCTGGCCGCAGCCCGGGAGCGCCGCACCCGCCGTACCTCGCCGTGGCTCGTCGGCGTCGCCGCCGCTCTCGCGCTCGTCGCCGGTGGCGCGGTCGTCCGCGCGGTGCAGCTCGACAACCAGCTCGACTCCGTGTCGGCTCAGGCTGCCGAGGTCACCGCCGTGCTGACGGCGGCGGACGCCACGACGACCACGGCGAGCGTCACGACCGGCGGTCGCGCGGCCGTCGTGTCGTCGGCCTCGCTCGGGAAGTCGGTGCTGGTCACCGACGGCATGGCGCCCGCGCCCGCGGGCAGCACGTACCAGATCTGGTACCTCTCGGACTCCGGCGCCGCCACGTCGGCCGGCTTCGTACCGGCGGGCGAGCGCAGCGCCGTCGTCCTGCAGGGCGAGCTGGCCGGCGCCACCGGCGTCGGCGTCACGGTCGAGCCCGAGGGCGGGTCGGCCGCGCCGACCACGACCCCGGTCCTCGCCGTCGCGGTCTGATCAGGCGCGCGAGACGGTCACGGGCACTGCCTGCACCGCGGCGTTGCCCGACAGCGGGTCGATCCGCTGCGTGTCCGTGATGTCGTTCACGCTCGCGCCGCCGAGCGACGACGCATGCCGCCAGCCCGTCGGGGTGCCGGCCCGGTCGTGGCCGTAGCCGTGCGGCACGCTCACCACCCCGGGCATCAGGCGGTCGGTCACCTCGACCGGCACCTCGATGCTGCCGACATCGGTGCTGATGACGGCTGTGTCGCCGTCCGCCAGGCCGCGCGCAGCGGCGTCGTCCGGGTGCATCTGCACCGTGAATCGGTTGCGGCCCTTGGTGAGACGGGCGCTGTTGTGCATCCACGAGTTGTTGCTGCGCAGATGCCGTCGACCGATGAGCAGCAGATCCCGGCCGTCCGAACGCCCGGCCTCGAGCTCCTCGAGGGCGGCGAGCACGCGCGGCCAGTCCGCCAGCACGGCGGGGTGCGCGAGCGGGATGCGGTGCCGTTCGGTCATGAGCCGCTGGGGCAGCTGCCGCACGAGCGGGCCGAGGTCGAGGCCGTGCTCGGCGCGCATCACCTTCGCGAGCGTGAGGCCCGAGCGTCCCTTCCGTGCGCCGTGCGGACCGGCGCGCAGCCCGAGGTCGACGAACCGCTTCGGGAAGAGCCCGCGGAACGCCTTCTCGCGCACCGCGGCAGTGCGCCGCGTCTTCGGCGTACGACGCCAGACGCGCGCGAGCAGGGCGAGCAGGATGTCGGCGTCGGACATCGACCCCTCCGGCGCGGGGACGGCCGCCGGGCTCCAGCGCACCCAGTTGTGCACGCTCACGGCGGGGAAGACGACGTCGAACTCGTCGCGCTCGAGCGGCGAGGTCGGCGGGAGGATCACGTGGGCGTGGCGCGTCGACTCCGTCACGTAGTAGTCGACGGCGACGCAGAGCTCGAGGTCCTGCAGCGCCTGCTCGAGCCGCGTGCCGTCGGGCGCGGACAGCACGGGGTTGCCGGCGTACAGCACGAGCGCACGCAGCTGCCCCGTGCCGGGCGTGAGGATCTCGTCGGCGAGGGTGGCCACCGGCAGCTCGGCCGAGAACTCCGGGATGCCGCGCACCCGCGAGCGCCAGCGGTCGTAGCCGATGAGGTCGGTCGTGCGCGCGCCGATGACGGGCAGGTCGAACGCCGGCGTCGAGAACATCACACCGCCGACCTCGTCGAGGCGGCCGGTGGCGATGTTGAGGGCGTGCACGAGCCAGTACGCCGGCGTGCCGAAGACCGACTGCGTGACACCGAGGCGGCCGTACACCGCAGCCCGTCGAGCCGTGCCGAGCTCGACCGCCAGCCGCCGGATCGTCTCGGCGGGCACACCGGTGACCGCTGCGGCGCGCTCGGCCGTCACGGGGCGTACGGCGTCGAGCACCTGCTGCAGCCCGTCCACCCAGCCGGACGCGCGGCCGGGGCGCACGAGGCCCTCCTCCTGCAGCGTCGTCAGCATCGCCGCGAGCAGCCACACGTCGGTGCCCGGTCGGATGGCGATGTGCTCGTCGGCGACGTCGGCCGTCTCGGAACGGCGCGGGTCGACGACGACCACGCGACCGCCGCGGCCCTGCAGGTCGGAGATGCGGCGGCGCATGTCGGGCGCGGTCATGATCGAGCCGTTCGACACCACGGGATTGCCGCCGACGACGAGCAGCAGGTCGGTGCGGTCGATGTCGGGCACCGGCAGCAGGAGCGGTGACCCGTACAGCAGGTACGACAGCAGGTGCTGCGGCTGCTGATCGACGCTGGCGGCCGAGTAGCGGGCCTTCACGTCCAGCGCATCCATGAGCAGGGGCACGAGCGTCACGGGCGCCCAGCCGTGCGTGATCGGGTTGCCCAGGTAGAACGAGATCGCCTCGCCGCCGTCGCGGTCGCGGATCCGCGTCAGCCCGTCAGCCACGAGGTCGAGCGCCTCGTCCCAGCCGATCGGCTCGAAGGTCCCGTCGTCCCGGCGGCGCACCGGCGTCCGCAGCCGGTCGGGATCGGTCTGCAGGTCCTGCAGGGCGATGCCCTTGGGGCAGACGTAGCCCTGGGACATCGGGTCGTCGGCGTCACCGCGGATCGAGAGCACCTCGCTCCCCCGCACCTCGATCGTGAGGCCGCAGCTCGCCTCGCACAGGTTGCATCCGCGGTGGACCGTGCGCTGCTCGTCCGAGGTCATGAGCGAACGCTAGGAGAGGTACGCCGGACCCGCACGACCTTGACGACGGTGGCGCGCCGCGTCAGGCAGGCGCCCGGAACGCATGCGACTCGCGGACGTGCCCGACCGTAGGCTCCCGTTCTCGTGAGCCGCCTCCTCGACCGTGTCGCACCCCCGCGCATGGGCACGGGGTTCCGCTGGCTGCTCGGCTCGTCCTGGACGAGCAACATCGGCGACGGTGTCGCCCTCGCCGCAGGCCCGCTGCTCGTGGCCTCGCTGACCAGCAACGCATTCCTCGTCGCGCTCGCCGCCCTGCTGCAGCGGTTCCCGTGGCTCGTCCTCGGCCTGTACGCCGGGGCGATCGCGGACCGCGTCGACCGCAAGCGCCTCGTGATGGTGTCGGACGCCGCCCGCGCGGTGGTGCTCGCCGTGCTCGCGACGTTCATCGTCACGGGGCACGTGAGCGTCGGAGTCGTCCTCGGGGCGATGCTGCTCCTGGGCGTCGCGGAGGTATTCGCCGACACGTCGTCCCAGACGCTGCTGCCGATGCTCGTGGCGCCCGAGGACCTCGGCGTCGGCAACGCCCGCTTCCAGGGCAGCTTCCTCGTCGCCAACCAGATCGTCGGGCCGCCCGTCGGCGCGTTCCTGTTCGCCGCGGGCATCGCGTGGCCGTTCGTGACGCAGGGCGTGCTCGTGGCGTTCTCCGTCGTCCTCGTCGCGCGCATCGCCCTGCCGAAGGGCGGAGTACGGGGCGACGAGCAGACGCACGTGCTGCGCGACATCCGCGAGGGCCTGCGCTGGGTCTGGCACCACGATGCCGTCCGCACCCTCGCGATCGTCATCGTGGCGTTCAACATCACCTGGGGTGCCGCCTGGTCGGTGCTCGTCCTCTACGCCCTCGACCACCTGGGCATGGGCCCCGTGGGCTACGGCCTCCTGACCTCGGCCGCTGCCGTCGGCGGGCTCGTGAGCACGGGCTCGTACGACTGGATCGAACGGCGGTTCGACCTCGCCACCGTGATGCGCACCTGCCTGCTGCTCGAGGTGGTCACGCACCTGTCCCTCGCGCTGGCGCCGTCCGGCGCAGTGGCGATCGCGATCATGGTGGTGTTCGGGGCGTACGCCTTCGTCTGGGGGGCGGTCTCCACGACGGTGCGCCAGCGCGCGACCCCCACGGAGCTGCAGGGCCGGGTCGGCAGCGTCTACAGCGTGTGCGTCTTCGGCGGCATCGTGCTCGGCCAGCTGCTCGGGGGCGCGATCGCCCAGACCTGGGGGCTCACCGCGCCCTTCTGGTTCGCCTTCGTCGGCGCCGGCATCACGCTCGCCCTGGTCTGGCGCCAGCTCGCCTACATCGCCCACTCCCCGTCTGCCGAGCAGTAGAGCCTGCGCGGTCGAGAACGACGGCCCGCACCCCCGTGGGGTGCGGGCCGTCGTACGTGATGCGGGTCAGGCGTTGACGCGGATGAGCTTCTTGTTGACGAACTCCTCCATGCCGTACCGGCCGAGCTCGCGACCGAAGCCCGAGGCCTTGATGCCGCCGAAGGGCAGCTCGACGCCGTCGGCGCCGACGCAGTTGACGAACACCATGCCGGCCTCGATCTGGTCGGCGACGCGCAGCGCCTGCTCCAAGTCGTTCGTGAAGACGTAGCTGCCGAGGCCGTACTCGGTGTCGTTGGCGAGGCGGACGGCCTCGGCCTCGTCGGCGGCCTTGTAGACCTGCGCGATGGGGCCGAAGAGCTCCTGGCCGTACGCCGAGTTGCCCGGCAGCACGTTGGTGAGCACACCGCCCTGCACGAAGTTGCCGTTGCGCGCACCGCCGGTGAGCACCGCGCCGTCGGCGGTCGCCTGCTTCACCTGCTCCTCGAGACGGTCCGCCGCGAGCGCGGAGGACAGCGGGCCATACGCCGTGCCCTCGGCGGACGGGTCGCCGTACTGCATGCCGGTCACGGCGGCGGTGAACTTCTCGACGAACTCGTCGTAGAGGTTCTCGACGACGATGAAGCGCTTGCCCGCGTTGCAGGCCTGGCCGGCGTTGTCCATGCGCGCGGTGGTCGCGGCCTCGACGGTGGCGTCCATGTCGTCGGTGCCGAGCACGATGAACGGGTCGCTGCCACCGAGCTCGAGGACGACCTTCTTCAAGTGACGTCCGGCCTGCTCGGCGACGGCGGCACCGGCGCGGCCCGAGCCGGTGAGGGAGATGCCCTGCACGCGCGGGTCGGCGATGAGCTTCGAGACCTGGTCGTTGGTGGCGTAGATGTTGATGTACGCGTCGGCGGGCACGCCGGCGTCGCGGAAGATCTGCTCCATCGCGGCGGCCGACTCGGGGCACTGCGGCGCGTGCTTGAGCAGCACGGTGTTGCCGATGATGAGGTTCGGGCCCGCGAAACGAGCGACCTGGTAGTAGGGGAAGTTCCACGGCATGATCCCGAGCAGCACGCCCACGGGGCTGCGGCGGATGACCGCGGTGCCCTCGCCCGCGAGCAGGTCGATCGGCTCGTCGGCCAGGAACTTCTCGGCGTTGTCGGCGTAGTACTCGTAGATGGCCGCGCTGAACTCGACCTCGCCCACGCCCTGGGCCACGGGCTTGCCCATCTCGCGGGAGATGATCTCGCCGAGCTCCTGCTTGCGCTCCTCGTGCAGCTCGGCCACGCGGCGGATGACCGCCGCGCGCTCGGCGACGGTGGTGTCCCGGCCCCAGGGCCCGCGGGCGGCGTGCGCGCGCGCCACGGCGCTGTCGAGATCGGCGTCGCCGATCGTCGGGTACTCCTTGAGGACGGAGCCGGTCGCAGGGTTCACGACGGCGTAGTCGGTCATGGGTCTTCCTCTCGGGTTCGGTGGCGACGATGGGTCTGCCCGGCCATGCTGGCGGAGCGGGTGCGTACGGGGTCACCGGGGGTCGCTGGTCGCATGCCCGGCTGCGCACACCTTAGTCGTCAGGTTCGATTCTCGACAGGTCTGAACCCGATTTGCCACCGAATCCGCAACAAAACACCGAACTCACCACGGATTCGCTTGCCAAGCCCCCCTCGCATCCCGGACGATGCCTGACGTGGTGACACGGGAGCGGATGGCCTACGCCCACCTGGACGACGTGAGCAAGGCCATCATCGAGCAGTTGCAGGAGGACGGCCGTCGGCCGTACGCCTCCATCGGGAAGGCCGTCGGCCTCTCCGAGGCGGCCGTGCGCCAGCGCGTCCAGCGGCTCATCGAGTCCGGTGTCATGCAGATCGTCGCCGTGACCGACCCGATGCAGGTCGGGTTCCCGCGCGCGGCCATGCTCGGCGTCCGCTGCGACGGGGACGTCGAAGCCGTGGCCGAGGCGATGGCCGCGATGACCGAGGTCGACTACCTCGTCATCACCGCCGGCGGCTACGACATCCTCGCCGAAGTCGTGTGCGAGGACGACGACCACCTCCTCGAGGTGGTCAACCGCCGCGTCCGGGCCATCCCGGGCGTGCGAAACACGGAGACCTTCGTCTACCTGAAGCTCCGCAAGCAGATCTACACCTGGGGTACCCGATGACCACGTCACCGCAGTACGTGAGCGAGCCTGGCGACGACAAGCTGGCCGACAAGGCCCGCGACCACCTATGGATGCACTTCACGCGCCACTCCGTCTACGAGCAGGGCGGCCACGTCCCGATCATCGTCCGCGGCGAGGGCCACCACATCTGGGACGACCAGGGCAACCGCTACATCGACGGGCTCGCCGGCCTCTTCACCGTGCAGGCCGGCCACGGACGCACCGAGCTCGCGGCCGCCGCGCAGAAGCAGATGTCCGAGCTCGCCTTCTTCCCGCTGTGGTCGTACGCCCACCCGGCCGCGATCGAGCTGGCCGAGCGCCTCGTGCAGTACACCCCCGGCGACCTCAACCGGGTGTTCTTCACGACCGGCGGCGGCGAGGCCGTCGAGACTGCGTGGAAGCTCGCGAAGCAGTACTTCAAGCTCACCGGAAAGCCCATGAAGCACAAGGTGATCAGCCGCAACGTGGCGTACCACGGCACGCCGCAGGGTGCGCTGTCGATCACCGGCATCCCGGATGCCAAGAAGTACTTCGAGCCGCTGGTGCCGGGCACGCACAAGGTGCCGAACACGAACTTCTACCGGGCGCAGCAGCACGGCGACGACATCGAGGCGTTCGGCCGCTGGGCCGCCGACCGCATCGCCGAGGCGATCGAGTTCGAGGGCCCCGACACCGTGGCCGCCGTCTTCCTCGAGCCGGTGCAGAACTCGGGCGGCTGCTTCCCGCCGCCCCCCGGCTACCTCGAGCGCGTGCGCGAGATCTGCGACCGGTACGACGTGCTGATGGTCGCCGACGAGACCATCTGCGCCTTCGGCCGCATCGGCGAGATGTTCGCGATGTCGCGCTTCGGCGTGACGCCCGACATCATCACGTGCGCCAAGGGCATGACCTCCGGCTACGCGCCCATCGGCGCCATGATCGCGAGCGACCGCCTGTTCGAGCCCTTCAAGCACGGCTCGACGTACTTCGCCCACGGCTACACCTTCGGCGGTCACCCGGTCTCGGCCGCGGTGGCGCTGGCCAACCTCGACGTCTTCGAGCGCGAGGGCCTCAACCAGCACGTGCGCGACAACGAGGCCGCGTTCAAGGCCACGCTGTCCAAGCTGCTCGACCTGCCGATCGTCGGCGACGTCCGCGGTGCCGGGTACTTCTACGGGATCGAGCTCGTCAAGGACAAGGCCACCAAGGAGACGTTCAACGACGACGAGGCCGAGCGTCTGCTGCGCGGCTTCCTGTCCAAGGCGCTCTTCGACGCCGGCCTCTACTGCCGTGCCGACGACCGTGGCGACCCCGTCGTCCAGCTCGCGCCGCCGCTGACCATCGGCCAGCCCGAGTTCGACGAGATCGAGCAGATCCTGCGCAAGGTCCTCACCGAGGGCATGAACATCCTCTAGAACCGTTGCCGCCGAAGGGTCCCTGACGTGCATCACGGCACGGTCCGGGGCCCTTCGGCGCACCCAGCCCGAGCCAACGAGGACCCATCGTGAGCACGCCCGACCTGCCGGCACCCGGTTCGACCGAGCGCACGCGTGTGCGCCGCATCCCGGAGAAGGCCGTCACCGACCGCTCCGTGCTGCACACGGTGCTCGACGCGGGCCTGGTCGCCCACGTC
Source organism: Longivirga aurantiaca (assembly GCF_042660085.1). Taxonomy (NCBI): domain Bacteria; kingdom Bacillati; phylum Actinomycetota; class Actinomycetes; order Sporichthyales; family Sporichthyaceae; genus Longivirga; species Longivirga aurantiaca. The sequence goes on along the minus strand of NZ_JBHSTI010000008.1, from coordinate 922,832 downwards.
GCCGTCGTGGACGACGGTCAGCCGTACGTCGTGCCCGTCGCGTACGCACGCGACGGCGAGCGGGTGCTCTTCCACGGCTCGACCGGCTCGCGCCTGTTCCGGGCGCTCGCCGAGGGCTCCCCCACCTGCTTCACCGTGACCCTGCTGGACGGGCTGGTGCTCGCGCGCTCGGCGTTCGAGAGCTCGATGCACTACCGCGGCGCGATGGTGCTGGGCACGTGCACCGTGCTCGAGGGCGACGACAAGGACGACGCGCTGCGGATCATCTCCGACCACCTGCTGCCCGGCCGGTGGGACGACATCCGCGAGCCGTCGAAGAAGGAGCTCGCCGCCACGCTGATGCTTGCGCTGCCCCTCGACGAGGTCAGCGTGAAGATCAGCGCAAGCGACCCGGACGACGACCCGCAGGATGTCGACCGGCCGGTGTGGGGCGGCGTCGTGCCGATCCGCGAAGTGTTCGGCGAGCCACGTCCGGACGAGCGCGGCGCGGCGTACCCCGTGCCCGAGTATGTGAAGGCGTGGACCCGGTGAGCGTCGACCAGGCCGCGCTGCGCGACCTCTCGCTCTGGTGGGACACGCTGCCCGACGACCTCGTCGGCCCGCAGCGCGCACCCCTCGCCAGCTCCACCGAGGCCGACGTCGCGATCGTCGGCGGCGGCTACACCGGGCTCTGGACGGCCTACTACCTGGCCAAGGCCGATCCGACCCTGCGCATCGTGGTGCTCGAGGCCCAGGTGGCCGGCTTCGGTGCCAGCGGCCGCAACGGAGGCTGGGCCTCGGCGCTGTTCCCCACCTCGTGGTCGAAGGTCGCCGCGGAGTCGTCGCGCGAGGACGCAGTCGCCCTGCAGCGGGCGATGTTCGACACGGTCGACGAGGTCGGCAGGGTCGCGGCTGCCGAGGGCATCGACTGCCACTACCGCAAGGGCGGCGTCATCACGCTCGCCCGAACGCCGCTCCAGCTCGAGCGTGCGAAGGCAGAGATCGAGGACGCGCGGGCGTGGGGATTCGGCCCCGACGACTTCAGCCTGCTCTCGCCCGACGAGACGTACCAGCTGCTCTCGGCCACCGACGTGCTCGGCGCCACGCGCACCCCTCACTGCGCCTCGATCCACCCCGCACGCCTCGTGCGCGGTCTCGCGCTCGCGGTCGAGCGGCTCGGTGTCACGATCCACGAGGACACGCGCGTAACCGCGATCGAGCCGGGCCTGGTGCGCACGGAGCGCGGCGACGTCGCCGCCCGCCGGATCGTGCGCGCCACGGAGGCGTGGACCTCGCAGCTGCCCGGGCACCAGCGCGACATCGCACCCGTGTACTCGCTCATGCTGGCCACCGAGCCGCTGCCGGCAGAGCTGTGGTCGGAGATCGGCCTGCGCCGCGGGGAGACCTTCAACGACCACCGCCATCTGATCATCTACGGCCAGCGGACTGCCGACGACCGCTTCGCCTTCGGCGGGCGCGGGGCGCCGTACCACTTCGGCTCGACGATCCGGCCGGAGTTCGATCGCGACCCCGGCGTGTACGACGAGCTATGGCGGGTGCTGAGGGACCTGTTCCCGTCGCTGCACGGGCACGCCGTCACCCACCGCTGGGGCGGCCCTCTCGGCATCCCGCGCGACTGGTTCCCGACCGTGGCGTTCGACGCCGCGACGGGGCTCGGCTCGGCGGGCGGCTACGTCGGGGACGGCGTCGCGTCGAGCAACCTCGCAGGTCGCACGCTCGCCGACCTGCTGCGCGGCGAGGCCACCGACCGCACCGGGCTTCCGTGGGTCAACCGGCGCCAGCGGCGCTGGGAGCCCGAGCCGTTCCGCTGGCTCGGGGTCAACCTCGGCCTGCGCGTGATGGGATCGGCCGACGGGGTCGAGGCACGCACCGGGAAGCCCGCACGCCGCGCCGAGATCCTCGCGCCGCTGCTCGGCGGCCACTGAGCCCCACCGACCCCCACGGACGCATGGGCTCGCGGGGACGGACCGGGGACGGCGCAGGCCGAGCGTCAGGCCGCGGCGCCCACGTCGAGCCAGGCGCGGTCCTCGCACCGCACGCGCAGTACGACGACGACCGCGAACATCACCGCGACCGGTGCCGCCACGACCCAGGCTCCTGCCACGAGGGGCAGCGCCACGGCTGACGTCACGCCGGCGGCGTAGCCGGGGTGCCGCAGCCACCGGTAGGGCCCTCGGACCACCGGCGCCTCTCCGGGCAGCACCAGCACCCCCGTGGTCCACCGGCGGCCGAGCGTGGCGATGGCCCACCAGTGCACGCACTCGGCAACGACGAGCACGGCGAGCCAGGCCCAGGTTGCGGGACCGACCGTGACCGGCTCCCCCCTGCGCACGGCCAGCCAGCAGGCGGCGAGCACCAGGGCGGGCACGGCGAGGTTGGCCAGCAGCAGGGGCACGTGCTGGCGGGAGCACGCCTCGACCGCGCCCTCCTCGCGCAGGACGACCGTGTCGAGGACGGACAGGACGTGCTCGGCGATGCGCAGGGCGCACCAGATCATGACGACGATGCCGACGACGACCATGGCGACCTACCCGGAGGGCGCTCTTCGGGCCGCCCCTTTGGCTACCGTACGACGTAGTGCACCGGGGACGCCCGCGGGAGGGGGAGGACGTGCACCCTACGCTCTTCACTCTCGGCGGGCTGTCCGTGCCCAGCCACGAGTTCTTCGTCGGCCTCGGCTTCCTCGCGGGCCTGGCCGTCTTCCTGCTCGAGACACGCCGTCGCCGCATGTGGGACGAGCGGCTCATCCCGGTCGTGGCCGGCATCGTCGTCGGAGGCGCGCTCGGAGCGCGCCTCGCCGGCATCCTCGACGCCGCGACGCAGGACGGCGGCGGCGTGCTCGCGTGGGCGTGGAGCGAGGGCGGGCGCAGCATCCTCGGCGGCCTCACCGGCGCCTACGTCGGGGCACTGGTCGGCAAACGGGTGGGCGGCTACTCCGGTCGCACCGGCGACCTCTTCGCACCGGCCGTGGCGGTCGGCCTGGCCGTGGGCCGCATCGGCTGCCTGCTCGCCGAGGCTCCGGGCCGACCGACGTCGCTCCCCTGGGGGATCACCGTCGACCCGGCCGTCGCGGCGAGCATCCCGGAGTGCCCGGGCTGCCTCGCCGGGGTGCCGATGCACCCGTCGTTCCTGTACGAGATCGCCTTCCTGGTCCTCGCCTTCCTCGCGCTGCGGGCGGTCCGCGACCGCATCGAGGCGCCCGGCGAGACCTTCGTGCTGTTCATCGCGGCGTACGCCCTGTTCCGCTTCGGCGTCGAGTTCACGCGGGCCAACCCGCCGGACCTCCTCGGCCTCACCCGATCCCAGGTCTTCATCCTGGTGCTCTCACCGCTGCTCGCCCTCCGCCTTCACCGCGGCTGGCGGGCGGGCGCCTACGACCGGATCCTGCCCACCCTGACCGTGCCGACGAGGGAGACGACATGAGCGACCCCACGATCCCGACGAGCCCCGACGACGACCGGCCGCCGGAGGAGGCCGCCGTGCCGCCGCCGTCCGAGGCGGGCGACGAGGCAGCGGCGTCCCCGCCGCCGCCTGCACCTCCGCTGCCTCCAGCGCCCTCGGCCGGGCCTGGCGAGCGGCGCTACGACACAGCCACGGTCGCGTGGAGCGCGGTCATCACCACCGTGCTCGCAGCTCTCGCGAGCCTTACCGTCGTGGCCGTGCCGGCCATGCTGATCATCGCCGGGATCATGACCGCCCGGGCCACGGAGGTGCGCACGCGCAGCATCTGGATGGGCATCGTGATCGGGTGCGGCATCGGGCTGATCGTGTTCGCCGGAGTCTGCGTCGCGCTCATCAACAGCGCCGGGACTGCGTGATGGCTCTCGACACCAGCACGTCCACGAGCGTGCAGCTGACGTGGGGCGAGGGCATGCCGCTGCGCGGCGACCGCGTGCGCCGCTACGTCGTCGCGTTCTGCCCGCACTGCCACGTCGAGCAGGACGGCCAGCCGCTGGCGGAGGTACGACGCCTCTCCGGCTGGCTGGCCGAGCGCGACGGGCGGGTGTGGCTCGAGCGCGGCTGCCCCGTGCACGGGTTCGTCCGCACGCTGTACGACGAGGATCCCGGGATCCTCACCTACCTCGAGCAGTGGACGGCGCCCACGAAGTGGCACGTCCCCGACTCGCCGGGCAACTACGACGCGGTGCCCGGCGCCTACCTGCGCGGCCTCGGCGAGATGCAGACGCAGCACACGTGCATCCTCCTCGAGGACGTCATCGAGGGCTGCAACCTCCGCTGCCCGACCTGCTTCACCGACGCCTCGCCCCTGCTCTCCGGCGTCGTCCCCGTCGAGGACGTCCTCGCCAACGTCGACCAGCGGCTGGCGCGTGAGAACGGACGGCTCGACGTCGTGATGATCAGCGGGGGCGAGCCCACGCTGCACCCGGAGCTGCCGCGCCTGCTCGACGAGCTCGTGTCGCGCAACGTCGTGCGCATCCTCCTCAACACCAACGGCGTCGAGGTCTCCCGCGACGACGCCCTGCTCGGGCTGCTCCGGCGGCACCGGGAGCGCGTCGAGGTCTACCTCCAGTTCGACGGGCTGCGCGAGGAGTCGTCGCGCCACCACCGGGGTGGCGACCTGCGCCAGATCAAGAGGCTCGCGCTGCAGCGGCTGTCCTCGGCCGAGGTGTTCACGACGCTGACCATGACCGCGACGCTCGGGGTGAACGACGACGAGATCGGCGACGTCGTGATGCTCGCGCTCGCGACGCCGTTCGTCGGCGGCGTCTCGATCCAGCCGGTGTTCGGGTCGGGCAGGTCGCACGACGTCGACCCGACCGAGCGCCTCACCCACACCGGGGTCCTCGCCCGGCTCGGGCCCCAGACGGGTGGCGTCGTCACCTGGCACGACCTCACGGCGCTGCCGTGCTCGCACCCGCACTGCTGCAGCGTCGGGTACCTGCTGCGCACCGACGGTGGCGAGTGGAAGTCGCTCGTCGCGATGGTGGGCGAGGAGCGGCTCAAGGAGCACCTCGGCCTCGTGGCCAACCGCATCGCCGACCGCGAGCTCCCCCAGGAGCTCCAGGCGGCCGTCAAGGAGTCGCTGCTCGGCCTGCTCAGCGAGCAGAGCAGCCTCTCCCACCCCGACGTCGGCGCGCTCTGGCGCGACGTGTGCGAGGCGTGCGACCTCGGGATCTCCTCGCTGCTCAGGATGGCGGCCGCCGCCGGTCTCCCCGGGCGACGGCAGGATCTGCGCCGGATGCTCGGCGAGCGGGTCGTGCGCATCACCGTGAAGCCGTTCATGGACCGCCACACGATGATCGAGGAGCGACTGACCCAGTGCTGCGTGCACGTCGGCACGCGGGGCGACGAGGGGGACCAGTGCGCCCCGTTCTGCGCCGTCCAGGCGTGGCCGGCGCTCTCGGCCCAGCGGCTGTCGCTGTCGGCCGGACGGAGGACGACATGACCACCAGTCCTGCGGGCGTCCCGGGACGCCCGCTGCCCGGGGACCCCGGCCTCGCTGCCTCCGGACCCTCGACCCCGTTCGATCCCCTGCGGCTGTGCATCTTCACGACGGTCGCCCTGCTCGCCTGGGTCTTCGGACCCCTGGCCGTGCTGGTCTTCGCGAGCATCGGGCTCGCCGGCTACTGGCGGGCGCACCGCGCGGGGCTGACCCGCAGCCGGTGCTATCTCCGCGACGTCCGCCTCGTCCTGGCCTACCTCGCCGTCATCGCCGCCGCCGCGGTGGCCGGCATCGCCTGGACGGTGCACGGCTGGCTCGCGTGATCGCCGAACCGTGCGCGCGCGGCCGTGATGGGATGCCGTCATGAGGTTCCAGGCGACCGTCGACCTGCATGGCAGGTCGGCGACAGGCATCGTCGTGCCGCCCGAGGTCGTCGAGGGTCTCGGCTCCGGCAAGAAGCCTGCTGTGACCGTCACCATCAACGGCTTCTCGTACCCCAGCACGATCGCGTCGATGGGCGGCCGCTTCCTGCTGCCCGTCAGCGCCGCCATCCGCGCGGGCGCAGGTGTCTCAGCCGGCGACGTCGTGGACGTCGAGGTGGTGCTCGACACCTCGACGCGCGAGGTCGCCGTACCCGACGACCTGGCAGCGGCGCTGGTGAAGGCCCCCGCTGCCCGGACGGCCTTCGATGCGCTGTCGAACTCGAACAAGAAGCGCCATGTGCTCTCGGTCGAGGGCGCGAAGACCGCCGAGACGCGCGAACGCAGGATCGCCAAGGTGCTGACCGAGCTCGGCGGCTGACAGCGGTCACGGACCGCTGACGCCCGGTCACCCTCGGCGCATCCCCGTTTCACGCCCAGCGTCACGCTGAAGATCCGGGCGCGCAACGCGGCCGAGGCGGCCAACCCGACGCCGGTCGTCGAGACCGCCGAGCCGGCGAAGAAGGGGCTCATCAACGACATCCACATCGGCGGGGTGCACGTGCACCACCAGGTGTGGGGCATCCTGCTCGTGCTCCTCGTCGGGCTGATCGAGTTCCGCTACCGGCCCGAGTCGCCGTGGGCCGAGGTGCTGGGTGCGCTGTTCGGCATCGGCGCGGCCCTCGCGCTCGACGAGTTCGCGCTATGGCTGCACCTCGAGGACGTCTACTGGTCCGAGCAGGGTCAGAAGTCCATCGACGCCGTGCTCATCGCGATTGTCGTGGGCGCGGCGCTGCTCGTGGGGGTCTCCCCCGTCGGCGACCTCACGGCGGCGCAGGAGCAGGGCTTCATCTTCACCATGGTCTTCCTCGTCACCCACATCGGGCTGTGCATCCTGTGCATGCTCAAGGGGAAACCCATCACCGGGCTCATCGGGCTCCCCGTGCCCTTCTTCGCGTACGTCGGCGCGATCCGGCTCGCCAAGCCGACCTCCTTCTGGGCCAGGCGCTGGTACGGCCCGAAGAAGATGGCCCGGGCCGAGGCCCGCTTCGCCGAGAACCGGAGCAAGCGCATGGTCGAGGGCCTGCGCGACCGGTTCTCCCCCACGACGCGCGGCTGACCGGGACGCCGTCGCTCACCAGGCGCGGTCGCCGCCCGCGGCGCCGGCCATGTCCTTGGTCGCCGTCGCCATGAGCGAGTCCGCGAGCTCGCGCAGCGCCCGGGCCACGGCCACCTCGTCGCCGATCTCGGGGACGTCGGGGTCCGACGGTGCCCGGCGTGCGGATCCCTTGGCCTCCAACGGGATGCCCGAGTCCGCGATCAGCACGGCGTGCGCCGCCGTCGAGGGGTCGTGCTCGAACACGTGCACCGTGACCCGCCACGTCTTCACGTGGTAGCCGCCGGTGTCGCGCTGCTCGGGCTGGTCCTCGAGGTGCTCGATCCGCCCGTCCGAGCCCGGGAAGTACAGCGCCTGCTGGCCCGAGTCGCTCCACTCGACGAGGTAGGGCGGCGAGCCGTCAGGGTTCCTGACCTCGACCACGCGGGCGTCCCTCACAGGTCCGCCGACCGTGCGCGGGACGATGATGATGCGGTCTCCCACCGATGCCTTCATGACGCACTCCTCACCGCGGTTCGGGGCATCCCCTCGCACCGGGCGCGGCCCGCTCGGCTGGGGACGTCGCAGCCTCCCTGCCCTGCTGACGCTACGCCCGCGATCGGCACGTTGCGCGGCGATGGCGTCAGGCCGGCTCGAGAGCTGCCGCGCCGAAGGAGACGGCGAACCGGGCGCACCAGATGCTCACGCTCGTGAGCGAGTCGAGGTCCGTCCCCGGCGGCACGACGTAGTTCTGGTCGCCCACGTTGCCCTTGAGCCGCCCGAGCTCGAGATAGTCGCCGTCGTCGAACACGAACCACCCGTCGGGACCGTCGAGCACAGGCTGGTCGGACAGCCACACGCGCAGGTCGGGGCCGTTCGAGGTGTCGAGGTCCTCGATCCGCAGCACCTGGGTGCCGTCCGCGAGGGTGAGCAGCCGCACCGAGCCGGTGGTCGCGTGCTCATGGGTCACGAACGTGCCGCGCGCGGTCTCGATCGGGCCTGCGGGAACGGTGGCGCTCGGTGAAGGCGACGCCTGCGGTGCCGACTCGGACGGTGTCGGAGCGGCAGGGCTCGCCGGTGCGGTCGCCACGGCGGTCGGCAGGGCCTCGTCGACGACGTCGTCGACGAACAGCTTCCACGGCTGGAACACCACGAGCGCCACGCCGGCCACGGCGAGCAGGGCCGCCGCCACGGGGAGGACGACGGCGGGCCGCCGCCACCACCCGCGGCGCGGAGCGGTCATGGGCGTGGTGTCGCTGGGCTCGGTCACGGGTCCAGCACACCCTGTGCGGCCGCGCGCGGCCAGGGCCCGGGGCTCGTCGTCACCGGCCGGTAAGAAGACAGGGGGGGGTCTTCTGGATATTGGATCCAATCTGCTACGGTTCTCCGAAACGCCGTCGCCGTCCCCAGGAGCACCCGTGTCCCCCGCACCGCAGCACCCCTTCGCCCTGCTCGACCTCGACACGCTGATCGACGACGAGGAGAAGGCGATCCGCGATGTCGTCCGCCAGTACGTGGACGACCGGATCAAGCCCGAGGTCGGCGACTGGTTCGAGACCGGGTCGATCCCGGCGAAGGAGCTCGCGCAGGAGATGGGTGCGCTCGGCCTGCTGGGCATGCACCTCGAGGGCTACGGCTGCGCCGGCACGAGCGCCACGGCGTACGGCCTCGCCTGCCTCGAGCTCGAGGCCGGCGACTCCGGCATCCGCTCGCTGGTCAGCGTGCAGGGGTCGCTCGCGATGTACGCGATCCACGCGTTCGGCTCGGAGGAGCAGAAGACCGAGTGGCTCCCCCGCATGGCCGCCGGCGAGGCGATCGGCTGCTTCGGCCTCACCGAGCCGGACTTCGGCTCCAACCCGAGCGGCATGCGCACCGCCGCCAAGCGCGACGGCGACGACTGGGTGCTCAACGGCACGAAGATGTGGATTACCAACGGCACCGTGGCCGACGTCGCGGTCGTGTGGGCGCAGACCGACGGCGGCATCCGTGGCTTCGTCGTCCCGACGTCCACTCCCGGCTTCACCGCGCGCGAGATCCACAAGAAGCTCTCGCTGCGCGCCTCGGTGACGGCCGAGCTCATCCTCGAGGACGTCCGCCTTCCGGCCAGCGCGGTGCTGCCCGATGTGAAGGGCCTGCGCGGCCCGCTCTCGTGCCTGAACGAGGCGCGCTTCGGGATCGCCTTCGGCACGATCGGCGCCGCCCGTGACTGCCTCGAGACGGCCATCTCGTACTCGATCGACCGCGAGCAGTTCGACCGCCCGATCGCCGGCTTCCAGCTCACCCAGAAGAAGCTCGCCGACATGGCCCTCGAGCTCGACAAGGGCTACCTGCTCGCTCTGCACCTCGGCCGGCTCAAGGACAAGCACGTGATCCGCCCCGAGCAGATCAGCGTCGGCAAGCTCAACAACGCACGCGAGGCCCTCGCCATCGCCCGCGAATGCCGCTCGATCCTCGGCGGCAACGGCATCACGCTCGAGTACCCGATCATCCGGCACATGAACAACCTCGAGTCGGTCTTCACCTACGAGGGCACCAACGAGATGCACACCCTGGTCGTCGGCGAGGCGCTCACCGGTCTCGCCGCGTACCGCGGATGACCGGCGCGCTCGACGGCGTCGTCGTCGCGGACTTCTCGCGGGTGCTCGCCGGGCCGTACGCCACCATGCTGCTCGCCGATCTCGGCGCCGACGTGGTGAAGGTGGAGCGCCCGGGAGCGGGTGACGACACCCGCCACTGGGGTCCGCCCTACGCGGTGGACGGCACGGCGACGTACTTCGCCGGGGTGAACCGCAACAAGCAGTCGCTGTTCCTCGACCTGTCCTCCCCCGAGGGCATGGCCGAGGCGCGCGAGCTCGCGCTGCGCGCGGACGTCGTCGTCGAGAACTTCAAGCCCGGCACGATGGACAAGCTGGGGCTCGGCTACTCCGCGCTCGCGTCCGAGAACCCCGGCGTCATCGTCTGCTCGATCAGCGGATTCGGCTCGGGCGAGGGCGCGTCGCTGCCCGGCTACGACCTGCTCGTGCAGGCCATGGGCGGCCTGATGTCGGTGACCGGGCCCGAGGCCGGCCATCCCACCAAGGTGGGTGTCGCGCTCGTCGACGTGATCACCGGGCTGCACGCCGTCTACGGCATCCTCGCCGCGCTGCGTCACCGCGACGCCACCGGCCAGGGCCAGCACGTCGAGGTCAACCTGCTGTCGTCGCTGCTGTCGGCCCTGGTCAACCAGGCGTCGGCGTACGTCGCCGGCGGCGTCGTGCCCGGCATCCTCGGAAACGACCACCCGTCCATCACGCCGTACGGCGTCTACGCGACGGCCGACCGTCCGCTCGTGCTGGCCGTGGGCAACGACGGCCAGTTCCGCGCGCTCTGCTCGGTGCTCGACGTCGACCTCGCCGCCGACCAGCGCTTCGCGACCAACCCCGCGCGAGTCGCCCACCGCAGCGAGCTCCGCGTGGCGCTCGAGGTCGCGCTCGGGACGCACGGGGCCGACCACTGGTACGCCGGCCTCACCGCTGCCGGCGTGCCGTGCGGGCCCATCAACGACATCGAGGGGGCGTTCAGCCTCGCGACCTCGCTCGGCCTCGACCCGGTCGTCGCCGTACCGGGCAGCCCGGTGCTGCAGGTCGCGAACCCGCTGCGGCTGTCGGCGACTCCCCCGACGTACCGCACCGCCCCGCCGTCGATGCCGGGGGCGACGCCGTGAGCGCCGCGACGTTCGAGAAGCCGCCGACCGCGCAGGAGGCGGTGCTCGCCGAGCTGCGCCGCATGATGGTGACCGGCGAGCTCGCACCCGGCACACCGATCCGGCAGGAGGCGCTCGCCGAGCGGCTCGGGGTGTCGCGGGTGCCGCTGCGCGAGGCGCTCAAGGTGCTCGAGGGCGAGGGCCAGGTCGGGTACGCCGCCCACCGCGGCTACGTCGTCGCCGAGCTCTCGGTCGACGACCTCGTCGAGGTCTACCGCATGCGCGAGCTGCTCGAGGCCGAGGCGATCCGGGCGGCGGCGCTGCACGTGACCGACGGCCTCGTCGCGGCCATGCGTGCCGCGGCCGCCGACGTCGACGCCGCCGGCCGCGCGGACGACGTCGCGGAGATCACCACCGCCAACCGGCGCCTGCACTTCCTGCTGTTCGACGCATCCGGCATGCCGCGCCTCGTGCGCACGCTGCGCCAGCTGTGGGACGCGACCGACGTCTACCGCTCGGTGTACTTCGCCGGCGAGGCCAACCGCGAGCGCGTGCACCACGAGCACGACGCCCTCATCGACGCCGTGGCCCGCCGCGACGCCGAGGCAGCCGTCGCCGTCCAGGCCGAGCACCGCGACCACAGCGTCGCGGCCGTCACCGCCGCCATCACCGCCCGCTGACGCCCGGGTCCCAGCGGCCGCCGCTCAGCCGCCGCACCTGCTCGACGACCCCTGCCGAGCGCTCGCGGCACGGCTCCGAGACCGGCCTCAGTCGTCCTCGACGAGTTCGCCTTCCCAAGCCTCCATGCCTTCACGCACGGCGAACGCTGCGATGACGTAGCCCGCGACGGGGTCCAGCCAGGCTTGCCCCGTCACGGTGAACAGACCGATCCCGATCAGGGTCGAGGCGCTCAGCAACACACACACCCTGGTCTCGGCAGCGTCAGCCAGGATCAGCCGATCATCGTCCAGTGCCTTGCCGACCCGAGTCTTCGCCCAGGCCAGCCACGGCATGACGATCAGCGAGAGAACCAGGATCGCGATACCGACCGGCGACTGATCCGGCAGTTCTCCGGTCAACAGATCACGGGTCCCGACGATGACTACATATGCAGCAAGCACGAAGAACGTGAGCGCCACACCCCGGAGGGCTCGACGCTCCATTGCCTCGTCGGTCGAACCGTTACGCAGCCGGGCGCTGAGCCGCACCGTGACGATCACTGCCGAGATGGACTCGATGCCGGAGTCCAGGCCGAACCCGACCAGCGACACCAGACCCGCCGCGACGCCGGCGGCAACGGCCAGGATCCCTTCAATCACGTTGTACGTGACGGTGAACTGAGCCAGCCGTAGACCACGCCGGGTCAGCCCTTCCGCCTCCGGGGTCAGAGCCCGACCGGCAGGCCCGTCCTCGATGCTCACGGGGGCCACCCTTCCAGGTCCGAAGCGTGACCTGCCGACGTTGGGCTCGGACCCGCAAGCGATATCGCCGGACACCTCGCTCAGTGCCGCGAGTGTCCGGGCATGGCGATGGGACCGCTCCCTGTCGGGTGGTGCGGTCTGCCGGTGGTGCTGATCGGTCCCGAGTGCGGCCGGCCCCTCTTCAGGGCCGGGTTCGGACGGGGGCGGGGTCGGGCGGTTCGACGGCGAGCCAGGTCGGGCATCCCGGGTCGATCCCGGGAACCCTCGTGATGGTCCATCCGCCCTCGTGCACCGCGTGGTGGTGCTTCGCGCACAGGAGCGTGAGGTTGTCGAGGTCGGTGGCGCCGCCGTGCTCCCACTCGGTGATGTGGTGGGCCTCGCACCACCCGACCGCGATCCGGCAGCCGGGGAACGCGCAGTGCCGGTCCCGCAGGTCCAGCGCCCGACGCAGGCGAGGCGGCACGGTGCGGTAGCGGCGTCCCTCGTCCCAGACGTGGTGGCGACGCCGCAGGAGCCGCGCCGACTCGGCGTCGAGCTCGCAGCCGGCGACGCCGTGGACGTGCCCGTGTCGTCCCCGGTGGGCGGGTCCGTGGCAGGGGATGCCGTCGTGGTGGTGGGCGTGGCGGTCCGGGACGGATCCGGCGGTGGCGATCTCGGTGACTGAGGCGTCGCAGAGCATCCGGCGCACGGTGTCGGCGTTGACCAGCACCGGGGACGACATCCCGGGGACGGTGATCTCGCCGGGGAACCCGGCGTCGAGGTCGTCGACGCTGGTGCTGATGGTGACGTGCGGTCGGACCCCGTGGGCGCGCCCGACCATGCCGTTGGCCAGCCACAGCTGCACGAGGTGCTTCAACGACAGGGCGTCCTGATGCGCGGCCGCGATCCGGCGCCGCCGCTCATCTGTGGCCGCGTCGCCGGTGGGCTGCTCGTCCGGGGTCAGGGATCCCGACCGGTACTTCGCGTCGCGCATCCGGTCCAGCAGCACCTTGAGCGCGGCGCCGTCCTCCAGGGTCAGGGCACCCTTGAGGACGAACTGGTCCCCCACCCGGGTCACGGTCAGGAACTGGCCGGCCATGGCTTCTTCCTTGCGGCGGGCCGCCGCCTCCGGGTCCAGGATCTCCTTCAAGATCGCGGCAGCGCCCGCGACCTCCTCCACCGAGCCCTGCTCGGCGATCGGGAGGAGGTAGTCCTCGCAGAACGCCCGCCACGCCACCCGGTCGTCGGCGGTCCTGTCCGCGATCGCCGCCTCCGACCCGCGCACCAGGGCAGCGGCCAGGTCCGGGGTGACCCGGCCGGCGACCAGCGCGACCCGGGTCGCGGCGTACGACCGCAGCGTGCGGGCGCCGGAGACCACCGAGCCGGCCCTGCCCGGGGCCATGCCGGTGCGCTGGGTCAGGAACGCCGTCGTCGACCCGAACCCCGCCGACGCCAGCACCCCCGACGCGTCCAGACGGTCCACCGCGACCACGCCCAGGGCGTGGGCGGCGTCGCGGACCGCGAACAGCTCCGCCGTCAGCTCCGGCAGACCCGCCAGACCGACACCCGCGACCGCACCCGAACCGGCCAGCACCGACGCCTCCGTCAGCAGACCCCGCGCACCCGCGACCAGGCGCGCGAGCTCCACCGCCGGATCGACGGAGGTGGCCTGGGACATGACCCCATCATGGCCACCACCTCCGACAGCGCGCCGATCACCGACAGGCGATATCCACAGCAACCACATGCGATTCCGGCCGCACCCCGACTTGGTAGTGGAAAGTCGCAGCCGACAGCGACTTACCACTACCAAGTCGGCGGGGCCATGCCTCAGTACTCGCCCCTGATGACGAAGTAGCTGCCGCGGATCGTGCCGGCGAGCTTGGACTTCTGGCGCACGAACTTGAACGTCGTCTCGAGCTCCTCGGGCACCTCCATGCCGTCGGAGAGCTTGAAGCCCACGGCGCGCTTGCCGCCGTCCTCGAGCGTGTAGAGCACGTTGACCGACAGGCCCGATTCGTAGAACACATAGGTCCAGCGCACGCCGTCGATGAGCATCTCGGTGGCCTCGAGAGGCGTGGACGCGAGCACGATGTCGCGCTCGTCCTTCAGCACCTTCGCGACGTACGCGACGAGCTTCTTGCCCGTGGCCGACGTCGCCTTCTCGGTCGCGAACACGACGTCGTACTTGTTCCGGAAGTAGCGGGCCTCGTTCGCCCGGAGGCCGGCGAGCGCCTCCGCGACGGGTGAGGACTCGAGCCCCTCGGTCGAGACGGTGACGAAGTCGACGACGTACGGCACGGAGACCTCCGGGGCGAGATGACGGGCAGAACCTACCGATCCGACGCGCCCGAGTCTCACAGGGCGTATGGCAGCGGCGCTTCTCCGATCCTGCTCGGGTCAGTCGCCCTGGAGCAGGGGGCGCAGGACGTCGAGCACGCTGATGTCGTCGATCGTCGACGGCGGCGCCTCGGGCCGGCCGTCGGCGATGCCGCGCATCGTGCGGCGCAGGATCTTGCCCGAGCGGGTCTTGGGCAGGCCCGGCACGATCACGACGCTCTTGAACGCGGCGACCGGCCCGATCTCGTCGCGCACCGACGCGACGATCTCCTTCTCGAGCTGCTTCGGGTCGATGTCTGCGCCAGCCTTCAGCACCACGAACGCGCGCGGGATCTGGCCCTTGAGCTGGTCGTGGACGCCGATGACCGCGCACTCCGCCACCATCGGGTGGGTGGCGACGACCGCCTCCATCGAGCCGGTCGAGAGGCGGTGCCCTGCGACGTTGATGACGTCGTCGGTGCGGCCCATCACGAAGATGTAGCCGTCCTCGTCGATGTAGCCGCCGTCGCCGGTCGCGTAGTAGCCGCTGAACACCGCGAGGTAGGAGTCGACGTACCGCTTGTCGTCGTTCCACAGCGTCGGCAGCGTGCCGGGCGGCAGCGGTAGGCGGATGGAGATGTTGCCCTCCTGGCCGGGCTCGACCGGGAGCCCGCGCTCGTCGAGCACGCGCACGTCGTACCCCGGCATGATCACGCTCGGCGAGCCGGGCTTGATCGGCAGCGGCTCGAGGCCGCGCGGGTTGGCCGCGATCGGCCAGCCCGTCTCGGTCTGCCACCAGTTGTCGACCACCGGGATGCCGAGGATGTCGCTGGCCCAGTGGTAGGTGTCCGGGTCGAGCCGCTCGCCGGCGAGGAACAGCGTCTGCAGCGACGACAGGTCGTGACCCGCGCGCAGCGACGCGTCGGGGTCCTCCTTCTTGATCGCGCGGAACGCCGTCGGCGCGGTGAAGAGCGCCTTCACGCCGTACGTCGCGATCACGCGCCAGAAGGCGCTGGCATCCGGTGTCCCCACGGGCTTGCCCTCGTAGACCACGGTCGTGGCGCCGGCGATGAGCGGCGCGTAGACGATGTACGAGTGGCCGACGACCCAGCCGACATCGCTGGCGGCCCAGAACACGTCGCCAGCGCCGATGTCGTAGACGTTGCGCATGCTCCAGGCGAGCGCGACGGCGTGGCCGCCGTTGTCGCGCACGATGCCCTTGGGCTTGCCGGTCGTGCCCGACGTGTAGAGCACGTAGAGCGGGTCGGTGGCCTCGACGCTCACGCAGCCGGCGGGCTCGGCCGCAGCCGCGAGCGCGCGCCAGTCGTGGTCGCGCTCCCCCATCTCGGCCACGGCCTGCGGCCGCTGGAGGATCACGGTGGCGTCGACCGTGTGGTCGGCGGCCTCGAGCGCGCGGTCGAGCATCGGCTTGTACTCGACGACACGACCCGGCTCGATCCCGCACGATGCCGACACGACCACCTTGGGCGTCGCGTCGTCGATGCGGATCGCGAGCTCGTGCGGCGCGAAACCGCCGAAGACCACCGAGTGGACGGCGCCCAGGCGCGCGGTCGCGAGCATCGCGATCACGGCCTCCGGCACCATCGGCATGTAGAGCAGGACGCGGTCGCCCTTCTCCACGCCGAGCCCGCGCAGCACCCCGGCGAAGGTGGCGACCTCGTCGAGCAGGCGCGAGTACGAGTACGTGTCGGCCGTGCCGGTGACGGGGCTGTCGTAGACGAGCGCGAGGCGCTCGCCATGACCGGCGAGGACGTGCCGGTCGAGCGCGTTGAAGCAGGTGTTGAGGCGACCGCCGGTGAACCAGCGGTAGTACGGCGCATCGGACCTGTCGAGCACGATCGGCGGCTCGACGTCCCAGTCGATCGCAGCGGCGGCGTCGCGCCAGAAGCCCTCCGGGTCCTCGATGCTGCGGTCGCGCTCGCGCTGGTACGCACCCGTGTCGACAGCCTGGCTCATCCTCGACCTACCTCCTCGTACGCCGCGGGCAGCCGGAGCCCAGGGCAGACACGGCCAGCATCGCGGACGTGCCTGCAGCGTGTCAGGAGGTGTCCCGGGCCGTGCGCCGAGGGCGAGGACGCCTGCGCCGAGCGGTCGGAGGCGCGCTACTCGGCGGCGGCGAGCTGGCCGCAGGCGCCGTCGATCTCGCGGCCGCGGGTGTCGCGCACGGTGACCGCCACGCCGCCGGCCTCGAGCCGCCGGACGAACTCGCGCTCGTCCTCCGGGCGCGATGCCGTCCACTTCGACCCCGGCGTGGGGTTGAGCGGGATCAGGTTGACGTGGACCAGCTTGTTGCGCAGGCGCTTGGCGAGCAGCTCCGCCCGCCAGGCCTGGTCGTTCACGTCCTTGATGAGCGCGTACTCGATGGAGACACGGCGCTTGGTGATGCGCGCGTAGTCCCACGCGGCCGCGAGCACCTCGTCGACCTTCCAGCGCGTGTTGACCGGCACGAGGGTGTCGCGCAGCTCATCGTCGGGTGCGTGCAGCGAGAGCGCCAACGTGACGGGCAGGCCTTCCTGCGCGAGCTGCTGGATGCGCGGCACCAGTCCTACGGTCGACACGGTGATGCCGCGCGCCGACATGCCGAGGCCCGCGGGGGCGTCGTCGGTGAGCCGGTGCAGCGCGCCGACGACGGCGTTGTAGTTCGCCAGCGGCTCGCCCATGCCCATGAAGACGACGTTGCTCACGCGGCCCTCGCCGCCGGGCACCTCGCCGGCAGCGAGCTGGCGGGCGCCCGAGACGACCTGCTCGACGATCTCGGCGGTGCTCATGTTGCGGGTGAGCCCGGCCTGCCCCGTGGCGCAGAACGGGCAGTTCATGCCGCAGCCGGCCTGGCTCGAGACGCACATGGTGACGCGGTCGGTGTAGCGCATGAGGACGCTCTCGACGAGCGCGCCGTCGTGCAGGCGCCACAGCGTCTTGCGCGTGGTGCCGGCGTCCGCGGTCATCTCGCGCACCGGCGTCATGAGCGTGGGTGTCAGCACCTTCGCGATGTCGGCGCGCTGGGCGGCCGGGATGTCGGTCCAGCCCTCGGCGTCGGCCGAGAGGCGGGAGAAGTAGTGACGGCTCACCTGGTCGGCGCGGAACGCCGGGAGGCCGAGCGCGGTGACGGCCTCGCGCCGCTCGGCCGCAGTCATGTCGGCGAGGTGGCGCGGCGGCTTGCCTCGGCGCGGCGCCTCGAACGTCAGCTCGCCCGGCTTCGGCGTGCGCGGGGTCTCGAGGTCCTGGGTCATGACGACGTCCATGGTCGCACGCGGCGTGGCGTGCGGGGAAACGGCGGGACGATCAGGCGCCGAGGAAGACGAGCAGCAGGAGCCAGCCCACGAAGATGTTGGGCAGGAGCGAGTCGAGGCGGTCCATGAGGCCGCCGTGGCCCGGGATCAGGTTGCTCATGTCCTTGACGCCGAGGTCGCGCTTGATGGCCGACTCGACGAAGTCGCCCGCGGTCGCGGTGAACGTGAGCACGAGACCCGTGACCAGGCCCTGCCACCACGGCGCCTCGAGCAGGTACACGAACAGCAGGACGCCCGCGACGGCCTGGAAGATGAGCGACCCCGCGAAGCCCTCCCAGGACTTCTTCGGGGAGATCTTCGGCGCCATCGGGTGCCGGCCCATCAGCACCCCGAAGATGTAGCCGCCGATGTCGCTGCAGATCGTCAGCACGACGATCACGATGACGCGGTCGCCGCCCTGCGTGGAGGCCAGCACGAGCCCGGCGAGACCGCCCATGAGGCCGGTGTAGGCCGCGACGAGGGCCGTCCCGGCGACGTCCGCCACGTAGCCCTCCGGGCCTCGCAGCAGCCGGGCGCCCATCGCGAGGAGCACGGTGGCCCCGAAGACGCCGACGAGGGGCTGCACGCCCCACAGGTAGGCGACCAGTGGCATCGCGAGCGCACCGGCGTACAGCACAGCTCGCTCGACCCGGATTCCGCGCTGCTCCAGCGCACCCGCGAGCTCCCACGACGCGACGGCCATCGCGACCGAGACGATGACGACGAACAGCCACGGCAGGTAGAGCACCGGCAGCAGCACCAGGCCGATGCCGAGCACGAGCCCCATGCCGATCGCGGAGACCAGGTTGCGGCCGGCGCGCCCGTGCGGGGCCGGCTGCGGTGACGTGGTCGCGTCGGTCATGGGTGGTCGAGGTGGTCGAGGTCTCAGACCTCGAGCAGCTCGGCCTCCTTGTGCTTCAGGAGCTCGTCGATCTGGGCGACGTACTTGTGGGTGATCTCGTCGAGGGACTTCTCCGCGCGACGGACCTCGTCCTCGCCGACCTCGCCGTCCTTCATGAGCTTGTCGAGGGTGTCCTTGGCGTGGCGACGGATGTTGCGCATCGAGATGCGGGCGTCCTCTGCCTTGGTGCGCGCCACCTTGATGTAGTCGCGGCGGCGCTCCTCGGTGAGCTGCGGGAAGGCCACGCGGATGACGATGCCGTCGTTGGTGGGGTTGACGCCGAGGTCGGAGTCGCGGATGGCCTTCTCGATCGCGGTCATCGAGCCCTTGTCGTAGGGCGTGATGACGACGAGGCGCGCCTCCGGGACGGCGAAGCCGGCCATCTGCGTGACCGGCGTCTGCGAGCCGTAGTACTCGGCGGTGATCTTGTCGAACATCTTGGCCGTGGCACGGCCCGTGCGGATCCCCGCGAAGTCCTCCTTCGCGACCCCGACGGCCTTCTCCAGCTTCTCCTCGGCCTCGAGCATGGTCTCGTCGATCACGGGTGGCTCCTCGTCGTCTTCGTTCCTGGGCGGTCGTCGCGGGCGCTGGGGTCAGCTGGCGACGAGCGTGCCGATCCTCTCACCCCGCACGGCGCGGGCGATGTTGCCCTCGACGAGCAGGTTGAACACGATGATCGGCAGGTCGTTGTCCTGGGTCAGGCTGATGGCGGTGGCGTCGGCGACCTTCAGTCCGCGGGCGAGCACCTCCGCATGGGTGAGCGTCTCGAAGCGCTTCGCGTCGGGGTTGGTGCGCGGGTCGTCGTCGTACACGCCGTCGACGCCCTTGGCCATGAGCACGACCTCGCACCCGATCTCGAGCGCCCGCTGCGCGGCAGCGGTGTCGGTGGAGAAGTAGGGCGCCCCGAGGCCCGCGCCGAAGATGACGACGCGGCCCTTCTCGAGGTGGCGGATGGCGCGGCGCGGCACGTACGGCTCGGCGACCTGGCCCATCGAGATGGAGGTCTGCACGCGGGTCTCGACGCCCTGGCGGTCGCAGAAGTCCTGCAGCGCGAGGCAGTTCATGACCGTGCCGAGCATGCCCATGTAGTCGGCGCGGGAGCGGTCCATGCCGCGCTCGTTCAGCTGGGCGCCGCGGAAGAAGTTGCCGCCGCCGATGACCACGGCCACCTGGGTGCCGCTGCGTACCACGGCCGCGATCTGCCGGGCGATCGCCTGGACGACGTCGGGGTCGACGCCGAGCGCGCCACCGCCGGCGAACGCCTCGCCCGAGAGCTTGAGCAGCACGCGGCTGTAGCCGCCCTCGGGCACGCCGGGCCAGGTGTCGAGCGTGCCGTCGAGCGACGGCTGCACGGCTCCGGAGACGCTGGAGCCCGCCATCGGGGTGGATCCTGCTTCGGCAGTGGTTCCGTCCACGACAGCGGCCTCCAACGGCTCTACGGTTTCTCCGGCGTCAGTCTGCCAAGTGCAGACCGTGAAGGAGGGTCAGGCGCCGATCTCGAACCGCACGAAGCGGCTGATCGAGGTGCCGGCGGCGTCGAGGACCTGCTGGACGCTCTTCTTGGCCTCGACGACCGACTCCTGCTCGAGCAGGACGTTGTCCTTGAAGTACGAGTTGACGCGG
Organism: Longivirga aurantiaca; assembly: GCF_042660085.1. NCBI lineage: Bacteria > Bacillati > Actinomycetota > Actinomycetes > Sporichthyales > Sporichthyaceae > Longivirga > Longivirga aurantiaca. The sequence continues at coordinate 902,698 of NZ_JBHSTI010000008.1, read as the reverse complement.
CCCTCGATGATCCTCGGGAGCGCAGCCTCGGGCTTGCCCTCCTCCTTGGCCTTGGCCTCGGCCACGCGGCGCTCGGTCTCGACCACGTCGGCCGGGACCTCGTCGCGGGTGAGGTACGACGCGCGCATCGCGGCGATCTGCATCGCGGCGGAGCGGGCGGCCTCCTCCGAGCCCTCGTAGGCCACGAGGACGCCCACCTGCGCGGGCAGGTCGGCGGCACGCTTGTGCATGTAGGTCGCGACGGTGCCGTCCAGGAACGCGACGCGGCCGAGCTCGAGCTTCTCGCCGATCGTGGCGGCGAGCTCGGTGATGGCCTCGGCCACGGTCCTGCCGTCGAGCTCGGCGGCCGCGAGGACCTCGGTGCTGTCGGCCTTGACCTCGGCGGCCTTGGCGACGACCTTCTCGGCGAGGGCCTGGAAGTCGGCGTTCTTGGCGACGAAGTCGGTCTCGGCACGGAGCTCGACGAGGGCGCCGTCCTTGGTCACGACGAGGCCGTTGCTCGCGTCGCGCTCGGCGCCGCGGGCGGCGGCCTTGGCCGCACCCTTCACGCGCAGGGCCTCGGCGGCCTTCTCGAAGTCGCCGTCGTTCTCGACGAGCGCCTTCTTGCACTCCATCATGCCCGCGCCGGTGAGGTCGCGGAGCTTCTTCACGTCGGCAGCAGTGACGTCAGCCATGACTGGCTCTCTCTTCCTGGAGAAGTCGAATCGGTGAGTCTCACGGCTGCGGCCCGGGTCCGCCGGTGAGGCGGACCCAGGCCGCAGGCCGGATCGTGCGGGGCGCGCGGCGTCGGCCGCGCGCTCGTCAGGCCTGCTCGGCCGGGGCCTCGGTGGTCTCGGCCACGACCTCGGCAGCAACCTCGGCGGGAGCCTCGGCGGCAACCTCGGCCGGAGCCTCGGCGACGACCTCGGCGACGACCTCGGCGGGAGCCTCGGCAGCAGCCTCAGCCGGGGCGGCAGCCTCGGCGTCGGCGCCCGTGAGCAGCGCGGTCTCCCAGTCGGCCAGCGGCTCGTCGACGGCGACGACGCCCTCGGCGGCCGCAGCCTCAGCCACGGCACCGCCACGGCCGGCGCGGGCCATGAGGCCGTCGGCGACGGCGTCGGCGATCACGCGGGTGAGCAGCGCGACGGCGCGGATGGCGTCGTCGTTGCCGGGGATCGGGAAGTCGACGACGTCGGGGTCGCAGTTCGAGTCGAGGATCGCCACGACCGGGATGCCGAGCTTCTTGGCCTCGGCGACGGCGATGTGCTCCTTGTTGGTGTCGACGATCCACACCGCGGAGGGGACCTTCGTCATGTCGCGGATGCCGCCGAGGGTCTTCTCCAGCTTGTCCTTCTCGCGACGCAGGACGAGGAGCTCCTTCTTGGTGAGACCGGAGCCGGCGACGTCGTCGTAGTCGATGAGCTCGAGCTCCTTCAGGCGCTGGATGCGCTTGAAGACGGTCGAGAAGTTGGTGAGCATGCCGCCGAGCCAGCGCTGGTTGACGTAGGGCATGCCCACGCGGGTCGCCTGCTGGGCTACCGGCTCCTGCGCCTGGCGCTTGGTGCCGATGAACATGATCGAGCCGCCGTGCGACACGGTCTCGCGCACGAACTCGTAGGCGCGGTCGATGTACGTCAGCGACTGCTGCAGGTCGATGATGTAGATGCCGTTGCGCTCGTTGAAGATGAACCGCTTCATCTTCGGGTTCCAACGGCGGGTCTGGTGCCCGAAGTGCACGCCGCTCTCGAGCAGCTGCTTCATGGTGACGACGGCCATGGCCGGGTCGCTCCTTCTTTGGCGCCGAGGCGCGCGGGCAGGCCCGCGACGCGGCAGCGCCACTCGGTTGTCCGCCCCGACGGTCGCCGGGGCGCCTGACTCCCGCCGGGCGCACCCCACCGGACGGATCCGGACCGCGGGTGCCCCGCCGACCCTGGGGCCGGGATGCGGGCGTGCGATGTCAGCCCACCGGAGCAGGCTGCGCGGGAAGTCTACGGGCAGACCCCCCGAGACCTGAAATCGCAGGTCGGAGGCCCGAGCGGCCGCCCGGCACGCCGTCCACAGGCCGGGCGCCCGGCGTGTCGTCCCCAGCCCGGGGTCGGCCGGCACCGACCGGTCCGGCCCCCGGTCGAGGGTCGGCACGTGATCCTCCTCGAACCCGCCGTCGCGCCCCTCGCCTCGCTCCTCGCCTCGGCCCTCACGGCGCTCACGAGCGCCCTCGGGCCGCTCCCTGCTGCCGGCCCGCCGACGCTGCTGCCGCTCACGGCCCAGAGCCGGCCGTCGGCCCCGGACACCCCGACGGCCACGGACACCCCCGCCGTGGCCGTCGGGGCCCCCGGCTGGCAGCCGCCCCTCCGAGGCCCGCTGCTCGTCACGGCACCGTTCGACCCGCCTCTCTCCGACTGGATGAGCGGCCACCGGGGCGTCGACCTGCTCGCCTTCGCCGGGGACGCGGTGCGGGCGCCGGGCGACGGCGTGGTCGTCTTCGCGGGCCCGGTCGCCGGCCGCGACGTCGTCACGCTGCTGCACCTGGACGGACGCACCACGACGTACGAGCCGGTCGCGCCCGAGGTCGGCGTCGGCGAGTCCGTCGCCGGCGGCCAGGTCATCGGCCGCGTGCACGAGGGCGCCGGCCACTGCGGAGAGGTCCCGTCCTGCCTGCACTGGGGCCTGCGCGACGGCGAGGACTACCTCGACCCCATGTCGCTGCTGCGTCGCGGCCGACCCTCGCTCCTGCCCTGGAACCCGTGACGGCCGCTCCCGGCCATCGGCCCGGCGACGTGCTGCCGGATCCGCGCGGACGACGTAGCGTCGTCGGATGGAGCCCCGTCGCCCGCGCACCCTCCCCCGCCTCGTGGCGCTCGGCGCCAGCGCCGCGGTGCTCGCCGGCTGCAGCAGCGCACCGAGCGCACCGACGGGCTCGCCGGCTGCCCCGTCCCCGACGCCCGCCACCACGATCTCGGCCTCGCCGACCTCGTCGTCGGCCGCGCCCGCCCCCGTGGTGTCTGGGTCAGTCACCGGGCTCTCCGCCCCGGCCGACCTCGCCCGCGGGCTCGAGGTGCCGTGGGGCGTGGCCTTCCTCCCCGACGGCGCGGCGCTCGTGGCCGAGCGGCGCAGCGGACGGGTGGTGCGGGTCGATGCGTCCGGCGGCACGACCGCCGTCGGCGTCGTACCCGGTGTGGCCGACCAGGGCGAGGGCGGGCTGCTCGGCCTCGCGCTGCTCGACGACGGTGCGCGGCTCGTCGCCTACCTGACCTCGACCGCGGGCGACAACCGCGTCGTGTCGTTCCCGTTCGACGGCACCGCACTGGGCGAGCCCACGGTGCTCCTCGACGGCATCCCGTCCGGCGCCACCCACAACGGCGGCCGGCTCGCCGTCGGGCCGGACGGCATGCTCTGGATCGGCACCGGCGATGCCGGCGACCGCGAGCGCGCGCAGGACCTCGGCACGCGGGCGGGCAAGATCCTGCGGATCGCTCCCGACGGCTCGATCCCCGCCGACAACCCCTTCCCCGGCTCGCCGGTGTGGTCGTACGGCCACCGCAACGTTCAGGGCCTCGCGTTCGACTCGTCCGGGCAGCTGTGGGCGACCGAGTTCGGGCAGAACTCGTACGACGAGCTCAACCGGATCGAGCGCGGCGGCAACCACGGCTGGCCGGTCGTGGAGGGGCGCGGAGGCGGCGCCGACTACGTCGACCCGGTGGTCACCTGGCGCACCGAGAACGCCTCTCCCAGCGGCCTCGCGATCCTGGCCGACGTCGCCTACGTCGGGGGCCTGCGCGGCCAGCGCGTCTGGCAGGTGCCTCTGGACGGGTCGAGCGCCGGCGAGCCCGTGGCCGCGCTCGAAGGATCCCTCGGACGCATCCGCACCGTGGCGGCCGCACCCGACGGCACCCTGTGGCTCACGACGTCCAACCGGGACGGGCGAGGCGACGTCCGCGCAGGCGACGACCGGGTCGTCTCGGTGACCGTCGGCGGCTAATCGAGGTCGTGCGACTCCGACAGGCGCGACCGCAGCTGCAGGACCGCCTTGGTGTGCATCTGGCAGATGCGCGACTCGGTGACCCCGAGCACCTGGCCGATCTCGGCGAGGGTGAGCCCCTCGTAGTAGTAGAGGGTGACGACGACCTTCTCCCGCTCGGGCAGGAGGTTGATCGCCTTCGCGAGGATGTACTTCGTCTCCTCGCCCTCGAACAGGTTGATCGGGTCCGGGGCCTTCGGGTCCTCGAGGGTGTCGCCGAGCGTCATCTTGTCGCCGCGCTCGCCGCCGCCCGCGTGCAGCAGCTCGTCGAGCGCCACGACGTTGACGTAGGAGACCTGGCTGAAGATCGCGTGCAGGTCCTCGAGGCGGATGCCCATCTGGTCCGCGACCTCGGTCTCGGTGGGCGTGCGCTGGAGCTTGGCCTCGAGGGCCTGGTACGCCTTCTCGACCTCGCGGGCCTTGTAGCGGACCGAGCGCGGGATCCAGTCGATCGAGCGCAGCTCGTCGATGATCGCGCCGCGGATGCGGTTGATGGCGTACGTCTCGAACTTGATCGCACGGTCGAGGTCGAACTTCTCGATCGCGTCGATCAGGCCGAAGATGCCGTACGACACGAGGTCCGACTGCTCGATGTTGGGCGGAAGGCCCACGCCGACGCGGCCGGCGACGTACTTCACCAGCGGCGAGTAGTGGATGATCAGCCGCTCGCGCAGAGCCTGCTCGCCCGAGGCCTTGAAGTCCTCCCAGAGCTCGCGCAGCCGCGCGTCGCCGTCTGCCTTCGCCGCGACCTTCTCGTCCTCGGTCGGCGTGAGGTCGATGGCGTCGAGCACCGCGATGTCGACGATGTCGTCGCTGCCGATCTCCAGCACCTCGGCCTCGAGGTCGGGGTCGACCGGGGCGGAGTCGTCGACGGTGTCGAGGGCGTCGACAGCGTCGTCCTCGACCTCGAGGGAGTCGCCGACTCCCTCAGGCCCGGGGGTGCGCCTGCTCATACGTTGACCTCAACCGTTCGACGCTGACGTGCGTGTAGATCTGTGTCGTCGCGAGCGTAGCGTGCCCCAGGATCTCCTGGACGGAGCGCAGGTCCGCGCCACCCTCGAGAAGGTGCGTGGCGGCCGAGTGCCGCAGGCCGTGCGGACCGAGATCCGGGGCGTCCGGCACGTGCCGGAGCATGCGGTGGACGACGTCGCGCGCGGTCCGCGGGTCGAGGCGGCCGCCCCGTGCACCGAGCAGCAGCGCCGGCCCGGAGGCCGCGGTGAGCAGGGCCGGGCGGCCGTCGGCGAGCCAGGTGTCGAGGGAGTCCTGCGCGGGAGCGCCGTACGGCACGACCCGCTCCTTGGCGCCCTTGCCGAGCACCCGCAGCGTGCGGCGACGGGGGTCGACGTCGTCGAGGTCGAGGCCGACCAGCTCGCCCACGCGCATCCCTGTGGCGTACAGGAGCTCGAGGATCAGGCGGTCGCGCAGGTGCACGGGGTCGCCGTCGTCGGCGCGGGTCGTGACGACCTCCAGCAGAGCCGCCGCCTCGGACTGCTTGAGCACCCCCGGGAGGGGCCGGTGCGCCGCCGGTGTGGCGAGCCTGTCGCCCGGGTCGGAGGCCAGCCAGCCCCGCCGCGAGGCCCAGGAGGTGAAGGTGCGGGCGGCGGCCGCACGGCGCGCGAGGGTGGCCCGCGCGTGGCCGCCCGCGGCCTCGGCCGCCAGCCAGCCGCGCAGGTCGGTGAGGTCGAGGTCGGCGACGTCGGTCGCACCCTGCGCCCGGGCGTGTCGCAGCAGGCGCTCGATGTCGCCGAGGTAGGCGCGCACGGTGTGGGGGCTGCGCCCGAGACCGTCGGACAGGTGGACGGCGAACGCGTCGAGCACGTCCTGGAACGAGGCGGGCAGGGGCTCCTGCCCCGCCGCACGCTCCACCGCCGCTGCACCCACGTCACCACCGTCTGCGGGCACCGGCCCGGAGTCAATGCGGCGCGCCGTCCGCCTGCCGCGGTCCTCACCCGTCCGGAGCCCGCCGGGCGGGACGCAGCCTCCAGCCGCCAGGGCCCGACTCGACCCACCCGTCGAGCTCGAGCAGGCCGAGCGAGGCCTGCGCCTCCGCCGGGGCCACGCCCGCCGTGCGCGCCACGGAGTCGAGCGTGGCCGGGCGCCGTACGGGCACGGCGTCGAGCACGCGACGGGCGAGCGGATCGAGCCGGTCGCGCGGATCGGTCGCACCGGTCGGCTCCGGCGCGAGGTCGGTGCCCAGCTCGCCGACTGCCTCCACCACCTCCGCGGCGTTCTGGACGAGGACCGCACCGCGGCGCAGCTCGCGGTGGACGCCGGCCGACATCTCGGACGTGACGGGCCCCGGCACACCGAGAACCGGGCGGCCCAGCCGCTCCGCCTCGCGCGCCGTCGAGAGCGACCCGGACCGCACCGCCGCCTCGACCACGACGGTGCCGCGGGTCAGCGCGGCGATGAGGCGGTTGCGGACGAGGAACCGGGTGCGGTGCGGGGCGGCGCCCGGCGGCACCTCCGAGACCAGCAGGCCGTCGGCGGCGATGCGGGCGAAGAGCGCGTCGTGCCGCGGCGGGTAGGCGACGTCGACACCGCACGCGAGCACGGCGACCGTGACGCCGTGGACGGCGAGGGCGCCGGCATGGGCCGCGGCGTCGACACCGAACGCGCCGCCGGACACGACGGTCCACCCCGTGGCGGCGAGATCGCTGCCGAGGGTCGATGCGACGTGGGTGCCGTAGTTCGTCGCGGCGCGGGCTCCGACCACCGCCACCGAGCGCAGGGCCGACATCCGGAGGTCGACGGTGCCCCGGACCCAGAGCGCCCAGGGCACGAGGTCGCCGAGGTCGCCGAGCTGGCTCGGCCACTCCAGGTCGCCCGGCACGAGCAGCCGCCCGCCCACCTCGGCCGCGCGCGCGAGGTCGGCCTCCGGGTCGGCCGCCTCGAGCCGCGCGCGGTAACGGTCGGCGTCGTCACCGGACCGCAGGATCTCCAGTGCCTCGGGCGCACCGTGGGCTGCGACGAGCCGGCACACCTTCGGGTCGCCCGGCTCGGCCACCCGCGACAGCAACGCCCGCGCACGGCGCTCGTCGCTCACGCCGCCCATGCCGCACCCGCCTCGCGGTGCGCGAGCGCTGCGCCGACGTCCTGCCGGCCCGGTCGGTCGCGGCCGGCGAGGTCGGCGACCGTCCACGCGACCCGGACGAGCCGGTCGGCGCCGCGGGCGGAGAGCAGCCCGCGGGCCAGCGCCTGCTCGAGCGGCTGGGCGGCCTCGGCGTCGAGCCCGAACTCGCGGCGGATGACGGGGCCGGGCACGTCGGCGTTGACCCGCCACGGCGTGCCGGCGTACCTCCGCCCGGCGCGCTCCCGGGCGGCCGCCACGCGGGCGGCCACGGCCGCCGTGGGCTCGGCGTCGGACACGCCGAACTCGAGGTCGGCGAGGGTGGGCGGCACGAGCGTGACGCGGAGGTCGACGCGGTCGAGCAGCGGGCCGCTGATGCGGGCGAGATAGCGGCGGCGCTGCTGCGGGGTGCACGAGCACGAGGGCACGCCCGGCCGCGGAGGAGCGCCCGACCGTCCGCAGGGGCACGGGTTCATCGCCAGCACGAGGTGGAAGCGGGCGGGGAACGTGACCGAGAACGCCGACCGCGCCACCACCATCTCGCCCGACTCCAACGGCTGGCGCAGGGCCTCGAGCGCGCCGGGGTCGAACTCCGGCGCCTCGTCGAGGAACAGCACCCCGCGGTGCGCGAGCGACACGAGACCGACCCGCGGCACGCCGCTGCCTCCACCGACCATCGCCGCGTGCGTCGCGGTGTGGTGCGGCGCCTCGAACGGCGGCACGGTGATGAGCCGGCCGCCGCTGCCGAGCCGGCCGGCCACGGAGTGGATGGCGGTGACCTCGAGCGCCGCCTGCTCGTCGAGCGCGGGCAGCAGCCCGGGCAGCCTCTCGGCGAGCATCGTCTTGCCGACGCCGGGAAGCCCGGACATTGCCAGGTGGTGGCCGCCCGCAGCCGCGAGCTCGAGGGCGGCCCGGGCGGCGTGCTGCCCGCGCACGTCGACGAGGTCCGGAATATCGGGCGCCTGCGGCTCCGCCGAGAGGTCGTCGTCGTCGGCCAGCAGCTCGACGTCAGGGACGTCGTCGCCGCGGACCATCGCGACGAGCCCGGCGAGAGTACGGACTCCGACCACCTCGAGGTCGGGCACGAGCGACGCCTCGTCGACGTTGGCGGCCGGCACCACGAGCCGACGAGCGCCGACCGACCGGGCCGCGAGCGCGGCCACGAGCGCGCCGCGCACCGCGCGGACCTTGCCGTCGAGGCCGAGCTCGCCCACCACGACCAGCTCGGCGACGGCATCGGCGGGCACCTGGCCGCTGGCGGCGAGCAGCGCGATGGCGATCGCGAGGTCGAGGGTGGGCCCCTTCTTCGGCAGCTCGGACGGCGACAGCCCGATCGTGTTCTTGGGGCCCGGCCACTCCAGGCCGGTGTTGAGCACCGCGGACCGGCACCGGTCGCGGGCCTCGCCCACGAGCTTGTCGGCGAGGCCGACCACCGAGAAGCCCGAGACCCCGATCGACACGTGCGCCTCGACGCCGATCACGTGGCCGTCGACTCCGAGCAGCACCACCCCGCGGGTGCGGGCCACACCGCTCACGACAGGCCTCGCACGTGCTCGATCACGCGACGGCCACCGGGCGGCGCGAGCACCGACACGATGTCGACGCGCATCCGCTGCGGCCTCACCCCGCGCTCGCGCATCCAGCGCATGCCGAGCCGTTCGAGCCGGTGCAGCTTGCGCTCGGTGATGGCCTCGAACGGCGAGCCGTAGCGCAGGGAGCTGCGTGTCTTGACCTCGCAGACCACGAGGGTGTCGCCGTCGCGGGCGAGGATGTCGAGCTCGCCGTCCGCACAGCGCCAGTTGCGCTCGAGGACGACGAACCCCTCGGCCTCGAGGTGGCGCGCGGCCACGTCCTCCCCGAACCGACCGAGCGCGTCCTTCGCACGGACGACTCCCGTGGGCCTGCTCACCGCACCGCCTCCTCCGAGCGGTGCGCGATGCACCGCGAGGAGCAGCGTCGGGACGGGCGACGACCTCAGCCGGACGTCGGCACGGCGGGCCTGGGGACGACACGCCGAAGCGCGCGTCGGTGGACGAAGGTCAGGCCGTGCCGTCGGGGATCTGCAGCTCGGGCTTGGCGAGCTCCTCGACGTTCACGTCCTTGAAGGTGAGGACGCGGACGTTCTTCACGAAGCGGGCCTGGCGGTACATGTCCCACACCCAGGCGTCGGTCATGCGCACCTCGAAGAAGGTGTCGCCGCCGTCGTTCGTGCGCACCTGCACGTCGACCGAGTTCGTGAGGTAGAACCGGCGCTCGGTCTCCACGACGTACGAGAACAGGCCGACGACGTCGCGGTACTCGCGGTAGAGCCCGAGCTCGATCTCGTTCTCGTACCGTTCGAGGTCCTCGGCCGACATCGCCACTCCTCCGCCCAGAGCGCCGGATCCGGTCGCTCGCGCCCATCCTGGCCCAGGCCGCACGCCTCGCGCCCGCCCGGGGCAGGAAACCGGGGCCTAGAGGTGCTTCAGCCGGGCCTGGCGCGGCACCTGGCCGAACGTGCCTGCGTGGAAGTCGGCGTACGCCTTCTGCACCTCGGCCTTGGTGTTCATCACGAACGGGCCGCCCATCGCCACCGTCTCGCGGATGGGGCGTCCGCTGTAGACCATGACGCGCGAGGGCGCGTCGCCGTCTGCGGTCGAGACCACGAGGCTGCTGGACGCCGGCTGTCCCGGCACGGGGTCGCTCCAGGCGATCTCGCCCTCGCGCACGCGGCGCCCGCCGATGCTCACCTCGCCGTCGAGCACGAAGAAGAACGCGCGGTGGTCGCCCGGCAGGGTGTGCGTCATCGAGGCCTTCGGCTCGAGCGTGATCACCGAGCCGTGGATGGGCCAGTGGTTCTTCGCCGGCCCCCTGGCTCCCGCGACCGAGCCGGACACGACGTCGACCGAGACCCCCGGCAGCTCGACCCTCGGCCGGTCCGCCGCGCGGACGTCCTGGTACCGGGTGTCGACCATGCGCTTGCTGCCGGGGAGGTTGAGCCACAGCTGCAGCGTGTGCGCGTGCTCGTTCCGAAAGGCCAGCTCGCGGTGGATGATCCCGCGGCCCGCGGTCATCCACTGCAGGTCGCCCGCCTGCAGGGCGCCCGCGTGCCCGGCGTTGTCGCCGTGCTCGAGGACGCCGTCCAGCACCAGCGTCACGGTCTCGATGCCCCGGTGCGGGTGCCACTCGAAGCCGGGCTCGGAGAACCAGTCCTCGGCCAGGGCCAGGAACGGGTCGGTCGCGCGGGGGTCGGTCGGCATGATGACGATCGCCTTGTCGTCGACCTGCGCGTCGGGGCCGAGGCGTCGCTTGGCCTGCACCCGGTCGATCCTGCGGTTCGCCATGCGGTCAGGATAGTTCGATCTTCAACCATGTGCCAGCGCGTCGTCCGCCGCCTCGACGTCGAGCAGCAGGACGTCGCGGTCGCCCCCGGGGATGGCCCAGCTGCGCCGGTGCTGGACGCACGGTCCGAGCCGGCGCAGCGCGTCGAGGTGCTCGGGGCTGGCGTAGCCCTTGTTGATCTCCCAGCCGTACTCCGGGTGCTCGGTCGCGAGGCCGACCATGATCGCGTCGCGCGTGGTCTTGGCCAGCACGCTCGCCGCGGCGACGGACGAGCACGTCATGTCGGCCTTGATCCGCATGGTGACCGGCGGCGGGTCCACGACGGCGTCGAGGTCGGCCACCGCGCCGTCCTCGTCGAACAGTGCGGGGGCCGGACGGCTGATCCAGTCGTACGAGCCGTCGAGCAGCACGTGGTCGGGCCGCACGGGCAGCTGGGCGAAGGCCCGCTCCCCCGCGAGCCTCAGCGCCCGCAGGATGCCGAGCGCGTCGATCTCCGCCGCGCTCGCGTGCGCGACCGCCCACGACGGGGCCCAGCGCTGCAGCTTCGGCACCATGCGCTCGCGCGCCGCCGGCGTCAGCAGCTTGGAGTCGCGGACGCCCGACGGAGCCGAGCGCGTGTCCAGGTCGACGAGCACGACGCCCACCGACACCGGCCCGCCGAGCGCCCCGCGCCCGACCTCGTCGACAGAGGCCAGCCAGCGGATCCCGTGCGCGCGGAGCATCTCGCGCTCGACGCGCAGCGACGGCGCGGCGCTCACGGCAGCACCACCCCCGCCACCCGCACCGGCGCCGACGGCGGGCCGTCGCGCAGGAGGTCCTCGAGCCGGTCGGCGATGTCCGGCGGCGCGACCAGCACCGAGCCGTCCGGGGTCGGCAGCGCGCGCAGCTCGTCGACCGAGAACCAGCCGTGGTCGGTCAGGTAGAGCTGCTCGATCTCGTTGTGGCCGTCCGAGCTGGCCGCGTGCTCGGCCTCCACACGGGCGAGGAAGTAGACCTCGACCTGGTCGTAGGTCGTGCCGTTGAACCCGAAGACGAGCTCGCGGTCCCACACGTGCGGCCCGAGCTCGACCGGGACTCCGGTCTCCTCGAGGAACTCGCGCTGCGCCGCGTCCGCGTCGCTCTCGCCGGCCTCCACGCCGCCGCCGGGCGCGTGCCAGATCCGCACGTGCGGCCGGTCGGGGTCGCCGCCCTCGAACAGCAGCACCCGACCCGCCGGCGAGAGGGCGAGCACGCGCGCGGCCCGACGCTTCACCACGGGCCGCTCGGTCATGCGACCGACCCTACGACGGCGTCAGTTCCAGAGGTCGAACGGCTCGTCGAGCACCTCGCCGGCCAGGAACCGCGGGAGCAGCTCGGGCAGCCGTCCGGGGAAGAACCTGCTGGTGCCCGCGGCTGCGACCTCCTCCGGCGTCCACCAGCGGTGGCCGACGTACTCGTCGAGCTCCTCCGGCGTACGGCCGTCGCGGGCGGGCACCGGCGAGGAGCCGGCCACGCGCGCGAGGACGACCACCTCGTGCTGCCAGGTGCGCACGTGCCGGCGGACGTAGGTGGAGTCGCGGTTCCAGCGCGGCAGGTCTGGCAGCACCGCGAGCGACACCTCGAAGCCGGTCTCCTCGCTGATCTCCCGGACCGCGGTCTCGGCGTACGACTCCCCGGGCTCGATACCGCCGCCGGGCAGCTCCCACCACTCGCCGATCTCGGGCATGGTCGGGTCGACGGTGCGGAACAGCAGGAGCCGTTGGTCGTCGTCGAGGAGCACCACGCGGACGCTCGTGCGCTCGACGTCGTACGCCGGCCACGCGGTGACGTCGGGCCCGCCGTCCATCGCTCAGCCGCCGTCGGGGTTCGTCGCCTCGTCGGCGGAGTCGACGGCCTTGGGCGCACCCACCTTGCCGGCCTGGGCGTCGATCTCGGGGTTCTCGAAGATCACGGGCACGGGCTCGCCCGACCAGCGCGACGCCGGCCACACGACGGCGACCACCCGGCCGACCACGGAGTCGACCGACACGGTGCCGTCGTCGGAGTCGAGGTGGTAGCGGGAGTCGGAGGAGTCGCCCCGGTTGTCGCCCATCACGAAGACCCGCCCCTCGGGGACGAGCACGTCGAACCGCACCTGGTCGGTCTTGCTGCCCGGCTTGAGGTACGCCTCCTCGTCGAGGGCCACTCCGTTGACGGTGATCTGGTCCTTCGCCGTGCAGCAGGCGATCCGATCGCCGCCGACCGCGATCACGCGCTTGACCAGGTCCTCGCCGGTGTCGGACGGCAGCAGCCCGACGAACATCAGCGCCTTGCGGACGGCGCCGGACACGCCGGTGGGCGGCGCGGTCTCGGGCAGCCAGCCGCCCGGGTCCGTGAACACCACGATCTCGCCGCGGTGGACTCCTCCGAGCTCGGTGGTGAGCTTGGAGGCGAGGATGCGGTCCTGGACGAGGAGGGTGTCCTCCATCGACGAGCTGGGGACGAAGAACGCCTGCGCGACGAAGGTGCGCACCAGCACCGACAGCACGAGGGCGACGCCCACGATGATGATGAGCTCGCGGCCGAGCGACCCGCCCTTGCTCTCCTTGGCGCGACGCTTCTCCTCGCGCTCCTGCGGAGTACCCGACACGGTCAGCCCTTCTGGTCGATCGTCGCGAACGTGTCAGGGATCTCCAGCCACTGCGCATGGTCCGTGGGCCACAGGACGGCGAACGCGCGGCCGATGACGCGGTCCGCCGGGACGAACCCGCCGCCCGGGTCGCCGAGGTGCGCGCGCGAGTCGCTCGAGGCGTCCCGGTGGTCGCCCATGACCCAGAGCTTGCCTGCGGGGACGATCACGTCGAACGGGTTGTTGCTCGGCTTGTTGTCCGGGTAGAGGTACGACGACTCGTCGAGCGGCACGTCGTTCACGGTGACGCGGCCCTTCGCATCGCAGCAGACGACGTGGTCGCCGCCGACACCGATGACGCGCTTGACGAAGTCGCGCTCGTCCGGAGGCGCGAACCCGAACGTGCGGCCGAACCAGGTCACGACCTTGGGCACGAGGTCGGTCGGCTCGGCGATCTCCACCTCGGGCGTGAACGAGTCGACGCCGTTGAACACGACGACGTCGCCGCGCTCGATGTCGCGTGTCTTGTAGACCACCTTGTTCACCAGCACGCGGTCGCCGACCTGCAGGGTCTGCTCCATCGAGCCGCTCGGGATGTAGAAGGCCTGCACGACGAAGGTCTTGACGAGGAACGCGAGGCCGAACGCGACGAGCAGCAGGATCGGCAGCTCTTTCCAGAACGACCCGTGGTGGTGCTCGGGCACGGCCTCGACGCGCGCGTGGCGGCCCCCCGACGGCCGCGACCGCGGACCTGGGTCCGCGGGCTCGGGGCGCGCCGGACCGAGGTCCGTCTGATCAGCCATGGTGGTACGAGGGTAACCGTCCGACGCCGGGGAAGAGACGAGCGCCCGACCCCTGCGGGTCGGGCGCTCGTGTCGTTCGGTGAGGCGGAAGATCAGGCCTTCGGCGCGTTGTCGCGCTTCTCCTTGATCTTCGCCTTCTTGCCGCGCAGGTCGCGGAGGTAGTACAGCTTGGCGCGGCGGACGTCACCACGGGTCACGAGCTCGATCTTCTCGACGACCGGGGTGTGCACCGGGAAGGTGCGCTCCACGCCGACGCCGAAGCTGACCTTGCGGACCGTGAAGGTCTCGCGCACGCCGCCGCCCTGGCGACGGATGACGACGCCCTGGAAGACCTGGATGCGGGAGCGGTTGCCCTCGACGACCTTCACGTGGACCTTGACGGTGTCACCGGGGCGGAAGTTCGGGATGTCGCTCTTGAGCGACGCTGCATCGACGAAGTCGAGCGTGTTCATGTCTTCTCCTCGCCGGCGCCACAGGTCACCCGCGGAACAGTGCCGCGTGCGCGGCTGGTCGGATGTGCTCGCCGGCGAGCCGGTGGTTCCGACGTCCCCCTGTGGCAGGACGAACGGATCGAGCCGTCACAGTCTGCCAGAGGCGCCCGGGCGAACCCAAATCCCGGGTCAGGCCCCGTCCCCCAGCAGGTCGGGCCGGAAGCGCTCGGTGCGGGCGAGGGCCTGCTCGCGGCGCCAGGCCGCGATCCGGCCGTGGTCGCCCGAGAGGAGCACCTCGGGCACCGCGAGACCGCGCCACTCGGGCGGCTTGGTGTAGACCGGGCCCTCGAGGAGCGCCGCCATGGCACCCGGTGCGAAGGAGTCGTCGACCACGCTCTCGGGGTTGCCGAGCACGCCGGGCAGGAGCCGGGCCAGCGCCTCGACCATGACGAGCACCGCGGCCTCTCCGCCGGCGAGCACGTAGTCGCCGATCGAGATCTCGTCGACCTCGAACCGGTCGGCGTAGTGGGCCATCACCCGGGAGTCGATCCCCTCGTAGCGGCCGCACGCGAAGACCAGGTGCTCGGCGACGGCGAGCTCGGTCGCCACCTCCTGGGTGAACCGGCGCCCGCTCGGGGTCGGGACGACGAGCCGCGGACGACCGGCGGCGGAGTCGAGGATCGCATCGAGCGCCTCGCCCCACGGCTCGGGCTTCATGACCATGCCCGGGCCGCCGCCGTACGGCGTGTCGTCGACGGTGCGGTGCCGGTCGTGCGTGCACTCGCGCAGGTCGTGCACCCGGAGGTCGAGGGTGCCGGCGGCCACGGCCTTGCCGACCAGCGAGAGCCCCAGCGGGGCGAGGTAGTCGGGGAAGATCGAGACGACGTCGATGCGCACGCCTCAGCCCTCGCTGCCGTCGCGCCCCTGGGCCGCGGCTGCGGCGGCCTCGGCCTGGTCGAGCTCGCGGTGCTCGGTGTCGGTGAGGTCGAGGTCGAGCAGGCCCTCGGGCAGCTCGACCGTGACGGTGCCCGCGTCGACGTCGATAGCGGTCACGATCTCGGCCACGAACGGCACGAGCACCTCGCGGCCAGCCTCGCGCTGCACCGACAGCAGGTCCTGCGAGGGCAGGTGGACGACGTCGTCGACGACGCCGATCACGGTGCCGTCGGCGGTGCGCACGGACAGGCCGCGGAGCTGGTGGTCGAAGAACTCCTCGGGGTCCTCCGGCACCTCGTCGTCGGGGACGTCGGCGGTGAGGACGACGCCGCGCAGGCCCTCGGCCGCGGTGCGGTCGTGCACGCCCACCACACGCAGCAGAAGCCGTCCGCTGTGCCAGCGGACGGCTTCGACCGTGATGGGTCCGACGCGCGCGGGGTCGGTCACGAGGACCGACCCCGGCGCGAAGCGGATCTCGGGGGCGTCGGTGCGCACCTCGACGGTCAGCTCACCACGGATCCCGTGGGGCTTCCCGATGCGACCGACGACGAGCTGCACGAGTCTCCTCGCGCTCAGCGCTCGCCGAGGTCGAGGAAGTCGACCCGGACACCCTTCCCCGGCGCGAGGGCCGAGAGGACGGTGCGCAGCGCCGTGGCGGTGCGACCGGCCTTGCCGATGACGCGACCCATGTCGTCGGGGTGCACGCGCACCTCGAGGGTGCGGCCGGGGCCGCGCCGGTTGGCGCGGTCGCGGACCTCGACGTCGTCGGGGTTGTCGACGATGCCCTTGACGAGGTGCTCGAGAGCCTCCTCGAGCATGTCAGGCCTCGGTGGTCTCGGCGGCGGCCTCGGCGGCCTCGGCCTCGACGGCCGGCGCCTCCTCGGCAGCAGCCTCGGTCACCGGCGCCTCGACGGCCTCCGCAGCGGGGGCCTCCTCGGCAGCAGCCTCGACGACCGGGGCAGCCTCGGCCTCGACGACCGGAGCAGCCTCGGCGACCGGCTCGGCCTTCTTCTTCGGGGTGGTCGCGGGCTTGGCCGGCTCGTTGGCGGCCTCGAGCGCAGCAGCCTCGAAGACCGACTTCTTGTCGGCCTTGGGCTCGGCCACGCGCAGCGTGCCCTCGGCGCCCGGGAGGCCCTTGAACTTCTGCCAGTCGCCGGTCACCTTGAGGATGGCCGCGACGGCCTCGGTCGGCTGAGCGCCGACGCCGAGCCAGTACTGCGCGCGGTCGGAGTCGACGCGGATGAGGCTCGGCTCCTCCTTCGGCTGGTAGATGCCGATCTCCTCGATCGCACGACCATCACGCTTGGTGCGGGCGTCGGCGACGACGATGCGGTACTGGGCGTTGCGCATCTTGCCCATGCGCTTGAGCTTGATCTTGACAGCCACGGGGCCGTTGTCTCCTTGACGTGTACGGGGTGGGTCCCGAGCCGGTACGGCGTGGGGTGCTTTCCGGTGGGTCCCGACGGTCCCGAGCGCGACCGGCCGGTTAGAGGGCCGCCGACTGCGCCGGGATCAACCCCCGCAGTCTGCCAGAGAGCCCCGCCGAGCAGGAAATCGCCCCGGGCCGGGCCGCTACTTGCCGAGGAGGCCCTTGAACTCCGGGGGCAGCTCGCCTAGGGACTTCTCCAGCTCGGCCTGGTCGAAGCCGCCGAGGCCGCCGGGCAGGCCGGCCGGGCCGGATCCAGGAAGGCCGGGCAGCCCGGCACCGGCCGCCGGGGCGGACTCCTCCGCCGCACGCTTGGCCGGGTTGCCGCTGCGCTTGGCGCCCTTGCCCTGCTTGACCTGGGCCTTCTGCTTGGCCTTGGCGCGCTTGCCGCCGCCCATGCCGGGCATCCCCGGCATCCCCGGCATGCCGCCACCGGCGCGCATCTGGCGCATCATCTTCTGCGCCTCGACGAACCGGTCGACGAGCTGGTTGACCGCCGACACCTCGACGCCGGCGCCGCGGGCGATGCGGGCGCGGCGCGAGCCGTTGAGGATCGTGTGGTCGGCGCGCTCGGCCGGCGTCATGGACGTGATGATCGAGGCGACGCGGTCGAGCTCGCGGTCGTCGATCGACTCGATCTGGGCCTTCATGTCGCCCATGCCCGGCAGCATCCCCAGCATCTTGGTGAGCGAGCCCATCTTCTTCAGGCTCGTCATCTGCTCGAGGAAGTCCTCGAGCGTGAAGTCGTCGCCCTTGGCCACCTTGGCGGCCATGCGCTCGGCCTGCTCGGCGTCGAACGCCTTCTCGGCCTGCTCGATGAGGGTGAGGACGTCACCCATGTCGAGGATGCGCGAGGCCATCCGGTCGGGGTGGAAGGTCTCGAGCTCGGTGAGCTTCTCGCCCACGGACGCGAACAGGATCGGCTTGCCGGTGACCGTGACCACGGACAGCGCCGCACCACCACGGGCGTCGCCGTCGAGCTTGGAGAGCACGACGCCGTCGATGCCGATGGCCTCGTCGAACGCAGCCGCCGTCTGGACGGCGTCCTGGCCGATCATCGCGTCGATGACGAGCAGCGTCTCGTCCGGCTGCACGGCGTCGCGGACCCGCTTGAGCTGGTCCATGAGGTCGGCGTCGATCGCGAGCCGGCCGGCGGTGTCGACGATGACGACGTCGTACAGCTTCGCCTTCGCGAGCTCGATGCCGGACGTCGCGACCGCGACGGGGTCGCCCACGCCGTTGCCCGGCTCCGGGGCGTGGACGGCGACGCCGGCGCGCTCGGCGACGACGCTCAGCTGGTCGACGGCGTTCGGGCGCTGGAGGTCGGCGGCGACGAGCAGCGGGGTGTGGCCGGCCTCCCTGAGGTGGAGCGCGAGCTTGCCGGCGAGGGTGGTCTTGCCCGCTCCCTGCAGGCCCGCGAGCAGGATGACCGTCGGCGGGGTCTTGGCCAGGCGCAGGCGCCGGGTCTCGCCGCCGAGGATGCCGACGAGCTCCTCGTGGACGATCTTGACGATCTGCTGGGCCGGGTTGAGGGCCTTGCTGACCTCGACGCCGAGGGCCCGCTCCTTGACCGTGGCCGTGAACTGCCGGACGACCGGCAGCGCGACGTCGGCCTCGAGCAGGGCCGTGCGGATCTCGCGCACCGTGGCGTCGACGTCGGCCTCGGACAGCCTGCCCTTGCCGCGCAGGTTCTTGAACGTGGCGGAGAGCCGGTCGGAGAGCGAGGTGAACACGCGGGAGTCCCGTCGGTCGAGGTCGTGCGGAGCGGCCCCAGCCTAACCGGGGCACGCCGCGGGGCCCGGCAGCCGCCGGGCCTAGGTGCGGGAGAGCTCGCCGAGCACCGTCACGCGCACGGTCGCGGCCCGCTGCACGCTGAGGGGGCTGCCGTCGCGGTCGACGAGGTAGAACACGTCGACCACCTCCGAGCCCAGGGTGGCCACGCGGGCGGCGCTGATGGCGACGTCGGCGGCCGCGATGGCGCGGGTGACGCGGTGCAGCAGCGCCGGGGCGTCGTGGGCGCGCACCTCGAGCACGGTGGCACGCTCGCTCGCACCGGGCACGAGGTCGACCCGTGGAGGCGCGGTCCCCTGCGGGGCCGGGTACGCCTGCTCGCGCGCGTCGAGACGGGCCGCGACGTCCAGCGAGCCGTTGATCGCACGCGTGAGGTCCTCGCGCAGGCGGTCGATGGGCGGCGGGTCGCCGTACGCCGGAGTGACGGTCCAGACCTGCACGGCCCGACGGCCGCCGTCCGGCGCGGTGACGGTGTCGACCTGGGCCCCGCGCACCTGGAGCCGGTGCAGCGACAGCACGCCCGCGACGGTCGAGAGCAGGCCGGTGCGGTCCGGCGCCGCGACCGTGACGGTGGCCGTGGTGGCCGCCTCGTCGTGGTCGAGGAGCACTGCGACGCCGCCCTCGGTCGTCACGCGCACGGCCTCGGCCAGGCGCACCTGGGCGGCGGTCACGTGGATCTCCTCCGCCCGCGGCCTGCCGGCGAGGGCGGCACGGGTGCGACCCACGAGGTCATCGATGAGCGCCTTCTTCCAGTCGCTCCAGGCGGCCGGGCCCGTGGCCGCGGCGTCCGCCTCGGTCAGGGCGTGCAGCAGGTCGAGGACGTCGACGTCGCCGACCGCGGTCGCGACACCGGCGACGGTCGAGGGGTCGTCGAGGTCGCGACGGGTGGCCGTCTCCGGCAGCAGGAGGTGGTGCCGCACCATCGTCACGAGGGTGGCGCTGTCCTCCGGCGAGAATCCCAGCCGCGGCGCGATCACCCGCACGAGGTCGATGCCCACCTCGGTGTGGTCGCCGGGGCGGCCCTTGCCGATGTCGTGCAGCAGGGCGCCCACGAGCAGCAGGTCGGGCCGGTTCACGCGGCGGGTGTGGGGGCCGGACTGCACCGCGGTCTCGACCAGGTGGCGGTCGACCGTGAAGCGGTGCACCGGGTTGCGCTGCGGCGCGCTGCGCACCACCGCCCACTCGGGCATGAGCCGGCTCCAGATGTCGGCCTGGTCCAGGGCCTCCCACACGGGGATCGCGGGCCGGCCCGCGCCGAGGAGCGAGACGAGGGCGTCGCGGGCCGGCGCCGGCCACGGCTCCGGCATGGGCGCGGAGTCGCGCGCCAGGCGCTCGACCGCGTGCGGCGCGAGGCGCATCCCTGCCTGGGCCGCGGCGGCCGCGGCGCGCAGCACGAGCACCGGGTCCTTCTCGGGCCTGGCGTCGGCGGCGAGCACCGCCTCGCCGTCCTGGACGACGACGCCCTCGGCCAGCGGTGCGCGCTCGACGCGCGGGCCGCGCAGGCGGCGGGCGGTGCCGGCGAGGCTCGCGCGCACCCCCCCGCGGCGGGTGAGCCGCTCGACGCGGTGCCAGGTGGTGTCGGCGGCGTACGCCACCGCACGACCGGCGGCCGAGACCGAGCGCAGGAGATGGTCGGACGGATCGTCCCCCTCGAGGCCGAGCCGCTCGGCGGCTGCCACCTGCTCCTGCTGCAGCAGCCGGTCGGACGACCGGCCGGTCACGAGGTGCAGGGCGTCGCGCACGTCGAGCAGGAGGTCGCGGTGCGGCGCGAGTGCCGCGACGGGCGCGTC
The DNA here is from genome assembly GCF_042660085.1 of Longivirga aurantiaca. NCBI lineage: Bacteria > Bacillati > Actinomycetota > Actinomycetes > Sporichthyales > Sporichthyaceae > Longivirga > Longivirga aurantiaca. The sequence goes on along the minus strand of NZ_JBHSTI010000008.1, from coordinate 882,546 downwards.
GGTCACCCAGGAGGCCGCCACCGCGCGCAGTGCGACGAGGTCGCGGAGACCGCCGTACGACTCCTTGAGGTCGGGCTCGAGCAGGTGCGCGAGCTCGCCGCTGCGCTCGATGCGCTCGGTCACGCCGTAGTGCAGCTCGCCGAGACGGCGCGGAGCCAGGGCGCGCCAGTCGCCGAGCACCGACTCGCGCAGCTGCTTGGTGAGGTTGTCGTAGCCGACGACCGTGCGGGCGTCGAGAAGCCCGAGGACCACCTTGATGTCCTGGGCGGCGAGGCGCCGCGCCTCGGCCGGCACCCGGACGGAGTGGTCGAGCCGCAGGCCGGCGTCCCAGACGGGGTACCAGAGCCGGTCCGCCACGGCGGTGACGTCGGACGCCGACACCGAGGGCGAGTGCAGGAGCAGGAGGTCGAGGTCGCTGCCCGGCGCGAGGTCGCCGCGGCCGTAGCCGCCGACCGCGACCAGGGCGGCGCCGATCTCGCCGGCGCCGGCCGCGACGTAGAGCGCGTGCAGCCAGTCGTCGGTGAGAGCCGTGAGCGCCCGGCGCTTCGCAGCGCCGGGCGCTCCCGGTCGGGAGAGGAGCTCGGCGCGGGCCTCGGCGTACGTGGTGGTCGCCTCGTCTGCCGTGACCCGCACCGGATGCTCCTCTCCCGTTGGTGTCCTTCGGTTTCTCTACCTTCGCTTACAGGGCGTCCGGGCCCCGCTCGCCCGTCCGCACGCGGGCGACGGTCTCGACCGGGACGGACCAGACCTTCCCGTCGCCGATGCGACCGGTCTGAGCCGCCTTGACGACGACGTCGATGACCGAGTCGGCGTCATCGTCCTCGACGAGGACCTCGAGGCGCACCTTGGGCACGAGGTCGACGGTGTACTCCGCACCGCGGTAGACCTCGGTGTGGCCGCGCTGGCGGCCGTAGCCGCTGGCCTCGGACACCGTCATGCCCTGGATGCCGTACGCCTCGAGCGCCGACTTCACGTCGTCGAGCTTGAACGGCTTGATGATCGCGGTGATGAGCTTCATGCGGAGACCTCCTCGTCGCTCTTTGCGGCGACCTTGTGCTTGAGCGACGCGCCACCGGAGAACGTACCCCCGAGGTTGCCTTCGAAGTCGTACGCCGACTCGAGGTGCTGCGCCACGTCGACGCCCTCGAGCTCCTGCTCCTTGCTGACACGGAAACCGATCGTCTTCTCCAGCAGGAAACCGAGGATCAGCGTGACGATGAACGAGTAGGCGAGCACCGAGAAGGCGCCGAGCGCCTGCTTGCCCAGCAGCTCCCAGCCGCCGCCGTAGAAGACGCCGTTCGCGCTGAAGCTGTTCACCTGCGTGGTCCCGAAGAAGCCGATGAAGAGGCAGCCGATGAGCCCACCCACGAGGTGGACGCCCACGACGTCGAGCGAGTCGTCGTAGTTGAGCTTGTACTTCAGGCCGACCGCCAGGGCGCAGACGATGCCGGCGATGAGGCCGAGGACGACCGCGGCCCACGGGGCGATGAACGCACAGGCCGGGGTGATGGCGACGAGGCCGGCGACGGCGCCGGAGGCGGCACCGAGGCTGGTCGGGTGGCCGTCGCGGAGCTTCTCCGTGATGAGCCAGCCGGCGAGGCCGGCCGCCGTGGCGACCTGGGTGTTGAGCAGGGCGAGCGCGGCGGTGTCGGTGGCGCCGAGGGCGGAGCCGGCGTTGAAGCCGAACCAGCCGAACCACAGCAGCCCGGCACCCATGAGGACCAACGGCAGGTTGTGCGGGCGGTTCGGGTTCTTCTTGAAGCCCAGACGGCGACCGAGGACGATCGCGAGCGCGAGACCCGCGGCGCCGGCGTTGATGTGGACCGCGGTGCCACCGGCGAAGTCGAGCACGCCGCGGGCGGCGAGCCAGCCGTTGCCGGTGATGTTGCCGTCGGCGTCGGCGTCGCCGAAGTCGAAGACCCAGTGCGCGACCGGGAAGTAGACGATCGTGACCCACAGGGCCACGAAGATGATCCAGGTGGAGAACTTGGCGCGGTCGGCGATCGCACCGCTGATGAGCGCGGGCGTGATGACCGCGAACATGAGCTGGAAGCCGGCGAAGGCCAGGAGCGGGATGCCGTACACGCCCCCGTTGTTGGTCAGCTCGCCGACAGCGTCGGTGAGACCCGAGAGGCTGAACGCGCCGTAGAGGCCGCTGCCGGAGTTGCCGAAGGCGAGCGAGAAGCCGTAGATGACCCAGAGCACGCTCACCACGGCGATGCTGGCGAACGACATCATCATCATGTTCAGCGTGGTCTTGGCCTTGGTCATACCGCCGTAGAAGAACGCGAGGCCCGGCGTCATGATCAGCACGAGCGCTGTGCTGGCCAGGACCCAGGCGGTGTCGCCGGAGTTCAACTCCATCGGTCACCCTCTCTATGAACAGGGCAGCGACGCGGGGCGCGTCGAGCTGCACCCGACGCGCCGCTGCGTCGAACTAGAGGGATCTCATCGGGCCCGTGTTGCCCGGCTCCGCCTGTGCTGTTTCCAGCCCGTGACGTTTGGACATGTCCTGTTACGCCGCTGTTTCCGCACGCGTGGGACGTCGCTCGGCCGGCGCAGCGCGTCGGGCCGGGCGGCCCACCGGTCTACCAGGTGAGCTCGATCTCGATCTCGCGCTCGTCGGACTCGATCTCGACCTCGACCTTCATGCGCACCTCGTCGGGCACGGCGACGTCGAAGCGGATGCCGTCGCGCTCGATCACGAAGCCGTTGCCCGAGGCGAGCTCGTCGGCGATCTCGTGCAGACGGCGGGCCGCCTCCTCGCGCCGCAGGGTCTGGGTGTCGGTGAGCTTGGCGATGTCCATGGCCCCACCTCACCACCGCACCGCCCACCCCGCACCCGCTTCCGCGCCGTCCGCTCCTCACCCTGCGCTCGGAACGGGTGGTGCGCTCGGCTCGGCTGGGCGGGTCAGTCGAGGAGCGCGTCGACGAAGGCCTCGGCGTCGAACGGTGCGAGGTCGTCCGGGCCCTCGCCGAGCCCGACGAGCTTCACGGGCACGCCGAGCTCGCGCTGCACCGCGATGACGATGCCGCCCTTGGCCGTGCCGTCGAGCTTGGTGAGCACGATGCCCGTCACCTCGACGACCTCGGAGAAGACCTGAGCCTGGCGCAGGCCGTTCTGGCCGGTCGTGGCGTCGAGGACGAGCAGCACCTCGTCGACCGGCGCCTGCTTCTCCACGACGCGCTTGACCTTGCCGAGCTCGTCCATGAGACCGGTCTTGGTGTGCAGGCGGCCGGCGGTGTCGATGACGCAGACGTCGGCGCCCTCGTCGACGGCGTGCTTCACGGCGTCGAACGCGACGGCGGCGGGATCGGCGTTCTCCGCGCCCGTGACGACGCGCGCCCCGACCCGGTCGCCCCAGGTCTGCAGCTGCTGGCTCGCCGCGGCACGGAAGGTGTCGGCGGCGCCGAGCACCACGCTGCGGCCGTCGGCCACGAGCACGCGCGCGAGCTTGCCGGTGGTGGTGGTCTTGCCGGTGCCGTTGACGCCGACGACGAGGACGACGGCGGGGCGGTCGTCGGCCACATGGGTCGCGACGCTGCGGTCGAGCGTGGGGTCGACGAGGGCGAGCAGCTCCTCGCGCAGCAGGGCACGGGCGCCGGCGACGTCGGAGACGCCCTCGACCCGGGTACGTCGCTGCAGCGCGGCGACCAGCTCCTGCGTGGGCCCGACGCCGAGGTCGGCGGCGAGCAGGGTCTCCTCGACCTCGTCCCAGGTGTCCTGGTCGAGCTGGTCACGGGTGAGCAGCGCGAGCAGGCCCTTGCCGACGGCGGTGTTCGAGCGGGCGAGGCGGGCACGCAGCCGGGCCAGGCGGCCGGCCGACGGCTCGGGGACCTCGGTGGTGGTGGGTGCGGGCGCCTCGGGCTCCGCGAGCGCGAGGCCGCCGTCGGCCTCGCGCTCGGGCGCGGCGACCTGCGGCCGGGCCGGGGGCGCCTCGATCGCGCGGCCCGACGAGCGGCGCAGGAGCAGCACGGCTCCCCCGCCGATGACGAGGACGGCCAGCGCGATCAGGGCATAGAGAAGTCCGGATTCCACGCCGTCATCCTCCCAGAGTCGCGCGGGTGCTCGGCACCGCGCTACCCGGGTAACCAGCGTGCGGCCTGCGACGGAATCGCCACCCAGCTACAGGTACGCCGCTCTACCCGGGTAACCAGCGTGCGGCCTGCGACGGAATCGCCACCCAGCTACGGGTAGGCCTCTGGCGGCGGAGGGCTAGGCGGGGACCGCGGAGTCGCTGACGTCGACCGGGTCAGACCCGTCGTCGTCGCCCGACCGGTGCGAGGCCATCCGCTGGCCGATGACCGTGGTGACGCCGTCGCCGCGCATCGACACGCCGTACAGCGCGTCCGCGATCTCCATCGTGCGCTTCTGGTGCGTGATGACCAGCAGCTGGGAGTCCTCGCGCAGCTCCTCCATGATGCCGAGCAGTCGCTGGAGGTTGACGTCGTCGAGCGCGGCCTCGACCTCGTCCATGATGTAGAACGGGCTCGGACGCGCCTTGAACAGCGCGACGAGGAACGCCACCGCGGTGAGCGACCGCTCGCCGCCGGACAGCAGCGACAGCCGCTTGACCTTCTTGCCCGGCGGACGCGCCTCGACCTCGATGCCCGTGGTGAGCAGGTCGCCCGGGTCGGTGAGGAAGAGCCGGCCCTCTCCGCCCGGGAACAGCCGGGCGAAGATCCGCTCGAACTCGCGCTCGACGTCGGCGTACGCCTCGGCGAACACCTGCTGCACGCGGGCGTCGACCTCGGTGACGATCCCGAGCAGCTCGGCCCGCGAGCGCTTGAGGTCGTCGAGCTGCTCGTTGAGGAAGCGGTGCCGCTCCTCGAGCGCCGAGAACTCCTCGAGCGCCAGCGGGTTGACCTTGCCGAGCAGGTTGAGCGAGCGCTCGGCGGAGCGCATGCGCTTCTCCTGCTCCTCGCGCACGTACGGGTAGGCCTCGGGCTCGGGCGCCTCGGGGTCGACCTCGTCGCCGGGGGCGATCATCGACGGCGGCACGAGGACGTCGGGCGCGTACTCGGTCTCGAGGGTCTCGGCGTCGACGCCGAACTCCTCCATCGCGCGCGCCTCGAGCTGCTCGATCCGCATGCGCTGCTCGGCGCGGGCCATCTCGTCGCGGTGCACGGATGACGTGAGCGCCTCGAGCTCGGTCTGGAGCTCGCGGGTGCGGGTGCGCAGCGCGAGGAGCTCGCCCTCGCGGACGGTGCGGGCCTGCTCGGCGGCGTCGCGCTCGCTGGCGGCGACGGCGAGCGAGATGTCGATGCGCACGAGCGTCGCGGCAGCACCGGCGCGCACGGCGGCGGCGACGGCGACGGCGCGGGCGCGCGACGCGCGGCGCTCGGCCGACCGCGCCCGGGCGGCGCGCTCGGCGTTGGCCGCATGCTCGAGCTGCTCGGCGCGACCGGCGAGCGCACGCACGCGCTCCTCGCCCGTGCGGACGGCCAGCCGCGCCTCGACCTCGCCCTGGCGGGCGAGCACGGCGGCCTCGGCCAGCCGGTCGCGCTCCTCGTGCGACGGCTCGCCCTCGTCCGGGGTCGCCTCTGCGGCCTCGAGGCGGGCGGTGAGCTCCTCGAGCGTCGCCTGGTCGGCGTCGCGTGCTGCGGTCGCCGAGGCGATGCCGGCGGCGATGCGGTCCGCCTCGCCCGACGCCGCGCGCGAGGCCGACCCGAGCTGCCCGAGCTGCTCGGCGACGGCGGCCATGCGGGCGTCGGACTCGTGCAGGCGCGAGAGGGCGGAGTCCACGCGGTGCTGCGCTGCTGCGACCGCCTCGAGCGCGCCGACGAGCTCGAACTTGGCGCGCTCGTAACGGTGGGTGGCGTCGTCGAGCTTGGTGCGCGCCTCGTCGACGGCGGCCTGGACCTCGAGCAGGGAGGGCGCGGACGCCGACCCGCCGTGCACCACGCCGGCCGCGACGACATCGCCGGCGCGGGTGACCGCGACGACGTCGTGCTGGCGGACGAGCGACCCGGCCGTCGCGAGGTCCTCGACGAGAGCGACGCGGGCGAGCGCGACGCCGACCGAGCCACGCAGCGCGTCCGGCGCCTCGACGACGTCGACGGCCCACACCGCACCCGCCGGCAGCGCCGGCCAGGACGAACGGTCGGGCGCGGCCGCGCCGGCGACCAGGAGAGAGGCGCGACCGGCGTCGTCGGACTTCAGCAGCGTGAGGGCGTCGACCGCCTGGGAGACCGAGCCGACCGCGACGGCGTCGGCCAGCGGGCCGAGCGCGGCGGAGACGGCGGCCTCGTAGCCCGGGCGGACGCGCAGCAGCGCGGCGACGGTGCCGAGCACGCCGGAGAGGCGGTCGCCGGCAGCGAGCACCGCCGCGCCGCCGTCCTTGCGGGCGAGGCCCAGCTCGAGCGCCTCGACGCGTGCGGTCAGGGCGTGCCGCTCGCGCTCGGCCTCCTGCTCCTGCATCCGCAGGGCCTGCACCCGGCCGTCCGCGGCGGCGAGCTCCGACGAGGCGATCTCGTGCTCCTCGTCGAGCCCGACCTCGCCCTCGTCGAGCCCGGCCACCTGCGTCTCGAGCGCGTGGAAGTCGGCGTTGGCCTTGTCGGCGCGGGCGCGCGCGTCGGCGGCCTGAGCGGCGAGCCGCTCGAGCTCGGCCGCGCGAGCCTCGAGGCGGGACGTCGCGGCGTGCACCTGACCCGTGAGCCGCACGAGGCCCTCACGACGGTCGGCGGCGGCACGCTGCAGAGCGGTGAGCCGCTGCTCCTCCGCGGCGTGGGCGCCCTCGGCGGTGGCGCGCGCCGTGACCGCACCCGCAAGGACCTCGCGGGCGGCGGCGACGTCGCGGCCGAGCGCCGCCTCCTCCTCGCGCGCGGCCTTGGCGTCGGCGTCGAGCTCCTCGGGGTCGCGGCCGCGGCGCTCCTCCTCGGGCTCGGGAGCGAGCAGCCGCACCCGCTCGGAGGCGAGGGCCGCCGTGCTGGAGACCCGCTCGCGCAGGGACGACAGCCGGAACCAGGTGTCCTGCGCGCGAGCGAGGGCCGGGGCCTCGCCGGCCATCTCGGCGTCGAGCACGGCCTCGCGCGCCTGGGCGCCGGCGAGCTCGGACTCGACCTCGCCGCGGCGCTCGCGCAGGGCGGTCTCGTCGGCCACCTCCTGCTGGACGGCGTCGCGGAGGTTGAGAAGGTCGTCGGCGATGAGGCGCAGGCGCGAGTCGCGGAGGTCGGCCTGGATGACGGCGGCCCGGCGCGCCACCTCGGCCTGCTTGCCGAGGGGCTTGAGCTGACGGCGCAGCTCGGTGGTGAGGTCCTGCAGGCGCGTGAGGTTGGCCTGCATCGCGTCGAGCTTGCGGAGCGCCTTCTCCTTGCGCTTGCGGTGCTTGAGGACGCCGGCGGCCTCCTCGACGAAGCCGCGGCGGTCCTCCGGCGACGCCGACAGGATCTCGTCGAGCTTGCCCTGGCCGACGATGACGTGCATCTCGCGGCCGATGCCGGAGTCCGAGAGCAGCTCCTGCACGTCGAGCAGACGGCACGGGGTGCCGTTGATGGCGTACTCGGAGCCACCGTTGCGGAACATCGTGCGCGAGATGGTGACCTCGGCGTAGTCGATGGGGAGCACGCCGTCGTGGTTGTCGATCGTGAGGAGCACCTCGGCCCGGCCGAGCGGCGGGCGGCCGGACGTGCCGGCGAAGATGACGTCCTCCATCTTGCCGCCGCGCAGGCTCTTGGCACCCTGCTCGCCCATGACCCAGGCGATGGCGTCGACGACGTTGGACTTGCCCGAGCCGTTCGGCCCGACCACGCAGGTGATGCCCGGCTCGAAGTGCAGCGTCGTCGAGGACGCGAAGGACTTGAAGCCCCTCAGGGTGAGGCTCTTCAGGTGCACGCGGGATGCTCCAGGCGCTTCGTGGTGAACGGGTTTCACCGGGCACGGCGACCAGGCGGGGGAAGTGCCGACACCCTATCTCGGCCCCTGGCCGCTTCGCGGAGGCACGCCCCGGCCTGTCGACGCCCCGCCTCGGGACCCCCGGACACGACGACGCCGCGGTCACCCCTCGGGGTGCCGCGGCGGTCGGTGGTCGGTCAGGCGGGCACCGGCGCGTCGGCCGGCAGCTCGCGCACCGTGACGTCGACACGCTCGAGGTCGGCCAGGTCGGAGGGCACCATCGACTCGTACGTCGCCAGCTGCTCCTCGAGCTCGCGGACGCGGCGGCGCAGGCGGGTCACCTCGGCGACGAGGAGAGCATCGGACGAACCCAGGTGGCCGTAGATCGCCTTGGACATGCGGTGTCTCCCTTGACACGTGCGGCGTGCGTGCGGATCGGTGCCCTGCAGGCACGCGGATCGCCTCGAGATGGCGGAGAGGTCGTGGCGGCTTCTCGCGAGACGCGTGGGCCGGTGCGACCAGGGTGACAGCGGGGCCGCGGAGGCGTCAACCCGGCTCGGGGCGCGGCGCTGAGACGCGCAGCACACCAGGCGGAGGCGACGTCGCAGGTCAGGGCACCCTCGCCGCGGCCCGCGTCACCGCTCGAGGAAGCCCTCGGCCCCGCGGGCGTCGGACCACTGCTCGACGACCGTCTGCACGTGGCCCGGCGCGCCACCCGCGCGGAGCAGCCCCAGCAGGGCCTCGCAGGCCTCCCGCGGCCCCTCGGCCACCACCTCGACGCGGCCGTCGTCCAGGTTGCGGGCCCACCCGGCGAGCCCGAGCTCGAGGGCGCGGGCGCGGGTCCACCAGCGGAAGCCGACGCCCTGCACGCGGCCGCGCACCCACGCCGTCAGGCGGACCGTCACCACCGCGGGCTCCGCGGCGTCCGCTGGCACCGCGGGCAGCGGAACGACGAGCGGTTCATGAACGCCTCGCGCACGATCGGTCGGCCGCAGCGCGGGCACGGCCGGTCGGCCTGGCCGTACGCCGCGAGCGAGCGGTCGAAGTAGCCGCTCTCGCCGTTGACGTTGACGTAGAGCGCGTCGAAGGACGTGCCGCCCTGGACGAGGGCGTCACCCATCACGTCGCGCACGTGCCCGAGCAGCTCGCGGGCGCGGGCCGGGGCGACGGCATCGGACGGCGTGGCCCAGTGCAGGCGCGCGCGCCACAGCGCCTCGTCGGCGTAGATGTTGCCGATGCCGCTCACCAGCGTCTGGTCGAGCAGCGCGCGCTTCAGGCCCGTCCGGCGCGAGCGCAGCCGCCGCACCCAGAGGGCGTCGTCGAAGAGCGGGTCGAGCGGGTCGCGGGCGATGTGGGCGACCGACGCCGGCACGCGGCCGTCGGCGGAGTCGGGCACGAGGTCGTCGAGGGCCACTCCGCCGAAGGTGCGCTGGTCGACGAACCGCAGCTCGCGACCGCCGTCGGTGAAGGTCAGCCGGGCCCGGAGGTGCTTCTCGTCGGGGCTGCCCGGCGGCTGCACGAGCAGCTGGCCGCTCATGCCGAGGTGCGCGACGAGCGCGGCGTCGCGTCCGTCGAGCGGCAGCCAGAGGTACTTGCCCCGACGGCTCGCCGTCTCGATCGTGCGGCCGAGCAGGCGCGCGGCGAGGTCGTCGCCGCCGGCGGCGTGCCGGCGGGCGGCCCGCTCGTGCAGGACGGCCGCCGAGGCCACGGTGCGACCGGCGACCCAGCGGTCGAGGCCTCGGCGCACCACCTCGACCTCGGGGAGCTCGGGCACTACGCCTCCGAGCCGGAGGGGGCACCCGCCTCGGTGGCGATCAGCGTGTCGCGCTTGTCCGAGAGCTCGGCGTACGCGGTGGCCGCGGCCTCCTGCTCCGCCTCCTTCTTGCTGCGTCCCCTGCCGTCGCCGTAGAGGTCCTCGCCGACCCGGACGCGGGCGCGGAAGCTCTTCTGGTGGTCGGGCCCGCTCTCCTCGACGACGTACTCGGGGACGCCGGCCGAGAGCGACGCGCAGAGCTCCTGCAGGCTCGTCTTCCAGTCGAGGCCCGCACCGAGGCCCGCCGACTCGGCGATGAGCGGGTCGAACAGCCGGTGCACGAGCTCGGTGGCCACCTCGAGGCCGCGGTCGAGGTAGACCGCGCCGATCACCGCCTCGACCGTGTCGGCCACGATCGAGGACTTGTCGCGGCCACCGGTGGCCTCCTCGCCCTTGCCGAGCAGCAGGTGCTCGCCGAGGCCGAGCGAGCGGCCGATGCCGGCCAGGGCCTTGGCGTTGACGACGGCGGCGCGCAGCTTGGCGAGCTGCCCCTCGGGCAGGTCGGGGTGGGCGCGGAACAGCGTGTCGGTCACCACGAGGCCGAGGACGGAGTCGCCGAGGAACTCGAGGCGCTCGTTCGTGGGCAGCCCGCCGTTCTCGTACGCGAACGACCGGTGGGTGAGCGCGCGCCGCAGGATGTCGTCGCCGATCTCTACCGAGAGGCGGGCGGCGAGCTCGGACATCGGCGGGTGCGAGCGGGGGCTCACGCCGAGCCTCCTGCGGCGCCGACGGGCACGAGGTGGTCGGCGAGGTCGCCGAGCACGACGGCGTCGCGCAGGGCCGAGTCGTCCACGGTCACGGGGCGGCCGTCGCCGGCAGCCAGCTGTTCGACGACGTCGGCCCACTGGACCCGTGCGATCGAGTCGGCCCCCAGGTCGTCGAGCGGGCTGTCAGCCCGCAGATCGACGGCCTCGAGGTCGAGCACGACCGCGAGGGCCCGGGCCGCGAGGCTCAGGTTCTCGGTGGTCATGGCCGAAGGCTAACCCCGGACGCGACGCGGCACCCGACCGGCGGCACGTCCGGCGTGGGACGGGCCGCGGTCGGGTGCCGCGGGATGCGTGCTGGTGGTCCAGGTCGCGCTCGGACGTCGAGCTCAGACGTCGAGGACCTGGCGGCCGTTGTACTCGCCGTCCGCGTCGACGCGGTGGGGCACCACGAACTCGACGCGGCCGTTGCGGACGACCTTGTTGATCTGGGGCAGCTTGGCCTTCCACTGCGAACGGCGGTGGCGGGTGTTGCTGCGCGAGGTCTTGCGCTTCGGGACGGCCATGGCCTTAGTCCTCTTCCTGCTGGTCGTCGGTGCTCGGTGCGTTCGTGCGGGCGGAGCTCGTCTCGTCCGCCAGTGCGCCGAGGGCGGCCCACCGCGGGTCGATCACGTCGTGGCCGTGCTTCGGGTCGTCCTCGAGGCGGAACCCGCACTGCGGGCACAGCCCCGGGCAGTCGTCCCTGCACACGGGTGCGAGCGGCAGGTCGAGCACCACCGCGTCGCGGAGCACCGGCTCCAGGTCGAGGTAGTCCCCGACCAGGTGTCGCTGCTCGTCCTCGTCCTCACCCTCGAGCGAGTCCGTCCGTACGGGGCGACCGCGATGATCGGTCTCCTCGTAGACGTACAGCTCCTGGATGTCGACCTCCAGCTCGTCGGAGACCGGATCCAAGCACCTGCTGCACTCGCCCGTGAGCTGCACCCGCGCCGTTCCCGACACGAGCACACCCTCGATGACCGACTCGAGCCGAAGATCCAGCTCGACCTCGCTCCCCGGGGGGACGCCGATCGACATGATCCCGATCCCCTCCGGCGCGGACCGGACGAGCGACTCCTCGCGCATCGACCCCGCACGTCGTCCCAGCTCTCGCGTGTCGAGCACGAGAGGGGATCGGGGGTCGAGCGTGGTCAGGAGATCGCCTTTCCGGGCCGTGCAGGCGCGCCCCCGGGGTCACCGGGTGCGCTGCGGTGGGGATCGGCCTCACGACGGCCGACACGCCAGGGTACCGGAGGGCCGCCGTACCGCCCAAACCGGACTCCAGCACCGGACGGACGGCTCAGCCGGGCAGCGGGCTGTCGTCGTACCCGAGCTCGTCGTACTCCTGGCGGCCACGGATCTTGTCGCGGCCCTTCTGGACCGCGGCGAGGGTCTTGTGCAGCGCCACCTCGAAGTTGGCGAGCTTGGCGTCGACGTAGTCGTCGGTCTCGCGGCGCATGCGCTCGGCCTCGGCGTCGGCCTCGGCCCGGACGGCGTCGGCCTCGGCCAGCGCCGCGCGGTAGACCTCGTGCTCGGACACCCGTGCCCGGGCCTCCTCGTCGGCCTGGGCGAGCACCTCGGCGGCGCTCACCCGCGCGGCGGCCACGATGCCGTCGCGCTCGGCGAGGATGTCGTCGGCCTGGTCGAGCGAGGCGGGCAGGAGCGAGCGGGCCTCGTCGAGGAGGTCGAGCACCTGGGCGCGGTTGACCACGCACGACGCCGACATCGGCATCGCGCGGGCGCCCTCGACCAGGGCGGAGAGCTCGTCGAGCTTGTCGTGGACGTCCACGGGGGTCCTTCGGCTGTCGGGTCGCGCGGGGCGTCAGCCCTGCGCTCGTTCGGCGATCCGCTCGCCGAGGCGGGCGAGCACAGTCTCGGGCACGAGCCCGGACACGTCACCACCGTACGTCGCGATCTCCTTGAGCAGCGACGAGGACAGGTAGCTGTAGAGCGGGTTGGTGCTCACGAACAGGGTCTCGACGCCGGCGAGGCGGTGGTTCATCTGCGCCATCTGCAGCTCGTAGTCGAAGTCGCTGACCGCCCGCAGCCCCTTCACGATCGCCGCGATGTCGCGCGCCTGGCAGTAGTCGACGAGCAGCCCGTGGAACGAGTCGACCTTCACGTTCGGGTACGGCGCGACGACCTCGCGCAGCAGGTCGATCCGCTCGTCGACCGTGAACATGCTGCTCTTGGTCTTGTTGATGAGCACCGCGACGGTCACCTCGTCGAACAGCGACGCGGCGCGCACGATGATGTCGAGGTGCCCGTTGGTGACCGGGTCGAACGAGCCGGGACAGACGGCCTTGCGCACGGTCACTCCTCGGTTCGGCGAGGTGCGGCGGGGAGGCCGCTGGTCAGGCGTCGCGACCGTACCAAAGGGCTGTACGCAGCACGGTCTCCCCGTACGTGCGGTCCTTGCCTGGCTCGTAGCCGTCGGGCCAGGCGAAGGTCGCCCCGCGCCGCGGCCGCGCCCGCTCGACCACCACGAGCGCGCCGTCGGCGAGCCACCCGTGGGACGCGAGACCGGTGAGCACCTGCACGACGACGTCGTCGGCCACGTCGTACGGCGGATCCGCGAACACCAGGTCGTACGGCGCCCGCGCGAGCGCCGGCGGCACGGATCCCGTGAGCCGCACGACGTCGTCGGCGAGCACCACGGCGCCCGGGACGCCGACGGCCTCGACGTTGGCGCGCAGCGTCTCGACGGCCTTGCGCTCCTTGTCGACCAGCAGCGCGTGCGCTGCCCCGCGCGAGAGCGCCTCGAGCCCCACGGCGCCCGTGCCGGCGTAGAGGTCGGCGACGGCCGCTCCCCCGAGCGAGCCGAGCTCGTGCGTGAGCGCCGACATCAGCGCCTCGCGCACCCGGTCGGCCGTCGGGCGAGTCCCGCTCGGAGGCACGGCGAGCCGCCGCCCGCGCGCCGAGCCCGCGATGATCCGTGTCACGAGGAGACCCCCCAGCCGCGGAGGACACCGACGATCGAGGCGATCTCGTGCCGGCCTTCGGCGACGCCGATCACCAGGTCGTACGCCTCGTCGTCGTCGACGTCGAGGCGATGACCGTTGAGCGCCAGGAACAGGACGAGAGCGAGCCAGCCGAGCCGCTTGTTGCCGTCGATCAGGGCGTGGTTGCGCACCAGCGACTCGAGCAGGGCGGCGGCCTTGGTCTCGATGTCCGGATAGGCGTCGTCGCCGAAGACGGAGGTGCCGGGCCGCGCCGCCGCAGACTCGAGCAGCCCGAGGTCGCGCACCTGGGGGTCACCCCGGCCGATCCGGGTCGCGATGGCGACGAGGTCCTCGGTCGTGAGCAGCCGCGTCTCGCCGCTCACTGCGACAGGCGCTCGAGCAGCGCCGCGTAACGCCCTTCAGCCCAGTCGAGGACCTCGTCGCGCTCGACGGCGCGCCCGGCGCGCTCGGCGCGCTCGAGGACGGCGAGTCGCACGACCTCCTGCATGGAGCGGTGCTCACGCTCGGCGAGAGCGCGGAGGATGTCGGTCTCCTCGTCGGTGAGACGCAGCGTCATGGCCATGGGTCGATGGTACCGCCGTGGTATCACCTGGGCCAGGGCGAATCCGGGATCAGCCGGAGGCGAGCAGCGCGTCGACGATCGCCTCGGCCTGGCCGACGGCGATCGAGAGGTGCCCGTCGCCGTCGAGCAGGTGCGCCACGGCGCCGGGGACAGCCGAGGCAAGCCAGACGCCGTGCGCGAACGGCACCATGAGGTCGGCGCTCCCCTGCCACACGTGCACCGGCACCCGGATCGAGGCCAGGTCGAAGCCCCACGGCCGGACGAACGCGAGGTCGTCGTCGACCCAGCCGTCCTCGGACACCACGAGCGCCTCGTGGAACGCCTGGGCCAGCTCGCCACCGTGCTCGTCGGTGCAGTACGCGCGATCGACGTCGGGCAGCAGGCTCGCGAGCTCCTCGACGATGCCGGCGGGCGTCACCACCCGCAGCGCCGGCACGAACGGCGCGAGGAACTGCCGCAACGGCTCCTCGCCCTCGACCGCGGCTCCGAACTCCTCGATGTTGTCCCGACCCATGCCGGCGAGGAACTCGAGCTCGCCCGAGGTCTCGGCGTACGGCGCGACGCCCGCGAGCGAGGTGGCGGAGCGGATGCGGTCGGGCAGCAGCGCGGCGAGCGACAGCACGTGCGGGCCGCCCCCGGACCAGCCGAGCGCGTGCACCCGGTCGATCCCGAGCCGGTCGAGCACCTCCCGGGCGTCGGTCGCGAAGCTCGCGATCGACCGACCGGGCTGACGGGTCGACGTCGAGTAGCCGGGGCGCGACCAGCTCACGAGCTGCAGGCCGCGCGCGTGCGCCGCCTCGGCCAGCGCGGACGGTGCCGCGGCGCTGCTCGGCGTGCCGTGGATGTAGACGAGCACGTCGCCGCCGGACGGGCCGCGGCGGCGCAGGTCGAGCTCGCGGCCGTCAGCCAGCGTGAGCGTCGAGGCCGTCTCGTCGTACGTCATGACTTCTCCAGGTAGTCGGCGCGGTCCTCGTCGAGGAGGGCGGCGATGGCGCGCCCGAGTGCGGGCACGGTGGTGAGCTCGGGGTCGCGGGCGACGAGCTCGCCCGCCTCCTCGCGGGCGGCCACGATGACGTCCTCGTCGCGCAGCACCGAGAGGAGGCGCAAGGACGAGCGCCTTCCGGACTGCGACGCCCCCAGCACGTCGCCCTCTCGGCGCGCCTCGAGGTCGATGCGGGACAGCTCGAAGCCGTCGGACGTCGCGGCCACGGCGTCGAGCCGCCCACGGGCGGGCGAGGCCGGATGCATCTCGGTGACGAGCAGGCAGAGGCCGGCGTGCGCTCCGCGCCCGATACGGCCGCGCAGCTGGTGCAGCTGCGAGACGCCGAAGCGGTCTGCGTCCATCACGACCATGACCGTGGCGTTCGGGACGTCGACGCCCACCTCGACCACGGTGGTCGCGAGCAGCACGTCGATGCCGTCGGGCGACGACGGGCCGGCGCCGAAGCGGCGCATCACGTCGTCCTTCTCGTCGCTGGGCATCCGTCCGTGCAGGACGCCGACACGCAGTCCGGCCAGCGGCCCGGCGGTCAGGTGGTCGACGAGGTCGAGCACCGCGAGCGGCGGTCGGCGCTTCTCCTCGGCCGCGGGGTCGGCGGGCTCGTCGACGTCCTCCCCCGCGGCACCGTCGCCGCCGATGCGCGGGAAGACGACGTACGCCTGCCTGCCCGCGCTGACCTCCTCGCGGATGCGCTCCCACGCGCGGTCGAGGTAGCCCGGCTTCTCGGAGGTCGGCACGACGTGCGTGGTGATCGGCGAGCGGCCGGCGGGCAGCTCGGTGAGCACCGAGGTCTCGAGGTCGCCGAACGTCGTCATCGCGACCGTGCGCGGGATCGGCGTCGCGGTCATGACCAGGACGTGCGGTCGCTGGTCGTCGCGGGCCTTGGCCGCGAGTGCTGCGCGCTGCTCGACGCCGAACCGGTGCTGCTCGTCGACCACCACGAGGCCGAGGTCGAAGAACTGCACCTTCTCCTCGAGGAGGGCGTGGGTGCCGATCACGATCCCGGCCTCGCCCGACTGGATGTCGAGCATCGCCTCGCGCCGTCGCGCCGCGGTGACCGAGCCGGTGAGCAGTGCGACGCGGGTGCCGACGTCGCCGCCGCCCAGGAGGCCGCGCTCGGCCAGCGGGCCGAGCATCGCGATGATCGACCGCTGGTGCTGCTGGGCGAGCACCTCGGTCGGCGCGAGCAGCACCGCCTGGCCGCCGGAGTCGACGACCGTGAGCATCGCGCGCAGGGCGACCAGGGTCTTGCCGGAGCCGACCTCTCCCTGCAGCAGGCGGTGCATCGGGTGCGTGCGGGCGAGGTCGTCGGCGATCGTCGCGCCCACCTCGACCTGGCCGGCGGTGAGGGTGAACGGCAGCCTTGCGTCGAAGGCCTCGAGCAGGCCGCCGGCCACCGGGGTGCGCGGCGTGGCGGGCAGCGCGGCCGCGGCGTACCGGCGCTGGGCGAGGACCGCCTGCAGGACGAACGCCTCGTCCCACGTGAGGCGCTCGACAGCCTCGCGTATCTCCTCGCGCGTGGTGGGCACGTGGATCTTGCGGATCGCGCCGGCGAGCGGAGGCAGCGAGTGGCGGGTGCGCGTGGCCTCGGGCAGGGGGTCGTCGAGGTCGGCGGGCAGCTGGTCGAGCACCACTCCCACGGACGTCGCGATCTTCCACGACGGCATCGCCGCGGTGGCCGGGTAGACCGGGATGAGCGCGCCGGCGTAGCGCAGGACGGTGTCGTCCTCGACCTCGTCCGCGGGGGCGACGTCGGAGTCGTCGGGGAGCAGGACGTAGTCGGGGTGCGCGAGCTGCAGGTCGCTGCGGAACTTCCCGACCTTGCCGCTGAACAGGCCGACGCGTCCGACGCGGAGGTCCTTGGTGCGCCACGACTGCTTGAAGAAGGTGAGCTGCAGGGTGCTGGCGCCGTCGCCGACGACCACCTCGAGCCGGTCGACCATCCGACCGGTGCGCTTGTCCCTGTACTGCTTCACGTCGACCCGGCTCACGCGCGCGAGCACGGTGACGTGCTCGTCGACCTCGAGCATGCGCAGGTCGGTGAGCTGGCCCCGCTCGGCGTACCGGCGGGGGTAGTGGCGCAGCAGGTCCTCGACCGTGCGCAGGCCGAGCCCCTTCTCGAGCGCATCGGCCGTGCGACCCAGCACCTTCTTGAGCGGGTCGTCCATCCTCAGGTCGGCCACCGTCACTCCACGCCGAGGATCAGCGGCCAGTACGGCTGCCCGCCCTCGAAGACGACGACCTCGGTGCCGTGGTGCTCGCGCCGGGCGCGCTTGGCCACGGCGGCTACGACGGCCTCGTCGGCATCGTCCCCACGCACGACCGTGACGAGCTCTCCGCCCGTGGCGAGCAGGCGCAGCAGCACCGCGGCCGCGACGTCCTCCACCGAGCCGCCGATCTCGACGACGTCGCCGCCGACGATGCCGAGGACGTCGCCAACCCGGCAGAGGCCGGCGCTCGTCATCGCCTCGCGCGAGGCGAACGAGACACCGCCGTAGCGCGTGGCACCGGCCGCGCGCGTCATCGAGACGACGTCGTCCTCGAACGACAGCCCCGCCTCGTGCACCGCGACGGCGGCCAGCGTCTGCACGATCGAGCGCGTCGGCACCACCGACACCCGCATGCCCTCCCGGCGCGCGGCATCGGCGGCGGCCTCGGCGACGGGCCGGATGTCGGAGTCGCTGGGCAGCAGCACGACCTCGGCGGCCCCCGCACGGTGGACGCCGTCGAGCAGCTCGGCCGTGGACGGCGCGACGTTGCCATGCGCCCTGACCACGACGGCGCCCGAGGCCTCGAGCAGCGCCGCCGTGCCGTTGCCGTGCGCCACGGCCACGACCGCACGTCCGCCGCGGCCCTCGGCCCCGGCGCGCAGATCGGTGTCGCGGCGCAGGTCGGTGACGCGGATCCGGTGCGGCCGCCCCGCCACGATCCCGGCCTCGATGGCCGCGCCGATGTCGTCGGTGTGCACGTGCACGTTCCAGAGGCCGCCGCCGCCCACGACCACGAGCGAGTCGCCGAGCTCGCCGAGGGTGGAGCGCAGGCCGTGCACGGCCGGCTCCTCGGCGTCGACGAGGTACATCACCTCGTACGCGCCCCCGCCCTCGAGCATGTCGTCGCCGACGTTCTCCCTCGGGAGCGGCAGCGCGACCGGACCGGCCTCGCGGCGTACGCCGGTGACGGTCTCGACCAGCGCGTCGAGGATCACCACGAGGCCGCGGCCCCCGGCGTCCACGACCCCCGCGCGGGCGAGCGCCTCGAGCTGCTCCGGAGTGCGCGCGAGCGCGTCGCTCGCGGCGTCGGCCGCCGCCGTGACGAGGCCGACGAGGCTGGTGCCGGGCCCGAGCGCCGCCACGGCGTCGGCCGCCGCCCGCGCGACCGTGAGCACCGTGCCCTCCTTGGGCTCGGCGACCGCGGCGTACGCCGAGTCCGAGGCCTTGCGGAAGGCGTCGACGAGCACCGCCTCCTGATGGTGGGCTAACTGGTCGGCGCCGGCGAGCGCCTCGGCGAACCCGCGCACGAGCTGGCTGAGGATGATCCCGGAGTTGCCGCGGGCACCGAGCAGGGCGCCGTGGGCGAAGGTGCGGACGGTGTCGCGCAGGTCGAGGTTCGCGCCGGCGTCCGAGAGGGCAGCGGCGGCCGACTCGAAGGTGAGGAACAGGTTGGTGCCGGTGTCGCCGTCCGGCACCGGGAACACGTTGAGCGCGTCGATCTCGGCCCGGTGGCGGCCGAGGGCCTCGAGGCCGAGGTCGGCCCAGCGCCGGATCCCGGCGGCGTCGAGGCGCTCGAGCACGGTGTCGCTGCTCCCTCGGGGCGGTGGACGGCGTGACGGTCGTCACGGCTCCCCGCGAGCGTAGTGTCCGGGGGCGACGCCGACCCGCTGGTGCGCACCGGCGCGGGGTGGCGGCCCGGATCGCCCGGTTTGGGCCTGCCGCACCTCTCCCTGTACCCTTCCAGGGTTGCCCGGTCGTCCGGGCGTGACGCCTGCCGCTGGTGGGCGGATCCACCCGTTTCGACTGTGAGGACTACCACCGTGGCTGCCAACTGCGACGTCTGCGGCAAGGGCCCGGGTTTCGGCCACTCGATCTCGCACTCGCACCGCCGGACCAAGCGTCGCTGGAACCCCAACATCCAGACCGTGCGCGCCCTCGTGGGCAAGACCCCCAAGAAGCTCAACGTGTGCACCTCGTGCATCAAGGCCGGCAAGGTCGCCCGCGTCTGACGCTCCGCACTCCTGTCGAAGGGCCGCACCCGATCGGGTGCGGCCCTTCGCACGTCCCAGCCCCACGACCGAGAGAGGATGCGGCCATGAGCCACACCGAGGACGTCGAGGTCGGCGCCGCAGGCATCCGCCTCGGCCAGCTCCTGAAGTACGTCAACGCCGTCGAGACCGGCGGCGAGGCCAAGGACCTCCTCGCCGCGGGCGACGTGCAGGTCAACGGCGCGGTCGAGCAGCGCCGCGGCGCCCAGCTCGCCGCCGGCGACGTCGTCACCGTCCCCGGCGCCACCTACCGCCTCACCTGACTCCTCGAGCGTCAGGACCGGAAGTGGTCGTGGCCGCCGAGACCGGTGGCAGGTACGCCGTCGACCAGCACCGACGCCTCGCCCGCGCTCACGCGGCCGATCGCCACGAAGCCGTCGGGCAGCGCGGCGCCCGGTGGGAAGGTCGCCAGCAGCGCGTGGTCCTCTCCCCCGCGCAGCACCCACTCGAGCGGGTCGGCGCTGAACGCCGCCGCCGCGTCGGCCAGGGGCTGGCCCACCTCGAGCGTCGCGGTGTCGATCTCCAGGACCACCCCGGACGCCGTGGCCACATGGCCCGCGTCCTGCAGCAGCCCGTCGGACACGTCGACCATCGACGTCGCCCCCGCCACCGCGGCGGCCGGGCCTGCGGCGTACGGCGGCGCCGGCACCTTGTGCGCCTCGACGAGCACGCGCGGCGACCGGAAGCCGCGCCCGAGCACGGCGAGACCGGCTGCCGACCATCCGAGGCGGCCGGCGACGGCCAGCACGTCGCCCGGCCGAGCACCGGACCGTGTCACGGGCGCCCGTCCCTCGAGATCGCCGAGCGCCGTCACGGCGACCACGACGTGGTCGCTGCGTACGACGTCGCCCCCGACGACGGTGGCGCCGACGAGCGCGCACTCGTCGGCGAGGCCGTCCGCGAGCCCGGTGGCCCAGTCGACGGGCAGGTCCGGCGGGCAGCCGAGCCCCACCAGCAGCGCCGTGGGCCGCGCCCCCATGGCCACCAGGTCCGCGAGGTTCTGGGCCGCTGCCTTGCGCCCTACGTCGTGCGCGGAGGACCAGTCGCGGCGGAAGTGCCGCCCCTCGACGAGCAGGTCCATGGTGGCCACCACCCGGGAGTCCGGGGCCGCCACCACCGCGGCGTCGTCGCCGGGGCCGAGCAGGACGTCGGGCGTCACGGCGAACCGGCCCACGACCGCTCCGATGAGGCCGAACTCCCCCAGCCCGGACACCTCGCCGGCACCACCGGCGGGCACATTCGGCACTGTGTTCTCCTTCACGTCCGGCGGGAGGGTCCCGTACCCGTTCTCCGAGCGGCTCACCCTGGCGCTAGTGTCGCCCTGCGGCCCTGCACAGGCGCGGGACCGCACGATCCACGGGGTGGCACCAGGTCGCACGTCCCCCGTCCGCACCAGCATCCGACCGAGGAGGACGACCATGGTGGTACAGGCCTACATCCTCATCCAGACCGAGGTCGGCAAGGCGGCCCACGTGGCCGCCGAGATCGCCCAGATCAAGGGCGTCACGCAGGCCGAGGACGTCACCGGCCCGTACGACGTCATCGTGCGCGCCGAGGCGCGCAGCGTCGACGAGCTCGGCAAGCTCGTCGTGGCGCGCATCCAGGCGGTCGAGGGCATCACCCGCACCCTCACCTGCCCCGTCGTCCACCTCTGATCCCGGCAGTCGTGGGCAGGAGGCTCGTCGGCGGCATCGCCGCTGCCGCGTCCGTGCTGGTGCTCACCGGCTGCTCCCGAGGGCTCGCCGTCCCGCTGCCCGACCCCCTCCCCGAGGGGGCCGGCGCCTACGCGTGCGCCAACTTCAAGAGCAACCTCCCGGACGAGGTCGTGGGTCAGACGGTGACGGCCGTCGACCCCCGCAGCTCGTTCACCGCCGCGTGGGGCGACCCGGCGATCGTGGTGCGCTGCGGCGTCCCCGTCCCGGCGGCCCTCGGGCCGACCTCGCAGCTCATCACCGTCGACGGCGTCGACTGGCTGCCGGAGCCGCTCGAGCGCGGCTACCTGTTCACCACGGTGGGCCGCGAGCTCAACGTCGAGGTCAGCGTTCCTGACGAGTACGCGCCCGAGGCCGATGCGCTCGTCGACATCTCGCCGGCGGTCGCCGCGGCCATCACGGCCGCTCCGTAGCGCTCCTGCCTCGGCGGGAGCGACCCGCCGTACGCCGCGCCCCGATGCTCGCACCGACCGCCGGGGTCAGGCCATGTTCTCGCGGACCTCGACGAGGCGGCCGCGGGTGGCGTCCTGCCCGGCCCCGGCCGGCGCGCCCGACGTCCGCACGGTGATGCGGGTGCGGTCGGCCCGGAAGAGGTCGTGCGAGTACTCGAACGGCTCCCCGTCCGCGTCCACGGTGGTGCGGGTGATCGAGATGAGCGGCGCACCGGGTGCGACGCCGAGCACCCGGGCCTCGTCGTCCGAGGCCGACACCACCTCGAGCCTCTCGACGGCCTGATGCGGGCCGACGCCGTAGTCCTTCTCGAGCAGCTGGTACAGCGAGCCGCCCAGCGGACGCTCGAGCAGCCCCGGGAACCGCTCGGCGGGGAACCGCGCGTGCTCCAGCGAGATCGGGCTGCCGTCCGCGAGGCGGATGCGGACGAGGTCGACGACGAACGAGTCCGGCGGCAGTGCGAGCGCAGCCGCGGCGTCCGCGTCAGGCGGGACGACCGCGCCGCTGACCACCCGCGACCCCGCGGTGTAGCCCTGGTCGCGCAGCAGGGCCGGTACGCCCACGATGCGCGAGAGGTCGCGGTCGATCTTCTCCCGCGCGACGAACGTGCCGCCTCCGCGGCCCGGCACCCGGCGCACCAGCCCGTCCTGCTCGAGCGACGCGAGCGCCGCGCGCAGGGTGGACCTGCTGACGCCGAGCTGCACCGCGAGGTCGCGCTCGGCGCCGAGCCGCTGGCCCGGCCGCAGGGCACCGGAGGTGATGAGCCGGACGATGTTGCGACGCGCCTCGTCGGCCGTGGGCCCCAGCAGGGCGTCGGTCTCGGTCATCTCACCCCCTGGGCGGCGTCGGTTCGACCACGGTACGGCCTCTAGTCGGCCGCGGCCTCCAGCGCCGCGAGCGACTCGGGCAGCACCTGGCCGCCGTCGACCGCGAGCGCCTGGCCGGTGATGTAGCCCGCCTCGTCGGTGGCGAAGAACAGCGCGGCGTTGCCGATGTCGTCGACCTCGCCGAGCGCCTTCATGGGGATCGTCGCCTCCATCGAGGCGCGGTAGTCGGCACCGAGCTCGGCAAGCCCCTCGGTCGCGACGTTGCCGGGAAGCACGGCGTTCACGGTGATCTTGCGCGGTGCGAGCTCGATCGCGGCCGTGCGCATGAAGCCCAGCTGCGCGGCCTTGCTGGCTCCGTAGTGCGACCAGCCCGGGTAGCCGGTGATCGGCCCCGTGATCGACGAGGTGAGGATCACCCGGCCGCGGCCCGACGCCGTGAGCGCGGGGATGCACGCCTGCACCGACAGCAGCGTGCCCTTGATGTTGGTGCCGAAGACGAGATCCATGTCGGCCTCGGTCATGGTGGCGAGCTTGGAGTCGGGGAAGATGCCGGCGTTCGCGCAGAGCACGTCGATGCCGCCGTTGCGCTCGACCGCCGTGGCCGCCATCTCCGCGCACGAGGCGGCGGACGCGACGTCGCCGAGCACGTACGTGACCGTGCCGCCGCCCAGCGCCGTGAGCTCCTCCGCGCAGGCGGCTGCGTCGGCCTCGTTCCGGCCGGTGATGAGGACGTTGGCGCCGGCGCGGGCGAAGACGCGGGCGATGCCCTTGCCGATCCCCTTGGTGCCACCGGTGACGATGACGGAGCGGCCGGCGATGGAGCTGAACATGGATCCTCCGGGCGGGTCAGCCGTGCTGGACGAGGTACTTCTCGGCGAGGTCGCAGGAGACGGTGGTGAACTCCGGGCCCATCCGCTGAGCCTCGGGGACGGCGGAGTGCGAGCCGATCCAGGCCACCAGCAGGAGCCGGCGCAGCATGATGAAGGTCGGCAGCTCGTCGACCTCCTCCTGCGACAGCGTGCCCTCGGTGCGGTAGCCGGTGATCCACGAGTCGACCAGCTCGGGCACCACCGGCAGGTGCTCGATGAACGACAGCGACGAGCCCAGGTCGTAGAGGTACCAGGACAGGCCGCAGTCGTCGAAGTCGATCACGCACACGCTGCTGCCGTCGACGAGCAGGTTGGCGAGGCGCATGTCCGCGTGCACGAGGCCGAACCGGTCCGGACCCGTGCCGAAGGCGGCGAGCCGCCGCTGCACGAGGTCGGCGGCACGGCCGAGCACGTCGAGCTCGGCCGGGCCCATGCCCATGCCGTCCTGCCAGCGCCCCCAGTGCCCGTTCGCCCCGAGAGAGGTGTCGAAGTCCCAGCGGAACCGGGTGAACCCGGGCGGGCGCACCCACTGCCGGGCATGCCGGTGCAGCCTCGCGGCGATGGCCCCGAGCTCGCGGAAGTCGTCGACGAGCCTGTCCTCCGGCGGCTCGGTGCCGTTCATCCACTCGAACGCGACGACGTTGCGCTCCTCGCCGCCGGGGTGGCGAACGACGACGATGTCGCGGCCGTCCGGGGTCGCGATCACGGGGGCCGTGTGCACCACACCGTCGGCGCGCAGCGCCCTGATCCAGGCGAGCTCGCTCTCGATCGCCTCGCGCGTGTGGTAGCCGGTGCGGTGCACGCGGAGGACCAGCCGACGGCCGTCGGCCGAGTCGACGCGGTAGGTCGCGTTCTCCGACACGTTGAGCAGCGTGATCTCCGCGTCGGGCATCCCGTGCTCGGCCGCCGCGCCGCGCGCGAAGACCTCGAGGTGCTCGGTGTCGAGCTCCGTGCTCACTCGCTCTCCCATCGACTCGTCGTGCGGCTGGAACGCCCGTGGTGCTGGAGGTTAGTGGCCGCGGCCCTCGATCGACCCGAGGACCCGGGTGATCGCGTCGCGCGCCTTCATGACGCCCTCGGTGGTGCCGCCGATGTACACGCGACCGGCGGCGCCGATCATCTGCACGTCGACGAGGGTGTTCTCCGGCGCGACCTTCTCGGCCTCGTTGGCCGCGACGGCCGCGAACAGCGCCGGCGTCATCTCGTACACGAGCAGCGACTGCCCCGGCAGCAGCATCGAGGCCTGCCGGTTGCGGTTGATGATGACCGCGTGCATGTCGGTGACGTCCTCGATGACGTCGTGGTACAGCACGCGCGGCGCCAGCTGGTGGGCCGGCTCCGCGCCCAGGCCGTCGAGGATCGCCTCGCCCGCGCGCAGCACGTCGTCGAGCGACGACGCGTGCACCTCGAGCACGCCGAACTGACGCTCGACGAACAGGATGCCCGGCTCGATGTCGGGCACCGACGTCAGCGCCTGGTGCGTCACGCGCTCGATGGCGAGGCCTGGTGCGACCTCGATGATGAGCGCGTGCTGCCCGGCGTACGGCGGGTAGCCGCGTGCTCGCGTCGGCGTACCGAGGTACGCCGCGAACTGCTGCTGCAGGTCCTCGATCAGCAGGTAGACACGCAGCTCCGGCCCCGCGATCGGGGCCGAGCTCACGCGTCGCCGCTGACCGTGAAGTGCTTGCTGAGCTCGACGTGCGGGCGCGGGATGACGTGCACCGACACGAGCTCGCCGACCGACGACGCCGTCTCGGCGCCGGCCTCGGTGGCCGCCTTCACGGCGCCGACGTCGCCGACGATCGTCACGGCCACGAGGCCGCTGCCGACCGAGTCGCGGCTGACGATGACGACGTTGGCGGCCTTCACCATCGCGTCCGCGGCGGCGAGCGCGGCGACGTAGCCCTTGGTCTCGATGAGACCGATCGCGTTGTTCGACATGGATGTTCCTCCTCGTTGACCACGCCGCGGACGGCGTGGGGGCTGATGGGGCGCCAGCTACTGCTGCGCGCCTGCTGTCTCGTCGATGGAGCCGATGATGAGCGCGTCGATCGGGGGCGCGGCGCCCGGGAACCATGAGGCCGCGACCGACCCCGTGGACACGAGCACGGACTCCCCGATCCCGCTGCCGAGGACGTCGAACGCGATGAGCGTCGCGCCACCCTCGATCTGCACCTCCAGGAACGCGCCTGAAGGGATCTCGTCCAGCCTCCGGCTGGCCCACACGTTCCCGATCACCCGTCCGCGCAGCATCACTTCTCCTTCGTGATCCGGACGCCCGCAGCCCGCGCGCGGTCGCGCGCGAGCGGAGTCAGGACGGCGCCTCGTCCCAGGACGAGGTCGGCGCCCGCAGCCGCCGCCTCGCGCACGTGCCGCTCGGTGACGGCCCCCTTGTCGACCCGGACCACCGCGGCTGCGGGGGCGGGAGCGGATGTGGACGGCGCCGGGTGGCCGGCCAGACGGAAGCGACGGCTCCCGCTGCGCAGCGCCTCGCGCTCGGCCGGGTCCTCGCAGAGCACCGCGACCCGGCGCACGAACGCCTCGAGCTCGGCGTCGTTGGTCAGCACGACGCTCTCGTCGGACGCGCTCGCGGACGCGGATGCCGCGGCCATCGTCTGGGGCACGACCTCCAGCAGGACCTGGCGCACCATCTGGCGCAGGAGGTCCCGCTCGGTCCCGTCGAGACTGCTCATCGTGCCGCCCGCAGGGCAGCCTCGGCGGCATCGGCCGCCTGGCGGACGTCGCTCTCCTTGCCCGACAGGTACACCCGGCCCGTCGCACCGATCATGCGGAAGTCCACGACCTTGATCGCCGCGGCCTTCTCGGCCTCGTTGGTGGCGAGGATCGCGTACGACGCCGGCGCCATCTCGAGCACGAACAGCGACTCGCCCGGCAGCGCCATCGATCCCGCCTTGTTGCGGTTGATGAGGAACGCGTGCTGGCGGTCGAGCATCGTCACGATCCGCGAGGCGAGCACCTGCGGCCTCGTCGCCTGGTCGGGGTCCGCGCCGAGGGCCTGCAGGACGGCGTCGCCCGCGGCCTTCACCTGGCCGGTGGGGCCGTGCACCTCGAGGTAGCCGTACTGCCGCTCGACCACGAGGATGCCCGCCTGCACCTCGGCGTACTTCAGCGCGACGTCGGTCAGCGGCTCGATGTCGAGACCGGGCGCCACCTCGATGATCAGCGAGGCCATGTCGGCGCGCGGCAGGGCGCCCTTGACCGTCGAGCCCATGTAGCTCATGGTCTGCGGCTGCAGACGGTCGAGGAAGATGAACGAACGGAGCTCGGCCACAGGTCAGCCCCGCACGATCGCGTTGAGCTCTTCGATGATGAGCCGGCGGATCTCGTCGCGCAGGTTGTCCGGCGCGCCCTCGACCGCGATGTCCGTCGTGGGCGACGGCACGAGCGGCGACCCTCCGTCGTTGGACGCCCGCGGGTACGCCGGCACCGGGCCGTCGGGCGCGTGCCACGGGGTGAGCGCGGCGAGGTCGGGCATCCGCACCGAGGAGTCGGCGTTCCACGCCATGCGCGTCCAGTTGACGAGGTGCTTGGGCTCGAGGTTCTCGCCCACCGACGAGCGGCCGAAGAAGCCGGTGCCGATCGTCATCGAGGGCGCGAGGTTGGTCTCGAGACCCGAGCTGCCGAGGCTGTTGCCGACGTTGACCGACACGCGCAGCACGCGGACCGCCGCGGAGAACTCCATGATCGTGCGCGCGTCGGTGCTGTGGATCGCGGCCGAGTGACCCTCGCCCGTGATGCGCAGGACCGCGCGGGCGGCGTCGATGCCGCGGGCGGCCGTCTCGACCACCACCATGCCGAGCACCGGGCAGAGCTTCTCGTGCGCGAGCGGCTCCTCGGGCACGACGAGGTCGAACGGCGCGAGCAGGATCCGGGTGCGCGGCCCCACACGCACGCCGGCGGCCTTCGCGATGTCGGTGGCGTCCTTGCCCACCCACGCGGTGTCGAAGTGGCCGCCGGGGAAGATCAGGTCGCGCACACGGTCGCGCTCGTCGGGGGCCAGCAGGTGCGCGCCCGCGCGCTCGAGCTGGCTCACCAGCTGCTTCGCGACCGCCTTCTCGACCACGAGCACGCTCTCGTTGGTGCACAGGATCGAGTTGTCGAACGCCTTGCTGTCGACGATCCGCTTGGCGGCCGCGGCGAGGTCGGCGGAGGCGTCGACGAGCACCGGCACGTTGCCGGGCCCCACGCCGATGGCGGGGTTGCCGCTGCGGTACGCCGAGCGCACCATCGCCGAGCCGCCGGTCGCCACGATGACGTCGGTGCGCGGGTCGGTCATGAGCGCGTTGACGAGCGGGATCGACGGCTCCTCGACCACCTGGATGCAGCCGTCGGGGGCTCCCGCGGCCACGGCGGCCTCGGACATGATGCGCGCCGCCTTGGCGCACACCTCCTTGGCGTAAGGGTGCGGGCAGATCACGATGGCGTTGCGCGTCAGCAGCGCGAGCAGGGTCTTGAAGAAGACGGTCGCGACAGGGTTGGTCGACGGCGTCAGCGCGAGCACCACACCGGCCGGGCGCGGCACCGACACGATCTTCGCGTCGGCGTCGACCACGACGTCGACGTAGTCGGCCGCCCTGTAGAGCTCGGCGATCCCGCGCGAGCACGCGAGGTTCTTGAGCAGCTTGTGCTCGGCCACGCCGAACCCGGTCTCGCGCACGGCCTCCTCGGCGAGCTCCTTCGCGTGGGCGGCGCCCGCACCGGCAGCGGCGTCGACGATGCGCTGCACCGTGGCGGCGTCGTACGACGCGAACGCGCGGGCCGCCCACTCGGCGCGCTCGACCATGGCCCGGCCGCGCGGCACACCGGCGGGGTCGAGCGGCATCTCGAACATGGTCTCGACCATCAGCGCCACGCCTTCCTGCCCGCGCCGAGCACGTCCTCGCGGGCCCTGGCGATGCCCACCTCGGTGCGGTCGAGCAGCTCCTCGGCCACCTCGGGCTTGAGCAGGATCCCGGGCTTGTACTGCAGCACCCGGGGGTCGAGCGTGGAGAAGATCGCCCACACGCCGTTCTCGTAGAGCCTCTTCATGACCGCCTTGGCCCCCTGCGGGTGCGCGAACTCCAGGCCCATCACCACGCCGTTCTGGCGGATGCCGACGAACCAGTCGGGGTAGGTCGCCTGGATGTCGCGCAGGCCGCGCCCGATGAAGTCCGAGATGTAGTGGACCATCGACCGCGTCTCGGGGCGGTTGCAGATCTCGAGCGCCTTGAGCGCGGCGATGCAGCCGAGCTCGGCGCCGCCGAAGGTCGAGATGTGGCCGAAGCCGTCCTCGTCGAGCCAGCCGGCCGCCCGCTCGCTCACGAGCACGGCCGCGATCGGGTACATGCCGCCCGAGATGCCCTTGCCCGTCACGAGGATGTCCGGCTCGATGCCGTGCTTGGTGATGCCCCAGAGCTCGCCGGTGCGCATGAGCCCGGTCTGCACCTCGTCGGCGATGTAGAGCGCGTCGTACTTCTCGCACAGGCGCTTGACGGCCTCGAGATAGCCCGGGTCCGGCAGCGGGAAGCCGTACGTCGCCGGGATCGTCTCCATGATCACCGCGGCGATGTCTCGCCCCTTGAGCACGTCCTCCATGGCCTGGAGGTCGTTGAACGGGACGTGCGGGAAGTCCTCGGGCTGGTCCGAGAGGAAGAGCTTGGAGAAGCGGTCGTCGCCCGTGCCGACGGCGAGGCCGGTGTGGCCGTGGTAGGCCTTCACGATCGAGAGGATCCTGCGCTTCTGCGTGGCGTGCCGCGCGGTCTTGATCGCGATGTCGATCGCCTCGCCGCCGCCGGACGCGTAGACGACCTTCGACAGGTTCCTCGGCGCGGTGGCGATGAGGGCCTCGGCCAGCGCCGTGCGCGCGAGCGACGGGAAGTGGTGGTTGCCGATGTCGAAGTGCTGCATCGCCACGGTGATGGCCTGCACCATCTCGGGGTTGCGGTGCCCGAGGTTGTACGTGCCGCCGTTGAGGTGCACGTCGATGAGGCGCTTGCCGGTGACGTCGTAGATGAAGTAGTCCTCGCGCCGGTCGATGACCAGGGGGACGCCCGACTCGGACCAGAACGTGGTCTTGTCCGGGTTCCAGAACTCCTTGCTCTTCTCGAGCATTTCGGTCTTGGACGCGAACGAGAAGAAGCCGTAGTCGAGCGGCGTCTCGCCGTCCTCGACCCGGATCTGGTCGGTCATGGGAACCTCCGGTCGCGTTCGCACCGATGACCGGAGCATACCGAATGACCAGACCAAAACAAGACCGTATGTGCGGCACATCCTGCGGGGCCGTGCGGGGCGACCGTGCCGTACGCGGACATTTCGTCGACCCCCGCCCCACGCTGGACCGAACGGGGGACCGTTTCGGCTGCGTAAACGGTTCGCCAAAATGCTTGATTCGGTCCAAAGGTCCAGTGAATACTCCGCCACAACGTGTGAGCCCGATCACGGAGCGGGCCGACGGACGGCGGCACGCCCCCAGCGCCTCCAGCGAAAGGAACACCCGCGCATGACGACCGAACACGGTCCTGACGGTCCCACCGCCCTCCCGGGCGACCACCACGTGAGCCCGAAGGAGGAGGTCCGCCTCAAGGCGGGCGCCGTCGGCCTCGTCGGCGTCCTCTTCATGGCCGTGGCCAACGCCGCGCCGATCACCGCGATGAGCTTCAACGTGCCCATCGCGATCGGTTACGGCAACGGCATCGGCGCCTCGGCCGGCTACCTCTTCGCCACGATCGTCCTCACGATCTTCACCATCGGCTTCGTCGCCATGGCGAAGTACGTGACGACCGCGGGCGCGTTCTACGGCTTCATCTCCCAGGGCCTCGGCCAGGTGTGGGGCATGGCGTCCGGCCTTCTCGCGGCAGTGGCCTACATCGTCTTCGAGGCCTCGCTGATCGGCGGGTTCGCGTACTTCGCCACCAGCTACATCCTCGTGCCGGCCGGCATCAACGTGAACTGGATCGTGATCGCCCTCATCGGCGCCATCGCGATCGGGCTCCTCACGTACTTCTCGATCACCGTCGCCGCCGGCGTCCTCAGCGTCACCCTCGTCGCCGAGGTGCTCCTGCTGCTCGGCCTCGCGGTCACGGTCTTCGCCAAGGGCGGCCCCGACGGCCTCATGTTCAGCGACATCGTGCCCGTGCAGAACGCGTTCAACTCCCTCGAGGAGGGCGCCTTCGGCACCGCCGTGGCACAGGGTGCCGCCGCCATCGGCATCTTCTTCGCGTTCTGGTCGTGGATCGGCTACGGGACGACCGCCGTGTACGGCGAGGAGTCCAAGGACCCGAAGAAGAACGTGCCGCGGGCCACGATGATCGCCGTCATCGGCCTCGGCCTCTTCTACACGCTCATGTCGTGGGTGGTCGTGGTCGGCAACGGTGCCGCGCAGTCGGTCGAGATCTCCGCCGGCGCCAACCCGGTCGACCTCTGGCTAGGCCTCGTCACCGCCAACATGGGCGACTTCATGACCACGGTCTACAAGATCCTCCTGGTCATCGGCTCGTTCGCCTGCGCCCTGGCCTTCGGCAACGCCGCGTCCCGCTACATCTACGCCCTTGCCCGCGAGGGCGCGTGGGGCTGGATGCGCAACTCGTTCGGCAAGATCAACGCCAAGCACCAGTCGCCCGCCAACGCGGTGTACCTGCAGACGGGCATCACCGTCGTCATCCTCGTCGCGTTCCTGCTCTTCACGAACGTGTACGTGCCCGACGCCGAGGGCAACCCGGTGGCGACGCCCGAGCTCGTGCCCTACGTCAACGTCTACGGCCTCATCGCCGTGATCGGCACGGCCATGATCCTGCTGGTCCAGACGATCACCTCGTTCGCGGTGATCTCGTACTTCTGGGTCAAGAAGACGCACAAGGGCAACATCATCACCACGCTCATCGCACCGCTCCTCGGCGCGGCGGGCATGCTCTACGCGCTGTACCTGCTCTGGACCAACCGTGCGTTCGCGGCCGGTCTGGGCTCGGACAGCCTCGTGTTCCAGCTCATGCCGTGGTACATCGTCGGCATCCTCGTGATCGGCTTCCTCTACGCCCTCTGGGTCAAGAAGGCCAAGCCGGAGATCTACGACGAGATCGGCCAGACCACCCTCGAGGAGGCGCACGAGCGCGTCTGACCTCGCACCACCGAAGGGGGTGCGTCGCGCAGATGCGCGGCGCACCCCCTTCGTTCGCCCTCCGAACCGTCGCCTGCGCAGGGAGACTGCTGCCGTGACCGACTCGCTGACCGACCTGTTCTGGGCTCCCGACCCCGACGGCGACCCCGCCGCCCTGACCTACACCTTCGGCGGCGTCGCCCCCGTCGCCTCCGTCCGTCCCCGGACCCGGCTGTCGACCTGGACCTTCGACTGCTTCGGCGGCCGCGTGCGCTCCACGTCGGACCTCCCGAGCGAGGTGTGCGACCCCCGCCTGCTCAACCCGCAGACGGGCCCCTTCTACGTCGAGGGCGCCGAGCCGGGCGACACGCTCGCCGTCCACTTCGTCTCGATCGAGCCGCGCGAGGCCTGGGGCGTCAGCAGCACGGTCCCCTTCTTCGGATCGCTCACCTCCACCCCGCAGACGGCCACGCTCCAGCCCGCGCTCCTCGAGCGCACCTGGATCTACGAGATCGACGCCACGGACAGGCTCGTCCGCTACAGCGCGGCCGACACGAAGTTCACCGCCGACCTCCCGCTCGATCCCATGCACGGCACGGTCGGCGTCGCGCCCCCGCTCGGCGAGGTGCGCTCGTCCCTCACCCCGGGCGACTGGGGCGGCAACATGGACACCCCCGAGATGCGGGCGGGCACCACCTGCTACCTCGGCGTGAACGTCGAGGGCGCGCTGTTCAGCCTGGGCGACGGTCACGCGCGGCAGGGCGAGGGCGAGACCTGCGGCGTCGCGGTCGAGTGCGCCATGGACACCGTCGTGATCCTCGACCTGGTCAAGGGCATCCCCACACCGTGGCCGCGGATGGAGAACGACACGTTCATCATGACCACGGGCTCGGCCCGTCCTCTCGAGGACGCGTTCCGCATCGCCCACCAGCAGATGGTGCTCTGGGTCGCCGAGCTCACGGGCCAGTCGATCCTCGACGCCTACCAGCTCGTGTCGCAGACCGCGCTGACACCGGTGGCGAACGTGGTCGACACCAACTACACCGTGGTCGCGAAGGTGCCCAAGTCCGTGCTCGCGGGCGCGGTCGCCATGCGCGGCACCCACGCCGCCCTGCGCCAGTTCTCCCGCTAAGGGCAGAACGCGCCCTTCTGGGGCGCATTCTGTCCTCAACCCCTCCCCCAGGAGCCCGCATGGCCCGCGCGACCAGGACCGAGATCGACCTCGACCTCGCACTCGCGATGTGCGGGGCGGCCCGCGCCGCGGCGGCGGACGCCGACGCGCTCGTGTCGGTGGCGGTCGTCGACGGCGGCGGGCACCTGGTCGCCTTCCAGCGCATGGACGGCGCCGAGATCGCGGGGCCGACCCTTGCCCGCGACAAGGCGTACACGGCGGTGGCGCACCGCATCGCCACGGCCGAGCTCGGCCCCCTGGTCACGGACGGCGGCGAGCTCGTCGGCATGAACTCGGCGGACGGCGGCCGCTACATCGCCTTCGCGGGCGGTGTCCCGCTGTGGTCGTGCGGCCGCGTCGTCGGCGGGGTCGGCGTCAGCGGCGGGACGGCTGCGCAGGACGCCGCGGCGGCGGCAGCCGGCGCGGCGGTCTTCGACCACCTCGAGGCCTCGTACGACGCGGAGGGAGACGACCGTGGCTGAGCAGCCGATCGGGCGCTTCCGCTTCATGGACGCCCAGCGGGTCAACCTCGACGGGTTCGCGGTCGAGGAGCCCTCGCTCGGGCTCGTGGCCTTCGACTCCCCCGGCGACCCCGTGCCGAACCTGGCGGTCGACGCGTCCGGGCGCGTCGTCGAGCTCGACGGCAGGGCCGAGGCCGACTTCGACGTCGTCGACGCGTTCATCGCCGCGCACGGCATCGACGTGTCCGTAGCAGGAGAGGTGATGGCGCTCGACGACGTCGCCCTCGCCCGCATGCTGGTGGACGTCGCCGTGCCGCGCTCCGAGGTGGTGCGCCTCGCCGCGGGCGCGACGCCCGCCAAGCTCGCGCGCGTGCTCGCCCAGCTGACGCCCGCCGAGCTCGTCATCGCGATGACCAAGATGCGCGCGCGGCGCACGCCGAGCAACCAGGCCCACGTCACCAACCGCTCCGACGACCCGCTGCTGCTCGCCGCCGACGCAGCCACCGCGGCAGCGTTCGGCTTCCGCGAGATCGAGACCACCGTGCCCGTGCTCGGCGACGCCCCCAGCAACGCCGTGGCCGTGTCGATCGGCGCTGCGGTCGGCTCCCCCGGCGTCCTCGTGCAGTGCTCGGTCGAGGAGGCGCTCGAGCTCGAGCTCGGCATGGCGGGCCTCGTGTCGTACGCCGAGACCGTGTCGCTCTACGGCACCGAGCAGATCTTCGTCGACGGCGACGACACCCCGTGGTCCAAGGCGTTCCTCACCTCGGCGTACGCGAGCCGCGGCATCAAGATGCGCGTGACCACGGGCGGCGGCTCCGAGGCGCTCATGGGCGGCGCCGAGGGCTGTTCGATGTTCTACCTCGAGGCGCGCTGCGTGTCGCTCGCCCGCGCGATGGGCGCGCAGGGCGTGCAGAACGGCGGCATCGACTCCGCCTCGGTGGCCGGCTCCGTCCCCGGCGGCGTGCGGAGCCTCATGGCCGAGAACCTCATGGTGATGCTGCGCAACCTCGAGGCGTGCACCGGCAACGACGCGCTCATGAGCGAGTCCGAGGTCCGTCGTACGTCGCGGACGCACCCGATCTTCATCGGCGGCTCGGACTTCATCTGCAGCGGCTTCGGCTCGATCCAGCGCTACGACAACATGTTCGGCCCGAGCCAGTGGAACTCCGAGGACATCGACGACTACCTGGTCATGCAGCGCGACTGGACCGTCGACGGCGGCCTGCGGACCGCGGCCGAGCCGGAGGTCGCGCGCCTGCGTCGTCGTGCCGCCGAGGCCGTGCGCGACGTGTACCGGTGGCTCGGGCTCGCCGACCTCGACGACGACTGGCTCGAGCAGGCGGTCGACGCCGCGGGCAGCAAGGACGTCCCCGCCGCGGACCTCATGGTGCCGCTGGAGGCGTCACGGGTCATCCGGCAGTCCGGCGTCACGATGATCGACGTCGTGACCGCGCTCGACGCGTGCGGATACGCCGAGGAGGCCGAGCGGCTGCTCGCGATGCTGCACGCGCGCGTGGCCGGCGACTACCTGCAGACCGCCGCGATCTTCGACGAGCAGATGAACGTGCTCTCGCTGGTCACCGACCCCAACGACTACGCCGGTCCCGGCACGGGCTATCGGCCGACCGGCGCCCGCCTGCACGAGATCAACACCGTCCGTCAGCAGCGGTCGGTCGACGACCTCCTGCGCGAGCAGGCGACGGGCAGCACCGGCGCGTTCACCGTGCGCGGGCCGGCTGCAGCGGGGTCGGACCCCACCGATGTCGTCATCGGGGTCTCGGCAGCAACGGGGCGGCGGATCTGGACGACGCTGTCGGGCCTCTCGGTCGAGGACGTCCTCGAGGAGCTGCTCGCGGGGCTCGAGGAGGAGGGCTGCCGCGGTCGGGTGGTGCGCATCAACGACACGGTCGACCTCGGCCTCATCGGCCTCACTGCGGCGCGGCTCTCGGGATCGGGCATCGCAATCGGGCTGCAGGCCAAGGGCACGGCGCTCATCCACCGTCGCGATCTCGCACCTCTGGCCAACCTTGAGCTCTTCAGCGTCGCGCCCACAGTGACCGCCGAGCTCTACCGTGCGCTCGGGTCGAACGCCGGCCGGCACGCCAAGGGCTCGACGCCGGAGCCGCTCCGAAACCCTTACTCCGACATGGCGATCGAGGCGCGCTTCCACACCAAGGTGGTGTCGCTCGTGGCGATCGAACGGGGCTGCCTCGACCCTGCACTCGGACCGGAAGAGCTGGAGGTGCACCGATGACCACCGCGCGCTCGGGCCGCGACAGCAGCGAGATCACCCTCGACGCCGTCCGCGACGGACTGGTGTCCATCGACGACATCCGCATCCACCCCGACACCCTCGAGCACCAGGCGACAGTCGCCGAGGCGAACGCCAACCCGCAGCTCGCGGCCAACCTGCGACGCGCCGCCGAGCTCACCGGGCTGCCCGACGACGAGGTGCTCGCGGTCTACGACGCGCTGCGGCCACGTCGCTCGACGACCGTGCAGCTCGAGACCATCGCCGCCTCGCTCGAGTCGCGCGGCGCGGCCCTCAATGCGGCGCTCGTCCGTGAGGCCGCGGCCGCGTACGCCCGTCGCGGCCTGCTGGCCGAGGGCTGAGCGGGTGCGATGACGCGCACGGTCGTCGCGGGGGTCGACGTCGGCAACGCCACCACCGAGGTCGTGCTGGTCGACGTCTCGGTCGTACCTCCGATGCCGCTGGTGTGGGAGCGCACTCCCACGCGGGGCCGCAAGGGCTCCGCCGCTGCGGCGTCGGCCGCCGCGGTCGTCGTACGTCGGCTCGCGCGCAAGGCGGGCGTCGAGGTCACCCGCGTGGTCGTCGCTCCTCAGCGCCCCGTCGACTCGCACACCCTCGTCCTGCCTGCAACCCCGCCGGACACCGGGCGGTTGCGGGTGCTCGGATCGGGCAGTGCCACGCCGGGCGCTCCCGGAGCCGGCGTGGGACGGCCCGTCGACCTCGCCGACGAACCGGGTGCGGTCGATGGTCCAGTGGTCCTCGTGGCGCGCGATCCGCGCGGCTATCGCGCGACGTCCGAACGGATCGACGTGTGGCAGGCCGCCGGAGCCGACGTCGTCGCCGTGCTGCTCGCCGGCGACGAGGCGGTGCTCGTGAGCCGGCGCATCTCGCGCCCTGTGCCGGTCGTCGACCAGGTCGACACCGACGCCGCGCTCGCCTGCTCGCTGGTTGCGGTCGAGGTGGCCGAGCACGGCCTCGCCCAGCTCGTCGATCCGGTGCGGGTCGCCGCGCTGCTCGACCTCGACAGCGCGGAGCACGCGGCCGCCGAGGCCGCGGCGGCGTCCCTGCGCGGCCTGCGCGACGCCGCCGTGGGGATCGGGTCGCCGATGCCCCGCAGCACGGCCGACGACGCCGACATCGCCTGGGCGCGAACGGCTTGGGGACACAGGTCGTCACTGCACGAGCTGGCAGCGGCGCCGCAACCGCGGGGTGCGGTGGTCGCCGTCGGGCTGCCCACCCGCGGCCGGCTCGTCGAGCACGTCGTCGACGACGCCTGGGCGGTCGACCTCGACGCGGTCGGTGCGAGCGCCGCCGCACGGCCCCGGTCGGTCAACGGCCGGGCCGTCGCCATTGCCACGCTGGCCTCCGCGTCACCCGACGACGATCCGGCCGCGGTCCTGGCGCACGCGCTCGGCGTCCCCGTGTCCCGGGTGTCGTCGGAGGCTCACGCAGCGCGCACCGGTGCGATGACCACGCCGTCCGCACGTCCGGGCGCTCTCGTGATCGACCTCGGTGGCGGCACCGTCGACGTGGTGCCTGACGGCGAGGAGGCCCGCGTCGTGGCCGGCGCGGGCGACCTGCTCACCGCTGCGGTGGCGCACGTGCTCGACGTGCCGCGCGGGGCCGCGGAGTGGGCCAAGCGCGGGGCGTCGTCGCGGCTCGAGGGGCCGCACGTGCTGGTGGGCGAGGACGGCGAGCGCCGGTTCGTCGAGACGGCTGTGCCCGCCGACGCCGTCGGATCCCTCGTCGTGCCAGGCCCGGCCGGTCTTCTGCCGTTCCACCGGCGGCTCGCCCCCGGCGAATGGCGGATGCTGCGCCAGCACCTCAAGCGCGCCGTGGTGGGGGACAACATCGCGCGGGCGACGTCCGGCATGGCGGCCGGTGTGGACGTGCTGCTCGTCGGCGGACCGGCTGGCGACTCCGAGCTGCTCGACCTCGTGGTGCGCGCGCTGCCGGGGTCGACGCCCGGACGGGCCGATGTCGCAGGTGCCCTCGGCCACCGGTGGGCGGTGGCGTACGGCCTCACCGTGCTGGACGCGCGAGGCGACGCGCTCGTCGTCGCCTGAGGGTCGGCCTAGCGCAGGCCGGTGCCGCGACGCAGGGCGTCGGCGACGAGGCGGTCGACGAGCGTCGGGTAGTCGACGCCGGTCTCCTGCCACACGCGGGGGAACATCGAGATCGAGGTGAACCCCGGCATCGTGTTGACCTCGTTGATGAGCACGCGGCCGTCGGCGTCGACGAAGAAGTCGCACCGGGCGAGCCCCTCGCACGACAGCGCGTCGAACGCGCGGACGGCGAGGGCACGAACCTGGTCGCTCACGTCGGCGGGCAGATCGGCGGGTACGACGAGGTCGGCGGCGTCGTCGAGGTACTTGGCATCGAAGTCGTAGAACTCGTGGTCGCCCTTCACCACGATCTCGGCGCACACGCTCGGCTGCGGGACACCGTCGGCATCCACGAGCACGCCGCACTCGATCTCGCGGGCGCTCTCGACCGAGGCCTCCACCACCACGCGCGGGTCATGCGCGCGCGCAGCCTCGATCGCGGCGACGAGGCCGTCGGCGTCGGACACCTTCGTGATGCCGAGCGAGGATCCGGCCCGTGCAGGCTTCACGAACACGGGCAGGCCGAGCTCCGCGACGCGCGCCAGGGCGCCGTCGCGGTCGCGCGCCCAGTCTCGGTCGGTGATGACGGCGTACGGCGCCTGCGCGAGGCCGGCGTTCGCGAACAGCGCCTTCATGACGCCCTTGTCCATCGCGGCGGCAGAGGCGAGGACGCCGCTCCCGACGTACGGCACGCCGGCCATCTCGAGCAGGCCCTGGATCGTGCCGTCCTCGCCGTACGCGCCGTGCAGGACGGGGAAGACGACGTCGACCCCGGCGAGCGTGCCCGGCACGTCGCCGGGAGCGTGCACCTCGAGGTCGCGCCGGGTCGGGTCCCCGGGCAGCACGAGCGAGGTGCCGCTGCCGTCGACCTCAGGCAGCACGCCGTCGGTGATGCGCAGGCGGTCCGGGTCGTCGCTCTCGAGCACCCAGCGACCGTCCGTGGTGAGCCCGATCGGGACGACGTCGTACCGCTGGCGGTCCAGGGCACGGAGCACCGAGCCGGCCGAGACGCAGGAGATCGCGTGCTCGCTGGAGCGCCCACCGAAGACGACGGCGACTCGGATGCGTCGGGGCTCGCTCACGGCGTCAACCCTAGTGGGGTGCAGTCGGTGCCCCCGGCAGGCTTCGGTCGGCTAGCGTCCTCACGTGACCGAGCCCCAGCCGCCCGAGACGCTGCGCCCCGAGACCGTCGTCGTGTCCGCAGGACGTCCCGAGGCCGCACCCGATGCGCCCGTGAACGTGCCCGTGGTGCTGAGCTCCACCTTCCACGCGGGCGGGCCCGTCGGGTACGCCCGGACGTCCAACCCGTCGTGGGAGGCGTTCGAGGAGGCGCTCGGCCTGCTCGAGGGCGGCCGCTGCCTGGCCTTCGCGAGCGGCATGGGCGCGGTGTCCGCGGTGCTCGACCTCGTGCCCACCGGCGGCGTCGTGGTGGTGTCGTCGCACTCCTACTCCGGCACCGCGGCGCGGCTCCGCGACCTCGAGGCCGCCGGCCGCGTCGTCGTACGGCTCGTGCAGATCGACGACCCGGACGCCGTCGCCGCCGCCTGCGAGGGCGCCTCGGTGCTCTGGATCGAGACACCGACCAACCCCGCCCTGGAGGTGTGCGACCTCGCCGCCGCCACGGCTGCCGCGCGCGCGCACGGCGCCCTCACGGTGTGCGACAACACCTTCGCCACTCCGTTGCTGCAGCGCCCGCTCGCGCTCGGTGCGGACGTCGTCGTGCACTCGGCGACGAAGGCCCTGGCGGGCCACTCCGACGTGCTCATGGGCGCGGTCGTTACTGCTGATCAGGACCTGCTCGCGAGGCTGCTGCGGGTGCGCACCCTGGTCGGGGCGATCCCCGGCCCGCTCGACGCCTACCTGGCCCTGCGCGGGGTCCGGACGCTGGCGCTGCGCCTGCGCCAGGCCCAGGCCTCGGCGTACGAGCTCGCCACGCGGCTGCAGTCGCACCCCGCTGTGCGCAACGTCCGCTACCCCGGGCTGCCGGACGACCCCGGGCACCTCGTGGCGGCCAAGCAGATGAGCGGCTTCGGGACGATCGTGTCGTTCGAGACGACCGGCACCGCGGAGGAGACCGACGCGATGTGCGACCGCACCTCGGTCGTCATCCACGCGACGAGCCTCGGCGGCGTCGAGACCTCGTGGGAGCGCCGGCGGCGGTGGATCGAGGAGCGCCCGGACATCCCTGAGACGCTCATCCGCCTCTCGGTCGGCATCGAGGACGTCGACGACCTCTGGACGGACCTGGCCCAGGCGCTCGACGCCCTCACCCCGTAGGGGGACGCCCGTTCTGGATGAAGGCGACCATCATCGAGAACGACCGGATGATGGCCGGATTGCTCGGCTCTCTTGGATGAAGGTCGCATCCATCGCGAACGTCAGCCGACCTCGGCCTCGGCCTTCAGGCTGCGGCTCATGAAGGCCTGGAGCATCTCGCGCGGGTCGAGGCCCGCGTGCACGACCTCGACGACCTGCTCGGTGATCGGCATCTCCACGCCCTGTCGCTGGGCGAGCTCGAGGATCGCCCGGCACGACTTCACGCCCTCGCAGGTCTGCTTCATCTCCGCGGTGGCCTGGTCGAGCGTGAGTCCGCGGCCGAGGTGCTCGCCGAAGGTGCGGTTGCGCGACAGCGGCGACTGGCAGGTCGCCACCAGGTCGCCGATCCCGGCGAGACCGAGGAACGTCAGCGGCGACGCGCCGAGAGCCACGCCGAGGCGCGTCATCTCGGCCAGGCCACGCGTGATGAGCGCGGACTGCGCGTTCTCGCCGTACCCCATGCCGACGGCCATGCCGTTCGCGAGGGCCACGACGTTCTTCACCGACCCGCCGATCTCGGTGCCCACGACATCGGTGGTCCAGTAGGGCCGGAAGTACGCCGTCGTGCTCGCCTCGGCGAGGAGCTCGGCCGTGGCCGGGTTCGGGCAGGCGATCGTGGTCGCCGCCGGCTGGCGCTCGGCGATCTCGCGCGCGAGGTTGGGCCCCGACACCACCGCCACCTGCATGGCGTCGACGCCGGCGACCTCCGCCGCGACCTCGCTCATCCGCTTCGTGGTGCCCTGCTCCACGCCCTTCATGAGCGAGACGAGCACCGCACCCCTGGGGAGGACGTCGGTCCACGAGCCGAGGTTCGCGCGCAACGTCTGCGCGGGGACGGCGAGCACCGCCACCGTCACGCCGCCCAGAGCCTCGCCGGGGTTGGTCGTCGCCCGGAGCGAGGTCGGCAGCGCGATCCCCGGGTGGTAGCGCGGGTTCTCGTGCGTCGAGGTGATCGCCTCGCAGAGCTCGGCGTCGCGGCCCCACATGACGACCTCGTTGCCGGCGTCCGCGAGCACCATCGCGTACGCCGTGCCCCACGACCCCGTGCCCATGACCGCGATACGCATCAGTCCTGCGACCTCTCCTGCTCGTCCGTGCCGACGGGGCCCTGCTGCCCTGACGTCTCCCCCGCCGCAGCAGCCTGTGCGGCCCGGTAGGCCTTGAAGTCGAACCGCTCCGCGGGTGCAGTCTCCCCCCTCAGGCCCTCGACCAGCAGCACGATCGCGTCGACGAGCCTGTCGGTCGCCTCCTGCAGCAGTTCGGCGTCGAGCGGCCTGCCACGGAGGTCGTCGATATCAACCGCCGGGCCTGCCACCACCTGCATGGTCTTGCGGGGCAGGATCCGGAACTCCTTGACGTACGGGCGCATCACGGCCTGCGGCCCCCACATGGCGACGGGGATCAGCGGTGCGCCGCTCAGCAGCGCCACGCGGGCGGCGCCCGTCTTCCCGCGCATCGGCCAGATGCCAGGGTCCCGGGTGATGGTCCCCTCGGGGTAGAGCACGACGCACTCCCCGCGCTGCACCGCCGAGATCGCGTCACGTATGGCGTTGGCGGCGTCAGCCGTCTCCCGGTAGACCGGGATCTGGCCCGCCTGCCGCAGGAGCCATCCGACGACCGGCACCCGGAACACCGACTCCTTGCCGAGGAAGCGCGGCGGACGCCCGTTGTCGTAGAAGAAGTGCGCGCTCACGAGCGGGTCGAACCACGAGATGTGGTTCGGGCACACCACGACGCCCTCCTGGGAGCCGTCCGGCAGGATCTCCGGCCTGAGGTGCTCCACCCCGCGCCAGTCGCGGCGGGTCAGCAGCAGGAGCCACGGCTTCAGGAGCCCGACGCAGAAGAGGTACCAGAACCCGAGGTGCTTGCCGCTTGCTCGCTTGGCCATCCGCCGGGCCTCCTCTCGCCGTCTCGGGTGCCGATCCTCGCCTCCGCAGGGGCGCGGGTCCAGCCTGACACCGCCGATGGGCGAGGATGTGGTCGTGCCTTCCCCGTCCAGCCCTCTCGACTGGGTCGTCGTCGCGCCCGTGAAGCGGCTCGATCGCGCCAAGACCCGGCTTTCCGGGCGCCCGGCTCCCGAACGGCGCAGCCTCGCCCTCGCCTTCGCGGTCGACACGGTGCGCGCGGCACTGGCGTGCGAGCGGGTCCGCTCGGTCGTGGTGGCGTCGGACGACGCGGAGGTGCGGTCGGCGGTGTCCGGCCTGGGTGCCCGGTGGGTGCCCGACATCGAGGGCGCCGGGCTGAACGAGCTGGTCGAGGCCGTGGCCGCGCAGCTGCGGCTCGAGCAGCCGGACGTCGCGCTGGCGGCGCTGGTGGCAGACCTCCCGGCGCTCCGCTCGGACGAGCTGCGACGCGCCCTCGAGGCGGGCGGCGAGGTGGCGCGTGGGTTCGTGGCCGACGCCGCCGGCACTGGCACGACCCTGCTCACGGCCCGGCCGGGCAGCGATCTCGGCCCCCGTTTCGGCCCGCGCTCGAGGGCTGCGCACGCGGCATCCGGAGCGGTCGCGCTCGAGCCCGGCCCCGCCCCCGGTCTACGTCGGGACGTCGACACCGAGGTCGACCTCTGGGACGCCGGACGCCTCGGGCTCGGGCCGGCCACGGCAGCACTGGTGCACGGTGACTGACGCGGTCGGCGTGGTGGTCGCGACCGTCCGCGTCCACGACCCCGCGACCGGCGCCGGCAGCGTGCTGCTCGACGACGGCACCGAGGCGGCGTACGACGCTGCGGCCTTCGCCGCCGGCGGGCTCCTTCTGCTGCGCAGCGGCCAGCGCGTGCACCTCCACCTGGTCGACGGCATCGCCGTGCGCGTCACCCTTCCCGCCTGAGCGGGTCAGGACGCGCGGAGAGGGCCCGGGTCCTCGTGGACCCGGGCCCTCTCCGGAGGTGGTGCACCGATGCGGCCGGAGCCGCCCGGATCAGCGCTTGCGCGCGGGCGCGGCCTTCTTGGCCGGAGCAGCCTTCTTGGCGGCCGGAGCAGCCTTCTTGGCCGGGGCGGCCTTCTTCGCCGGGGCCTTCTTGGCGGCCGGAGCAGCCTTCTTGGCCGGGGCCTTCTTCTTGCCGGCCACGGTGGACTTGAACTCGGCGCCGGCGCGGAACTTCGGCACCGAGGTCGCCTTGATCTTCACGGTAGCGCCGGTCTGCGGGTTGCGGCCCACGCGGGCCGCGCGGTCGGCCTTCTCGAAGACGCCGAAGCCGCTGATCGCGACCTTGTCGCCCTTGGCGACCGACTTGGTGATCTCGTCGACGATGGCCTCGATGGCCTCGCCGGCGGCCTTCTTGGTGATCTCGAGACGAGCCGCGAGACGGTCGATCAGCTCTGCCTTGTTGACGCTCTCTGCCACGGGAATCCTCCGGGGAACGGCCGGACCCACCGTCCGGCACTCGGAGCAAACCTAACCGCCGACCCCC
Source organism: Longivirga aurantiaca (assembly GCF_042660085.1). NCBI lineage: Bacteria > Bacillati > Actinomycetota > Actinomycetes > Sporichthyales > Sporichthyaceae > Longivirga > Longivirga aurantiaca. The sequence continues at coordinate 839,713 of NZ_JBHSTI010000008.1, read as the reverse complement.
ACCCAGTCGCCGCAAGGGGACAGCGACACGCCGCCGAGAAATCCGAGCAGGCGCAACGGATTTCGCCCCGGGGCCCCCTTGACAGACAGCGGGAGTGGTGCAGGTCACGCCCCCAAACCCCCTGGAGCCCATGGCCTCCCGCCCGCTCGCACCGCTCGTGTGAGGGATGCGGGTGTCCCGGCCGACGAGCTGGGCGTCCGTCCGACGCTCGCCTGTGGACGACACGCCGTACGCCGCTGCCTGTGGACAACTCCGCCCGGAAACCGTTGCGGTTGTTGCGATTCGGGGGTTGACGACTGTCGGAGGCCCATGCTTGGATTCATACATGCGTTCGACTCTTGCCGCCCTCCCCTTGGAGCAGAAGGCCGCCCGCGCAGTCACCGCTCTCATGGAGGCCGCCGAGGCAGTCGCCGAGGCCGCACGCGAGGGTGGTTTCGCCGCAGCGCCCGCCGTCGTGCAGCCCGCCCTGGCGATGGCAGTGCTGCGCAGCGCGGACCAGGCCAAGGCCGCCGCCACCGTCGCCGTCGGTGCCGTGCACGCCTCGGGGTGGCTCCCCGACGGACAGGCATCCCTCGGACGCTGGCTCGAAGTGGCCGCCGGCCTGCCCGGCCGCGACGCCAACGGCCTCATCGCCGGAGCCAGGTCCCTGGCCGAGGACTACTCCGACCTGCTCGACGCCTGGCTCACCGGCGACATCTCCGGCCCGATGGCCGCCACCCTGCGCCACGGCATCGACACCTGCCTGGTCCGAGTGCCCAGCAAGGAACGCCCCGCGATCCGCAGCTCGATGGTCGCCGACCTGCTCCCCCACGCCGAGCACCGCACCCCCGACCGCATGGCCAAGGCCCTCAAGGACCTGCGCGCCAACGTCGACCCCGACGGCGCCAACCAGGCCGAGATCGACGCCCACGACGAGCAGCACATCCGCTTCACCCCCGTCGGATCCGGGGTGCAGGTCAAGGGCTACCTGTCGAACGAGACCTACGCCCAGATCCGCACCGCGCTCGAGCAGACCGTCGACGGCTGGTACCGCGAGGGTGCACTCCCGGACGAGGATCGGATCGACCCCGACGACGACACCCGCGCCGCCGACCGCAAGCGCCGCCAGCGCCAAGCCCACCTGCACGCCCTGGCCCTGGCCCAGATCTGCACCGACGCCCTCGAATCCGGCACCCTGGGCACCCACCACGGGCTCGTCCCCCGGATCACCCTGACCGGGAGCCTGGACCGCCTCGCGGTCGGCCTCGGCGGGGAGCTGCTGCTCCCCGGGCACGACACCCCCGCCGTCGTCATCCCCGACACCTTCCGCCGGTTCCTGTGCGACGCCGAGATCACCCCCATCATCACCGCCAACCCGAGCGACACCCTCGGACCCATCGACCTGGTCCTGCGCGAGGCCAACGAGCCGTTCCTCCACGTCGGCCGCGACTACCGCGTCGTCCCACCCCGCCTCCGACGCGCCCTCGAGCACCGCGACGGCCACTGCGCCTTCCCCGGCTGCCGGGTCAACGTGAGACGCTGCCGCGCCCACCACGTCGAGCACTGGGAGCACGGCGGCCCCACCGACATCGACAACTGCGTCCTGCTCTGCGAGACCCACCACCGAGCAGTCCACGAAGGCGGATGGACCATCACCGCCGCCGGCACCGACCCCCGACTCCCCGACTACTGGGCCTTCACCCCACCCGACCGACCCAGGCCCTGACCGCACGCACACGTCAGGGCGCACCACCCATCACCCCGGTAGCCGCAGACCGATCTCCCTCGGCACGTCGCACGCGATTCGCTGAGTCGACGGTGGCGGCGGCCCGCTTCGACGCGGTCGCACGGCGGGCATCGCCGAGCGCGCGAGCGCGAGCTGGTAGAGCCCGGAGATGGCTCACCCCCGCACGCACGTCGAGGACGGCGGGCGGGGGTGCGACGGAAAGCGCGTCAGGCGGTGACGGGCTTGAAGGCAGGTCGCGCCGCCTCGAAGGTGGTGATCTCGTCGGCGTGCTGGAGCGTCAGACCGATGTCGTCCAAGCCTTCGAGCAGGCGCCAGCGGACATAGTCGTCGACCTCGAACGGGGCGACGAGGTCGCCCGCGCGCACCTGGCGCTCGACCAGGTCGACGGTGATCTCGAGGGCGGGGTCCGCCTCGATCGCGGCCCAGAGCTGCTCGACGACGTCCTGGTCGACGACGGCGGTGAGCAGGCCGATCTTCCCGCTGTTGCCGCGGAAGATGTCGGCGTAGCGGGAGGAGAGCACGACCTTGAAGCCGTAGTCCTGCAGCGCCCAGACGGCGTGCTCGCGCGAGGAGCCGGTGCCGAAGTCCGGGCCGGCGACGAGCACCGAGACGTCGGTGTACCGCGGGTCGTTGAGCACGAAGTCGGGGTCCTGGCGCCAGGCGGCGAACAGGGCGTCCTCGAAGCCGTGACGCGTGATCCGCTTGAGGTACTCGGCCGGGATGATCTGGTCGGTGTCGACGTTGCTGCGGCGCAGCGGCAGGGCACGACCGGTGTGGACGGTGAACTTCTCCATGGCGGTGCTCCTGTCAGACCAGGTCGGCGGGCGAGGCGAGGCGGCCGACCACTGCGGTGGCGGCGGCGACCTGCGGGGACACGAGGTGGGTGCGCGAGCCGGGGCCCTGGCGTCCCTCGAAGTTGCGGTTGGACGTCGAGGCGCTGCGCTTGCCCGGCGCCACCTTGTCGGCGTTCATCGCGAGGCACATCGAGCAGCCCGCGTTGCGCCACTCGGCGCCGGCCTCCTCGAACACCTTGTCGAGGCCCTCGGCCTCGGCGGCGAGGCGGACGCGGACCGAGCCCGGCACCACGAGCGCCTGGACGCCCTCGGCCACCCGCCGGCCGCGCATGACCGCGGCGGCCGCGCGCAGGTCCTCGATGCGGCCGTTGGTGCACGAGCCGATGAAGACCGTGTCGACCGCGATGTCCTTGAGCGGCGTCCCGGCGGTCAGGCCCATGTACTCGAGCGCGCGCTCGGCGGCGGTGCGCTCGGACTCGTCCGCGAAGTCGTCCGGCGACGGCACCGTGGCCGAGAGCGGCACGCCCTGGCCCGGGTTGGTGCCCCAGGTGACGAACGGCGCGAGGGTCGAGGCGTCGATCCGCACGACCTTGTCGAAGCTGGCGTCGGCGTCGGTCACCAGCGTGCGCCAGTACGCGACGGCGGCGTCCCACTCGGCTCCCTTCGGGGCGCGGTCGCGGCCCTCGAGGTAGTCGAACGTGGTCTGGTCGGGCGCGATGAGACCGGCGCGGGCGCCGGCCTCGATCGACATGTTGCAGATCGTCATGCGCGCCTCCATGGAGAGGGCGCGGATGGCCTCGCCGCGGTACTCCAGGACGTAGCCCTGGCCGCCGCCGGTGCCGATCTCGGCGATGACGCGCAGGATGATGTCCTTCGCCGTCACGCCCTCGGGCAGCGGGCCGTCGATCTCGATCGCCATCGTCTTGAACGGCTTGAGCGAGAGCGTCTGGGTCGCCAGCACGTGCTCGACCTCGCTCGTCCCGATGCCGAACGCCAGCGCGCCGAAGGCGCCGTGGGTGGACGTGTGCGAGTCGCCGCAGACGACCGTCATGCCGGGCTGGGTGAGCCCGAGCTGCGGGCCGACCACGTGCACGATGCCCTGCTCGGCGTTGCCGAGCGAGTAGATCGGTACGCCGAACTCCGCGGCGTTCACCCGCAGCGCCTCGACCTGGGCGCGCGAGATCGGGTCCGCGATCGGCTTGTCGATGTCGAACGTCGGGACGTTGTGGTCCTCGGTCGCGAGGGTCAGGTCAGGGCGGCGGACGGGGCGTCCGGCCGCGCGCAGGCCGTCGAAGGCCTGGGGGCTCGTGACCTCGTGGACCAGGTGCAGGTCGATGTAGAGGAGGTCGGGCTCACCCTCGACCCGGCTGACGACGTGCGCGTCCCAGACCTTCTCTGCCAGCGTGGTGCCCATCCGACTCACCTCTCGAGTTCGTACGAGTGACTTGCCATCTCGGATGCTGAGACGGCAGTATCAGCACATGGACAACACTAGCGGAGTCGGCGTCCTCGACAAAGCCGCGACCGTGCTCGGTGCCCTCGAGGCCGGGCCGCTCACGCTGGCCGGGCTCGTGCAGGCGACGGGCCTCGCCCGGCCCACCGCCCACCGCCTCGCCACCGCCCTCGAGCACCACCGCCTGGTCGCCCGCGACCTGCAGGGCCGGTTCATCCTCGGCCCCCGCCTCGGCGAGCTCGCGACGGCCGCGGGCGAGGACCGCCTCCTCGCCGCCGCCGGCCCGGTGCTGACGGCGCTGCGCGATGCCACGAGCGAGTCGTGCCAGCTCTATCGGCGCCAGGGCGAGCAGCGCATCTGCGTCGCCGCGGCCGAGCGCCTCACCGGGCTGCGCGACACGGTGCCGATCGGGGCCGTGCTCTCGATGCACGCCGGATCCGCCGCCCAGGTGCTGCTCGCCTGGGAGGAGCCCGAGCGCATGCACCGAGGCCTCATGGGCGCGAAGTTCACCGCTACGGCGCTGGCCGGTGTGCGCCGCCGCGGCTGGTCCCAGAGCGTCAGCGAGCGCGAGCTCGGCGTGGCGTCGGTGTCCGCGCCGGTGCGAGGGCCCGCCGGCCGCGTCGTCGCCGCCGTGTCGGTCAGCGGCCCGGTCGAGCGGCTCGGCCGCGCACCTGGCCGGCTGCACGCCCAGGCCGTGGTCACGGCTGCGGCGCGGCTGACGGAGGCCCTGCGACGCAACGGCGGCTCGTGATGGTGGCGGCCAGCGGCAGGGCGCGCCGCGGGATCCTCCGGCCCCAGGCGTTCACCGACGACGGCCCGTACGTCGACCGGTTCGGGCTGCTGCTCGGCGTTACCGCCGCGAGCATCGTCGGCCTCTCGCTCTTCGACATCACCGACCCCGAGGGCGAGTCGGCTGTCGCCGAGATCGGCTCCTGGGCCGCATCGGTCACGGTGGCCGCCACGCTGCTCATCGCGCTGCGCGCCAGCGGTCTCGCGGCACGACGCCAGCGCTTCATCGACGTGCTCGTCCTGATCGGGCTCAGCGGGATCACGGTCATCACCGCCATCGCCCTGTTCACCGACGACACGGTCGTGGACAACCGCTACAACCCGACCGGCGTCGTCGCCCTCCTCTCGGTCGCCATCCCGTTCGTGGTCGTGCGCCGGCTCCTGCGGCACGCGCGGGTCAGCTCGGCCACGCTGCTCGGGGCGATCTCGGCGTACCTCCTCATCCCGCTCGCGTTCTTCCACGTCTTCGTGGCGATCGACGACTGGTCCACGACCCCCTTCTTCGGAGAGCCGCAGCCGTCGACGTCGTTCATGTACTTCGCACTCGTCACCGTCACGACGGTCGGGTACGGCGACCTCTCGGCCGTCACCGAGGCAGGACGCCTGGCCGCCACCACGCTCGCCGTCGTCGGTCAGGTCTACCTCGTCGTCTTCGTCGCGATGATCGTCGGCCTGCGCGCCCAGGAGTGGCGCACCGACCGGGGCGGCCTGATGCTGCCGCCGCCGGACGGCCTGATGGCCGAGGTCCAGGCGGCCGAGCCCGAGGCCGAGCGCGAGACCCTCGCAGAACCCGACGGCGACCGGCCCGCGGAGTCCTGATCCCCGCAGGTAGGTTCCCCCCGAGAGCCATACAGCCGGAGGGGCCGAGATGACGCTGCACGCCGAGGACCGCGACCCGTCGGTCGACCCGGGCGCGGACTTCTACCGGTTCGCCAACGGCGGCTGGATGGATGCGCACCCGATCCCGGCGGGCTTCGGCGCGTGGGGCTCCTTCGAGGAGGTGCTGACCCGGAACGAGCTCGTCCTGCGCAGCGAGCTCGAGCGCGCGGGCACCGACCCCCACGACGACCTCGAGCGCCGGCTCGGCGACTTCTACGCCTCCGGCATGGACACCGAGGCCATCGAGGCCGCCGGCCTCGCACCGATCCAGCACCTGCTCGACGCGGTCGCGGCCATCGACTCCCCGCAGTCCTTCCTCGACCTCCACGCCCCGTTCCTGCGCGAGGGTCTGCCGCTGCTCTACGCCGCGGGCGCCACAGTCGACCACGAGGACTCCAGCCGTTACCTGCTGTGGGTCGTGCCGAGCGGGCTCGGCCTCCCCGACCGCGACTCGTACGTCACTGAGAGCGAGGCCGCGGCGGCCCTGCGGGCGGCGTACGTCGACCACGTCGCAGCACAGCTGGTCAACGCCGGGACCGAGCCCGGTGCCGCAGCCGCCCTCGCTCCGCGCGTGCTGGAGCTCGAGACGCGCCTCGCCGAGCCGCAGCTCAAGGCCGAGGAGCGGCGTGACCGCGGGCGCACCCTCAACAAGCGCAGCCTCGACGACCTCGCGGCGCTCTCGCCCGCGCTGGGCCTGCCCGCGTACGTCGCCGCGATCGGTGCCGGCTCCACGCAGGTCGTCAACGTGTCCGAGCCCGCCTACCTCGAGGCGCTGCGCCCGATCGTGGACGCCACCGACGTCGAGGTGCTCCGTGCGTACGCCGTCTTCCAGGTGATCAAGGCGACCGCGAGCGCGCTGCCCGCGGCGTTCGAGGACGAGGCGTTCGAGTTCTACGGGAAGCGGGTGGAGGGCAAGCAGGAGCCCAAGGACCGCTGGAAGCGCGTGGTGGCCGCGATCGGCTCCGACATGGGCGAGGCACTGTCCCAGCTCTTCGTGCACGCCACGTTCTCCGAGGCGGCCAAGGAGCGTGCCGAGGCGATGGTCGGCGAGATCCTCGCCGAGATGCGGCACTCGCTCGAGACCCGCGACTGGATGAGCGAGCAGACGCGCGCCAAGGCGCTGACCAAGCTCGACTCGTTCGGCGTGAAGATCGGATACCCCGACGAGTGGCGCTCGTGGGACGGCCTCGAGATCGGTCGCCAGTCCTACGCAGCCAACCGCCTCGCGGCATCCCGCTTCGACCTCGCCCGCCAGCTGCGCAAGCTGGACGAGGCCGTCGACACCGCCGAGTGGGACATGCCCCCGCACATCGTCAACGCCTACTACCACCCGGTGCGCAACGAGATCGTCTTCCCGGCGGGGATCCTGCAGGAGCCGTTCTTCGACGCCGCAGCGGACGACGCCGTGAACTACGGCGGAATCGGCACCGTGATCGCGCACGAGGTCACGCACGGGTTCGACGACCAGGGACGCCGATTCGACGCCGACGGCGCGTTCCGCGACTGGTGGACCGAGGAGGACCAGGCCCACTTCACCGGCCTGGCCGAGCGGCTCGTGGCCCAGTTCGACGAGTACGTCGCGGTCGGCGAGGTGCACGTGAACGGCCGCCTCACCCTCGGCGAGAACATCGCCGACCTCGGCGGCATCGCGCTCGCCCAGCGCGCGCACGCCCGCGTGAGCGCCGGCTCCCCCGACATCGACGGGCTCACCCCCGCGCAGCGGTTCTTCCTCGCCAACGCGGCCGTGTGGCGCGGCAACACGAGCGAGGAGCTCGCGCGCACGCTCGCCCAGATCGACCCGCACAGCCCGCGCAAGGCCCGCGTACACGGCCCGCTGTCCAACAGCGACGCGTTCCAGCAGGCCTTCGGGCTCCCCGACGACGCACCCGTCATGCGGCCCCGCCAGGAGCGCATCCAGATCTGGTGAGCCACGCCCCCGCTCCAGCAGGCCTGAGGGCCATGTCCAGGTAGTCGACGTCGGCCTCGAGTGCACCGCGGAACACGGGCATGACGAAGCGCGGGTCGAGGGCATTCATCACCAGGACGACGCCGTGCTCACGAGCCAGGGCGGCCACCGCGTCGGCGTCCGACCCGTCGATCTGCGCCACCGGGTGGCTCATCGGGTCACCGATGGAGTCCGCCAGCGCCTGCGCGCGCTCGACGTCGTGGTCGGCCAGCACCATCGTCTCGAGCCAGGGTCGTCCGGCGCTGAGCCGGGCGATGGCCTCGCCGACAGTGCCGACGCCGAGCAGCAGGACCTTCATGGTGTCTCCCGTCGTGTGCGGCGCTGCGGGCACTCGTCGGGCACGGCCCGAGTCCCTGACCGCGGTCGCGCCACGCTCACCGGGCGCGCCCGCTCGCGCTGCGCTTCCCGCCGATCGACCGCCCCGGCCCCGGACATGCGAAAGGCCCAGGTCGTGGACCTGGGCCTTTCTCCACGTAGCCCCGACGGGATTCGAACCCGCGCTACCGCCTTGAGAGGGCGGCGTGCTAGGCCGCTACACAACGGGGCCGTGGGTGCTGTTCGACCGCTCTGGGAGCGATCTGCCAGCGAGTCAGAGACGGTACCCGAGGGCTTGTCGGAGCGGCAAATTCATGCCGCGTGACGTGAGCCACCGTGCGATCGATCTCGACCAGCTGGGGTACCAGGACTCGAACCTAGACTAACTGAACCAGAATCAGTTGGGCTGCCAATTACCCCATACCCCAATGCCGTCGACCCGTGCGGGCCGTCGACGTCGGAAATAGTAGCCCGTGCGCGCACCCGTTCCCAAACCGGCCGTGGTGGCCGGAGATCGGCCCGAGAGGTCGAGCACCGGACCGCCTGGCCCGCAACGGATCAGGCGAGCGCCGCCTGGAGACGCGCGAGCGTGCGGTCACGGCCGAGCAGCTCGATCGACTCGAACAGCGGCGGCGAGATGCGGCGCCCGGTCACCGCGACCCGAACGGGTCCGAAGGCGAGCTTCGGCTTCAGGCCGAGACCCTCCACCAGCGCCTCGCGCAGCGCGGCCTCGACCGAGGCGTGATCGAAGCCGGCGAGGCCCGCGAGCGCGTCGTACGCCGCCTGCACGGTCGGTCGTGCGTCCTCGGTGAGCACCCGTTCGCGGTCCTCCGCGTCGACGACGAAGTCGGCCTCGTCCACCAGCAGGAACCGCAGCTGCTCGGCACCCGAGCGCAGGGTCTCCATGCGCTCCTGGACCAGCGGCACCGCGGCGTCGATGACGGCCTTCTGCTCGGGCGTCGGGTCGCCGTCGAGCGCCCCCACGGCGACGAGGTACGGGACGAGCCGAGAGGCGAGATCGTCGGCGGAGATGTGCCGGATCCAGTCGCCGTTGATGGCGAGGCACTTCTTGGGGTCGAAGCGCGCCGGGTTGGGCTGCACGCGGCCGAGGTCGAACAGCTCGGCCAGCTGGGTCGGCGAGAAGAACTCGAGGTCGTCGCCGGCCGACCAGCCGAGCAGCGCGAGGTAGTTGAGCAGACCCTCGGGGAGGTAGCCCTCCTCGCGGTAGAGGTTGAGCGAGCTCTGCGGGTCGCGCTTGGAGAGCTTCTTGTTGCCCTCCCCCATGACGTACGGCAGGTGGCCGAACCGCGGAGTGCTGCCGTCGCCGACGCCGATCTGGGCGAGGGCGGCGTACATCGCGAGCTGGCGCGGGGTGCTGGAGAGCAGGTCCTCGCCGCGCAGCACGTGCGTGATGCCCATGAGGGCGTCGTCGACCGGGTTCACGAGCGTGTAGAGCGGCTCGCCGTTGCCCCGCACGATGACGAAGTCGGGCACGTGCTCGCGGCCGAACGTGACGTCGCCGCGGACGAGGTCGTCCCACGTCCAGTCCTGGTCGGGCATGCGCATGCGCAGCACGGGGAGACGGCCCTCTGCGCGGAACGCCGCCTTCTGCTCGTCGGTGAGGTCGCGGTCCTTGTTGTCGTAGCCGAGCTTCGGGTCCTGCCCCGCGGCCCTGCGACGCTCCTCGACCTCGTCCGGGGTCGAGAACGACTCGTACGCGAGACCGGCCTCGACCAGCTTCGCCGCGACGTCGGCGTAGATGTCCATCCGCTGGCTCTGGCGGTAGGGCGCGTGCGGGCCGCCGACGACCGGGCCCTCGTCCCAGTCCATGCCCAGCCAGCGCAGGGCGCCGAGCAGGTCCTCGTACGACTGCTCGCTGTCGCGGGCCGAGTCGGTGTCCTCGATGCGGAAGACGAACGTGCCGCCGGTGTGGCGGGCGTAGGCCCAGTTGAACAGCGCGGTGCGCACCATGCCGACGTGCGGGTTGCCCGTGGGCGACGGGCAGAAGCGCACCCGGATCGGGGAGGAGCCCGTGGCGGGCAGGGACGGGATCGCAGTCACGAGGAGACCACCCGGTTCGTGAGAGTGCCGATGGAGCTGATGGTGACGCTGACGGAGTCGCCGTCGCGCAGCGGACCGACGCCGGCAGGCGTCCCGGTGAGGATCACGTCGCCGGGGATGAGGGTCATGACGTTGCTGATCCACGCGACGAGCTCGTGCGCACGGCGCTCCATGTGCGACGTGCTGGTCGCCTGGCGCAGCTCGTCCCCGACCGTGCACGTGAGGGTGAGGTCGTCCGGGTCGAGGTCGGTCTCGATCCACGGCCCGATCGGGCAGAAGGTGTCGAAGCCCTTGCCGCGGGTCCACTGTCCGTCGGCGCGCTGCAGATCGCGCGCGGTGACGTCGTTGGCGACCGTGTAGCCGAGGATCACCTCGGGCACGCGGTGCAGCGGCACCTCCTTGCAGAGGCGTCCGATCACCACGGCCAGCTCGGCCTCGTGCTCGACCTGCTCGGACTGCTCGGGCAGCACGATCGCCTCGCCCGGCCCGATCACCGACGTCGACGGCTTGAGGAAGATGATCGGCTCGTCGGGCACCTCGTTGCCGAGCTCGCGCGCGTGGTCGGCGTAGTTGCGCCCGACCGCGATCACCTTGCTGGGCAACGTGGGCGCGAGCAGCCGCAGCCCCTCGAGCGGCACGGGCGGCCCCGCGACCTCGATCTGGCCGAACGGGTGGCCGAGGATCGGCGTGAACGTCGACTCCGCGGTGACCGCGCCGGCCTCGTCCACGCCCTCGACCACGCCGAAGCCGATGACACCCTCGGGCCCGCCACACCTCGCGATACGCACGGTCGGAGCCTAGTTGCTCCCGGAGCTAGGCCTGCTCACCCGTCTCGCGCCCGGCCTTGAGCAGGCCGTACGCGACGGCGTCCTCGAGGGCCAGCCAGGAGGCCGCGATGACGTTCTCGTGCACCCCGACGGTGGTCCAGTCGTGGGCCCCGTCGGTGGTGCCGACCAGCACGCGGGTGACGGCGTCCGTGCCGGCGCTGCCGTCGAGGATGCGCACCTTGTAGTCGACGAGCTCGAGGGCGGCGAGCTCGGGGAACGCGGAGGTGAGCGCCGTGCGCAGCGCGTTGTCGAGGGCGTTGACGGGGCCGTTGCCCTCACCGGTCGCCACGATGCGCTCGCCGTTCGCGTGCACCTTCACGGTCGCCTCGCTCGCGACCGTGCCGTCGGCCCGCTGCTCGACGATGGTGCGCCACGACTCCACCGTGAAGTGGCGACGTCGGCCGCCCGTCATCTCGTCGCGCAGGAGGAGCTCGAACGAGGCGTCGGCCGCCTCGAAGGTCCAGCCGCCCGCCTCGAGGTCCTTGACCCGCTCGACCACCCGGGTGAGCACGTCCGGGTCGTCCGAGAGGTCGATGCCCAGCTCGCGGCCCTTGAGCTCGACCGAGGCACGACCGGCCATCTCGGTGACGAGCACGCGCATGTCGTTGCCGACCAGGGCCGGGTCCATGTGGTTGTAGAGGTCCGAGTTCACCTTGAGCGCGCTCGCGTGCAGGCCCGCCTTGTGCGCGAAGGCCGAGACGCCGACGTACGCCTGGTGCGTGTTCGCGGGGAGGTTGGCGATCTCGGCGATGGCGTGCGACACGCGGACCATCTCCGGCAGCCTGCCCTCGGGCAGCACGCGCATGTCGAGCTTCATCTCGAGGTTGCCGATCACGGCGAAGAGGTCGGCGTTGCCCGTGCGCTCGCCGTACCCGTTGGCGGTGCACTGGACGTGGGTCGCGCCCGCCTCGACGGCGGCGATGCTGTTGGCGACGGCGCACGCGGTGTCGTCCTGGCAGTGGATGCCGAGGCGCGCACCGGTGCGGGCGAGGACGTCCGTGACGACAGCGGTGATGCGGCTGGGCAGGCATCCGCCGTTGGTGTCGCACAGAACGTTCACGGACGCGCCCGCCTCGGTCGCCGCCGTGATCAGGGCGACGCCGTAGTCGGGGTCGTTGCGGTAGCCGTCGAAGAAGTGCTCGTAGTCGACGAACACCCGACGGCCCTTGCTGACGAGGTAGGCGACGGTGTCGCGCACCATCGCGACGTTCTCCTCGTTCGTCGTGCGCAGGGCCTCGGCCACGTGCCGCACGTCGGACTTCGCCACGATCGTGATCACCGGCGCCTCGGAGTCGAGCAGCGCCGCCACCTGCGCGTCGTCCTCGACCTTCACGCCGGCCTTGCGGGTGGCCCCGAAGGCCACGAGCAGGGCCGACTTCAGGTCGAGCTCGGTGCGGGCGCGGGCGAAGAACTCGGTGTCCTTGGGCATGGCGCCGGGCCAGCCGCCCTCGATGAACTGCACCCCGAGGTCGTCGAGCAGCCGCGCCACGGCCAGCTTGTCCTGCACGGAGTAAGAGATGCCCTCGCGCTGGGCTCCGTCGCGCAGCGTTGTGTCGTAGACGTGGAAGGCGTCGGTGGTCATCGGGGTTCCTCAAACAGCTCGGTCGGGAAGGGTGCCGGGCAACGAAAAAGCCCCTCGCAGGGTGCGAGAGGCTGCGCGTCGGCGACGGGTGTCGGCGACGCGCTAGGTAATGATCACCCGGGCGGTCATGGGTCCAGAGTGCCATACGTCACCTCGGCAGCGGGAGGCCGGGTCGCCGGAGACGGGGACGCCGGGAACCTCGCGTACCCTCATGGGGTGGACGGGACGACGCACGGGGGGCCGGCCGAACCGGTCGGGGGCCCCACCGAGGACGCCGCCACGGCGCCCCAGCCGGCCCTGACGCCCGAGCTGGCAGCCGAGGCTGCCGCCGCCGCCGAGACCGCGCGTCACCACCACGAGCGCACCCTCGAGCACGCCCACGCGGCCCCGCACGGCGCGGTCGAGCACCCGGCTCCCAAGCACGCGGCCACGGTCGTGCCCGAGCAGGCACCGCGGTCGTGGAAGCGGACGGCCGGCGTGCTCGCCGCTGTCCTGCTGGTCGTCGGCGGGGTGTCGGCCTGGGCGCTCACGCGCGGGGGCGGCTCGCCCACGGCCGGCCCCGGCAGCAGCCCGAACGCCACGCCGAGCGCGACCGGCACGCTGTCGGCGTCGGCGGTCGACCCCGCCGCGGCCCCGGGCATCACCCAGACCGAGCCGATGCTGCCCGCGGGCGAGGACACCCTCGTGCTCGGGGACTCCCTCGGCCTCACGGTCTACCCGTACCTCGCCGACCTCGTGCCCGACCGCTACGTGTCGTACGAGGCCGAGGTCGGCCGGACGACGGCCGGCACCCTCGCCGCCCTGCGCGGCATGGGCTCCATCCCGAGCATGGTGGTCGTGAGCTCGGGCACCAACGACCCGAGCGGCGACGTCCTCGAGGCCGACGCCACCGCGATCCTCGACATCCTCGGCCCCGATCGCTGCGTGGTGTGGGTGGACGTCGTACGCCCGGACAGCCAGTACTCACCGGCGTCGGAGCTCAACGCCGCGATCGACCGGGCGGCCGCGGGACGCGACAACGTGCGGGTGCTCCAGTGGACCGAGCTCGTCGCCACGCACCCGGCCTGGATGGGCGGCGACGGCATCCACCCCAACCGGGAGGGCTCGATCGGCCGGGCCAACGCGTTCGCCGCGGCCTCCGAGGCCTGCTCGCCGCTCGACCCCAACGCGCCGCGGGCCAGCAAGCAGTACCTGCCCCTGTCGGTGTTCTACGGCCCGATCGCCGGCGGAGGGTCCGACACGGGCAACGGCTCGGGCACCGGGCCGACCGCGACACCGGTCGGGTCTACCACGCCGACGGCCAGCATCGATCCGGCACCGCCCACCGGTTCCGGTACGCCGAGCCCGTCGGAGCCGGTGAGCTCGAGCGCCCCGGCGTCCACGCCGCCGCCGGCCACGACGTCCGCGCCGCCGAAGACCTCGGCCCCGCCGCCCGCCAGCACACCGCCGCCCAGCGTGGCCGCTGCGCCTCCGACCCCGACCCCCTGAGGTCCGGCGCGGTTCGCAGCTGGTGCGGCGCGTGCGATCAGGACGGGCGCCGGCAGGTGAGCATCACGGTGCGGATGCGCCGCTCGGCGAGGTTGGCGACCTGGTTGGCGGCCATCTCGGCGAAGGCGTCACCGAGGAACGCCGAGAAGGTGACGGGTGGCGGCCCGTCGCGCTCGATGCGGGCGCGCACCGCCTGGAACCAGGCGAGGCTCTCCTCGGACGAGTCGACCTCGGCGACCACCTCGAAGCCCGCTCCTCGGAGAAAGCCACGCATCTCGGCCGGAGTGGCGAGGAAGCTCGTCGACGGGTCGTTCGCCCACGGCACCGGGTAGCGGACGTCGCCCCCCTCCCCCTGCAGGACGTCGTACACCACGAACCTGCCGCCGGGACGCAGCAACCGGAGGGCTTCGGCGTAGAGCGCAGGCTTGTCGGAGATGTTCATCGCCACGTGCACGGTGAGCACCGCGTCGACCGATGCGTCGGCCAGACCGGTGACGGTCGCGTCGCCCACCCGGAAGCTGGTGAGCCCGGCCAGGCCCGTCCACTCCGAGAGCGCCGTCGCCGCCGCGCAGAACTCCGGTGTCAGGTCGATTCCGGTCACCGTGCATCCGGTCTGCTCGGCGATCGTGCGGGCGGGCCCGCCGAGCCCGCTGCCGAGGTCGAGGACCTGGGAGCCGGCCGTGAGGCCGAGCGCCTCGATGATCTCGAGGGATGCCGAACGACCGCGGATGTGGAACTCGTCGATCGGAGCGAGGTCGGAGGCCCGCAGGGCCGACCGGTCCACCCCGGCTCGGTCCAGCGCGGAACCGATCGCCGACACGAGTCCACCAGAGCCGCCGTAGAAGCTCGCGACCTCGTTCATCGATGCATCGCCCCGGTCAGGCCTGGGCGGGCACGAGGGTGTGCAGCCAGCCGTGGACGTCGGGCGTGACGCCGGTCTGGATGTCGAGCAGCGCCTGGCGCAGGCGCATCGTCACCGCGCCGCTGCCGCCGTCGCCGACCGTCCACGAGTGGTCGGCGCTCTTGACCGAGCCGACGGGCGTGATGACCGCTGCCGTGCCGCAGGCGAACACCTCGGTGAGCTCGCCGGACGCGTTGCCCTCGCGCCAGTCGTCGATCGAGATCCGTCCCTCCCCCGAGCCGTAGCCGAGGTCCTTGGCGACCGACAGCAACGAGTCGCGGGTGACGCCCGGGAGCAGCGAGCCGGTGAGCTCGGGGGTGACGATGCGGGCGTCGTCGCCGGACCCGTACACGAAGTACAGGTTCATGCCGCCCATCTCCTCGACCCAGCGGTGCTCGTGGGCGTCGAGCCACACGACCTGGTCGCAGCCCTGTGCCGCGGCCTGCGCCTGGGCGATGAGCGATGCGGCGTAGTTGCCGGCGCACTTGGCCTCGCCCGTGCCGCCGGGCGCGGCCCGCACGTACTCGGTCGAGAGCCACACCGACACCGGCTTCACGCCGCGCGGGAAGTAGGCGCCGGCGGGCGATGCGATGAGCACGTAGAGGTACTCGTTGGCCGGGCGGACGCCCAGCCCGACCTCCGTCGAGAACATGAACGGCCGGAGGTAGAGGGACTTCTCCTGGTCGTCCGGCACGTACGTCGAGTCCTGCTCCACCAGCACGCGCAGCGACTCGAGGAAGAGCTCCTCGGGCAGGGCGGGCATCGCGAGCCGCGCGGCGCTCCGCGCGAAGCGGGCGGCGTTCGCCTCGGGGCGGAAGGTCGCGATCGACCCGTCGGGCTGGCGGTAGGCCTTGAGCCCCTCGAAGATCGACTGGCCGTAGTGGATGAAGTTGGTGGCCGGGTCCATGGGGATCGGCGCGTACGGGACGAGCTGCGCGTCGTGCCAGCCCTCGGCCTCGGTCCAGCGGATCGTCACCATGTTGTCGGTGAAGACCCGGCCGAAGCCCGGGTTCTCGAGGATGGCCGCGATCTCCTCGGCGGAGCGGGGCGCGGCGGACGGCGTACGGACGATCGTCGAAGTCGACATGGCGTGACGGTACCTCTCAGGAGCCCCCGAGATCATCTGCGGGAGCGACGAATGGGCTGGCGTCTGCCGCTCCGGGCACCGTGCCCCCAGCGGGGCCGGCGGGTGCGGCTAGCCGGCTACTCGGGCAGCGAGCGCGTCGCCGATCTGCGACGTGCTGCGCACGGCCGAGCCGCGCGCGGCGAGATCGGCAGACACGGCCGCCTCCACCTCGGCTGCGGCCTTGTCCTCGCCGAGGTGGTCGAGCAGCATCGCGACGGAGAGCACGGTCGCGGTGGGGTCCGCCTTGCCCTGGCCGGCGATGTCCGGCGCCGAGCCGTGCACCGGCTCGAACATGCTGGGGCTCGTGCGGGCCGGGTTGACGTTGCCGCTCGCGGCCAGGCCGATGCCGCCCGCGATCGCCGCGCCGATGTCGGTGAGGATGTCGCCGAACAGGTTGTCGGTGACGACGACGTCGAACCGCTCGGGCTGGGTGAGGAAGAACATGCTCGCCGCGTCGACGTGGCAGTAGTCGGTCGTGACGGCGGGGTACTCGGCGGCCACCCGATCGAACGTGCGCTGCCACAGCCCGCCCGCGTGCACGAGCACGTTGGTCTTGTGCACCAGCGTCACCTTGTTCGCGCGCTTGGTGGCCCGCTCGAAGGCGTCGCGCACTATGCGCTCGACGCCGAACGCGGTGTTGACGCTCTCCTCGGTCGCGATCTCCTGCGGCGTGCCCTGGCGCAGCCAGCCGCCCGCACCGGCGTAGGGGCCCTCGGTGCCCTCGCGGCACACGACGAAGTCGATGTCCTCGGGGCCCTTGCCCGCCAGCGGGGTCGCCACGCCCGGGAACAGCTTCACGGGGCGGAGGTTGAGGTAGTGGTCGAGCTCGAAGCGCAGCTTCAGCAGCAGGCCCCGCTCGAGCACGCCCGGGGGCACGCTCGGGTCGCCGACCGCGCCGAGCAGGATGCCGTCGACGCCGCGGAGCTCGGCCAGGACCGACTCGGGCAGCGTCTCCCCGGTCGCGTTGTAGCGGCGCGCACCGAGGTCGTACTCGACCCGGTCAAAGGCCAGCCCGTGCCGGCCGGCCGCGACGTCGAGCACCTTCAGGCCCTCGGCCACGACCTCGGTACCGATCCCGTCACCGGGGATGACTGCGAGCTTCAGGGTCTTCGACATGGCCGAAAGGGTAGGACCGCGTCCCAGCATCCGGTATCGGCGTCCCAAGGGTTGAGACACGACGCGCCCCCCGACCGCGGTTCGGCTCAGGTCGCTGCTACTCTGACCGAGATGTCATACGTGGCGCTTCTCCTTAGCGGCCGCAGCGAGGCCTAGGACCGGCCTCCTCGCTGCGGGGTGCTGGCGTGCCGGTCGTACCTGACCCACCTCACCCCACACATCCAGCGAGGACCCCGTGACCGCCCCCTTCCCGTACGACGAGCGCAACGCCCAGAAGCCGTCGCCGATGGCCTGGCGCCGCTACAGCCCCTTCACCCCCGTCGACCTGGCCGACCGCACCTGGCCCTCGAAGGTCATCACCCAGGCCCCCCGCTGGGCCGCGGTCGACCTCCGTGACGGCAACCAGGCGCTGATCGACCCCATGACGCCCGCGCGCAAGATGCGGATGTTCAAGCTCCTCGTCGACATGGGCTACAAGGAGATCGAGGTCGGCTTCCCGTCGGCCAGCCAGACCGACTTCGACTTCGTCCGCCTGCTCATCGAGGGCGACCACATCCCGGACGACGTCGTCATCCAGGTGCTGACCCAGGCGCGCGAGCCCCTGATCGAGCGCACGTACGAGGCCATCGCCGGCGCGCCGCAGGCGATCGTGCACCTCTACAACTCCACCTCGACGCTGCAGCGCCGCGTCGTGTTCGGCCTGGACCGCGACGGGATCAAGGACATCGCGACCCACGGGGCGCGCCTCTGCCTGAAGTACGCCGAGAACCTCAAGGGCACCGAGGTCTTCTACGAGTACTCCCCCGAGTCGTACACCGGCACCGAGCTCGAGTTCGCCGTCGAGGTCTGCGACGCCGTGTTCGACGTGTGGGAGCCGACGCCTGACCGCAAGGCGATCGTCAACCTGCCGGCGACCGTCGAGATGGCCACGCCCAACGTCTACGCCGACTCGATCGAGTGGATGCACCGCAACCTCGCGCGCCGCGACTCGCTGGTGCTGTCGCTGCACCCGCACAACGACCGCGGCACCGGCGTCGCCGCCGCCGAGCTCGGCTTCATGGCCGGTGCGGACCGCATCGAGGGGTGCCTGTTCGGCAACGGGGAGCGCACCGGCAACGTCTGCCTCGTCACCCTCGGCATGAACCTGTTCAGCCAGGGCATCGACCCGCAGATCGACTTCCGCAACATCGACGAGATCCGCCGGACCGTCGAGTACTGCAACCAGCTGCCGGTCAACGAGCGCCACCCGTACGGCGGCGACCTCGTCTTCACGGCGTTCTCGGGCTCGCACCAGGACGCGATCAACAAGGGCCTCGCGGCGATGCAGCGCGACGCCGACGAGGCGGGCGTCGGCATCGACGACTTCCGCTGGGAGGTCCCCTACCTGCCGATCGACCCGAAGGACGTCGGCCGCACGTACGAGGCCGTCATCCGCGTGAACTCGCAGTCCGGCAAGGGCGGCGTCGCGTACATCATGAAGACCGAGCACAAGCTCGAGCTGCCGCGCCGCCTGCAGATCGAGTTCAGCCACGTCGTGCAGAAGGTCACCGACTCCGAGGGCGGCGAGGTCACCGCCGCCGCGATGTGGGACTTCTTCCAGGACGAGTACCTGCCCAACCCGGCCGCGCCGTGGGGCCGGTTCACGCTGCGCTCGGTCAAGCAGGACTCCGACGTCGACGGCGCCACGCACCTGCGCGTGACGATCGTCGACAACGGCACCGAGGTCGAGCTCGAGGGCACCGGCAACGGCCCGATCGCCGCGTTCTGCGACGCGATGGCGGGCTACGGCGTCGACGTCCGTGTGCTCGACTACAACGAGCACGCGATGTCGTCCGGCGGCGACGCCGTGGCCGCGTCGTACCTCGAGTGCGCCGTCGGCAGCCGAGTGCTCTGGGGCGTGGGCATCGACCCGTCGATCGTGACGTCGTCGCTCAAGGCGATCGTGTCCGCGGTCAACCGCGCCGAGCGCGACGAGGCTGCGACCGCATAGACCGAACCACGTCGGAGGCCCGGCTCCCCCGCGAGGGAGCCGGGCCTCGTCGCGTCCGTCTCCCGTCGTCGGACCCGGGGGCTAACGTGCGGGCATGCCGAGCATCCGAGCGCCGTTCATCATCACCGCCCGCCCCGCCGAGGACGCCGAGGTGACCGAGCTCCCCGCGGTGGGGCGCACGACCTTCGACAAGGTCTTCGCCGGCGGGGCGATCGAGGGCACGAGCGTGGTGCACTTCGTGTCGACTGCAGCCGAATCGGGTCCGTTGGCGTACGTCGCGCTCGAGCGGGTCGAGGGCACGCTCGACGGGCGGGCCGGCGCGTTCGTGCTGCAGCACGCGGGTGCGATCGTCGACGGCGTGCCGTCGCTCGACCTGTCGGTCGTGGTCGGCTCGGGCACGCGCGACCTCGTGGGCCTCACCGGCAGCGGCACGATCGAGCACACCGAGGCGGGCGCCCACCTCGACCTCGACTACGCCCTCTAGACCCGCCTTACCTACGCAAGTGCCAGAAATCCCGTGCGGTTTCTGGCAATTCGGTGTGTGAGGCGAGAGTTAGCGGGCATCCCAGGCGGCGAGGACTGCTTCCTCCTTGGCCGGGTCCATGCCGATGTCATCGCGCGGCGGCGGCGCGGTGCCGTCGGCGTCCACCTGCTGCACCCACGCCCAGCAGTCGGCGACGGTCTCGCGCACCGGCCTGTTGCGCATGCCCCACGACAGCGCGCGGGCGACCTCACCGGTGTGCAGCGCGTACGCCTCCTCGCTCTCGGGGAGCCAGACCGGCAGCTCGGTCCAGGGGGCGACGTCGGAGCCGAGCAGGAACGCCGGATCGACCCAGTCGAGCGCCGCGTCGCTCCCGGTGACCTCGACGCACGTCGTGAGCAGCTCGCCGAGGGTCACCGTGCCGTGCGGGCACACGACGTCGACCGGGCCGCTCCGACCCTGCTCGCCCGCGTCGAGGCCGAGCGTCGCCAGGTCACGCGGGTCGACGTACTGGATCGGGAGCCCGGGGCGGTCGGGGGCGAGCGTGCGGCCGCCGCGCGCGATACGTCGCAACCACCACGGAAGCCGTCCAACGTTGTCACGTGGCCCGAGGATGAGACCGGCGCGCAGGTGCGCGACGCGGTCGGCGCCCAGCTCGCGCTCGAGCGCGAGCTCGGCTCCGCGCTTGTCGCGCGGGTACTCGGTCGAGTCGGCGTCCGGGTCGCCGTCGACGACCGGGGCGGACTCGTCGCCGTTCGGGGGCGGCGGCCAGGCGTAGACCGAGCGGCTCGACACGTAGACCCAGCGGCCCACCTGGTCGCCGAGCGCCCGGGCGCTGTCGCGCACCACGGACGGCGCGCCCGACCACGTGTCGGCCACGAGGTCGAACTCCTGGCCCGCGAGCACGTCGAACGCTCCCGGCTCGGTGCGGTCGAGCGTCACGGTGGTCGCGCCCTCGTGCGGCGAGCCGGACAGGCCGCGGTTGGCGACCGTCACGTCCCAGCCGCGCGCCACGGCGTCGGCCACGACCGCGTGCCCCACGAACTGCGTCCCGCCCAGCACCAGCAGCCTCATGCCGCGACCCTCCCCCGCGACCGCCCCGCGCGGCACCCTCGTTCGCCCTCAGCGCAGTGACGTACGGTCGGCGGCATGGCTGCGTACGACGACGACCTCATGACGTGCGTGATCGGGCTCTCGGCGCAGGCGCGCACCCACGGCGACCACCCGTTCGGCGCGCTGCTGGCCGTGGACGGCGTGGTCGTGGCCGAGGCGCTGAACCGCGTGAACAGCGCGCGCGACCTGACCGCGCACGCCGAGACCGAGCTCGTGCGCCTGCTCGAGCGCGAGGGCCGGCTCGACGAGCTGGCGCACGGTGTCGTCTACGCGTCGTGCGAGCCCTGCCCGCTCTGCGTCGGCGCGATGTTCTGGGCCGGTGCGCGGCACATCGTGTTCGGGCTCGCCGCCTCGACGCTGAACCGCATCTCGACCGCTCCCGGCGGCACGGCGTACGGGTTCACGATCACCGCCGCCCAGCTCGCCGCGGCCACGACCTCGCCGATGCGGGTCGACGGCCCGCACCGCGAGGACGACGCCGCTGCGCCGCACGCGGGCTTCTGGCACTGATCAGCGGCGTCAGTCGAGCTGCTCCGTCTCGACGACGGTCTCGCCCGTCGCGCGCAGGGCCGAGCGCAGGAAGAACGGCCCGGTCGCCTCGTTGAGCACGACGGTGGCGATGATGATCGTCGCGAGCTCCTCGCCGCCCGCGCCGAAGTCCGACGCGATGGTCGCCGCAAGGGCCAGCGCGATGCCCGCCTGCGGCATGTATGCGCGCCACGCGACCCGGCGCACGACCTCGGGCTCGCGGACGAGGCGCATCGCGACGGTGCTGCCGGTGGCGATTCCGGCGAGCCGCGCGACCCACAGCAGCGCCGCCGCCCCCGCGGCGGCGGCCAGCGCATCGAGGTGCAGCCCGAGCCCGGTGAGGGTGAAGAACACCACGTAGACGTAGGGCACCATCCGCTCGAGGAGCCCCGCGAACCGTTCCGGCTTGGTGGTCCAGTTGGCCACGATGACGCCGGCGATCATCGCGATCAGCAGCGAGTCGATCTCGATGCGCAGGCCGAGCTCGTCGGCCGCCCACTCGGTCATGAGCGGTGCCAGCACGGCCGCCACCGCCGCGACGGCGATGACGAGCAGGCCCACCCACAGGTCGGACCGCGTGCGCTCGATGACCGTGCGCAGGAGGAAGCCGACCAGCGCACCGCCGAGGAGTGCGAGGCCGAGCACAGCGACGACGCTCGCCACGATCGAGGCGCCGTCGGCCTCCTCCTCCACGAGGTTCTGGGCGACGAGCAGGGTGACCGAGAACGCGGACACGACCACGACGTCCATGACCACGGTCGCGCCGAGCACGAGCTTGGTGAACGGCCCGGCGGAGCGGTTCTCGGAGATCACCGCGATCGCCTCGGGCGGCGACAGCGCCAGCATCACCGTGCCCGCGAGGATCGCGCCGGCGAGCCGTACGGTCATCGGCAGCTCGGAGGTGACGACGAAGATCGTGATGCCGACGACGATCGGCACGGCGATCGACAGGCCGAGCACCTGCGCGATGATCGGCCGCAGCCGCGGGGCGATCACCCTCCACACGAGGTGGCTGCCCGCGACGAAGCCGATGAACGCGAGCGCAACGGTCGACACCCGCGGGAAGGTGAGCGACGCTCCGTCCTGCGCCCGGGCGACGAGCGCGCCCGAGATCGCGCCGACCGCGAGGTAGACGGGGAGGCGCGGGATGTGGACCCGGGCGAGTCCTTCGCCCGCGGCGTACGCCACCGCGCAGATGGCGAGCAGGAGCAGGTAGTCGATCAGCTCCATGCCGCGCCGCCCCTTCGCACGCCCGCGAGCCTAGGGCCCGGAGGCGTGCGCCAGGGGCTCTTACAGCTCGATGTCGACGGCGCGGGCGCTCGTGGCGCCGACGGCCGCCGCGATCTCGGCCAGGACGCCGGCCGGGATCGCCGAGTCGACGGTGAGGGCGATCAGCGCCTGGCCGCCCGCCTCGTCGCGCGAGACCTGCATGCCGCCGATGTTGACCCCGGCGTCGCCGAGCACCTTGCCGGCGATGCCGACGACGCCCGGGCGGTCGGCGTACCGCAGGAACGCGAGGTGCGCGCTGAACGGCACGTCGACGTCGAAGCCGTCGACCTCGGTGATCTTCTGCAGGCTGCGCGGCCCGGTGACGGTGCCGGCCACCGCGACGGTCTCGCCGTCGGTCAGCGTGAGCTTCACCCGGATGAGGTTCCGCCAGTCCGGCGACTCGGCCGACGTCGTGAGCGACACGGCCACGCCGCGCTCGCCCGCGATGACCGGCGCGTTGACGTACGACACGGGGGCGTCGTTGAGGACCGAGAACACGCCCTTGAGCGCGGACAGCTCGAGGATCTTGACGTCGAGGTCGGCGATCTCGCCGAGCACCTCGACCTCGATCGCCTCGAGGGCGGCACCGGTGAGCGAGCCCGCGACGCGGCCGAGGTTCTCGGCGAGCGAGATGCCGGGGCGCACAGCCTCCGCGATCGAGCCGCCCTTGACGTTGACGGCGTCGGGCACGAGCTCGCCGGCGAGTGCGAGGCGCACCGAGCGCGCGACAGCGATACCGGCCTTCTCCTGCGCCTCGTCGGTGGAGGCGCCGAGGTGCGGCGTGGCCACGACCTGCTCGAACTCGAACAGGGGCGAGTCGGTGCACGGCTCGCTGGTGAACACATCGAGCCCTGCGCCCGC
The DNA here is from genome assembly GCF_042660085.1 of Longivirga aurantiaca. Lineage (NCBI taxonomy): Bacteria > Bacillati > Actinomycetota > Actinomycetes > Sporichthyales > Sporichthyaceae > Longivirga > Longivirga aurantiaca. The sequence continues at coordinate 816,448 of NZ_JBHSTI010000008.1, read as the reverse complement.
GACACGGCCCTCCTTGATCGCGACGTACAGCGCGTGCTCGTCGACGATGCCGCCGCGGGCGGCGTTGATGATGCGCACGCTCGGCTTCACCTTGCGCAGCGCCTCCTCGCCGATGAGGCCGACGGTCTCCGGCGTCTTGGGCAGGTGCACGGTGATGAAGTCGGCCTCGGCGAGGAGCTCGTCGAGCGACAGCATGCGGATGCCGAGCTGCGCGGCGCGGGCGGGCTGCACGTAGGGGTCGTACGCCACGAGCTTCACGCCGAAGGCGGAGAGCCGCTGCGCCACGAGCAGTCCGATCCGGCCGAGGCCCACGACGCCCACGGTCTTGTCGGTGAGCTCGACGCCGGTGTACTTCGAGCGCTTCCACTGGCCGGCCTTGAGGGCGGCGTTCGCGGGCGCGATGTTGCGGGCGGTCGCGAGCAGCAGCGCCACGGCGAGCTCGGCGGCGCTCACGATGTTGGAGGTCGGCGCGTTCACGACCATGACACCGGCCTGGGTCGCGGCCTTCACGTCGACGTTGTCGAGGCCGACGCCCGCGCGGGCGACGACCTTGAGCTTCGTGGCGGCCGCGATGGCCTCGGCGTCGACCTTGGTGGCGGAGCGCACGAGGATGGCGTCCACGTCGGCGATCGCGGGCAGCAGCGCGGCGCGGTCGGCACCGTCGACGTGGCGGATCTCGAAGTCGGGGCCGAGGGCCTCGACAGTGGCGGGGGACAGCTCTTCGGCGATGAGGACGACGGGCTTGCTCACTGGGGGCACCTTCGAGACGACGTCAGGAGACGTCACGAAGTCTAACGGCGCCCTTGTGAACTCCTTCACGAGGTCCGGATCCTGAGACCGCTGTCTCACGGGTCAGGATCGCGCCGGTCCCCTAGGGTTCACGGCGTGCAGATCCTCCACATCGCGCTCCTCCCCGACTGGGACGACGCCGTCGCCGCCGGTGCGTACCGCATCTCCACGATCGGCCGCACGATCGACGAGGAGGGGTTCATCCACGCCTCGACGCCCGAGCAGGTGCAGGGCACGGCGTCGCGCTACTACGCCGGGCGCACCGAGCCCCTCGTCGTCCTGGTGCTGGACACCGACCGGCTCGAGGCCGGTGGTGTGCCCGTGCGCTTCGACGAGACGGCGCCGGGTGTCGAGTTCCCCCACCTCTACGCCGCGGTGCCGGTGGCTCTGGTCGACGACGTACGGCCGGCGTCGTTCGTGGACGGCGTCCTGCGCTTCTGAGGCCCGAGTCCGCCGTACGACCGACCAAGATCGCGAGTACGGGTCGGATCGTGCAGTTGAACTGCCGTGATCGACCCCAGGGGTGGAAGAGCGAAGGACAGATCGCGCCGTTGGGGGCGCGATCTGTCCTTGGCGGGTGGGTTCGTGACTAGCGGGCGGCGTTGCCCTCGGCGTAGTCGTCGTCTGACTTCTTGACCCAGCTCATCATGCCGCGCAGGTCCTTGCCGACCGCCTCGATCGGGTGCTCGGCGCCCTTGGCGCGCAGCGCCTTGAACTCCGGTGCGCCGGCGTCCTGGTCGTCGATGAAGCGCTTCGCGAACGCGCCGGAGGTGATGTCGGCGAGGACGGCGCGCATGTTGTCCTTGACGTGCGGGTCGATCACGCGCGGGCCGGAGACGTAGTCGCCGTACTCCGCGGTGTCGGACACCGACCAGCGCTGCTTGGCGATGCCGCCCTCGTACATGAGGTCGACGATCAGCTTGAGCTCGTGCAGGCACTCGAAGTACGCGACCTCGGGCTGGTAGCCGGCCTCGGTCAGCACCTCGAAGCCGTACATGACGAGCTGCGAGGCACCGCCGCACAGCACGGCCTGCTCGCCGAACAGGTCGGTCTCGGTCTCCTCGGTGAAGGTCGTCTTGATGCCGCCGGCGCGCAGGCCGCCGATGCCCTTGGCGTACGAGAGGGCGAGCGCCCAGGCGTTGCCGGTGGCGTCCTGCTCGACCGCGACGATAACGGGGACGCCGCGACCGGCGGCGTACTCGCGGCGCACGAGGTGACCGGGGCCCTTCGGGGCCACCATGATCACGTCGACATCGGCCGGGGGCGTGATGTAGCCGAAGCGGATGTTGAAGCCGTGGCCGAAGAACAGCGCCTTGCCGGCGGTGAGGTGCGGCTCGACCGACTCCTTGTACAGGTGACGCTGCACGTGGTCGGGCGCGAGGATCATGATCACGTCGGCCTCGGCGGACGCCTCTGCGGGCGTGAGGACGCGCAGGCCCTCGGCCTCGGCCTTGGCGCGGCTCTTGCTGCCCTCGGGCAGACCGACGCGGACGTCGACGCCCGAGTCGCGCAGGTTGAGGCTGTGGGCGTGGCCCTGGCTGCCGTACCCGAGAACGGCGACCTTGCGGCCGGCGATGATCGAGAGATCGGCGTCGTCGTCGTAGAACAGCTCGGCCACGGGGGCTTCTCCTTGCTGGGATTCGGAAAGTCGGGGATGAGTCTGACAGGGGGTCCGACCCGTGACCGGGCCGGGGGTTTGATCAGGCCGAGCGCTCGGCCGGACGCAGGCTGCGGTCGGAGATCGACCGCGGACCGCGGCCGATGGCGACGATGCCCGACTGCGACAGCTCCTTGATGCCGAACGGCTCGAGCAGCTTGAGCATGGCCTCGGTCTTGTCGCGGCTGCCGGTGACCTCGAGGGTCACGGTCTCGAGCGCCACGTCGACGACCTTGGCGCGGAAGACCTCCGCGACCTGGAGCACCTGGGAGCGGATGTCCTGGTCGGCCTTGACCTTGACCAGCACGAGCTCGCGGGCGACGGCGGAGTCCGCCTCGAGCTCCACGATCTTGAGCACGTTCACCAGCTTGTTGAGCTGCTTGGTGACCTGCTCGAGCGGGAGGTCGTCGACGGCGACGACGATCGTCATGCGCGAGATCCCGGCGATCTCGGTCTGGCCGACCGCGAGGCTCTCGATGTTGAAGCCGCGACGGGAGAACAGGGCCGAGATGCGGGCGAGCACGCCGGGCTGGTCCTCGACGAGCACGGACAGGGTGTGACGGGTCATGTCGCTCAGTCCTCTCGGTCCCAGCGCGGGGCCAGGTCGCGCGCGTACTTGATGTCGTCGTTGCTCGTGCCGGCGGCGACCATCGGCCACACCATGGCGTCGCGGCTCACGATGAAGTCGACGACCACGGGCGCGTCGTTCATGCCCATCGCCTTCTCGATCGTGGCGTCGACGTCGTCCGGGCTCTCGCAGCGCAGTCCGTGGCAGCCGTAGGCGTCCGCGAGCTTCACGAAGTCGGGGATGCGGTGGCTGTGCAGGTCGGTGTTCGAGTAGCGCGACTCGTAGAAGAGCGTCTGCCACTGGCGCACCATGCCCAGCGAGGAGTTGTTGATGACCGCGACCTTGATCGGGATGTCGTTGATCGCGCAGGTCGCGAGCTCCTGGTTGGTCATCTGGAAGCAGCCGTCGCCGTCGATCGACCAGACCGTGGCGTCCGGACGGCCGACCTTGGCCCCCATGGCCGCGGGCACGGAGTAGCCCATGGTGCCGGCGCCGCCGGAGTTGAGCCACGTGCCCGGGATCTCGTAGTTGATGAACTGCGCGGCCCACATCTGGTGCTGGCCCACGCCCGCTGCGTAGATCGCCTCGGGACCGGCGATCCTGCCGAGCCGCTCGATGACGTACTGCGGCGACAGCGTGCCGTCCTCGGGCAGGTCGTAGCCCAGCGGGTACGTCGCCTTCATGTGCTCGAGCAGCTGCGACCACTCGGCGTAGTCGCCGGCGTGGCCGGCGTCGAGCTCGGCCTGGAGGGCCACGATGAGGTCGGTGATCACCTCGCGGGCGTCGCCCACGATCGGCACGTCGGCCGTGCGGTTCTTGGAGATCTCGGCCGGGTCGATGTCGGCGTGGATGACCTGGGCGTCCGGGGCGAACGACTCGAGCTTGCCCGTCACGCGGTCGTCGAAGCGGGCGCCGAGACAGATGAGCAGGTCGCTCTTCTGCAGCGCGCCGACCGCGGCCACGGTGCCGTGCATGCCGGGCATGCCGAGGTGCAGCGGGTGGCTGTCCGGGAACGCGCCGCGCGCCATGAGCGTGGTGGTCACGGGGATGCCCGTGAGCTCCGCGAGGCGCAGCAGCTCGGCGTGCGCGCGCGACTTGATGATGCCGCCGCCGACGTACAGCACCGGACGCTTGGACTCGACGATCATCCGCGCGGCCTCGCGCACCTGCTTGGCGTGCGGGCGCGTCACCGGGCGGTAGCCGGGCAGGTCGATCGACTCGGGCCAGCTGAAGCCGGTCTGGGCCTGCAGCGCGTCCTTGGCGATATCGACCAGCACGGGCCCGGGCCGGCCGGTGCCGGCGATGTGGAACGCCGCGGCGATGGCGCCGGGGATCTCCGCCGGGTTGGTGACGAGGAAGTTGTGCTTGGTGATGGGCATCGTGATGCCACGGATGTCCGCCTCCTGGAAGGCGTCGGTCCCGATCGCGGCGCTCGGCACCTGACCGGTGATCGCGACCATCGGCACGGAGTCCATGTAGGCGTCGGCGATCGGCGTCACGAGGTTGGTCGCGCCCGGGCCGGAGGTCGCCATGCAGACACCGACGCGTCCGGTCGCCTGCGCGTAGCCCTCGGCCGCATGGCCGGCGCCCTGCTCGTGGCGGGTGAGGATGTGGCGTACCTGCTGCGAGTCCATGAGCGGGTCGTACGCCGGGAGGATGGCTCCGCCCGGGATACCGAAGACGACGTCGACCCCAGCGCGCTCCAGCGAGCGCACGAGGCTCTGGGCTCCGGTGATCCGGTCTGTCATGGCTTCCTCGCTGGGGTGCGTGGTTCTCGGGTGGTGTCAGGCGGGTCGGGCAACGAAAAACCCCCCGGCCCGAACGGGCGGCGAGGGGTGCGCGCAGTCGACGACAAGACCGTCAGGCTGCGCGCCCGCGGATTACGACGACGTTGCTGGTGAACACGATAACGAGGCTACAGGGGTGCCCGGACCGTGTCACGTGCTGACACGAACGTCTCAGATCGCGAGACGCGGAGTCCGGTCACCGGGACGGGACGGGACGACGTCGACCAGGTTCTCGATCCGGATCGAGCCGATGCGCAGCAGATCGGTCGCGGCCCGCTCCCCCAGCGGCAGGCTGAGCAGGTGCCCCTGGCCGAGCACGGCCCCCGACGCCTTGAGCAGGACGAGCTGGTCGTGCCGCTCGATGCCCTCGACGACGACGGCGAGGCCCAGGTCGCGGCCGAGGCGCAGGACGGCCGGCAGCGTGTCGCGGGCCGAGCCGACACGGCAGGTGAGGGCGCGGTCGATCTTCAGGGAGTCCAGCGGGAGGCGCGGCAGGTAGGACAGCGACGAGTAGCCGGTGCCGAAGTCGTCCAGCGCCACGCGCACACCGAGACGGCGGATCTTCTCCAGCTCGACGGTCGTGTGGTCGAGGTCGCGGACGAGCTGGTGCTCGGTGATCTCGAGGCAGAGCATGTCGGCGGGGACGCCGTAGCAGATGAGCGCGTTCTCGACCTGGAGCGCGAGCTCGCCACCCGACTCGAGCTGGCGGGCGGACACGTTCACGTTGAGACGTGCGCGGATGCCGGCGCGCAGCCACTGCCCGAGCATCTGCACTGCGCTGTCGAGCACCCAGCCGCCGACGGGCACGATGAGCCCGCTCTCCTCGGCCGCCTCGATCACCTCGGTGACGGTCCAGTCGGCGAAGTCCTCGTGGTCGAACCGCAGCAGGGCCTCGACGGCGTAGATCTCGCCGGTGCGCAGGTCGACGATCGGCTGGTACGCGAGCGACAGCCGGTCGTGGGCGAGGGCGTGCCGCAGACGGGCGGCGGCGTCGAGTCGACGCAGGGCCGACGCGTGCATGGCGGGCTCGAAGACCGAGACCCGGTCGCGGCCGCTCTCCTTGGCGCGGTAGAGCGCCAGGTCGGCGTTGCGCAGCGCCGACTCGGCGTCGTCGTCCTCCCCCGGGCGGGCGAGGCCGATGCTCGCCGAGACCACGACCTCGCGGTGCCCGATGCGGTACGGCGCCGACAGCGAGGCACGCAGGCGCTCCGCGACCTCGACGGCGGTCTCGTCGGAGCAGTCGCTGAGCAGCGCGACGAACTCGTCGCCGCCGAACCGGGCGACGACATCGGTCTCGCGGATCTCCGCCGCCAGACGGGTGGCGGTCTCGATGAGCAGCTCGTCGCCGACGGCGTGCCCGAACGAGTCGTTGACGTCCTTGAAGCCGTCCAGGTCGATGAACAGGACCGCCACCTGCCCGCGCGTGGGGCTGTGCAGGGCGGCCTCGACGCGGCCGGTGAACTCGCTGCGGTTGGGCAGGCCGGTCAGGCCGTCCTGGGTCGCCTTGGTGCGGAACATGTCGGCCTGGCGGCTGACCTGGGTGACGAGCCGGCGGTTCTCGATGGCGAGGAGCACCTGGCTGGTGACGAGCGACCAGAGGAGCGTGAGGACCACGGCCGACAGCAGCGGGTCCGAGGGGCGGCCGAGCGCCCAGGCGATCGTGGTGGCCGCGATGGCGATGCAGGCGACGAGGTACGGAAGCCGCAGCCCCGGTCCGGTGGGCACCCGCATCGTCCCGGCCCGGAACGGGCTCGGCGCGATCCACGGCGTCGCCGCGATGAGCACGCCCGCGGTCGTCCAGGAGGCGACGTACGCCGCCTGCGTGATCGGGGTCCACGCGCCGGCCCCGACGAAGGCGCGGTAGAGGTCGCCGTGCGCGAGCGCGACGCCCACGAGGGCGAGGGCGGCTCCGCCGACCCGGGTGCCCCGCGGCAGCCGCAGCGTGAGCGCGAGCACGGTGCTCACGAGGGCGAGGTCGCCGAGCAGCCAGATCGAGCCGAGCGCGAGGCTCTCGGGCGAGTCGAGCAGCCGGGCCCCGGGGACGGTTGCGAGCCAGAGCGCGACGAAGACCGAGCCGCCGAGGAGCCAGCCGTCGAGCCCGAGGAGCACCCAGCGCTGCAGGCCCGTCACGGTGCCCGGGAACGTCCCGAGCGCTGCTGCGGCGAGGAGCGCCGCGAGCAGGCGCGGTACCCACGAGGCCTGGCTGGGCAGATCGACCACGGCGAGCTCGCCGAGGGCGACCGAGGCCACGAGGCACGAGCCCGCCAGGAGCCCCCAGGCCGCGCGCAGGCGTCCCGCGGCACGGGCGGCCACGACGACCAGGGAGGCGCCCGTGAGGAGTGCGATCAGGGCGACGTAGACGAACATCCACGAGGGGCTGCCGTCGCCGCCCAGCACCACCGGCACGGCACCGGTGGCAAGGGCCACGGCGAGCACCGGCAGCAGCATCCAGACCGGTCGGCGGGGTGCCGGCCGAGCGGCTGCAGGCGCGGGCGAGGACGTCACTCTGCGTACATCGGCGCAGGTGGGGGGACCTTGAGGTCGCGACAGGTCCCAGAACGGCCGCGGCCCGACCCCGTCGTGGGGTCGGGCCGCGGCGCGGGCGTGCCGGCTCAGTCGAGGACGGCGCCGTACCGGGCCGAGCCGACGAGCTTGGCGTACTTCGAGAGGACGCCTCGCTGGTGCTTGGGTGCCGGCGGCTGCCAGCCCGCCTTGCGGGCCTCGAGCTCCGCGTCGTCCACGAGCAGGTCGAGCGTGCGGGCCGCGGCGTCGAGGCGGATGCGGTCGCCGTCCTTCACGAACGCGATCGGGCCGCCGTCGACCGCCTCGGGCGCCACGTGCCCGACGCACAGGCCGGTCGTGCCGCCGGAGAACCGGCCGTCGGTGATCAGCAGGACGTCCTTGCCGAGCCCGGCACCCTTGATGGCGCCGGTGACGGCGAGCATCTCGCGCATGCCGGGGCCGCCCTTGGGCCCCTCGTAGCGGATGACGACGACGTCGTCCTTCTGCAGCGTGCCGTCCTCGACCGCCTGCATCGCGCCGGCCTCGCCGTCGAACACGCGGGCGTTGCCCTCGAAGACGTCGCTGTCGAAGCCCGCGGTCTTGACCACGGCGCCCTCGGGCGCGAGCGAGCCCGAGAGGATGGCGAGGCCGCCCGTCTTGTGGATCGGGTCCGAGAGGGAGCGCAGGATCTTGCCGTCCGGGTCCGGCGGGGCGATGGCGGCGAGGTTCTCCGCCATCGTCTTGCCCGTGACCGTGAGGCAGTCGCCGTCGAGCAGGCCGGCGTCGAGCAGGGCCTTCATGACGACGGGGATGCCGCCGATGCGGTCGACGTCGCTCATGACGTACTGGCCGAACGGCTTGACGTTCGCGAGGTGCGGCACCTTGTCGGCGACGGTGTTGAAGTCCTCGATGTCGAGCTGGACGTGCGCCTCGTGCGCGATCGCGAGCAGGTGCAGCACGGCGTTGGTCGAGCCGCCGAGCGCGACGACGACCGCGATCGCGTTGAGCAGCGACTCGCGCGTGATGATGTCGCGGGTCGTGATGCCGCGGCGGAGCAGCTCGACCACGGCCAGGCCCGAGCGGTGCGCGAAGCCGTCGCGTCGGCGGTCGACCGCGGGGGGCGCGGCGGAGCCGGGGAGGCTCATGCCCATGGCCTCGGCCGCAGCGGCCATGGTGTTGGCCGTGTACATGCCGCCGCACGCGCCCTCGCCCGGGCAGATCGCCCGCTCGATGGCGTCGACCTCCTCGCGGGTGATGAGCCCGCGGGCGCAGGCGCCGACCGCCTCGAAGGCGTCGATGATCGTGACGTCCCTGTCGCCGACCTTGCCCGGCAGGATCGACCCCGCGTAGAGGAACACCGCGGCGATGTCGAGGCGGGCGGCGGCCATGAGCATCGCGGGCTCGGACTTGTCGCAGCCTGCGAGAAGCACGCCGCCGTCGAGCCGCTCGGCCTCGAACACGCACTCGACGGAGTCGGCGATGACGTCGCGGCTCACGAGCGAGAAGTGCATGCCCACGTGGCCCATCGAGATGCCGTCCGACACCGAGATCGTGCCGAACTCGAGCGGGTAGCCGCCGCCGGCGTGCACGCCGTTCTTGGCGGCGTCCGCAAGGCGGTCGAGGGACAGGTTGCAGGGGGTGATCTCGTTCCACGACGAGGCGATGCCGATCTGCGGCTTCACCCAGTCGTCGTCACCCATGCCGACGGCGCGGAGCATGCCGCGCGCGGCGGCTCGCTCGAGCCCGTCGGTGACGGTACGGCTGCGTGGCTTGATGTCGGGGGTCTCGGTGCTCACGGGCCGAGCCTACGAGGTCCCCCGCCGTACCACCGCCGGAGCCCCACGAGATGAAGGGCCTGTCCTGGGAGGGCGTCAGAGGGTGCTGATGATGCGGGCCCGAGCCGCCTCGTGCTCGTCCTCGGTGATGGTGCCGGCCGCGAGCAGCGCGTCGATCTCGGCGAGGCGCTCCTCGGGGCTGCGCTCGGGCGCGAGCAGCTGGGAGTCCCTCGCCGCCGCCATGAGCTGGAGGTCGCCCGCCAGCGGGTCGAGCCCCTCGCGGCGCGCCGCGTAGAACCGGTAGATGATCGTGCCGATCACGACCACGAAGCCGATACCGATGAGCACGGGCACGATCGCGAACAGGCCGTCGGCAGCAGCGCTGCCCGGCATCGACCCAGCGGCGAGCGGAACGCTCATGTCTCCCCCTCAGCGACCCTGCCCCTGGGGTCTGCGCGGGCGACGCTACGGGCGGGCCACGAGGTTGTCGAGCGGCTCGCCCGCGCGGAGGCGGCGGATCTGCGCCGCGACGAGGCGACGTGCCCGCGGCTCGAAGGCGCTGCTGTTGCCGCCGATGTGCGGGCTGATCAGGACCCCGGGAGCGGACCACAGCGGGTGGTCGGCCGGCAGTGGTTCGGGGTCGGTGACGTCGAGAGCCGCGCGTACCCGCCCGTCGTGCAGCGCGGCCACGAGGTCGTCCGTCACCACGACCGGCCCTCGCGCCACGTTGACCAGCAGTGCTCCGGGCCGCATCAGCGCGAGGAACCCGGAGTCGACCAGCCCGACCGTCTCCTCCGTCGCCGGGACGATGAGGATCACGACGTCGACGGTCGGGAGCAGGTCGGGCAGCTCGGACATCGCCTGCACGTGCCGCCCGTCGTCGAGCGTGCGCGCGGAACGCGCGACGCGGACCACCTCGCACTCGAAGCCCGCGAGCCGCTGCTCGATCGCCTGGCCGATGCGGCCGAATCCGAGGATCAGCACGCGCTTGTCGGCGATCGCGTCGTTGCGCCGCGGGAGCCAGGAGCCGGTCGTCTGGTTGCGGGCGAACTCGTCGAGCCCGCGCAGCCGCGCCAGCGCGAGCCCGACGGCGAGCTCCGCCGTGCTCGCGTCGTGCACGCCGGCGGCGTTGTGCAGCGCGACGCCGTCCGGCAGGAACGGCCACACCGCGTCGACGCCCGCCCAGAGCGACTGCACCGTCCGCAGCGACGGCATGCGGGTCATGGCCTCGAGCGCAGATCGACCGCCGAGGTACTGCGGGACGTAGAAGGTGACGCGCTCGAGCACGTCCGTGCTCGGCGCCTCCTCACCCTCGGCCCAGGAGTGCACCTCGAGCCCGTCGGTGGCGCCGCCGAGCGAGGTGGCGTGGTCGTGCCACGGGAGCAGGAGGACGTCGTCGGGCATGGGTCGACGCTAGCGCCCGACCGCCGCCTCAGCGGACCACGACGACCTTCGTGCCGACCCCCGCCCAGGAGCAGAGCCAGCGGGCAGGTCATGGTTGTGGCAGCGGGTGCAGCGACGGTCACGAGAGCCAGGTCGTGATGCGCTCGGCCGTCGCCACGCGGTGCCGGAGGTCGGCCAGGAGCCCGGGTACCGCGTCGCCCGCCGCCCGGTCCTGCACCGACGCACCCGCATCCAGGGCGCGGTCGACCGTGAAGCGGATCCAGCCGAGCCGGGAAGCGAGGGCCGGGCCGAGGTGCTGCGGCTCGACCGGGGCGGGGTCGCCGCCGGAGGCGCGGTACGCGCGGACCACCGCGCCAGCGACCTCCGGGGAGCTCCAGGCAGCCATCGTGAGCGCGGCGTGCGCGAGGTCGTGGGCGGGCACCGTGGGCAGGACGACGTCCCAGTCGATGAGCAGCGGCCCGCCTGCGCCGAGCAGGAGGTTCTTCTGGTCGACGTCGCCGTGGCAGAGCACCTCGCCGTCCCGGTCTCCCTCCGCGAGCAGCGCCGAGGCCGCTCGGGCCACCGGCTCGGCATCCGCGAGGTCCGATGCCCACGGCACGCCTGCCGACGTCGCCCGGCCGACGAGGTCCGGCCAGACGCCCGCGGTCGTGAGACCGACGCGTCCGGCGTACAGGTCGGGGCGCAGCGGCGTCAGCGCGAGCCGGTGCACGGCGGCCAGCGTGCGACCGAGCCACTCGGCGAGCGGGGCGCCGACAGGCTCGCGCGGCACGGTGCTCGCCTCCGCCCACCGGTGCACGCGCACCGGGACGTCGGCGCCACCGTCGGTCGACGGCACCCAGGCGAGGCAGCCGCCGTCCGGAGCAGGGACGGGCTCGGGCACCGGCACACCGGCTGCGGCACATGCGGTCTCGAGCCGCCAGCCCTCCGCCAGCCAGTCGAGCCACCGCGGCTCGCCCCAGGCGTTGCGCAGCTCCTTCACGGCGTAGTCGCCGTGCGTCGTGGTCAGCCGGAGGACGAGGTTCGACCACCCGCCGGCGACCTCGACGTACGCCGTCGGCTCACCCGGGAGCGCGAACGCCTCGAGCACGCCCCGCGGGTCAGGGACCACGGCTCGGCTACTCCTCGGTGACGCCGAGGCGCTCGAGCAGCAGTGCCCGCACGCGGCCGGCGTCGGCCTGGCCGCGCGTCGCCTTCATGACCGCCCCGACGATGGCACCGGCCGCGGCCGCCTTGCCGCCGCGGATCTTGTCGGCGACGTCGGGCTGGGCGGCGAGCGCATCGTCGATGGCTGCGAGCAGCGGGCCGTCGTCGCTGACGACGGCGAGCGCGCGCGAGGCGACGACGTCGTCCGGCCTGCCCTCGCCCGCGAGGACCCCCTCGATCACCTGGCGGGCGAGCTTGTCGTTGAGCGCGCCCTCCCCGATGAGGGCCTCGACCCGCGCGACGTCGGCCGGAGTGATCGGGAGGTCGGCCACCTCGGCGCCGCGCTCGTTCGCGATGCGGGCGAGCTCGCCGGTCCACCACTTGCGCGCGGCACCCTGGTCGGCACCGGCCGCCACGGTCTGCTCCACGAGGTCGAGGGCGCCCGCGTTGACCACCGAGGCCATCTCGAAGTCGGTGATGCCCCACGCCGCCTTGAGGCGCGCCTGACGGACGGCGGGGTTCTCCGGGAGCGTCGCCCGCAGCTGCTCGACCCACTCGCGCGAGGGCGCGATCGGGACGAGATCGGGCTCCGGGAAGTAGCGGTAGTCCTCGGCGTCGGACTTCTCGCGGCCCGAGGTCGTGATGCCCGTGTCCTCGTGCCAGTGCCGGGTCTCCTGCACGATGCGACCGCCGTCGGCGAGGATCGCCGCCTGCCGCGTCATCTCGTAGCGCACCGCGCGCTCGACCGAGCGCAGCGAGTTCACGTTCTTGGTCTCCGTGCGCGTGCCGAGGGGAGACTCGGGCGACGGCCGCAGCGACACGTTGGCGTCGCAGCGCAGCGAGCCCTGCTCCATCTTCACGTCCGAGACGCCCAACCCGCGCAGCACCTCGCGCAGCGCGGTGACGTAGGCGCGCGCCACCTCGGGCGCGTACTTGCCGGTGCCCGCGACCGGCTTGGTGACGATCTCGATCAGCGGGATGCCGGCGCGGTTGTAGTCGACGAGCGAGTAGTCGGCACCGTGGATCCGACCGGTCGCGCCGCCCTGGTGGCTGGTCTTGCCGGTGTCCTCCTCCATGTGCGCGCGCTCGATCTCGACGCGGAAGGTCGTCATGCCCTCGTCGGTCTCGACCTCGACGTCGAGGTAGCCGTCGTACGCGATGGGCTCGTCGTACTGCGAGGTCTGGAAGTTCTTCGGCATGTCCGGGTAGAAGTAGTTCTTCCGCGCGAAGCGGCACCACTCGGCGATCGAGCAGTTGAGCGCGAGGCCGATGCGGATCGCCGACTCCACCGCCACGGCGTTGACCGCCGGCAGCGCACCGGGCAGACCGAGGCACACCGGGCACACCTGGGTGTTCGGTGCGGCACCGAACTCGGTCGGGCAGCCGCAGAACATCTTCGTGACCGTGCCGAGCTCGACGTGCACCTCGAGCCCGAGCACCGGGTCGAAGCGCGCCACGACCTCGTCGTAGGGAAGGACCTTCTCGGTCGTCTGGGTGCTCACAGCGCCGGAGCCTCCTCGAGGATCGGGTGACCCCATCGGTCGAGCAGCGCCGCCTCGAGCGCCGCGCCGACGTTGTACAGGCGGTCGTCGGCCATGGCGGGAGCCATGATCTGCAGACCCACGGGCAGGCCGTCCTCGGGCGCGAGGCCGATCGGGAGCGACATGCCGGGTGTGCCCGCGAGGTTGGCCGGGATGGTGGCGACGTCGTTGAGGTACATCGCCAGCGGGTCGTCGAGCTTCTCCCCCAGCTTGAACGCCGTCGTCGGCGCCGTGGGCGAGATGAGGACGTCGACCTGCTCGAACGCGGCGGCGAAGTCGCGCTGGATCAGGGTGCGGACCTTCTGGGCCGAGCCGTAGTAGGCGTCGTAGTAGCCGGCCGACAGCGCGTACGTGCCGAGCATGATGCGGCGGATGACCTCGTCGCCGAAGCCGGCAGCACGGGTGCGCCCCATGACCTGCTCGATCGACGGGTTGCCGTCGTCCTCGCCCACACGCAGGCCGAAGCGCACGCCGTCGAACTTGGCGAGGTTGCTCGAGCACTCGCTCGGCAGGATCAGGTAGTACGCCGCGAGCGCGTACGGGAAGTGCGGCGCCGACACCTCGACGACCTCGGCGCCGAGCCCGGTCAGGATCTCGACCGCCTCGTCGAAGCGCTGGCGGACACCCGCCTGGAAGCCCTCGCCACCGATCTCCTTGACGATCCCGATGCGCACGCCCTTCACGTCGCCGCGCAGGGCGGCACCCACGACGTCGGGCACGGGGACGTCGAGCGACGTGGAGTCCATCGGGTCGTGCCCGGCGATCACCGAGTGCAGCAGCGCGGTGTCGAGCACCGTCCGCGCGCACGGGCCCGCCTGGTCGAGCGAGGACGCGAGCGCGACGAGGCCGTAGCGCGAGACGGCGCCGTACGTCGGCTTCACGCCGACGGTGCCCGTGACGGCGGCGGGCTGGCGGATCGAGCCACCGGTGTCGGTGCCGATCGCGAGCGGCGCCTCGAACGACGCGACGGCCGCGGCGGAGCCGCCGCCCGAGCCGCCGGGGATCCGCTCGAGGTCCCACGGGTTGTGGGTGGGTCCGTACGCCGAGTGCTCGGTCGAGGACCCCATGGCGAACTCGTCCATGTTGGTCTTGCCGAGGATCACGACGCCGGCGGCCTTGAGCCGCGCGGTGACTGTGGCGTCGTACGGCGGGCGCCACCCCTCGAGGATGCGCGACCCGCAGGTGGTCGGGATCCCCTTCTGGGTGAGCACGTCCTTGAGCGCCAGGGGCACTCCGGCCAGCGGGGACAGCGTCTCCCCGGCGGCCCGCGCGGTGTCGACGGCGGACGCCGCGGCGAGCGCGCCGTCGCGGTCGACGTGCAGGAACGCGTGGACGCGGTCGTCGACGGCGGCGATCCGGTCGAGGTGGGCGGTGGCCACCTCGACGGCGGACACCTCGCCCCCCGCGACCTTGGCCGCTGTGTCGGCGGCGGTGAGTCGGGTCAGGTCGGTGCTCGCTGTGCTCACCGGGTCACTCCTCGTCCAGGATGCGCGGCACCCGGAACCGCTCGGCCTCGACCGAGGGGGCACCCGAGAGGGCCTCCGCGTTGGTGAGCGACGGACGCACGACGTCCTCGCGGAAGACGTTCACGAGCGGCATCGGGTGGCTCGTGGCGGGGACGTCGGCCGCGGCCACCTCCGACACCTGGGCGACCGCACCGAGGATCACGCCGAGCTGCTCGGCGTAGTGGTCGAGGGACTCGGGCGGGAGGTCGATCCGGGCGAGCCGCGCGAGGTGGGCGACGTCGTCCCGCGAGATCGAGGGGGTGTCCGACATGCCGCTCATCCTACGGAGGCCGCCGGTGGCCTCCGTCCGCGGCTCAGATGTCCGCGACGATCCGGGCCGAGCCCACCGCGCGCAGCCCGGCCCGCTCGGCCGGCCCACGCACGACGCGCTCGACGAGCCACTGGGTGGCCTGGTCGGAGGGCATGGGGCGCGAGATGCGGTAGCCCTGGGCGACGTCGCAGCCGAACTCCCGCAGGAGCCGCCACGCGTGCGAGGTCTCGAGCCCCTCGGCGACGACGGACAGGCCGAGACCGTGGGCGAAGTCGACGATGGACCGGACCATGGCCGGGTCCCCGCCCTCCTCGTCCAGGCGTCGGACGAACGACCGGTCGATCTTCACCTCGTCGACCGGCAGCTGCTCGAGGAGCAGCAGCGACGAGTAGCCGGTGCCGAAGTCGTCCAGCGACGCGCTGACGCCGAGCTCGCGCAGCTCGCGGAGGGTGGCCACCGCGCGGCCGGCATCGAGCACGAGGACGCTCTCGGTCACCTCGAGCACGATCGCGTCGGGCGGCAGACCGTGCCGGTCGAGCTCGGCGACGACGAGGCCGGCGAGGTCGGTCTCGTGCAGGTCGCGCATGCTGACGTTGACCGCGATGGGGACCTGCAGGCCGAGGTCCCACCACAGCCGCGCCTGGCCCAGGCCCTCGCGCAGGACGTGGGCGGTGATCTGGTGCACGAGGCCTGTGCGCTCGGCGAGCGGGATGAACTCGTCCGGCGGCACGATGCCGCGCTCGGGGTGCTGCCAGCGCACGAGGGCCTCGACGCCCACGACCGTGCCGTCCCGCAGCGAGACCTTCGGCTGGTAGTGCAGCTCGAGTTGGCCCTGCTCGATCCCCTCGCGCAGGGCGGAGACCGTGCCGAGCCGCGCGGGAGAGTTCGGGTCGCGGGCGGCGTCGTAGAGCTCGATGCCGGTGCCCTCGCCCTTCGCGACGTACATCGCGACGTCGGCACGACGCATGAGCTGCTCGAAGTCGTGGCCGTGCACAGGAGACAGCGCGATGCCGATGCTGACGTCGACGTCCATGAGCACGCCCTCGAGCCGGACGGGCTCGGCCAGCGCGGCACGGACTCGTCCGGCCACCTCGATCGCGTCGGTCGGCTGCTCCACGTCGGTCAGCAGCACCGCGAACTCGTCGCCACCGAGACGCGCCACCACGTCGATCGGGCGCACCGCGCTGATCAGCCGTCGGGCGACGACCTCGAGCAGCGCGTCACCCGCCGGGTGGCCGAGGGTGTCGTTGACCTCCTTGAACCGGTCGAGGTCGAGGAGGAACAGGGCGACCGTGTCCTGCTGCTGGCGGGCCTCGTCGAGCGCCTGAGTCGCGCGCGACTCGAGGTAGACGCGGTTCGGCAGGTTCGTCAGCGCGTCGTGCAGGGCCTGGTGCTGGCTGTCGCGCGCCATGGCCGCGGTCCGGTAGACGGCGAACAGCGGCACCAGCAGGAGCGGCAGCATGATCGGCACCTGGTACGCCATGACGGCGACGAACGGCGAGATCGCGAGCGGCGTCAGCGTGGAGAAGGCGTAGAACCACCAGTCCTCGCTGAACGACTCCCACCAGGTCTGGCCGTTCTCGCGGGCGAGCCCGGCGACGAGCGTCACGTTGACGAGGTGGAACACCCACCACGCGACGATGAGGACGGCCAGGTCGCGCGGCTGGAACGACGCGTCGGGCCGGAACGCGAGCCCCGTGACGCCGCCCCACGCGAGCACGACCCAGGCGGCCACGAGGCTGATGACGTACTGGCCGACGTTGAACATCAGCTTCCAGACGTCCTTGCGGGCGACCATCTCGCTGAGCAGGATCGCGAGCGCCTGCAGGATGACTGCCGGCGCGAAGCCCCACAGGTAGAGCGCCGCGAACACGAAGGTCGCGGAGATCGGGACGCCCTCGGCCTCGCGGAAGTCCGAGGCGATGACGGGGCGCAGCTCGCCGAGGAACGCCAGCGCCGCGATCATGGCGAGCTGCCAGCCGTAGTCGCCGAAGAGCGCGTTCGTGTCCAGCAGCAGGGCGGCGAGCAGGATCAGGCCCCAGCCGAGCCAGACCGACACCTGCCAGGTCACGGCGAACAGCGACCATCGCAGCAGCGACGGACGTGCACGCGACCCCATGACCCCTCCGGACGTGGCTGGCCAGCGCCACCGACCGGTGACGCTCAGCCCTCAGGAGGTGCTTCGGCCGAAAGGGGGGGTTCCTTGACCGCTGCTAGGAGCCGGACCGTGCGGCGAGGAACGCCAGGGCGGCGTCGGGCCCCTGCTCGAGCAGCACCCGGAAGCCCTCCGCGTCGAGGATCGGGCGCCCGAGGGCCTCGGCCTTGTCGGCCTTGGAGCCGGGGTTCTCCCCCACGACCACGAAGTCGGTCTTCTTCGAGACCGAGCCGCTGACCTTGCCGCCCGCCTCCTGAACGGCGAGGGTGGCGCCGTCGCGGGACCATCCCTCCACCGTGCCGGTGATCACCACGGTGACGCCGTCGAGCGGGCGCGGCCCGGTGTCGACGCGCTCCTCCGCCATCCGTACGCCGGCCTCGCGCCACTTGCGCACGACGTCGCGGTGCCAGTCGACCGCGAACCACTCGATGACCGCGTCCGCGATGATCGGACCCACGCCTTCGACCCCGGCGAGCTGCTCGCGCGTGGCCGCGGCGATGAGGTCGAGGTCGCCGATCTCGCGGGCCAGCGCCTGGGCGGCGGTCGGACCGACGTGCCGGATCGACAGGGCGACGATCACCCGCCACAGCGGGCGGGACTTGGCGGCCTCGAGCTCGACGAGCAGCTTCTCGGCGTTGGCGGTGAGCACCCGGCCCTCGGAGCCGCCGTCGCGGGTGAAGAACTGGCTCGCGCGCAGCTCGTCGGCGGTGAGGCCGAGGACGTCGCCCTCGTCCTCCACGACGCCCTCGTCGAGCAGGGCCACCGCCGCCTTGAACCCGAGACCCTCGATGTCGAGAGCCCCGCGCGAGGCGACGTGGAAGACGCGCTCGCGCAGCTGCGACGGGCAGGACCGCTGGTTGGGGCAGCGGATGTCGACGTCGCCCTCCTTGGCCGGGGCCAGCGGAGTGCCGCAGGACGGGCAGTGGGTGGGCATGACGAAGGCGCGCTCGCTTCCGTCGCGCTCCTCGACCACCGGGCCGAGCACCTCGGGGATGACGTCGCCCGCCTTGCGCAGGAACACGACGTCGCCGATGAGGACGCCCTTGCGGACGACCTCCTCCTGGTTGTGCAGCGTCGCCATGGCCACGGTGGAGCCGGCCACCTTGACGGGCTGCATGACCGCGAACGGCGTGACCCGGCCGGTGCGTCCGACGTTGACCTCGATGTCGAGCAGCCGCGTGCGCACCACCTCGGGCGGGTACTTGTAGGCGATCGCCCAGCGAGGGGCGCGCGAGGTGGACCCGAGCCGGCCCTGGGTCGCGAGGTCGTCGACCTTGACCACGACGCCGTCGATCTCGTGCTCGACGTCGTGCCGGTGCTCGCCGTAGTGGTCGACGTACGCCCGCACCCCCGCGAGCGTGTCGACGACCGTGGCCCGGTCGGAGGTGGGCAGCCCCCAGGCGCTCAGGGCGTCGTACGCCTCGGACTGGGTGGACGGCTCGTAGCCGTGCCACACGCCGATGCCGTGCACGACGAGCTGCAGGCCGGCGAGCCGCTTCAGGGCGAGGTCGAGCTCGCCCTGCAGCCGGGGCACGGTGGTGGACCCCTTGGCGCGCATCGCGGCGAGCTCGTTCTCCCGGCTGTCGATGCGCTGGCGCAGCGTGCCGGCACCGGCGTTGCGCGCGTTGGCGAACGGCGACAGCCCCTGCGCGGTCACCTCGGCGTTCAGCGCGTCGAAGGCGGCGGTCGGGAAGTAGACCTCGCCGCGCACCTCGACCAGCTCGGGCACCGGATGGCCCGCCGAGCCGGTGAGCGTCTTCGGTATCGCATCGATGAAGCGTGCGTTGTACGTGACGTCCTCGCCGACCCGGCCGTCGCCCCGGGTCGCGAGCGACCGCATCCGGCCGCGTTCGTAGACGATGTCGACCGCGAGCCCGTCGACCTTCAGCTCGCACAGGAGGCGCGGCAGCGAGCCGAGGTCGCGCTCGACCCGGCCGGCCCACGCCTCGAGCTCCTCGGTGCTGAAGGCGTTGTCGAGGCTGAGCATCCGCTGGAGGTGCTCGACGGGCGTGAACATCCCGGCGGCCTCACCGCCGACCGACTGCGTGGGCGAGTCGGCCGAGCGCAGCTCCGGGTGCTCGGCCTCGAGCGCCTCGAGCTCACGGAAGAGCGTGTCGTACTCGATGTCGGACAGGGTCGCGGAGTCGTCGACGTAGTAGCGCCGTCGCGCCTCCTCGACCTGCTCGACGAGCTCGCGCCACCGCGCCGCCGGATCCACCGTGGACTTGGTCACCTCAGCGCTCCTCGTCGACGGCGACGGTGACGGGGTCGTCCTGGCGCAGCGCCCGACCGGCGCCCCGCAGCACGGCGAGCGCCCGGCGGGCGGCCGCGGGGGTCGCGCCCGCCATCCCGCAGGTGGGCGAGACGAGGACGCTGCGCGCGAGGTCCTCGGGGGCGAGGCCGAGGCGGTGTCCGAGTGCCGTCACGTGACCGACGGTATCGCCGACCTCCGACGCCGGCGACGCGCCCGCGGGACCTGTCCCGGGCACCACTCCGGCCACCAGCAGCCGGCCCGCCTGCATCAGCTCGCCGAGCTCGTCGTCGTCGCGCTGGTCGTGCAGGAGGAGGTCGACGGAGAGGGCGTCGGCACCGGTGCGGCGCAGCAGCTCGAGCGGCGGACGCTCGGTGCAGCAGTGCAGCACGGCCGCGGCACCGGCCCCCTGGATCGCCTCGACCACGGCTGCCAGCGCCGTCTCGGCGACGGGCTGCTCCACGGCCGCGTAGCGGCCGCGACCGCTCTGGGTGGGCAGGGACCCCTCGAGGACGGCGGGGAGCGCGGGCTCGTCGATCCACAGCATGAGCCGGGCACCGGGCACCCTGCGACGGAGCTCGGCGAGGTGGTCGGTGGCGGCGTGGGCCAGCGCGCCTGCGAGGTCGCGGCTGGCGCCGCGGTCCTTCACCGCTCGCTCCCCGATGCGCAGCTCGATTGCCGCGGCCAGGGTCCAGGGGCCGACGAGCGAGGACGCCACCCATCCGTCGAAGCCGTCGAGGGCCTCCTCGAACGCGTCGAGGTCCTCGGCGAGCCAGGAGCGCGCCCGGCGCATCTCGCGCCCGGGCGCATCGGCGAACCGCCAGCCCGCGGCGGTGGTCTCCACGGCGAGGTCCGGCACGACCGAGGCGAGCAGCCCCGCCGTCCGGCCGACCATGTCGGCGCCCGGCCCGCGCGCGGGGAGCTCCGGAAGGTGCGGGACGCCGTCGCCCTCCGACAGCTCGCCCACGACGAGGGAGACGGCCTCGAACGACGACGTGCCCGGCATCGAGCCGACGGTGGTGACGGCAGCGGGCGTGAGGTCCTCGAGCACCCGCCGACCCTACGCGCACGGGCCGGGCGCTCCGGACCGGCGCGGCTGCGTCAGAGCCGGGAGGTGCGGCTGATGGTGGCGCTGCCGACCACGCGGGTGCCGTCGTACACGACGACGGCCTGCCCCGGCGCGACGCCGCGCGTGCGGGTGCGCAGCGACGCGACGAGCACCTCGCCGTCCGCGGCGGTCTCCCGCGCGACGACGGCCTCGATCGGCTCGCCGTGGGCGCGCAGCTGCACCGTGCCCTCGAGCGGCCCGTCCGGGGCGGCGCCGCACCAGCGCGGCCGCACCCCCTCGACCCGGTCGACCTCGAGCAGCACCGGCGGGCCGACGAGCACCGTCGAGCTCGGCACGTCGACCCCGACCACGTAGCGGCGCCCGCCGTCGTCCGCCGGGCGGCCGAGGTGCAGCCCGCGGCGCTGTCCGACGGTGAACGCGAAGGCGCCGTCATGGTGCCCGAGGGTCTCCCCCGACTCCGCGTCGACGATGTCGCCCGGTGCCTCGCCGAGGCGGTCTCGCAGCCAGCCTCCGGTGTCGCCGTCGGGGATGAAGCAGATGTCGTGGCTGTCGGGCTTGTCCGCTACGAGCAGGCCCCGGCGGGCGGCCTCGGCACGCACCTCGTGCTTGGTCGAGCCGCCGAGGGGGAACATCGCGCCGGCGAGCTGCGCGGCGTCGAGCACGGCCAGCACGTACGACTGGTCCTTGGCCTCGTCCGCGGCGCGGTGCAGCTCGCGCCCTCCGGGGCCGTCCACGATCTGGGCGTAGTGGCCGGTGGCGACGGCGTCGAAGCCGAGGCCGAGCGCGCGGTCGAGCACCGCCGAGAACTTGATCTTCTCGTTGCAGCGCAGGCAGGGGTTGGGGGTGCGACCGGCGGCGTACTCGGCGACGAAGTCGTCCACGACGTCCTCGGCGAACCGCTCGGAGAGATCCCAGACGTAGAACGGGATCCCGAGCACGTCGGCCACGCGTCGCGCATCGCGCGCGTCCTCGAGCGTGCAGCAGCCGCGCGCACCCGTCCGGTGGCTCTGCGGGTTGCGTGCGAGCGCGAGGTGGATGCCGGTGACGTCGTGCCCCGCCTCGACCGCGCGCGCGGCGGCGACCGCGGAGTCGACGCCGCCGGACAGCGCCGCGACGACCCTCACCGGCCGACCCCTGCTCGACGCGCCCGTGCCACGACGGCCGGCAGCGCCTCGACGAGGCGGGCGACGTCGTCGTCGGTGGAGCTCCACCCCAACGAGAGCCTCAGCGACCCGCGCGCGGCGACCGGCTCGACCCCCAGGGCGAGCATGACGTGGCTGGGCTGCGGCACCCCCGCCGAGCAGGCCGACCCGCGCGAGCACTCGACCCCCGCCGCGTCGAGCAGCAGCAGGAGCGAGTCGCCCTCGCACCCCTCGAACGACAGGTGCGCGATGCCCGGGAGGCTGCAGGAGGGGTCGCCGTTGCGGGACACGCCGTCCACCGTGGCGAGCACGTGGGCGACGAGGTCGTCGCGCAGCCGGGCGATGCGCGCGGTGCGCACGTCGAAGTCGGCCATCGACGCCGTGAGCGCGGCGGCCAGGGACGCGATGCCGGCGGCGTCGACCGTGCCCGACCGGATCTCGCGCTCCTGCCCGCCTCCGTGGACGAGGGGCACGGGGCTGAGGCCGCGCCGCAGCACGAGGGCGCCGACGCCGACGGGTGCACCGAACTTGTGGCCGGACAGCGCGAGCGAGTCGACGACCGACGCGTCGACCTCGAGCGACCCGACCGCCTGCACGGCGTCGCTGTGGAACGGGATCCCGCGGTCGGCGCAGAGCGTGGCCACCTCGGCGACCGGCTGCACCGTGCCGATCTCGTTGTTCGCCCACATCACGGTGACGAGCGCGACCTCGTCCGCGTGCTCGTCGAGCTCGGCCTTGAGCCACGCGAGGTCCACGCGTCCGACGTCGTCGACCGGGAGCCAGGAGATCTCGGCACCCTCGTGCTCGCCGAGCCAGTCGACCGGGTCGAGCACGGCATGGTGCTCGACGGCGCTCGCGATCACGCGGGTGCGCCGAGGGTCCTCGGACCGGCGCGCCCGGTAGAGGCCGAGGACGGCGAGGTTGTCGGCCTCGGTGCCGCCCGAGGTGAACACGACGTCCCCGGCGCGGACGCCGAGCGCGATGGCGATCGACTCGCGCGACTCCTCCACCACGCGACGGGCGCGACGACCGGCGCTGTGCTGGGAGGACGGGTTGCCGACGAGGTCCAGCTCGGCGAGCAGGGCCGCGCGCGCCTCGGGGCGCAGCGGGGTGGTCGCCGCGTGGTCGAGGTAGACCGCCTCGCGCCCTGTCGCATCCACCACGCCCGCGAGTGTAGGTCAGCACGCGCCGAGGGGCCCGGCCGTGACCGGCCGGGCCCCTCGGGACGTGCGTGGACCGCTCAGCCCTTGCGCTTGACGACCTCGTCGGTGAGCTGCGGGACGACCGTGAACAGGTCGCCCACGACGCCGTAGTCGGCGAGCTCGAAGATCGGGGCCTCGGCGTCCTTGTTGACCGCGACGATGGTCTTGGACGTCTGCATGCCCGCACGGTGCTGGATCGCACCCGAGATGCCGTTCGCGATGTACAGCTGCGGCGACACGGTCTTGCCGGTCTGCCCCACCTGGAACGCGTGCGGGTACCAGCCCGCGTCCGTGGCGGCGCGCGAGGCGCCGACCGCGGCACCGAGCGCGTCGGCGAGCGCCTCGACCGTGGCGAAGCCCTCCGGCCCGCCCACACCGCGCCCGCCGGAGACCACGATCGCGGCCTCGGTGAGCTCGGGGCGACCGGACTTGGCGCGCGGCTCGACGCCGGTGATCCTCGCCGACGTCGCGACCTCGCTGAAGGTCACGGCGACGTTCTCGACCGCGGGGGTGGCCGGGGCCTCCTCCGGCGCAGCCGCGTTGGGCTTCACCGTGATGATCGGCGTGCCGGTGGTGACCTTGGCCTGCACCGACCACGAGCCCGCGAACACCGACTGCGTGGCCGTGCCGTCCGCGGCGACATCGACCGCGTCGGTGATGATGCCGCTGCCGGTCTTGACCGCCAGGCGCGCGGCGATCTCCTTGCCCTCGGCGGAGCTCGTCACCAGCACCGCTGACGGGCCCACCTGCGCCACGACCGCTGCCAGGGCCTCGGCCTTGGCCGCGACCAGCGTCGAGTCGAGCTCGGGGGCGTCCACGACGAACACCGTCGTGGCGCCGAAGCGGCCGAGGGTGTCGAGCGCGTTCGCCGAGCCCTGGCCGAGGAACACGGCGACCGGCTCGCCCATGCGGCGCGCGATCGTGAGCAGCTCGGTGGTCGGCTTCTTGACCGCGCCGTCGGCGTGGTCGACAACAACGAGGATCTGTCCCATGACTGCCACGCCTCTCAGATGAACTTGCCGGTCGCGAGGAACTCGGCGAGCTTCACGCCGCCGTCGCCCTCGTCGGTGACCACGACGCCGGCCTGACGCGGCGGACGCTTGGAGGCGTCCTCCACCACGGACCACGCCGCACCGAGACCGACCGAGGCCGGGTCGATGCCGAGGTCGGCCAGCGTCAGCGTCGTCACCGGCTTCTTCTTCGCCGCCATGATCCCCTTGAACGACGGGTAGCGGGCCTCACCGGTCTGGTCGGTGACGCTCACCAGCGCCGGCAGCGACGCCGTGATCGTCGTCGAGGCGTCGTCGCCGTCACGACGGATCGTCACGGTCGAACCCTCGACGGCGAGGGACGACGCGAAGGTCAGGCCGGGCAGGCCGAGCCGCTCGGACAGCATCGCCGGCACCACGCTCATCGTGCCGTCGGTCGAGGCCATGCCGCACACGACGAGGTCGTACTCCAGGGTGCCCAGGGCCTTGGCCAGCACCAGCGACGTCGCGAGCGCGTCGCTGCCGTGCAGCGCGTCGTCGACGACGTGCACCGCGGCATCGCCGCCCATCGACAGCGCCTTGCGCAGCGCCTCGCCGGCGGCCTCGGGGCCCATGGTCAGGTAGGTGATCTCACCCTCGCCCGCCTTCTCGACCACCTGCAGAGCCTGCTCGACGGCGTACTCGTCGAGCTCGGACAGGCGGCCGTCGACAGCGGCTCGGTCAGTGGTGCGGTCAGCAGCGAACCCACGGTCACCCGCGGCATCCGGCACATGCTTGACCAGGACGACGATCTTCATGGTCGGTGTCCGACCTCCTCGACGAGCGCGCGGCTCATGGACGGGAACGTGCTCCACAGGATGCCTGGGGGCGTTCCGCGTGCGGCCACCGCCCCCGTCCTGCATCCCAGCACAGGTTACCCGCCAGTAACACCCGGCGCGAGCCCGCGGTCGGCCGGACGGTCCGCGCACCGGCACGTCCCGGGCCGCGACGACGCTGCGTGACGGCGCGCAGGCGTACGGGTGGACCTGCCTGCTCACGTGGGTGACGGGCTGCGCCGCACGGGGGAAGGGCCCTCAGCCCCCGCCGGGTTCGCGTCGAAGGGGTCTCGACGGGCCGTGGGGGCCCGGGGCGGAGGGGCCTCCCGTGAGCCATGCCGACACAGCGCTGCCCAGCGACGTGACGACAGCGCGACCGACCCGGCGACGGGTCCTGCAGGGGGCTGCGGTCGTGGCCGCAGCCGCGGCCGTCCCGGTGGTCGCCGCCTCGCCCGCCGCGGCCGCCACCACCGGGGGCTCGTACATCACGCCGAGCGCACGGCACCACCTGCTGCGCCGGGCGTCGTACGGCCCGAGCCCGAAGTCGCTCGCCGACGTCAGCCGGCTCGGTCTCGCGGGCTGGGTCGAGTGGCAGCTCGCTCCGTACTCGATCCCCGACCCGCAGGTGGGTGCGCTCCTCGCCCGCCTCCCGGTGCCGAACGACGGCACGGCCATCACGACGGTCAAGGCCCGCCTCGACGCCGGGACCATCGACGGCTGGCAGCAGTTCATGTCGGTGCCGAAGTCGCTCGTCATCCGCTCGGTGTGGTCCACCCGCCAGCTCCACACCGTGATGGAGGAGCTCTGGAGCGACCTGTTCAACGTGACGGTCCCCCACGACGGCACGAACGAGTCGCGCGCGAACTACCAGTACACGATCCGCAGCAAGGCGCTCGGACGCTTCGAGGACCTGCTCTGGGGCATCACCCGCCACCCGGCGATGCTGACCTACCTCAACAACCGCGACTCGACGAAGTACGCGCCCAACGAGAACCAGGGCCGCGAGCTCCTCGAGCTGCACTCGATCGGGGTGGACGCGGGGTACGACGAGAACGACATCAAGAACGCCGCCCGCGTCCTCACCGGCATGACGGTGAACGACGACACCGGCGAGTTCTCGTACCAGTCGTGGATGCACTGGGTCGGCCCGGTGTCGGTCTTCGGCTTCACCCACGCGAACGCGACCGCGGGTGGCGGCGAGACCGTGGCCAAGGCCCTCGTCTCGTACCTCGCCAAGCACCCCAAGACCGCGCAGCGCGTCTGCTACCGCATCGCCCAGCGGTTCGTCTCGGACGACCCGTCGCCCGCACTCGTCGCGGCGCTCGCGAAGACGTACACGGCGAACAACACCGCGATCGCCCCCGTCGTGCGCCAGGTGCTGGCGTCGGCGGAGTTCGCCTCGGCCCGCGGCCTGAAGGTGCGGCGTCCGCTCGAGCACGTCGCCGCCACGCTGCGCGTGATGGGTGTCGGGCCCGGGCCGTCCGGCACCGACGCCGTGAACTCGCTCGTGTGGCAGTGCCGGGGCATGGGCCAGCAGCCCATGGCCTGGTCGCAGCCCGACGGCTTCCCTGAGCGGGCCGAGACCTGGCTCTCGACGGCGACGACGCTCAACCGCTGGTCGACGAGCCGCTACCTCGTCGAGGGCTGGGGCACGGGCGACCTCGTCCGCCCGGACCTCGCGACGTACCTCTTCGGCAGCACCTCGCCGAAGACGTACGGCGAGATGGTCGACAAGGCCTCGACCAAGCTGTTCGGCCGCATCCTCCCCACGCCGCATCGCGACGCCGTCATCACCTTCCTCGGCGCGAAGCCGTTGAGCCCGCTCAACCCCGACTCGTCGGTGCTGACCTGGCGGCTGCGCTCGTGGGTCTCCCTGCTCCTCGACACGCCCTACCACCTGTACCGGTGAGGACCGCCATGACGACGACCGACAGCCGCACCGGCTGCGACGACTGCACCCGCGCCGAGCGCGCGGGCGCGGTGACCCGCCGCGGCCTGCTGCGCGGCCTGCTCGGCACGGGTGCCGCGCTGGTCACGCTCCCCGTCCTCGAGACCGTGTCGACCCAGGTCGCGTACGCCGCGAACTGGACCGGCGACACGGTGGTCGTGATCTCGCTGCGCGGAGGATTCGACGGGCTCAACGCCGTCGTGCCGGTGGGCGACCCCGACTACCTCGCCCGCCGACCCGGCATCGGTGTCCCTGCCGCGGCGACGGTGCAGCTCGACAGCTTCTTCGGCCTGCACCCGGGCCTGTCGGCGCTCAAGCCTCTCTACGACAACGGCTCGCTCGCGGTCGTGCACGCCACCGGCCTCCCCAACCCCAACCGCTCGCACTTCGACGCCATGGTCGAGATGGAGAACGCCGCCGTGGGCTCGAGCACGCGGACCGGCTGGATCGGGCGCACCCTCGGCCTCACGACGCCGAGCGGCCCGTTCGCCGCGGTGCAGATGGGCTGGGGCGACGTCCCCGACTCCGTCATCGGGCCGGTGCCGGTGCTGGCGATGCACGACCTCGGCGACTTCTCGATCGCCGGCGTGAACACCTCGTCGGACCGCGCGCGCTGGTCGACCGCCCTCTCCATGCTGCACGCTGGCGCTCCTGCCCCCGTCCTCGCGGCCACCCAGACCACGGTCGGCGCGCTGTCCACCGTCGCCGCGATCACCGCGACGTCGTACCACCCGGCGAACGGCGCCGTGTACCCGTCCGGCGACCTCGGCGACACGCTCAAGGACGTGGCCCGGATCATCAAGTCGGGCCTCGGCGTCCAGGCCGTCACCCTCGACGTCGGCAACTGGGACATGCACGCAGGGCTCGGCCCCACCGGCAACCCGCGCGCGGGGTGGATGTGGAACCAGCTCGTCGAGCTCGGGTCCGCGCTCGCGGCGTTCGCCAAGGACATGGGCTCCGCCATGGACAGCACGACCGTGCTGACGCTCTCCGAGTTCGGCCGGCGGGCGTACGAGAACGACAGCAACGGCGTCGACCACGGCTGGGGCAACGCGACGTTCGTCCTCGGCGGCGGCGTCAACGGCGGCCAGGTCTACGGCACCTGGCCGGGGCTCGGCGTCGACGAGATGGTCGACGGCGACCTGGCCGTCACGACCGACTACCGCACGGTGCTCGCCGACGTCCTGCGCAACCGGGTCGGGGCGACGGTGGAGCAGCTCGGCACGGTGCTGCCGGGGTACAGCGGACCGACCACGTTCGGCCTGACGAAGCCGAGGGCCTGACATGAACCGCACCCTGCGCCGCCTCGCGGCCGCCGTCGCGACCGCTGTCGCCCTCGTGAGCACGGGACTCACGGCTGCAGCGCCCGCCTCCGCCCTCTCGCCCGTGACGTACACGGTCGAGGCCCCCGCCAAGACCTGGGTCGGCGACTGGATCGACCTCGGGCTGCGCTGCTCGACGACGTGCCCCAACGGCGTTCTCGACGCGACCGTCTCGATCTCGGGCGGTCCCACCCTCGACCTCCCCGCCGAGCCCCACTACACGACCGACTGGCAGGTGCAGGCGATCGCGTCGGGCACCGACGCGTCGCCGGTCTCGCACACCGTCACCGTGACCTTCACGGACGAGACGGGGTCCGCGCGCACCCTCACCAAGCAGATGCAGGTGAACCGCCGCTCGCCGCAGCCGGTCGAGAACCTCACGGGCAACGACGGCATGGACGCCACGGTCACGTGGGACGAGCCGCTGATCGACGGCGGCTCGCCGGTGACGGGCTACGTCGTGCAGGTCGACAGCGATCCGTGGGTCTCCCTCGGCGCAGCCGTGCGCACCTTCTCCCTGGCCGGCCTCACCTACGGCCCGCACCAGGTCCGGGTGGTCCCCGTGAACGCCCAGGGCTGGGGCTGGGGCGAACCGGTGACCGTGCTGCGCGGCGTGCTGCCGTCGGCACCGGTCGTCACGGTCACCGGCACCGCTCACCCCACCGTCACGTGGACCGAGTCCGTGGCCGGCGGTGTCACCGTGACCGGGTACGTCGTGTACTCCGGAGGGATCCCCGTCGCCACGCTCGGTGCCGCGGCCCGCTCGGTGACCCTGAGCTCGCTCGACCCGGGCATCCAGGACCTCCAGGTGGCAGCCACCTGCGCCTGGGGGCCCGGCAGGTTCTCGACCGCGGTGGAGTGGGACCAGGCCACCGTGCCGAGCGCCGTCAGCACACCGACGGTCGCACCGGGCAACGGCAGGATCACCGTCTCCTGGGAGGCCCCGAGCGACGACGGCGGCATGGCCGTGACGTCGTACTCCGTGCGCGTGGTCGACGCCACCACCCGGACCGTGCTGGGCACCGCCACGACCGGCAGCACCAGCGTCGATGTGACGGGGCTGCTCAACGGCTTCCCCGTCCTCGCCCAGGTCGCGGCGGTCAACGAGATCGGCGCCTCCGGCTGGACCGACGCCGCTGCGACCGCCGCCCCGAACGGGCCCGCCCCGTCGGCCGCGTCGCTGACCGCGGCCGCCACCGACACCACGCCCTCCGCGACGCAGAAGATCACGCTGCGCGGCACGCTCGCCATCACGAGCAAGTCCGAGGCGGGCCAGCAGGTGCAGATCTGGATCAAGCAGTACGGCGCAGCCACCTGGACACGTGCCAGCACCGTCACCCTGACCAGCACGGGCGCCTGGTCGATCACCCGCTCGTTCGGTGCGAAGACCGCCGTGCAGGCCCGGTACTTCGGCTCCGTCGCCCTCGGCGCCGCCCAGGCCAGCAGCACGATCATCACGGTGAGCCCGCACGTCGGCGTGACCGCCAAGACGACGAGCTCGTCGTTCGCGCCGAAGACCTCGTACGCCTTCGGCTCGACGATCTACGTGCCGGTCTCGACAGGGGGAGCGCCGGCGGGCGCCATCGCCTCGCTGCAGAAGAAGTCGGGCTCGTCGTGGGTGACCGTCGCGACCGGGAAGCTGTCGTCGACGGGCAAGGTCACACTGAAGTGGAAGCCCACCGTGCGCGCCACCTACTCCCTCCGCGTGGCGGTGACGGGGAGCTCGACCATCGCCACCGGCTACTCGGCCACGATGAGCCGCAAGGTCGCCTGACGGCCCACCTGGGGCTCGTCAGGTTCTTCCTGCGGCCAGGTGCGCCTAGGGTCTGGAGGCGTGAGCCACCCCCTGCCGCTGACCGGCGAGCGCACGCTCCCGGGCGTGCGCGGCGAGGAGTACTGGTTCGCCCGGCACGAGGCGGCCTACGCCTGGCTCGTCGACGCCCTCGCCGACCGCCTGTCCGGGGCGGCCGTGGTCGAGGCGGGCAGCGGCGAGGGCTACGGCGCGGCGATGCTGCGCTCGGCGGGTGCCGCGACCGTGCTCGCGCTCGAGTACGACGACGCGTCCGCGCGGCACGCGCACACGACGTACGGCTCGGTGCGCACGGTGCGCGCCAACCTCGCGATGCTCCCCGTGGCCACCGCGTCGGTCGACCTGCTCGTGACGCTGCAGGTCGTCGAGCACCTGTGGGACCTGCGCGGGTTCCTGCGCGCCTGCTTCCGCTCGGTGCGCCCCGGTGGCGCCCTCGTGGTGACGACGCCCAACCGGCCCGTCTTCTCGCCCGGCCTCGGTCGCGGCGAGAAGCCGACCAACCCGTTCCACGTGGAGGAGCTCGACGCCGGGCAGCTGCACGACCTGCTCGTGGACGCCGGCTTCGTCGACGTCGTGGTGCACGGCCTCCAGCACGGTCCGCGCATCACCGCCTGGGAGGCCGAGCACGGCGTCGGCATCGTCGCCGCCCAGGTCGCCGCGGTGTTGGACTCCGGCCACGTGCCGGACGGTCTCGAGGCGTTCGTGGCGACGGTGACGGCGGCCGACTTCGAGGTCGGCGGGCACGACGGTGCGCAGGACCTCGTCGCCGTGGCGGTGCGGCCATGACCGCGCGCACGGACGAGCCCGTCGGCACGTTCTGCCTCGTGCTCCACACGCACCTGCCGTGGCTGGCGCACCACGGCACCTGGCCGGTCGGCGAGGAGTGGCTCTACCAGGCGTGGGCGACGTCGTACCTGCCGGTGCTGGACCTCCTGCACCGCTTCGCCGACGAGGGTCGCGAGGACGTGCTCACGCTCGGCATGACACCGGTTCTCGCCGCGCAGCTCGACGACCCCTACTGCCTGCGCGAGGTGCGCACCTGGGCCGGCTTCTGGCAGGCACGCGCCGAGGGCCTCGCGCACCGCGACGAGGACCACCTGCGCGAGACGGGGTCGCGCGAGTTCCGCGCCTCGCAGCGCGCGCTGGCCGAGCTCGAGGGCCGCTGGTCCGGCGGCCTCTCCCCCGTGCTCCGACCGCTCGTCGACCAGGGCACGGTCGAGCTGCTCGGCGGCCCGGCCACGCACCCGTTCCAGCCGCTGCTGGACGACCGCTGGACGTCGTTCTCGCTGCGCACGGGCCTCGACGACGCCGCCCTGCGGCTCGGGTCGCGGCCGGGCGGGATCTGGGCGCCCGAGTGCGGGTACCGCCCGGGTCTCGAGCACCTCTACGCCGCGGCAGGCGTCGAGCGCTTCCTCGTCGACGGCCCGACAGTCCTCGGCGTCGGGGGCTCGACCGCCGAGGCCGCGACCGTGGGGTCGAGCGACGTCGTGGCGTTCGCGCGCGACCTCGAGGTTACCTACCGCGTCTGGTCGCCCAAGAAGGGCTACCCGGGCGGGCGGTGGTACCGCGACTTCCACACCTTCGACCACCCGTCGGGCTTCCGACCCGCGCGCGTGACCAGCACGACGACGCCGTCGCACGAGAAGGCGCCGTACGACCCGGACCGCGCGCGGCTCGCCGTCGAGGAGGACGCGGCCGACTTCGTGGAGGTGGTGCGCCGCCGGCTCGCCGACATCGCGGCCCAGCGGGACGGACGGCCGGGACTCGTCGTCGCGGCGTACGACACCGAGCTCTTCGGGCACTGGTGGCACGAGGGGCCGCAGTGGCTCGAGCGCGTGCTCCGGCTGCTGCCCGAGGCGGGCGTGCGGGTCACGACGCTGCGGGGCGCGGTCGAGGCAGGGCACGTGGGCGGCGCGCTCGACCTCGAGGCGGGCTCGTGGGGGTCGGGCAAGGACTGGCGGGTGTGGGACGGCGAGGCCGTGGCCGACCTCGTCGACGACAACGCCCTGCTGCGCCAGCGGGTGCTCAAGGTGCTCGACGCGGAGTCGCGCCCCTACGCGCGGGACGCCGCACGCGACCAGCTCGTGCGCTCGGCGCTGCTCGCGCTCTCGAGCGACTGGGCGTTCATGGTCACCAAGGACTCCGCCGCGGGCTATGCGCGAGACCGGCACCGCCGGCACCACCTGCAGACGCACGAGCTCGCGACCCTGATCGAGCGCGGCTCCCCCGACGCCGTGCGCCATGCGGTCGAGATGCGTTCTGCCGACAGGCCTTTCGGCCATCTCGATGCGCGCCGGCTCGCCGATCCCGACCTCCCCCACGAGTGGGTGGTCTGACGTGCGGATCCTGCACCTGTCGTGGGAGTACCCGCCGCTCGTGTACGGCGGCCTCGGCCGGCACGTCCACGCTCTCGCCGAGGCGCAGGCTGCGGCCGGGCACGACGTCGTCGTCGTCACGCAGCACCCCGGGGAGGTCGGGCTGGCCCTCGACGAGGTCGTGAACGGCGTGCGCGTGGTGCGCGCGCCGCACGACTCGAGCGAGATCACGATGTCCGAGGACTTCCTCGCGTGGGTCATCGCGCTCGAGCACTCGATGACGCGCGCGGGCCTCGCCCTCGGCCGTACGTGGCGGCCCGAGGTGGTGCACGCGCACGACTGGATCGTGGCCCATGCCGCCGCGAGCCTGCGCCAGGCGTTCGAGGTGCCGATCGTCGCGACCATCCACGCGACCGAGGCCGGCCGGCACCAGGGCTGGCTGCCCAACCACTTCTCCAAGGCCATCCACACCGTCGAGTGGTGGCTCACCTACGAGGCCCGCCGCGTCGTCACGTGCTCGCAGCACATGAGCTGGGAGGTCACGCGGCTGTTCGAGCTGCCTCCCGGCAAGGTCGACGTGATCGCGAACGGCATCGACCTGTCGGAGTGGACCGTCTCCGACGCCGAGGTCGGCGAGGCCCGGGCCCGCTGGGGCGGCGACGGCCCGCTGGTGCTGTTCAGCGGGCGCCTGGAGTGGGAGAAGGGTGTGCACACGCTGGTCGAGGCGATGCCTCGGCTGCGTCGCCGGTTCCCAGGTCTGCGCCTCGTCGTGGTGGGCAAGGGGTCGCAGCAGGAGGCGCTCGCCGACCTCGCGCGCCGGCTCCGCGTCTCGCGGTCGGTCGTCTTCACGGGCTGGCTCACCGAGACCGAGCTCATGGCCGTGTCGGCCGCGGCCGACGTCGCCGTGGTGCCCTCGGTCTACGAGCCCTTCGGCCTCGTCGCGCTCGAGGCTGCGGCGCTCGGCACACCGCTCGTGGTGTCGGACGCCGGCGGCCTGGCCGAGATCGTCACCAACGGCGAGACCGGGCTGACCTTCCCCGCGCTCGACGCCGCAGCGCTCGCCGATGCCGTCACCGAGGTGCTGCGCAGCGACGTGCTGGCCCAGCGCGTCGTGCGGCAGGCCCGGGCCGTCCTCGGCCGCGACCACGACTGGCCGACCCTTGCCGCCCGCACGGTCGCGACGTACGAGCAGGCCGTCGTGGAGGAGCGCGAGCTCCTCGCCACCACGCCCTACCCCTACACCCAGCCGCGCCTCGCCATGGTCGTCCGCGACGGCAACCTCCTGCGCGACGCCACCTGACCGGCCGTTCCCGGACGGGGACGATCCGAGCCGCCAGGATGTGGGCACGGCGGCCGCACGACCGTGTCGATCGGGCCGCTCGCCGTTCGTACAGGTGGTGACGCGGGCACGACGTCCGCCCGGGGCAGGAGGAGCAGCCATGGCCGAGTACCTCATCTACTTCAACCACCAGTGGGTCGGCGACCACCCCGCGGAGTGGTTCGCGTCGCGGGGACCTCTCGCGATGGCCGTGGTCGAGGAGATGAAGGCCGCCGGCGTCTACCTCTTCGCCGGCGGGCTCGAGCTCGACACGTCCGACGCCTTCGCCGCCGACGCCACCAGCGGCGCGCTCGTGTTCACCGACGGCCCCTATGCCGAGACCAAGGAGCACCTCGGGGGGCTCACGGTCGTGGAGGTGCCCGACGTCGAGGCCGCGCGGTACTGGGCCGGCAGGCTCGCCGAGGCGTGCGGCTGGCCCCAGGAGGTACGCCGCTTCGGCCCGAAGCCGCCGACCCCGTAGCCGACGCATCTCGCGCTCGCCGAGCCACCGTCCCGGTGCTCCCGGTGAGAGGGTGGCGGCGTGCTGATCGCCGGGATGTGGGGCTTCGTGGGCGGGATCGCCCTCGTGGTCGGCGCCGTGCTCGGCCTGGCCCGGCAGTTCTCCCCGCGAACCATCGGCCTCGTCATGGCGTTCGGCGCCGGCGTGCTCATCAGCGCGCTCGCGTTCGAGCTCACCAAGGAGGCGTACGACTCCGCCGGGGCGCGCGAGGTGGTCATCGGCCTCGCAGCGGGCGCACTCACGTTCTACGTCGGCGACCGGCTCCTGGACCGCATCGGCGGCCGGCACCGCAAGCGGTCGGGCGGGAAGCAGAGCGGGCCGGGCGAGGACGCGAAGGGCCTCGTGCTCGGCGCGCTGCTCGACGGCATCCCGGAGTCGGCGGCGATCGGCATCACGCTCGTCGGCGGCGGCCCGGTGGGCCTCGCGGTCGTCGTCGCGGTCTTCCTGTCGAACATCCCCGAGGCGATGTCGGCGGCCACCGGCCTGCGCAAGGCGGGCCACTCCCCGCGCTGGATCCTGATGCTGTGGTCGGGCGTCGCGGTCGCCTCGGGCCTCGTCGCGATGCTCGCCTACGTCCTGCTCGGCGACGCGGATCCCGCCGTGCTCGCAGTCATCCAGGCCTTCGCCGCCGGCGCCATCCTCACGATGCTGGCCGACACGATGATGCCGGAGGCCTTCGAGAACGGCGGCCGGCTCGTCGGGCTCGTGACCACGACCGGCTTCGCCGCGGCGTTCCTCCTGAGCCAGCTCCAGTAGGTGCGAGGTTGGATGCCGGTTTCCGGGACGGGGCCCGGGATCTGGCATCCAGCCTGAGTCAGATGCGCTGGACCGTGATCGTGAAGCCCTGCGCGCGCAGGCGCTCCGCGAGCACGCTGCCGATCCCCGACGCCGCTGTGAGCACGCCCGCACGGTCGGGCAGACGGTCGCGGTCGTGCACGAGCGCGAGCGCGCTCTCGCCGAGCATCACCGACGTCGCCTGGTAGCCGGGGTCGCCGTCGGCGGCGATGACCGCGCCGTACGTCGCCCCGCTGGTCGTACGGCTGCGGACCTCGACGCTGAAGTGGCCGTTCATCCGCGTCTCCTCGCTCGGCCCCTCGCCCGGCTTGGGCAGGAAGCGGTCGACGACCGCGCGGGTCGGCCCGAACGCGAAGGCCGCCACGCCCGCGGCCAGCCCGGCGTTCACCGCCGCCGCACGGACGGGGGCCAGCACGTCGCCGCCGTACGCCATCTCCTCGCCGTAGCGGAAGGTGCGGCCGTAGGCCCAGTCCTGCAGCGCGTTGGACATCCGCACCACGCGGGTGTTGTACGACGCCATCACGAACGGGCCGACCCACGTGCCCAGCCCGGCGCTGCGGCGGATGCGCGCGTTGTCGGACGGCTGCGCGGTGTCGGGCTCGGCGTCGCGGTCGGGGCTGAGGGCGTACGGGTCGCCGAGGACCTTGAGCAGGGAGCGGTCGTCGGCGACGGCCATCGCCATCGTCCGCGCGGAGTCGATCGTGCCGCCGCTCACCCCGCCGCCGAACGAGCGCACGACCAGCACGGTCTCCTCGAGCGTGCCGGCGCCGTCGGCGTGCGCCGCCTCGGCGAGCAGCAGGACGCCCAGGTCGGACGGGATGGAGTCGAAGCCGCACGAGTGCACGATGCGCGCGCCGGAGTCGCGGGCCACGTCGGCCCAGTGGTCGAGAGACTCGCGGACGAACAGGACCTCCCCGGTGAGGTCGACGTAGTCGGTGCCGGCCGACGCGCACGCCTCGACGACTCCGAGGCCGTACTTCAGGTAGGGACCGACGGTGGTCGCGAGCACGCGGGTGCGTGCGGCGAGCGCCCGCAGCGACGCCGGCTCGTCGACGTCGGCGACGATCAGCGGCCAGCCGGCGGCATCCGGGCCGAGCGAGTCGCGCACCTCCGTGAGGCGTTCGAGCGAGCGGCCGGAGAGGCCGATGCGCGTGCCGCTGGGGGCATGTGCGGCGAGGTGCTCGGCCGTCAGGCGGCCGACGAAGCCGCTGGCACCGAAGACGACGACGTCGAGCTCACGGGAGATGTCCACGGGTCCAGCCTCGCACGCGTCGCTAGAGTCGGTGCGGACGCCACCGAGGGGCCGGCGCCCGGCGAGGTGGTGCCATGCTGCTCGGGATCGTCGTGTGCGCGGTGTACCTGGCCGGGCTGATAGCGCTGCAGAAGGCGTCAGGCGTGCCGTACGTCGCCATCGCCGAGAGCGAGCCGAACCTCCGCAAGGGCGTGCTCATCCCCGTCGCGGTCATGACGGCGGTGCTCGTGGCTTTCCTCGCCGCGACCGGACGGCTGGCCGACGCCTTCTCCTTCGCGCCGACCGTCTCCGCGGCGTGGCTGTGGGCGATCCCGGTCGTGATCCTGCTCGGCGTCGTCCTGCGCCTGGTGCGCAATCCCTGGTCGCAGGTGAACGGGCGCTTCGTCGGCGTCGCACTGCTCGCGACGTTCCTCGTGGGGCTGTCCGAGGAGCTGCTCATCCGCGGCTACTTCGTCGGCGCGCTGCAGGAGGCCGGGCTCGGCCTGGTCTGGGTCGGTGTGGTCTCGTCGGTGGTCTTCGGGCTGCTGCACGGGGCCAACATCCTCAACGGGCAGGACGCGAAGACCACGGTGCAGCAGGTCGTGGCCTCCGCGCTCATGGGCCTCGGCCTCTTCGCCTCGCTGGTGCTGACCGGCTCGCTGTGGCTCCCGATCGTGCTGCACTTCCTCTTCGACCTCAGCCTCGTGGTGGGCGGCTCGGTGAAGAAGGAGGGCAGCGCGGCGGCCAAGGACGAGGCCGTGCTGATCATCGCGATGTACGTGCTCTCGCTCGCCTCGGTCGTCGCGCTCGTACTGGCCTAGCACTTCGAGGAAGGGACGTCGCCATGCTCCAGGACGAGCTCAAGGCGCTGCAGGCACCGCTCAAGGAGCGCTACCGCGAGGACGCTGCGACCGCGCTCGTCACCCTGTCGGCCACCGGCGACCTGACCGAGGGGCTCACCTGCTCCGTGCAGACGGGGCGCGCCCTCGTGGAGGCCGGCCTTCACCCGGCCACCGGCGGCAGCGGCATGGCGGTCTGCTCCGGCGACATGCTGCTGCAGGCCCTCGTGGCGTGCGCCGGCGTCACGATGCAGGCGGTGGCGACGTCGATGGGGATCACCATCGCCTCCGGCAGCATCACCGCCGACGGCGACCTCGACTTCCGCGGGACCCTCGGCGTCGACAAGGAGGCACCGGTCGGGTTCTCCGACATCCGCCTGTCGTTCGACGTCCAGTCGGACGCCGACGCCGACGCGCTGGCGACGCTGCTGCGGCTCACCGAGCGCTACTGCGTGGTGCTGCAGACGCTGCGCACCGCGCCCACGGTCACCGCCGCCCTGGTCTGACGGCGGCCGCTCAGGCCCAGTCTGCGCGCGGTCCGGGTCGGCTCACGTGCAGCGCCAGGCGGTCGAGCACGAACGGCCAGCCCGCCACGTAGTCCATCCGCGCCTCCTCGCCGAGGGGCTCCCAGCCGGAGTGCGTCACGCGCACCTGGGTGCCCTCGGCCACAGCCGTGAAGGCGACCTCGACGGTCGTGGCGGGGCGTGGGCCGCCGCCCGGGTTCCACGCGAACGAGAGGAGCGACGCCGGCACCACGGTGACCACGTGCGCCCACGGCGCACGCGTGCCGTCGGCCCACACCTCCACGAGCAGCCCGCCGGCGTGCGCCTCGAGCTCGAGGCCCTCGACGACGACCCCGGAGACGGAGTGCGTGCCGACCGGCCACCACGTGCCGATGCCGTCCGTGAAGGCGGCGTAAACAGCCTCAGGGTCTGCCGGGACGAACACCGACTCGACGATCGGTCCGACGCCACCCTCCTTGGTCATGCCGGTCCGTCGATCGCGGCGTCGAGCAGCGCACGGGCGTGCTCGCGGGTGGTGTCCACGAGCGGCAGCGCGGAGTCGGGGGCGCCGGGCGTGACGAGCATCTGGAACTCGGTGCACGCGAGCAGCGCCGCCTCGGCACCCTCATCCGCGCAGCGACGTACGACCTCGAGCAGGTAGGCGCGCGACTCAGGCCGGACCACGCCCTGCGTCAGCTCGGAGTAGATGATCCGCTGCAGCTCGGCTCGCTCGTCGGCGGCCGGGACGACGACGTCGAGGCCCCTCGTCCGGAGAGCCTCGACGTAGAACGGCTTCTCCATCGTGTACGCCGTGCCGAGCAGAGCGACGCGTGAGGCACCCTCGCGGCGGACCGCCTCGGCGGTCGCGTCGACGATGTGGACGAGAGCTGCCGACTCCCCCGCCGCCGCGCGGACCTGGTCGGCCACCAGGTGCATCGAGTTGGCGCAGATGCCGAGGACCGTCGCACCCGCGTCGACGAGCGCGTGCGTGATGGCGGCGTACTGCTCGGCGAGGACGTCCCAGCGGTCTGCGGCCTGCAGCGCCGCGAGCTCGGCGAAGTCCACGGAGTGCAGGACGATCGGCGGCTGCCGCAAGGGGCCGAGCCGCTCGGCCGCGCCACGGTTCAGCAGGGCGTAGTAGTCGGCGGTCGACTCCCACGAGGTGCCGCCGAGGAGACCGATCGTGCGCATCGGGCTCGTCACGCAGGCTCCTTGAGGGTGCCTGCGGCGCGGGCGGTCTTGCGCGCGATGTCCTCGAGGGCGGCCCGCGTGGCGGCCTTCGCCTCGTACACCTCGACGCGGTCCTTGAGGACCTTGCCCGGAACTCCGCCGACGATCGCCATCGGCGGCACGTCGCCGCGGACGACGGTGTGCGCAGCCAGCACGCAGCCGTGGCCCACGGTCGAGCCGCGCAGGACGGTGACCTTCGCGCCGATCCAGCAGTCGGGCCCGATCCGCACGGGCGACTTCACGATGCCCTGGTCCTTGATGGGCACATGGATGTCGTCGTACACGTGGTCGAAGTCGCAGATGTAGACCCAGTCGGCCACGATCGTGCCCTGCCCGAACTCGACGTCGAGGTAGCAGTTGATGGTGTTGTCGCGGCCGAAGACGCACTTGTCGCCGACGCGCAGCGTGCCCTCGTGCGCGCGCAGCCGGTTCTCGTCGCCGACGTGCACCCAGCGGCCGAGGATGAGCCGCGCGTAGCCGGTGCGGGCGAAGAGCTCGACGCGCTTGCCGATGAACACCATGCCCTCGGTGACGACGTCCGGGTGGAGCAGGCGCAGCCACATGAGCCGCCAGTAGCGGGTGAGGTACCACCGGTCGAACGCGCGGTTGCGCCAGCACCACCGGAGCGAGTCGAGCGTGACGAACTTCGCCTGGCGCGCGTCGCGCGGCGGCAGGCCGCGCACGCGTCGCGCCACTGCGCCGACGGCCTCCAGGATCACGTGCGCAGCGTACGTCGGGTGCTCGGCGACGTACGAACGGGGCAACCTGCAGGACGCGTCCATGACACGGCGGCGTAACCCGCAGGGGTCACCGTGGGGGCATGGACACCGACGAGCTCGGCCGCCTGCTCCCGCGCGAGCTGATGACTGCCCGTGGGCCTGTCGTGGTGCGCACCGCCCGACCCGGCGACCTCGCCGCGGTCGAACGGATGCACCACCGGTGCTCGACGGACACGGTGTTCCGTCGGTACTTCAGCGCCGTACCCGCGATCTCCCCCACGCTGCAGGCACGGCTGCTCGAGACACGGCTCGCGCTGGTGGCCGAGGTGGGCCACGAGGTGGTCGGGCTCGGGCACCTCGCCGACCACCAGGGCCAGCCCGTCGAGCTGGCGCTGCTGGTGGAGGACGCGTGGCAGCGGTACGGCGTCGGCCTCGCCCTGGCCGAGGCTGCGCTCGACGTGGCCGACGCCTGGGGCATCGACCGCGTGGTGACCTACTCGCTGCAGACCTCGACCGGCGCGCACGCGCTCATGCGGCGCCTGCGCTCGGGCGCCCTGCACCCGCAGTTCCACCAGGGCGAGGACGGCCTCGTGCAGACGGTGCTCCCGCTCACCGGCCCCACCCTGCGCACCCTCTCCGCCTGACCTTCGCGATGAAGGGGGCCCTCGTTGCTCAGAGCGCAACAAACTAGGCATTCACGGCGGGCTTGGTGCCGGTGATGCAGACGTTGTAGAAGAGCTCGTCTGGGACGACCTTGCTCATCACGTTCTCGTCGAGCCACGACAGCCGCAGCCAGCCCTGGTAGGCGAACATCGCCCAGTTCCAGCCGAGGGCTCCGGGCTTCACCGCAGCCTCGAACGTGCGCACCGGCCAGCCGAACCAGGATGCTGTGAGCTCCTCGGTGACGGTGCGTACGTCGATCGCGCCGGCCCGGAGCGCGAGGGCCGCGAGGCGGTCGGGGTCGAACGTGTGGATGTCGACGACCGACTCGAGCGCCGCCGCACGGGAGGACTCCTCGAGCTCGGCGACCGGCCGCGCCCACTTCTGCTGCAGCGGCGGCAGGCGCGTGACCTTCTTCGCGGCCCACCAGGTGAGGCGCGAGAGCCGCCGCGCGACCCAGTCGCCCTTCTCGGTCGGCTCGCCCGCGAACACGAACCGGCCACCGGGCTTCAGGACGCGCATCACCTCGCGCATCGCGAGGTCGAGGTCGGGGATGTGGTGCAGCACGGCATGCCCCACGACGAGGTCGAACGTGTCGTCGTCGTACGGCAGCGACTCGGCGTCGGCCACGCGTCCCTCGACGGTGAAGCCGAGCGACTCGGCGTTGCGCACCGCGACCTTCACCATGCCGGGCGACAGGTCGGTCACGTGGCCCTCGTCGAGCACGCCGGCCTGCTTGAGGTTGAGCAGGAAGAAGCCGGTGCCGCAGCCGAGCTCGAGCGCAGAGCCGTACGGCCAGCCGTCGGTGCCCGCCACGTGCGCGAACCGCTCGCGGGCGTACGCGATGCAGCGCTCGTCGTACGAGATCGACCACTTCTCGTCGTACGTCGCCGCTTCCCAGTCGTGATACAGCACGTTCGCGAGCTTCGGGTCGTGGAACGCCGCCTCGACCTGCTCGCGCGTGGCCGCGGCACCCGGCACGGGCGCGTCGGTCTCGACAGGGACGTCGACGGACGGGTCGCTCATGCGCCGAGGCTATGTCGGCCGTACACCGTCCGTCGAACCGCCTGACGCCGCTGTCCTCCGCCGTCAACCCGAAGGACGCTCGAGGAACGAGACGGTCAGCGGCCGGACCAGACGGCCTTGCCGGGGCCGTTCTCGATGAAGGACGCCATGCCGATCGAGCGGTCCTCGGTGGCGAACAGCCCGGTGAACTGCAGCCGCTCGATCTCCAGCCCGGTCGCGAGGTCGACCTCGAGCCCGCGGTCGATGGCCTCCTTCGCCGCGCGCAGGGCGTACGGCGCACCCGCGGCCAGCTTGGCTGCGAGCGCGAGGGCCTCGGCGTACACGTCGTCGGGCGCGACGACGCGGTCGACGAGACCGATCGCGAGCGCCTCCGCGGCGTCGACGAAGCGGCCGGTGAAGATCAGGTCCTTCGCGCGGGACGGGCCGACGAGGCGCGTGAGGCGCTGCGTGCCGCCGGCTCCCGGGATGATGCCGAGCAGGATCTCCGGCTGCCCGAGCCTGGCGTTGTCGCCGGCGATACGCAGGTCGCAGCACAGCGCGAGCTCGCAGCCGCCGCCGAGGGCGTAGCCGGTGATCGCCGCGATCGTCGGCTTCGGGATGGCGGCCACGGCGGTGAACGACGAGCCGAGCCCGACGGAGTTGTCGACCATCTGCTGGTACGACCAGCCCGCCATCTCCTTGACGTCGGCACCGGCGGCGAACACCTTCGGGCCGCCGTACACGACCACGGCGCGGACCTCGGCACGCTCGGTGGCCTCGAGCGCGGCCGCTCGGATCTCCTCCTGCACCTGCCGGGAGAGGGCGTTCATGGGCGGGCGGTCGAGCCGGATCGTGCCGACGCCGTCCGCCACCTCGAGGTGCACGAGCTCGCCCACGTCGTCCTCCTTGCGCTCCGGCCGCCGCGCGGCCGCCGCGGCACCCGCGCCGCCGACGTCGCGAGCCTAGCCACGGGCCTCCCCGCGCGACCCCGGGACGGTCGGGCAGACTGTCCCCGGCCGCGCGCACGCGGCCCCGCCGTACGGCGGCCCAGCGGCCCCAGGGGGTCCCCGCGTGTCCACGGACGCGTCCTCGCACGAGCTGCCGTCCCCGACGGTCGTGCGGCCTCCCGGCCTGCCCACCCCCCTGGGCGCCACCTGGACCCCCGAGGGCCTCAACCTCGCCGTCCGCGCCCCGTCGGCCGAGCTCGTGGAGGCCTGCCTCTTCCTCGGCGACGAGGAGGTGCGCGTGCCGCTCGAGGCGCGCAGCCACGGCGTCCACCACGCGTTCCTCCCGGGGATCGAGCTCGGGACGCAGTACGGCCTCCGGGCGCACGGCCCCTGGGTGCCCGACCACGGCCTGCGCTTCAACCCGGCCAAGCTGCTCGTCGACCCGTACGCCCGCGCGATCACCGGCGATGTCACGTCGGCCGACGTGCCGCGCCCGGGGCTGCCCACCGATGCGTCCAAGCCCGACCCGCGCGACTCCGCGCCGTACGTGCCGCGCGGCGTCGTCGTCAGCGACGGCTTCGACTGGCGCGGCGACGAGCCGCCCGCGACCCCGTGGGGCGAGACCGTCGTCTACGAGATGCACGTGAAGGGCTACACCAAGCGGCACCCGCTCATCCCCGGGAACATCCAGGGCACGTACGCCGGGCTCGCGCACCCGGCGGCGATCGAGCACCTCACGTCGCTGGGTGTCACCGCCGTCGAGCTGCTGCCCGTGCACCACTCGGTGGCCGAGCCGGCGCTCGCCGCGCGCGGCACCCGGAACTACTGGGGCTACTCCACGCTCGGCTTCTTCGCGCCGCACGCGGCGTACTCCGCCGACAAGAGCCCCGGGGCGCAGGTCGGCGAGTTCAAGTACATGGTCCGCGAGCTGCACGCCGCAGGCATCGAGGTCATCCTCGACGTCGTCTACAACCACACGTGCGAGGGCGGCCCCGACGGCCCGTCGCTGTCGTTCCGCGGGCTCGGCGAGCGCG
The DNA here is from genome assembly GCF_042660085.1 of Longivirga aurantiaca. NCBI lineage: Bacteria > Bacillati > Actinomycetota > Actinomycetes > Sporichthyales > Sporichthyaceae > Longivirga > Longivirga aurantiaca. The sequence continues at coordinate 773,687 of NZ_JBHSTI010000008.1, read as the reverse complement.
ACTTCTACAAGCTCGCGCCGCACAGCGGCCACTACGTCGACACCACCGGGTGCGGCAACACGCTCGACGTCGGCGACCTCGACGTCCTGCGCCTGGTGATGGACTCGCTGCGCTACTGGGTCACCGAGATGCACGTCGACGGGTTCCGGTTCGACCTCGCCACCGCGCTCACCCGCGAGCGCATGGACTTCGACGAGCGGTCGCCCTTCCTCGCCGCCGTCCACCAGGACCCGATCCTGCGCCAGGTCAAGCTCATCTCCGAGCCCTGGGACCTCGGCCCCGGCGGATACCGCCTCGGCCAGTTCGGATCCCCCTGGGCCGAGTGGAACGACGCCTACCGCGACGACGTACGCCGGTTCTGGCGCGGAGGGCCCTCCGCGAAGGAGGCGCCCGCCGACCTCGGGTGGCGGCTCACCGGCTCGCAGGACGTGTTCTCCGGCCGTACGCCGTCCGCCTCGCTCAACTTCCTCACCGCCCACGACGGCTTCACCATGCGCGACCTCGTGTCGTACGACCAGAAGCACAACGAGGCCAACGGCGAGGACAACCGCGACGGCACCGACAACAACTCGTCGTGGAACCACGGCGTCGAGGGACCGACCGCCGACCGCGAGGTCAACCTCGCGCGCCTGCGCACCGGCCGCGCGATGATGGCCACGCTGCTGCTCTCGGCCGGCACGCCGATGATCGTCGCCGGCGACGAGATGGGCCGCACCCAGGGCGGCAACAACAACGCCTACAACCAGGACAACGAGATCTCCTGGATCGACTGGAACCTCGAGCCGTGGCAGGTCGACCTGCTCGAGTGGACGCGCGTCACGCTGAACGCCCGCCGGCACCACCCCACGCTGCGGCAGACGAACTTCTTCGACGGCCGCCCGGTGGCCGAGGGGCAGCCGAAGGACCTCGAGTGGCTGCGCCCCGACGGCACCGCCATGACCGACGCCGACTGGAACTCCCCCGGCACCGACTGCCTCGTGATGGCGCTCAACGGAGAGCTCGGCGAGCGCGACGTCGACGGCCACCCGCTGCGCGACTCCGCGTTCCTCGTGGTGCTCAACCGCGGCGACGAGGAGGTGCCGCTGGTGCTCCCGCGCACGCCGTACGGCGACTCCTACCGACGCCTGCTCGACACCGACGACAAGCGCCCGACAACGGCCACCAAGACCGACAGGACCGGTTCGACCGTCCGGGTGGCGCCGCGCTCGGTCGCGCTCTTCCGGGTCGAGACCACCTAGTCGGTCCCCGTGCATCCGCCGCGGCACCGGAGTTTGATGGGGCCATGGACGTCATCCGTCGATTCAGCCCCGAGGCCTACGCCCGTGCGCTGGAGTCCTGGGCGTGGACCGACCTGTTCGGCAAGGAGCCGCGCTTCTGCTCGCCGTTCGGCGACGTGTTCCTCGAGGGCGTCGACGGCTGGTGGTTCCTCGACACGCTCGAGGGCACGCTGACGCGTCGCTGGGACACCGCCGAGGCCTGCCACGCCGAGCTCAACACCGTCACGGGCCAGGAGCAGTACCTCCTGGTCGGCCTGGCGGAGGCCGCTGAGGCGGCGGGCGTCGTACCGGGCGAGGACGAGGTCTACTCGTTCACCCGTCCGCCGGTGCTCGGCGGCGAGATGGAGCCGGCCAACATCGAGCTGCTCGACTTCATCGTCTCGGTCAATCTGCTCGGCCAGATCCACGAGCAGGTGAAGGACCTGCCGCCGGGCGCCCACGTCGCGAGCCTCCAGCTCCACGACTGACCTCCGCGTGCAACGGCGACGGCGCCGCTCCCTCGCGGGGGCGGCGCCGTCGTCGTGCTTGCTGAACGGGCAGTGCGGGTGGATCAGGCGGACTCGGCGGCCGCCACGGTGGGCACGGCCTGCAGGCCGAGCTCGGACGGGTTCGTCAGACCGGCGTGGGTCGGCAGGACGCGGACGGTGTAGCCGAACGGGCCGGTGTCCTCGAGCGCCAGCTTGATCTCGTAGCGCCACCGGTTGGCCTCGTACGCCTCGACCGGGACGAGCGCGGTGTGCCGCGACTCGACGATCCGGTCGTTGTGGTCGACACGGCCGCTCACGAGCTCGACCACGACGTCGCCGCCCGTGAGGTCGCCGAGTGCGACGTACGCGCGCACGGTGAGCTGGGTGCCGCGCTCCGGGGAGTCGCCGACGCCCGAGGCCTCGACGTGCTCCACGCGGACGCCGCTCCACGCCTTGCGCACCTTGGCCTCGTACGTCGCGAGGTCCTTGGCGAGCGCCGCGTTGCCGGCGAGCACCTCGCGCGACGACACGGCGGCCGGCGCGTAGAGCTTGTTGACGTAGTCGCGCACCATGCGCGAGGCGAGGACCTTCGGGCCCAGCGTCGAGAGCGTGTGCTGGAGCATGGTGATCCAGCGCATCGGCAGGCCCGAGGCGTCGAGGTCGTAGTAGCGCGACGCGACCGACTTCTCCACGAGGTCGTAGAGCGCGGAAGCCTCGAGGTCGTCACGGCGGTCGGCGTCGACGACGCCGTCGGCCGTCGGGATGGCCCAGCCGTTCTCACCGTCGTACCACTCGTCCCACCACCCGTCGAGGATCGACAGGTTGAGGCCGCCGTTGAGCGCCGCCTTCATGCCCGACGTGCCGCAGGCCTCGAGCGGGCGCAGCGGGTTGTTGAGCCAGACGTCGCAGCCCGGGTAGAGCAGGCGCGCCATGCCGATGTCGTAGTCGGGCAGGAACACGATGCGGTGGCGGACCTCGGGGTCGTCGGCGAAGTGCACGAGCTTCTGGATCAGCTTCTTGCCGCCGTCGTCCGCGGGGTGCGACTTGCCGGCGATGATCAGCTGCACCGGGCGGTCCGGGTGCAGGAGCAGGGCCTTCAGACGCGCGGGGTCGCGCAGCATCAGCGTGAGCCGCTTGTACGACGGCACACGGCGGGCGAAGCCGATCGTGAGCACGTCGGGGTCGAGCACGTCGTCGATCCAGCCGAGCTCGGCGTCCGACGCGCCGCGCTGCACCCACGAGGCGCGCAGGCGACGGCGGACGTCCTGCACGAGCCGCTCGCGCAGCACGCGCTTGGTCGACCAGAGGTCGGCGGCGGGGATCTGCGTCGCCGCCTCCCAGCCGCGGCTCTCCTCGGCGTCCTCGGGGCCGACGATCGCCGCGAGCAGGTCGCGCACCTCGCGCGCCACCCACGTCGGGGCGTGCACGCCGTTGGTGATCGAGCCGATCGGCACCTCGTCCTCGTCGAAGCCCGGCCAGAGGCCGGAGAACATGCCACGGCTCACCTCGCCGTGCAGCACCGAGACGCCGTTGGCGCGCTGGCCGAGGCGCAGGCCCATGACGGCCATGTTGAAGACCGTCGGGTCGCCGCCCTCGTAGTCCTCGGCACCGAGCGCGAGCACGCGGTCGACGGGCACGCCCGGCGCTGCGTTGTCCCCGCCGAAGTACTGCTCGACCAGCGTGCGGGCGAAGCGGTCGATGCCCGCGGGCACCGGGGTGTGCGTGGTGAAGACCGTGCCGGCACGCGCTGCCGACAGCGCCTCGTCGAAGGTGAGGCCCTGCGCCTGCACGAGCTCACGGATGCGCTCGAGGCCGAGGAAGCCGGCGTGGCCCTCGTTGGTGTGGAACACCTCGGGCTCGGGGGCGCCGGTGATGCGGGCGTACGCGCGGAGCGCACGGACGCCGCCGACGCCGAGCAGCAGCTCCTGCTGGAGCCGGTGCTCGCCGCCGCCGCCGTACAGGCGGTCGGTGACCTCGCGCTCGGCGCGGTCGTTCTCCTCGACGTCGGAGTCGAGCATGAGCATCGGCACGCGGCCGACGTCGGCCTTCCACACGTGCGCGTGCAGGGTGCGGCCTCCGGGGATGCCGATCTTGATGACGACGGGCGACCCGTCGGCCTCGCGCAGCAGCGACAGCGGCAGGCCGTCGGGGTCGAGCACGGGGTACTGCTCCTGCTGCCAGCCGTCGAGCGAGAGCGACTGGCGGAAGTAGCCCGCCCGGTAGAACAGGCCGACGCCGATGATCGGCACACCGAGGTCGGACGCCGACTTCAGGTGGTCGCCGGCGAGGATGCCCAGGCCGCCGGAGTACTGCGGCAGCACCTCGGTGATGCCGAACTCCGGCGAGAAGTACGCGATCGCCTTCGGCGCGTCCGCGCCGAGCGACTGGTACCAGCGGTCGCCGGTCAGGTAGGTCTGGAGACCGTCGGCGACCCAGCCCACGTGCCCGACGAAGTCCTCGTCGGTGGCGAGCTCCGCCCAGCGGGAGGCGGGAACCTCGCCGAGCAGGCGTACCGGGTCATGGCCGACCTCGTCCCAGAGGGTGGGGTCGATGCGGGCGAAGAGGTCCTGGGTCTCCGGGCTCCACGACCACCGCAGGTTGGCCGCGACGGCGGCCAGCGGCTCGAGGGCTTCGGGCAGGACTGTGCGGACGGTGAACCGTCGGATTGCTCTCACCCGCTCCACGATAGGGCGGTTTTGTTACGAGGAGGCAACCCGCCCTGCCGTTACAAGGGGGTTCATGAGGTTTACATCTCGTGACGTCCTGTTACGTCGCTAGGCTCAGAGTGATGCCGCCTCGCCGTCGTACGTCGACCGGAGAACCCCAGAAGTCGACGTCTCCCAGCGCCCCTGACCGTACGAGCACGCCCGCCGCGCGCCCGAGACCCGCCGCCAAGGGCGCCCAGGCACCCGGGAAGGCCGCCGCCCCGGCGGCTCCGGCCGCGCCGCTGCGCCCCGCCAGCGTCGGCCGCTACCCCGTCGAGGACCTCGACCCGGTCGTCGCGCTCGGCACCCGCCCGGTCAAGGCCGTGGTCGGCGAGCGCCTCACCGTGCGGGCCACCGTCTTCCGCGAGGGCCACGACGCCGTCGCCGCCACCCTGGTGCTCACCGGCGCCGACGGCTCGAGCGCCGCCGTCCCCATGCGCCACGTGGGGGTCGACCGGTGGGAGGCCGAGGTCACCGCGACCACCGAGGGCCTCGGGCACTACGTCGTGGAGGCCTGGGGCGACCCGGTCGAGACCTGGCGGCACCGCGCCGAGGTGAAGGTGCCCGCGGGTCTCGACGTCGAGCTCGAGCTCGAGGAGGGCGCCCGGGTCCTCGAGACGGCGATGGCGGGCCTCCCGCGCGGCAAGGTGCGCGACCCGCTCAAGGCCGCCGTCCACGCGCTGCGCGACGCGGAGCGCCCCGGCCCCGCCCGCCTCGCCGTCGCGCTCGACCCCACGGTCACCGCGCTGCTCGAGGCCTACCCCCTGCGCGAGCACGTCACCCCCTCGACGCAGGTGCCCGTGCTCGTCGAGCGCGAGCGCGCGCTCTTCGGCTCCTGGTACGAGTTCTTCCCGCGCTCGGAGGGGGCCACCCTCGACCCGGTGCGGTCCGGCACGTTCCGTACGGCGGCCGAGCGGCTGCCGGCCGTGGCGGCGATGGGCTTCGACGTCCTCTACCTGCCGCCGATCCACCCGGTCGGGTTCACCAACCGCAAGGGCCGCAACAACACCCTCGACCCGGGCCCGGACGACCCCGGCGTGCCGTGGGGCATCGGCTCGGCCGCAGGCGGCCACGACGCGATCCACCCGGACCTCGGCACGATCGACGACTTCCGCTACTTCGTCGGCCGCGCCGCCGAGCTCGGCATCGAGATCGCCCTCGACTTCGCCCTCCAGTGCTCCCCGGACCACCCGTGGGTCACCGAGCACCCGAACTGGTTCGCGCACCGCGCCGACGGCACGATCGCGTACGCCGAGAACCCGCCCAAGAAGTACCAGGACATCTACCCCGTCTACTTCGACGACGACTTCGACGGCATCCTGGCCGAGTGCGACCGCATCCTGCGGCACTGGATGGCCGAGGGCGTCCGCATCTTCCGCGTCGACAACCCGCACACCAAGCCCGTGCACTTCTGGGAGCGGCTGTTCGGCAGCATCAACGCCACCGATCCGGACGTCATCTTCCTGGCGGAGGCGTTCACCAAGCCCGCGATGATGAAGCTGCTCGGCGAGGTCGGCTTCCAGCAGTCGTACACCTACTTCACGTGGCGCAACGACAAGTGGGAGATCGAGGAGTACTTCCGCGAGCTGTCGGGCCCGCTCGCCGCCTCGATGCGGCCGAACGCGTTCGTCAACACGCCCGACATCCTCCCCACGTTCCTGCAGTACGGCGGACCGCCGGCCTTCGCGATCCGCGCGACCCTGGCCGCCACGCTCTCGCCCACCTGGGGCGTGTACGCCGGGTTCGAGCTCTACGAGCACGTGCCGGTCGCGCCCGGGCGCGAGGAGTACCTCGACTCCGAGAAGTACGAGTACAAGCCGCGCGACTGGGCGGCCGCGGACGCCTCCGGCGTCACGCTCGCGCCGTACCTCGGGCAGCTCAACGCGCTGCGCAGCTCGCACCCGTCGCTGCGACGGCTGCGCAACCTGCACTTCCACCACTGCGACAACGACAAGCTCGTCGTCTACAGCAAGCGCGAGGGCGACGACGTCGTGCTCGTGGTGTGCACGCTGGACCCGTACGGTGTGCGCGAGGGCGTGCTCTCGCTCGACCTGCCCGCCCTCGGCCTCGGCTGGGGCGACCAGTTCGCAGCGCGCGACCTCATCAGTGGTGCCACGTACGTGTGGGGCCAGCACCCGTACGTCCGCCTCGACCCGCACGTCCAGGTGGCCCACGTGATCCATGTCCGAGCCGGAGCGGTGTGACATGCCCAAGTCCGACAAGCCCGATCCCCAGGCTGCCGCGAAGGCGCCGAAGGCCGACAAGCCGGTGAAGGCCAAGAAGATCAAGGCGCCGACGGTCGCACCCGTCGACGTCCACGACCTGCAGCGCGTCATCGAGGGCCGCCACCACGACCCGCACTCCATCCTCGGCCCGCACGTGCACGCGGGCGCCGTCACCATCCGCACCCTGCGCCCGTGGGCGACCTCGGTCGTGGCGCTCGTCGCGACCCCGGACGGCGAGAAGCGCTACGAGCTCATGCACGAGCACGGCGGCATCTTCACCGGGCTGCTCGACCTCGCCGAGGTGCCCGACTACCGCCTCGAGGTCGCGTACGGCGGCGAGCCGGCGGTGCTCGACGATCCGTACCGCTTCCTGCCGACGCTCGGCGACATGGACCTCCACCTCCTCGGCGAGGGCCGGCACGAGACCCTCTGGACCGTGCTCGGTGCGCACGAGCACGTCTACCCCTCCTCGCTCGGCGACGTGCACGGCACCTCGTTCGCGGTCTGGGCGCCCAACGCCCAGGGCGTGCGCGTGGTCGGCGACCACAACCACTGGGACGGCACGGGCACCCCGATGCGCTCGCTCGGTTCGAGCGGCGTCTGGGAGGTCTTCGTCCCGGGGGTCGGCGCCGGCTCGCGCTACAAGTTCGCGATCCTCGGCCGCGACGGCGTCTGGCGCACCAAGGCCGACCCGCTCGCCCAGCACACCGAGCACCCGCCGGCCACCGCGTCGGTCGTCTACACCTCGCAGTACGAGTGGCAGGACGCCGACTGGCTCACCGCCCGTGCCGCGCGCGACCCGCAGAACTCCGCGATGTCGACGTACGAGGTGCACCTCGGCTCGTGGCGCCCGGGCCTCACCTACACCCAGCTCGCCGACGAGCTCGTCGCGTACGTCGTCGAGCTCGGGTTCACCCACGTCGAGCTCATGCCCGTGATGGAGCACCCGTACGCGCCGAGCTGGGGCTACCAGGTCACGTCGTACTTCGCGCCGACCTCGCGCTTCGGCTCGCCCGACGAGTTCCGCTTCCTGGTCGACAAGCTCCACCAGGCCGGCATCGGCGTGATCCTCGACTGGGTGCCCGCGCACTTCCCGAAGGACGAGTGGGCGCTCGCGCGCTTCGACGGCACGCCGCTCTACGAGCACGCCGACCCGCGCCGCGGCGAGCAGCCCGACTGGGGCACCTACGTCTTCGACTTCGGACGCCGCGAGGTGCGCAACTTCCTCGTGTCGAACGCGACGTACTGGCTCGAGGAGTTCCACGTCGACGGCCTGCGCGTGGACGCCGTCGCGTCGATGCTCTACCTCGACTACTCGCGCAAGGACGGCGAGTGGAGCCCCAACATCTACGGCGGCCGCGAGAACCTCGAGGCGGTGTCGTTCCTGCAGGAGACCAACGCCACGGCGTACAAGCGCTCCCCGGGTGTCGTCACCATCGCCGAGGAGTCGACGGCGTGGCCGGGCGTCACCCGGCCCACGCACCTCGGCGGGCTCGGCTTCGGCCTGAAGTGGAACATGGGCTGGATGAACGACACGCTGCAGTACGTCCACCGCCAGCCCGTCCACCGGCAGTGGCACCACCACGAGATGACGTTCGCGCTCGTCTACGCGTGGAGCGAGCAGTACGTGCTGCCCATCAGCCACGACGAGGTCGTGCACGGCAAGGGCTCGCTCATCGCCAAGATGCCCGGCGACCGCTGGCAGCAGCTCGCGGGCCTGCGCGCCTACCTCGCCTACATGTGGGCGCACCCCGGCAAGCAGCTGCTGTTCATGGGCTCGGAGTTCGGGCAGTACGCCGAGTGGAGCGAGTCGCGCGGCCTCGACTGGTGGCTGCTCGACAACTCCGACCACCGCGGCGTGCAGCAGTGCCTCGCCGACCTCAACCGCGTCTACAAGGACACGCCGGCCCTGTGGTCGCAGGACAACTCCTCGGCCGGCTTCGAGTGGATCGACGCCGACGACTCCGCGGGCAACACGTTCTCGTGGCTGCGCTGGGGCACCGACGGCTCGGCGCTCGCCTGCGTGGTCAACCTGTCCGGCGGCCCGCACGAGGAGTACCGCATCGGCCTGCCGCACGGCGGGACGTGGGACGAGGTGGTCAACACCGATGCCGAGCTGTACGGCGGCTCTGGCGTCGGCAACCTCGGCCGCGTGGTGGCCGAGGAGGTGCCGTGGCACGGGCGACCGTTCTCGGCCCTCGTCCGCGTCCCCCCGCTCGGCGCCCTCTGGCTCCGCCCGGCCACGTAGCCCGGTCAGCGACGAGCAGGGCCCCCGGCATCACGCCGGGGGCCCTGCTCGTTCAGCGGGAGGTCAGATGTCGAAGCGGTCGAGCTCCATGACCTTGACCCACGCGGCGACGAAGTCCTTCGCGAACTTCGCCTGCGCGTCGTCCTGGGCGTAGACCTCGGCGATGGCGCGCAGCACCGAGTGCGAGCCGAAGACGAGGTCGGCACGGGTGCCGGTCCACTTCGCGGCACCGGTGGTGCGGTCCTTGCCCTCGAACACGTCCTCGGCAGGCGTCGTCGCCGACCACGTGGTTCCGAGGTCGAGCAGGTTCACGAAGAAGTCGTTCGTGAGCGCGCCCGGGGTGGACGTGAGCACGCCGTGCGACGTGCCGCCGTGGTTGGCGCCGAGCACGCGCAGACCGCCGACGAGCACGGTCATCTCCGGGGCCGTGAGGTTGAGCAGCCGGGCCTTGTCCACGAGCGCGAACTCGGCCGGCTTGGTGGCCTTGCCGGCGTAGTTGCGGAACCCGTCCGACTCCGGCTCCAGGACGGCGAAGGAGTCGACGTCGGTCTGCTCCTGCGACGCGTCGGTGCGGCCCGGCGTGAACGGCACGGTGACGTCGTGGCCGGCAGCCTTGGCCGCCTTCTCCACGCCGACGCCGCCCGCGAGCACGATGAGGTCGGCCAGCGAGATCTGCACGCCGCCGACGTGCGAGGCGTTGAACTCGGCCTGGATGCCCTCGAGGGTGCCGAGCACCGCGGCGAGCTCCGCCGGGTTGTTGGCGTCCCAGCCGTTCTGCGGGGCGAGACGCACGCGGGCGCCGTTGGCGCCGCCGCGCTTGTCGGTGCCGCGGAACGTCGAGGCCGACGCCCAGGCGGTGCTGACGAGCTGGCTGACCGAGAGGCCCGAGGCGTCGATCGCGGCCTTGAGCGCAGCGACGTCGGCGTCGCCGACCAGCGGGTGATCGACGGCCGGAACCGGGTCCTGCCAGATGAGGTCCTCAGCCGGAACCTCGGGGCCGAGGTAGCGCGACTTCGGGCCCATGTCGCGGTGGGTGAGCTTGAACCACGCGCGGGCGAAGGCGTCGGCGAACTGGTCGGGGTTCTCCAGGAACCGGCGCGAGATCACGGCGTAGGCCGGGTCCATGCGCAGGGCGAGGTCGGTGGTGAGCATGACCGGCGGGTGGGTCTTGCTGGGGTCGTGGGCGTCGACGACGGTCGAGGCGGCGGTGGGGTCGGTGGGGATCCACTGGTTCGCACCGGCCGGGCTCTTCACGAGGTCCCAGTCGTACTTGAACAGGGTCTCGAAGTAGCTGTTGTCCCAGGTGGTCGGCGTGGGGGTCCAGGTGCCTTCGAGGCCGCTGGTGATGGTCGAGCCGCCGTTGCCGGTGCCGAGGGAGTTCTTCCAGCCCAGGCCCTGCTGCTCGATCGGCGCGGCCTCGGGCTCGCGGCCGACGTACTCGTTGGGGTCGCCGGCGCCGTGGGTCTTGCCGAACGTGTGGCCGCCGGCGATGAGTGCGACGGTCTCCTCGTCGTTCATGGCCATGCGCGCGAAGGTCTCGCGGATGTCGCGGGCGGCTGCGAGCGCGCTGGGCTCGCCGTTGGGGCCCTCGGGGTTGACGTAGATGAGGCCCATCTGGACCGCGCCGAGCGGCTTCTCGAGCTGGCGGTCGCCGGTGTAGCGGGCGTCGCCGAGCCACTCGGTCTCCGCACCCCAGTTGACCTCCTCGGGCTCCCAGACGTCGGCACGACCGCCGCCGAAGCCGAAGGTGTCGAAGCCCATGGTCTCGAGCGCGACGTTGCCGGTGAGGATCAGGAGGTCGGCCCACGAGAGGGCGTTGCCGTACTTCTTCTTCACCGGCCACACCAGACGGCGGGCCTTGTCGAGGTTGCCGTTGTCCGGCCAGCTGTTGAGCGGGGCGAAGCGCTGCTGCCCGGTGCCGCCGCCGCCACGGCCGTCGGTGATGCGGTAGGTGCCGGCCGCGTGCCAGGTCATGCGGATGAAGAACGGGCCGTAGTGGCCGAAGTCCGCCGGCCACCAGTCCTGCGAGTCGGTCATGAGCGCGGCGATGTCGGCCTTCACCGCGGCGAGGTCGAGGCTCTTGAACGCCTCGGCGTAGTCGAAGTCGCCACCGAGCGGGTCGCTCTTGGGCGAGTTGGCCGCGAGCACGCTGACGTCGAGCTGGTTGGGCCACCAGTCGCGGTTCGAGGTGCCACCTGCGGTGTGCACGACGGGGCACTTCGCAGCGCCGTCCTCGTTCATGTCGCCTACGACTGCATCATGACTGTCAGACACGGGGGGATCCTTCCGGGGCAGGGCGTTTCGATGGACCGGTCTACGTGCGTGGAGCGGCGGTGCAGGCGGGGCAGAGCCCCCAGTAGACGACCTCGGCCTCGTCGATCGAGTAGCCGTGGTCGTCGGACGCGGTGAGGCAGGGGATGTCGCCGACGGCGCAGTCGATGTCGACGATCTCGCCGCAGGAGCGGCAGATCAGGTGGTGGTGGTTGTCGGCAACGCGCGTCTCGTAGCGCGCGACCGAGCCCGACGGCTCGATGCGGCGCACGAGGCCGGACTCGGTGAGCACGCGCAGGACGTCGTACACGGCCTGCTTGGACACGTCGCCGTGCGCGTCGCGGACGACGCGGATCACGGAGTCGGTGTCGGAGTGCGGGTGCTCGAACAGGGCGGTGAGCACCGCGACCCGGGGCCGGGTCACGCGGAGGTCGGCGCTGCGCAGCAGCGTCTCGACGTCCGTCGTCGTGGGCACGCCCCGACTCTCCACCCTTTTCTGGACCTAGTCAAGATTCAGGTGAGGGTGATCGGCACGCGCACCAGCGGGTCCGTGTACTGCGCGTGCCGCGCCTCGAGCGTCGCCGGGCCCGGTGGAGCCCCGGACGGGACGGCCACGTCCCACCGGATCTCGCCGGCATCCCCCTCGGCGTCCTGCTCGCCGAGCACCGTCTCCCCCGCCGAGGTGACGAGCACGAGCTGCACGTCCTCCAACGGCCCGGCCGGGTACGCGCTCTGGCAGCCGCCGCACCCGGCCGAGCACGACACGGTGTCGTCGCAGCCGTCGAGGAAGTACGTGCCGGTGACCGAGAGCGCCTCGCCAGCGGCCGCGTCGAGCACGGACTCCGTGGACGCCGTTCCGGCCACGCTCGGCGACGGGCTCGTCCCGGCCGGACCGACCGCGATGGTCGGTCCTGCACAGCTCGCGCGGGCCGCGGGCACGAAGAGGCCCGTGACGAGGCTGGTCACGAGGACGACGAAGGCGAGCGACCCCGCCGTACGACGACGGCGCGCGCGCTGGTCCCCCATGGCCCGAGTGCAGCAGCCCTCAGGGCCGGACGCCGTGCCGGTCGCCGGATCGTGACCTGCCCGGATTCGGTAGTGGTTTCTCGCAGCCTGGCGCGAGAAACCACTACCGAATCGTCAGAAGGCGCCGAGCAGGCACGGCGGGAGGTCGCCGGTGCGCACGAGGTCGAGGCGCGACGTGGCACGGGTGAGCGCCACGTAGAGGTCGGCGAGGCCGCTGGCGCCCGCCCCCACCACGCCCGGCTCGACGACGAGCACGTGGTCGAACTCGAGGCCCTTCACCTGCGTGGGTGTCATGACGCCGACCGCGGCATCGAGGCCACGGGCGCCGGCGGCCACGTCGATGCCCGCCTCACGCAGGGAGTCCAAGAGCGACGCGACGAGGTCGGGCGGCGCGATGACGACCGAGCGGCCGGGCTCGGCGACGTACCCGCGCACGACGTCGAGCACCGCGGCCGGGAGGTCGGTCACCAGACGGTCGCTGGGGTCGTGGTCGCCCTCGCGCACGGCGGTCGGCGCGGTGACGTCGCGATCCATCGCGGCCAGCACGCGGTCGGCCACGCGCGCGATGCGGGCCGGCGTGCGGTAGTTGATCGTGAGCTCCTCGACGCGCCAGACGCCGCGCGTCACCTCGTCGAGGGCCTCGGCCCACGACCGGGCGCCCGAGCCGCTCGAGGTCTGCGCGAGGTCTCCGACCACCGTCATCGACCGCGACGGGCAGCGCCGCGCCACCGCTCGCCACGCCATCGGCGAGAGCTCCTGCGCCTCGTCGACCACCACGTGGCCGTAGGCCCACTCGCGGTCGGACGACGCCCGCTCGGCCAGCGTGAGCGAGGGGCCGGTGTCGGCGTAGCGGGCTGCGACGTCGGCACCCGACACCATCGACGCGATCGCGTCGAGACCGCCGTCGTCCATGCCCTCGGTCGCGTCGAGCACGCTCTGCGCGTACGCCGCCGCGCGCGCCTCGGCCGCCGCCTCGCGGGCCCGGTCGGCCGTGCTGGCCACGGCGTCGTCGCCGAGCAGCTCGGCGAGCTCGTCGAGCAGGGGCACGTCGTCGACCGTGAAGTCGGAGTCGGCGTCGCGCAGCAGCAGGCGCTGCTGGTCACGGGTCAGCAGGCCGCCCGCCGCCTCGCCGAGCACGTCGGGCTTGGCGAAGAGGTCGCGCAGCACGCGCTGCGGCGTGAGCGGCATCCAGAGCAGGTTGAGCTCGCGGCGGACGGCCTTGGTGTCGCGCAGCTCCTCGAGCAGGTCCTCGCGCACGTAGGCGTCGCCCGGATCGAGCTTGCGCCTGCGCGCGAGACGGGTGGCCGACTGGTTGAGCGCGTGGGTGAGGAACGCGATGCGTGCGCCGTTGTGCGTGTCGTTGTCGCGCCGCGCCTCGCGGCCCGACTGCGCGATCGTGCCGGCCGACAGGTGCACGTCGGTGTCGCCGACGCGCATGGTGACGCCCTGCTTCGGCACGCGCTGACGGGCACGCACGGCGTTCGCGAGCACCGTGACCATGACCGAGTCGCCCTTCACGAGCGCGACGTGGTCGCGATCGCGCGTGGTCGGGGTGACGCCGGGGATCAGCTCGGCGATCGACGACAGCACCACGCCGGTCTCGCCGAGCGAGGGCAGCACGGCCTCGACGTAGCGCAGGAAGACGCCCGTCGGGCCGAGCACGAGCACGCCGGACTGCTCGAGCCGGTCGCGGTGCGTGTAGAGCAGGTAGGCCGCGCGGTGCAGGGCCACGGCCGTCTTGCCCGTGCCGGGCCCGCCCTGCACGACCAGAGCACCCTTGGCGCCCGAGCGGATGATGCGGTCCTGCTCGGCCTGGATGGTGGCCACGATGTCGCCCATGCGACCGGTGCGGGCCGCCCCCAGCGCTGCGAGCAGCGCGGAGTCGCTGCCGGAGTCGACGGCGTCCGGGTCGACGAGGTCGGGGTCGAGCACCTCGTCGGAGAGCCCCACCACGCGGCGGTCCTCGGTGGTGATGTGCCGACGGCGTACGACGCCCTGCGGGCTGGCCGCCGTCGCCTGGTAGAACGGCGCCGCCGCCGGTGCGCGCCAGTCGATCTGCAGCACCTTCTGCGACTCGTCGGTGAGGCCGATGCGCCCGATCCAGGTGGGACCGGTGGCGGTGTCGAGCCGGCCGAACAGCAGCCGCGCCTCCACGGACTCCAGGGCCGCGAGCCGGTCGGTGTACATCGAGACGAAGGAGTCGCGCTCGGAACGGTTCTGGTGCGTGCCGCTCGAGCCCTGCGCCATCGTCGAGGCCAGCCGGGCGCGCGAGAGCGCGCGCAGCGCGTCGAGCCTGCTGTAGGCCTCGTCGAGGTGCGCCTGCTCCTCGACGGTGTCGGGATGACCCTGCATGGTCCTTCGTCCGGTCGGTGCCGTCGTACGACGGGCAGACCATCTTGCGCCATCGACCCCGGCCGGACGAAACCGCCCCGCCGGAACGGGTCAGGGCAGCGGCACCACGAACGTGGGGGGACGTCGCATGCGCTCGAGCCGGGACCGCACGAGGGGGCCGTAGCCGAGCCCCCGACGGACGAGCCTTCTCGCCCCGGTCGAGGAGTCGTTGAGCCGCAGGCCGGCGTGCAGCTCGGACGCGATCCGGTCGTAGTCGGCGTCGGACCCCACCCGGACGACCGCGCGCCACGGACGGTTGAGGAGGTCGACCGTCGGAGTCAGCCGGGCGCCGATCCTGGGGCGCTGCGCCCAGGCCACGAAGTCGGGCCGCGCCTCGACCTCGTCCAGGCCGTCGATCTCGTAGACCAGGCCCGTCGTGGTCGAGATGCCGTTGACCGTGCCCAGCCGGTTGCGGTCGTAGTGCTCCCAGTCGAGGTTGCTCTCGAGGTGCCCGGTCTCGCCCAGGTAGTAGTGCAGCGCGACCGCCATCATGTCGAGCGAGCCGTGCAGCAGCGGGTCGAACTCGGCGAGGTCGCCCCCCACCAGGCGAGCTCCGACCTCGATCAGGCAGGGGCCGGCGTCGTCCACCTTGAGCTCGAGGTGGAACGGGCTGCTGCGCAGGCCCGAGGCCTGCATCACGCGTGCGGTGTAGTCGACGATCGCGCCGAAGTCGGGGTCGGTCGTGGGCACGGCGATGTCGCCCACCGAGACGGCCCTGCGGCCGTTGAGGTCGCGGCGGCGGTACTTCCACACGGCGAAGCTCTCCACCTCGCCATCGGCGTCCACCTGACCGTCGACGAAGTACTCCTCGCCGCCGATGTACTCCTCCATGAGCAGCCGGGCACCCGCCCGGTCGGAGAGGTAGCGCTCGAGCTCGGCGGGGTCGCCGTCGGCGTCGAAGAAGCCGATGGTGGTGTTGCCGAAGCCGTCGTTCGGCTTGAGGACGAACCGCGCGAAGTCGCCGGTCGCGATCGCACGGCGTACGTCGTCGCCCG
The DNA here is from genome assembly GCF_042660085.1 of Longivirga aurantiaca. Classification (NCBI taxonomy): domain Bacteria; kingdom Bacillati; phylum Actinomycetota; class Actinomycetes; order Sporichthyales; family Sporichthyaceae; genus Longivirga; species Longivirga aurantiaca. The sequence continues at coordinate 758,082 of NZ_JBHSTI010000008.1, read as the reverse complement.
TCGTCACCGACGCGATCGAGTTGATGCGCGGGCCGTCGGGCACCGAGCGGAGGTAGGACTTCAGCGCGAACTTGTCGCGGAACCGCTCGAGCACGCCCGGCTGCGCCCACGGCAGGTCGAGCAGCTCGGCGATCCGCCCCAGAGGCAGGACGGTCGGCTCCATGTGGGGCACGACTGCCTGGATGCTGTGGTGCCCGCGCAGGTGGGCGGCCATGTCCTCGAGCGAACGGCCCTCGACGAGGTAGCTCGCCGACACGAGCGGCCCGGCGAGCGCCGGGAACTTCCGGATGTTGCGCACCATGTCCGCGGCGTCGGTGTACAGGCACACGGCGCGCAGCCCGCGCCCGCCCGCGAGCTCGAGGAACCGGACGGCGTAGGGGTGGTACGGGTCCTGCAGGAGGATCTCGCCGGCGCTGCTGCCGCTCACGCGGCGCTCGAGGAGGTCAGCGACCCACCCGCTGGCCGGCCGCCCGCGGCGTCGTCGGGCGTGGCCGGGGCCGAGCCCGAGCCGCCCCGCAGCTTGCGCAGCGCACGGGCCGTGCCCAGCGCGGTGCGGATGCGGATCACGGTGGCCCAGCGGCTGCCCAGCAGGGACCGGCGGCGGCGGACGATCTGGTGCGTCTCGTCGCGCCAGCGCTCGACGGCCTCGCGCGACGAGGTGTCCGGGCACGGGTAGCGCAGCGTCGTCGTCGGCTCGTCGTACCGGCCCACCGAGGTCGCCGGTCGAGGCCCGGCACCCAGCACGTGGGCGTAGGCCGACAGGAAGTCGAAGCCGAGCTCCTGAAGGGCCGGCCAGGAGCCGAACACGCGGGAGTTGAAGTCGATGAGCTTCAGCGTGCCGTCGTCGTCGGCGACCCAGTCGAAGCAGAAGAAGCCGGTGTAGCCGATCTCGGCGAGGAACCGCTCGGTCGCCTGCACGACCTGGGCGTCGCGGACCGCGAACACCGTGTACGGCGGACCCGTGGGGTCGTCGGGCGCGGGGCGGCCGTCGTAGGCCACGTTGATGAGCGTCTCGCCGTCGAGGGCGACGCCGCCGGTGTGCAGCGACGGGGTGAGGCACTCCTGCAGGAAGGGCGGCTGGCCGTCTGGCCCGGTGAGCTCCGCCCAGGCGTCGGCCAGGGCGTCGCCGTCGCGGACCACGCGCACGCCGTTGCCGCCGAAGCCCACCCGCGTCTTCACGACGACCGGGTACTCCTCGGAGACGGGCCCCTCCCACGTGCGGGGCGTCGGCACGCCGGCGCGCTCGGCCCACTCGCCCTGGACCCACTTGTCCACGAGCACGCGCGGGTCGACGTCCGCCCGGACCCTGCGACTGATGTCGGCGGGGCCGCCGGCGTCGGCCATGCCGAACCCGATGAGGTCCTCCTGCATCTGCACGTCCGCGGCGTCCTGGGGCACGGCGGCGCGGAGGTCGGCGAGCGAGAGCTCGGCCGGGCGTCCGAGCAGCACACCGCCCTCGACGCGACCACGGGTGCGGCCGTAGACCCACGACTCGATCGTCTGCATGAGCAGGACGCGCGGCGACCGCGTGCGCGACCCGACCCGGGCGACCCGGATCCCTCGCTGCCGCAGCCCTCCGGCGAGGTCGGTGAAGGCCTGCCACGAGTACGAGTCGAGGAAGACGACCAACGGGCGTTTCCTCATACGGTCACTGTACGTGTGCGTCACAGGGGTTTCATCGGCCGGATGGACCATCCGGGTGAGCGTTCACCTCACCTTCTGTCGACGTTCACCGGCTCCCCCGAGGTCGGCGGCGCCGACGCGCATGGCACCCTGACGGCCATGTCGCAGACCCTGAGCAGCCTGCCCGCCGCCGACGGCTTCCGGATGCCGGGCGAGTGGGACGACCACGCCGGCTGCTTCCTGGTCTGGCCCGAGCGCACGGACAACTGGCGCGACGGCGCGAAGCCGGCCCAGCGCGTGTGGCGGCAGCTCATCGAGACGATCGCGACGGCCGAGCCGGTCACCGTGCTCGTCTCGCACCGGCAGTACCAGAACGCCCGCGGCCAGCTCCCGCCGCACGTCCGGCTGGTCGAGACCACCACGAACGACGCGTGGGTGCGCGATACCGGCCCGACCTTCGTCCGCGACGGCGACGGCGCGGTGCGCGGGGTGTCGTGGCGGTTCAACGCCTGGGGCGGCCTGCGCGGCGGCCTCTACTTCCCGTGGGACGCCGACGACCTCGTCGGCCCCAAGGTCTGCGACCTCGAGCGGGTGCCCGTCTACCAGCCCGACCTGGTCCTCGAGGGCGGCTCGATCGACGTCGACGGCGAGGGCACGGTGCTCACCACCGAGGAGTGCCTGCTCAACCCCAACCGCAACCCCGACCTCACCCGCGAGCAGATCGAGTCGCTGCTGCACGCCCACCTCGGCACGACGAAGGTGATCTGGCTCCCCCGCGGCGTCCACCTCGACGAGACCGACGGCCACGTCGACAACATGGCGCGGTTCGCCGCTCCCGGGGTCGTGATGCTGACCTGGACCGACGACGAGAGCGACCCGCAGCACGCGCGCAGCGCCGAGGCGCTCGCCGTCCTCGAGGCGGCCACGGACGCCCAGGGCCGGCCCCTGCGGGTGGTGAAGCTCGCGCAGCCCGGGCCGCTGCACATGACGGAGGAGGAGGCCGCCGGGATCGACGTGGTGCCGGGGAGCCAGCCGCGCGAGGCCGGCGAGCGGCTCGCCGGGTCGTACGTGAACTCCTACGTCGGCAACGGCATCGTCGTCCTTCCCGTCTTCGACGATCCGAACGACGCCGCTGCTGTCGCGGCGTACGAGGAGCTCTTCCCCGACCGACGCATCCTCACGGTGCCGGGCCGGGAGATCCTGCTCGGCGGCGGAAACGTCCACTGCATCACGCAGCAGGTGCCGTCCGGGCGCTGAACGGGGTGAGGGTCGCCTGAGGCGCCAACCCGCCCGCGGGTGGGGCAGGCTGAGGGCATGTCCGAGCCGCAGGAGGCCCCTCACGGCACCGCTCCCTCGGGAGCCGTGAACCTCACGAAGTACGCGTGGCTGTCGATCGCGGCAGCTCTCGCGACGATCGCGCTCAAGACCGGCGCCTGGTGGATCACCGGGTCGGTCGGCCTGCTGTCGGATGCCGCTGAGTCCGTGGTGAACCTGGTCGCCGCCGTGATCGCGCTCGTCGCGCTCACGGTGGCGGCCCGCCCGCCGGACGCCGAGCACCACTACGGGCACGGCAAGGCGGAGTACTTCAGCGCCGCCATCGAGGGCCTCATGATCTTCGTGGCCGCCGCCGTGATCCTCGTGACCGCCGTGCAGCGGCTGCTCAACCCGGTCGAGCTCGAGAGCCTCGGCATCGGTCTCGCGATCTCGCTGGTCGCCACAGGTATCAACGGATTCGTCGGGCTGCTGCTGATCCGCGTGGGCCGCCAGCACCGCTCGGCCACGCTCACCGCCGACGGCAAGCACCTCATGACCGACGTCTGGACCTCGGCCGGCGTCGTCGTCGGCGTGCTGCTCGTGGCGATCACGGGCTGGCTCCAGCTCGATGCGATCGTCGCGATCGCCGTCGCCCTGAACATCCTCGTGACGGGCGCCAAGCTCGTCTCGCACTCGACGTCCGCCCTGCTCGACGCCGCGCTCAGCCCCGGCGAGCTCGAGGTGGTCACCTCGGTCCTCGAGGCGCACCGCAGCGCCGACGTCGACTTCCACGGCCTGCAGACGCGCACGAGCGGCCGCCACCGGTTCGTCGCCGTGCACGTGCTCGTGCCCGGGGCCTGGTCGGTGCAGCAGGCGCACGATGTCGTCGAGGTGGTCGAGGCCGACCTCAAGGCCGCGCTCGACGGCGTCGAGGTCAGCACCCACGTCGAGCCGCGCGAGGACGAGCGGTCGTACGACGACAGCGCCTACGACGCGAGCCCCCGCCGCACGCCTTGATCCCTCTCCCGGACATGGCTCCGGCCCCTTGCCGGGAACGGGTGAGGGCTGCGGGGCGGCGTGGCCAGGGAGACGTCGGCGGCGGCGTCGGCGGCGTCGGCGTCCATGCTCACGTGCATCGCCTCGACGATCACCGTCGCGTCAGACCATGTGAGCTGCGAAGAGATAGGAGGTGGTGAACGCCTCGGTGTCGTCGGCAGTCTCGCCCACCACGATCGTGATCATGTCGTCGTGGACCCACGCGTACAGGTGACCGCCCGCAGGCGATGCCGCATGGACGACCCTCTCCGTGGACATCATCTGGATCTGCACGGTGGCACCTTCCGACTCGCACTTCCGTGCGTATCCGTCAGTCCACGAACTGCCGAACCCTGCAGGCACCTGGTCGGAGCGCAGCGAGACCTCGAAGATGGTGATCCACCCTGCGTTCGGTCCGTGGACGTTGTGCCCCGATTCCGCGACGCAGGCCCCCGGGTGACCATCGTTGATCTGCCCGCATATTCGCAGGTCACGAAGGGCTTCGGCCTGGCCAGCTGTGAGGTCCTCGTACCCGTAGCCCGGCACCACGAGAAGTGGTGGCTCTGCGGGCCCCGCCTGGTGAGGCGCAGCGCTGCTGGTCGCCACGGGCCTCGGTGCTGTCGGCGTCGAGTCTGCCGTCGGGGTGGCTGGGCCTCTGCCGGATGTGCCGCACCCGGCCAGCACCAGTGCGCAGACGCACCATCCAAGAGCGAGACGCTTCATCATCCACGTCCTACCTGGCGGCCCGGCCCCCACCGGCCCAGTCGACTCGCGAGTCGACTGTTCCACCTCCAGTCTTCACCGGGGAGATCCGGCATGCGACTGCTCAGCCTGTGACGTGTGCGGCTTCCCGTCCCCGTGCTCAGGCACGCTCCCACTCGGCACGTCTGCTCGGACCGTCCTGGCTCCACGGCATGCCCGGTCTCGGGGCCGGCGCCGTGCGCGCGGCGTCCGGCAGTGCCGCTAGAAGAGGGCGCTCGCGAGGGCGGCGCGGGCGCGGGTCACGCGAGGGTCGTCGCCGACGAGCAGGAACAGCCCGAGCAGGTGGTCGCGGGCGGCCGCGCGCTCGTCACCCGACGTACGCCGGACAAGCGCGATGATCCGGTCGAACGACTCGTCGACGCGCCCCGTGAGCAGCTCGAGGTCGGCCGCGAGCGCCTGGGCCTCGAGCGAGTCGGGCGCGGCCTCGGCGGCGGCGAGTGCCGTCTCGGGATCGGCGCCCTCGGTTCGACGCAGCAGCGCCACCTGGGCGAGGCCCGCCTTGGCGTCAACGTCGGCCGGTGTCTGCGACAGCACGGCCTGGTAGGCCGCCTCCGCGGCGTCCCAGTCGCCGTTCTCGATCGCGTCGTACGCCGCGTCGAAGCGAGGGTCGCCCACGGGCTCGTCGTCGAGCACAGTCTCGGCGTCGCCCTCGACGGCACCCTCGGGATCGATGCGGCCGGTGACGCCGTTGGCCTCGGCGACGCGCATGAGCTCGTCGAGGTACTGGCGCACCTCGGGCTCGGGCAGCGCGCCCTGGAAGAGCGGGACGGGCTGGCCCTTCACGATCGCGAAGATCGCGGGGATCGACTGCACCTGGAAGGCCTGGCCGATGCGCGGGTTGGCGTCGACGTCGACCTTCACGAGCACCCAGCGACCGGCGTCCTGCAGCGCGAGGCGCTCGAGGATCGGCGAGAGGGCCTTGCACGGCTCGCACCAGGTCGCCCAGAAGTCGATGACGACGGGCACCCGGAAGGAGAGGTCGACGACCTCCTGGAAGCCGGCCTCGTCCACGTCGAGGACGAGCGCGGACGACGTCGGGGCGCCGCCCTGCTGGGCGAGGCGCTCCTCGGCCTTGGCCTGGGCCTCACGGGCCGCAGCGACGGCGGCCAGGTCGACGGCCCCGCGGAGCGGGACCCGGGCAGCGGGGTTCGGCGTGCTCACGGCGTCATTGTCCTATGCGGTGCAGCCCGCGCACGGCGCCGGGGTGCGCCGGTCAGAAGCCGACGGTGCGCATCGTCAGCTCGAGGCCGGCGACCCACCAGGCGGTGGCGACAGCGGCGAGGGCACCGACGGATGCGGCGACGGCCGGAGCGACCCACGGGCGGGTCGGGGCGACCACGGCGGTGCTGGTCGTGGTGGACACAGCGCGGAGCTCGGTGGTGGCCATGACGGCCTCCTCAGGATCGATGGACTATCACTACGCTTCGTAGCGTATCTATAAACCATCGCTGTGTCCACCTGAACGGCGACCGCACGTCCGTGGGAGGCTCGGCCCGATGAACGCATCGCCCTCCCCCGCCACCGCGCCGCCGCGCGGTCGGCCGCGGTCGTCCGAGGCCGATGCCGCGATCCTCGACGCCACCCGCGAGCTCCTGGCCGAGCACGGCTGGGCGGCGCTGACGATCGAGGGCGTCGCCGCCCGCGCAGGCGTGGCCAAGACGACCGTCTACCGCCGCTTCTCCTCGCGCACCGACCTCGCGGTGGCGGCGGTGGCGCAGCTCGTCGAGGCCGCGATGGTGCCGATCGACCCGGACTGCGCGCCGGAGGAGCAGGTGCGCCGCTCGATCCTCGCGACCGCCGACGTCTACCGGCTCCCGGCAGCCCGCGCCGCCTACCTCGCGGTGCTCGCCGAGACCGGCCGCGACGCCGACCTGCGGCGTGCGGTCGACGTCCAGGTGCTCGGGCCCGCCCGCACGATGATCGCCGAGCGGCTCGCGATGGGCGTCGAGCGCGGGGATATCGACGCTGCGGCAGCCGACACCCAGGCCGACCTGCTCTTCGACGTCCTCGCCGGCACCCTGCTGCACCGCATGCTCGTGCGCGGGGAGGATGTCGACGACGCGTTCGTCGAGACGCTCACGCGCACTGTGATCGGTGCGCTCGGCATCGGGCCGCACACCGCCTGACTACAGGAAGTACAGCCGCGAGAGCGGCACCTGCTGCACGGGGTCCATGGCGAGGCGTTCGCCGTCGAGGTGCACCTCTCCCCCGCGCGGGTCCACCACGACGGACGCCGACGCACGGTGCCCGACCATCGAGCCGAGCCCGACATCGCGGCAGCCCCGCACGGCCACGCGGCGACGGCGGGTGGGGAACACGTCGCTGCCGGAGTCGACCGCGGCGCGGTTGGTGAAGACGACGGCGAGGTCGACCGCGGCACCGCCGATGCCGCCGAACTGCGCGGCGATCTGGCGAGGCTCGGCGATGTCGATGACCGAGTTCGGGTCGCCGACCGTGCCCCAGGCCGGCAGCCCCGACTTCAGCACCAGGTAGGGCTTGGCGCCGAACGTCGCGGGCGACCACAGCACGATGTCGGCCATCCGACCCGGCTGCAGCGAGCCGACCTCGTGCGAGAGCCCGTGCGCCAGAGCGGGGTTGATCGTGAGCTTCGCGAGGTAGCGCAGCACGCGGTCGTTGTCGTGCGGGCTGTCGTCGTCCGCAGGCTTCAGCACCGACGCGAGCTGGAAGGTGCGCCGCACGGTCTCGCCCGCCCGCCCCATGCCCTGGGCGTCGCTGCTCGTGATCGGGATGACGCCGCGGTCGTGCAGCACGTTCTCCGCCGCCATCGTTGCGGCGCGCACGCGGGCGCGGACGATGTCGGCGTCGCCCGGGAGGTCGGGCTTGAGCGCGTGCACCGTCATGATCATCGCGAAGTGCTCGGCGACCGCGTCGCGGCCGTACGGCAGCGTGGGGTTGGTCGACGACGCGAGCACGTGCGGGACGCCGGCGAGGCGCAGCACGTCGGGCGTGTGCCCGCCGCCGCAGCCCTCCACGTGGTACGCGTGGAAGACCCGGCCGTCCGACACCGCGAGCGTGTCGTCGACGGACAGGCCCTCGTTGAGGCCGTCGGTGTGCACGGCCACCTGCACGTCGTGCTCCTCGGCCACCGTGAGGCAGGTGTCGAGCGAGCGCAGGTGCGCGCCGGTGTCCTCGTGCACCTTGAAGCCGCAGACACCGGCCTCGATGCCCTCGAGCATGGTGCCGGTGCGGCTGGCCGAGCCTCGGCCGAGCAGACCGACGTTGATGGGGTACGCGTCGAAGGCGGCGTACGCCGTGCGCAGGGGCGCGGCAGCGTTGACGCCGACGCCCCAGAACGGGCCGAACTCCTGGCCGATCACGGTCGTGACGCCGCTCGCGAGCGCCGCCTCCATCACCCGCGGCGAGAGCAGGTGCACATGCGTGTCGACCGCGCCGGCGGTGGCGATGAGCCCCTCGCCGTTGATGACGACCGTGCCGGTGCCGACCACGACGTCGACGTCGTCGGTGGTGTCCGGGTTGCCGGCACGCCCGACGGCGAGGATGCGGCCGTCGCGGATGCCGATGCTGGCCGTCCGGATGCCGAGGACCGCGTCGAGCACGAGGACGTTGGTGATCACGACGTCGCACGACTCGGCCGTCGTCACCGCGCGCAGGCCGATGCCGTCGCGCCCGGTCTTGCCGAAGCCGAGGAGGAACTCGTCGTCGTCCGGCTGGCTGTGCGCCTGCACCTGCACGACGAGGCCGGTGTCGCCGAGGCGCACGCGGTCGCCGCTGCGCGGGCCGTACGTCTCGGCGTGGGCCGCCGGGTTGAGCGTCATGCCTCGCCCTCCATCATCCCTGCACCTCACGGTGCTGCGCGAGGTGACGTCGTACGGCGGCGACGGCGCCCTCCGGGTCGCCGCCCTCCACCGCGGTATCGAGGAATCCCGTGGCGTGCAACAGATCCAGCGCCCCCTCCTTCGCGCCGGGGGCGTCGAGCGGACCGTCGACGAGGCCGGCGAAGCCGATCACGACGCGCTCGCCGCGGATGGGCACGAGCCGCACGCGGACGGTCTCCCCCGGCGGGAAGAGCGTGCTGCTGCCTGATGCGACGTCGAGGTGCCGGCCGTAGGCCGCCCCCCGGTCGAACGCGAGGCGCGGGTTGACCTCGAAGAAGTGGAAGTGGCTGGTGACGGTGATCGGCACGGCCGCGGTGTTGGCCACGTCCACCTCGATCACGTCGAGGCGCGCGCTGCGCTCGGCGTCGAGGGTCGGGTCGGCGTCCGGGTCGGCCGCGACCTCGATCGCACCGGGGGCGCCGAGGCCGAGGTGCCCCCCGCCGATCGGGTCGGGCACGACCACGAGCCGCGTGCCGTCGTCGAACACGGCCTCGACCTTGACGTCGGCCAGCACGTCGGCGACGCCGGGCAGCACGTCGTCGGGCCCGAGCACCGAGCGGCCGACCTCGATGGCTTCGGCGTGCCGGCGGCCGTCGCGCGCGGCCTCGGCCACGGTGTCAGCGATGAGGGCGGTCGCCTCCGGCACGTTGAGCCGGAGGCCGCGGGCACGGCGGGCGCGCGCGAGCTCGGCCACGGTGAAGATCAGGAGCCGGTCACGCTCGGACGGGGTCAACTGCACGCCGTCATCCTGGCAGCCCCGGGCAGCCGCGTCCGCGAGGCGCCGCGGGTCAGCAGTTCCTGCCGACGTAGGTCGCGAGCACGACCGTTCGCGGCCCTCGCCGTGAGCGTTCGCGGCGGCACCGAGAGCGACGGCGTCTAGAGCGCGAGACCGGCGACGAGCACGTCGGCCGCGGCGTACGGGTCGGTGTCGCCGGCGGCGACGCGCTCGGCGAGCACGTCGAGCGTGGCGTCGCCGCGCAGGTCGCCGATGCGGGCGCGCAGCATGCCGAACGCGATCGCCTCGATCTCGACCGCCGCCCGGGCGCGGCGGCGCCCGGCGAGCTCGCCGGTGCGCTCGAGCCAGGCGTGGTGCTCGAACAGCGCCTCGACGACCTCCTCGGCGCCCTCGCCCTTGGCGGCGACGGTCTTGAGGACCGGCGGCTTCCACCGGTCGCCGGCGGGACCTGACCGCGGACCCGCCCCGAGCGTGAGCATGTGCCGGAGCTCGCGCACGGTCGACTCGGCGCCGTCGCGGTCGGCCTTGTTGACCACGAACAGGTCGCCGATCTCGAGGATGCCCGCCTTGGCCGCCTGGATCCCGTCGCCCATGCCCGGGGCGAGCAGCACCACGGTGGTGTCGGCAGCACCCGCGACCTCGACCTCGCTCTGGCCGACGCCGACGGTCTCCACGAGGACGATGTCGCAGCCGGCGGCGTCGAGCACGCGCACGGCCTGAGGGGTAGCCCACGACAGGCCGCCCAGGTGGCCGCGGGATGCCATCGACCGGATGAACACCTGCGGGTCGGTCGCGTGCTCCTGCATGCGCACGCGGTCGCCGAGCAGCGCGCCGCCGGAGAACGGCGACGACGGATCGACCGCCAGCACTCCGACCCGGAGGTCGCGGGCGCGCAGCCGCGTGACGATCGCCGAGGTCGACGTCGACTTCCCGACCCCGGGGGCGCCGGTGAGCCCGATGACGTGGGCACGGCCGGCGTGCGGCGCGAGCGCGGCGGTGACCTCGCGCAGCAGGGGTGAGCCGTCCTCGACGAACGAGATCAGCCGCGCGACCGCGCGAGGCTGACCCTCGCGCGCCCGCGTGACGAGGTCGTCGACGTCGACGGCCACCTGTCGGTCAGCGCCGTCAGGCCGACGGGACGCGCACGACCAGGGCGTCGCCCTGCCCGCCGCCGCCGCAGAGCGCTGCAGCACCGACACCGCCGCCGCGCCGCTTGAGCTCGAGCGCGAGGTGGAGCACCACGCGCGCGCCGCTCATGCCGACGGGGTGGCCGAGCGCGATGGCGCCGCCGTTGACGTTGACCTTCTCGGGGTCGATGCCGAGCTTGGCGGTGCTCGCGAGGCCGACCGCCGCGAAGGCCTCGTTGATCTCCACGAGGTCGAGGTCGGACACCTCGAGGTTCTCGCGCGCGAGCGCCTTGAGGATCGCGTTGGCCGGCTGCTCCTGCAGCGAGGCGTCCGGACCGGCAACGACGCCGTGGGCGCCGATCTCGGCGAGCCAGGTGAGTCCGAGCGACTCGGCCTTCTCCTTGCTCATCACAACGACGGCAGCGGCGCCGTCGGAGATCTGCGACGACGATCCGGCCGTGATGGTGCCGTCCTTGGCGAACGCCGGGCGGAGCTTGCCGAGGGACTCGGCCGTGGTGTCGGCGCGGATGCCCTCGTCCTCGGAGAAGACGATCGGGTCGCCCTTACGGCTCGGGATCTCGACGGGCACGATCTCCTCGGCGAAGACGCCGTTCTTCTGGGCGATCGCGGCGAGCTGGTGCGAGCGGGCCGAGAACGCGTCCTGCGCCTCGCGCGTGACCGCGGGGTACTTCGCGTTGTGGTTATCGGTCGAGATGCCCATCGCGACCTGGTCGAACGCACAGGTGAGCGCGTCGAAGGCCATCGAGTCGACGAGGTTCACGTCGCCGTACTTGAAGCCCTCGCGGCTCTTCGGCAGCAGGTGCGGCGCGTTGGTCATCGACTCCATGCCGCCCGCGACGACGATCTCGAACTCGCCCGCGCGGATGAGCTGGTCGGCCAGCGCGATCGCGTCGAGGCCGGAGAGGCAGACCTTGTTGATCGTGAGGGCCGGCACGTCCATGGGGATGCCGGCCTTCACAGCGGCCTGACGGGCGGTGATCTGCCCGGCGCCGGCCTGGATGACCTGGCCCATGATCACGTAGTCGACCTGGTCGGGCGCCACGCCCGAACGGTCCAGCGCGCCCTTGATGGCGAAGCCGCCGAGGTCTGCGCCGCTGAATCCCTTGAGCGAACCCAGCAGGCGACCCATCGGCGTACGGGCACCCGCGACGATGACGTTTCCCACGTTGACTACCCCGACCTTCTGCAGACACCGGTACCTGGCCTTGTCACGATACTCACGTGAGTACCCCAACCCCTGCCGAGGCCCTGGGCCCCGTGGTCACCGCCATCGACCACGTCGGGTTCGCCGTTCGAGACCTGGACGAGGCGGTCGCCTTCTACGGCCGCGCCTTCGGGCTCCCTCTCCTGCACGAGGAGGTGAACGAGGAGCAGGGCGTGCGCGAGGCGATGGTCGGCATCGGCGACTCCGCGATCCAGCTGCTGGCTCCGCTGCGGCCTGACTCCCCCATCGGGAAGTTCCTCGAGCGCAACGGCGAGGGAATCCAGCAAGTGGCGTTCCGGGTATCGGACATCGACGTCGCCGCCGATCGGTTGCGGGCAGCGGGCCTGCGCCTGCTGTACGACGTGCCGAAGCGCGGCACCGCGGACTCACGGGTGAACTTCGTGCACCCGAAGGATTGCGGCGGCGTCCTCGTCGAGCTCGTCGAGCCCGCGGCCGGCGCGCACCACTGACCCGCGCGGCCTGCGCCCCGCAGGTGCAAGCGGTTGCGGCGTCAACCGTCGCACCCTGCCTCATGGGCCCGGTACATGCCCTGGTTAGCGTCGGTTCACGGACGCGACCGACGCGTACCGACCGACCTGCTCCCCGAGCAGTACGCCGACCCTGGAGGCCGACGTGAAGACCATCCTCGACACGATCCTGTCCGGCACCGCGACCAGCGCGGACTACGCCGCCCTGCAGATCCCCGAGTCCTACCGCGGCATCACCGTGCACAAGGACGAGCAGGAGATGTTCGCCGGCAAGTCCACGTGGGAGAAGGACCCCCGCGAGTCGCTGCACCTCGACGACGTCCCCGTGCCCGAGCTCGGCCCGGGCGAGGCGCTCGTGGCGGTCATGGCGAGCGCGGTGAACTTCAACACCGTCTGGTCTGCGATCTTCGAGCCGGTCTCCACCTTCGGCTACCTCGAGCGCTACGGCCGCACCAACCCGATCGCCAAGCGGCACGACCTGCCGTACCACGTGATCGGCTCCGACCTCGCGGGCGTCGTCCTGCGCACCGGCCCCGGCGTGCACACGTGGAACCCCGGTGACGAGGTCGTCGCGCACTGCCTGTCGGTGGAGCTCGAGAGCCCGCTCGGCCACAACGACACGATGCTCGACCCCGAGCAGCGCATCTGGGGCTACGAGACCAACTTCGGCGGCCTCGCCGAGCTCGCGATCGTCAAGGCCAACCAGCTGCTGCACAAGCCCACGCACCTGACGTGGGAGGAGGCGGCCTCGCCCGGTCTCGTGAACTCCACGGCGTACCGCCAGCTCGTGTCGCAGAACGGCGCCGGCATGAAGCAGGGCGACACCGTCCTGATCTGGGGCGCCTCAGGCGGTCTCGGCTCCTACGCCACGCAGATGGCGCTCAACGGCGGCGCGACCCCGGTGTGCGTCGTCTCCAGCGAGGACAAGGCCGACATCTGCCGGTCGATGGGCGCGGAGCTCATCATCGACCGCAAGGCCGAGGGCTACACGTTCTGGAAGGACGAGCACACCCAGGACCCGAAGGAGTGGCGCCGGCTCGGAGCCAGGATCCGCGAGCTCACCGGCGGCGACGACGTCGACATCGTCTTCGAGCACCCGGGCCGCGAGACGTTCGGCGCCTCGGTCTATGTCGCCCGCAAGGGCGGCACGATCGTCACCTGCGCGTCGACCTCGGGCTACATGCACGAGTACGACAACCGCTTCCTCTGGATGAACCTGAAGCGCATCGTCGGCTCGCACTTCGCCAACTACCGCGAGGCGTGGGAGGCCAACCGCCTCATCCAGCGCGGCAAGATCCACCCGACGCTGTCCAAGGCCTACAGCCTCGAGCAGACCGGGCAGGCGGCGTACGACGTGCACCGCAACCTGCACCAGGGCAAGGTCGGTGTGCTCTGCCTCGCCCCCGAGGAGGGCCTCGGCGTCCGCGACGAGGAGCTCCGCGCGAAGCACCTCACCGAGATCAACCGCTTCCGCAACCTCTGACCTCGCCTCTCCCGATTCGGTAGTGGGTTCTCGCGGTCCGCTGCGAGATCTCACTACCGAATCGCTGGGATCAAGTCGCGGAGGGGAGGCGCTCGACGTCGCGCAGGAACGTGATGAGAGCGGCAGCGGTGGCCTCGGGGGCCTCGACGGCGGCGAGGTGGCCGCAGCCGGGGATCTCGACGAAGCGGGCGTCGCGCATGGCGTCGACCATGAGGTCCTGCTCGGCGCGCGGCGAGAGGGTGTCCTCGCTCCCCCACAGCACGAGGCCGGGGACGGCGAGCGAGGCGAGGTCGGCGAGCGAGTCGGGGCGGGCGGCCATCGCGCGCTGGGCGATCGCCACGCCGATCGGGTCGGCCTCGCGGATCCAGCCGCGCACCTTCTCGACCACGTCGGGCCGCGTCTGGTGCGTGGTGGCGCCGAGCAGGTTCGGCAGCATGGCGCGCGAGAGCGCCTCGGTCGACTCCGACTCCAGCACCTGGTCGGCGACGCGCAGCCGGTTGGCGCGAGCCTCCTCGGTGTCGGCCGTCGCCTTGGTGTCGACGAGCGCGAGGCCGGCGATGCGCGACGGGTCCTGTCGGATCATCTCCATCGCCACGTAGCCGCCGAGCGAGAGCCCGCACACGACGACGTTCGACAGGCCGATCTGGTCGAGGATGCTCAGCACACCGCGCGCCTGCGCGGCGAGCGACGGCGTCTCGTCGAGGTCGTCCTCGTCGAGCACGGACTCGCCGAAGCCGATGAGGTCGGGGACGACGACGTCCCAGCCGCTGTCGGCGATCGGGCCGACGACGTCGTCCCACATGCGCTTGTCGAGCGGGAATGCGTGAAGGAGCACGACTGCGGGGGCCATGCGATGAACCTACAGAACGACCGTCAGGGCATCGCCGACAGGCCGCCGTCGACGACCAGCGCCTGCCCGGTCATGAACGACGACGCGTCCGAGGCCAGGAACACGGCCGGGTCCGCGATCTCGTGCGCGGTGCCCCAGCGGGCCATCGGCACGCGCGCGAGCGTGCCCTTCTCGGCGTCCTCGTTGGCCCGCAGGAAGTCGGTCAGCTCGGTCTCGATCCAGCCCGGCACGAGCGCGTTCACCCGCACGCCGGCCCAGGCGGTCTCGACGGCCACCGACTGCGTCAGCGAGAGGAGCGCGGCCTTCGCGGCGCCGTAGTGGCTCATCATCGGGGCGCCGCGCAGGCCGGCAACCGACGCGATGTTGACGACGACTCCGCTGTGCCGCTCGAGGAAGTGCGGGAGCGTCGCCTGCAGCACGTGCACCACGGAGTCGAGGTTGAGGCGCAGCGTCTTCTCCCAGCCGGAGAAGCGCATGCCGGCCAGCGGCATCGAGAACGAGTTGCCGCCCGCGTTGTTGACCAGGATGTCGATGTGGCCGAGCTCGGCGATGGCCCGGGCCACCGACGCCTGCACGGCCTCGATGTCGGTCACGTCGCACGGCAGGACGACGGCACGGCGTCCCTTGGCCTCGATCACCGCGGCGACCTCGCCGAGCTTCTCGGCGTCGCGCGCGAGCAGTGCGACGTCCGCACCGGCGTCGGCGTACGCCTCGGCGATCGACCGGCCGATGCCGCGCGAGGCACCGGTGACGAGTGCGGTCTTGCCGTCGAGCCGGAAGCTGCTCACAGGTCGCTCCACCTCTCCATGGGTCCGTGCCAGTCGTAGTCGATCGGCGGCCCGCCGGGCACCAGCCGCTCGACGAGCGTGTCGTGCACGATCCTGACGTACTTCTCCCCCACCCACAGGTGCTTGGCGCCCTCGACGCCGATCACCTCGGCCTGGGGGATGCGCGCGAACCGCTCGCGGGCCTCGTCGGGGCGCAGGTAGTCGTCGAGCTCGGGCACGAGGCACGTGACCGGCCGCCCCGACATCGCCCACTGGTCGAGGTCGTCGTCGACCGAGAAGCGCAGAGGCGGCGAGATGAGGAACGCGCCGAGCACCGGGTCGGTGTTTCCGTGCTTCAGCACGACGTCGGTGCCGAACGACCATCCGACCAGCCACGGATCGGGGAGGCCGCGGTGGATGGTCTCGAGGACCGCCGCGACGAGGTCCCTGCCCTCGCCCTCGCCGCTGTCGAACGCGCCCTCGCTCGTGCCCGCGGGGCTCGTGGTGCCACGGGTGTTGAAGCGCAGCACCGCGACGCCGGCGAGCGCCGGGAGCCGCCACGCGGCCTTGCGGTAGAGGTGGCTGTCCATGAAGCCGCCGTGCGTGGGCAACGGGTGCAGGCACACGATCGTGGCGACCGGGTCGCGATCCTCCGGCAGGGCGAGCTCGCCGACGAGGCGCAAGCCGTCCGACGTCGTCAGCGTCAGCGCCTCCCGCCGGGCGGGCAGCACGCTCCCCGCGATGATCTCGGCCAACTCGGTCCTCCGGGTTCGTGGTGACGCGGGTGCTCGGCACTCGGGTGCTCAGTGGCGCGGGGCGCTGCCGCGGCTCGTGCGCGGGCTGCGGCGGCCGCGCGCGTTCCAGCACGGCGTGTGCCAGTGCCGTCGGTCGTCCTCGCCCGAGGACCGGTCGGCCGGCCACGCGACGACATGCGGCACGCCCGGGCGGATCTCCTGGTCGCACCCCGGGCAGCGGTAGGTCTTGGACGCCGACGAGCCGCTGATGCTCCGCACGGCCCAGTCGCCGTCCGGGTGCTCCTCGACCTGCTGGAAGTCCCCGCGGAGGGGACGGGGGCCGGAGTCCTCCGCCCTACGGTTGCGACGTGCCACCCGTCGATCGTAGGTCAGTCGTAGGTGCGGAAGCCGCGGCCGGTCTTGCGGCCGAGGTAGCCGGCCGTCACGAGGTGCTCGAGCCGCGGGGCCGGCGCGAAGCCCGGCTCGCGGAACTCGAGGTACAGCGTGCGCTGGATCGCCAGCGACACGTCGAGGCCCACGACGTCGAGCAGCTCGAACGGGCCCATGGGGTAGCCGCATCCGGTCTTCATGGCGGTGTCGATGTCGTCGGCCGTGGCGTAGTTGGCCTCGAGCATCCGCACGGCGTCGTTGAGGTAGGGGAACAGCAGCGCGTTGACGATGAAGCCGGCACGGTCGCCGCAGGTCACCGGGTGCTTGCCGATGCGCCGGCAGAGGTCGACGGACGTGGCCACGACGTCGGCCGCGGTGGCGACCGTCGAGACGACCTCGACGAGCTTCATGATCGGCGCGGGGTTGAAGAAGTGCAGGCCCACCACGTCCTGCGGGTACTTCGTGACCGCGGCGAGGTCGACGACCGAGAGGCTCGACGTCGTGGTCGCGAGGATCGCGCCCGGCTTGCAGATCTCGTCGAGCGCCCCGAAGAGCACCGTCTTGACTGCGAGGTCCTCGACCACGGCCTCGACCACGAGGTCGACGTCGGCGAGGTCGTCGAGCTCCGTCGTGCCGGACACGATCGCGAGCGCGGCGTCGCGCGCCTCCTGCGTGAGCTTGCCGCGGGCGACGCCCTTGTCGAGCGAGCGCTCGAGGTTGGTGCGCACGCGCGCGACCTTGTCGTCGCCGCGGGCGACGTAGAGCACGGGGATTCCGGCCTTCGCGAAGACCTCGATGATGCCGGTCGCCATGGTGCCGGAGCCGACGACGCCGACCTTGTCGACCGGGCGCAGCGGGGTGTCGGACGCACCGCCGTCGACCGGGGTGAGCGCGTCGGCGATGACGACGGGCGAGTTGGGCGCCTCATACGTGTAGAAGCCGCGACCGGTCTTGCGGCCGCGCAGGCCCGCGGTGACCATCTGCTTGAGCGCCGGGCTCGGTGCGTGCAGGCGGTCGCGCCCCTGCTTGTACATCGTGTCGAGGATCTCGTACGCCGTGTCGAGGCCGATGAGGTCGAGCAGAGCGAGCGGACCCATCGGGAGGCCGCAGCCGAGCTTCATCGACGCGTCGATGTCCTCGCGGGTGGCGTACTTCGTCTCGAACATCGACACCGCGTGGTTGAGGTAGCCGAACAGCAGCGCGTTGGCGATGAAGCCCGCCTTGTCGTCGACGACGACGGGCAGCTTGCCGAGCGAGGAGGCGAGCGCCTCGACGTCCTGCACCACACCCGGGTCGGAGACGACCGTGCGCACGACCTCGACGAACTTCAGGACCGGCGCCGGGTTGAAGAAGTGCATGCCCACGACCTGCGCAGGGCGGCCCGTCGCGACGGCGATGTCGGTGACCGAGAGGGAGGAGGTGTTGGTCGCGAGGATGGCGTCGGGGCCGACGATGGCGTCGAGCTGCTCGAAGATCCCGCGCTTGAGATCGAGGCTCTCGCTGACGGCCTCGACCACGAGGTCGCGGTCGGCCAGCTCGGCGAGGTCGGTGGCGTAGCGGATCCGGCCGAGGGTGGCGGCGCGCTCGTCCTCGGTAAGCTTCCCGCGCTTCACGGCGCGCGAGGTGGAGCCCTCGACGTGGCCGCGGCCGCGCTCGACCGCGGCGTCGTTGGCGTCGACGCCGACGACGTCGTAACCGTTCGCGGCGAACACCTCCGCGATGCCTGCACCCATGGTGCCGAGGCCGACGACGCCGATCCGGCGGATGTCACGCGACATGGACTTGTCTCCTCAGTCTGTGCTGCCCCGCACGGCACGCCGGGGCGGACGACCGCGGCGGCGAGGTCTGGGACCATCGTGGCACCGGATGTACCGGAAGCAGCGCCCGGGTCCGGCCCACCCGGGGGTCCGGACGACCGGGTCGAGGCACTAGCGTGCAGCGGGTGCGCCTCGTCATCGCCACGTGCTCCGTCGACTATGCGGGCCGTCTCACCGCCCACCTCCCGAGCGCCATGAGGCTGCTCCTGGTGAAGGCCGACGGCTCCGTGCTCGTGCACTCCGACGGCGGGTCGTACAAGCCGCTGAACTGGATGAGCCCGCCCTGCTCCCTGGCCGTGGACGAGGCTGACGACGGCACCGGCACGTGGACCGTCACGAACAAGGCGGGCGAGACGCTCGTGATCACGCTCGAGGCAGTGCACCACGACACCGAGCACGTGCTGGGCCAGGACCCGGGCCTGGTGAAGGACGGCGTCGAGGCACACCTCCAGGCGCTGCTGGCCGCCCAGATCGAGACCCTCGGCGAGGGCTGGCGGCTCGTGCGCCGCGAGTTCCCGACCGCCATCGGGCCGGTCGACATCATGGCCCGCGACGCCGACGGCCTCGCCGTCGCGATCGAGATCAAGCGCCGGGGCGAGATCGACGGCGTGGAGCAGCTGACCCGCTACCTCGAGCTCCTCAACCGCGACCCGCTGCTGGCCCCCGTGCGCGGGATCTTCGCCGCGCAGGAGATCAAGCCCCAGGCCAAGGTGCTCGCGGCCGACCGCGGCATCGAGTGCGTGGTGCTCGACTACGACGCCCTCCGAGGGCTCGACGACGTCGACTCCCGGCTCTTCTGACCGCTCGCGGGTGGACTGCCGCCTCCACCGACCGGTGGAGGCGAGAAGCAACCGCTGGTTCGCTGCGTCGGATGCCTGTGCTGCGGGATGGTGGACCCATGACAACGACCACGACATCCGGTGACGCCCTGGTCGTCCCCGTGCCCGACGACGCCGACGTCGCCGTGCGCGTGCGCGGCCTGGCCAAGTCGTACGGCGAGACCAGGGCCTGCGACGGCGTCGATCTCGACGTCGTGCGCGGCGAGGTGCTCGCCCTGCTCGGCCCCAACGGCGCCGGCAAGACGACCACGACCGAGATCCTCGAGGGCTACCGCCACCGTGACGCCGGCGAGGTGTCCGTGCTCGGTCAGGACCCGTCGCACACCGACCCGCTGTGGCGCAGCCGCCTCGGCATCGTCCTGCAGACCGCTGCGGACCTCGGCGACCTCACGGTCGAGGAGTCGGTGAAGCACTTCGCCGGCTACTACCCGAGACCGCGCGACGTCGACGAGGTCATCGACTGGGTCGGCCTCACCGAGAAGCGCACGACGCGCGGCAGCAACCTGTCCGGCGGCCAGCGCCGCCGGCTCGACGTCGCTCTCGGCATCATCGGGCGGCCGGAGCTGCTGTTCCTCGACGAGCCGACGACCGGCTTCGACCCCGAGGCGCGCCGGGAGTTCTGGGGCCTCATCGCGGACCTCAAGGGCGAGGGCACGACCATCCTGCTGACGACGCACTACCTCGACGAGGCCGAGGTGCTGGCCGACCGCGTGGCGGTCATCGCCCGCGGGCGCGTCATCGCCTGCGACATCCCGTCGCGCCTCGGCGGCCGCGACGAGTCGCACGCCACGCTGACCTGGAAGGAGGGCGAGGAGGTCCGCACCGAGCAGACCACCGAGCCCACCCGGGTCGTCGGCGAGCTCGCCGCCCGCTTCGGCGGCGAGGTGCCGGGGCTCGCCATCCACCGGCCGAGCCTCGAGGACGTGTACCTCTCGCTCATCGGTCACGACAACGAGGACGAGGACGCATCATGACGACGACCACGGCCCACCCCGCACCGGCCGCGCCGCTCGCGCCCCCCGGGGCCTTCAGCCTCGGCCGCCGCCGCGTCGCGATCGAGCTCAAGTCGTTCTTCCGCGACAGGAACTCCGCGGTCTGGAACTTCGCCCTGCCGATGCTGCTGATGATCATCTTCGGCTCGGTCTTCGGCGGCCAGACGCTCGGACCCACCGGCATCACGTTCGCGCAGTACTTCGTCGCGGGCATGATCGCCTCGGGCGTGCTCTACACGAGCTTCCAGAACCTCGCGATCGCCATCCCGATGGAGCGCGACGACGGCACGCTCAAGCGCATCCAGGGCACGCCCATGCCGAAGGTCTCCTACTTCATCGGCAAGATCGGCCTCGTCTTCGTGGCGTACGCCGCCCAGGTGACGCTGCTGATCCTCATCGGCGTCGCCTTCTACGGCATCGAGCTTCCGAGCGGCAGCCAGTGGTTCACCTTCGCCTGGGCGTCGGTGCTCGGCCTGGTGTCGTGCACCTTGCTCGGCATCGCGTTCAGCGTGGTGCCCAAGAACGCCAAGGGTGCCTCGGCGGTCGTCAGCCCGATCGTGCTGGTGCTGCAGTTCACGTCCGGCGTGTTCTTCCTCTTCCAGAACCTTCCGACGTGGATGCAGCAGTTCGCGTCGCTGTTCCCGCTGAAGTGGCTCACCCAGGCGATGCGCAGCGTGTTCCTGCCGGAGTCCGCCGCGGCGCTCGAGGTGACCGGCTCGTTCGAGCTCGCCAAGTGCGCCGCCGTGCTGATCGCCTGGACCATCGGCGGGCTCGTGCTCAGCCTGGTGTTCTTCCGCTGGAACAAGCGCGGCGAGAACTGAACGACATGACCGGCACCGAGGAGCGCGACTTCGCCGAGCGGACTCTCGTCGGCTGGCACGTGCTCTTCGGCGCCATGGTCGTCGCGACGGCGGTGCTGACCGCGCTCAACGGCAGCGCGGCCTCCATCGTCCCGCTGCTGATGGTGCTGGTCGCGGCGTACCTGCTCGTGTGGTTCCCCCGCCAGGGGTGCGCCTCGCTGCGCAGGTCGGTGCCGTTCCTCGTGGTGGCGTGCGTGGTCATCGCGCTCATGACCTACCGCGACCCGGCGTCGCTCGTGATCCTGTTCGCGATCTACCCGCTCGGCTTCGTGCTCCTCGAGCGACGGGGAGCGATCATCGCGACCGTCGCGATCACGCTGACCTTCACGCTCACCCTTGCTGCTCGCGACGGCTTCAGCCGTGATGCGTTGCTGCTCAACGGTTTCATGGCCGTCGGCAACATCGTGTTCGCACTTGTGATCGGTCTGTTCATCGACGGGATCGTGCGCGAGAGCCGGGCACGCAAGCAGCTGCTCGAGCAGCTGCAGACCACCCAGGGAGAGCTGGCGGCCCTCGAGCGCGAGGCCGGCGCCGTGGCCGAGCGCGAGCGCCTCGCGCGCGACATCCACGACACGCTCGCCCAAGGCTTCACGAGCATCGTGATGCTGTCGCAGGCGGGAGAGACCGCAGCGGCAGACGGGCAGAGCGCCGAGGCCGTCGCACGGCTGCGCCAGATCCAGGAGACCGCCCGCGAGGGCCTAGCCGAGGCGCGCGCACTGGTCGGCGCCATGACGCCCCCGGCTCTCGAGGGCGACAGGCTGCCCGACGCGCTCGCCCGGCTCGTCGACCGCTTCAGCCGCGACACGGGCATCGCATCGACGTTCTGCGTCGAGGGCGAGGCCGGACCGCTGTCGTCGACGTCGGACGTCGTCGCCCTGCGCGCCACCCAGGAGGCGCTCGCGAACGTGCGCAAGCACGCGGGTGCGACCCGCGTGGACGTGGTGCTCCATTACGACGAGGACGGCGCGACCGTGTCGGTGAGCGACGACGGCGCCGGCTTCGACCCCGCCGCCCCGCGACCCGGCTACGGTCTCGACGGGCTGGCTCAGCGGGTCGAGTCCGTCGGCGGCCTGTCGTCGGTCGAGTCGACCCCCGGGGCGGGGACGCGTGTGAGGGTGAGGGTGCCGTGATCCGCGTGCTGGTCGTCGACGACCACCCGGTGGTGCGCAGCGGGCTCGTGGGCCTGCTCGGCAGCGAGGCCGACCTCGAGGTGGTCGGTGAGGCCGGCAACGGCCGCGAGGGCGTGACGCTCGCGGCGTCGCTGACGCCGGACGTCGTGCTCATGGACCTGCGGATGCCCGTGCTCGACGGCGCGTCCGCGACCGCGGAGATCACGGCGGCAGGAACCGCGCGCGTGCTGGTGCTCACGACGTACGACACCGACGGCGACATCCTGCGCGCGGTCGAGGCCGGCGCGACCGGCTACCTGCTCAAGGACACGCCGCGCGACCAGCTGCTCGCCGCAGTGCGGGCTGCGGCGCGGGGCGAGACGGTGCTGGCGGCACCGCTTGCGGCCAAGCTCATGCGGCAGGTGCGCGGTGGCGACCAGCTCACGCCCCGCGAGCTCGAGGTGCTCGCGCTCGTGGCGCAGGGGAAGTCGAACCCGGACATCGCCCGCGACCTGTTCATCGGCGAGGCGACGGTGAAGTCGCACCTGCTGCACGTGTTCGACAAGCTCGGCGTCTCCGACCGCACCGCGGCCGTCACCCACGCGCTCGAGCGCGGCCTGCTGCCCTCACCCGGCGGCTGACGGCACCGGGTCGGGCACGTCGTGCCTGCTGCGCAAGTCGTAGTAGAGCAGCGTGAGACCGATCGTGGCGACGGGCACCAGGACGGCGGCGATCACCAGCGCGATGAGGTTGGTGGTCCAGAACGGCCAGCCCGTGACGAGCAGGACGATCGCGCCGATGCTCGCGGGCAGCGAGAAAGCGAGCCAGACGAGGAAGCCTCCGAGCAGTGCCGCGCGCAGGCGGTGGCCCTTCGTGATCTGCGAGCTGCGCCGCAGCCCGGCCCGCACGCCCTCGTCCTCGAGCTCGGTCGCGGGCAGCGCGACCGACCAGCGGGCCAGCAGGTACAGCGCGATCGGCAGCAGCCACCAGGTCGACGCCATGAGCGTGACGACGACGTACGCGATGATCGCGACGACCCAGCCGCCGGGGTGCACCAGCACACGGTGGAACGCCACCGGACCGGAGATCTCCCGGCCCCGGGCGATCGCGTCGACGATCTCGACCGTGGTGGCCATCGCGAACGCCACCACGGGCAGCAGGAGCAGCGACACCAGGATCGTGAGCACGGCGCCGGTGACCTGCTCGCTAAGACCGTTGACGTCGGTGAGGGTGTCGCCCGGTGTCGCGCGCACGAGGATCCGCGCGACGAGCAGGTTGAAGGCGACCGAGCCCATCACGATGAGTCCTGGCACCCAGAAGGCACCGGTCTTCTTGCGCATCAGGTCGAGCGAGGCCACCGCGATCTGGCCCGCCTTGCGGCGCCGGTCGATGGTGGGGTCGTCGTCGTTGAAGAAGTCGGTGCGCGCGGCGACGAACGCGAGCAGCATCAGCGCCCCGATGATGACGCCGAGCACGATCCCGGGTGAGTTCAGCAGGTCGACGAACAGCAGCGAGACCGCCTGGGTGAGCTCGCAGAAGCCCGTGACTGAGGGTCCGCCGATGGTCGGGAGCGGCACGGCGTCAGGCCGCCCCTGCTCGAGCTGCCACTGCACGGGTTCGGCCCACTGCGTCTTGCTGCTCGGGCCGGTCGGGCCGTTGTTGAACGACGGCGCCTTCTGACCCCAGCGCCCGGTGAAGGTCAGCCACGCGAAGTCGCCGGTCGGGGTCTCGGGCAGCATCACGACCTCGGGACGGACCTCGCGTCCCATGGCCATGGTGCTGTCGCAGCCGAAGCCGGCCGCGGCGCTCTTCCCGAACCACTGCGCCTGCGTGTAGTACGCCGCGTGCGAGCCCTGCCCGGGGTAGACCGCGACGTGGTCGCCGTCCTTGTGCACCTTGTCGGCGTCCCACTGGGCCACCTCGGACCCCTCGTGCTGGGCGAAGGCCGTGCTCTCGGGCGCGACCGTCAGCGCCTCCTCGGCCGTGCTCGCGGGGAAGACGAGCTGGATCATCTCCCAGTCGCCCTCGTGCTTGTCGTTCCAGTCGTTGAAGACCCAGAACATCCAGTACTGCAGGACGACCTTGCCCCTGTCGGCCGGGTCGGAGGCCACTCGGGAGTAGACGGTCGACGGCGTGCCGGCAGCGGCCTCGCGGAACCAGCGGTCGTAGTCGCAGCCCGGGTCGAGCGGGTTGCCCGGCAGGTCGAGGTACCAGCCCTCGCCCTTGCCCGCGAGGTCGGACGCCGTCGGCGCGTCGAACGACTGCCCGTCCGGACCGATGAGGGTGACGTCGCCGTTGCCCAGCACCGTCTCGACCGCGGTCGGCACGTAGGGCTCGCCGTCGGCGCAGGCCTCGCTCTGGTCGCGCACGACCACGACGGGCGAGTACTTCTGCGCGAGCTGCGTCGCTGCGTCGTCGGCGGCGTACGACGGGGCAGCACCGACCGCACCGACGAGAGCTGCGACGGCGGCAACGAGCACGGCGGCGACGATCCGACGGCCCATGGCTCCCCTCCCGGACCCGAGACAGGTCGAGTCTGCCCCGCCGGACACCGTTCGCGCCGCACGTCGCCCCGGGAGGCGGCATCCGTTTCGCGGGTCCCGACCAGGGCCGAACGAGCACCGGCTCGGTTCCGTGCGCGGGACGAGGCCGGGTCTGCGAGGCTTCAGGCTCACCGAACGGCCCCTCGGAGGAACCGTGACCGTCCTGCTCGCCTACGTCCGCACCCCCGAGGGCGACGCCGCCCTGACCGTCGCCGTGCAGGAGACCCAGCTGCGGGCCACGGACGCCGTCGTCCTCAACGTGACCCGACCGCAGGCCGACATCGACTCGCCGTTCTCGGCCGAGCAGACCCTGGACGCCGTCGCCGAGCGCTTCGCCGCCCTCGGGCTGAACGCCGAGATCTGGCAGGTCCCGCCCACGGGGGACGTCGCGCAGGCGATCCTGGACGCGGTGGACAAGGCCGGGGCCGAGCTCCTCGTCATCGGGCTGCGTCGGCGTTCGGCGGTCGGCAAGTTCGTCATGGGCAGCACGTCGCAGCGCATCCTGCTCGGTGCCGACTGCCCTGTCGTCGCCGTCAAGGCCGCCGAGGACTGACGCGGCGCCGGTTCAGGCGCGCAGGGGCGGGCGCTCGCCGGCCCAGGAGGCGCAGAGCCAGGCGCCATCCTCGCGCTCGAGCTCGACGACGTCGCAGTTCTTGAGCAGGTGCGTCGCGACGAAGGCCGCGTCGAGATCGCACAGCGAGATGACGCCCACGGCCATCGCGCCGCCGTGCGAGACGACGACGGACCTCTCGCCGACGTGCCTGTCGGCCACGAGGTCGAGCGCGTCCCGCATGCGGGCGGCGATCTCCAGCCCGGTCTCGCCGCCCTCGAACCCGCCCGAGAGGTCGTTGTCGCGCCACCAGGCGCCGAACACCTGCTCGGCCACCGGGCCGACGGTGTCGTCGTGCACGCCTTCGTGGATGCCGACGTGCAGCTCCTCCACGCCCTCGAGCTCGTCGTGCTGCAGCCCGAGCACCGCGGCGATCTCGGCGGCGGTCTCCTGGGCGCGCACGAGCGGCGAGCCGTAGACGGCGACGACGTCGCGCCCCACGAAGGTCGAGGCCACTGCACGCGCCTGCTCGTGCCCGACCTCGGTCAGCGGGAAGCCGCCGCGAGCACTGGTCCACACGCGGGCGACGTTGCCCTCGCTCTGGCCGTGTCGGACGAGCAGGATGCGGGAGGTCTCAGCAGGCACGGGGCCAGCCTGTCACGCCGGCTGGAGCAGCCGCGGCAGACCCTTCGCAGCACGGACCTCGTCGAGCACCTGGGCCATGATCGTGGTCGCGTCGTAGTCCTTCGGCGTGAAGACCGCGGCCACGCCCCACTCGAGCAGCGTGCGCTCGTCGGCCTCGGGGATGATCCCTCCGACCACGACCGGCACGTCCGTCAGGCCGGCCTCGCGCAGGCCGTCGAGCACCATCGGCACGAGCTCGAGGTGCGACCCCGACAGGATCGAGAGGCCGACGACGTCGACGTCCTCCTCCACGGCGGCCGCGACGATCTGGGCCGGCGTGAGCCGGATGCCCTGGTAGACCACCTCGAAGCCGGCGTCGCGCGCGCGGACGGCGATCTGCTCGGCACCGTTGCTGTGGCCGTCGAGCCCGGGCTTGCCGACCAGCATCCGCAGGTGCGCACCGAGCTCGTCGCCGGTGGCCGCCACGGCGCTGCGGACGGTCTCGAGCTCGCCCGTGAGCGGCCCGACGCCGACGACGCCGCTCACGCCGGTGGGCGCTCGGTACTCGCCGAACTCCTCGCGCAGGGCCCACGACCACTCCCCCGTCGTCACGCCGGCGCGGGCGCAGGCCAGCGTGGCGGGCACGAGGTTGTCGGTCGTGCGGGCCACGCGGCGCAGCTCGGCCAGCGCGGCCGTGACCGCAGCGTCGTCGCGCGAGGCACGCCAGGCGGCGATGCGCTCGACCGCGGCGGCCTCGACGGCAGGATCGACGTACTGGATCGCGGTCTCGAGGTTCTCCGTCAGCGGGCTGGGCTCGGTGGTGGTGAACATGTTGACGCCGACGACGACGTCCTCCCCGCTCTCGACCTTGCCGCGCCGCGCGGCGTGCGAGGCGACGAGCTGGCCCTTCATGTAGCCCGACTCGACGGCCGCAACCGCGCCGCCCATCTCCTGCACGCGGTCGATCTCGGCCTTGGCCTTCGCGACGAGATCGGCCACCTTCTGCTCGACGACGACGGACCCGGTGAAGAGGTCGTCGTACTCGAGGAGGTCGCTCTCGTACGCCAGCACCTGCTGGATGCGCAGCGACCACTGCTGGTCCCACGGTCGCGGCAGGCCGAGGGCCTCGTTCCACGCGGGCAGCTGCACCGCGCGGGCGCGGGCGTCCTTCGACAGCGTGACCGCCAGCATCTCGAGCACGATGCGCTGCACGTTGTTCTCGGGCTGCGCCTCGGTGAGCCCGAGGGAGTTGACCTGCACGCCGTAGCGGAAGCGGCGCTGCTTGGCGTCGGTGATGCCGTAGCGCTCGCGGGTGAGCTCGTCCCAGAGCTGGACGAAGGCGCGCATCTTGCACATCTCCTCGACGAACCGCACGCCGGCGTTCACGAAGAACGAGATGCGGGCGACGACCTCCCCGAAGCGCTCGGCCGGCACCTGGCCGGAGTCACGGACGGCGTCGAGCACGGCGATGGCCGTGCACATCGCGTAGGCGATCTCCTGCTCGGGCGTCGCTCCGGCCTCCTGCAGGTGGTAGCTGCAGATGTTGGTCGGGTTCCACTTCGGGACGTCGGTGACGGTCCACGCGATCATGTCGGTGATCAGCCGCAGCGACGGCCCGGGCGGGAAGACGTACGTGCCCCGCGACAGGTACTCCTTGATGATGTCGTTCTGGGTCGTGCCCGACAGCGCCGAGAACGGCGCGCCCTGCTCCTCGGCCACGGTCGCGTAGAGCGCCAGCAGCCACATCGCCGTGGCGTTGATGGTCATCGAGGTGTTCATCGTGTCGAGCGGGATGCCGTCGAACAGCGCCCGCATGTCGCCGATGTGCGACACCGGGACGCCGACCTTGCCGACCTCGCCGCGCGCGAGGAGGTCGTCGGGGTCGTAGCCGGTTTGGGTGGGCAGGTCGAACGCCACCGAGAGGCCGGTCTGGCCCTTCTCGAGGTTGCGCCGATAGAGCGCGTTCGACTCCGACGCCGAGCTGTGCCCGGCGTACGTCCGCATCAACCACGGCTTGTCGCGCATCGTCGTCCTCCTAGCCGTGCGGGTAGAAGCCGCGGCCGGTCTTGCGGCCGAGGTCGCCCGCGGCGACCATGCGGCGCAGCAGCTCGGGCGCTGCGAACTTCTCGTCCTGGGTGTCGAGGTACACGTTCGTCGCGGCGTTCAGCATGATGTCGACGCCGGTGAGGTCGATCGTCTCGAGCGGGCCCATCGCGTGGCCGAAGCCGAGGCGGCACGCGGTGTCGATGTCCTCCGCGCTCGCCACCCCGCTCTCGAGCAGGGCGACGGCCTCCATGGCGAGCGCGCTGATGAGACGGGTGGTGACGAAGCCGGCCACGTCGCGGTTGACCACGATGCAGGTCTTGCCCACGCCCTCGGCGAACTCCCGCGCGACGGCGAGCGCCTCGTCCGAGGTCTTGTAGCCGCGGACGAGCTCGCAGAGCCTCATCATCGGCACGGGCGAGAAGAAGTGGGTGCCGACGACGCGCTCGGGGCGCGAGGTGGCGGCGGCGATCGAGGTGATCGGGATGGCCGAGGTGTTCGATGCGAGCGTGGTGCCGTCGCCGCAGATCCGGTCGAGCTCGGCGAAGAGCTCGGCCTTGACCTCGAGCTTCTCGAACACCGCCTCGACCACGAGGTCGGCCGGTGCCACGGCCTCGAGGTCGGTGGTGGGCGTGATGCGCGCGAGCGCGGCGTCGCGGTCGTCGGCCGTCATGCGGCCCTTGTCGACGAACCGGTCGTACGACGTGCGGATCGCGCCGAGCCCGCGCTCGAGCGCCTCGGGCGTGACATCGCGGAGGATCACGTCGTACCCGGCCTGCGCCGCGACCTGGGCGATGCCGCCGCCCATGAGGCCCGCACCGATGACGGCGACCTGCTGAACCATGTCCGTTCCTCCGGTTATCGCCCGCTCACTGACTCCCCCACAGTAGGGCCCCGGTGTACCGGGGCGCCGCGGTGGCCAGGGGAGGCCGGAGGGCGCACCATGGGCCGGTGAACGGCACCAGCGCGTCCTTCCTCGTGGGTCCGCTGATCGCGTTCGCGGGCGTCGGGGTCCTCGTGCTGCTCCTGCGCTGGACCTTCCGCACCGGTGTCTCGGTCGTGGCCAGGAAGCCCAAGCCGGGCGCCGACGACGAGTACGGGCTCCTCGTGCCCGTAGCCAGCCCCGGCACGTACGTCGAGGGCGAGATCATGCGCCGCACGCTGGAGGACGCCGGTGTCCGCGCGACGCTCACCCAGACGCTGTCCGGCCCGCGCGTGATGGTGTTCCCCGACGACGAGGACCGGGCGCGCGCCCTGATCGAGCGCCTCTAGGGCGCGTCAGACGTCGACGCGCGAGACGTCGGCGCCGAGGCGCACGAGGTCGTCGATGAAGCCGTCGTACCCGCGGTCGACGTGGTGCGGCTCGTACACGGTGGTGCAGCCCTCGGCCACGAGGCCCGCGAGCACGAGACCAGCACCCGCGCGGATGTCGGCCGCCTCGACGGGCGCGCCCGAGAGGCTCTGGCGGCCGCGCACCATCGCGTGGTGCCCGTCGGTGCGGACGTCGGCGCCGAGGCGGACCATCTCGTTGACGAAGCGGAACCGCGCCTCGAAGAGGTTCTCGGTCACCATCGCCGAGCCGTGCGCGATCGAGTTGAGCGCGATGAACTGCGGCTGCAGGTCGGTCGGGAAGCCCGGGTAGGGCAGCGTGACGACGTCGACCGCGCGCGGCCGGTCGTGGCACGCGACCCGGAAGCCGTCCGGCACCTCGTCGACGATGGCGCCCGCGCGGACGAGCTTGTCGAGGGCGATCTCGAGATGAGCCGCGACGGCGTTGTGGATCGTGATGTCGCCGCGCGTCATGACCGCACCGACAGCCCAGGTGCCGACCACGAGGCGGTCGGGCACGGTGGTGTGCTCGGTGGGCGACAGCGCCTCGACGCCCTCGATCACGAGGGTCGACGTACCGACCCCCTCGATCTGGCCGCCCATCTTCTGCAGCATCGTGCAGATGTCGACGATCTCGGGCTCGCGAGCGGCGTTGTCGATCACGGTCGTGCCCTTGGCGAGCACCGAGGCCATGAGCAGGTTCTCGGTGGCGCCCACGCTCGGGAAGTCGAGCCAGACCGTCGCGCCGTGCAGGCGCTCGTCGCGGGTGGCGATGAGGAAGCCGTGCTCGCTGCGCACGGTGGCGCCGAGCCGCTCGAGGCCGGCGATGTGCATGTCGAGGCCGCGGCTGCCGATGTTGTCGCCGCCCGGGAGGGCGACGTCGGCCTCGCCGCAGCGGGCGAGCAGCGGGCCGAGCACGTTGATCGACGCGCGGAGCTTGCGGACGAGGTCGTAGTCGGCCTTGTGGTGCGGCACCTCGGGCACGGTGATGCTGACCGAGCGGGTGGCCCGGTCGCGGACGACGTCGCAGCCGAGGCGGCGCAGCAGCTCGGCCATGTACTCGACGTCGAGGATGTCCGGCACCTCGTGCAGCACGCTGGTGCCCTCGGCCAGCAGCGAGGCCGCCATCAGCTTGAGCACGCTGTTCTTGGCCCCGGTGACCCGCACCTCGCCGGCCAGCCGGGCCCCACCCACGATCCGGAAGGCCTCCACGGCCCCGAGGATAGGCCGTCCGGCGGCCCATCGGTTACCAGCCGGTACGCGATCAGCCGCCCACGCTGCGGGAGGCCGTCCCGAACCCGCACGGATAGGCTCGCGACATGGTCAACCTCACCCGCATCTACACACGCACCGGCGACCACGGAACCACGGCCCTCGGCGACCTGTCCCGGGTGAGCAAGAACGACGCGCGCCTCCTGGCGTACGCCGACACCGACGAGGCCAACTCCTCGATCGGCGTGGCGATCGCCCTGGGAAGCCTCTCCGACGACGTCGTGGCTCTCCTGACGCGCATCCAGAACGACCTCTTCGACGTCGGCGCCGACCTGTGCACCCCGATCGTGCCGGCCCCCGAGTACCCCCCGCTGCGCGTGCTCCCCGACTACGTCGAGCGCCTCGAGGCGGCCTGCGACGAGTACAACGAGCAGCTCGAGGCCCTGCGCTCGTTCATCCTGCCGGGCGGCACGCCGGGATCGGCCCTGCTGCACGTCTCCCGCACCGTCGTGCGCCGCGCCGAGCGGCAGGCCTGGGCCGCGCTCGAGGTGCACGGCGCCACCATGAACGAGCTGACGGCGACGTACCTGAACCGCCTCTCCGACCTGCTGTTCATCCTCGCGCGCCACGCGAACCTGTCCGCGGGCGGCGACGTGCTCTGGAAGCCGGGCGGCGAGCGCTAGACCAGCGCCTCGCCACCCGTCGCAGCCAGGGCGGCCGCGACCTGGCGCAGCACGTCGTCCCACTCGTGCTCGACCCCGGCGGGATGCAGTCGCTCCAGTCCGACAGGGCCGGCGGAGGAACCCGGCCCAGAAGGACGCCGGAGCCCCCTTCACGGCGGCAACAGCAGAACGGCCGGCCCCCTGCGGGACCGGCCGTTCTGACGTGCTGTGCGTGCTGGATGTCAGCGGCCGCCGGCCGCGTGCTCCTTGTGCTGCTCGGCGAGGGCGACCTTCAGGCGCACCTCGGCGCGCTCGATGGCTGCCATCTCGTCGGCGGTGTCGGCCCCGGCCGCCTTGGCCCGCTCGAGAGCGAGCCGCGCACGGTCGACGTCGATCTCGCCCGACAGCTCGGCGCTCTCGGCGAGGATCGAGACGTTGTCCGAGTCGACCGAGAAGAACCCGCCGTGCACCGCGGCCGAGATGACGTTGCCCTCGGTCGTGGTGATGCGGACCGGGCTGTTCGCCAGCAGCGCGAGCACGGGCTCGTGCCGGGGCAGGATGCCGATCTCGCCCTCGAGGGTCTTGGCGACCACCATCGTCGCCGTCCCCGACCAGATCTTGCGGTCGACCGCGACGAGGCTGACGTTGAGCTCTGCCATGGTCAGCCTGCCAGCTTCGCGGCGTTCTTCTCGACGTCCTCGATACCGCCGCAGAGGAAGAACGCCTGCTCGGGCAGGTGGTCGTACTCGCCCTCGCAGAGGAGCCGGAACGACTCGATGGTCTCCTCGACCGGCACGAACGAGCCGGGCTGGCCGGTGAACTGCTCGGCCACGAAGAGGTTCTGCGACAGGAAGCGCTGGATGCGACGGGCACGGCCGACGAGGATCTTGTCCTCCTCGGAGAGCTCGTCGATACCGAGGATCGCGATGATGTCCTGGAGGTCCTTGTAGCGCTGCAGGATCTCCTTGACGCGGGCCGCGACGCGGTAGTGCTCCTCGCCGATGTAGCGCGGGTCGAGGATGCGCGAGGTCGAGTCGAGCGGGTCCACGGCCGGGTAGATGCCGAGCTCGGAGATCGGGCGCGACAGGGTCGTCGTGGCGTCGAGGTGCGCGAACGTGGTGGCCGGGGCCGGGTCGGTCAGGTCGTCCGCTGGGACGTAGATCGCCTGCAGCGAGGTGATCGAGTGACCGCGCGTCGAGGTGATGCGCTCCTGGAGCTGGCCCATCTCGTCGGCGAGCGTGGGCTGGTAGCCCACCGCGGACGGCATGCGGCCGAGGAGCGTGGA
Organism: Longivirga aurantiaca; assembly: GCF_042660085.1. NCBI lineage: Bacteria > Bacillati > Actinomycetota > Actinomycetes > Sporichthyales > Sporichthyaceae > Longivirga > Longivirga aurantiaca. Next base: position 725,886 of record NZ_JBHSTI010000008.1, on the reverse strand, counting down.
GACCTCGGAGCCCGCCTGGGTGAAGCGGAAGATGTTGTCGATGAACAGCAGCACGTCCTGCTTCTGCACGTCGCGGAAGTACTCCGCCATCGTGAGGGCGGACAGGGCGACGCGAAGACGCGTGCCCGGCGGCTCGTCCATCTGGCCGAAGACCAGCGCGGTCTTGTTGATGACGCCGGACTCGGTCATCTCACCGAAGAGGTCGTTGCCCTCACGGGTGCGCTCGCCGACGCCGGCGAAGACCGACACACCACCGAACTGCTCGGCAACGCGGTTGATCATCTCCTGGATGAGGACCGTCTTGCCGACGCCCGCACCGCCGAAGAGGCCGATCTTGCCGCCCTTGACGTAGGGGGTGAGCAGGTCGATGACCTTGATGCCGGTCCAGAAGACCTCGGTCTTGGACTCGAGCTGGTCGAAGCTCGGGGCCTGTGCGTGGATGCCCCGGCGCTCGGTGATGTTGAGCGAGGACTCCTCGACGTCGAGCGGCTTGCCGAGGGTGTTCCACACGTGGCCGAGGGTCACGTCGCCGACGGGGACGGTGATCGCGTCACCGGTGTCGGTGACGTCGGCGCCGCGGACGAGGCCGTCGGTGGGCTGCATGGAGATCGCGCGCACCATGTTGTCGCCGATGTGCTGGGCGACCTCGAGGGTGAGCGTGCGGCCGGGCTGGCCCTCGCCGAAGCTCACCTCCACGTGCAGGGCGTTGTAGAGCTCGGGCATCGCCTCGACGGGGAACTCCACGTCGACGACCGGCCCGGTGACCCGGGCCACGCGACCGATGCCGGTCGTGGTCTCAGTCGTTGCAGTCATGGTTGTCCTCGACTCCTATGCCGATGCCGACAGCGCGTCGGCGCCGCCGACGATCTCGCTGATCTCTTGGGTGATCTCTGCCTGGCGCGCCTGGTTCGCCTGGCGGCTGAGGGTCTTGATGAGCTCCTCAGCGTTGTCGGTCGCGGCCTTCATGGCGCGACGACGGGCAGCATGCTCGGACGCGGCGCCGAGGAGCAGCGCCGAGAACACGACGTTCTCGATGTACTTCGGGAGCAGCGAGTCGAGGACCGCAGCACCGCTGGGCTCGAACTCGTACAGCGGGAAGGGCCCCTGCCCTGCAGCTGCCGCCTCCGCCGCCGTCTGCTCGATGACCTCGAGCGGCAGTGCCCGCCGTACCCGCACGGTCTGGGTGACCATGTTCTCGAAGTGCGTGTAGACGATGTGGATCTCGTCGACGCCGCCCTCCTCGGTCGGGGTGAGGAAGGCCTGCAGCAGCGCCTCGGCGATCTCCTTGGCGTGGCCGTAGTCCGGCTGGTCGCTGAACCCCGTCCACGACGCGGCGACCTCGCGGCCGCGGAAGCGGTAGTAGCCCACCGCCTTGCGCCCGACCAGGAACGGCACCGAGGTGACGCCCTGCTCGCGCAGGAGGCTGGTGAGCTGCTCGCCCTCCTTGATCGTCGCCGAGCTGTAGGCGCCGGCGAGACCGCGGTCGGAGGTGATGATGAGCACCGCGGCACGCTCGCGCAGCCGCTGCTCGGTCTGGGTCAGCGGGTGGCCGCCGCCCGTGTGCGAGGCCGCCGCGGAGATCGCCCGGATCAGCTCGCGGGTGTACGGCAGTGCCGCCTCCACCCGCTGCTGCGCCTTGACGATGCGCGACGAGGCGATGAGCTCCATCGCCTTGGTGATCTTCTTCGTCGACTGGACCGTCTTGATCCGTCGGCGATAGATCCTCTGCTGTGCACCCATGGGGGCCTGACCTCAGCCCTTGACCTTGGTGATCGTCAGGTTCTCGACCTCTGCTGCGTCGAGGGCCTCGGCGACCGGCTCGTTCACGACGAGCGGCTTGCCCGCCGAGGTCGTGAACTGCTGCTTGAACGACGTGACGGCGTTCTCGAGCAGGGTCACCGAGTCGTCGCTGAGGTCCGTGGTCTCACGGATCGAGGCGAGGACCGCGGAGTGGTCGCGCTTCAGGTAGTCGATGAACTCGCGCTCGAAGCGACGGATGTCCTCGAGCGGGACGTCGTCGAGCTTGCCCGTCGTACCGGACCACACCGAGACGACCTCCTCCTCCATCGGGAAGGGGGCGTACTGCGGCTGCTTGAGCAGCTCGACGAGGCGCGAGCCACGGGCCAGCTGGGCCTTGGACGCGGCGTCGAGGTCCGAGCCGAAAGCCGAGAACGCCTCGAGCTCGCGGAACTGCGCCAGGTCGAGGCGCAGGCGGCCGGCGACCTTCTTCATGGCCTTGGGCTGGGCCGAGCCGCCGACGCGGGAGACCGAGATGCCGACGTTGATCGCCGGGCGGACGCCCGAGTTGAACAGGTCGGACTCGAGGAAGCACTGGCCGTCGGTGATCGAGATGACGTTGGTCGGGATGTACGCCGACACGTCGTTGGCCTTGGTCTCGATGATCGGCAGGCCGGTCATCGAGCCGGCACCGAGCTCGTCCGAGAGCTTGGCGCAGCGCTCGAGGAGCCGCGAGTGCAGGTAGAAGACGTCACCGGGGTACGCCTCGCGGCCCGGCGGGCGGCGCAGCAGCAGCGACACGGCGCGGTAGGCCTCGGCCTGCTTGGACAGGTCGTCGAAGATGATGAGGACATGCTGGCCCTGGTACATCCAGTGCTGGCCGATGGCCGAGCCGGTGTACGGCGCGAGGTACTTGAAGCCGGCCGGGTCAGACGCAGGCGACGCGACGATGGTGGTGTACTCCATCGCGCCGTTCTCCTCGAGCGCACCCTTGACCGCCGCGATGGTCGAGCCCTTCTGGCCGATCGCGACGTAGATGCACTTGACCTGCTTCTTGGGGTCGCCGGACTCCCAGTTCTGCTTCTGGTTGATGATCGTGTCGACGGCCACGGCGGTCTTGCCCGTCTGGCGGTCGCCGATGATCAGCTGGCGCTGGCCGCGGCCGATGGCGGTCATGGCGTCGATGGCCTTGATGCCCGTCTGCATGGGCTCCTTGACCGGCTGGCGCTGGACGACCGTGGGCGCCTGCAGCTCGAGCGGGCGACGGGCCTCCGCGGTGATCGGGCCCTGGCCGTCGATCGGGTTGCCCAGCGGGTCCACGACGCGGCCGAGGAAGCCGTCGCCGACCGGCACCGAGAGGATCTCCCCGGTGCGGCGGACCGACTGGCCCTCCTCGATGCGCGAGCCGTCGCCGAGGAGCACGGTGCCGATCTCGCGGACGTCGAGGTTGAGAGCGAGGCCGAGGAGGCCGTTCTCGAACTCGAGCAGCTCGTTGGTCATGGCCGAGTGCAGACCCTCGACGCGCGCGATGCCGTCACCGGTCTCGACGACGCGGCCGACCTCCTCGCGAGTGGTCCCGGGCGCGTACGACTCGACGTTCCGCGCGATCGCGTCGCGGATGTCCTCCGGTCGGATCGTCAGCTCCGTCATGGTTGCCTGCTCTCTCGTTCCACGCGCCGGGCTCGGCGCCTGCTGTCGGGTGTCTGTGGTCCTGGGGCGTGCTGGGCGTGCTAGGCGGTGACCGCGCGACGGGCCTGCTCGAAGCGGCTCGCCACGCTGCCGTCGATGACGTCGTCGCCCACCCGGACCACGATGCCTCCGACGACCTCGGGGTCGACGATCACGTTGAGCCGCACGTCGCGGCCCTGCAGCGTCGAGAGGGCGGCCGCGAGGCGGCCGACCTGCTCGGGGTTGAGCGGGACAGCGCTGCGCACCTCGGCGAGCAGGCGCTGGCGCTGGTCGGCGGCGAGCGTGGCGAGCGACTCGATCGCGACGGCCGGCTGGCGGCCGCGCAGGTTGGCCGCGGCGTACGACACCAGGGCGGTGGTCGTGGGCGCCGCGGAGGCACCGATGAGGTCGCGCACGAGCGCCGTCTTGTGCTCGGCGGCCAGGGACGGGTCGGTGATCGCCATCTGGAGCTCGGCCGAGCCGTCGACGGCGCGTCCGACGCGGAAGAGCTCCTCCTCCACGCGGTCGAGCGAGCCGTCGGCCTCGGCGACGGTGAACGCCGCCTGCGCCCCGAGCTGCTCGACGGCGTCGACCATGTCGACGTCGTTCGACCAGCGCGCCGACACGACCTCGTCGAGCACGGCGAGCGAGGTGTCGGACACCTTGCCGCCGAACAGGTCGCGCACGATGGCACCGCGGGTGTCGCCCGGCTGGCCGGAGTCCGCCAGCGTCTGGCGCAGCGACTTCTCGTGGCCCAGCAGCCCCGCGACCGCGAGCAGGTCGCTGGCGACCGTGCCGAAGCCGGCCTCGCCGCTGCGGGCGTCGAGCGACGTCCGCAGGGCGGCGAAGGAGTGGCGGGAGGAACCGAGCATCAGGCGTTCGCCCCGTTCGCAGCCTCAGCCTCGAGGTCGGCGATGAACCGGTCGACCGTGGCGCGGGCGCGGGCGTCGTCCTCGAGGGACTCCCCCACGACCTTGCCGGCCAGCGACACGGCCAGGGTTCCGACCTCGCGGCGCAGCGACGCGACCGTGGACGCCCGCTCCGCGGCGATGGCTGCCTCGGCGCGAGCCGTGACGGCAGCTGCCGCCTCGGTGGCCTCGCGACGGGCCTCGTCGATGATGGCCGTCTTGTCCGCCTGCGCCTGGGCCCGGATCTGGGCGGCCTCGGTGCGGGCCTCGGCCAGCTGGGCCTGGTACTGCTCGAGCAGCGCCTGAGCCTGCGCCTCGCGCTCCTCGGAGCGGGCGATGCCGCCTTCGATGGCCGCGCTGCGCTCGTCGAGCGCCTTCTTGATGCCGGGGAACGCGAACTTGTTCAGCGCCCAGAGCACGACGAAGAACGCGAAGAGCCCCAGCACCAGCTCGTCGAGAGGGACGCCGAGGACTTTCGGTGCCTCGGAGGCTGCAAGGAGGTTCACAGGTTCACCCTTCGGATGGTTGGTCGTTCAGCTCGGAGAGCGACGATCAGACGCCGAAGACGAACGGCGCGACGAAACCGATGAGCGCGAGCGCCTCGGTCAGGGCGAAGCCGAGGATCATGTTCTGGCGGATGACGCCGTAGGCCTCGGGCTGGCGGGCGATGGCCTGCACACCCTGACCGAAGATGATGCCGACGCCGATACCTGGGCCGATGGCCGCGAGGCCGTAACCGATCGATCCGAGCGAGCCGGTGACGCCTTCAGCGAGGAGCGACATGTCGTGTTCCTTCGTGTCGGCCGGCGGCGGATCCGCCGGTCATGGAGTGGAGCTGTGGTTCGAGCCTGGGTCGAGCGTGGAGCAGGTGGTGCTGGTCTAGTGCGCGTTCACCGAGTCGCTCAGGTAGACGGCGGCGAGCAGGGTGAAGACGTACGCCTGAAGTGCCTGGATGCCCATCTCGAACCCGGTGAGCGCCACGGTGACCACGGTCGAGGCCGCCGAGCCGAGGAGCCCGATGACGGCGACGCCGCTCGGCTCGGAGAAGAGGTTGACCGGGAAGAGGTACCAGGCGGCGATCGAGAAGGTCGCGAGGAGCATGTGGCCCGCGAACATGTTCGCGAACAGACGGACCGCGTGCGTGAACGGCCGCACGATGAAGTTCGACAGGATCTCGATCGGGATCAGCAGGACGTACATCACCTTGGGCACGTCGCGCGGCATTGTCATGCCCTTGAAGAACGGCAGCAGGCCCTGGCGCTTGACGCCGAGCGGCACCCACGCGAGGTAGACGATCGCGGCGAACGCCACGGGGATGGCGAACTTGCTCGTCACCGGGATCTGGGCGAACGGGATGATGCCCCAGAGGTTGTTCATCCAGATGAAGAAGAAGAACGAGAACAGCAAGGGGACGAAGCGGTCGCCCTCCTTGCCGATCGTGTCGCGGGCGATGCCGTCGCGCACGAAGAAGTAGCCGTACTCGGCGAGGCCCTGCACCCGGCCGGGGACGACCTTGGCCTTGCGGAACGCGAGGACGAAGAAGCCGACGACCACCACGACCGCGAGCCAGAGCAGGATCATCGGCTTCGTGACCGCGAACTCGGTCTGCCCGATCGTGAACTTGGCGATCTCGTCGAAGAAGAAGATCTCCGCGCCCGGCGCGGGGAAGCCGCAACCACCCGTGGAGAGGTGGCACGACTCAGCGGCTGCGGCGATCAGCTCACCGGACACGGGACGACTCCTGGGGGGTGCTGCCGGTCAGGACGGGCATCGGTGCGACGACCTCCGTGCGGGTGCCCGTCATGACGGGTCCTCCCGCGGCGTCTCGGGCTCTCGTCCGAGGGACTCGAGCTTGCGGAACAGCATGAAGAGTGCGAGAGAGACCCCGAGGAGGACCCCTCCAGCGACGAACAGAGGGCGGTTGCCCAGCCACGTCCCCAGGAGCCAGCCCAGGCCGCCGTACAGGAGGATCCCCGCCGCGATGTGGCTGACGACCGACCAGGCGGCATCGTCGGACACGCGGCTTGTGGCCTGCGCATCCGGCTCTGCCGCGGACGCCTTCGTCGCGGCCCGACGGTACCACTGCGCGTCACGGTGCCCCGACGGGGGTACGGGCGCGGCGGAGCGCCTGCGCGAGACCGGCGCGGTGCTCATGACGGCTCCCCCGCCGGCGGGGTGTCGACGACCGGGTCCTTGGACAGCGACGGGTCGACGTAGAGGATCTTGACGCGCTGCGAGGCGATGATGGAGCCGACGATCCAGGCGAGGGTGACGGCCAGGACCGCCATGCCGAAGACGCGGCCGTCGAGCCAGGTGGCGTCGCGCAGCAGGATGATCAGGCCGAACAGGACGAGGACCTGCGTCAGGTACAGCAGGAGCCCCGCCGACAGCGCGAAGTCGGGGTTGCCGTCGAGGATGCGGCCGAGGACGTACTGGCCGATCGCGAAGAACGCGATGGCGACGATGGCTCCGAGAGCCGCACCGAGGGCGCCGTTCGGCCCCTTGAACCACCAGCCGAGCGCCACGGCGGCCACGCCGACCAGGGCCGCAGGGATCGCAGCGGTGCGGAGGGCGACGGCAGACGCCTGAGTGGGGCCGAGGGGTTGTCCGTCGGTGGCGGCGGGCATGTCCGCAGCCTAGATGAACGGACGGTAGCCGCCCAAATGAAAGCGGTACCGGCCAGCGATGATCCGCGTCACGCCCCGCGCCGGGCCTCGCGCATCCTCGGCCACCGGACGGCGACGAAGAGGATCGCGGCCCCGCAGACGAACCAGACCATGGCGACGCCTGCCGGCACGAAGGCCAGCCCGACGGCGGTGAAGGCGAGCAGACCGGTCCAGCCGTACATGAGCAGGACGGCGCGGCGCTGGCTGTGGCCGATCTCGAGCAGACGGTGGTGCAGGTGCTGCTTGTCGGGCGAGAACGGGCTCCGGCCGGCGCGGGTCCGGCGTACGACGGCCAGCAGCATGTCGAGCAGCGGCACGGCCATGACCGCTGCGGGCAGCAGGATCGGGAGCAGCGCGGGCACGAAGGTGGGGCCGGGCACGACGTTGGGGTCGAGCTGGCCGACCAGGGTGATCACCGAGCTCGCCATGAGCAGGCCGATGAGCATCGAGCCGGTGTCGCCCATGAACACCCGGGCCGGGTTGAGGTTGTGGGGCAGGAAGCCCGCGCACATGCCGGCGAGGATCGCCGAGACGAGCGCCGCGATCGTGGCCCGGGTGAAGCCGTACTCGAACGACAGCAGGTAGGAGTACGCGAAGAACGCGAGCGCGCCGATGCCGACGATCCCGGCAGCCAGGCCGTCGAGGCCGTCGACGAAGTTGATCGCGTTCACCGCCACGACCACGACGAGGACGGTGAGCACCACCGAGGTGAGCGGGTCGAGCACGAGCGTGCCGCCGATCGGCAGCCAGACGATCGCGATGCCCTGCAGCGCCATCACCGCGCCGGCGAGCGCCTGACCGGCGAACTTGGTCGGGGCGTCGAGGCCGTACTTGTCGTCGAGCATCCCGAGCACGACCAGGATCGCGGCGGCCGACAGCAGCGCGAGCGGCTCGCTGGACCCTTCGAACACCGATCGCATGAGCGGCAGCTGGCTCGCGACGAGCATCGCGGCCAGGAGGCCGCCCAGCATCCCGAGCCCGCCGAGGCGCGGGGTCGGCTCGTCATGCACGTCCCGGTCGCGCACCTCCGCCATCGCGCCCCACCGCAGCGCGAAGCGCCGCGCGAGCGGGGTGACCAGGTAGGTCACCGCCGCCGCGATGGTGAGGCAGAGGAGGTATTCGCGCACGGGAGGCCAGCGCCCTCAGGAGGCGTACGCCGGCTTGTTCTTGACCAGCTCGTGCACCTCGGCGGCCACGGCGGCCGTCTCGGACCCGTCGGCGTCCTTCACCGCGCGGGAGATGAGCGAGGCGACCACCCTCATGTCGGCCTCGTCGAGCCCCTGAGTGGTGGTGGCGGGCGTGCCCACCCGGATGCCGGACGCGATGCTCGGCGGCTGCGGGTCGTAGGGGATCGCGTTCTTGTTGAGCACGATCCTCGCGGCGCCGGCGCGGGCCTCGGCCTCGGCACCCGTGACGCCGATGCCCTGGAGGTCGAGCAGCGACAGGTGCGTGTCGGTGCCGCCGGTGATCGGGCGCATCCCCTCCTCCGCGAGCGCCGCCGTCAGCGCCTGGGAGTTGGCGATGACCTGCTTCGCGTAGGCCTGGTACTCCGGCGTCGCGCACTCCTTGAGGGCGACGGCCTTGGCGGCCACGGCGTGCATGAGCGGACCGCCCTGCATCATCGGGAACACAGCCTTGTCGAGCGCGGCCGCGTGCTCGGCCTTGCACACGAGCATGCCGCCGCGGGGCCCGCGCAGGACCTTGTGCGTGGTGAACGTGACGACGTCGGCGTACGGCACCGGGCTCGGGATCGCCTTGCCGGCGACGAGACCGATGAAGTGGGCGGCGTCGACGAACAGGATCGCGCCGACCTCGTCGGCCACCTCGCGGAACGCCGCGAAGTCGATGAGGCGCGGGATCGCCGAGCCGCCGCAGATGATCATCTTCGGGCGGTGCTCGCGGGCCAGGCTGCGCATCTGGTCGTAGTCGATGTCCTCGGTCTCCTGGCTGACGCCGTAGTGCACGGCGTTGAACCACTTGCCGGAGAACGAGACCTTCGTGCCGTGGGTCAGATGGCCGCCGTGCGGCAGGCTCATGGCCAGCAGCGTGTCGCCCGGCTGCAGGAACGCTCCGTACACCGCGAGGTTGGCGCTGGCGCCGCTGTGCGGCTGGAGGTTGGCGTGATCGGCGCCGAAGAGCGCCTTCGCCCGCTCGATGCCGAGGGTCTCGGCCTGGTCGACGACCTCGCAGCCGCCGTAGTAGCGGCGGCCGGGGTAGCCCTCGGCGTACTTGTTCGACAGCGTCGAGCCGAGCGCGGCGAGCACCGCGGGCGAGGTGAAGTTCTCGCTGGCGATGAGCTGCAGGCCGTCGTTCAGGCGGTCGCGCTCGGCCAGGAGGATCCGGGCGATCTCGGGGTCGGTGGCCTCGAGCGCGCCGAAGTCGGCGCCGAAGGGCGTGGCAGAGGTCATGGCACGTGAGCCTAGCCGGGAAGGATCTCCGGGCAGACGGTGCGGAGGGTGTCGAGGTCGATGGCGCCGGGCCGCAGGAGCCGGGGCACCTGGCCGGAGACGTCCACGACGGTGCTCGGGACGGCGTCCAGGCTCGGGCCGCCGTCGAGGTAGATGGCCACGAGGTCGCCGAGCTGCTCCCGGGCCTCGGACAGCGAGGCGGCCGGGGCACCGCCTGCGGCGTTCGCGCCGGACACCGCGAGCGGGCCGGTGATGCGGAGCAGCTCGATCGCCACCGGGTGCAGCGGCATCCGGAGCGCGACCGTGCCGGAGGAGTCGCCGAGGTCCCACGCGAGCGTGGGCTGCTGGCGCACGACGAGGGTGAGGCCGCCGGGCCAGAAGCCCTGGACGAGCTCGCGCGCGGCCTTGGTGAGCCCGTAGCCGAGGCCCTCGACCGTGTCGGGGCTGCCGACGAGCACCTGCAGGGGGAGGTCGCGCCCGCGGCCCTTGGCGGCACGGATGGCAGCGACCCCGCGCGGGTTGAAGGCGTCGGTGGCCAGCCCGTAGACCGTGTCGGTCGGCAGGACGACGAGGTCGCCGCGCCGGGCGGCGCTGGCGGCGGCATCCAGACCGCGCGGGCGCGCGGCCGGGTCGGCCATGTCGAACTCGAGGCTCACGCGGCCGATCCTCCCTCAGACCCGGACGGCGGTCGTGGCGCGGTCGCGTCCGCCGAGGTCGACGTGGTCGTCGACGTCGCGGAAGGCACCGTGCTCGCGCAGCACGTGCGGCACTCCGGCCGCTCCCCCGCGCTCGCCCTGCTCGTCGCCGTGCTCGACGACGAGGACGCCTCCGGGGCGCAGCAGCGCGGCCGCGGCGACGGCGAGGCCCCGGACGACGTCGAGGCCGTCCGGTCCGCCGAAGAGCGCGCGCGGCGGGTCGTGCTGCGCCACCTCGGGATCGCGCGGCACCGCGGCGTCCGGGATGTACGGCGGGTTGGTCACGACGACGTCGACGAGGCCGACCAGCGGCGCCAGGGCGCCGAGGTGGGCCACCGTCGCGTCGCCGATATGCAGCTCGAGGGACGAGCCGACCGCGGCGACGGCCGCGGCGTTCTCCTCGACGTTGCGGCGCGCCCACGCGGCGGCCGCCTCGTCGAGCTCGACGGCGTGCACCACGGTGCCGGGCACCTCGGTGGCCACCGCCAGGGCGATGGCGCCCGAGCCGGTGCAGAGGTCGACGGCGACGCGCGAGCCCTCGGTGACATCGCGCAGCATGCGGATGGCGAGCTCGGCCACGCTCTCGGTCTCGGGCCGCGGGACGAACACGCCCCGGCCGACGGCGAGGGTCAGGTGGCGGAACGGGGCCTCGCCCAGCAGGTGCTGGAGCGGCACGCGGGCGACGCGCTTCACGAGCAGCGCCTCGAACCGCAGGACGTCGGAGGGGTCGGCCGGGTCCGACAGGAACATGCGGCCGCGTGGCACGTCGAGCACGTGCGCGAGCAGGAGCTCGGCGTCGACGCGCGGCGACGGGACGTCGGCGATGGCGAGCCGGCGCTCGGCGTCCACGAGGACGTCGCGCAGCGTGCGCACGGGAGCGGTATACCGCGCCATCAGGACTCGGTCCCGAGCGAGGCCATGCGAGCCGCGAGGTCGGCGTCGACGCAGGCCTGCACGAGCGTCTCGATCTCGCCGTCGAGCACGGCGTCGAGGTTGTACGCCTTGAAGCCGACCCGGTGGTCGCTGATGCGGTTCTCGGGGAAGTTGTACGTGCGGATGCGCTCGGAGCGGTCGACCGTGCGCACCTGCGAGCGGCGTACGTCGGAGGCCTCCTTCGCGGCGGCCTCCTCCGCGAGGGCGACGAGCCGGGCGCGCAGGATGCGCATCGCCGACTCCTTGTTCTGCAGCTGGCTCTTCTCGTTCTGGCAGCTGACCACGACGCCGGTGGGGATGTGCGTGATGCGCACGGCGGAGTCGGTGGTGTTGACGCTCTGCCCGCCCGGGCCGCTCGAGCGGTAGACGTCGATGCGCAGGTCGTTGGCGTCGATCTCGACCTCGACGTCCTCGGTCTCGGGAAGCACGAGCACACCGGCGGCGCTGGTGTGGATGCGGCCCTGAGACTCCGTCGCCGGCACCCGCTGCACGCGGTGGACGCCGCCCTCGAACTTCAGCCGGGCGTACGGCGCCTCGCCGGGCTCCACCGAGCCGCGCGCCTTCACCGCGACCGTGACGTCCTTGTAGCCCCCGAGGTCGGACTGCTCGGCCTCGAGCACCTCGGCCTTCCATCCCCGGCGCTCGGCGTACCGGAGGTACATCCGCAGGAGGTCGCCGGCGAACAGCGCCGACTCCTCGCCGCCCTCGCCCGCCTTGATCTCGAGGATCACGTCCGAGTCGTCGAGCGGGTCGCGCGGGATGAGCAGCACCTGCAGCCGGTCGGCGAGCTCGGCGCGGTGCGCCTCGAGCTGCTCCGCCTCGATGCGGAACGCGGAGTCGTCGCCCGCCAGCTCGAGCGCGGCCTCGAGGTCGTCGCCCGTGGCCTTCCACTCGCGGTAGGTGGCGACGACGGGGCGGAGCTCGGCGTACCGGCGTCCGACCTTGCGGGCGGCCGCCTGGTCGCCGTGGATGTCGGGGTCGGCGAGCCGGCGCTCGAGGTCGGCGTACTCGGCCTCGAGGGCCTCGACGGACTCGAACATCGGGTTCTCCCTGATCGCTGCGGCTGCCTGACATGCGCTGAGGGCGCCCCCGCGACCGCGTGCAGCGGTGCAGGAGCGCCCTCGACGGGAGTGCTAGGCGTCGGCCTTCTTGCCGAAACGCTTCTCGAACTTGGCGACGCGGCCGCCGGTGTCGAGGATCTTCTGCTTGCCCGTGTAGAACGGGTGGCACTGGCTGCAGACCTCGGCGTGGATGACGCCGTTCTTGGCGGTGCTGCGCGTGGTGAACGTGGACCCGCAGGCGCAGTGCACCGTGGTCTCGCCGTACGCCGGGTGGATGTCGGCCTTCATGTCGCTCTCCTCGTGTCGTGACCGGGTCGTGCTCGCGCGGGGCGGCACGTGAACCGGACACCGTGGGTGGGACTGCTCCGACCGGGAAGCCGGGGTACCAGCGGTCCAGTCTGCCACCCGATCGACGCACCCTCCAAACCGGCGGGTGCTCCCCCGCATTCCCCCGGGTGCCGCGCCGCAGGTCAGCCGGTCAGCGGGCCGCCCACAGAGCGGCGATGTCCGTGGCCGTGAGGGGCTGGTTCCACACCGAGACCTCGTCCAGGGACCCCGCGAACGGGAAGTTGCGCGGCTGGTTCCACGACGCCGACGGGGAGCTTCCGCCGTCCCAGAGCGAGCCCCAGCCGGACAGGTTGCCGCAGCCCGCCCGCCACCAGCCGGTGTAGCTGCTCACGCTCGAGACGGTGTTGGAGCCCACGAGGGCGCCGTCGATGTAGAGCCGCATGCCCGCCGACGACAGCACGCCGGCGGCCATGTGCCACTGGCCGTCGTTGAGCGCGGTGGGCGACTGCAGCCCGCGGATCGTCTGGTTGGTGGACGTGCCGAACCACACGGTGCCCCGCGCGTCCATGTACAGCTGGCGCCCGTAGCGCCCGCCGGAGGCATAGGCCGTCACGCCGGTGCGCGGCGACTCGAAGCCCAGCAGCGTGCCGCCGGACGTGGTCGTGGTGCGGAACCAGGCGACCGCGGTGAGGTTGCCGGGCGAGGAGGTCCCGCTGGTCGATGTGGTCACGACGCAGGAGTCCGCGTTGGTCAGCGTCACGGCTCGGTTGGGCGTCTCGCTCGGGATGGCGCCGACGACGCCCTTCGTGACGTACGTCGAGGATCCGTCGGTGACGAAGCTGCCCGCCCGGCCGTTGCCCGAGGAGTCGGCCGCGGTGCTGCCCGTGCCGGTCTCGTCGAGCTTCCACCACATCCACGGGCGCAGGCCGGTGACCACGTCCGAGTACGACGGAGCCGCCACGCGCCAGCTGTTGGCGGTCGTGGCGGTGGTGGCGGCGAAGGCGGCGTTGACGGTGGGCAGGGTCAGGGCGCCGGTGAGCACCACGCCGTAGCCGGCCCGCTGCGCCCAGCGCTTGCCGGCCTCGCGGCGGAGCCGGGGATCCATCGGGGTGCTGGCGGCGACGGCGGTGGCACCGGAGCCCCCGGCCGGCCGCGGAAGCGGCAGGAGGTCCCCGCCCGGTGGTCCGCCGCCGTCGGGGTCGTCCTCGTCCTCGTCCACGTCCTCGTCGCGGTCCCGCGCGGTGACCCACGCGGCCAGGAGGAGGCTCAGCACGAGCGCCCCGAGGTAGACCCACTGCTGGGTGCTGACCCAGATCAGCGGGAGGCCGACGAACTGCACGAGGAGACGTCCCATGCCCTCGACGTCGGCGATGGTGATCGGGGTCGAGTCGACCGACGTGTTGGCGTCGCCCTTGGTGATCATCCGCCCGTCGCCGTCGATGCTCATCACGCGGTGGGTCTTGGTGATGGCGGGCGTGCTGGGGTCGCGGAAGACCGTCACGCGGCCGAGGAGCAGCGCCGGGTCGTCCACCGGCGAGGCGAGGACGACGTCGCCCACGGCGATGCGCGGCATCATCGACCCGCTCTGGACGACGTACGGGCGCCAGCCGAACAGCATGGGCACGATCGTGACCAGCACGCAGCCCGCGACGAACCAGAGCCAGGTCCGGCTGAGGATGCCGAGCAGGAACATCGGGGTCGAGGAGCGGCGGGGCGTGCGGGGGGTCGACGGCGCCTCGTCACCGGGCATGGGTGCCCAGGCCGGGATGGCCATGTCGATCCTCCTGCCCACGCGATCCGTGGTTCGGGTTCCCCGTGCATCAGGTTTCTGAGATGCGGCCCGTCAGCCACGGCACCGTCCGGCCCCCACCGGACGGCCCCGTCGTCGACGGAGCCCGCCGGTGTGCCCCATGCCCCCCGCAGGGGGCACACCGACGGCGTGTCACGTCACGGTCTCGTCGCCCTCAGGCGACGCCCCCGGTGACGTCGACGACTACTGGAGCTCCCAGTTGAGGTCCGCGACGACCGAGTAGCCCTGCAGCGGGTTGTCGGTCAGCGCCGACCCGGTCGACTGGAGCGTCCAGGAGATGCGGTAGGCGACGCGCGTGGTGGCGCCGTCAGAGACAGCGACCTTCGCAGCCGGGCCGTACGCCGACGGGAAGGCGTTGAGCGTCACGTTGTTCACGACCGTCGTGGCGAGGGCCGGGAAGCCGGTGCAGTCGGCCGCGACGTTGTCGGTCGCCGACGCGAGCGGGGCGGCGTCGACGGTGAGGCGCAGCTGGTTGCCGAGGACGACCGACGGGTCGCCGTTGGCGGCTGCCCCGGTGACGGTGCCGCGGTAGAGGGCGAGGTCGCCGCCGAGCGAGCCGTTGCTCTCCACGGTGATGCACTTCTCGGCGAAGTCGCCGAAGTTGAGGTCGTCCTCGGTGAACAGCGCGGTGGTGCTGCCGGCGAACGCGGTGCCGCCGCCGTTGTTGGTCAGGGCCATGGTGCCGGTGGACCAGGCGTCGTCGGTGTTGTCGGTGGTGGCGCTGAAGGCGGCGTAGCTGCCCTGCCAGACCAGGAGGCCGGCGGCCAGGAGGCCGGCGACCGGCGCCACGGCGCGGACGGCGCGCTTACGGGTGGTGGTGCTCATGATGGTTCCCCTCCAGGAAATAACTGCGATGACACACACCCCCGTGCAGAGCAGTCATCGGCCCCTGACGTCACTCCTTGAGCCCATCGAGAGGAAAAGATCGGCCGGATCCGCGAGCCGAACGGGTGAAACACGCTCCGAAACGACGCCGAGGCTCAAGACAGGCAGAAGGCCCGCCCCGGAGGGGGCGGGCCTTCTGCGTCGGGCCGGGGACGACCGGGCGGTCAGTCGTCGTCGTCGCTGGAGGAGCCGACCGCCATGGGGGTGGTCTTCTGCACCTGCAGCAGGAACTCGAAGTTGCTCTTGGTCTCGCGCAGCTTGCCGAGCAGGAGCTCGATGGCCTGCTGCTGGTCGAGCGCGTGCAGCACCCGGCGCAGCTTCCAGACGGTCTTGAGCTCGTCCGGCGCCATGAGGATCTCCTCCTTGCGCGTGCCGGAGGCGTCGACGTCGACCGCGGGGAAGATGCGCTTGTCCGCGAGCTTGCGGTCGAGCTTGAGCTCCATGTTTCCGGTGCCCTTGAACTCCTCGAAGATGACCTCGTCCATGCGGGACCCGGTCTCGACGAGGGCGGTCGCGAGGATCGTGAGCGACCCGCCGTTCTCGATGTTGCGGGCGGCACCGAAGAACCGCTTCGGCGGGTAGAGGGCGGCCGAGTCGACACCGCCGGAGAGGATGCGGCCGGAGGCCGGCGCCGCGAGGTTGTAGGCACGGCCGAGACGCGTCATCGAGTCGAGCAGGACCACGACGTCGTGCCCGAGCTCCACGAGGCGCTTGGCCCGCTCGATGGCGAGCTCGGCGACGGTGGTGTGGTCCTCCGCCGGCCGGTCGAAGGTCGAGGCGATGACCTCGCCCTTCACCGAGCGCTGCATGTCGGTGACCTCCTCGGGCCGCTCGTCGACGAGCACGACCATGAGGTGGACCTCGGGGTTGTTCTGGGTGATCGCGTTGGCGATGGCCTGGAGCACCATCGTCTTGCCCGCCTTCGGCGGCGACACGATGAGGCCGCGCTGGCCCTTGCCGATCGGGGCGACGAGGTCGATCACGCGGGTGACGAGGTTGGACCCGTCGGTCTCGAGCCGCAGGCGCTCCTGCGGGTAGAGCGGCGTCAGCTTGCCGAACTCGATGCGGTTGCGGGACAGCTCGGGGTCGGCGCCGTTGACGGTCTCGACCCGCACGAGCGGGTTGAACTTCTGGGCCTTCTCGCCGTCGCGGGGCTGGCGCACGACACCGGTGACCGCGTCGCCCTTGCGCAGGCCGTAGCGCTTGGCCATCTGGAGCGAGACGTACACGTCGTTGTGGCCGGGCAGGTAGCCGCTCGTGCGCACGAACGCGTAGCTGTCCATGATGTCGAGGATTCCGGCGACGGGCAGGAGCACGTCGTCCTCGGTGACCTCGACATCGCCCTCGAACCCGCGCGGGCCGCGGTTGTTGCGCCCCTGCCGGTCGTTGCGCGGGCCGCGGTCGTCGCGGTCGAACCCGGGACGGTCGCGGTCGCGGCCCCGGCGGCGCCGACGGCTGCTGCGGCCGCCGCGCTCGTCGTCGAAGTCGCCGCCCTGGTTGCCCTGGTTCTGGTCGCGGTTCTGGTTGCCGCCCTGGTTCTGGCTGCCCTGGTTCTGGCTGCCCTGGCCGGCGGCGCGCTCGCCCTGGTTATGGTCCCGGTTCTGGTCGCGGTTCTGGCCCTGCTGGCGGTCGCCGCGGTCCTCGCGCTCCGGGCGGTCGCCACGGTCCTGACGGTCCTGGCGCGGTCCGCGGTCCTGTCGGTCCTGACGCGGTCCGCGGTCGCCGCGGTCCTCGCGCGCGGGGCGGTCCTCGCGAGCCGGGCGGTCGCCGCCGTCGGCGGGAGCCTCGGCGCGCTCCTCGCGGGGGGCACGCTCCTCGCGGGGGGCACGGTCCTCGCGGGCCGGGCGGTCGGCCTTGGCGGCGCCGCCGGAGCCACCGACCTGGCGGGCGCCGATGGCGCTCACGAGGTCGGCCTTGCGCATGCCCGACGCCCCGCTGATGCCGAGCTGGCCGGCGAGGGCCTTGAGCTCCGGCAGGAGCATCGAGCTGAGTCCGCCGCCCTTGCGGGCGGACGGGGTGGTCTGGGTGGTCTCGGTCACCGAGTGCCTCGTTCTGCATCGAGAGGTCGTCCGTCGGGAGACGGACGGGCGGACGTGCCGCGGCAAGGTTCGTGAGGAAGCGAACGGCAGCACGGGTGTCCGGGGGCGGCGCAGAGGGGCGACTGCGGTGGGATGTCGCGAGAGGCCCCGACGGGCGTCCACCCGTCAGAACGACGGACGGTGCGGGCCCCGGATACGACGAGGGTAACACCCGGGGGCGGGTCCACGTCCAACACCACCCGTACGAGGGAGGTCGGCGCGCCGTTCAGCCCTCGAGGGGAAGGACCCGTGCACCCTCGCGGTCGACCTCGAGCACGGACGTCGCGAACCGTGCGCCGGCCAGCCCGGCCACCCGCGGGGCGCTCGTGGAGTCGGCGAGCGCGAGCACGGTCGGCCCCGCACCGCTGACGGCTGCCGGGATCCCGGCAGCCCGCAGCTTGGCGACCAGGTCGGTGGTGCGCGGGTACGCCGGCCGGCGGTAGGGCTGGTGCAGGCGGTCGTCGGTGGCCTCGAGCAGCAGGTCGGGGCGCACCGTGAGGGCCTGCACGAGCAGCGCCGCGCGCGCGGCGTTCCATGCCGCATCGGCATGCGGAACGGTCTCGGGGAGCAGCGCACGCGCCTTCTTCGTGGCCACGGCGGACGACGGCACGCACACCACCGGCACGATCGACGCAGCCGGCACGAGGTCGAGCACTCCCGTGGACGCGGGAACGGTGCCCCGGGTCCAGGCGATCGTGGCGCCGCCGTGCAGGCACGCGGCGACGTTGTCGGGGTGACCCTCGATCGACGACGCGAGCTCGAGCAGCGCGTCGTCGGGCATCCGCTCGTCGCCGCCGACGACGAGCGCGCGCGCGAGGACGAGCCCGGAGACGATGGCCGCAGCCGACGACCCGAGTCCGCGGCTGTGCGGGATCCTGTTGGCGCACACCAGATCCAGGCCACGCGGCCGCCCACCGAGTGCGTCGAACGCCTTGAGCATCGACTTCGCGACGAGGTGCCGGTGGTCGCGCGGGACGGAGTCCGCACCCTCGCCGTGCACGTCGACGCGGACGCCGGAGTCGTCCGAGACCTGCGCGACGACGTCGTCGTGGAGCCCGAGGGCGAGCCCCAGGCTGTCGAACCCGGGGCCGAGGTTCGCCGACGTCGCGGGCACGCGGACTCGGACGGCCGCTGCGCGGAAGACCGGGCGGCCCGAGGGCGGCGGTGTCACGCGAGGCCCAGCTGGAGGGCGGCGGCGTACGCGTCGACGGCCACATGGGTGGGCTGAGGCGCACCGGCGATCGCCCACTCCGGGTCCTTGAGCCCGTTGCCCGTCACCGTGCAGACCACGGTCTGGCCCGGGTCGAGGAGGCCCTCCTTGTGCTTCTTCAGCAGCCCCGCCACCGACGCGGCGGATGCGGGCTCGACGAATACCGCCTCCTTCGCCGCGAGGAGACGGTAGGCCGAGAGGATCTCGCGGTCGGTCACGGCGTCGATGAGGCCGCCGGACTCGTCGCGCGCGGCGACGGCCTGCTCCCACGACGCGGGGTTGCCGATGCGGATCGCCGTGGCGATGGTCGACGGGTGCATGACGGGCGCGCCGTTCACGATCGGCGCGGCGCCGGCCGCCTGGAACCCCCACTCGCGCGGGCGCTTGGTGGCGACGCCGTCGGTGGCGTACTCCACGAAGCCCTTCCAGTAGGCGGTGATGTTGCCGGCGTTGCCCACGGGGAGGCAGTGGATGTCCGGCGCGTCGCCGAGGAAGTCGACGATCTCGAACGCACCCGTCTTCTGGCCCTCGATGCGGAAGGGGTTGACCGAGTTCACGAGCGAGACGGGGTAGCTCTCGGAGAGCTTGCGCGCGAGGGTGAGGCAGTCGTCGAAGTTGCCGTCGACCTGCAGGATCTTCGCGCCGTGCACGAGGGCCTGCGCCATCTTGCCGAGCGCGATCTTGCCGCTGGGCACGAGCACCGCGCAGACCATGCCCGCCTTGACGGCGTACGCCGCGGCCGAGGCGGAGGTGTTGCCGGTGGACGCGCAGATGACAGCCTTGGCGCCCTCCTCCGCGGCCTTGGAGATCGCCATCGTCATGCCGCGGTCCTTGAACGACCCGGTCGGGTTGGCGCCCTCGACCTTGATCCAGACCTCGCAGCCGGTCATCTCCGAGAGCACGCAGGCGTACACGAGCGGCGTGCCGCCCTCGCGCAGCGTCACGACAGGGGTCTTGTCGCTGACCGGGAGCCGCGAGCGGTACTCCTCGATGAGGCCACGCCACTGGCGGCTGGTGCCCTCGGCGGTGGTGGCGCTCATCGCTCGTCCTCGCCCTCGACCCGCATGACGCCGACGACGTTGCGCACGGCGTCGTTCGACCGGAGCCGCTCGATCGTCGCGGCGAGCGCGGAGTCGGCGGCGGTGTGCGTGCGCACGACGAGCCGGGCGTCGTCGCCGTGCCCGTCCTGGCGCACGTTCTGGATGCTGACTCCGTTGTCGGCGAACGCCTGGGCCACCGCCGCAAGGACGCCCGGGCGGTCGGCGACGTCGAGGTTGACGTAGTAGCGCGTGGTGGCGTCGCCGATCGGCAGCACGTCGAGGTGCGCGTAGGTCGACTCCCCCGGGCCGCGCGAGCCGGCGAGCCGATGCCGCGCCACGGCCACGATGTCGCCGAGGACGGCGGACGCCGTGGGCGCTCCGCCGGCGCCACGGCCGTAGAACATCATGTCGCCGGCCGACTCGGCCTCGACGAAGACCGCGTTGAACGCGCCGCGCACGCCCGCGAGCGGGTGCGTCCTCGGGACCATCGCGGGGTGGACGCGGACGACCACGCCCTTCTCGTCGTCGACCAGCTCGGCGACGGCGAGGAGCTTGATGACGAATCCCATGTCGCGAGCGGCCGCGACGTCCTGCGCGGACACGCTCGTGATGCCCTCGCGGTGCACGTCGTCGCCCCGCACCCGGGTGTGGAACGCGAGGCCCGCGAGGATCGCGGCCTTGGCTGCGGCGTCGTAGCCCTCGACGTCGGCGGTCGGGTCGGCCTCGGCGTACCCGAGGGCCTGGGCCTCGGCGAGCACGTCGGCGTAGTCGGCGCCGTCCTCGTCCATCTTGGTGAGGATGAAGTTCGTGGTGCCGTTGACGATGCCGAGCACGCGGCGGACCTTGTCGCCGGCGAGGCTCTCGCGCAGCGGTCGCAGCAGCGGGATGGCGCCGGCGACCGAGGCCTCGTAGTAGAGGTCGACGCCGTGCTTCTCGGCCGCGGCGTGGAGGGTGCCGCCGTCCTCGGCGAGGAGCGCCTTGTTGGCGGTGACGACCGAGGAGCCGGCCGCCATCGCGGCGAGGATCAGCGAGCGCGCCGGCTCGATGCCGCCCATGACCTCGACGACGATGTCGGCGCCGGACGACGCGAGCCCCTCGAGGTCGTCGGTCAGGAGCTCGGGAGCGATGCCCTCGCGGGGCTTCGCGGCGTCGCGCACGCCGACGCCCGTGAGTCGCAGAGCGGCGCCGGCACGGGCGGCGAGATCGTCGGCGGACTCGCGGAGAAGGCGGGCGACCTGGCTGCCGACGGTGCCGCCGCCGAGGAGTGCGACGGTGAGCTCGCGGGGCGGCGCGTCGGGCGTCGTCATGGGGTTCCCTCCGGGGGTGTCCGGCCTAGCGTGCCACCCCCGCCGGGGGCGGCGCCGCGCAGGTCCGGGCGCGGCTACTGCCTGGTCAGTCGGACTCGAGGCCGGCGTCGAGCGCCAGCAGGTCGTCGGGCGTCTCGCGGCGCACGACCACGCGGCTCACGCCGTCGCGGACCGAGACCACCGGAGGTCGGGGCACGTGGTTGTAGTTGGAGGCCATCGCCCGGCAGTAGGCGCCGGTCGCGGCAACGCCGAGCAGGTCGCCGGGGGCGAGGTCGCCGGGCAGCCAGCAGTCGCGGACGACGATGTCGCCGCTCTCGCAGTGCTTCCCGACGACGCGCGCGAGGACCGGAGCGGCCTCGGACACGCGGGAGACGAGCCGCACGGTGTACTCGGCGTCGTACAGCGCGGTGCGGATGTTGTCGCTCATGCCGCCGTCGACGCTCACGTACTGGCGCACGTGGCCGTTGCCGAGGTCGACCTGCTTCACCGTGCCGACCTCGTAGACGGTGACCATCGACGGCCCGACGATCGCCCGTCCGGGCTCGACGGCGATGCGCGGGACGTCGAGACCCAGGGCCCGGCACTCGCGGACGACGATGCCGCGCAGGAGCTCGGCCATCTCCTTCGGCGTCATGGGGTCGTCGTCCGAGCCGTAGGCGATGCCCATGCCGCCGCCGAGGTCGAGCTCGGCCACCTCGATGCCGTGCTCGTCGCGGACCTTGCCCGCGAGCGCGACGAGACGGTGGGCCGACACCTCGAACCCGGCGGTGTCGAAGATCTGCGAGCCGATGTGCGAGTGCAGGCCGACGAGCCGCAGCGACGGCAGCTTCAGGATCCGGCGTACGGCCTCCTCGGCCTGACCGCCCGAGAGCGAGAGCCCGAACTTCTGGTCCTCGTGCGCGGTGGCGATGAACTCGTGGGTGTGCGCCTCGACGCCGACGGTGACGCGCACGAGGACCTTGGCCACCACGCCGCGGGCCTCGGCGGCGGCGGCGAGCCGGACGATCTCCTCGAACGAGTCGACGACGTACCGGCCGATGCCGTGCTCGAGCGCCAGATCGAGCTCGGCCACCGACTTGTTGTTGCCGTGGAAGGCCATGCGGGCGGTGGGGAAGCCGGCACGGACGGCGGTGAGGATCTCGCCTCCGGTGCAGACGTCGAGGCCGAGACCCTCCTCCTGCACCCAGCGCGCCACGATCGTCGAGAGGAAGGCCTTGCCCGCGTAGAAGACATCGGCCGGCACGTCGGGGTCGGCGTACGCGTCGCGGAAGGCCGCCGCCCGAGCCCGGAAGTCGACCTCGTCGAGGACGTAGAGCGGGGTGCCGTGCTCGGCGGCGAGGTCGCGGACGTCGATGCCCGCGATGGTCACCGCCCGCTGCTCTAGGGCGTCGCCGCCGGAGCGCACCGCGGTGCTCGGCCACACGACGGGGTCGAGCGCGTGCATCGCCTCGACGTCGGCCGGAGCCGCAGGGGCACCGGCAGGGGCGAGGATCTCGCCGAAGCGTGGCCCGGCGGGGTGTGCGCGCATGGGGCAAGGCTACCGACGCGCCTCACCCCCGCCCCCGGGAGTTCCAGCCCCTGGACACCCCACGTGCCTCGAGCTACTGCCCACAGCGGGGTGTTGGCGCGTTCTATCACCCCACTGTGGCAGTAACTCGGATCCCTACATGCGGTCGGGAGCGCTGACTCCGAGCATGTCGAGGCCGTTCGCGAGGGTCTGCCGCGCTGCGCCGCACAGCCACAGGCGCGCGACGTTGATCGGCTCGACCTCGGCGTCGCTCATCGGCAGCACGCGGCAGACGTCGTAGAACTTGTGGTACGACGTCGCCAGCTCCTCGAGGTAGCGCGCGACGCGGTGCGGCTCGCGCAGCTCGGCCGCCGACCCGACGATGCGCGGCAGCTCGCCGATGGCGCCGAGCAGCGCCGTCTCGCGCTCGTGGTCGAGCAGCGAGAGGTCGGGCTCGGCGGCACGCCAGTCGATGCCGAGGTCGGCCGCGCCGCGCAGGACGGAGCTGATCCGGGCGTGCGCGTACTGCACGTAGAACACCGGGTTGTCGTTGCTGCGCTGCACGAGCAGGTCGAGGTCGAGCGTCAGCGGGCTGTCGACGGGGTAGCGGATGAGCGAGTAGCGGGCGGCGTCGACACCGACCTCCTCGACGAGGTCCTCGAGCGTGATGATGTTGCCGGCGCGCTTGGAGAGCCGAACCTCCTCGCCGCCCTTGTACATCTTCACGAGCTGCCCGATGAGCACCTCGATGTTGAGGTCGGGGTCGTCGCCCGCGCAGGCCGCGACGGCGCGCAGCCGGTTGACGTAGCCGTGGTGGTCGGCGCCGAGCAGGTAGATGCAGACGTCGAAACCGCGGGCGCGCTTGTCGAGGTAGTACGCCGTGTCGCTGGCGAAGTACGTGAGCTCGCCGTCGGCCTTGACGAGCACGCGGTCCTTGTCGTCGTCGAAGTCGGTGGTGCGCAGCCACACCGCGCCGTCGGCCTCGTACATGTGGCCCTGCTCGCGCAGCTTGTCGAAGCCGCGGTCGACGGCGCCGCTGGAGTGCAGCGTGCGCTCGGAGTACCAGACGTCGAAGTGCGTGTTGAAGCCGTCGAGCGTGTCCTTCTGCTGCTGCAGCTGCAGGGCGTACCCCGCCTCGCGGAAGGCGACCATCCGCTCGTCGGCGGGCAGGCCCACGATGCCCGGGTCGGCCGCCACGATCTGTTGCGCGAGGTCGTCGACGTACGCGCCCTGGTAGCCGCCCTCGGGCACGTCGGTGCCGAGCGCCCGAGCCTCCAGCGACATGCCGAACTTGTCCATCTGGACGCCGCGGTCGTTGACGTAGAACTCGCGCTCGGCGTCGGCGCCGGCCGCCTCGAGGACCCGCGCGATCGCATCGCCCACAGCGGCCCAGCGGGTGTGGCCGAGGTGCAGCGGGCCCGTGGGGTTGGCCGAGATGAATTCGACGTTGAAGCGCATGCCGGCGTACCGGTCGATCCGGCCGTACTGGTCGCCGGCGACGACCACCGTGCGCGCCGTCTCGCCGAGCGAGGCGGCGTCGAGGGTGATGTTGAGGAACCCGGGGCCGGCGATGTCGACGCTCGCGACGCCGTCGAGGGCCCGCAGGCGGGCGGCCACGAGCTCGGCCACCGCGCGCGGGTTGGTGCCGGCCGGCTTGGCCAGCTGCAGCGCGATGTTGGTGGCGTAGTCGCCGTGGTCGGCGTTGCGCGGACGCTCGACGGTGACCTCGGCCGGGACGAGCGCGGGGTCGAGGGCGAGCTCGCCGTCGGCCACGGCAGCGAGCACTGCTGCGCGGACCTCGGCGGCGATCTGGTCGGGCGTCATGCGCGGGAGCCTATCGGCGCAGGTCCGCGCGGCTTCACGACGTATCCGGCCCGCGCCCGGTCGCCCGCAGCGGCCGTGTCGAGCGCACCGTCGGCCGCTGGTAGTGTCGGTGCCTGCCCTGGCCCCCGTAGCTCAGGGGATAGAGCGGTGCCCTCCGGAGGCATGCGCGCAGGTTCGAATCCTGCCGGGGGCACGTGATCTCCAGGCCCGAAGGGCCTCCCTCTGCGAGTGACCCCCTCCGCTGATTCGGGAGGAACCCCCGCGCGCCGGCCCGAGACGGCTCCTGCCGGGGGCACGTGATCTCCAGGCCCGAAGGGCCTCCCTCTGCGAGTGACCCCCTCCGCTGATTCGGGAGGAACCCCCGCGCGCCGGCCTGAGACGGCTCCTGCCGGGGGCGCGGTACGTCGTCACGATGCCTGCACGCGCCGCGCAGCGGCGGACCTAGGCTCTGGGCGTGGAGGAGGACGTGGCCGAGGAGCACCGGCACATCCTCACGTTCCATCCGCGGCGGGGGCGGATGACCGACGCGCAGCGCGACGCCGTCACCACGCTGCTCCCCCGCCACGGCCTCCCCCCGGGGCCGCTCGACACCGGCACTCTGTTCGGCGGCCTGCCCGTGGCGCTGGAGATCGGGTTCGGGCTCGGGCACGCGACGGTCGAGATGGCGCTCGAGGACCCCGGCACCGGGATCGTCGCCGTCGACGTCCACACCCCGGGCGTCGCACGCCTGCTCGCCGAGATCGAGCGCCGGGGCCTCACCACCGTGCGGGTCGAGCTCGGCGATGCGGTCGACCTGCTCACGGACAGGGTGGCCGAGGGCTCGCTCGCCGCGATCCGCGTCTTCTTCCCCGACCCGTGGCCCAAGGCCCGGCACCACAAGCGCCGCATCGTCCGGCCCGACCTGGTGCACCTCATGGCCACGCGCCTTGCGCCGGGCGGAGTCCTGCACTGCGCGACCGACTGGGAGCCGTACGCCGAGGCGATGCGCGAGGTGCTCGACGCCGAGCCGCTGCTCCTCGATCCCTACGACGGCTGGGCACCGCGGCTCGAGCGGCCGCTCACGAAGTTCGAGCGGCAGGGCGTCGAGAAGGGCCACGTCGTCCGCGACCTGGTCCGCACCCGCGTCTGAACGACGACGGCGCCGCCGGTCCCGGAGGACCGGCGGCGCCGGAGGGTCGAGCGGAGGCTCAGCCGCCCCAGGGCGACCACCACGCGGCGATCCAGCCGCGGTAGGCGACGTAGTCCTGCTCGCCGCAGGTGGCCTGGTCGGGCGTGGGCGCGAACGTGAGGCCGCCGAACGAGCGCCAGAACGGGGCGCCCATCTGCCACGCGCCGCGGTAGGCGCCGGTGGGCGACACCGCGGTGCAGCTGCCACCGGACTCGCGCGCCACGATCATGCGGGCGTGGGCGGAGCTGCGCCACACCGCGAACGGCACGGCCTGGCGCGCGGCACGCGAGCCGCGGGCGGCCGCGGTCATGGTCGGGTCGCCGTTGGACGCCGAGGGAGCCGGCGCCGACCGGGTGGTGCCCCGGGTGGCCGCCTGCTCCGCGGCCTTGCGCGCAGCGGCCTTGCGGGCGGCCTCGGCAGCGGCGGCGGCCCTCTTGGCCGCGGCGGCCTTGCGCACGGCCTTGGCCGCCTGCTGCTCGCCGAACTCCTGGAGCTGGCGTCGCGTGATCGGGCCGACGATGCCGGTGCCCTTCGTCGCGCCGAGCGCCTCCTGGAAGCGGATGACGGCGTCGCGCGTGGCGGGGCCGAAGAAGCCCGTCTGCGGCAGGCCGAGGATGCGCTGGACCCAGCGCACCTTCGCGCCGTTGTGCCCGCCGCGCAGGACCTCGGTCGAGACGACGCGCGCCGGTGCCGCGGACGTGGTGCCGGTGGCCGGCAGCGTGTCGGGGAACGCCGTGTCGTCGACGAAGGCGGACGCGCCGCCACCGACGAGGTGGGTGGGTGCGAGCGGGGCGGCACCAGCCGGGGCAGGGGTCAGGAGCGACAGCCCGAGGGCGGCCGAGAGCACGCCGAACGTGACTCGTGCCCTGGTGCGCTCCATGCCCGTGCGGGCATGGGTCGGCATGACGGTGGTCATGTCGTGTTCCTCCGCCGCCTGCGAGGTGAGCTGTCGGGTTCGGCCCGAGGAAGGCCGGCCACTCTCGTGGCTTCACCCCGAGCCGGCCCGACGTGCAGGCCGGCGAAGTGGGTCCCCCGCTCCCGTCCAAGTGCGGATGACCACGGCCGTGGACGGGACTCGGCGGTCCGGTCGTGGTGCCCTGCTTCCCCGCAGGACGTCACGACGCTATCCGGACGCCCGCGTGCCT
Organism: Longivirga aurantiaca; assembly: GCF_042660085.1. Classification (NCBI taxonomy): domain Bacteria; kingdom Bacillati; phylum Actinomycetota; class Actinomycetes; order Sporichthyales; family Sporichthyaceae; genus Longivirga; species Longivirga aurantiaca. The sequence goes on along the minus strand of NZ_JBHSTI010000008.1, from coordinate 699,548 downwards.
GTCGACCGGCTGCCCACAGCGCGGGACGTGCGCCAGGCCACGTCCCGTGCGTGGGCCGTGCCCGTGTTCCGCCCCGCCACGCGGCGGATCGTGTGATGTGACTCTCGCCGTCGGAGGCGGTCGGCGAGGCCCTCGGACCCTGCCGACGCGGCCGCGCGAACCCGGTCCCGCGGCGCCGCGCCACAACCCTCGACCTCGGGTTGAGCCTCGATGTCGGGTGGAGGTTGCGGGCGCGGTCCGTGCATGGCCCGCCCAGGGCCTCCGGGACGTGACATGAGGCGACCGGCGGCGGGACCCGAGCCGCCCTACCCTGGGGCCGCCACCGACCGGTGGCCGGACAGGACGGGACGGCATGCCGGATCTGAGCATCGAGGTGACGGGCTTCGGCACGATCCCCGCCTACTACTCCCCCGCGCAGGGGGTCGACGGCCCCGCGCCCGGGGTCGTCGTCATCCACGAGGCGTTCGGTCTCACCGACGCGATGCGCGAGGCTGCCGACCACCTCGCCGCACGCGGCTACAACGCGGTCGCACCCGACCTGATGTCGTACGCCGGCAGCGCCCGCTGCCTCGTGGCCATCGCCCGCTCGATGAACTCGGGCGAGGGGCGCGTGTACGACGAGATCCACGCCGCCCGGCAGTGGATCGCCGAGCGCGAGGACTCGACCGGCCGCGTCGGCATCGCCGGCTTCTGCCTCGGCGGCGCCTTCGCCATGCTCATGGCCACCCAGGGCTTCGAGGCCAGCGCCGCGATGTACGGGCAGCTGCCCCAGCGGCTCGAGTCGGTCTTCGACGGCGCGTGCCCCGTGGTGGCGTCGTACGGCGGGAAGGACCGCAGCCTGCGCGGCGCGGCGGCCAAGCTCGAGCGGGCGCTGTCCGCCGCCGGGGTCGAGCACGACGTGAAGGAGTACCCGGACGCCGGGCACTCCTTCATGACGCACTCGGAGAAGGACGCGCCGGCGTGGCTGCGTCCGGTGTCGCGCCGCGTCCTGCACGTCGGCTACGTCGACACCGCGGCAGAGGACAGCTGGGCGCGCATCGACGCCCTGTTCAGCACGGCGCTGCGCGGCTGACCCCTACGGCTGCAGGAGGTCCAGACCGGCGGCCTGCCCGAGGCGGTGGACGCCGAGGGTCCAGGTGAGCGTCTCGCCGCCCTCGACCCCGAGCACCGGCCACTGCGTCGGCGCGTGCTCCGCGGTCACCCCCAGGGCGGGGACGGCGGCAGCCCGTACGGCGTCGGCGTCGCCCCACGACCACACGGGATCGCTGGATCCGGCGTACTTCTCGCCCATCGGCGCGAGCACCTCGTCGTCGCGACGGGCACGGACGTCGAGCAGGTGCACCCGGCTGTCGCCGTGATGCACCGCGAGCGTCACCAGGTGCCGGGGGCCCGCCGCCGGATCCACGTGGTCGAGCAGCAGGTGCAGGACCGTCTCGGTGCCGTCCGCGGTCGCGAGCACACCCGTCTCCACGACCCGAACGGCACCGACGTGCGCGACCCAGGACGGCAGGGACGCGCGCAGCTCCTCGTCCGCCCCCGCAACGAGATGGGAGGCCTCGCCCCGAACGCTGCGGTGCCCGTGCAGGGCCAGCACCGCCATCGCCTGGAGCCCGAGGGCCGTCGTCCCCGCTCGGGGGTCGGAGACCGCGGCGCGGCAGAACCGTGCGAGCACCTCGTCGGCGTCGGGGCCCCGCGATCCGAGCACCTCGAACACCCACGACACCACCGCCTCGGCGGCGAACCCGTCGGAGTGGACGTCGAGCTTGCGGATGCGCGAGGTGAGCGCATCGAGCGGCATCTCGCCGCGCATCTTGCGCGCCTCGTTCGCGCGCAGAGCGGACGCTACGGGAGCAGGGCGGCCGGCACCGGGACGCCGGCGAGACACCGGACTCATGCGGGGACCCTATAGAAGTCGCGGATTGCCCACCCGAGATCCTCAGGTCCGGATCTGCGCGACCGATAACCACGGCATGACGCCCAACAGTCCGGAACCCATCGTGCGGGCCATGCTCGCAGCGGTGCACCGGCGCGACCACGCGCATGCGGACCGCAGCTGCAGCCCGCACAGCGTCGAGGTCGTGCACCTGGGCAGCGCCTCCATCGCCGTGTGCCACGACTGCCGGTACGAGTCCGGGTTCCACACGGTGCGCGAGTGCGAGCGCGCCGCCTCCGACCACCGCTACGCCACCGCGTCCTGACGCGCCTCCGGCGGACCGGCGACCCCGACCCGGGGCGGGCGCCCGCCTGCGCGCGCTACCGTCCTCCGGTGACCGGCGACACGGGCGACCTCGCGTGGGACGTCGTCCCTGCTCAGTGACACCGCCCACCAGGAGGCACGATGACGGGCTCCGCCGAGACGGTGGCGATCGTCCATCCCGGCAAGGCCGGCGATCTCGGCGAGGCAGCCGAACGGCTGGCCGGCTGGGCCCACGCCGCCGGCGTACCGACGCCGCACCTCGTCCCCACCACGGCCGAGCAGCCCGGCACGGCGCAGGCGCGCGAGGCCGTCGAGGCGGGCGCCGACCTCGTCCTGTCGTGGGGCGGTGACGGCACCCTCAACGCGATCGCCACGGGCCTTCTCGGCAGCGGCACGGCGCTCGGCATCATCCCCGGCGGCACGGGCAACCTCCTCGCCCGCAACCTCGGCATACCGCTCGACCTCGACGGCGCAGCGCGCGTCGCGCTCACGGGCCAGGACCGCAGGATCGACGTCGTCGAGATCGGTCTCGGTGGATCGGTCATGGTCAGTACGGTGATCGCCGGCATGGGCCTCGACGCATCGCTCATCGACGCGCCGGAGGAGCTGAAGAACGCGATCGGCCCGGCCGCGTACGTCGCCAACTCCGTGAAGCTGCTCACCAGCGAGTCCATGCGGGTCGCCGTCGCCATGGACGGGGGTCAGCCTCGCTGGTACACCGCCCGCAGCGTGCTCGTCGCCAACGTGGGCGGCCTCATCGCCGGGCTCGACGTCGCGCCCGAGTCGGACGCCTCCGACGGGCTCCTGCACGTGATCGTCCTGCCGCTCGACAGGCCCCTGGACTGGGCCCGCACGGCGGCCCACCTGGTGCGGCGGCGGCCCCGCCAGGATGACTCCCGGATCCACCTGTCGGGCCGCTCGGCCTGGGTCGTCTCGCAGACCACGGCACCGCGGCAGGTGGACGGCGACGTCGTCGCGGAGGGCCGCAAGCTCGAGGCACGGGTGCGGCCCGGGTCGCTCACCGTGCGGGTCCCGGGCACCAGCGGCGGCTGATCCCTCAAGCGGCGCGGGGACGTGCCGATGACCTCTGGAGACGCCCGGATGGGTGCCGTCGGGGGACGGTGCTTCTCGCCGGAATGGGAGGGATGACGAGATGCGCCGACGGCTGTCGCTGACCGCCACCTTCGCGGCCGTCAGCCTGGTGGCCCTCGCCGTGCTCGGCGCCGCCCTCGTAGCGTCCATGGCCCAGCTCCTGCAGCGGCAGGCGCTCGAGCACGCCGTCCGCACCGCGCAGGCGTACGTGTCGGCCGGTGTCGGCGAGCGCGTGTCCCTGGCCAACTGGCAGACGGGACAGATCGACCCGCCCGTGGTCACGTCGTTGCGCAAGAACCTGCACCCCGACGCGACGATGATCCGCCTCCAGCTCTGGACGCACGACGCCACGAACCTCTTCGACAGCGACGCGAGCACCGACGACGAGCCGAACCACGCCCGGCTGGCCGCCGCCACCGTGGACGGGCAGCTGAGCACCGAGCTCGTGGCGAGCGGCGACTTCGCCGGCGTCGTGCCCTCGACCTCGATGGGCCTCGAGCAGGTGCTGAGCGTCTACGTGCCGATCTACGACACCGCGATGCGCGTCGATCCCGCTGCGAAGTACCAGCCGGTCGGCGCGGCCGAGGTGGTGCTCGACTACTCGCCGACCCTCGCCGCCACGCGTGATGCCGTCGTCACGATCGGGATCATCACGATCCTCGGCCTCGGGCTCGTGTGGGCGCTGCTGTTCCGCACGGTGCACAACGCGAGCCGGCGCCTGCGCGCGTCGTCCGAGGAGAACGCGCGGCTCGCCCTCCTCGACCCGCTCACCGGCCTGCCCAACCGTCGACTGCTCAACGAGCGGCTCGAGACGGCCGTGTCGGACGCCCTGCGCGACGGCAAGCACGTCGGCCTCCTCCTGCTCGACATCGACCGGTTCAAGGAGATCAACGACTCGCTCGGCCACGACCGGGGCGACCAGCTGCTCGTGCAGGCCGCCGACAGGCTGCGCGCGATCGTCCGCGAGACCGACACCGTCGCGCGGCTCGGCGGCGACGAGTTCGCGATCCTGCTCAAGACGGTCCGCAGCGTCGCGGACGGCGTGATGTTCGCCGAGCGGGTGCTCGAGGTGTTCGACGCGCCGTACGAGATCGACGGCCTGGTGCTGCACGTCGAGACCTCGATCGGCCTCGCGCTCTTCCCGGACCACGCCGACGACATGCAGTCGCTGCTCAAGCTCGCGGACGTCGCGATGTACATCGCGAAGGCGGGCCGACGCGGCATGAGCGTGTACGAGGCGGACGGCGACACCAACTCGCCCGCACGCCTGATCCTGCTGGGCGACCTGCGCCGGGCGCTCGACTCGGGCGACCAGCTCTCGGTCCACTACCAGGCCAAGCTCGACCTGGAGTCCAAGACCGTCGTCGGCCTCGAGGCCCTGCTCCGGTGGAACCACCCGCTGCGCGGCATGGTGCCCCCGAGCGAGTTCATCCCTCTCGCGGAGCAGACGGGCCTGGTGCACACGGTCACCGACCGCGTGATGCGCATGGTCCTGACCCAGCAGCGGGCCTGGATCGACGAGGGGCTCGAGATCCCCGTCGCCGTGAACCTGTCCGCGCTCAACCTCGCCGAGCCCGAGCTCGACCGGCGCATCGCCCGCCTGCTCGAGGAGTACGACGTCCCCGCGCGCCTGCTCGAGTTCGAGATCACCGAGTCGGCGATCATGCAGGACCCCGAGCGCGCCGCGGAGACGCTGCGGCGCATCGCAGCCATGGGATCCACCATCGCGCTCGACGACTTCGGGATCGGCAACACCTCGATCTCGCAGCTGCGCGACCTCCCGATCGACACCCTGAAGATCGACCGCTCGTTCATCAGCGACATGACGAACGGCAACGAGGTCCTCGTGAAGGTGGTCACCGACCTCGCGCACGAGTTCTCGATGGTCGCGGTCGCCGAGGGCGTCGAGCTGCCCGAGACCGCGGAGCGGCTGCGTCTGCTCGGCTGCGACATCGCACAGGGGTTCCTCTACGCGCGGCCGGTGCCGGCCTCGGAGCTCCCGGACGTTCTCGCGACGTACGGGATGCTCACGCCGGCCGTCCTGCTCGACTGAGCCGGCGTTCCTGCCCGGTCAGCGCTGGGGGCCCGTGGCGGACTTGGCCAGCCAGAACTTCCACGGCATGTTCCACGGGCCGCCCGGGCCGTTCCAGTACTCCATCGCGCGGCCGGTCCCGACCGTCACGACGGGGTCGCCCGGCAGGACGCGGTCGTAGAACCACTTGCCGTCGACCTCGAGCACGTTGGTGCAGCCGTGCGAGCCGTTGTACCGGCCGATGCGTCCGGCGGCCCACGGCGCGCCGTGCACGAACTCGCCGGTGGGCGTGATGCGCACCGCCCACGTGGCCGTCACGTCGTACTGGTCGTTGGGGTCGGTGATCCCCGCGCCCACGCTGGTCATGCGTCGGGTCTCGTACTTCTCCTGCACGACCTTGACGCCCGACCGCGTCTCGAACCCGGGCTTGCCCAGTGACACCGGGATGGTCCGCACGACCTTGCCGTCGAGGTAGACCTTCATGCGGTGCGTCGCGTCGTCGACCTTCGCGACGAACGAGCGGCTGGTCTTGAACCAGTGCACCTTGGTGGTCGCCCCGACGAACGTGCGGCTCGACGACTCGGCGAGCACCACGCCCTTCATCGTCATCTTGATCGCGATGGTGCTGCGCGACTTCCAGAACGTCTGCGGCCGGAAGACCGCGGTCTGCGAGTCCTTCCAGTGCCACGCACCGCTCGACAGGACGCCCGAGACGTACACGCGCATGTTCTTCTCGGCTCGCGCCTTGAAGGCGACGGGGCTCGAGAACCGCACGAAGATCGGCTGAGCGATGCCCATGACCGCACCCTGGTAGGGGCTCGCGGTGGCCGTGATCGCCGTCGTGGGCTTGGACGCCGGGGGCGGCGCGATCGGGGTGGTCGTGATGCCGCCGGGAGTGGTGCCGCCGGTCGAGCCGCTCTCGGCGCGCGCGGGCACAGCGGCGACCAGGCCGAGCACGAGACCGAGGGTGCTCGCAGCGACGACGGCGCGCGTCGAGGCGCGGCGGGGATGCGCGCGCCGCACGTCCACGGCGGTACCTCCTGCTGGCGGGGAAGGGCGACGCCGCACGTGCGCGGCAGCCGCCAGGGACGACTGTACGTCGGCCGGGGCCGGATCCGCCGCACCGGTGCCCTCACGATGTCCGCTCCGCGGGACACAGGTCGCCCGTGCGGACCCGTCCGTGGACGCTGCGTGATCGGTCCGGCCACCCGTCCGGGTCAGCGCAGGACGACCACGGTGTCGCCGACCTTGACCCAGCGGTAGAGCCAGCGCGCGTCCTCGCGCTTCTGCCTCACGCAGCCGCCCGACCCGATCGCCTTGCCGAGGTCGGACGCCTTCTGGATCGGCACGCCCTGGTAGGTCTCCGGGATCGTGTGGAAGCCGATCGCCGCACCGGTCACGCCGTGGGTGAACCGCACCATGAGCTCGAAGCGCAGCTTCTGCCCTGGGTTCACCGCCGTCGGCGACTTCGAGAACACGCGGTAGGTGCCCGGCCCCGGGCGCCCGGGCCGGCCCGTCACCTTGTAGTCGCGCAGCACCCTGCCGTCGGCGGCCACGATCCACAGGTGCGCCGCCTGCTCCGCGTACACGATCCGCCGGCCGGTCCCGCTGTTCTTCGGGAGGCTGCGGGTCGGGACCCAGGCCTTCTTCACCGCAGGGCTCGGCGCGGCACCGGGTCGGGGTGCCGCGAGGTCGCCGGGGCCGAGCCCGAGAGGGAGCGCCACGGCGACCGCGGCGATCGCCTCGGCCGCGGAGGACGGCTGGGCCTCGGTGTGCGCGGTCGGCTCGGAGGGCGCCGGTGCGGGCGTCGGCGCGGCCACGGGGGACGCGCTGGCGAACAGGGTCCCGCGGACGGCGCTGGTCAGGGGCTGGGCGAGGGCGGAGGGGCTCGGCCCGACGAGGCCGCAGAGCAGGCCGGCCGCTGCGGCCGCGGCAGCGAGGGAGGCGAGCCGCCGACGGGAGAGGGCGCCTGCCGGGGCGGCGTCCGTCTCGCGCTGGGCCTCGCCGTCGCCGTCGCCGGATCCCCGGTCGGGGCGCGGCAGCGGACGCGGCTCGGCGGACGCGGTGAGGTCGCGCAGAGCGGCGAGGTCCTCGAGGTCGAGGGGCACAGAGGGCTCCAGGGAAGCGGGCATGCGGCGCCGCCCGCCTGTCCAGGCGGCCGGGCCGAGCGCTTCCCCGCAGCGGCACCCGAGGGCCCGCTGCCGATCGACAGGTCGAGTGTGCCGCGCAGCCCCGCAACGGCCGCGCCGACACGCCGCCGACCCGCGGGAATGCGTCGACGCCTCCAGTTGTTGAGCGTTCAACTAGATCACAGACCCTGGAGGGCACCGTGAGCACGACCAGCACCCGACCCGGAACCGCGCACGGACGCACCGGCGCCACCGCGGTGCACCCGCTCGTCGCCGACCGGTGGAGCCCGCGCGCCTTCGACGCCGCTCCGCTTCCCGACGCCGAGGTCGTGTCCCTTCTCGAGGCTGCCCGCTGGGCGCCGAGCGCGATGAATGCCCAGCCGTGGCGGTTCCTCGTCGGCCGCACCACCGAGGACGGCCCGGACGCGACCCACACCGGGCTGCTCGGCACGCTGGCCCCGCCGAACCGGGCCTGGGCCCATCGCGCGCCGGTGCTCGTTGCCGCGCTCACCCGAGTCGTCGAGGACGACGGCAGCGCTCGCGCCGTCGGGCCGTACGAGCTCGGCCTCGCCGTCGCGCAGCTGACGGTGCAGGCGGAGTCGCTGGGTCTGCACGTCCACCAGATCGGCGGCTTCGACGCCGAGGCCGTGGTCGACGCGTTCGAGGTGCCCGTGGGCTACCGGCCCGTCGCCGTCCTCGCCGTGGGCCGTCTCGGCGATGCCGCGGGCCTCCCCGGCTGGGCCCGGGCCCGCGAGGGTGCCGCACGCAGCCGCCTCGGCCTCGAGGAGCTCGCATTCGCGGGCCGCTTCGGCCAGGCCTTCGACGGCCTCGGCAGCGAGGACGCCGGCAGCGCCGCCGCCTGAGCCCGCCGCCCGTGCCCGCACCGACGTGCGAAGGGCCGGCACCCGTGACGGGTGCCGGCCCTTCGACGCGCTCGGTGGTGCCTCAGCCGTTGAGGATGATGAGGCGTTCCTCGGTCATCTCCCGGACGGACCAGGCCGGGCCCTCCTTGGTGTTGCCGGAGTCGCGCAGGCCGCCGTAGGGCTGCTGGTCGGCGCGGAAGGTCGGCACCTCGTTGATGACGACTCCGCCGAAGTCCAGGGTGCGCGCGGCGCGCAGGCCCTTGGTGATGTCCGACGTGAACACCCCGGCCTGCAGGCCGTAGCGGGTGTCGTTGGCCTGACGCAGGGCGTCGTCGAAGTCGCTGTACCGGATGACGGCGACGACCGGGCCGAAGACCTCCTGCGAGCAGACCTTCATGTCCGGAGTCGCGCCGTCGACCAGCGTGGGGAGCAGGACGCCGTCGGCGCCGATCTCCCCGCCCGCCGCCACGGTGGCGCCCTGCTCGGCCGCCTCCTTGACCCAGCCGGCCACGCGGTCGCGCTCACCGGTGTTGATCAGCGCCGACACGTCGGTGGCCTCGTCGAGCGGGTCGCCCACCACGATCGTCCTCACCGCGGCCGCGAGCTCGGACACGACCTCGTCGGCGATCGACTCGTGCACGAACAGGCGCTGGGTGGAGATGCACGACTGCCCCGCGTGGCTGAACCCCGCGACCTTCACCTTCGCCACCGCCGTGCGCCAGTCGCCGTCCGCCTCCAGGATCAGCGGCGCGTTGTTGCCCAGCTCCAGCCCGACCCGCTTGCGCGGCGCCCGGGCCCGGATGCCCCAGCCCACCTCGGGCGAGCCCGTGAACGTGATGAGCGCGATGTCCTCGTGGTCGACGATCGGGTTGCCGACCTTGGATCCGCCGCCGGTGACCACGTGCAGGTAGCCCGCGGGAAGGCCCGCCTCGAACAGCACCCGCGCCAGCAGGATCGAGGAGAACGGCGTCTGGCTCGCCGGCTTGAGCACCACCGGGCAGCCCGCCGCGATCGCCGGACCGAGCTTGTGGGCCACGAGGTTCAGCGGGAAGTTGAACGGCGCGATCGCCCCCACCACGCCCACCGGCACGCGCAGGATGAACGCGAGCTTCCCCATGCCCGCGGCCGACGCCTCCATCGGCACGACCTCGCCGGCGAGGGTGCGCGCGACCGCCGCGGAGAACTGCAGCGTCGACACCGCCCGTTGCGCCTCGGCGCGCGCCGTGCGGATCGGCTTGGCCGCCTCGAGCGCGATGCAGCGGGCGAACTCCTCCTCGCGCTCGGCGAGCAGCAGCGCCGCCTTGTCCAGGATCTCCGCCCGCTTCCACTGAGGCAGCGGGTTCTCGTGCAGGGCCTTCTTCGCCGCGGCGACCGCGCGGTCGACCTCCTCGGCGCCGAGGGCCGGGACCGAGCCGAGCAGCGTGCCGTCGTACGGCGCGCGCACCTCGATCGCCTCGGTGCCGGCGACGAGCTCGCCGTCGATCGGGACAGGGGTGACGGTGCCGGCGTCGATGCCGGGGATGGTGGGAGTGCTCATGGCGGCGAACCTAGCGCCCGTGTCGAGGGTGCGGGACCCGCCCGCACGGAAGGTCTCCTCACACCTGCTCGCCGCCCGGGACACCCTGGCTGCGGTCCTGCGAAGTCTTCGCACCTGACGCCGACGGCCAGCACCGGTCCGGAGTGCGAGACGAAGCCGTCCGGGAGTTGATCGCAGGTGAGGCGACCCTCACTGTGGGTCCCATGTCCGCGCACAACGCCCTCGTGGTTCGACGTCATGTCGACCACATGCGTGTTGCCAGCGCGATGTGTCTGCCCGTCGGCTGACCGTCCCCGCCTGCCCTGGCACTGGACGAGCGATGCCGTCCGGGCCCGGGTAGCCGTCCTCCCACGACGCGCCGACCCCTGCTGCTCCGCGACGTCCTCCTCGTCCCCATCGAGGAGATCCCGTGGCCCCTGAGCCCACCGCACCCGCCCGTACGCCGAAGGCCCGCCCCGAGGGCGGTCACGGCCAGTGGGGCCTCGGCGAGACCGCGCCCCTGAACGCGAACGAGACGTTCAAGCGCGAGGACGACGGCCTCAACGTGCGCGCCCGCATCGAGGGCACCTACGCCGACGCCGGGTTCGCCTCGATCGACCCGAGCGACCTGCGCGGGCGGATGCGCTGGTGGGGGCTCTACACCCAGCGCAAGCCCGGGATCGACGGCGGCAGGACGGCCTCGCTCGAGCCGGACGAGCTCGACGACGAGTACTTCATGCTCCGCATCCGCAGCGACGGCGGCATCCTCTCCCCCGAGCAGCTGCGCGCCATCGCGGACGTGTCGCAGACCTACGCACGCGACACCGCCGACATCACCGACCGCCAGAACGTGCAGCTGCACTGGGTGCGCATCGAGGACGTGCCCGCGATCTGGCAGCGGCTCGAGGGCGTCGGCCTCACCACCAGCGAGGCGTGCGGCGACACGCCTCGCGTGGTCCTCGGCTCCCCCGTGGCCGGCGTCGCGGCCGACGAGATCATCGACGGCACCCCCGCGATCGAGGAGATCGTGCGCCGGTACGTCGGCGACCCGCGCTTCTCGAACCTCCCGCGCAAGTTCAAGTCGGCGGTCTCGGGATCGCCGCGCCAGGACGTCGCGCACGAGATCAACGACGTCTCGTTCATCGGTGTCGTCCACCCCGAGCACGGCCCCGGGTTCGACGTGTACGTCGGCGGCGGGCTCTCGACCAACCCGTTGCTCGCCCAGCGCCTCGGCGTGTGGGTCCCGCTCGAGGAGGTCGCCGACGTGTGGGAGGCCGTGATCTCGGTCTTCCGCGACTACGGCTACCGCCGACTGCGCACCCGTGCCCGCCTGAAGTTCCTCGTCTCGGACTGGGGCGCCGCGAAGGTGCGCGAGGTCATCGAGACGCAGTACCTGAAGCGCACGCTGCTCGACGGGCCCGCTGCCGCGCCGTACCCGGGCCGCCGCGACCACGTCGGCGTCTACCCGCAGCAGGACGGCCTGTCGTACGTCGGCGCCGCACCCACGGTCGGCCGCGTCAGCGGCACCGTGCTGCACCGCATCGCCGACCTCGCCGAGGCGCACGGGACCGGACGCATCCGCCTCACCGCGCAGCAGAAGCTCGTGGTGCTCGACGTCCCCGAGGCCGAGGTCGAGCCGCTCGTTGCCGGGCTCCACGAGCTCGGGCTCGAGGTGCGCCCGAGCGAGTTCCGCCGCGGCACGATGGCCTGCACCGGCATCGAGTTCTGCAAGCTCGCGATCGTCGAGACCAAGGGCAACGCGGCCTCTCTCGTCGCACAGCTCGAGGACCGGCTGCCCACCTTCGACTCGCCCCTGTCGATCCACGTGAACGGCTGCCCCAACTCGTGCGCCCGCATCCAGGTGGCCGACATCGGCCTCAAGGGGATGCTCGTCACCGACGCCGACGGCAACCAGGCCGAGGGCTTCCAGGTGCACCTCGGCGGCGAGCTCGGGCCCGACGCCGGTCTCGGCCGCAAGCCCCGCGGCCTCAAGGTGAGCGCGGCCGAGCTGCCCGACTACGTCGAGCGCGTGGTGGGCCGCTTCACCGAGCAGCGCGAGGGCGACGAGTCGTTCGGCTCGTGGGCCCGCCGTGCCGACGAGGAGGCACTGGCATGACCGCTCCCACCGAGACGCTGCGCTCGCAGGTGCAGGACGGCGCCGCGCTGGTCGCCGCGGTCGGCGACGACGTCGTCGAGCAGGCGAAGGTGTCGCTGCGCTGGGCGCGCCAGACCTTCGGCGACAACCTCGTCGTCGCGAGCTCGATGGGCGACGAGGTGCTCGTGCACCTCGCGTCGGTCGACGCGCCCGGAGTCGACGTCCTGTTCCTCGACACGGGGTACCACTTTCCGGAGACGATCGGCACGCGCGACGCCGTCGACGCGGTCTACGACATCCACGTGAAGACGATCCTGCCGCTGCTGAGCATCGAGCAGCAGGCCCGCCTGCACGGCGAGGACCTGTTCGCGCGCGACCCCGACGCGTGCTGCGCGATCCGCAAGGTCGAGCCGCTCGAGCGCGGGCTGTCGCCGTACGACGCCTGGGTCACGGGCATGCGCCGCGAGGACGCCCCGACCCGCAAGGACATCGACGTCGTGGGCTGGGATGCGCGCCGCGACAAGGTGAAGCTCAACCCGCTCGCCGCCTGGACGCAGGACGACGTCGACGCGTACGCCGCGGCGAACGGCGTGCTCATGAACCCGCTGCGCCAGATCGGCTACGCGTCGATCGGCTGCGCACCGTGCACCCGGCCCGTGGCCGAGGGCGAGGACCCCCGCGCGGGCCGCTGGAGCGGCACCGGCAAGACCGAGTGCGGGCTGCACACGTGAGCGCGACGTCGACGCGCCGCCTCAGCCAGCTCGACACCCTCGAGGCCGAGGCGGTGCACATCATCCGCGAGGTCGCGGGCGAGCTCGAGCGACCGGTGCTGCTGTTCAGCGGCGGCAAGGACTCGGTCGTGATGCTGCATCTCGCGGCGAAGGCGTTCGCGCCCGCGGCGGTGCCGTTCCCGGTGCTGCACGTCGACACCGGCCACAACTTCCCCGAGGTCATCGCCTTCCGCGACGAGGCCGTCGAGCGCTACGGCGTGCGCCTGATCGTGCAGTCGGTGCAGGACTACATCGACAACGGGAAGCTGCGCGAGCGCCCGGACGGCACGCGCAACCCCCTGCAGACCGTGCCGCTGCTCGACGCGATCGAGGGCGGGAAGTTCGACTCCGTCTTCGGCGGCGGGCGGCGCGACGAGGAGAAGGCGCGCGCCAAGGAGCGCGTGTTCTCCCTGCGCGATGAGTTCGGCCAGTGGGACCCGCGCCGCCAGCGCCCCGAGCTGTGGGACCTCTACAACGGCCGCCACCGCGCCGGGGAGCACGTGCGCGTCTTCCCGCTGTCGAACTGGACCGAGGTCGACATCTGGGAGTACGTGCTCCGCGAGGGCATCGAGCTGCCGTCGATCTACTACGCGCACGAGCGCGACGTGTTCCTGCGCGACGGCATGTGGCTCACCGCCGGCGGGTGGGGCGGCCCCCAGGGCGACGAGGTCGTGCAGCGCCGCACGATCCGCTACCGCACGGTCGGCGACATGTCCTGCACGGGCGCGGTCGACTCGACGGCGTCCAGCGTCGCCGAGGTGATCGCCGAGGTCGCCGTCAGCACCATCACCGAGCGCGGCGCCACCCGCGCCGACGACCGCCTCACCGAGGCAGCCATGGAAGACCGCAAGCGCGAGGGGTACTTCTAGCCATGACCGCACTCCACGAGAACGCGGCCGACCTGCTCAGCCACGGGGCCGGCGACGCTCCGCACGAGCTCCTGCGGTTCGCCACCGCCGGCTCGGTCGACGACGGCAAGTCGACCCTCGTCGGCCGGCTGCTGCACGACACGAAGTCGGTGCTCGCCGACACCCTCGCCGCGGTCGAGCGCGCGTCGCTGGCCAAGGGCTTCGACGGCGCCGACCTCGCGCTGCTCACCGACGGCCTCCGCGCCGAGCGCGAGCAGGGCATCACGATCGACGTCGCCTACCGCTACTTCACGACGGCGACGCGGTCGTTCATCCTCGCCGACACCCCGGGGCACGTGCAGTACACGCGCAACATGGTCACGGGTGCCTCGACCGCCGAGCTCGCGCTCGTGCTCGTCGACGCGCGGCACGGCGTCGTCGAGCAGACCCGCCGGCACGCCGCCGCCGCCGCACTCCTCGGGGTGCGGCACGTCGCGCTCGCGGTGAACAAGATGGACCTCGTCGGCTTCGACGAGGCCGTGTTCACCGCGATCCGCGACGAGTTCGTCGCCCTGGCCGCCACCCTCGGGGTGCAGGACGTCGTCGCCATCCCGCTCTCGGCGCTCCAGGGCGACAACGTGGTCGACCGCTCGGGGCGCACCCCCTGGTACGACGGCCCGACGCTGCTCCAGCACCTCGAGGCCGTCCCGGTCGGCGAGGACCCTGCGGCAGAGCCCTTCCGCTTCCCGGTCCAGTACGTCATCCGTCCTCAGACCGAGGAGCACCCCGACCACCGCGGCTATGCGGGCCGCGTGGCGCACGGGGTCGTGCGCGTCGGAGATCCCGTCGTCGTCCTGCCGTCGGGGCGGACCACCACCGTGGCCGCCATCGACGGGCTCGACGGACCTCTCCTCGAGGCGTTCGCGCCGCAGTCGGTGTCGCTGCGCCTCACCGACGACGTCGACATCTCGCGCGGCGACCTCATCGCCGCGTCCGACGACGCCGCCACGGCGTCGCCGGACCTCGAGGGCGACGTCTGCGTGCTGTCCGAGCGTGCGATCGCCGCAGGCGACCGTGTGCTGCTGCGCCACGGCACCCGCACCGTGCGGGCCCGGGTGCAGTCGGTCGTGTCGCGCCTCGACCTCGAGACCCTGCAGGCCTCGCCGTACGACCAGGCGCTGGTGCTGAACGACATCGGACGCATCACCCTCCGGCTCGCCGAGCCGGTCGCCGCGGACGACTACTCGCGGCTCCGTCGTACGGGCGCCTTCCTGCTCGTCGACGACCAGGAGGGCTCGACCCTCGCGGCCGGCATGGCCGTCGTCGCGCGATGTACCGAGGACTGACAGGTCCTCTTCGCGCACGACATCCCATCCGTCCGTACGAAAGGTTCGATCCAGATGACCAGCACCACCAGAACTCCGGGGTCCCGTCTCCGACGCACGCTCGCCGCGTCCGCCGCCGCCCTGCTCGTCGCCGTGGGCCTCGCCGCCTGCGGCACGTCGAGCGCCGACGACGTCGCGGTGAGCGGGAACGGTGAGGCCGAGACGCTGCGCCTCGGCTACTTCGCGAACATCACGCACGCCCTGCCGCTCGTCGGCGTCCAGGACGGCACATACGCGAAGGCTCTCGGCTCCACCAAGCTCGAGACCCAGATCTTCAACGCGGGCCCGGCTGCCGTCGAGGCGCTGTTCGCCGGCGCCCTCGACGCGACGTACATCGGCCCCAACCCGGCCATCAACGCCTTCGTGAAGAGCAACGGCGAGGCCGTCCGCATCGTCGCGGGAGCCTCGAGCGGCGGCGCCCAGCTCGTCGTCCAGCCGGACATCACGAGCGCGGCCGACCTCAAGGGCAAGACGGTCGCCACCCCGCAGCTCGGCGGCACGCAGGACGTCGCCCTGCGCTACTGGCTGAAGCAGCAGGGCCTGTCGGCCCCGGTGCAGGGTGCCGGCGACGTGACCGTGGCGCCGCAGGAGAACGCCCAGACCCTCGACCTGTTCAAGGCGGGCGACATCGCCGGTGCCTGGGTGCCGGAGCCGTGGGCGTCGCGCCTCGTGCTCGAGGGCGGCGGCAAGGTGCTCGTGGACGAGAAGGACCTGTGGCCGGACGGCGCCTTCGTCACCACGCACCTCATCGTCTCGACCGAGTACCTGAAGAAGTACCCCGGCACGATCACGAAGCTGCTCACGGCCGAGGCCGACACCCTCGACGCCGTGACCAAGGACGCCGCGAAGGCCAAGGAGTCGGCGAACGCCGCACTGCTCGAGCTCACCGGCAAGCAGCTCAAGCCCGAGGTGCTCGACCGGGCGTGGGAGAACCTCACCCTCACGCTCGACCCGATCGCCTCGACGCTGCAGGTCTCCGCCGACCACGGTGTCGAGGTCGGCACCACCACCAAGGCCGACCTCAACGGCATCTACGACCTGGCCCTGCTCAACGCCGTGCTCAAGGCGCGCGGCGGTGCAGCGGTCTCGGCCGCAGGTCTCGGGACGGAGTGATCACGTCATGACCCCTGCCACGGTGGGCGACGAGCGGCATGAGCCGTGGGCGAGGGCCGATGTGCCCCCGCCCACGGTGCAGGCCGCGATCGTCCTGGACCGCGTCACGAAGCGCTTCGACCGCGACGGCTCACGCCCCGCGGTGCTGCAGGACGTGTCGCTCACCGTGGCGGAGGGGGAGTTCGTCTCGCTGCTCGGAGCCTCGGGCTGCGGGAAGTCGACGCTGCTGGCGCTCGTCGCGGGTCTCGAGGCCCCGACGAGCGGCACGGTCGCCACCCCCGGCGGCCACGCGGCGCTCATGTTCCAGGAGTCGGCGCTGTTCCCGTGGCTCACCGCCGGGCAGAACATCGAGCTGGCGCTGAAGCTGCGCGGCGTCCCGCGCGCCGAGCGCCGCGACGAGGCCGAGAGGCTGCTCGACGTCGTCCACCTCGCCGGCCAGCACAAGTCCCGGGTGCACGAGCTGTCGGGCGGCATGCGCCAGCGCGTCGCGCTCGCTCGCGCGCTCGGGCAGGACGCCCGCATCCTCCTCATGGACGAGCCGTTCGCGTCCCTCGATGCCATCACGCGCGACGTGCTGCACGAGGAGCTCATCCGTGTGTGGGAGGCCACCGGGCTGTCGGTGGTGTTCGTGACCCACAACGTCCGGGAAGCGGTGCGCCTGGGCCAGCGGGTCGAGCTCATGTCGTCGCGCCCGGGCCGCTTCGTGCGTCGCTGGGAGGTCGAGATCGAGGGCCCGCGACGCATCGAGTCGGCCGGGGTGTCCGAGCTCTCCAAGGAGATCACCGACGACCTGCGCCGCGAGATCCGTCGCCACGCCGTCCCGACCCCGTCCTCGGAGGTGCGGTCATGAGCCAGGGCACGATCGACGACCGCGACGACGTCGCCTCGCTCGAGGCCGGCCTCGACGCCCTCGACACCCCCACCCAGGCCCGCGACCCGCTCGGGAAGCGCCTCGGCCGCTCGGTGCTCCCGCCCATCGTGGCGGTGCTGTTCTTCGTCGCGGTGTGGGCGGTGGTCGTCGCGTTGAACGTGAGGCCGACGTACGTCGTCCCGTCGCCGGAGATGGTGTGGGACACGTTCCTCACCTACTGGCAGCAGGGGGCCGTCCAGGAAGCGGTGTGGAACTCGCTGCGCCGCGCGTTCGTGGGCTTCGCTGCGTCGGTCGTGATCGGCACCGCGCTCGGCCTGCTGCTCGCGCAGTTCCGCTTCGTGCGCACGGCGATCGGGCCGCTCGTGTCGGGCCTGCAGTCGCTCCCTTCGGTGGCCTGGGTGCCCGCTGCGATCATCTGGTTCGGCCTCACCGACGCCGCGATCTACATGGTGGTGCTGCTCGGCGCGGTGCCGTCGATCGCCAACGGCCTGCTCGCCGGCGTCTCGCAGGTGCCTCCGCTCTACCTGCGGGTCGGGCGAGTGCTCGGCGCGAGGGGCTGGGCCTCGATCCGGTACGTCGTGCTCCCGGCTGCGATGCCCGGCTACCTCGCGGGCCTGCGCCAGGGCTGGGCCTTCGCCTGGCGCTCGCTGATGGCCGCCGAGCTCATCACGTTCTCCCCCGCGCTCGGCACGTCGCTCGGTCAGGTGCTGCAGATCGGCCGCGAGCTCTCCGACATGAGCCTGGTGTTCGCGGCGATCCTCATGATCCTCATCGTCGGCGTGGGCATCGAGCTGCTGGTGTTCTCCCCGATCGAGCGCCGGCTGCTGCGCTCGCGCGGCCTCACGACCGGGCAGCGCTGATGGCGACGTACCCGGTCTTCCTCGACCTCGCCGGTCGCCGCACGCTGGTGGTCGGCGGTGGTCCCGTCGCGGCGCGTCGTGCTGCTTCGCTCGTCGAGTCGGGTGCACTGGTCGAAGTCGTGGCGCCGTGGCTGTGCGAGGACCTCGCGCTGCTCGTGGCCGACCGCCGGGTGGAGTGGCACGCGCGCGAGTACGCCGCCGGTGATCTGGACGGCGCCTGGTTCGTGCACACCGCGACCGGCGACCGGCTGGTTGACGACGCCGTGGCCGCCGACGCCGAGGCCGCGCGGGTCTGGTGCGTGCGCGCTGACGACGCATCCCGTTCTGCCGCCTGGACTCCGGCGGTCGCCCGCGGCGCCGACGGCGTGGTGCTCGCGGTCTCGGGCGGCGGCGATCCCGGACGTGCGCGTGCCGTGCGCGACGCCGTTGCCGCCGCGCTCGACGCCGGCACGCTGCCGGTACGGCGTACCCGCGCAGCCGCTGCTCCCGCCGTCGGCGTCGTGCATCTCGTGGGCGGCGGACCCGGCGACGAGGAGCTGCTGACCGTGCGAGGCCGTCGCCTGCTGGCGCAGGCCGACGTGGTCGTGGTCGACCGGCTCGCGCCGCGGTCGGTGCTGGCTTCGCTCGCGGCCGACGTCGAGGTGATCGACTGCGGCAAGACCCCCGGCCACCACCAGCTCACGCAGGACCAGATCAACGAGGTGCTGGTCGACCGCGCGCGGCAGGGGCTGACCGTCGTACGGCTCAAGGGCGGCGACCCGTTCGTGCTGGGCCGCGGCGGCGAGGAGGCGCTCTACTGCCACGCGGCCGGTGTGCCCGTCACCGTCGTGCCTGGCGTGACGTCGGTGGTCTCGGTGCCCGCCGCGGCCGGGATCCCGGTGACGCATCGCGGCGTGACGACGTCGTTCGCTCTGGTGTCGGCGCATGACGGAATCGACCCTGTGGTCGAGGCTGCTCGCTCGCACTCGGTGTCGACCACTCTCGTGCTGCTCATGGGAGTGCGGCTGCTGCGCTCGTCCTGCGCCGCGCTGATCGAGGCAGGACGCCCTGCCTCGACGCCGGTCGCGATCGTCGAGCGGGGCTGGACGGCGTCGCAGCGCACCACGGTCGGCACGCTGGCCGACATCGCCGACCTCGCCGAGGCGCGCGGCGTCGAGTCGCCCGCGGTCGTCGTGGTGGGCGACGTCGTCGCCCTCCGCTCCCGGCTCGGCCCGTTCTCCCCAGAGCTCGACTGATCGTGCTCTGTGGCACGGTGATGCGATGACCCTCGGAGTGCTGCTCGCGCACGGCTCGCCCGACCCGCGGTCGGCGCGCTGGGTGGCGTGCGCGGCCGCCGGCGCCTCGGACCGCGCGGGGTTCCCCGTGGTCGGCGCGTTCCTCGACCACGACTTCCCGCGCCTGGACGACGCGGTCGCTTCGGCCGGCGCCGACGACGAGGTCGTGGTGCTGCCGCTGCTGCTGTCGGCCGCGTTCCACGCGCGGGTCGACGTCCCCGCTGCGGTGGCTGCGCTCCCCCGACCGGTGACGCTGCTCGACCCGCTCGGCCATCCGCCGGAGGTGCTCGACGCCGCGCTGCTGCGGGCCGGCGCCTCATGCGTAGTGGTTGCGGCGGGCACGAAGGTCGACGACGAGCGCGCGGCGTTCGCCGACGCGGTCGCTGTGGCGTCGGCGCGCACCGGCGTGCCGGCATCCGCGGCGTTCGCGACCGGCCCGGGCGCGCGGCTCGCCGAGTCGGCTCCGGGCACCGTGGTCGTTCCGTGGCTGCTCGCGCCCGGGCGGCTGCTCGACTCGGTGCTCGCCGCCGCTGCGGAGTCGCCGTACGCCGTCGCCGGCGGCCCCCTCCTCGACGAGCCCACGATGCTCGACGCCATCGCCGCCCGCCTGATTCGGTAGTGGAATCTCGCGCTCCGCCGCGAGATTCCACTACCGAATCGGGCGGAGCTGGGGTCGATACGCGTCGCAGAGAGCGCGTGTCGACCCCCAACGCCCGAAGCGCTCGGCAGGATGGGCGCGAGCACACCGGGGGAACCATGAACGAGATCGACGACCTGCTCGGCACCGCACGAAGGCTCGACGCGCAGGTGGCGGCCGACGACGCGGCGTACGACGCCGCTGCCGCGAGGTACGCCGAGGCGCAGGAGACCGCGCAGTCGCTCGAGCTGCCGCGCTGGACTGCGTTCAAGGCGCTGCTCAGCGGAGGTCGCCGGGCACGGCGCGAGGCCGCTGCGGCCGAGCTCGAGCTGGCCGCGACCCGGCTGCGCGACGCGCACGTCCGCATCGACCGCACGCTCTCCGACCGCGACGGCGTCCGCGTACAGCTCGAGCGGGCGTACGCCGACCGCGCGGAGGAGCTGGCCGCAGCGCAGCGCTCCCGGCACGAGGCCTGGCGCGCTGCCGGCGATCCCCGTGCCGCGCAGATCGATGCCTGCGACGCGCGCATCGCCGCCGCCGACCAGCAGCTCGTCGAGCTCTACGAGGCAAGCGTCGCGGTGTCGGCGGCGTCCGAGGAGGTGCGCCTCGCCGAGACGCGCCTGACCTCGGCGAAGGACTGGGGCACCTACGACACGTTCTTCGGCGGCGGCATGATCAGCAGCGCCATCAAGCACGACCGCATCGACGACGCGAAGGGCGCGATGGCCCGCGTCTCTCGCGCGCTCGAGCACGCGCATGCCGAGCTCGCCGACGTGAAGCTGGCGCTCGCCAACCCGGCCCTCGCGCGCACCGACGACTGGCGCACCTTCGACATCTGGTTCGACAACTTCTGGTCGGACTGGGCCACCCAGAGCCGCATCGCCGACAGCCTCGACGGCGTTCGCCGCCTGCGCGCGGACCTCGGCCGCATGGCCGTGAAGCTCACCGAGGTGCGCACGCGAGTGCAGGAGGAGAAGGCGGCAGCCGACGCCGAGCGCGCCGCACTGCTCGCCGAGGGGGCCTGACGCCGGTCAGTGCTTGGGCTTGTCGAACGAGCGGTCGCGCATCGGCAGCACGGCCGGGTTCGCCATCTGCATGAACGCCGCATCGTGCACGCCGGCCGCCGTCGGGTCGTCCTTGCGCAGCGCGTCACCGCGCCTGCCGACCGATGCGTAGAAGAACGCCCACGCGATGCCGGATCCGATCCCGAGCAGCACGAGCGGCAGCACCCAGCCCCAGCTGTTCATGCGAGCCTCCTGCGTCGACGGTACGCCGGTCAGCGTGCGGCGGTCGAGGCCTCGCGCAGCAGCCGCTCGGCGAGGTCGTCGTCGACGGTGTCGAAGAAGCCGCCGACCACGTCGTGCACCTGCTGCCACGACTCGGCCGCGAACAGCACGGGCTGGTAGTGCGTGATGTCGTACGTCTGCGTACCCATCCGCGCCACGTCGAGCGGGCGCAGGTCGGCGTGCGCGAACTCCTCGATCTCGCCGTACGACGACAGCAGGCCCGCGCCGTACGCCCGGGGCTCGCCACCCTCGCGCACGACGCCGAACTCCAGGGAGAACCAGAACACCTTCGACACCAGCTCGAGCGCCTCGGCCGACTCGACCCGTCGCGCCGCGCGACCGGCGGCGACGTAGAGCGCGGCGTACGACGGCTCCGCGAGCGTGATCGCGTGGCCGATCACCTCGTGGACGACGTCCGGCTCAGGCGTGTAGAGCGGCACGGAGTGGTGCCGGATGTACTGCGTCGACCAGAAGCAGCGGTCGGCCAGCGACCCGTAGAACTCGCGCAGCGGCACGAGACCCGCGGCCGGGAGGTAGGTGAACCCGGTGAGCGGGGCGAGGGCTGCCGTGACGTCGGTGAGCTGCGGGATGTGGTCGACCGGCAGCGCGAGCCGTGCGCGCCCCTCGCGCGCGGCGGCGCAGGCGAGCCGCTCGTGCTTGCGCTCGAGCTCGGCGCTCACCACCCGCCACACCTCGTGCTCCTCGGCGGTGTACGGCGCCGCCGGCACGGGCTCCCCCGGGCGCCAGTCGAGCGCGAGCGCCGCGATGGCGTTGCGCCGGGCGCGGTACGCCGGGTCGCCGACGCCGGGGTGGTCGGCGCCGAGCTCGACGACGACGTCGCCGTCGGCGCGGGTCACCACGGGGGCGTAGAGCTGGGCCTCGGTGAACATCGCCCTAGGGCAGCACCGACCGGCCGGATGCTCAACCACGGATCGCCGCACTGGACATGTTGTCCAGTCACGTCGGAGCAGGAGCGTCGATCTGCCCAGGCTCAGGCGTGCGACGCCAGGCACCACGGGGTGCAGAGGGGGCCGCACGGCTCCGGCGGCGCGGGCCGCTCGAGCCGCAGCCGGGGATCGGCCTCGAGGTCGAGCGGGTCGCCGTCGCAGAGGTCCGCGAGGGGCGCGGTGACGGGGTGGGCCGGATCCATGCGCGGGAGTGTGCACCTCCGAGCACCGGCGCGCAGGCCTTTCGCCGCGCTAGCGTCCCGAAGGTGACGACTCCGCCGGCTGGCTACTCCGGCACGCCGCTGCCGGACAAGCTCGGCATCAGGCCGGGCAGCCGGGTGCTGCTCGACGGTGCGCCCGAGGGGTTCGAGAGCACGCACCTCGCGCCTCTCCCCGACGGCGTCGAGATCCACCGCCGTGCCGGGAGGGCGCCGTACGACGTGGTCGTCGCCTTCCGCACCGACGCGCGCACGCTGATCAAGCACCTCCCCCGCGACATCGCCCGCACCACCACACCCGGTCGGCTCTGGCTCGCGTGGCCGAAGAAGGCGAGCGGCGTCGCCACCGACCTCACCGGCGACGTCGTCCGCGAGGAGGGCCTCGGCGCCGGCGTCGTCGACATCAAGGTCTGCGCCATCGACGAGACCTGGAGCGGCCTCGCGTTCGTCCGCCGGGTCGCCGACCGCTAGACCGGCACGCCCAGCGCCGCCAGCACCCAGGCGTAGACCTCGGCCTCGTAGTCGAGCTCGGCGAAGCGCCCGCTCGGCCCGCCGTGGGCGCCCGCCCCCGTCTCCGGCCGGAACAGCACCGTGCGCGCCGACACCGGCGACGACGGGTCGTCGCCGGCACCAGCCGCAGGGTCCGACGCGCGCAGCCTCGCCACCCAGCGGGCCGGCTCGCGCACGAGCACGCGCGGGTCGTGCACGGCCCCGGTCACGAGCAGCGGCGGGCGGTCGGCCAGCGCCGGCAGGTTGCCCATCGGCGCGTACGCCGCGAGCCATTCGCACTGCACCGGGTCGCGCGGATCGCCCCACTCGAGCCACTCCTGCGCGGTCAGCGGCAGCGACGCGTCGAGCATCGACGTCACGACATCGACGAACGGCACCTCGGCCACGACCCCGGCGAACAGCCGGGGGAACTGCGCGTACATCGCACCCTGCAGCAGACCGCCCGCCGACAGGCCCCGCGTGACCACCGACGACACCACGCCGTCGCGGAGGTACGCCGCCACCGCGCCGAAGTCGGTGAACGTGTTCTGCTTCGCCGCGAGGTGCCCGTCCTCCCACCAGCGCCGGCCCATCTCGCCGCCACCGCGCGGGTGGCCGAGCGCGTAGACCACGCCGCGGTCGAGCAGCGAGGGCAGCGGCCGCTCGAAGTCCCAGTCGGGATCGAGGCACACCTCGTACGAGCCGTACCCGTAGAGCAGGCACGGCGCAGTTCCATCGAGCGGAGTGTCCTTGTGCCGCACCAGGATCACGGGCACAGGCGTGCCGTCGGCGCTCGGAGCGAGCCGCCGCTCGGTCACGTAGTCGTCGGCGTCGACACCGACCGTCGAGCGCACGTGCCGCTGCGTGCGCGCGCCGCTCCACGTCACGTCGGTCCAGACGGTCGGGCGGATGAACGAGTCGACCACGACGGTCACGGCCGAGGCCGAGTGGTCCTCGGTGCGCCCGATCCGCACCATGCCGCCGGCGTCGTCCGGCAGCACGTCGAACGGCTGCCCCTCACGCGGCACGAAGCGGAGCATCGCCTCGCCGTCGCGGCGCAGGGACAGCACGAAGCCGTCGGCGAACGCGTCGGCGCCCCACACGCGGACGGTCGGCTCCTCGTCGATCAGCGGCGTCCACGTCGTGGGGTCCGACGCCGGCGCCCACATCACGCGGAACTCCGGCGCCCCGAGGTTGGTGGTGACGAGGAAGCCGTCGCCGCCGTCGGGGCCGAGGCCCGGGGCGTGCTCGAGCTCGTACTCGACGCCGACCTCGCGCGCCCGCACGAGCACCGGCGTCGCGCTCGGCGAGTCGAGGCGCAGCAGGTGCTCCTCACGGAAGCTCCTGCCCAGCAACGAGATCACGGCGTACTCCCCGGACCGTGACGCATGCAGCTCGATCTCGAGCCGCTCATCGAGGTCCTCGAGCACGAGCACGTCGTCCGTGACCGGGGTACCGAGCACGTGCCGCCACACCTGGAACGGGCGGTACGTGTCGTCGTGCACGGTGTAGAGGAACGCCGACGAGTCCGCGGACCACGCGCCGCCGTAGTAGGTGCGCGGCACGACCTCGTCGAGGTCGGCTCCGGTCGAGAGGTCGCGGAAGCGCAGGGCGTAGACCTCGTCGCCGTCGAGGTCTACGGACCAGGCGAGCCACCGGCCGTCGGGGCTCACCTCGAGCACGCCGTCGCGGGCGTACCCCGTCCCCCCGAGGTCGTGCACCGCCTGCAGGTCGAGCAGCACCCCCTCGGGCTCGTCCGGTGAGGCTTCCGGCCGGCGCACGAGCCGCTCGTACTCCGATCCCTCGGGCGTCACGTGCCGGTATCGCCAGCCGCCCGCCTCCCACGGCGCGCTCGGCTCCACCTCGGGCAGGCGGGAGCGCATCTCGGCCGACAGCACCTCACGGGCCGAGGCCAGGCCCGCCACCCGGGCGTCGTAGTACGCCCGCTCCGACTCGAGGTACGCGAGCACCTCGGGGTCCTCAGGGTCGGCGATCCAGGCGTACGGGTCCACCCGCTCCTCGCCGTGGAGCACGGTGGTGCGGGGGCGTACGGCGGCCGCAGGAGGCTGGAGCATGCCGGGACGCTAACCGACGCAGGGGCTCCGTCGTCGCGCGGTCCGTGCCGGAAGATGTCGCGCCTGAAACGATCAGGTCACAAATGTCCCGATTCGCGCATCGGTGGGGTAGGAATGCGCCACGCCGACCTGACTGACCGGTCAGGACGTCCGCGGGGTGGGCCGCGGCCGGCGTCGACCGAAGGGGCATCACGTGACGACTCGTCGTACCCGGATCCTGGCGGCAGCGGGCGCGGCCGCCCTCGCGCTCGGAGTCACGATCGGCTCGGGCGCCAGCGCCGGAGCCTCCGCCGCCGACGACCCCGTCGTGCTCACCATCGGCATCACCCAGGACATCGACTCGGCGAACCCGTTCACCGGCATCGTCGCCGAGGCCTACGAGATCTACCAGCTCCAGTACCCGACGCTGCTGTCGTCCTCGGCCGAGGACTTCACCCCCGTCGCGGGCCTCGCCGAGTCGTGGGAGGAGTCGGCCGACAGGAAGACCTGGACCTACAAGATCCGGGCCGGTCTCACGTGGAGCGACGGGGCGCCGCTGACGGCCAAGGACGTCGCCTACACCTTCAACCGCATCATCGACGGCGAGTACGAGCAGACCAACTTCGGCTCGTACACGGCCAACATCACCAAGGTCGAGGCCACCGACGACACCACGGTGGTCATGACCGTCGGCACGCCGTCCCCGATCATGGAGCGCCTCGCCGTCTACATCCTCCCGGAGCACATCTGGAAGGACATCGACGAGAAGGAGGTGCAGTCGTTCAAGAACGAGGGCACCGAGGCCGAGCCCACGGTCGGAGCCGGTCCCTTCGTGATGGTCGAGCGCCAGGTGGGGCAGTTCATCCGCCTCAAGGCCAACGATTCCTTCTTCGGCGGACGTCCCGCGGTGGACGAGGTCGTCTTCCGGATCTACGGCAACGCCGACGCGCTCGGGCAGGCGCTGAAGAAGGGTGAGATCGACTTCGCCGACTCGATGGAGGCCAACGTCTGGGAGTCGCTCGAGGGCGAGCCCGGCATCACCAAGGTCTCGGCCACCTACTCGGGCTTCAACCAGCTGGCGTTCAACACCGGTGCAGCCCTCGACGAC
The DNA here is from genome assembly GCF_042660085.1 of Longivirga aurantiaca. Lineage (NCBI taxonomy): Bacteria > Bacillati > Actinomycetota > Actinomycetes > Sporichthyales > Sporichthyaceae > Longivirga > Longivirga aurantiaca. The sequence continues at coordinate 673,764 of NZ_JBHSTI010000008.1, read as the reverse complement.
GGCACGCCGATCGGTGACGGCAGCCCGTTGCTCAAGGACGTCAAGCTGCGCCAGGCCCTCGGCTGGTCGATCGACCGGCAGGCCCTCGTCGACCGCGTCCTCGGCGGCAGCGGCAGCGTCGGCTCGACGATCATCCCGCCGATCTACTCGACCCTCCACCTCGACCCGGCCAACCCCGTCACGTACGACCCGGAGAAGGCCAAGCAGCTGCTCGACGCGGCCGGCTACACGGTCGGCGACGACGGCATCCGCCAGGACGCTGAGGGCAACCGCCTCTCGTTCCGCCTGTTCGCCCGCAGCGACTCCGACAACTCCGTGAAGAGCGTCGAGTTCATCAAGGGCTACCTCGCGGCCGTCGGTGTCGAGACCGAGGTCAAGGCCGTGTCGTCCGACGCGCTCACCGAGATCATCGGCCAGGGCAACTTCGACATGTTCGAGTGGGGCTGGGTCGTCGAGCCCGACCCCAACTACCAGCTCTCGACCTTCACCTGCGCGAACCGGTCGTACAAGGACGGCGACTCGATCCTCGCCAACCTGTCCGACTCGTTCTACTGCGACGAGGCCTACGACGCGCTCTTCGACCAGCAGGGTGCCGAGACCGATTCGGCCAAGCGTGCCGACCTGGTCAAGCAGATGCAGCAGAAGCTGTACGACGACGCGCCGTACATCGTCACCTACTACTACGACAACCTCGAGGCGTACCGCTCCGACCGGTTCACCGGCTTCGTGCCGCAGCCGGCCGAGACCGGCTCGCTCCTGTTCCAGTACGGCACCTGGTCGTACGAGAACGTGAAGCCGGTCTCCGACGAGACCCCGAGCGGGTCGGCGTCGGCGAGCCCCGGAACGGGCTCGGGCGACAGCGACGGCGGCTCGTCCAACCTGCCGCTGATCATCGGAGGCGTCGTGGCGCTGCTCGTCGTCCTCGGCATCGGCGTCGCAGTGGGCCGCCGCGGCGGCGGCGGTTCATCGGACGACGACAAGGAGTAGCGCCTCGTGGCGATCCTCCATGAGGTCGGCACGGCCCCACGGTCCCGACGTTCGGGATCGTGGGGCCCGTCCAACCCGACGGTGCGCTACGGGCTCGGCCGCACGCTGTCGGCGTTCGGCACGTTCCTGTTCGTCCTGGTGTTCAACTTCTTCCTGTTCCGGGTGATGCCGGGCGACCCGATCGCGCTCTACACCCGCGGCCGCAACGTCGACCCCGAGCAGATCGCGAAGCTGCGGGCAGCGCTCAACAAGCCGCTGGGCGAGCAGTTCCTCGCCTACCTGGCCAACCCGTTCACGGGGAACGGCCCGTCGGTGAAGTACAGCGCCCCGGTGTGGGACGTGATCCTCCCCCGCGTGTGGCCGACGCTCCTCCTCGTGGGTACGGCGACGCTGCTCGCCACCACCATCGGCGTGTGGCTCGGCATCCGGGCCGGCTGGAACCGCGGGGGGAAGTTCGACCGTCGGGCCACCAGCATCACGCTGTTCCTCTACTCCATGCCGGAGTTCTGGTTCGGCATGATCGTGCTGATCGTCTTCGCCGTCGGCATCGGACCGTTCCCCGGCGTCTTCCCGATCGGCGGTCTCTCGACGCCCGGGGTGGACTCGACGTCGCTCCTGGGCGTGCTCGACGTCGCGTGGCATCTGGTCCTACCGGTCACGACCCTCGCGGTGATCTACCTCGCGGAGTACTCCCTGGTCATGCGCGCCTCGCTCATCGAGGAGACAGGCCAGGACTACGTGCGCACCGCACGCGCCAAGGGCCTCATGGACAAGATGGTCCGACGCCGCCACGCCGTTCCCAACGCGCTGCTCCCCACCATGACCCTGGTCTTCCTCAACCTCGGATTCGTCGTCGGCGGCGCGATCACGATCGAGAAGGTCTTCTCCATCAACGGCCTCGGGTCGCTGACGGTCGACGCGCTCACCGGTCCTGACGTGCCCCTGCTGCAGGCGCTCTTCCTGCTGTTCTCCGGCGCCGTCATCTTCGCCAACCTCGTCGCCGACCTGCTCTACGGCTACTTCGACCCGCGGGTGCGCTCATGAGCGCCGGCGCCTCGGCCGCGGTCAGCGGTCGCCGGGTCGCGCGCGACCGGCGCCGTGCCTCCGTACGCCGGTTCGGCCGGTCGTTCGCCCGCAGCCGCAGCGGGATGGCCGGCGTCGCGATCCTCGCGTTCTTCGCCCTGGTGGCCATCACCGCACCCCTGCTGTTCCCGCGGTCGATGCTCGAGGTCACGCAGGCCACCGGCGACTCGTTCGAGCCGCCCTCCTTGACGTTCCCGCTCGGCACCGACGACACAGGTCGCAGCGTCCTCGCGCTCGTCGCCTGGGGCGCCCGCGTCTCGCTGACCGTCGGCCTGGCCGCCACGGTCATCGCGATGGTGATCGGCACCGCCGTGGGCATCGCGTCGGGGCACTACCGCGGCGTCTTCGGCGGCACGCTCGACCGCGTCACCGACTGGTTCCTCGTCATCCCCTACCTGCCGCTGGCAATCGTCCTCGCGACCGTGCTGGGCAAGTCGATGCTCAACATCATCATCGTGATCGGCGTGACCTCGTGGCCGGCCACCGCGCGCCTCATCCGCGCGCAGACGCTCGCGATCGAGGGCCGGCCCTACCTCGAGCGGGCCCGCGCGCTCGGCGGCGGCCACGTGCACCAGATGACCAAGCACGTGCTGCCGAACGTCATGCCGCTCGTGCTGGCCAACACCACGCTGGCGGTGTCGCTGTCGATCCTGGCCGAGACCACGCTGTCGTTCCTCGGCCTCAGCGACCCGCTCACCGTCTCCTGGGGCTCGATCCTCGAGGAGGGCTTCGCCTCGGGAGCCATCTCGCAGGGCGCGTGGTGGGTGCTGGCCCCGCCCGGCCTCTGCGTCGTGCTCGTGGTGCTGTCGTTCAACCTCGTCGGCCGCGCTGTCGAGTCGATCCTCGACCCGCGCGGGGAGGGTGAGTGATGGCCCTCCTCGAGATGCGCGACGTCAGCGTCACCTACCGCACCGGAGGTCTCGACGTGCCGGCCGTCCGGGGGGTCACGCTGTCGGTCGACTCCGGCGAGACCCTCGGGATCGCGGGCGAGTCCGGCTGCGGGAAGTCGACGCTCACGAGCACCGTGCTGCGCATGCAGCCGAAGAGCGCCACGGTCACGGGCGAGGTGCTCGTCGACGGCAAGGACGTCACCACCATGACGTGGGGCAAGGTCCGTGCGCTGCGCTGGGCCCAGGCCTCGATGGTGTTCCAGGGTGCGATGCACGCGCTCAACCCGGTGCAGAAGATCGGCGTGCAGATCGCCGAGCCGATCCTCCTGCACGACAAGAAGGCCACCCACGCGTCCGCGGACAAGCGGGTGGGTGAGCTGCTCGAGATGGTGGGACTGCCCGCCCGCCGGGCCGACGCCTACCCGCACCAGCTCTCCGGCGGTCAGAAGCAGCGCGTCATGATCGCGATGGCGCTCGCCTGCGGCCCGCAGCTCGTGGTCGCGGACGAGCCGACCACCGCGCTCGACGTGATGGTGCAGGCGCAGGTGCTCGACCTCATGGCGTCGCTGGTCAAGGACCTCGGCCTCGCGATGGTGCTCATCAGCCACGACCTGTCCGTTCTGTCGTCCGCCTGCGACCGCATCGCGGTGATGTACGCCGGGCAGATCGTCGAGGAGGGCCCGGCCACGCAGGTCTTCGACTCCCCGGCCCATCCCTACTCCGGCGCGCTCGCGGGCGCGTTCCCGCGCATCGGCGACGCGCGCTTCCGCTATGCGCCGTCCGGGCTGCCCGGCGACCCGCCGTTCCCGGGCGAGGTCCCCGACGGCTGCTCGTTCCATCCGCGCTGCCCCCGTGCGATCGACCGGTGCCGGGCCGAGGAGCCCGCGCTGCTGCAGCTCACGCGGCCCGGCGCGGACCGCCGGGCCGCGTGCCACCTCGCGGAGGTGCGGGCATGACCCCGGACGCACCCGCGGCGCTCGAGACGCGCGGCCTCGAGGTGAGCTTCCGCGGGCGCGGCAGCGGAGCGGCAGCCCGTGCCGTGGACGGCGTCGACCTCGTGCTCGGCCGCGGCGAGATCGTGGCGCTCGTCGGCGAGAGCGGCTGCGGCAAGACGACCCTCGCGCGCACGATCCTGGCCCTGCAGAAGTCGACGGCCGGCGACGTCCTCGTCGACGGCGAGCGGCTCGGTACGTCGTCCAAGGCGCTCAAGGCGTACCGCCGACGCGTGCAGCTCGTGCTGCAGGACCCGACGGGGGCCCTCAACCCGCGGCACACCGTCTACGAGGCCGTCGCCGAGGGACTGCGCATCCACGGGCTGGTGGAGGCCGAGGAGAAGCGCGTGGCGCAGGCGCTCTCGCTCGCGGGGCTGCGTCCGCCGGAGCGGTTCTTCCTCCGCTACCCGCACGAGCTCTCGGGCGGTCAGCGCCAGCGCGTGGTCATCGCCGGGGCGCTCGCCCTCGAGCCCGACATCATCGTGGCCGACGAGCCGGTCTCCAGCCTCGACGCCTCGGTGCGGGGCGAGATCCTCGCGCTCCTGCTCCGGCTGCGCGAGGAGCTCGGACTGTCGCTGCTGGTCGTGACCCACGACCTCGGGCTCGCGTGGAACATCGCCGACCGCGTCGCGGTGATGTACCTCGGCCGCATCGTCGAGCAGGGCCCCACCGAGGAGCTGCTGCGCGACCCGAAGCACCCTTACACCCGCGCGCTGCTCTCGGTGGTGCCCGAGACCGAACGGCTCGAGCAGGTCGTGCTCACGGGCGAGCCGCCCGACCCGACCCGCATCCCGGCGGGGTGCCGGTTCCACCCGCGCTGCCCGGTGGTCGCGAGCGGCGAGGCCGCGCGCCTCGGGATCGAGGACGCCTGCCGCGGCACCGCGCTGCCGGTGCTGCCGGCGTCGGGCGCGCACGCCGCTGCCTGCCACCTGCCCGGCAGCGCGTCCGCCGCCACCAGCTAGCCGACACCTGCCCGGATCCGCTGTCGCACAGCGCCCCCAGGCCGCATACTTGCTGACTCACGAGTCAGTACGGACAGGAGGGCGATCACCGGATGAGCGGGCTGCAGGAGGCGCTCCCGCGCGAGCACTACGTCGACGCCGCGCTGCACGAGCGCGAGCGCACGGCCGTGCTCCTGCGCGAGTGGACCTGCATCGGCCGGCTCGACGACCTCGGTCTCACCGCGCCCGGCACGCGCGACCTGCTCCCCGAGCGGCTCGCCGTCGTCGACCTGCACGGCGAGTCCGTCCTCGTCACCACCGACACCGGGGGTGCGCTGCACGGCCACTACAACGTCTGCCGCCACCGCGGGTCGCAGGTGGTGCCGGTGGAGCCGGGCGCGTCCGTCGCGCCGTGCGCCGCGCGCTCGCTGCGCTGCCCGTACCACTCGTGGACGTACGGCCTCGACGGGTCGCTGCTGCACGCGCCCCACACCGACGGCGTCGACCTCGACCGTGACGCGTTCCGCCTCCACCCGGTAGGTGCCGCGGCGTGGGGCGGCTGGCTGTGGCTGCACGGCGCGCCGGACGAGGCGACGGACCTGCTCGAGGCGCTCGCGCCGGTGCCCGAGCGGGTACGGCGCTACCCGCTCGACACCCTCGTGCTCGGACGACGGCTGCGCTACGAGGTCGCAGCCAACTGGAAGGTCGTCGCGGAGAACTACAACGAGTGCTACCACTGCGGACCGGTGCACCCCGAGCTCGTGCGGCTGGTGCCGGCGTTCGGCGGCGGCGGACAGCACCTCGAGTGGGAGGACGGCGTACCCCACCGCGAGGGCGCGTGGACCTTCACGATGAGCGGCACGACCGACCGCGCGCCGTTCCCCGACCTCGACGAGCACGAGCGGGTGCGGCACAAGGGCGAGCTCGTCTACCCCAACCTCCTGCTGTCGCTCTCGGCCGAGCACGCCGCGGCGTTCGTGCTGCGCCCTCGTGCGGTCGACCGCACCGAGGTCGTGTGCGACCTGCTGTTCGCCCCGGACGAGGCAGCGAAGCCGACCTTCGACCCCTCGGACGCCGAGGAGCTGTGGGACCTCACGAACAAGCAGGACTGGGCGATCTGCGAGTCGGTGCAGCGCGGGATGTCGTCGCGCGCCTACCGCCAGGGCTGGTACGCGCCCATGGAGGATGCGTCCCTCGACATCCGCCGCTGGCTGCTGCCTCGGCTGGAGAGGCACGAGCGGAGGGGCTCCGATGACTGAGACCTACGACCTGGTGGTGGTCGGCCTCGGGGCGCTCGGGTCGTCGACCGCGTGGCACGCCGCGCGCCGCGGCCTGCGGGTGCTCGGCCTCGAGCAGTTCGAGCTCGGCCACGACCGAGGCGCCTCGCACGACACCAGCCGGATCCTGCGGCACAGCTACCACACGCCGGCGTACGTCGACCTGACCTTCGACGCGTACGAGGACTGGGCCGACCTCGAGGACGCGACCGGCGAGACGTTCGTGACGGTCACCGGCGGCCTCGACCTCTTCCCCACGGGCGCTGCCATCCCGATGGACGACTACACGCTCTCGATGGACGCGAGGCAGGTGCCCTACGAGATCCTCGGGCACGACGAGATCCTCGAGCGCTGGCCGCAGCTCGCCCTGCCCGAGGGCACGAGCGCGCTCTACCAGCAGCGGACGGCGATCGTGCCGGCCGCGCGCGGCACGGCTGCGATGCAGCGTCGTGCGGTCGAGCACGGCGCGGTGCTGCGTGACCGCACGCCGGTGCTCGCGCTCGAGCCCACCGCCGACGGCGTCGACGTCGTGACTGCGTCGGGCCGGGTCTCGGCCGCCCGCGTGGTGGTGTCGGCCGACGCCTGGACGTCGCGCCTCGTCGAGCCGCTCGGCGTACGGCTGCCGCTCGCGGTCACCGAGGAGCAGGTCACCTACTTCGCGCCGGCCGACCCCGAGCCGTTCCGCCCCGGCCGGTTCCCGGTGTGGATCTGGATGGACGAGCCGTCGTACTACGGCTTCCCGACGTACGGCGAGGACACGGTGAAGGCCGCGCAGGACTGCGGCGGCCCGACGGTGACCGGCGACGAGCGGTCGGGCGAGACCGACCTCGCGATGCTCGGCCGGCTCGCGGCGTTCATGGCCTCGACCTTCCCGGCGTCGGGCCCGGCGGTGCGGTCCAAGCGCTGCCTCTACACGCTCACGCCCGACCGCGACTTCGTCGTGTCGGCGGTGCCCGGCGTACCGCAGGTCGTCGTCGGCCTCGGGGCCGCGCACGGCTACAAGTTCGCGGCGACCTTCGGCAGGCTGCTGACCGACGTCGCGCTCGACGGCCGCACCGACGCCGACATCTCGGCGTTCGGCCTCGACCGGGCGGCCCTCACCGACCCGGCGTACGAGCCGCACTGGATGGTGTGACGTGCATCGGTCAGGTCAGCAGCTCGGGGTCGCACCCGAGCTCGCGCGCGGCCGCCTCGCGCACCCACACCGCGAGCTGGGCCTTGGTGAGGCTGCGGTGCACCATCACCTGCACGGCGAGGCCGTCCAGCAGTGCCGACAGGCGCCACGCCGCACCGTCCGGGTCGGCGCAGGAGAACATCCCGCGCTCGACGCCCTGGGTGATCTGCTCGGCGAGCACGTCCTTCCAGCGCACGTCGAGCGTCCGGGAGGTCGCGCGCATCTCGGGCTCGCGCAGGCTCTCCGCCCACGCGTCCACCCAGATCGTCCAGCCGTCGGCGTTCCCCTGCGGGGAGTAGAGGGCGAGGATCCGACGGACGCCGTCGGCGGGGTCCTTCGCCTTGGCCACCGTGGCCTCGAGCCGCGCGAGGTCCTTGGCCACCGCGTGCTCGAGCGCCGCTGCGAAGAGCTGCTCCTTGGTGCCGAAGTGGTAGAAGAGCAGCGCCGTGCTCACGCCCAGCGCGGCCGCGATGTCGGCCCCGCGCGTGCGCGCGAAACCGCGCTTGGTCACCTCGGCTGCGGCGGCGTCGAGGATCTCCTCGCGCCGCACCTCGACCTTCCGTCTCGCCACGACGACGACCCTAGCGACGCGACAACCCGGAGGTGCGGAGCATGAGCCTCGACCTGACCGACCTGCGCCCCCTCGCGCCCGTCGACCCCGAGGGCCTCTCCCGTGCCCTGCTGCCGTTCGGGCAGTCGACCATGCTGCCGGCGGAGGCCTACACCTCCCCCCACGTCCTCGCCTGGGAGCGCCGCAACCTCGTCGCGGGCAGCTGGGCCTGCGTCGGACGCGTCGACGAGCTGCGCACCGACGCCGACGGCGGTCGCGCCACGCAGCGCGCCCTGCTCGTCGGCGACGTGCCCGTGCTCCTGACCTTCGAGGGTGACGACGTCCACGCGTTCGCCAACACCTGCCGGCACCGCGGGCACGTGCTGCTCGAGGACGACTGCACCTCCGCGTCGCGCTCGGTGCTGTGCGTGTACCACGCGTGGACGTACCGGCTCGACGGGTCGTTGCAGGCGGCGCCCGGCTTCCGCGACAGCGAGACGTTCGTCGGCGCGGACCACGGACTGGTGCCGCTGCCGTCGAAGGCCTGGCACGGCTGGCTGTTCGTCAACGCCACCGGCACCGCGCCCGCATGGGAGGACCACCTCGGGGTGCTCGACGAGCTGGTCGCGCCGTACCACCCGGAGTCGCTCGTGCTCGGCGCCCGGCACTCCTACGAGATCGCGGCCAACTGGAAGCTCGTGTCCGAGAACTACCACGAGTGCTACCACTGCCCGCTGATCCACCCCGAGCTCTGCCAGGTCTCGATCCCCACCTCCGGCGACAACTTCGATCGCCCGGGCGCGTGGGTCGGCGGCACGATGGAGTTCAAGGGCGACGCGGTCACGATGAGCCTCGACGGCACCTCGAAGGGCGTGCCGATCGAGGGGGCGCCCCAGGACTCCGTGCTCTACGTGCAGCTGTTCCCCAACCTTCTGTTCTCCGGCCACCCCGACTACGTGATGACCCACCGCGTCCTGCCGCTCGGGCCTGACCGGTCGTGGATCGAGTGCAGCTGGTACTTCCCGAGCGCCGACGTCGACCCGTCGTACGCCGTCGAGTTCTGGGACCTCACCAACAGCCAGGACTGGCGGGCCTGCGAGCTCGTGCAGCGCGGTCTCACCTCGCCGCACTTCAAGCCGGGGCCGTTCGCGCCGAACGAGGACGCCGTGCACCAGTGGGTGCAGATGGTCGGCCGCGGCTACCTCGGCATCGCGCCGAGCGACAAGCCGGGATCGGCACGCACCGCGTGACGGGGTCGCCGCCGGTCCGTGGCACGATCGACCGGTGACGTACGACGAGCTGGCGCCGCCCAGAACGTGGCGGGGGCCGGCCATCGCGACGGCGGCGGTCTTCCTGCTCAACGCCACGATCATCGCCGGCTGGGTCTCGCGTCTCCCCGCCACTCGCGACCGCCTCGACCTCAGCACCGCCGTCGTCGGCATCACGCTGCTCATGGCGGGATTCGGCTCGCTCGCGGCGATGCCCTTCGTCGGCCGATTCGTCGCGCGGTTCAGCAGCACCCCTGTGATCGTCGTGCTGGCCTCGGTCTGCGCGCTCTGCCTGGTGCTGCTGTCCGTCACTCCGAACGCCGTCACGACGGGCGCGGCGCTGTTCGTGTTCGGCATGGCGTACGGCTCGTGGGACGTCGCCATGAACATCCACGGCTCGTATGTCGACCGCAACGCCGGCCGCGACTACATGCCGCGCTACCACGCGCTGTGGTCGGTGGGCGCCGCCCTCGGCGCCGGACTCGGCGCGCTCGCGGCGTTCCTCGGCCTCGGGCTGACCACGCACTTCCTCATCGCCGCGCTCATCGGCTGCGGCGGCAGCGCCGTCGTCGCGCTCCGCTGGTTCGTCGACGACCGCGAGCCTGCCGTGGCGCACGTCGAGGTGGTCGACGAGAGCGACGGCACGACGTCGATGGTGAAGCCACGACTGCTCACGCGGCGTCTCGTGCTGCTCGGGATCATCACGCTCTGCGCCTGCCTGCTCGAAGGATCCGCTGCTGACTGGATCGCGCTGTACCTGACGGACGAGCGCGCCGCCACGGCGACGGTCGCCGCCCTCGGCTACGGCATGTGGGCCACCGCGATGGCGCTCTCCCGCTTCTCGGGCACCGCGATCATCGCCCGGCTCGGCCGAGCCCGGGCGATCCGGCTCGCGGGCGCCGTCGTCCTCACCGGCGTGGTTGCGACCCTCGCCGCCCCGGGCGTCTACGGCTCGCTCGTCGGCGTGCTGCTCTGGGGTGCCGGCGTCGCGCTGGTGTTCCCCGCCGCGATGAGCGCGGGCGGTGAGACGCCGGGCCGTGCAGCCGACGGCATCGCGGCCGTGTCGACCATCGGGTACGGCGGGTTCCTCCTCGGGCCCCCGCTCATCGGCCTGCTCGGCGAGCAGATCGGCCTCGGGAACGCGCTCTGGATCCTGCCCGTCCTCGGCCTCGGCATCGTCCTGCTCGCCCCGATCGTGAAGCCCCTGCGCCCCGCGACGACCTGACCGGCTCAGGCGAGGTCGCGGGGGAACTGGCGCTCCCAGCGGCGCTCGGCGACCACGCGGTCGCCCTCGCTGCAGGTCATCGCGATGCGCACGTCGTAGGTGCGCTCGCCCGCGTGCACGTCGAGCACCGAGCGCGTCGTGACGCTGACCGGGTTGCCGGTGCCGTCGTCGGCGAACGACAGGCGGAAGCTCACGTCGGACGCCGCGGTCTGCTCGAAGGTGCGCGACGACACCGACACGCGGCCGCCGTAGTGCTCGACCACCGACCCGTAGGGCGCGTCGTACGCCGACCCGTGGTCGATCACGCAGGTCGTGCGCCGGGCGAGCACGTCGCGCTCGACCCGCCACACCACGCCGTGGTCCGACTCGCTCGACGTCTCGTCTCCCGGCACGAGGTCGGGCGGCTCCGGAGCACCCGAGGCGTCGTAGGCCGGCAGCTCGAGACGCCCGCCGTGCACGGTGAGGGTCACCGGCAGCGGCGGCGCGGACGTGTTGGGCCAGTCCGCACCCGCCACGGCCACGCGCAGCACGTGACCCGGCAGCCATCGGTACGCCGCGGCCTCGATCTCCACGTCCACGTCGTACGCCGTGCCCGGCACGAGCGGCTCGACCGCCGCCATGCCGCCGCGGCGCGTCAGGTTGAGCACGCCGCGCGAGACCAGCACCGACGTGCCGTCGGGCGCGACGTCCTGCAGCTTCACCGCCACGGTCGCCACGGGCTGGTCGGCGCTCACCGACAGGTGCACGTGCGCGTTGCCCGCGATCTCGAACGGCACGGCCGCGCCGAGGGCCGACGGGTCGACGTCCCAGGTGAGCGAGTCGGCGTCGTCGTGCCGCTGGTCGAGCGACTGCCCGTACGGCAGGTGCCCGGCGCACGAGATCCAGGCGGCAGTGCCGATGTCGGGCTTCACGGCGTACGGCGCCCGCGCGTCGAGCGGCACCACCACCGTGGACGAGCGCGGCGACGGCCACACGTCGCTACGCCACTCCCCCCTGACCACGTCGAGGTCGGGCTCGGGCGCGGTGAACTCGCGGACGTACCAGACCGCCTCGGGCTGCTCGTCGATCCCGTTCTCGACGCCGCGCAGCCAGCGGTCCCACCACGTCACCATCTCGGGCACGAGGTCGATGCGCGGCCCGGGCAGCGCCGACGACGTGGCCGCGTGCGACCACGGCCCGGCCAGCAGGCGCCGCGGCACGCCGTTCTCGCCGAGCCGCTCCATCGTGCGGAACGTGTTGTTGCGGTAGCCGTCGGCCCAGCCGGCGACGATCATCGTCGGGACCTCGATCCGGTCGTACGCCGGACGCACCGAGCCGTGCCGCCAGTAGGCGTTGTCGCGCTGGTTCTCGAACCACGTCATGATCCATGGCTCGTGCTCGGCGATCCGCGCCTTCCACTCCTCGCGCCAGCCGGGCCCGAACACCGCGGGAACGGGCGGCAGCGCGTTCATCGGCGTCATGTAGTGGCAGTAGTCGACGAGGTCGATCCACCGCCGCAGGCCGCCCATGTAGTGCACGTCGTCGGTGTGCCGGTCGTCGGTCGCGTAGATCGCGATGACCGCCTTCAGGTGGGCCGGGCGCTCGCACGCCATCTGCAGCGAGTTGAAGCCGCTGTATGACGTGCCGTACATGCCGATGTTGCCGTCGCACCACTCCTGCGCCGCGAGCCACGCGATCACCTCGGTGAGGTCGCGCTGCTCCGCCTCCGGGTACTCGTCGGTGGCGCGGCCGCCGCTGCTGCCCGTGCCCCGTACGTCGAGCCGCGCGACGGCGTACGCGTGCTCGTCGCGCAGCCGCACGTACTCAGGCCGGTACGACGACGTCATGTCGTCCTTGCGGTAGGGCAGCGCCTCGAGGATGCACGGCTGCGGCCCGTGCGCGGCGTTCGGGACGTACAGCGTGATGGCGAGGAACACGCCGTCGCTCATGGGGATCCAGGCGTCGACCTTGGTGCCCTCCAGGATCGGCGAGGTCACGCGCGCGGCCCGGCGTAGTGGCGGTCGAGCAGCTCGGCCACGGCCTCGCGGGGCAGCGCGGGGACCGTCTTGCCTCCGACGCCGGTGACGTCGTGCGCCGAGAGCAGGCAGTTCACGACCGCCTCCTCCGACGCATCGACCACCGCCTCGAAGTACGGGTCGAGCTCGCGGCCGGTGAGCGGCGCCTTCGCCGACGCCGTGCCGCGCGGTGCGCGCAGCCCGGTGGCCGCCGCCATGAAGATCTCGCCGCTGCCGTGGTGCGCGGTCGAGCCGGTCCGCGCGAGACCGAGCCCGATGCGCGTGGCGAGCCGCTCGCAGCCGCGGTGGTCGATCGGGGCGTCGGTGACGACGACGCCGAGGCACGAGCCGGCAGGCGGCGGGGGCACGTGCGCCGGGCGTCCGAGCAGCTGCCCCACAGGGACGCCCGCGATCGTGAGCCGGTCCCACTGGCCGAAGTTGCACAGCAGCACGACGCCGACCACGTGGCCGGCCGGCAGCACGCGCGACGACGTGCCGATGCCGCCCTTCCACTGGTAGCACGACATCCCGGTGCCTGCCCCGACCGCGCCCTGGTCGGGTGCGATGCCCGAGCCCACCGACGCGCGGGCCGCGGCCAGGGCGTCGCGCACGTGCTCGTGCGTCACGTGCATCCAGCGCGCGTCGTTCAGCCACGAGTCGTCGCACTCGCCGACCACGGGGATGAGGAAGTCGTCGACGCCGATCCGCGGCTGCTCCTCGATGAGCAGGCGGCACGCGGAGTCGTACACGCGCCCGACCTGCATCGTGGAGGTGAGGAACACCGGCGTCTCCGCCACTCCCCACTCGTCCATCTGCGAGCGCGAGGTGAGCTCGCCCGCCCCGTTGAGCAGCGCGACGCCCGCCGGAACCGGCTCCAGGAACGGGTCGCCGCCGAGGTCGACCACGGTGACGCCGGTGCGTGCGAGGCCGCGGCCCTCCGGCGGGTTGGGCTCGTCGTACACCACCGTGGCGTGGCCGAGGCCCGCACCCGGGACGTCGATCACCGAGTTCGTGGAACCCCGCGGGAGCGTCCCGATCCTGACTCCGAGGTCAGCAAGCGTCGTCATGCGCCGATCCTGCCCGACCCCCGACCTCCGCGCTGGCATGCTCGCCCACATGAACGCTCTGGTCGTGCGATCGGCCGACTGCCTGCTGCATGTCCCCACGGCCGAGATCTGGGTCGGCGTCCGTACGCCGGGCACCGAGCTGCCCGAGCGGGCCACACGGATCGAGGCCGAGCTCGTCGCCCGCGGGCACGAGGTGCGCGACGCCGCGGCCCACGACGACGACGTGCTGCTGCGCGTCCACGACCCGCGCCTCGTCGAGCACCTCCGCACCGTCTACGACCGCTGGGTCGCCGCGGGGTTCCCCGAAGAGCCCGGCCAGGACCGCGTGGTGCCCTACCTCATGCCGACAGCGGGGATGCTCGACGGCCTGCCCGAGCGCGAGCCCACGGCCGTCCACGCCGCGGCCGGCCGCTGGTGCTACGACACGATGACGCTCGTCGGACCCGGCACCTGGACCGCCGCCCGTGCCGCGGTCGACGTCACGCTGACGGCGGTCGACGCGGTGGTCGGCGGCACCCCGCTCGCGTACGCCCTGGTCCGCCCTCCCGGCCATCACGTCACGCGGTCGGCGTACGGCGGGTCCTGCTACCTCAACAACGCGGGGATCGCCGCCCAGGCGCTGCGCGACGCGGGGCACGAGCGCGTCGCCGTCGTCGACCTCGACGCCCACCACGGCAACGGAACCCAGGCGCTCTTCTACGACCGGGCCGACGTGCTCTACGCGTCGCTGCACGTCGATCCCGGTGCGGGGTGGTTCCCGCACTACGCCGGGTTCGCCGACGAGACCGGCCGCGGCGACGGCGTCGGTGCGAACCTGAACATCCCCCTGGCGCCGGGCACGGCCGACGCCGCGTGGCTCGACGCCGTGTCGCGCCTCGTGGAGAAGGTCGAGGCGTCGGGCGCGACCGCCCTCGTCGTGAGCCTCGGCGTCGACTCCGCAGCGGCCGACCCCGAGTCCCCTCTCGACGTCAGCGTCGAGGCGCACCGCGCGGCCGGCGACCGGCTCGCAACGCTCGGGCTGCCGACGCTCGCGGTCCAGGAGGGCGGCTACCACCTCGAGTCGATCGGCGAGCTGGTCGCCGCGACGTTGGCGGGGCTCGGGAACCGCTGAGCCCGGCGTACGGCATCCTGGCTGCATGAGCGAGGGCCAGATAAGCGTCGACCCGCTGGGCGAGGTCGACCCCGAGCGCCCCGACATCTACATGCGGGTGACGCTGAAGAGCGGCCTGCACCTCGTCATCCGGCCCCTGCACCCCCACGACCGGGAGGCGCTCGCCGACGGCTTCGTCGGGCTCTCGGACCGCAGCAAGTACCTGCGATTCCTGACCGGGAAGGGCGTGCTCTCCTCCCGCGGCCTCGACAAGCTCGTGGACCAGGTCGACCAGCACGACCACGTCGCGCTCGCGCTCTGGTGGACCCGCCACTCGCAGGCCGACGTCCTGCTCGGAGACGCCCGGTTCATCCGCCTCCCGGCCGACCCGGAGTGCGCCGACGTCGCCGTCACCATCGCCGACGACATCCAGGGCCAGGGCGCCGGCACCCTGATGATGCTGGCCCTGGCACGACGCGCCCACGACGAGGGCATCCGCCGCTTCTCGGCCGTCATCTCGCCCGAGAACGAGGCCTCGCACCGCATGATGCTGGCGGCCGGCACCGTGATCCGCGACGAGTACGCCGACGGCCTCCGCGAGGTCGAGGTCGAGCTCGGCGAGCCCGTGCGGATACCCGACGGCGTACCGCCCCGCTACTGACCTCCCGCACCTCGCCCTGCCGGAGATCCATACTCCCTACCGGGACGACCGCGCGGGCGGTCGCGAGGAGGCACCGATGAGCACCCAGCCCGAGGGCATCGCCACGACCGAGGCGCAGCGCGGCACCGAGCCCGTGCCGATGATCGACAACACGGGCTACGAGATCTTCGTCGCCGCGCTGTCGATCCTGTCGATCATCAACCTGGTCCTGATCTTCATGGTCGAGGACCAGGCGCTCGAGTACGTGCTGCAGTCGATGAACCTGCTGCTCTCGCTCGTCCTGTTCTTCGACTTCCTCTACCGGATGCGCAAGGCGCCGGTGAAGGGCCACTACTTCTGGCGCGAGTTCGGCTGGGCCGACCTCGGAGCCTCGCTGCCGCTGCCCCAGCTGAAGGTCCTGCGCGTCTTCCGCCTGATCAAGGTGTGGCGCCTCGCGAAGGTCTACGGCACCAAGCGCCTTCTGACGGCCCTCGTGAAGGAGCGTGCGGAGACCGCGCTGTTCCTCCTGCTGCTCATCGCCGTGCTCGTGCTGGAGTTCGGCAGCCTCGCGATGCTGCGGATCGAGCAACCGGTGGAGGGCGCCAACATCACGTCCGCGTCCGACGCCCTCTGGTACGTCCTCGTCACCATCTCGACCGTCGGCTACGGCGACCAGTTCCCCGTGACGAACCTCGGTCGGGTGCTCGGGGTCGGCATCATCGTGCTCGGGGTCGGCATCTTCGGCACGCTCACCGGCTTCCTCGCCAACGCGTTCATCGCGCCGAGGAAGTCTGCGGACGACGTCGCGGCCGAGGAGAGCGCCGCTGCGGCCGAGGAGGACCGCCGGGCCGAGCTGCACGACAAGGTCGACGATCTGCACCGCATGCTCGCCGAGCAGCAGCAGACCATCGCGCGCCTGGAGACCCTGCTCACGCAGCGATGACCACCCGTCGCTCAGGGTCGACCCCGGGACGGCTCAGGGCTGCGTCGAGGGCATAACCGGTGGTCGGCGGCTCCTGCACGCGGCAGGGTGGAGGCATGACGCAGACCAGCACCAGCGGCACCCCCGCGGGCACGGTCGTCGGAGCGCCCATCGAGGTCACGAGCCTCACCAAGCACTTCGGCGGCGTGCACGCCGTCCAGGACCTCAGCTTCACCGTCACCCCCGGCCGGGTCACCGGCTTCCTCGGGCCCAACGGCGCGGGCAAGACCACCACCCTGCGATGCCTGCTCGGCCTCGTCGAGCCGACATCGGGCAGCGCCACCATCGGCGGGAAGCGCTACCACGACCTGCACGCCCCGATGCGCGTCGTCGGGTCGGCGCTCGAGGCCACCGGCTTCCACCCCGGTCGCACCGCCACCAACCACCTCCGCGTGCTCGCCCGCTCCGGCGGCCTCGACGAGGCGCGGGTGCCCGTCGTGCTCGAGTCGGTCGGCCTGGCCGACGCCGCCGGCCGCGCCGTCGGGGGCTTCAGCCTCGGCATGCGTCAGCGGCTCCAGCTGGCCGCCGCGCTGCTCGGCGACCCCGGAGTGCTCGTCCTCGACGAGCCCGCGAACGGACTCGACCCCGAGGGCATCGCCTGGCTGCGCTCGTTCCTGCGCTACCTCGCGGGCCAGGGCCGCACGGTCATCGTGTCGAGCCACGTGCTGTCCGAGGTCGAGCAGACCGTCGACGACGTCGTGATCATCGCCAACGGCCGCCTCGTCCGGGCCTGCCCCCTCACCGAGCTCACCACCGGGCGGGCGCACGTCGTCGTCCGCACCCCGAGCACCGACCAGCTCGTGGCTGCGCTGGCGTCCGCGGCGCCGGCCTCGACGGTCCACCGCACCGACGAGGAGGTGCTCGTCGACGGCCTCGAGTCGGCAGACGTCGGCCGCATCGCCTTCGGCGCCGGCATCGAGCTGCACGAGCTGCGACCCGGCGTCGACGACCTCGAGCAGGTCTTCCTCGCGCTCACCAGCGCACCCACGGACGGAGCCACCTCATGACCGCCACGCTCACCGCCCCTGCCCAGGCGTCGACCCCCCGTCAGCGCCTCGTCTCGGCGGAGATCCTCAAGGTCACGAGCACGAAGATGTGGCTCGCGATGCTGATCGGCGTCGTGCTCTACATCGGCATCGGCGTCATCGCCAGCATCTTCGCGCCCACCCAGCCGGGCGTGGACGTGCCCACGCTCGAGACCGAGCCGGGGATGCGGAACCTGTTCGCCCAGGCGGGCGGCGCCTACGTGTTCGCGATCGTGCTCGGCGCGCTCGGCATGACCCAGGAGCTGCGGCACCAGACGCTCACCTCGACCTTCCTCGCCGAGCCGAGGCGCAACAAGGTGATGATCGCGAAGATGGCGGCGTACGGCGTCATCGGGGCGATCTACGGCGCGGTCGGCGTCGCCTTCGGCTACCTCCTGGCGTTCGCCCTGCTGCCGCTGAAGGACCACGCGGCGGTCCCCGCCGACGCGCTCTGGCAGATCGCTGGTGGCGCGATCCTCGGGTGCGCGCTCTTCGCCGTCGTCGGCGTCGCCCTCGGCACGCTGATCCGCAACCAGATCGCCGCGATCCTCGGCATCCTCGTGTGGGTGCTGCTGATCGAGCAGCTCGTCGTGGTGTTCCTCCCGGCGGTGGGCAAGTGGCTGCCGGGCGGCGCGCTCTTCGGCGTCCTGCAGACCACGGGGTTCAGCGGCACCGAGTACCTCCCGGTGTGGGCCGCATCCCTGGTGCTCATCGGGTACGCCGTGGTGTTCGGCGCGCTCGCCGCACTCACCACCCAGCGTCGCGACGTCACCTGACGCCGCTCACCAGGGGACGACCTCCCGGTCCTCCCACAGCACGCCCGTCTCGACCCCGTCGAGCAGGGGGCGCGCCGCGAGCCACACGGCCGTGGCCGCCCCCTGCTCCGCGCTACGGGGCGCGTCCGGGCCGCCCATGTCGGTGCGGCAGTGGGCAGGGCACACGGCGTCGACCAGCACGCCGCGGCGTCCGCCTCCGAGCTCGGCCGCAAGGTTCTTGGTGTAGCCGTTCACCGCGGCCTTGCTGACGCGGTACGCCGCGAGCCCGCCCGCTGTGCCCGGCCCGGACATCCGGCCGAGGCACGCGCTCACCGTCACGATGCGCCCGTCGCGCCGGGCGGCCATGCCGGGCGCGAAGGCCTGCACCACGTGGTGGACCCCGTCGAGATTGACCCCCATGACCCGCCGCCACTCCTCCGGGGTCGTCCGCAGTGTCTTGGCCGTGCGCTCGCTCATGACTCCCGCCGCGAGCACGAGGACGTCGACGTCGGCCAGCGGCCCGAGCGAGTCGTGCAGGGCGGCGACCGAGGCCGGGTCGGCCACGTCGCAGCCGCGGCCGACGGCGTCGAGCCCCTGGGCCACCAGCGCCGCCGCGGCGGCCTCGGCGCGGCCGGCGTCCTGGCCGACGAGCACCACCGTGGCGCCGAGCCTGGCCATGCCGTGGGCGGCCGCGAGGCCGATCCCGCGGGAGCCGCCGGTCACGAGGGCGACCCTGCCCTCGAGGGCGTCGGGTGCGACGTCGTCCAGCACGTGGTCGGGGTCCATGCTCCCCACTCTGAGGTCGGACGCCATCACGCGCACCCCGGGCGAGAGCGCCCCGAGAGGGTGCGCCCGCCGCTCGGCGCGGCGTACGTGCCGTACGGCGGAACCCGCGTGGTCCGTGCGAGGACGAGGGGTGCGAACGGCGTACGCTGGCCGCATGAACACGACCCGGTAACACCGGGCCGTCCGTGTCTTAACAGTGTCTTCTCACAAGGGATGTCGATGTCGACGTCGGAACCGTCGGACCAGAGCGCCCGGCTCGCTGCATTCGGTCCGAACGAGTGGCTGGTTGACGAGATCTACCAGCAGTACCTGACCGACCCGAAGAGCGTCGACCCCGCGTGGTGGGACTTCTTCGCCGACTACGTGCCCACCGAGCACGCAGGCGCCGACCTCGTGGCCGCGTCGGCGGCCGTCCGGGCCGCGGCCCGCGCCGAGGCCGAGGCGGCCGAGGTCGCCCTCGACGTCGAGGTGGCCGCGCACGACGCGCCGCAGCCGATGAAGCCCGAGGCGGAGGTGGCCCCGAAGCCCACCGCTCCTCCGGCCGCTCCGGCCGCGGTGCCCGTGCCCGCAGCCCCCCAGGTCGCGGTCGCCAGCGTCGAGCCCACGGTGCTCAAGGGCCCGGCGGCCCGCGTCGTCACCAACATGGAGTCGAGCCTCACGGTCCCGACCGCCACGTCGGTGCGTGCGATCCCGGTGAAGCTGCTCGTCGACAACCGCATCGTGATCAACAACCACCTCGCCCGCGGGCGCGGCGGCAAGGTGTCGTTCACGCACCTCATCGGCTGGGCCGTCGTGCAGGGCCTCAAGGCCATGCCCGAGATGAACTACGGCTTCACCGAGGTCGACGGCAAGCCGGCCGTCGTGAAGAACCAGCAGATCAACCTCGGCCTCGCGATCGACCTCGCCAAGCCCGACGGCACGCGCCAGCTGCTGGTCCCCAGCATCAAGGGCGCCGACCAGATGGACTTCGCGACGTTCTGGTCGAGCTACGAGGAGATGGTGCGCAAGGCCCGCGGCAACAAGCTGGTCGTCGACGACTTCGTCGGCACCACCGCGAGCCTCACCAACCCCGGCGGCATCGGCACCGTGCACTCCGTGCCGCGCCTCATGTCGGGCCAGGGCCTCATCGTCGGCGTCGGCGCGATGGACTACCCCGCCGAGTGGCAGGGTGCCGCGATCGAGACGATCGCGCGCCACGCGATCAGCAAGGTCACGACACTGACCTCGACGTACGACCACCGGATCATCCAGGGCGCGCAGTCGGGCGAGTTCCTGCGCTACATCCACGGCCTGCTGCTCGGCGACAACGGCTTCTACGACGACATCTTCCGCGCGCTGCACATCCCCTACGAGCCGATCCGCTGGGCCGCCGACATCGCGACCGCGCACGACGACGACCTCGACAAGACCTCCCGCGTGCACGAGATGATCCACGCGTTCCGCGTGCGCGGCCACCTCATGGCCGACACCGACCCGCTCGAGTACAAGCAGCGCCACCACTCCGACCTCGACGTCGCGAGCCACGGCCTCACCCTCTGGGACCTCGACCGCGAGTTCGCCACCGGCGGCTTCGGCGGCAAGCCGTTCAAGAAGCTGCGCGACATCCTCGGCGTCCTGCGCGACGCCTACTGCCGCACGATCGGCATCGAGTACATGCACATGCAGGATCCGGAGCAGCGCTCCTGGATCCAGGAGCGGGTCGAGCGCCGCTACGACAAGCCCGAGCGCGACGAGCAGCTGCGGATCCTGCGCAAGCTCAACGCCGCCGAGGCGTTCGAGACGTTCCTGCAGACCAAGTACGTCGGCCAGAAGCGGTTCTCGCTCGAGGGCGCCGAGTCGGTCATCCCGCTCATGGACGCCGTCATCACCGCAGCTGCCGAGGCGGGCCTCGACGAGGCCTGCGTCGGCATGCCGCACCGCGGCCGCCTGAACGTGCTCGCCAACATCGCCGGCAAGTCGTACGACCAGATCTTCCGCGAGTTCGAGGGCGACTTCGAGGTCGAGGGCTCGGTGCAGGGCTCCGGTGACGTGAAGTACCACCTCGGCACGAGCGGCACCTTCACGACCGAGTCGGGGGCCACCATCCCCGTCTACCTCGCGGCCAACCCCTCGCACCTCGAGGCCGTGAACCCGGTGCTCGAGGGCATCGTCCGCGCCAAGCAGGACATGCTCCCCCGCGGCAAGGTCTTCTCGGTGCTGCCCGTGCTGCTGCACGGCGACGCCGCGTTCGCCGGCCAGGGCGTGGTGACCGAGACCCTCAACCTGTCGCAGCTGCGCGGCTACCGCACCGGCGGCACGATCCACATCGTCGTCAACAACCAGGTCGGCTTCACCACCGCACCGGAGTCGTCGCGCTCGTCGGTCTACTCGACCGACGTCGCGCGCATGGTGCAGGCGCCGATCTTCCACGTGAACGGCGACGACCCCGAGGCCGTCGTCCGGGTGGCCCGACTGGCGTTCGAGTTCCGCCAGCGGTTCAACAAGGACGTCGTCATCGACATGGTCTGCTACCGCCGGCGCGGCCACAACGAGGCCGACGACCCGTCGCTGACGCAGCCGCTGATGTACAACCTCATCGACGCCAAGCGCTCGACCCGCAAGCTCTACACCGAGGCGCTCATCGGGCGCGGCGACATCTCGGTCGAGGAGGCCGAGCAGGCGCTGCGCGACTACCAGGAGCAGCTCGAGCGGGTCTTCACCGAGACGCGCGACGCCCTGGCGCACCCGACCGAGAAGCATCACCCGGAGCCGCCGCCGTTCCCGGCCGTGGTCACCACCGCGATCAGCGACGACACGGTCAAGCGGATCGTCGACAGCCAGCTGAACATGCCCGACGGCTTCACCGTCCACCCCCGTCTGGCGCCGCAGCTGCAGCGCCGCGCGCAGATGGTGCAGGACGCCACGATCGACTGGGCGATGGGCGAGACGCTCGCGTTCGGGTCGCTGCTGCTCGAGGGGCGCACCGTGCGCCTCGCGGGCCAGGACTCCCGCCGCGGCACGTTCGGCCAGCGCCACGCCGTCATCGTCGACCGCGTGACGGGTGCCGAGCACACGCCGCTCGCCAAGCTGAGCGACGACCAGGGCTTCTACTTCGTCTACGACTCGCTGCTGTCGGAGTACGCCGCGATGGGCTTCGAGTACGGCTACTCGGTCGCCCGCCCCGACGCCCTCGTGCTGTGGGAGGCGCAGTTCGGCGACTTCGCCGACGGCGCGCAGACGATCATCGACGAGTTCATCACCTCGGGCGAGCAGAAGTGGGGCCAGACCTCCGGCGTCACGCTGCTGCTGCCGCACGGCTACGAGGGCCAGGGGCCCGACCACTCCTCGGCGCGCATCGAGCGCTACCTGCAGATGTGCGCGCAGGACAACATGACCGTGGCCATGCCCTCGACGCCGGCCTCGTACTTCCACCTGCTGCGCTGGCAGGCCATCGCGCCCCACCACAAGCCGCTCGTGGTCCTCACCCCGAAATCGATGCTGCGCCTCAAGGCCGCGGGCTCGGCCAAGGAGGACTTCACCTCCGGCACCTTCCGCCCGGTCATCGGCGACGACGCCGTCGACCCGACCGGCGTGCGCCGCGTGCTCATCTGCACGGGCAAGGTCACGTACGACCTGCTGGCCGAGCGCGAGAAGTCCGGTCGCACCGACGTCGCGATCGTGCGGCTCGAGCGCCTCGCCCCTCTACCGGTCGAGGAGCTGACGGCGGCGATCGCGGCCTTCCCGCCCGACGCCGAGCTGGTGTTCGTGCAGGAGGAGCCCTCCAACCAGGGCGCCTGGCCGTTCGTCGTGCTCAACCTCCCCACGCTCGACGGCCGCGCGCTGCGCCGGGTCTCGCGCCCGGCCGCCGCCACCACCGCCGTGGGCACCCACAAGGTGCACGAGCGCGAGCAGGCCGAGCTCGTCGCCGCCGCCTTCGCGTAGGAGGTCACCGTGTACTTCACCGACCGCGGTATCGAGGAGCTCGAGAAGCGTCGAGGCGAGGAGGAGGTCAGCGTCGCCTGGCTCGCCGAGCGGCTGCGGACCTTCGTCGACCTGCACCCGGAGTTCGAGATCCCCGTCGAGCGCCTCGCCGTCTACCTCGCCCGCCTCGACGACGACGACGAAGACCTCGACCTCGACTGACCCGGGCGACCCGTAGGGTCGCGGGGTGACCTCGACCGCACCCCCCTTCGCCGAGGAGCTCGCGGCGTCCGGGGTCGAAAGCGGTACGCCGCTGGCCCTCGCGATCGCGCCCGGGCGGGGCCTGGCCGTCGCGCACGCTGGCGGCACGCACGCTCTGGCCACCGCAGACACGGTCGCCGCGGTGACCGAGCTCGAGGCGGCGCTGGCGCCGCGCTGGGTGTGGTGGTCCGCCCGCGGTACGGCGTTCCCGCTCGTCGAGGCCGGCCTGCGCCCCCGCGCCTGCTGGGACCTCGGCGCCGTCGGCCGCCTGCTGCACGGCCTCGGCCGCGACGACGCCGGGGCGGTCTGGGCCGCCCAGGCGGGCCTGGACTCCCCCGACCTCGCCGAGGGCGGCCTCACGCTGCTCGACCTGCACGGCGAGAGCGACGACGCCGTCCGCGACGACGGCCACCTCAGCCGCGAGTGGCTGCGCGGGTCGTGGGCCGAGAGCCTCCGCGGCACGCGACGCTGGGCCGAGCTGGCGCTCGACCTGCAGCAGCGGCAGGAGGCCGCGGTCCGTGCTCTGCCCGACCGTCGCGCCGCCGCCGGTCCGACACCGCTGGCGTACCTCGTCGCGCTCAGCGAGAGCATGGCGGCGCTGCTGTGCATCGAGCTCGAGGTCGACGGCCTGCCGGTCGACCGCGCGGTGCTCGAGGAGATGCTCGTCCGCACGATCGGCCCGAGGCCGCGCACGGAGGCCGAGGAGATCGCGGCCCGGCGCGAGCGCGACCAGCCCGTCTGGAGCGCATTCCCCGGCGAGCCGGTCGACCTGCGCAACCCAGCTTCCGTTCGAGACCTGTTGGCGCGCAACGGGATCGACGTGCCCGACACCCGCTCGTGGCGCCTCGAGCCGTACGCCGAATCCTCGCCCGGCGTCGCGGCGCTCCTGCACTGGCGCAAGGCTGAGCGCATCGCGACGACGTACGGCTGGCGCTGGGTCGAGAACGACATCGGCGACGACGACCGGCTGCGCGGCGTCTGGGGTGCGGCCGAGGGCGCCGGCCGGATGACGGCGTCGGCAGGCCTGCACAACCTGCCCGCGGAGCTGCGCCCAGCAGTTCGCCCACGGCCGGGACGCACCCTGGTGCGCGCCGACCTCGGGCAGGTCGAGCCGCGCGTGCTCGCCGCCGTCTCGCACGACCGCGCGCTCGCCGGCGCCGCCCGCGAGGACGATATGTACTCCCCGGTGGCCGCAGCGCTGAAGAGCG
Organism: Longivirga aurantiaca; assembly: GCF_042660085.1. Taxonomy (NCBI): domain Bacteria; kingdom Bacillati; phylum Actinomycetota; class Actinomycetes; order Sporichthyales; family Sporichthyaceae; genus Longivirga; species Longivirga aurantiaca. The sequence continues at coordinate 649,669 of NZ_JBHSTI010000008.1, read as the reverse complement.
ACCGCCCGACGGCGAAGGTCGCCGTGCTCGCGGCCATGTACGGCCAGACCTCGGGCCCTGCCGGTGCGGCGCTCAAGGACATGGACCGCGCCTACCCCACTGCCATGGCGTTCCTGCGCGAGGCCGAGGACGCCGGACGGCGCGGCGTCGACCTACGGACGTACGGCGGTCGGCTGCTGCGGCTGTCGAGCCTCGCGGAGGCCCTCGCCGACGCAGGCCCCGACTCGAACGTCGCCCACTCCTACGGCCGGTTCGCGCGCAACGCCGTCGTTCAGGGCGCGGCGGCCGAGCTGTTCAAGGCCTGGGCCGCCACCGTGCGGGCCGGGCTCGCCGACCTCGACGCGCGGATCGTGCTGTGCCTGCACGACGAGCTGCTCGTCGAGACGCCGCACGAGCACGCCGAGGCCGTCGTCGAGGTGATCGGCAGGTCGCTGGACCGGACCGCGGCGTGGTGGAGCGCGGGCAGCGGCGTCCGTTTCGTGACCGACACGACGATCGCGGCGAGTTGGGCCGAGGCGAAGTGAGCCGTCCCGGGGAAGTCATGGCAGCATGACGCGGGTGGGGCAGGACAGCCGCGCGCAGGTGGGGGGCCCTGCGGCGCTACTCGAGGTGCGCATCAACGCGCGGGTGCAGCCCGTGCACCGTGGCGACCGCTACGAGGACCCGCTCGCGTTCCTCCTCGAGCGCGACTTCCCCGGCAGCGCCGTCACCGGTGGCGGCACGCTGGTGTCCGGCGACGGAGAGCCGCTGTCGTGCGCGATCGACGCCGACGTCGTGGGTGACCGCACCGCCATCGCGGACGCCGTCGTCGAGCTGCTCGAGGCCCAGGGCGCGCCCCGCGGCTCCAGCCTCGCCATCGACCACGACGACGCCCGGTTCTTCGGGTCCACCGACGGCCTCGCGCTCTACCTCGACGGCACCGGCCTCCCTCCCGAGGTGTACGCCGCGCACGACATCAACGAGCTCCTCGACCGCATCCACATCGCTCTGGGAGAGACCGGCGCGCTGCAGTCGTACTGGGAAGGCCCTGCCGACACCGCGCTGTACATGTACGGGCCGTCGGTCGCCGCCATGGGCGAGGCGCTCGCGGACCTCCTTGCCACGCACCCGCTCACGGTGGGGCACCGGCTCCTAGCCCTCTCCTGACCCAGCACTGACGGCATCCTGCCCCCGGAACTGTCGCGTCACGACCGATCTGTCGTGACGTCACGACGGATCCGGGGGCAGATCGGTCCGTCGTCCGCGGCTCGCTCGTGCTCGTCCACCCGGCAGCTCCCCAATCACACGTCATGTGCTTCCGAGCCTCGCTCGGATCCGGCTGTGTTCGCTTGCGGCTGAACACTTTCCGGCGATTCCTCGCTCCAGGGTATGAGTCACTGTCGTATGTGTGTTCTATTCTGTGATCCATGTCCAGCAGCCGCGGCTCGAGCACCTCGGAGACCGTCGTGTCCGCGGTGGACGCGCTGCTGGCCGGGCTGGTGCAGGGCCTGGAGCGGTTCGTCGTCGAGGGCCTGGAGGCCGACTACGCGCGGCCCGCCGCGTGGTCGCCGGTGCTCGGGTCGCTGCAGCTGGACGTGGACGTGCCCGGCCACCGCCGCCCGGCCCGGACTGTCGGCGAGCCTGAGCCTGCCCCGGTGCGTGAGCCGGACGAGCGCGCAGTGCGGCTCGCCCAGCGGCGAGCCGCGCGCGCCGCCGCGCTGCGCGAGCAAGTGGAGGCCCGGTTCGTGCCCGGCACCGACTCCTCCCGCATGTGGGCCCTGGCCCTGGGCCTGGTCGACGCTCAGGACCTGAACTCCCCCGTCGCCGCCCCCGACCTGCTCGAGGACCTCACCCGCCTCGATCGCGACGTCGACCGCGCCCACGGCCGCCGCTACGCAGCCCTCGCCGCCATCGCCGGGATCCCCGACCCGCGAGGGGCGGTGTCGTCGGAGAACGACCGGCAGATCGCCCACGAGGTCGCGATCGCCGTCGGGATGTCCATCGACGCCGCCGCCCACCACATCTCCACGGCGCGGTCCCTGTTCGGGGAGCTCGCGCCCTTCGGCCACGCCCTCCTCGAGGGTGAGGTGTCCGACTGGCATTGCCGGACGTTGATCAGCGAGTGCCTGAACATCACCGACCCCGACACCCTCGAGGTGATCGGCCGCCTGGCCCTGCCCGCAGCCCGCACGATGGTCGTCGCGGACTTCCGCACCCACCTGCAGGCCCTGATCACCGAGCTCGACCCCGACGCCGTCCGCCGCCACCAGAAGGCCCACGACGACCGCGGCCTCTACATCCGCCGCGGCAAGGACGGCATGTCCTTCCTCGGCCTCACCCACGACACCCCCGTCATCGACGCCATCTACGACACCCTGCGCCGCGACGGCGACGCCATCGCCGACCAGCGCCACCGCGACAACGACACCGCCGCCGCCGCCGCAGCAGCCGAGAGCGACCGCGCCACAGAGCCGGTGTGGTCCGACGCCGACCTGCGCGCCGACGCCGCCCGCGCCGACGCCCTCATGGCCCGCATCCTCGGCACCGTCACCCCCGACGGGGAGGTGACGTTCGACCGCGCCGCCGCCACGATCATCACCACCGACGTCGTCATCGATGCCGACACCCTGCAGGGGCTGCAGGACCGGGTCGCCCTCATCAACGGCCAACCCGCCCCCGCCGGCATCGCCCGCGACCACGCCGCCTGGGCCACGTTCCTGCGCCGCGTGGTCACCGACCCCGTCGACGGCTGGGTCAAGGACCACGGCACCACCGTCCGCGTCCCACCCGCCCTGCGCCGGCACTGCATCGCCCGCGACGGCGGCTGCCGATCACCCGGCTGCACCCGCAAAGCCCAGCGCTACCTGCAGATCGACCACGCCGAAGAAGCACCCCACGGCCCCACCACCGCCGGCAACTGCGGCGCCCTCTGCACCGAATGCCACCAACGCAAGACCGCCGGCCTCCTGGACATCACCGACTCCAGACCCGACGGCACCGCCACCTTCAACACCGCCCTCGGACAGACGGTCCGCATCCCCGCACGCCCCAACCTCCCCCGCCCGCACACCGTGCACGCCCTCGCCGTCGAGATCGACCAGCCCCCGTTCTAGACAGAACACGGGGCCGGCCGACCTAGCCGATCAAGGCATCGTGCGGCGGCTCGGCGCGGGCCAGCCCTGCCCGATCAAATACGAGCGCGAACGGCACATCTCCGCGCCGCTATGCGGCACGCTCTCGGCACCGCGGAGCAGTCAGTAGCTGAAAGTCGTGGCCCCGTCGTCGCCGATCCAGTTCCACATGGGGATGGTCCCGTTGAGCTCCGCGCCGTCGATCAGTGTCGCGGCGTCGATCTTGCGCGAGTCGACGCAGATCGGACAGACGAAGTAGCGACCGCCAGCAGCGTGGTAGCGCTCCACGAGCGACTCAAGGGAAGGGCAGCCGTCGCAGCCGATGCCGGTCGCCACCCCAGGAAGGGCAAGGCGCACGGCCTCCTGCGTGAGGAACACGAGGGTGTCGCGCCCCGTCTCGGCAGCGCCGACCGCGACGAGAAACGCCACTGTCACCTTCTCGATGTCTTCGAGTCCCGTGGTGAGACTTACGACGGCCTTCTGGGCCATGGCTCCTCCATGCTGATCATGTGGTGGGTCGGCGAGGATTGACTCGCTCGAGGCAGAGGACCTCGAAGGTGAGGCTAAGGCGCATCCGGTCAGCTGGCGCCGCCCTTGTCCAAGTCGCTCGTGGCTTCACATCGTGAGACAGACGGCGTTGACCGGTTACGGGCAAGCGATGGCTCCGGTTCGCTCTTCGAGAAGCGAGTCAGAACGGCACTTCTGCGTGCCCCCGAGGCACGCCCCCCTCAATCACCTCCGCTGCGCAGCCGGTCGCCAACGGACTGGACCAGAGCGCGCGGCGTGCGGGGTCGCCAGTCGGTAACGTCGCGGACCGGCGCGGGCGGCTACGGCACGGCGTATGACGTCCGGACGCGGGGGCGATGATCGATCCGCATGTATACGGCGATGCCGCCCGCGGTGAGCGCCGCCCACGCGCACCACAGCGACGCGAAGCCGGAGAGTTCAAACCAGGCAAGGAACGCGACGGCCAGCAGGTTCAGCAGCCCGAACGCCATGAGGTAGGGCCGCCCCGAGAACAGCACCGATCCGCAAGTGACGACGACGTAGACGACTGCGAGCGCACCCCCGGCGGTCGTGCCCGTGCCGTAAGCGAGGTGCCAGCCCTCGACTGCGGCCGTCACCGGACCGCGCAGCATGCCGGCGAGCAGGCCGGCCGCGACGACGGCGCCCATGGCGACGAATGCCCAGATGACCTGGCGTCGCCAGCCTGGCGGCTCCATCGTGAGGATCGAGACGGGCACGTAGACGGGTAGCACGACGAACGCGATGAACAGGTAGGCCCACACAGCTGCCGTCCCGACCTCAGGGGTCACCACTCCCTGCAGGCCCCACCACGCGAATGCCTCTATCACCTGGTGCGCGGCGAGGAGTAGCGGCAGCGCCGCGAGCGCGACGTGGTCACGCCGCTCGTGCACGTGGCGCAGCGCATCGACGCCGAGCACGACGAGAACAGCGCCGCCGACCAGATCCGCCTGGGGCGAGAAGCACACCGCGGCCACGATACGGCGGCGCCAGCGCAGTGTCGCCCGCAGTCTGGAGCGGGTCGGCAGAGCATTCGTGCACCCGGCTCTAGGCGGCAAGGCTCGCCGGCAGCCGCCAGGCCGCAACGTGCGCAAACGAAGCCTCTGTGTGTCAAGCGACGCGACGATCTTGCGTTCGTAGTAGTCCTTACCCGGGCCGGGGTGGCGCATCTGGGTGATCGCGACGCCGTGCAGTGCCGAGTTCAGCTGCCGGTTCCCGCGCCGGGACAGGCGGTGGCGTTCGACCGTTCCTGAGGATGCCTCGATGGGTGCGGTGCCGGCGTAGGAGGCGTAGTGCCCGCGGGTCGGGAAGCGGGCCGGGTTGCCGCTGTGACCGATGATCCGGGCTGCGGTGATCGGCCCGATGCCCTGGATCTCGGTCAGGGTAGTGCCACTGTCATGAACGGCCTCGGCGATCCTGGTCGCGTTAGCGGCGAGCTTGGCGTCCAGGCGCCGCAGGTCTCCGAGCAGGTCGCGTGCGAGCTCCTTGCGGATCACGTCGACCTCGCTCACGGGTCGGATCCGGCGCAGGATCGCCGCTGCCTGCTCGGCTGAGAGCGACTGGGGTGCACCGCCTTCCACGAGTTCGGCGAGCAGTCCGTGCAGTCGCGTGACGGCCTGGGTGCGGGCGGCGGTCAGCTGCGCGCGGCGGTCGGACAACAACCGCAGGCTCCTGCTGAAGTCCTCAGCAGCCACGATCGTGTGGTTGGGTTGGCGTAGGGCAGCGACCGCGACAGCGCGGGCGTCGTGCGCGTCGGTCTTGCGACCAGACCGGCCCGACAGCACCCTGACCCGGGTCGAGAGCGAGGGCGGCACATCCACCACTCGCTCGCCCCGAGCCACCAGTTGCTGGGCGAGCATCCGGCCCACGCCCTGCGCGCCCTCGACCGCCCAGACCCGTTCCGGCCACGCGGCCGCGAACACCAGCAGTCGTTCGACCTGGCGCCGGCTCGCCGCGATACGCACTGAGGCGATCACGCTCTCGTCGCCACCGATCGCCACTGCCGTGTGGGATCCCTTGTGAGGATCGACTCCGATCACCTGCATCTGCCCGCTACAACCACTCGAGGGAAAGGAACGCGGCAGACAGTCCCGGTGCGGGGTGGCCAAGCCTCTGTTGAGTCATGCCGCGGTCGACGCCGCCGAGCGACAGTTCGTTAGCAGGCCAGCAACGGCAGGCACTTCGCGAGTCAGCCCGGCGACATCAGGACGCTACGACCGAACCAGCCCCAACGCCCAGACCCGAGTGCACCACCGGGCACTTCTGCGCTCCGCCGACCATTGCCCTGCCATGTTGTGCGCGGGATCATCGCGGAGAGCGAGCATCGTTTGGTACGAGGTGCGCATGGTCACGGACTCGGTGAGGTCGCTGGCGCTGTGGACCGCCCTCGTTGGCATAGTCGCTCTCGCCGCCCTCGTCTTGATGTCCGTGGGTCTCGGCTTCCTCGGACCGGTCAACGACGTGCTCGGAGCGGCCACCGGCGTCCTGGCGATGCTGCTGGCCTTCGCGGCGCGCGACCTGCTGCCCGACGGCATCGTGCCGCGCTGGCTCGCACTTACCGCCGCTGTCCTGGGCGCGATTCTGATCGTCATCGGCTCGGTCCTCGTCCTGACCGGACGCACCGACTGGTATCTCGCCGGACTGTGGTCCGCCCTGGGGTGGGGCGTCCTCGGCGTGTGGTTCCTCATTCTCGCGCTGACGATTCTCGGCAGCACGAGCTGGCCGGTGTGGCTGCGCTGGCTTGGCGTCATCGCCGGCGTACTGCTCGTGGTGGGCCTCGCGGTGCTGCCGGGCATCCTCTCCGGCATCGACGACTGGGGTTCGGCGGGCGCCGGCCTCGTCGCGCCTCAGGTCCTGGCGTACATCGGGTCGATGCTGCTGCTGATCTGGTGCATCGGTGTGGGCCGTTCCAGCACCTGACCACACGAGCGATAGTGCCGGTTCTCTCTTCGCCTGTCTGCCGTTGTGTCACAACGAATCACAGCATCGTGGGAGGCACGAGCGCCGGTGGTCGCCTCCGAGGCTAGGGTCAGGGCATGCCGACCTGGGTGGCCCTGCTGCGTGCGGTCAACCTCGGCAGCCATAACAAGGTGAGCATGCCGGCGCTGCGGACCGCGCTGGCCGAGGCGGGCTACGCCGACGTCCGCACGTACATGCAGAGCGGCAACGTCATCCTCTCCTCGCCCGTCCGGACGCCGGGGAAGGTGGCGAGCGGCGTCGGCGACGTGCTGCGCGCGTCGTTCGGCATCGACACCCCGGTGCTGGTGCGCACGCCGAGGCAGCTGCGCGCGGTGGCGGAGTGGTCGCCCTTCGCCGAGCAGGCGGCCGAGCGGCCGGCGTCGGTGCACGTGCTGCACCTCGACACCGCCCCCGACGCGACGGCGCTCGCCACGCTGCTGAGCACCGACTGGGGCGCCGACCTCGTCGCCGCGCGCGAGCTCGAGATCGTCATCGCGTACGGCGAGACGATGCACGACAGCCGGCTGCAGCACGGCGCCATCCTCAAGCGACTGGCCACCACGGGCACCGCGCGCAACTGGCGCACGCTGCTCGCCCTCGTCGACCTCTGCTGACCCGTCGCCGGTGCGCGGACGGCGGCGCACGCCACCGCCGCTCGGAAGAGCGCGTGTCGCGCCGGGGTTGGAACGGGGCCCCGCCCCCGGTGGGACGCGATGTCTAGTGCCGGTTCCTTCTCCGCCTGTCTGCCGTTGTGTCACAACGAATCACAGCGGAGCGGGTGACGGGAATCGAGCCCGCACTGTCAGAACGGCACTTCGGCTCGGTTCGCCATCCGGTCGCTCGAGGGATCTTCGGCTGGAAGCCCTAGCCGACTATCGAGCGGCCGCTGAGACGCGCGAGGACGAGACCTCCGAGGAGGAGCACCAGCCCCATCGAGCCCACGGCGACGATCAGTGGCACTGACACGCGACGGGTCTCTGCGGCGGCGAACTCGCCGGTCTCACCGACCGTCCCGCAGGACACTTGGTAGGGAACTCCCCCAGCGGTGGCGAACGAGTAGGTGGTCTCCAGACCGCTCGCCTGGGAGTAGCGCTCGACCGGGCCGAGTTCGACGTCCGCACCGGCTGACGTGGCCACCTGACACGCGGGCGGTGCCTCCAGGCCCGTGGGCGTGTACACCGCGACCGAGGAGCTCCGCTCCGTGGTGACGGTCAGCCGCTCCCCGTACGCCACCGGCGACAGATCACGTGGACCCTGCATGAGGAGGAAGCCCAGGAGCGCGGATCCGACGAGGGCCAGAGCACCGAGCACTGCGATGACCAGGCCCCCACGGCCCCACCGCCTCGTGCTGGACGGCTCCGGAATCTCAGTCATGGCGGCCTCCCCTCGGTGGAGGTTCCCGTGCAACTCCACGCTAGACGCAACCTCGCCCGGTGGCCTGGCCAACGGAGTGGTCCGGCGGCGCGACAGCCTGGCCTCGCCACCGCCACCTAGTGTCGGATCCTTGCTCCGAGATCCGAGTCAGAACGGCACAGAGGTCGGGAGCGTCATCACTGCCCGAGGACCCGATTCAGGAGTCGGTCGACGTGCTCAAACCCTGATCGTTCGTAGAAGGTGACCGCGCGGCTTCCTGAGTAGACCTCGATCCGCTCGCATCCTGCGTCGCGTGCCAGGTCGAGTAGTCGTCGAACGATCTTCGATCCAACCCCGTGGTTCCTGTGTGCGGGTGTTACGTACATCGACTGAATGTCGCCATGATGGCGATCCAGCGAGCCGGGGCTGGGGACGCGGTCGACCAGGACAAGGAATCCCATGCCCACGACGTGGGAACCGTCTACGGCCACGACTGCGCGGCATCTGCCCTGCCGCGCCGAGCACCATTGAGCAAAGCCGAGACGGTAGGCGTCGAAGTCATGCTCGTCAGCCGGTTGGCGCTCCGTGTGGCACTCCCAGCGAAGCCGCGCGAGGGCAGGGAGATCTTCGGCTGTGGCTTCGCGGATCTCGATCAACATGCGGGACAGCCTGCCGGTACCGAACCGAGAACTGGAGTCAGAACGGCCGCTTCGGTGCGGTCAGGTGCCGTCTGCAACAACCTGCATCAGGTATCGGTGCGACTGCTGTCTCACCCTCGCCACGGGATCGCTCTGCAGCGGCGCGGCCACCTCGACCACGTCCTCCACCCGGTTGCGTGCGGCGACCTTCAAGGCCATCTCCCGGACTCTCCACGCCGGATCAGTCAGAGCGACCCGAAGCTCGGGGATCGCGACGGGCGACCACACCCACAGCAACCCGCGCAGACCCCACACCCTGAGCCAGTAGTCATCCACGTGGGGCTGACCGTCGAGGAACGTGCGGGCGGGAGGGCCACCGAGAACGAGAACCAGCGCCGCATCCCCGTCCTCGCCCCGGACCAAGGCCCGACAGCCCTCGATCACCGCATCGCTCCCACGCCGAGCGGCCTCCCGCTCGACGCTCTGGCGAGGCGTCAGGCCCCACCGGGACGCTGTTGTCACCCCTCCAGCGTCGCACCGGGTGCTCGTCCTCGGGCAAGTCGACGATGCCCAATGCCGAGCTTCTCAGGACGAAGCGAGCGCGATCGGCACGTCTGCGCTATCTCACGCGCTCGGGCAGGCGGGAGAGTTGGACCGACACGTCCCAATCGACGGGGCGCTCGTTGGGGTCGAACCATTCGACGCCGCCTGCCAGCCACTTGGCTCGCCACTGCTTCGCACCCTCGATCGCGAAGTCTCCGTAACCGAACTCCACGCCGCAGCACGGGCAGAAGTTGTAGGTCGGGCTGTCGCCATCCGGACCCCACGGAAGAACGTCATCGAACCCGTCGTAGTCGAACCCGCAGACAAGGCACAGGGTGGGTACGTCGGGTCGATCAGCGCGAGTCGGCACGGTCTGATCCTGCCCCACAGCGCGATGCCGATTGCCGGTTACTTCTCGCGGTGTGATCTGTGTCCGGACATGCCACGGGGACCGCGCCCTGTCGGGTGGTGCGGTCTGCCTGCGGTGCTGATCGGTCCCGAGTGCGGCCTGCCCTTCTTCAGGGCCGGGTTCGGACGGGGACGGGGTCGGGTGGGTCGAAGGCGAGCCAGGTCGGGCATCCCGGGTCGATGCCGGGGTTCTTCACGATGGTCCAGCCGCCCTCGTGCACCGCGTGGTGATGCTTCGCGCACAACAACGTGAGGTTGTCGAGGTCGGTGGCGCCGCCGTACTCCCACTCGAGGATGTGGTGGGCCTCGCACCACCCGACCGCGATCCGGCAGCCCGGGAACGCGCAGTGCTGGTCGCGGAGGTCCAGCGCCCGACGCAGGCGGGGTGGGACGGTGCGGTAGCGGCGGCCCTCGTCCCAGACGTGATGGCGGCGGCGCAGCAACCGCGCCGAGCCGGGGTGCAGCTCGCAGCCGCCGACGCCGTGGACGTGGCCGTGTCGCCCCCGGTGGGCAGCGCCGTGGCAGGGGACGCCGCCGTGGTGGTGCGCGTGCCGGTCGGGGACGGACCCGATGACGCCGATCTCGGTCACCGACGCGTCGCACAGCATCCGCTTCACCGTCTCGGCGTTGACCAGCACCGGGGACGACATCCCGGGGACGGTCATCTCGCCGGGGAACCCGGCGTCGAGGTCGTCGACCGTGGTCGCGATGGTGACGTGCGGGCGGACCCCGTGGGCGCGGCCGACCATGCCGCCGGCCAGCCACAGCTGCACGAGGTGGTTCAACGACAGGGCGTCCTGGTGCGCCGCGGCGATCCGGCGCCGCCGCTCGTCGACCGCGGCGTCGCCGGTGGGCTGCTCGTCCGGGGTCAGGGATCCCGTGCGGAACTTCGCGTCGCGCATCCGGTCCAGCAGCACCTTGAGCGCGGCGCCGTCCTCCAGGGTCAGGGCGCCCTTGATCACGAACTGGTCCCCGACCCGGGTCACGGTGAGGAACTGGCCCGCCATCGACTCCTCCTTGCGCCGGGCCGCGGCCTCCGGGTCCAGGATCTCCTTGAGCACCGCGGCAGCGCCCGCGACCTCCTCCACCGACCCCTGCTCCGCGATCGGGAGGAGGTAGTCCTCGCAGAACGCCCGCCACTGCACCCGGTCGTCGGCGGTCCTGTCCGCGATCGCCGCCTCGCTGCCGCGCACCAGGGCAGCCGCCAGGTCCGGGGTGACCCGGCCCGCGACCAGCGCGACCCGCGTCGCGGCATACGAGCGCAGCGTCCGCGCACCCGAGACGACGCTGCCGGCCCTGCCCGGGGCCATGCCGGTGCGCTGGGTCAGGAACGCCGTCGTCGACCCGAACCCCGCCGACGCCAGCACCCCCGAGGCGTCCAGGCGGTCCACCGCGACCACGCCCAGGGCGTGGGCGGCGTCGCGGACCGCGAACAGCTCCGCCGTCAGCTCCGGCAGACCCGCCAGCTGCACCTCAGACACAGCGCCGGAACCGGCCAGCACCGACGCCTCGCCCAGCAGACCCCGCGCACCCGCGACCAGGCGCGCGAACTCCACCGCCGGATCGACGAAGGTGGCCTGGGACATGACCCCATCATGCCAACCACCTCCGACAATGCACCGACCACCGACAGGAGAAATCCACAGCAACCACAGGCGAATCCGGCCACCACCAGAACTGGTCGTCGGCGAGCAGGCCTCCCGTGAAGCGACCACCAGCCCGGCTGCCTAGGTAGCGCCGGAGCGAAGGTGAGTAGTCGCTGCTCAGGTGCGGGACCCACCGCAGGCACGAGCGTCTGACGTGACGGGACACCCGGTCCCCACGTAGGAGAGACAGCCATGAACCGCACCGCACGCCGCGCCGCAGCCGCCGGCGTCACCGCCGCCGCGATCCTCGGCAGCACGCTCGCCGTCGCGCCGTCGGCGTCCGCCGCGACGCCGTGCCAGACCGACTGCATCAGCGCCATCACGGCGACTCCGTACCCCGACGGCCTGCGCCTCGACGTGTCCACCAGCAGCCCGACCCTCGTGTCGGCCGACATCTACTTCGGCGCCACCAAGGTGAAGTCGTTCGCACCGGCCGCCGGATCTGCCCTCACCTCGACCCGCAGCTACGACATGCAGACCGGGCTCTCGCAGGGCGCCTGGTACCGCTACGTCGTGAAGGCGGCCGACTCGTTCGGCAACGTCCGCACCGAGGAGGGCACGCTGCGCACGCCGCGACGCGACCTCACGGTCACGTTCGACAAGGTGTCGCTCACGAACGACTCCGACTCCACCGGTGCGGGCGACTTCTACTGGATGGGCTCCAAGGTCAGCACCTCCGAGCTGGGCGCCTACCGGCAGCTCGGCGCCACGAGCACCTACTGGGCCTGGAGCACCGGCGGCACCTACTCCGTGCCCAGCACCGCGCGCACGCACTCGATCGCCGGGGCGCAGCAGAACCGGCCTCTGCGGTTCGTGATGTGGGACGACGACAACGACGTGTTCGGCGGCGGCTACATCTGCCTGTCGGGCCTCCCCACCTGCGTGCCGTCCTTCACCAACGGCAGCGACGACACCGCCGACTGGTCGACCGCGGCCGGCACCCTCGCGCTCCCGACGAAGACCGGGGTCTCGAGCGGTGCGTTCTCCATCGCGACGCCCGGCGGCACCGCGGTCGGCTACTCCGTCAGCGGCACCTGGTCGCAGACCGTCCGCAACATCACGACGCCCGTGCGCAGCCTCGCGGCGACGCCGTACAACGGCAAGGTGCTCCTGACCTGGGCGCCGCCGGCGTCCACCAACGGGGCTCCGGTGCTCGGCTACCGCGTCACGTCGGACAAGGGCCTCGCCTTGAACCTCCCCGCCAACGCCGCCTCGTTCACCGCCACCGGGCTCACGAACGGCGTCGTCCAGAAGTTCAGCGTCGTCGCGGTCAACAGCGAGGGCGACTCGCTGCCCACGAGCATCTCCGCCGCCGCCAAGGCGGTCCCGGGTGCGGTCTCGGGCCTCACCGCGAAGGCCGGCAACGCCACCGTGAACGCCACCTGGGTGGCGGCGCCCGCCGGCGAGGGGGCGACGTCGTACCGCGTGTACGTCAACGGCGTCCAGAAGAAGATCGTCACCACGACGAGCGCGGCTGTCACCGCCACCAACGGCGCCAGCGCCACCGTCAAGGTCGTCCCGTTCAACGCGCTCGGCGACGGCCCCGCGTCCTTCGCCGCCGCCGTGACGCCGTACGCGCCGTCGAGCATCAGCGGCTGGGCCTCCACCTCCCTCACCGCCGCGAGCGGCGGCACGTTCAGCTCGACCGTCGCCGTCACCTGCGGGAGCCAGTCGGGTCGCCCCGCGGTCCTGCAGCGCCGCCTGCAGGGTGCGACGAGCTGGTACACCGTGACCACCCAGACCACCAACGTCGGCTGCAGCATCCCGTTCACCGGCAGCGTCCTGGTCGGCATCTGGGAGTGGCGCGTGTACGCCCCGGCGTGGAAGACGTACGGCCCGGTGGGCTCCGCCGTCCGCACCGTCTCGGCGAAGACCACCGTCTCGGGCTTCGACACCACCACGTCGACGGTCGCGGCGGGCTGGACCTACCTCGACGGCATCTCGGTGACGCCGGGCAACCAGCGGACCGTGTGGGTCATCGCCCGCAAGGTCGGGACGACCGGCAGCTACTCCAACCTCTGGCAGGGCACCGCCCAGACCACCGGCGCGATCACGGCCAAGATCGTCGTGCAGCCCGGCACGTGGGAGTACCGCGTCTACGTACCGGCCAACTACATGCACGGCCAGGACACCATGACCGCACCGCGCATCATCACCGGCACGTGACCTCTCTCTGACACATGCAGGACCGGGGACGGCCCGTCGGGAGCATCGCTCCCGGTGGGCCGTCGCCGTCAGTGGCCGAGCGTGCGCCAGAAGCGGGCGGCCGCGCGCGACGGCCGACCCGTGCGGGCCTCGGTGCGGTCGGCCGCGGAGAAGAGCGCCGTGACCGCGTTGACGCCGGTCCAGCGCAGGGGTTCCGGCTCCCAGGCTCGGGAACGGTGGCCGTAGAGGGGAAGGTCGAGCAGCTCGCTGCCGGACGTGCGCAGGATCGCGTCGCGGAGCATCCGGCCCGCGAGGTTCGCCGTCGCGACCCCGTCGCCGACGTAGCCGCCCGCCTGGGCGAGCCCGGTCGCGGCGTCGAACGTGACCGACGGCGTCCAGTCGCGCGGGATCCCGAGGTTGCCGCCCCAGGCGTGCGTGAACCGCACGCCGCCGAGGGCGGGGAACAGCTCGACGAGGATGCGCCGCAGCATCGCGTGCACCCGGTCGTCGACGTCGTGCTCGGGACGCACGCTCGACCCCCAGTGGTACGGCGCCCCACGCCCGCCGAAGGCGATGCGCCCGTCGGCGGTGCGCTGCCCGTAGATCCTCAGGTGCCGCTTGTCGCTGAAGGTCTCCCGCTCGGCGAGGCCGATCTGCCCCCAGAGGTCGTCCGAGAAGGGCTCGGTCGCCACCATCAGCGAGTACATCGGCACCACCGACCGGTGCACGCCGGGCAGCGTCGGCGTGAAGCCCTCGGTCGCGCGCACCACGACGTCGGCGCGCACCACGCCGCGCGTCGTCGTGACGCGCCCCTGCTCGATCCCGATGACCTCGGTGCCCTCGTGGATCGTCACGCCGCGTCGGGCCACCGCCGTTCCGAGACCGACCACGAGCGAGAACGGCTGCAGCGCGGCGCAATGCGGGGTGTAGGTGCCGCCGAGCACGCCCGTGGCCCTGACGCGGTTCGACGCCTCCACCTGGCCCAGCAGCGTCAGCTGGTCGGACATCCCGTACGCCGCCCAGCCGGCCGCCTCGGCCTGCGAACGCGCGAGCTGGGCCTCGTTGCGCGCGACCGAGGCGTAGCCGCCGGCCCGGAAGCCGCACTCGATCCCCTCGGCCTCGGCCACCGCGCCCACCTCGAGCACGGTGCCGTTCATCGCCCGCTGCATGCGGATCGCGGCATCGCGACCCGCGAGGGCAGACACCCGTCGCATCGACGCCGGGTAGATCGCCGAGCACCAGCCGCCGTTGCGGCCGGAGGCCCCGAACCCGACGTACTCCTTGTCGAGCACGACGATCCGGAGCGACGGGTCGGCCTCGGCCAGGTAGTACGCCGTCCAGAGGCCTGTGTAGCCGGCGCCGACGATCACGACGTCGGCGTCGCGATCGCCCGGGAGGGGCGGGTACGTCGGTGGCGGCCCGTCCACGGTCGCGCGCCACAACGAGGCCGGGCCGGGACGCAGGTCGGGGCTCACGGCCCGCAGTCTGGCAGAGGGACGGCCGCGTGTCGGAGCACCGCTACGAGAGCACGTCCTTGCGCAGGAACTTGCGCCACGCCAGGGCGAGCAGCACCGCGGCGTACGCGACCGACAGGACGGCGCCGCGGCCCATGTCCTGCCATACGACCGGGTCGTTGAACGCGTCCACCCACGCCCCGATGTAGTGGGTCGGCAGGATCTCCCGCACCGGCCCGAGATCCTCCACCTGGTCGAGGATGGTCGAGATGATCACGAGCATCACCGCGCCACCCACCGCACCGAGCGGGGCGTCGGTGTGCACCCCGAGGAAGAACGCGAGCGACGCGACGAACAGCATCGAGACGGCGAGGTAGCCGATCACGATCGACAGGCGGAACAGCGCCTCACCGGTCGGGATCACGCTGCCGAGCGGAGTGCGCGCCGGGCCGAAGCCGAAGAAGATTCCGCCCGAGATCAACGCGGACACGGGCAGGATCACGAGACCGGTCAGCGCGAGGCCGAACGACACTACGAGCTTCTGCCGCAGCAGCCGCGACCGCGACACGGGCGATGCGAGCAGGTACTTCAGCGACGACCACCCCGCCTCGCTCGCCACCGTGTCGCCGCAGAAGAGCGCGACCACCACCACGATGAGCAGGGTCGACGACGCGAACACCACGAACAGCGCGAAGTTCACCGCGCCGCCGGTCGCGAGGTCGACGAACCGTGTGCCGCCGGTCACCACGCCCTCGCGGTTGCGGGCGAACAGCGCGGCCAGCACGAGCGGGAACAGCGCGAGCCCGGCGAGCACCAGCTGCGTACGCCGGCGCCGCCACTGGCGCACGAGCTCGACCCGCAGCGGCAGCGTGCGGCCGGCCGACCATCCGGCGGCCGAGCCGTCGGCGGCGGCAGTCGGGGGCGGGGGCGCAGACCTCAGCAGGTCGTGCACGCCGCGCGTCGTCGAGGTGCTGCTCATGTCGCTCCGATCAGGCCGAGGAAGACCGACTCGAGGTCGGCGGCGGAGTCGTCGTCGGCGTCCGCGGCCACGACCTGGTCGAGCGGGCCGGCGGCCACGAGCTCGCCGCGGTGCATCACCACGACGTGCGTGCAGGTGCGCTCGACCTCGGCGAGCAGGTGGCTCGAGACCACCACCGTGCGCCCGGTCTCGGCGTACGTGCGCAGCACCTCGCGGACCTCGCGGATCTGAGGCGGGTCGAGACCGTTGGTCGGCTCGTCGAGCACGAGCAGCTCGGGCAGGCCGAGCATCGCCTGCGCGATCGCGATGCGGGCGCGCATGCCCTGGCTGTAGGTGCGCACCTTGCGGTCGACGTCGGCACCGAGCCCGGCCACCTCGAGCACGGTGTCGAGGTACGCCTCGTCGGCCGGCCGTCCCGTGACGCGCCAGAACAGCTCGAGGTTCGCGCGCCCCGACAGGTGCGGGAGCAGGCCGGGGCCCTCGACGAAGGCGCCGAGCCGCGACAGCACCGGCGCGCCCGGCGTGATGCGGTGGCCGAAGACCAGCAGCTCGCCCTCGGACGGCCGGATGAGCCCGAGCAGCATCCGCAGCACCGTCGTCTTGCCGGCACCGTTCGGGCCGAGCAGGCCGAGCACCTGGCCCTTCTCCACCCGGAAGCTCACGTCGGACACGGCGCGGAAGCCGCCGGCGTATGACTTCCCGAGGTTGCGCACGACCAGCGGCACCTCCTCGAGCCCCGCCTCGACGTCCTGCGCCACATGGCGCCCGCGCCGCCCGACCACGACGGCCAGCGCCCCGAGGCCCAGCACGAGCAGACCGACGACCACCGCCGCGGCCACCAGCCCCGCGTTGTCCGACGGCAGCGGCGCGACCGGCACGTCGGGGAGCGACAGCGCCCGCGAGCCGGCCAGCTCGAGGTCGTAGGTGCGGGCATCGGGCGGCATCGCGTACGCCTGGTCGGTCGTCGTCAGCACGAGCCGGAGGGCGTGACCCGGCTGGAGCTCGCGCACGACGGCCGGCAGCACCACCCGTACGGTCTGGTCGGCGCCGCCGTCGAGGCGCACCGTGGTCACGAGCCGGTTGGGCAGCACCGCCTCGCTGCCCCCCGGGCCGACGTCGAGCAGCCGCGCGAACAGCGTCACGTCGGGTGCCGTGGTGCGCACGCGCACGTCGACGGTCGCCGAGCCCACCAGCGTGAAGGTCTCGGTGAACGGCTCGGTCTCGAAGACGGCGGACTGGCCCGGGATGTCGGGCAGCGCGCGCTGCGAGCCGCGCAGCAGCGTCGACACGACGGCGCCGAGCCCCGGCAGGCTCGACACCTGCGCCGGGTTGCCGCCCGCCGGGGCGACCACGGTCTGGGCGCCGCCGGACAGCGGCACCTCGCGCCGCACCACGTCGGTGCCGCCGAGGCCCGGCGCGGCGTCCGCGGCGAGCACCTGCGGGTCGGCGCCGGTCCGCGCGCCGAACAGCGACGCCGCCTGCCCCGTCGCCTCGAAGCGGGTGTCGGCCGCTGTGCCGTCGTCGCGGAGGTAGCGGTCGAACCAGGCGAGGGTCAGCGCGTCGAGCCGCTCGTCCTCCTGGTCGCCGCCGTCGTGGCCGCCGGCGAACCAGACGAGCTTCACGGGCGTGCCGGCCGCTGCGATCCCCCGTGCGTTGGCGTCGCCCTCCGACAGCGGGAAGAGCGAGTCGGCCTGACCCTGCAGCAGCAGCGTCGGCGCCTCGATCCGGTCGAGCACCGACGCCGGGCTCGAGGCGGCGAGGAGGTCCAGGATCTCCGGCGTCGGCACGCCGGTCGCCGCGCTCGCGCCGTACGCGTCGCACACGTCCTCGGCGAACCGGCCGCAGATGGTCGGGTCGTCGGCGGACGCCGAGCCGCTGCCGAAGAACACGCCCGCCCAGAGCCGCTTGAACACGCCGGGGTCGGGGACGGGGTCGAACGCCGCAGCCGTGCTGGGATCGCCCGTCGTGGCGAACTGCGGGAAGAGCGAGGCCGCGAGGTCGTTCCAGGTGATCCGCGGCGCGATCGCGTCGACCCGCTGGTCGTAGCCCGCGGCGAGCAGCGCGATGGCGCCGCCGTAGGAACCGCCGGCGATGCCCACCCGCGGGTCGCCGTCGGCGTCGAGCTGGACGTCGTCGCGTGCGGCGAGCAGGTCGACCAGCGCGCTCGCGTCGGCCACCTCGTACGCCGGTGCGTTCAGGTGGATGCGCCCACCGGACTCGCCGAAGCCGCGGGCGGTCCAGGTGAGGACGACGTACCCCTCGGCGGCGAGCCTGCGTGCCTGTGCGACGAGGTCCTGGCGCTTGCCCCCGAACCCGTGCGCGAGCAGCACGGCCGGGGCGGGCGCCGTGGCGCCGTCGGACGTGTAGACCGCGACGTCGAGCTCGACCGCCGTGCCGTCGGGCTCGGCGCCCACCGGCACGCGGAGCGCCTCCTCGCGGACCGTCGGCCCCGCGGTCAGCACAGGGACGACCCAGAGGAGAAGGGCGGCGAGCAGCGCGACCACGCCCAGCACCGCCGCGGCAGTCCGTGCCCGCGACGACCGCAACCAGCCGATCACGCCTCGCCCCCTCGCGTCGTCCCCACCAGGCCATCGAACGGCATGCGCGCCGCCCGGGCATCCCGGGGCGGCACAGGTCCGACGAACGACGCCCGCGGAACGTCTCCGGCACCACGCCGCGGCCCGCCTAGGCTGACGTCATGCCCGCGTCGCCACCGCCGTCGAGCGTCCGCGCCGACGCGTGGACGTGGGCGATCCGCCTCTACCCCACCCGATCGGCTGCGAGCGCGGCGTGCAAGGCCGGGCACGTGAAGGTCAACGACGCCGCCGCGAAGCCCGCCACCCCGGTGCGCATCGGCGACACGGTCCGCGCCTACACCCCCGGCGGAGAGCGCATCGTCGTCGTGACCGGCCTGATCGAGAAGCGCACGAGCGCGACGCTGGCCGCGCTCAACTACGACGACAGGACGCCGCCCCCTCCCCCGAAGGAGGAGCGGGCGGCGCCCATCGTGCGCGAGCGCGGGTCGGGCCGGCCGACCAAGAAGGAGCGCCGGATCACCGAGCGGCTGCGGGGCCGCAGCGTCTGACGGTCAGGCCGCGGCGCTCGTCGCGACGTCGGGCAGCACGGCGGCGACGACCTTGCGCGGCAGCGACGTCGCCGCGGCGACGCCCTGGGACGCCTTGCGCAGCAAGTGGTTCGGCAGCGAGAGCCGCACGACCTTCGTCCACGCGGACGCGACCTGCTTCACCATCGGGCCGCTGGTGTAGGTGAGGCCGTAGCGCTCGAAGAGCGCCTCCACCTGGGGTGCGATCTCCTGGTAGCGGTTGCTCGGCAGGTCGGGGAACAGGTGGTGCTCGATCTGGAACGACAGGTTGCCGCTCATGATGTGCAGCAGCTTGCCGCCCGAGATGTTGGCCGAGCCCAGCATCTGGCGCAGGTACCACTCGCCGCGGCTCTCGCCCTCGATCGAGGTCTTCGAGAAGGTCTCGACTCCCTCGGGGAAGTGGCCGCACATGATGACCGAGTGCGTCCACACGTTGCGCACGAAGTTGGCGGTGGCGTTGGCCGCGAGCGTGGGCACGAACGACGGGCCCGACAGCAGCGGGTGCACGACGTAGTCGCGCGTCGCCTGGGAGCGGATCTTGGCGAGCACCACGCGGGCCTCGGCCCAGAACTGGTCCTTGTCCTTGCGGCCCGCGAGGTACTTGCCCACCTCGAGGTCGTACGCCGCGATGCCGTACTGGAAGAAGCACATGTTGACGAAGTTCCAAACGGGCTGGGCGATGTAGCCCGGCTTCCAGCGCTGGTCCTCGTCGACGCGCATGATCCCGTACCCGAGGTCGTTGTCGCGGCCGAGCACGTTCGTGTACGTGTGGTGCAGCTCGTTGTGCGAGTGCTTCCACATCGTCGCGGGCGTCGCGTTGTCCCACTCCCAGGTGGTCGAGTGGATCTTCGGGTCGCGCATCCAGTCCCACTGGCCGTGCAGGACGTTGTGCCCGATCTCCATGTTCTCGAGGATCTTCGCGATCGACAGCGCCGTCGTCCCGACGACCCAGGCCGGCGGGAGGAGCGAGAAGAGCAGCATGCCGCGGCCGCTGAGCTCGAGCGCGCGCTGGACGTCGATGACGCGACGGATGTACGCAGCGTCGCGCTCGCCGCGCGACGCGAGCACCTGCTCGCGGATCGCGTCGAGCTCGACGCCGATCGCGGTGATGTCGTCGTCGGTCAGGTGCGCGATGGGGCTCTGCGCCTTGTTCTGGATCGTGGTCATTCCGGCCTCCTAG
This sequence comes from Longivirga aurantiaca, assembly GCF_042660085.1. Lineage (NCBI taxonomy): Bacteria > Bacillati > Actinomycetota > Actinomycetes > Sporichthyales > Sporichthyaceae > Longivirga > Longivirga aurantiaca. The sequence continues at coordinate 629,627 of NZ_JBHSTI010000008.1, read as the reverse complement.
AGGTCGATGTCGCAGGCGCCGGCAGCCGCCGACACGCAGGTCTGGATGAGCACGCCGTCGCCGGGTGCTGCGGTGGTCACGGCGCCGTCGCGCAGGTCGCGCACCACGCCCTCGCGGAGCGGCACGACGCAGCCGAAGCAGATGCCCATGCGGCACCCGGAGGGCATGAGCACGCCCGCCTCCTCTCCGGCGTCGAGCAGCGAGGTGGACGTCGACGCCTCGACGACGGTGCCGGTGCGGCTGAAGGTGACCGCGCTCGACCCCGACTCCGTGCGAGCCACGACGACCGGGCGGAACCGCTCGGTGCGCAGCCGGTCCGAGAGGCCGAGTGACGCGTAGTGCGCCTCGACCGCGTCGAGCAGCTCGCCCGGGCCGCAGGCCCAGGTGCGCCGCTGCGCGAGGTCGGGCACCAGCCGCTCCAGCTCGGTGACGTCGAGGCGGCCGTCGTCGGACGTGTGCCGCTCGACGAGCCGGATCACCCCGCCGTCGGCCAGCACCCGCAGCTCGGCGCCGAAGATCGCGTCGGACGCCGTGCGCGCGGAGTGCACCACGACGACGTCGGTCAGCTGCGTCGAGCGCAGCATGCCCATGACAGGGGTGATGCCGGAGCCGGCGGTCAGGAACAGCACCTTGGTGGGCCGCACGGGAGGCAGCACGAAGTCGCCGGCCGCCTGGTCGAGCTGCACGACGGTGCCGACCCGCGCCCGGTGCACGAGGTAGCCGCTCACGACTCCACCGTCCACGGCCTTCACCGTGATCGCGATGCAGCCGTCGGCGCGCGCGGCGTCCGAGCTGAGGGAGTAGGTGCGCCACTGGCGCACGCCGTCGACGTCGACGCCGAGGCGCACGTACTGCCCGGGCGTGTGCCCGAGCCAGTCGCGACCGGGTCGGATGACGACCGTGACGGCGTCGCGGGTCTCGGGGTGCAGGCCGACGATGCGGCCGCGCAGCGCCGTGCCCGCGCGGAGCGGGACGACACGGTCGAGGTAGTCGGACGGGACGAGCGGCGTGGTGACCAGCCCGGCCAGGTCGACGAGGCGCTCACGAAGGCCCCGGGTCCGCGGGGTCGTCGGCGCCGGTGTGGTGAGAGGCGGTGTGGTGGGAGCAACTGCCATGAGACCAGGGTGATTCACCGGAGGGTCTAAACTCTTGTCCGTCGGGCGTGAAACCACCCCCCTAGATTGTTCGGTGAGGACAAAGATGGACGGCGCCACCGCACGTGCCACCTCGGAGCACCTCGCCCTCGAGCCCGCGGTGGCCGCGACGCTGCGCGAGCGGCTCCCGGACGTCGCCGCCGCCACGGTGGCCGCGGTGACCGCCGAGGTGCCGTCGTACGCCGGCGCCTTCACCGGCGACCTGGGCGCCACCATCACGGGCGCGGTGCAGGTCGCGCTCGGCGGCTTCCTCAAGCTCGCGACACGCACCGCGGGCTCCGACCCGGGCACACCGCTGACGCCGGCCCTCGAGGCGGCGTACGACCTCGGCCGCGGCGAGGCGCGCAGCGGGCGGTCGATGGACGCGCTGCAGGCGGCGTACCGCATCGGCGCGCGCGTCGCCTGGCGCGAGATGTCGGCCGCGGCGGCCGGCGCCGGCATGCCCGCGGGCACGATGGCGCGCTTCGCCGAGCTCGTCTTCGCCTACATCGACGAGCTGTCGGCGTCGAGCGTGGCGGGGCACACCGACGAGCTCGCCACCAGCGGCCGGGTGCGCGAGCGCTACCTCGAGCGCCTCGCCCAGCTGCTGCTCGCAGGGGCCGACGAGGGCACCGTCATGTCCGCGGCCGCCCGCGCCGGATGGCAGCCCCCCGCCACCCTCACCGCGGTGCTGCTGCCCGAGGGGCAGGTTCACGCCCTCGTTCCCGCGCTCCCCGCCGGCAGCGTGCTCGCCCGCCAGGACCTTCCAGGCGTGAGCGACGACGACGACCTCGTGCTGCTGCTCGTGCCCGACCTCGGCGGCCGTCGACGCACCCGCCTGCTGCGCATGCTCGCCGGGCGCGACGCCGTCGTCGGGCCGGCGCGGCCGTGGCTCGAGGTCGCGGCCTCGTACGCACGCGTCCGGCGCACCCGCGAGATCACGACGATCCGGGGCGTGGTCGACACCGACGAGCACCTCGCCGAGATCGTGCTCGGTGCCGACGCCGAGGCGCTCGCCGACCTCAGGACTCGCGTGCTCGCACCCCTGGCCGGCGTGCGCGCGTCATCGCGGGAGCGACTCGCGGAGACTCTGCGCTCGTGGCTCCTGCACCAGGGCAGGCGCGACGACGTCGCCGCAGACCTGTTCGTCCACGCGCAGACCGTCCGCTACCGGATGGGTCAGGTGCGCGAGCTGTACGGCGACGCGCTCGACGACCCGCGCACCGTGCTCGAGCTGACCCTCGCCCTCGGGCTCACGCCGCAGGCAGGTGCAGCGGGCTGATCCCCCCGGCGGCCACGGCCGCGAAGAGCCTCTCGTAGTCGGCGACCATCCGACCCGCCGAGAACCGCTGCGCCGCATCGGATCTGCAGGATGCGCGGTCGATGGAGCCGAGTCGTGCAACGGCGTCGACGGCGTCGTCGACCGAGGCGACGAGGAAGCCCGTCACGCCGTCACGGATCAGCTCGGGCATCGAGCCCCGGCCAAACGCCACGACCGGCGTCCCGGCGGCGAGCGACTCCACCACCGACAGCCCGAAGGGCTCGTCGAAGTCGATGAGGTGCAGCAGCGCGGCAGCCCCGCCGAGCAGCCGGTCGCGTTCGGCCGGCCCCACGGGGCCGACGTACGACACCGCGGCGCCGTCGACGTGCGGCAGCACCAAGGAACGGAAGTAGTCGTCGTCGTGCACCACACCGGCGATCACGAGCGGCAGCCCGGCGAGTCGCGCCACCTCGATCGCGACGGCCGTGCCCTTGTCGGGATGGATGCGCCCGAGGAAGAGCAGGTAGCCGCCGTCACCGGCGCCGGCGGTGAACGACGCGAGGTCGATGCCATGGTGGATCGTCGACGCGTAGTGCAGGTCGGGATGACGGTCGGAGTCGCTGATCGAGACGTAGTGCGCCACGTCGTCGTACGCCCGGTAGACAGGCACGATCCGCTCGGACGAGAAGCCGTGGATCGTCGTCACCACCGGTGTGCGGACGAGCCTGCTGAAGGCGAGCGGCAGGAAGTCGAACTGGTTGCTGATCACGTCGAACTCGTCGGCCCGCTCGAACGCCGCCGCGATGTGCAGGGCCTCGTACACCTTCGCGTCGACGGAGGCGTCCTCCTCGTAGCCCGCCGGGGCCTCGGAGTGCAGCCGCGCGGCCGTCGTCGAGTCCGCGGTCGCGAACAGCGTGACGTCGTGCCCTCGTTCGACGAGGCCCTCCGCGAGGGTCGAGGCCACCTGCTCCCACGGCCCGTAGGACCGCGGCGGCACCGAGTGAGCGATGGAAGCGATTAGGGCGATCCTCACCATGACCTCCGGTTTGACCTGAATCTACAAGGGAAATCAGCACCTGGGATCGGTGCTACTGTGAAGGGGTAGCGCCGCAGCGATGATGCCGCGGCCTTCGGCGCGACCGCTTGGTCGAGCGCCCTGGGATGTCGATCCTCCCTCCGTGCACGGCAGCACATCGGCTGCACAGATCGGTATCTCGAAAGCAGACGGCCATGGGCCTCAGGTTCGGTTTCCTGTCCACCTACCCTCCGACGCAGTGCGGTATCGCGACGTTCGCGGAGTCGCTGGTCCGCCACCTCCACCGCTCCGGCGCGCACGTCGGCGTCGTCCGGCTCGTCGACGCGCCTGAGGTGCAGGTGCTCCCCGTCGTGCACCAGTGGGTCCGCGGTCGCCGCGGTGCCGAGATCGACGCGGCTCTCGTGCTCGACGACTTCGACGTGGCCGTCGTGCAGCACGAGTACGGCATCTTCGCCGGCCCGGACGGCGAGGACGTGCTCGACGTCGTCCAGCGCCTCTCCGTCCCCGTGATCACGGTGCTCCACACCGTCCTGACGCACCCGACCCCGAACCAGCACCGGGTGCTGGCCTCGCTGGTCGACCGGTCGGCAGCCCTCGTCACCATGACCGAGACGGCGCGCGACCGCCTGGTCGCCGGCTGGGGCGTCGACCCGGCCACGGTCACCGTGATCCCGCACGGCGCCGAGGACAACCGCAGCGACCACCCGTCCCCGCTGGCCGCCGTCCCCGTGCGTCCGACCGTGCTCACCTGGGGCCTGCTGTCCGAGGGCAAGGGCATCGAATGGGCCCTCCTGGCACTGGCCGAGCTCCGGGAGACCACCGAGCTGCCGCGCTACCGGGTGCTCGGGCGCACCCACCCCAAGGTGCTCGAGCGCGACGGCGAGGCCTACCGCGAGCGGCTGCTGTCGATGACGCGCCACCTCGGCCTCGAGGGTCACGTGGACTTCGACAGCCGCTACCTCTCCGGGCCGGACCTGCGGCGCGCGGTCAGCGAGGCGGACGTCGTCCTGCTGCCCTACGACTCGGCGGAGCAGGTCACGTCGGGCGTGCTCACCGAGGCTGTCGCTGCCGGCAAGCCCGTGATCTCCACGTCGTTCCCCCACGCGGTCGAGCTGCTGTCCGGCGGCGCCGGGATCCTCGTGCCGCAGCGCGACCCCGCTGCGATCTCCGACGCGTTGCGTCGCGTGATCACGGTCCCCGGGGTCCGCGACCACATGGCACGGGAGGCGCGGGGGCTCGCAGCCTCGCTGCTGTGGCCTGCTGTCTCCCAGCGGTACATCGAGCTCGGACGGACCCTGCTCGGGCACGGCCGGGTGGATCTCGCCGAGCGCGACCTCGCGAGCCATGGCGCGATCGCCCTCGGCGCCCAGCTGAGGTCGGCAGTCTGATGCCCCGCACCCTCCAGCTCGGGCACCTCGCCCACCTGACCACGCGCACCGGCCTCTGGGAGCACGCGCTCGGCACCGAGCCGCGCACCGAGCACGGCATGTGCGTCGACGACGTCGCCCGGGCCCTCGTGGTCGTCGCCCGCATCGAGAAGCCCACCGACGAGGTGCGCACCATGACGCGCACCTACCTCGCCTTCCTCGAGGCGGCCCTCCACGACGACGGCGCGATGCACAACCGTCGCAACCCCGACGGCACCTGGGGCGACGACGCGTCGACCGACGACCACTGGGGCCGCGCGCTGCACGCGCTCGGCACCGCGGCCGCGCACCTCGACGACACGTTGCTCGCCGGTGCTGCACGCATCGCGGCGGCGACCGCCATGGGCGCACGCTCGCCGCACCCGCGGTCGATGGCCTACGCCGCGCTCGGTGCGGCGCAGCTGCTCACCGTGGCACCCGACGACCTGCAGTGCCGCCGGATCATGCTCGACGCCCGACGCCTGCTGCGACCTGCGCTGGTCGACGTCACCTGGCCGTGGCCGTACGAGCGCCTGACGTACGCCAACGCCGTCCTGCCCCAGGCCATGCTGGCCATCGGTCGGCACCTCGAGGCGCACGACCTCGAGGCGGACGGGCTCCGGCTGCTCACCTGGCTCGTCGAGGAGCAGACGCACCTGGGCCACCTCTCGATGGTGCCGGCGCACGGCCGGGCATCCGGCGACCGACGACCGGGCTTCGACCAGCAGCCCATCGAGGTGGCCGCGCTCGCCGAGGCCGCGCGGACGGCGTACGAGCTCACGGGCGACCGCCGCTGGACCAGCGCCGTCGAGATGTGCGCCCGCTGGTTCGAGGGCGACAACGACTGCGGGATCCCTGTGCGCGACGAGGCCACGGGCGGCGGCTACGACGGCCTCGAGGACGGTTCGGTCAACCAGAACCAGGGCGCCGAGTCGACCCTCGCCTGGCTCGCGACGGTGCAGCTGTCCCAGCTCGACTCGCTGGCAGGCGTCTCGTGACGATCGCGACCACCAGCACCTGGGTGAGACGGACGGAGAGCGTGCTGCGTCCCGACCCGTCACGGGTCGTCGCACGGCTGTTCCTGCCCGGGCAGGAGATGGCCGCACTCGGGGTGTCCCGCTCCGAGGCCGTCATCCATCGTGCGCTCGCCCTCACCGACGAGGAGGTGGACGAGGAGCTGAGCGCCGTCTACGACTCCTTCAGCACGCGGCATCGCGGCCTGCTGTCGACCTGGGAGTCGCACTTCTCCCTCCTCGAGCACCGGGTCACCGACCACGAGCCTCCCTCCCTCGCGCGCCGACGACTCATCGGCGCCTACTTCACCCAGGAGTACTCGGTCGAGGGCGCGGCCCTGTTCAACCCGTCCATGGCGCTGCACCCGGACCAGACCGGGCTGCCGATCGGCTCGGTCCGCTTCGTGATGACCGTCCGCGCCGTCGGCGAGGGGCACATCTCGAGCATCGAGCTGCGCACCGGCACCGTGTCGGCATCGGGCCAGATCACGCTCGACCCGCCTCCTACGGTCGCGGTGCTCGCCAACGCCCGGCCCACCAGCTACGTGCGCAGTGCCTTCGAGAACCAGCTCGTCGACATGTGGGGCGACCGCACCAACTCGGACTTCGTCCTCGATGCCCTGCCCGAGGAGTTCAGCCGGGACGAGCTCGACGTCGCCCTCCAGAACCTGCGCGACCAGCGGCTCACGCGCGGCGCTGCGAGGAGGACCATCGACCGGTTCGAGTGGATCGCGGGCTGCTCGTACACGGTGGAGTTCCCGCCGTCGTCCCATGTCCAGGAGCGCGTGCTGATGCCGCGCGGTCCCTCCGAGACCCAGGGCATGGAGGACGTGCGCCTCATCCGCCTGGCTGACGCTGACGCTGACGGCGAGGCGGACTACGTCGGCACCTACACGGCGTACGACGGCGACCGCATCTCGACGCAGATGATCCGTACGCGCGACTTCCGCACCTTCACGATCACGCGCCTCTCCGGCCCCGGCTCGCGGAACAAGGGGCTCGCGCTCTTCCCGAGGAAGATCGCCGGGCGGTACGTCGCGATGTCGCGCGCCGACCGTGAGAGCAACGGCGTCACGACGTCCGACGACCTGCAGCACTGGGACGAGCCGGTGCTCGTGCAGACTCCCCGCGAGCCGTGGGAGATCGTCCAGCTCGGCAACTGCGGGCCGCCGATCGAGACCGAGGCGGGCTGGCTCGTCCTGACCCACGGCGTCGGCCCGATGCGGCGGTACGGCATCGGTGCGATCCTGCTCGACCTCGACGACCCCACGGTGGTCCTCGGCTGCCTCGCCCAGCCGCTGCTCACCCCGGACGACGACGAGCGCGACGGCTATGTTCCGAACGTCGTCTACTCGTGCGGCGCCCTGCTGCACGGTCGCCACCTCGTGCTGCCCTACGGCAGCAGCGACTCCGCCACCCGCTTCGCCGTGGTCGACCTCGACCCGCTGCTCGCCGAGCTCGCGACCTCCCCCGCACCGCCCACGACCGACGAGGACCACTCATGACCATGCCCAACGGCCTCAGGCCGAGCAACAACCCGTTCCTCTCCCCGCCCGTGCTGCCCGACGCCCCCGACGCCGAGCACCTCGAGGCCGCCCGGCAGGACAAGCCCTGGGGCCACGAGACCCTCTTCGCCGACGGCAGCAACGGCTACGCGGGCAAGCTCATCCACGTGCTGGCCGGACGCTCGCTCAGCCTCCAGCTGCACCACCGCAAGGACGAGACCATCAGCGTCATCAGCGGAGAGATGGTGTTCGAGGCCGGCCCGTCCGCAGGAATGCTGGAGCGCACCACGATGATCGCGGGCGACACGGTGCACGTGCCGGCGACGGTCGTGCACCGCATCACCGCGGTGACCGATGTGGTGCTCGTCGAGGCCTCGACGGCCGGCGTGGGGTGGCAGCACGACGTCGTCCGACTCGCCGACGACTACGGCCGCGACGGAACCTCCGCCCCCTGACCCCCACCGCGCCTAGGCTCGAGCGGTGACGACACCGACGTACGACGCGCCGCTGCAGAACTGGGCGCGCAACGTCACGTTCGCGCCGGAGCGCGCCGTGCGGCCGCGGTCCGTCGACGAGCTGCGGGACGTCGTCGCCTCCACCGCGCGCGTTCGTGCCCTGGGCACCGGGCACTCGTTCTCCCCGGTCGCCGACACGGACGGCACCCTCGTGCTCCTCGACTCGCTCCCGCGGGTGCTCGAGGTCGACGCCGTCGCGTCCACGGCACGGGTGAGCGCGGGCACCCGCTGGGGCGAGCTCGCCCCGCTGGTCGACGCGCACGGGCTCGCGCTGCACAACATGGGGTCGCTGCCGCACATCTCCGTCGCGGGCTCGGCGTCCACCGGCACGCACGGGTCGGGCAGCGGCCTCGGCTGCCTCGCCACCGCCGTCAGGTCGCTCGACCTCGTCACCGCCGACGGCTCGCTGCACACCCTCCAGCGGGGCGACGCAGACTTCGACGGCAGCGTGGTGGCCCTCGGTGCGCTCGGCATCGTCACGTCGATGACCCTCGACCTCGAGCCGTCGTACGACGTGGAGCAGACGGTGTGGGAGGGGCTGCCCTTCGGCACTGCCGTCGAGCGCTTCGACGACGTCATGGGTGCGGCGTACAGCGTGAGCCTCTTCACCACCTGGACCGGGCACGGGTTCGAGCAGGTCTGGGTGAAGCGACGAGCCGGGGGCGACCCTGCCGACCTCGGGTGGACCGGGTCGCGTCCGGCCGACGCGCCGCGCCACCCGGTGCCCGGCGTGGCGGCTGACGCGTGCACCGAGCAGGGCGGAGTCCCGGGCCCGTGGTTCGAACGGCTCCCGCACTTCCGGCTCGAGTTCACGCCGAGCGCCGGCGCGGAGCTGCAGACCGAGTACATGGTGCCGAGATCCGTTGCGCGCGAGGCACTTGAAGCCGTGCAGCGCGTCGCCCACCTGGTCGCGCCGGTGCTCCAGATCAGCGAGGTCCGCACCGTGGCGGGCGACGACCTGTGGCTCAGCCCGTGCCAGGGACGCGACACGGTCTGCATCCACTTCACCTGGGTCGACGACGCCGAGGCCGTCGCACCCGCCGTCCTCGCAGTCGAGCGCGGGCTCGCGCCGTACGACGCCCGGCCGCACTGGGGGAAGGTCTTCACGACCGACCCCGACGTCGTCCGCTCGCTCTACCCGCGCCGTCGCGAGTTCGAGGACCTGCGTGCCCGGCTCGACCCCGGGGGCGTCTTCGGGAACGCCTTCGTCGACCGGTACCTGCTCCGATGAGCCCCACCCCGAGCCCACCCGGGGCGGCCCGGACCCGACTTGATCGGATACCCCCGGGGGTATACTCTCGAGCCATCACCGGCGCTCCTCGCGCCCCGACACCTCGTGGAGGAACCCCCATGTGCAGCCCCGCCACCTGCTCCCGCTGCGGCAAGGTCACCTGGTCCGGCTGCGGCATGCACGTCGATCTCGTCATGGCCGACGTGTCGACCGACCGCCGCTGCACCTGCCGCTGACCCTCCCTGCCCCACGAGACGAGACGAGACCTCATGCACCCGGCGCCCGCCCTGCCCGACGTCGTCGTCATCGAGACGCCGAACCTCGGTGACCGCTCGTACGTGGTCCACCTCGACGGCCTCGCCGTCGTCGTCGACCCGCAGCGCGACCTCGACCGGGTCGAGGCGGTGCTCGCCGAGCACGGGCTCACCGTGACGCATGTCGTGGAGACCCACATCCACAACGACTACGTGTCGGGCGGACTCGTCCTCGCCCGACAGCTCGGCGCCGTGTACGTCGTCCCCACGGGCTATGCGCTCGACTACGACGCGACCCAGCTCGGCGACGGTGAGACCTTCACGAGCGGGCGGATGGCCTGGCGCACAGTGCACACTCCTGGGCACACCCCGCAGCACCTCTCGTACGTCGTCGCGGTCGACGGCAAGGACGCCGCGGCGTTCACCGGCGGCTCGCTGCTGTTCGGCAGCGTCGGACGTCCCGACCTCATCGGCCCGGACCACACGCACGAACTCGCGCACGCGCAGTGGCGCAGCGTCCGACGCCTGACGACCGAGGTCGAGCCCGACGCCGCCGTGTTCCCGACCCACGGCTTCGGCTCGTTCTGCAGCGCCAGCGCGACCGTCGGGCTCGAGTCGACCATCGGCCAGCAGGCCGTGGCCAACCCGGCCTGCACGGTCGACGAGGACGAGTTCGTCGCCGAGCTGATCGCGGGCCTCGACGCCTACCCGGCGTACTACGCGCACATGGGACCGGCCAACCAGGCGGGCCCCGGCCCGATCGACCTGTCCCTGCCCGAGCGGGCCGAAGCCGCCGAGCTGCGGCGACGCATGGACGCCGGCGAGTGGGTCGTCGACCTGCGCTCACGTCGGGTCTTCGCCGAGGGCCACCTGCGCGGCACCCTCTCCTTCGACGGCGACGGCAACGCCGTCACCTACCTCGGGTGGCTGATCCCGTGGGGCACACCTCTGACCCTGCTGGGCGACACGCCGGAGCGCGTGACCGCCATGCAGCGCGAGCTCGCCCGGATCGGGATCGACCGCCCGGCCGCCTTCAACGACGGCGAGCCCGGCGACTGGGCGCTCGCGCCGTCCGACGTCACGTCGTACCGCAGGGCCGAGTTCCACGAGCTCGACGAGGCCCTCGCCGCCGATCCCGATCTGATCGTCATCGACACCCGGCGCCGCACCGAGTGGCAGGAGGGCCACGTGACCGGCGCCCGGCACGTACCCCTGCACGAGCTCATGGGCAGCGTCGAGAAGATCGTGACCTGGTCCCGTGCCGCAGCTCACGCGGGTCGCGACGCGACGGTGTGGGTCTACTGCGGCTCAGGCTTCCGCGCCTCGGCCGCGGCGTCGCTCCTCGATCGTGCAGGCCTCACCGTCGTCCACCTGGACGCCGACATCGCCACCGCGCGCGTGATCCGCGCCTGGACCCCCGCCGAGCAGGTCACGCAGGCCACTCTCGGTGCGGCGTACGCCGACTAAGGAGCGACGTGGACAACCAGACCCTTCCCACGGTCGACGCCGCGGAGGCCCTGCGCCTCGTCGGTGACGGCGCAGTCCTGCTCGATGTCCGCGAGCCTGCCGAGTGGGTGGCCGGACACGCTCCGACCGCCGTGCACGTGCCCCTCGGCGATCTGCCGTCGGGCGGGTTCGCGCCTGCTCCCGGGCAGCGCGTTCTCGTCGTCTGCCGCAGCGGCAACCGCTCGAAGTCGGCGACCGCTCACCTGATCGCGCTGGGGGTCGACGCCTGGAACGTCGCCGGCGGCATGGGCGCATGGCAGGCGTCCGGCGGTGCGGTCGTCGACGCGCAGGGCGCGCCGGGCCGCGTGGCCTGAGCGTCGTCACCCACCCGTGCCCCTCCTGCTGCCTGTCGCCGCCGGCCTCGCGCTCGGCGCCGTCATGGGCCTGCTCGGAGGCGGCGGCGGTGTGCTCGCGGTGCCGATCCTGCTGGCGCTCGGGCTGTCGCTCGACGCCGCGGCCACGACCTCACTGGTCGTCGTCGGAGTCGGCGCGGCCGCCGGCCTCGCCACCCATGCCCGCGGCGGGCGCGTCGACTGGGTCATCGGGCTCATGTTCGGTGCGCTGGGCTCCGCGGGCGCCATCGCGGGGTCGCGGCTCGCGTTCGCCGTGGACGACCGGGTGCAGCTCGCCGGCTTCGTGGTGCTCCTCGCCCTGGCCGCGTACGGCATGCTGCGAGGACGCAGCGAGTCCTCTCCCGAGGACGACGACAAGCCACTGCCCGACCCCAACTGGGCCGTGGTCGTGCTCCTTGCGTCGGGTGTCGGCCTCGTGACCGGGTTCTTCGGCGTCGGCGGCGGCTTCATCGCCGTCCCGGCCCTGGTGCTGGCGCTCAGGATGCCCATGCGGCGCGCGAGCGCAACCGCTCTCGTGGTGATCCTCGTCAACGTGACCGTGGCCTTCCTCGCCCACGGCACCGAGCACGTCGACGGCGGCCTCACCGCCGTCGTCGCGGTCGGTACGGCGGTCGGCGCCGTGCTCGGCGCGGTGCTGCAGCCGCGGATCCCGTCGGCGGCGCTGCAGCGGACCTTCGGCGTCCTCCTGCTCGTGGTCGCGGCGTACCAGACCGCCCAGCTCGTCCTCGCCTGAGCGGCTCGGCCTGCACGGGCGACGTTCCCCAGACCGGGGTGCGACCCTCTCCGGTGCGGTCTTCAGGCGCTGACGCTGGACCGGTTGTGCGGCAGGTCACGGGGTCGGCGCATCCCTGAGGCTGTCCTAACCGCATACCCCAGGGGGTATGGTCCGGGACGTGCGCAGAGCCGCGCACGCAGCCTGCGCCACCTGCGTCGAGGAGCACGAGACATGGCACGCGTCGTCGTCCTGGGAGCCGGGATCTCCGGCCACACCGCAGCCCTCCACCTGCGGCGGCTGCTGGGCAAGCAGCACGAGGTCGTGGTGGTCTCCCCCAACTCGAACTGGAACTGGATCCCGTCCAACATCTGGGTCGGGGTCGGCCGGATGTCGGCGGAGGACGTGACGTTCAAGCTCGCACCGGTCTACAAGAAGAAGGGCATCACCTACCACCAGGCCAAGGCCGTGGCGCTGTGGCCCGAGGGCGACGACTCGTCCGACAGGCCCAAGGTCGAGATCGAGTGGACCGCCCCTGGCAAGACCGGGCACGTCGAGCGCATCGAGTACGACTACGTCATCAACGCCACCGGGCCCAAGCTCAACTTCGGCGCGACGCCGGGCCTCGGCCCGGACGGCCACACCTACTCCGTCTGCACCTACGGCCACGCCGAGGAGGCCGCCAAGGCCCTCGCCGAGGTGATCGCCAGGCTCAAGCGCGGCGAGAAGCAGCGCCTGGTCATCGGCGTCGGCCACGGCACCTGCACCTGCGAGGGCGCGGCGTTCGAGTACACGTTCAACGTCGAGCACGAGCTCCGCGCCGCCGGGGTGCGCGACCTCGCCGAGATCGTCTACTTCACCAACGAGTACGAGCTCGGCGACTTCGGCGTCGGCGGCCTGACCTTCAAGCAGGAGGGCTTCGTCACCACGAGCCAGCTCTGGACGGAGTCGCTCTTCGTCGAGCGCGACGTCCGCTCGATCACCCGTGCGCACCCGACGAGGATCGAGGACGGCCGGCTCTACTACGAGACTCTCGACGGCGTCGACGGCGTGCTCGACTTCGACTTCGCCATGCTGCTCCCGCCGTTCCGCGGCGTCGACCTGCAGGCGTTCGCGCGCGACGGAAGCGACATCAGCTCGGAGGTCTTCGCGCCGAGCGGGTTCCTCAAGGTGGACGCCGACTACACGCCGAAGAAGTTCGACGAGTACAGGGCCGAGGACTGGCCGAGCACGTACCAGAGCCCGAAGTACGCGAACGTCTTCGGCATCGGCATCGCGTTCGCCCCGCCCCACCCGATCTCGGTACCGCGCACGAGCCCGAAGGGCACGGCCATCTCGCCCGCGCCGCCGCGGACGGGCATGCCGTCGGGGCTCATGGGCAAGGCTGTCGCGCAGAGCATCGCCGACATGGTGACGGGCAAGGCGACCAGGCCCGAGCACACGGCCTCGATGGCCGACATGGGCGCAGCCTGCGTCGCCAGCGCCGGTGCCGGGTTCACGAAGGGCACCGCCGCCTCGATGACGATGTACCCCGTCGTCCCCGACTACGCCCGCTTCCCCGGCTACGGCCGCAGCCTCGACGACACCACCGGTGAGATCGGGCTCGCGGGGCACTGGATGAAGAACCTGCTCCACTACATGTTCATCTACAAGGCGAAGGGCCTGCCCGGCTGGTCCTTCATCCCGGAGTGAGCTGACGATGACCGAGAACCCGAGCACCGAGCCCGTCTCCCCGGCGGAGGTGCCGCTGGCCGTCACGTTGGCGCCGGCCCCCACCGACAAGACGCTGCGCCAGCGCACATCTCTGCCGGTGCAGGGATTCCGCTTCGCCGCGGTGTCCCTGCGCATGCTCAAGATGATCCGCACGTCGCACCACTGAGGGGTCGGACGTGCGAGCCGCAGAGTGGGACGCCCGCTACGCCGCCGTGGACCGCGTGTGGTCCACCGGTCCGAACGTGTTCGTCGAGCAGCACTGCTCCGCCCTACCCCCTGGCAGGGCGCTCGACGTCGCCGGCGGCGAAGGACGCAACGCGCTGTGGCTCGCCGACCGCGGCTGGGAGGCGACCGTCACCGACTTCTCGGCGGTCGCCCTCCAGCGCGCGGCTCACCTGTGGGACCAGCGCGTGCAGCCCCTCGGGCGGCTGCACGTGCGCCAGGCCGACGTCGTCGCCGATCCGCTCGGCGACCAGGGCTTCGACCTCGTCGTCGTCTGCTACCTGCAGATCCCGGCGGACGACCGGCGCCGGGCGCACCGGTCCGCAGCGGCCGCGGTGGCACCCGGCGGCGCCCTGCTCGTCGTCGCCCACCACACGGACAACCTGACCGAGGGCGTGGGCGGCCCGCAGGACCCGGCCGTGCTCTTCACGGAGGACGACGTCGTCGCCGACCTCGAGGGCAGCGGTCTGACGGTGGAGGTGGCGGCCAAGGCAGCCAGAGCCGTGGAGGTCGCCGGCTCACCCGCTCACGCGTTCGACGCCGTGGTGCTCGCCCGACGTCCTACGTGAACCTGCGTCCCGCCTGAGATCGGTTGCGGCGCGGTCGATCTCAGGCCAGGGACAGGAACAGCTTCTGCAGCTGCTCGGCCACGACCTCGGAGTCCTGGTCGCCGGCCACGACGCACTCGCGCAGGCTGGTGGAGATCATCTGGAACGCAGCCCGGTCCACAGCCTTGCTCACGGCGGCGAGCAGCGTGACGACGTCCTGGCAGGACCTGCCGTCCTCGAGCATCGCGATCGCGCCGCCGAGCTGGCCCTGCGCGCGCTTGAGCCGGTTGGCCACGGCCAGCACGGCCTTCTGGTCCTCGACGACGTGCTGGGCGGCCGGTGTCCCGGATCCTGCGGTCACGGCGTCCTCCTGGGGTTCGTGGTAGCCATCACTATACCCCCGGGGGTATAGTGATGGCTACCGCGAACCCCGACGAAGGAGACCAGGACATGTGCCGACAGGTGAGCTGCCGACGCTGCGGCAAGGCGACGTGGGCCGGATGCGGCCAGCACGTCGACCAGGTCATGCGCGGCGTCCCGAAGTCGCAGCGCTGCGCCTGCCCGCCCGAGCAGAAGAAGTCCCTGGTCGACCGCCTCTTCGGTCGCTGACGCACTCCGCGCGATCAAGCCCCGGCCCCCGCGGCCGGGGCTTCGTCGTGCGCGAGGCCTCGGCGGCAGCCTTGACGCTCCCGGGGAGGTGCTGCATGATCTACAACCTTATGGTTGTAGATCAGCTCTTGGACTCCGAGGTCGACCGGCTCTTCCACGCCCTCGCCGACTCCACCCGCCGCGACATCGTGCGGCGCGTGCTCGTCGGCGAGCACTCGGTGTCCAACCTCGCCCGGGCCTACCCCATGAGCGTGACCGCCGTGCAGAAGCACGTGGCCGTCCTCGAGGCGGCGGGGCTCGTGTCGCGACGCAGGCACGGCAGGGAGCAGCGCGTGACCGGTGAGCCCGAGGCGGTACGCCGTGCCCGCACGCTCCTCGACGCGTACGAGCAGCTCTGGCGGGACCGGTTCGACCGCATGTCCGACGTACTGGCCGACGACCAAGGAGAGGCGCGATGAGCGTGACGAGCATCGAGAAGGACCTCGACCGGCTGACCATGACGGTCACCGGCGAGTACGACGTGACCGCCGAGCGCGCCTGGCAGCTCTGGGCCGACCCGCGCCAGCTCGAGCGCTGGTGGGGGCCGCCGACGTACCCCGCGACCGTGGAGGAGCACGATCTGCGCCCGGGCGGGAGGGTCACCTACTTCATGACCGGGCCGGAGGGCGACACCCCGCGCGGCTACTGGGACGTGGTGCAGGTGGAGGCACCGCGCCTGCTCGTGGTGAAGGACGGCTTCGCCGACGACGACGGCACGCCTCTCGACGGCATGGGCGTCACCTCCATGCAGGTCGACATCGTCGACCGGGCCGGCGGCGGCGTGGTCATGACGCTCACCTCGACCTTCAGCTCGCTCGAGAGCCTCGAGCAGATGGTCGAGATGGGCATGGAGGAGGGACTTCGCCAGGCCATGGGTCAGATCGACGGCCTGCTGGCCGCCTGACGCTCCGGAGATCTGCCCCCGGATTCGTCGCTTCCCGCGGCGTTCGGTCGTGACTTCACGACCGAACCGGGGGCAGATTCCCTGCCCCGCGCGGTCAGCGGGTGATCGGCCAGTCGTCACCGGCTGCGAGCCGGAGCTCGAGCAGGGTGGCGAGCGCGACCGACTCGCCGTCCCTGCCGCCGATCCCCGCCTGCAGCCGCGGCTCGTCGGGCGTCAGCGTCACGCCCGAGAGCCGGGCGCGCAGGCTCTTCGGCGCGGTGAGCACGTACATCTCGCCGTCCTCCGCGATGGCCAGCGAGCCGTCTCGACGCAGGTACCAGCCGACCAGGGAGGTCGCGTACGTGTCGCGCGAGTCGCCCGCGCGCACGCGCAACGGCTGGGTGGCGAGGCTGCGACATCGCGCCTGCGCGACGAAGCCGGCGACGAGCTCACGGGCCTTGGCCTCCTCGACGGCGCGGTTGCGCGCCGCACGCTCGGCCTGCGCGTCCGCCGCCTCGCGGCGCCGCGCCTGCCAGTCGTCGTCGGGCCCGGTCACGCCGTTGACCGCGGGGCGGCTAGAGGGCGAGGAACTGCAGGTAGCCGAGGAGGGAGCCCGCCGCGGCGGCGACGAAGAACACGACGAGGGGGCCCCAGGCCAGGATCGGGTTGGTCATGCGCCCATCCTGGCGCGCCCGCTCCCCCGGCGCCCGCCCAACCCCGTGTGTCGTACGCCGCGTCAGCCGGCGAGCGCCGTGGCGATCACCGCGCGCGCCTCCTCCTGGACGTCGGCGAGGTGGTCGGGGCCCTTGAACGACTCGGCGTAGAGCTTGTAGACGTCCTCGGTGCCGGACGGCCGGGCGGCGAACCACGCGTTCTCGGTCTGCACCTTGAGGCCACCGAGCGGTGCGCCGTTGCCCGGCGCCGTCGTGAGCGTGGCGGTGATCGGCTCCCCCGCCAGCGTCGTGGCGGTGACCTGCTGCGGCGACAGCCTCCCGAGGATGGCCTTCTGCTCGCGGGTGGCCGGCGAGTCGATGCGTGCGTACGCCGGCTCGCCGTACTGCTCGGTGAGCCCGCGGTAGAGCTGCGACGGCGACGAGCCCGTGACCGCCTGGATCTCCGAGGCGAGCAGGGCGAGGATGATGCCGTCCTTGTCGGTGGTCCACACCGAGCCGTCGCGCTTCAGGAAGCTCGCGCCGGCGCTCTCCTCGCCGCCGAACGCGACCGACCCGTCGAGAAGGCCCGGCACGAACCACTTGAAGCCCACCGGCACCTCGAGCAGACGACGGCCGAGGCCCGCGACGACGCGGTCGATCATCGACGAGCTCACGAGCGTCTTGCCGACGGCCGCATCGGGCGACCACCCGTCGCGGTGCGCGTAGAGGTAGTGGATCGCGACGGCCAGGAAGTGGTTGGGGTTCATGAGCCCGCCGTCCGGCGTCACGATGCCGTGGCGGTCGGAGTCGGTGTCGTTGCCCGTCGCGATGTCGAACTCGTGCTGCTTGGCGATGAGGCTGGCCATCGCCGACGGCGACGAGCAGTCCATGCGGATCTTGCCGTCCCAGTCGAGCGTCATGAAGCGGAACGTCTGGTCGACGTCCGGGTTCACGACGGTGAGGTCGAGGCCGTAGCGCTCACCGATCGCGCCCCAGTAGCCCACGCTCGCGCCGCCGAGCGGATCCGCGCCGATGCGCACGCCCGCGCGGGCGATCGCCTCAAGGTCGACCACGTCGCCGAGCTCGCCGACGTACGCGTCGAGGAAGTCGTAGTAGCCCGGCTTGTGGGTCGCGAGCGACACGCGCTTCACGCCAGCGAGGCCCGCCCGCAGCAGGTCGTTCGCCCGGTCCTGGACCCATCCGGTGATGTCGGTGCCCGCGGGGCCGCCGTCCGGCGGGTTGTACTTGAAGCCGCCGTCGGCCGGCGGGTTGTGCGACGGCGTCACGCAGATGCCGTCGGCCCTGGCCCCGCGGGCGTTGGCCACGAGGATCGCGCGCGAGACCGACGGTGTGGGCGTGTATCCGCCGCGCGAGTCGACGAGCACATGCACGCCGTTGGCGAGCAGCACCTCGAGGGCGCTGACGGTGGCGGGCTCGGAGAGGGCGTGGGTGTCGGCACCGAGGAACAGCGGGCCGTCGCTCCCCTGCGCCGTGCGGTACTCGCAGATCGCCTGCGTCGTGGCGAGGATGTGGTCCTCGTTGAAGCTGGCCGTGAGCGACGACCCGCGGTGCCCGCTCGTGCCGAACGACACCCGCTGGCCCGGGTCCTCGGGGTCGGGGTGCACCGTGAAGTACGCCGTCACCAGCTGGGCGACGTCGACCAGGTCGGCGGAGGTGGGCAGGTGGCCGGCACGCGGATCGCTCATACCCCGATCCTGGCAGCCTCGGCACGCGCGAGGTCGACCCACCGGGCAGGAACATGGGCGAAGGGACGGAGGAGGAGCCGCGGCGCTGCTGCTCCGCGGCGCTTCGATCAGTCGTCCATGGCCTCGACGCCGTCGGCGGCGAGCGTCTCGAGGTGGTCGCGCATCGTCTGCAGCACCTCGGGCGGATGGCCCTCCCAGCCCACGATCTCGCCGAGGACCCGGAGCGGTTCGCGCGAGCGGAACGACTGCGTGGGGTTGCCGGGGAACCGCTGATCGGTGAGGTTGGGATCGTCCTCGAGCTCCCCGACCGCCTCGACCACGTAGATGCGCCCGGGGCCGTCGCCGGCCGCGAGCTCGGCACCCCAGACGGCCGCGTCGAACGTGCCGGTCGCGTACACGTGGTTCGCCGTACGCCGAGAGCCGAAGTTCGACGCGCGGCCGGGCTCGATCAGGTCTCCCGCGGACAGGTCGGCACGCGTGCCGTGGAAGTACGCGCGAGCGAAGGGTTCGGCCATGCGCCCATGGTGCCTCGACTCCACGCACGCCGGCGGCGGAACCTCGTGCCGATCCGCGCTCCCCGCGGCGCGCGTCGGCACGCGCCCGAGGCTCAGACCCCCAGGAGCTTCTGCATCTGCTTCGCCACGGTCGTGATCGCCTTGGTGGGGTTCACCCGCGAGAGCCGGTCGAGCGTCTTGGCGTCGCTGCCGATCAGCAGGCGCGGCTTCCCTGCGGCCAGTGCCACGACGATCTGGCGGGCGGCGTCGTGCACCGCCGTGGTCTTCGGGGGCGTGCCGCTGGCCATCACCTTGTCCATGTTCGGCACCTCGACCCCGGAGTTGCCGGTGATGTTGGTCGCGACGCCTCCCGGGTACACGACCGTGACCGCGACGCTGGTGCCCTGCAGCTCGGCGTACAGGGTCTCGGTCAGCAGCTTCACCGCACCCTTGCTCGCGCCGTAGGCGCCTTGACCGGGCACGGGGACGAGCCCACCCATGCTCGAGACGTTGAGCAGCGCCGCCTGGGGGCGCCTCTTCAGGTAGGGGATGAACGCCTTGTCGAGGTAGAGCGTGCCCCAGAAGTTGACCGCCATGACCTTCTCGATCTCCTCGATCGAGAGCTCCTCCAGGCGCACGAACCGCTGGATGATGCCGGCGATGCTGAGGAGGCCGTCGACCTGTCCGTGGACGGCGACGACCTGCTCGGGGAGCGCCTCCACGGCCGCACGGTCGGACACGCTCAGCGTGTGGGTGCTCAGCCGGCTGGCCGGTGTCCGTGCGAGTGCGACCGTCTCCGCCAGGCCGATCTCGCTCACGTCGACGGCTGCCACGCTGGCACCGCGCCTGATGAGCTCGAGCGTCACCTCACGGCCGATGCCGTTGCCGGCACCAGTGACCACGAAGACCTTGTCCGAGATCTGCATGGCGTCCTGCCCTCCCTCGTAGCGCCCGTTGACGAGCGGGTCAACCGGTCCCCACACCACCGTAGGCACGAGGGGTGCGTGAGTCCTTCCAGGCAGGGCGCCGAGGTCACCTGCCCGACGGCACCCCGGCGTAGGGATCGATCACCGGCGGACGACGCGAGGCCGAGGGGGAGCCCGATCCCCCGCCCGACCTGCGCTGCGCCCTCCCGGAGAGTGCGAGCAGCAGCGGGGTGGCCGTGAAGACCGACGACAGGGTTCCGATCACCAGGCCGAGCAGCAGGGCGAGGGCGAAGTCGGCCAGCGAGTCCCCGCCGAGCAGCACGAGCGCGGCGAGGATCGCCATCGCGCCGATACCGGTGTTGATCGTGCGCGGCACCGTCTGCAGCACAGCCGTGTTCGCGAGCTTTGCCAGCGGCTGGTCCGGGCTCTCCCGCAGCCGTTCTCGGATGCGGTCGAACACCACGACGGTGTCGTTGACCGAGAGCCCGACGATCGTGAGCAGCGCCGCGACGAACACGCCGTCGACCGACTTCCCCGTCCACGCGAACACACCGATCACGAGGATCACGTCGTGCAGCAGGGCCAGGACCGCCGCGCCGCCGAAAGCCCAGCGGAACCGGTAGGCGAGGTAGGCCATCTGCGCCAGGAGCGCGATGCCGAGCGCGATGAGCGCCTTCAGCCGGAGCTCGTCGCCGATGGTCGGGCCGACGAGCTCGTCCCTCACCTTCTCGACGTCGCCGCCGATCGTGCCGAGGGCGTCCTGAACGGCCTGGGCCTGGTCGTTGTCGATCGGGTCGGTGCGCACGGTGATGCGCTCGACCCCGCCCTGCTCCTGCGACGTCGCGACGACGGCGCGCGGCAGACCCTGAGCGGCGAGAAGGTCGCGCGCCTCGTCGACGTCGACCTCGCGGCTCGTGGAGTACTCCAGGAGACGGCCGCCGGTGAACTCCACGCCCAGGTTGAGCCCGCGTACCGCGACGCCTGCGAGCGCGACCACGACGAGGGCACCGGACACCGCGAGCCACAACCGGCTGCGCCGCATGAGGTCCGGGCCCTTCTCCGAGAGCCAGGCCCGCAGCCGGCCGTTGCCGGTGATGCCCGAGACCCGGGGGTGACTCGCCACCCAGCGACGGCGGACGAGCCATTCGGCGAGCACGCGGGCGATGACCAGCGCCGACACCATCGAGGCGAGCACACCGATGCCGAGGGTGACGCCGAACCCCTTCACCGGACCCGAGGCGAGGAAGAACAGCAGCGCAGCCGCCAGGAGCGTGGTGACGTTCGAGTCGATGATCGCGCTCCAGGCCTTGGCGAAGCCGTCCTTGAGCGCGCGCCGCAGCGCTCCCTCCTCGCTCACGCCGCGTACGCGTCCCTCGGCGTACGCCTCCCGCGCTCGTTCGAAGACGAGCACGTTGGCATCGATCGCCAGCCCGATCGCGAGCACGAAGCCGGCGAGGCCAGGCAGCGTCAGCGTCGCGCCGATCGCCACGAGCAGCGAGTACGCGATGAGGCTGTAGGCAGCAAGCGCGATGCTCGCGGCGATGCCGACGAGCCGGTAGACGATGCTGATGAAGAGGGCGGTGAACGCGAGGCCGATCAGCGCTGCCTGCACCGAGGCCTCGATCGCGGCGGCGCCGAGGGTGGGGCCGACCGTCCGCTGCTCGACCACCTCGACGTCCAGGGGCAGCGAACCTCCGCGGACCAGGGCTGCGAGCTCCTGCGCCTCCGCCACGGTGAACGTGCCCGTGATCTCCGTGCCACCGCCGGGGATCCCGACACCGCACGTGATCGACGGGTCGACCTGCGGCGAGGAGATGATGGCGTCGTCGAGGACGATCGCGACCCGACGCGATGACTCACCGGGCGCCGCGCACGCGGCGGCAGCAGTGACGTCCCGCCAGCTGCTGACGCCCTCGCCGGTGAACCCGAGGGTCACGAACCAGCTGGCACCGCGCGAAGGGTCGGTGCCCGCCGTGGCGTCGGCGATGAGGTCGCCGGTGAGGGCGGGCGGCCCGAGCCGCAGAAGCTGGCCGGACTCGTCCGCCAGGACGGTCGAGCCGCCCGGCTCGGGCGTCGCACCCGCGGCCTCGCCCTCGACCGGGTGGATGGTGAGCTGGGCGGTGCGGCCGATCGTCTCGGCCGCCTCGCGGGGGTCGAGGACGCCGGGCAGCTCGACGATGATCCGTCGCTCGCCCGAGCGGGCGAGGGTCGGCTCGGACACGCCGAGCGCGTCCACCCGCTTGCGCAGCACCTCGACGACGCGGTCGGTCGACTCCGCGTCGGCCACCACCTCGCCGGTGTCGCGCGTCTCGAGCACGATCTGGGTGCCGCCGCGCAGGTCGAGCCCGAGCCGCACCGGGCTGGAGAGGGCGAAGAACACGGCGCCGGCGATGACGGCCGCGGCCGCCAGCGCTCGCAGCAGGAGGGCCCTGCGCTCCGAGGCCGGAGCACCCGCACCGCTCATCGTCCGCACGTCCGCGCGAGGGGGCGGTCGAGCAGCACCTCGACCGGGATCTGAACGCCGCACACGTCGCAGCGCCCGTAGCGGCCGTCCGCGAGGCGGGTCAGCGCGTGGATCACATCGGACGCCTCACGCTCGGCGACGTCGAGGAGCCGCAGGGCCGACATCAGCGGCGGCTGCACCTCTGGGTCGGCGACGTCGGCGGTCGTTCGCAGCAGGTCGAGCGCCGTGGTGGCGCGGTCCATCTGCTCGTCGAGATGCGCGTGCATCGACACGAGGCGCTGGCGCACGGCGCGGAGATCGCGCACGGAGAGCGGTCGGTCGGCGACGGGGATGTGCATGGCTTCTCCCGGGAAGGCGCGACGTCGGGGACGTCGCCGGCACGTGCCGCACCAGGGCGGCGACGTGGAAGGGCGGAGGGGCGGTCGACGGACCGCGAGGAGACGTGACGGACGCAGCTACGGCGTCAGCGCGCTGGCGTCAGCAGGACGCGAGCGTCGGCGGGGCGCGTGAGCCGCGCGCACGCACGGGCGCGGACGACATCGGCGTCCGGGCACGGCGTACGGCGATGGCCAGGCACGCGAGCGCCAGGAGGAGCAGGGTGACGGGAACGGCAGAGGACGAGCCCTTGCCCACCGCGCTGCGATCGGCGCCGATGGCACCGGTCACCGAGGCGTGCGACGTGCGCAGCGCGGCATGACCGAGCTGCGACGTCGAGGCCTCGAGCGACGGCGCCGAGGATGAGGCGGCCACGGGAGCGGTGGCGACCGACTGGGGCAGGGCGCCTGCGACTCCGGACACCAGCAGGAGCAGCACGCCGAGGAGCGCGGCCCCGAAGGCTGCGCGTCGACCGCTCGGCTGGCTCACGCGTCCAACGTACGTGAGGAACCGGCCGAGGCCAATCCTGTCCGCCGGTCAGCGGGCCGTGCCCCCTGCTGTGGGTCGTCCTAGGGTGGGCGCATGGAGCTGCAGGCGAACGTGCACGGCGAGCCCCTCGAGGTCTGCTCCCTCGAGCCGATCACCGGCTTCTACCGCGACGGATACACGACCACCGGGCCCGAGGACGTCGGCTCGCACACGGTGTGCACGGTCGTCACGGCCGAGTTCCTCGAGCACCAGAAGCAGACCGGCAACGATCTCTCCACGCCGGCACCGCAGTACGGCTTCCCCGGCCTGAAGCCGGGCGACCGCTGGGCCGTCTGCGCGGCGCGCTGGTTCCAGTCCTACGCCGCGGGGGTGCAGGCGCCGGTCGTGCTGCGCGCGACCAACATCGCAGCACTCGACATCGTGCCGGAGGACGCGCTGTTCGCCGTCGCCGCCGATGCGCCGGACGACGCGTCGTCGCTGCTCGACTGACCTGCGTCAGGCGGTGCGGGACAGGCGCAGCGCCATCTCGAGCACTCTGTCGTCGTCGTCGCCGTCGACGAGGAGCTGCCGCGGCGTGCGGTTGCCGAGCTGATGGCGGGGGCGGTTGAGCCAGCCGACGACGCCCTGGTCGCCGAGGACGGGTCGGAGGATCTCCTCGACGCGCTGCGTGGTGTCGGTGCTCATGCGCTGGGGCCCTTCGCGGTCGGCGCGCGGCCGGACGCCGCGATCGCCGTACTACCCCTTCTCCTTCGGCACGGCACCCCCCGGGACTTGACCGGTGCAGCCGGCAACCACGGGGCCGGCGGGAACCGCCGTCCGGCGATCGGCCGGTGTGCCTAGCATCGCGGGATGCACCGGATCTTCACGACGAGCGTCGCCTCGGTCTACCCCCACTACATCACCAAGGTGGAGAGCAAGGGTCGCTCGCAGGACGAGCTCGACCAGGTGATCACGTGGCTCACGGGGTTCGACGAGCCGACCCTGCAGCGGCACCTCGAGGCCGGTACGACGTTCGAGGACTTCTTCGCCGCGGCGCACCTGAACCCGAACGCCTCCCTCATCACGGGGAGCGTGTGCGGGGTGAAGGTGCAGGAGGTCGAGGACCCGCTCATGCGCCAGATCCGCTACCTCGACAAGCTCGTCGACGAGCTCGCCAAGGGCCGACCGATGGAGAAGGTGCTGCGCGCCTGATCGTGCTGGTGCCGAGTCAGTTCGGCGGGACGAGGGTGCCGGCGAAGACCTGCCAGGCCAGCAGCGACTTCGCCACGAGGCTCAGGGTGATGTAGACGGTCTCGCCGTAGAGGTAGTCGCGCCACTTGCCCACCTGGCGGTACTGCAGCCACTGGTTGAGGGCGAAGCAGTTGAAGAAGACGAACAGCGACACGAAGATCCCGTACACGAATCCGGGCGGGCTGGCGGCGTTTCCCGGGCTCACGAGGTAGATGCCGATCGCGATCCACGGCGTGATGCCGGCGATGCAGCCGAGCCAGAACGGGAGCATCCCGCCGCCGGGCTTCTCGTACTTCTCCTGCAGCAGGCCGAACAGGATCATCGAGACGTTGACGCCGAACAGCGCGACGAGAGCGGCGACGTCGCTGATGCCGGTGATCAGCGCGATGAGCACGATCATCACCGACGAGCTCAGCGAGTACTCGATCCAGCGCGCGTAGTTGCGGCTGAGGCGCAGGTTGGCGCGGTACCACGGGAAGACCTGGGGCGAGGCGATGACGAAGTGCGCCGCTGCCGAGAGCAGGAGGAAGATCGCGCAGCCCCAGGCGATGCTGACGTTGAAGAGCGTCGCGGGCTCCGCCGGCGCGGATCCCGGCGGCCCCGTCATGAAGGCTGCGGTCACCGGCAGGGCGAACGCCGTCGCGAGGGCGATCACGGCCACCGCCTGGAGCGCGTGCAGCACGCCCATGAACAGGTTGTAGCGCCGCAGCCGCGTGAACCTGGCCTCGGGGATCTCGTCGCCGGTCGGTCGTTCGGTCGCGCCCACGGAGGTGGTCATGATGGGAACGTACTCGGATCGGCGGGTTCCTGCTCCCGGGCAGCCGTCCGCGTGCGGGTCTGAGGGCTAGGCGTGCGGGTCGTGATGGCGGGCGAGGCCGTCGAGGATCAGGTCGAGCGTGAACTCGAACTCCGCGTTGCTGTCGCACCAGCCCAACGGGTCCTCGGAGTTGTCGTGGAGCTCGGAGGCGACCATCGCCGTGAGGTGGGGGAAGGAGTCCGCCATCGCAGCCATCTGCGCCTCGACCTCGGCGCCAGGGTCGGCGTCTCCCTGCGGCACGGCGAAGAGCTCCTGCGAGTAGCCCAGGACCATGCTTCCGAGGGCGTGCAGGCCGCGGTGCGCGAGGTGGTAGCTGAGGCCGCCGTCCACCATGGTCGCGAGGACCGCCTCGAAGTGGACCACCAGGCTGATCGGCACCTGGGTGCGCGATCCGATGAGCTCGGGACCCCACCGGTGCTGCACGACGACCTCGCGCGCCGCCAGGCACCGGTGGCGCAGCGACGTCCGCCAGTCCGCGGACGGGTCGCGCTCGGGCGCCGCGGCGGCGATCTCGACGATGAGGGCGTCGGCCAGGCCGTCGAGGAGCTGCTCCTTGCTCGGTACGTGGTGGTAGAGCGACATCGCCTCCACCCCGAGCTCGGACGCCACCCGCCGCATGGTCACGGCGGCGAGCCCGTCGGCGTCGGCCACGGTCATCGCCGTCGCCAGCACGCGCTCGCGGCTGAGCGTGCCTCGTACTGCCTCCGCGGTCATCGGACCTCCTCCTGGACAGCGACCACCTTACCGTGTAAGGATGCCTTACAACGTAAGGCACACGTCGATCGGAGGCTCTCCCATGACCACGACCGCGGCACCCGCCGTCCCCCAGCACGATGCGGCCCGCGCCGACCTGGTGCGCACGGCCCGCGCGACCGGCCTGCTCTACCTGGGCGTCGCCATCACGGGCGGCCTCGGCTTCCTGTTCGTACGCACCCAGCTCTTCGTGGACGGCGACCCGGCCGCCACCCTGGCCAACCTCGTCGAGAACCCGGGCCTCGCCCGACTCGGCGTGGTCCTCGAGCTGGGGCTCGTGCTCACCCAGGTGCTGTGCGCGCTGTGGTTCTTCCGGCTGTTCCGCTCGGTCAACTCCTTCGCCGCGGGCGCCATCGCGGTCTTCGGCACCGTCAACGCCGTCGCGCTCCTCGGCAGCGCCGCCGCACTGGCCACCGCCATCGACGTCGCCGGCGGCGCCCTCGACAGCCCGGAGACCGAGGCCGCGACCACACAGCTCCTGTACCTCCTCAGCGGGAACCTGTGGGGCGTCGGGGCGCTCTTCTTCGGTCTCTGGCTCATCCCCATGGGCTGGTTGGCCCGCCGCTCCGGATGGATGCCGGCCGCGCTCGGGTGGCTGCTGATCGTCAGCGGCGTGGGCTACATCCTGAACGCGTTCGTCACCTACGCCGCGCCCTCGGCAGGCGCTCTGGGCGACGCCCTGACGTTCCCGGCGGCTCTCGGCGAGCTGTGGATGGTCGGCTACCTGCTCGTCATCGGAGTCCGCCGTACCGCCGTGCCAGCCTGACCCCGGTCGCGAAGCTTCCAGCCCCCGCCCTCACCCGTTCGACCGGCCTGGGCGCGCAGCCGTCGAGCTTCAGGGAACGGACCATGGCCCGGACGGGCCATGGCCTGCTGGACCACGTTGGCCTCCACCGTCGATGCGGCGACGGTGTGCGGCCCCGAAGACTGGCGGCACGGTCGCAGGGACCGTGAACCCGACGCCAGGAGGCTCGCATGCCGCTCATCGAGGTCAACGTCATCAAGGACGTGTTCACGCCCGAGCAGAAGAACCAGATCATCACGACGCTCACCGACGCGATGGTGAGAATCGAGGGCGAGAACATGCGCCCGGTCACCTGGTGCGTCATCCGCGAGGTGCAGAGCGGTGACTGGGGCATCGCTGGCAACGCGCTCACGACGGCCGACGTGCATGCGCTCGCCGCCGGCGCAGGCGTCTGACAGTTGCCGTGCTCACCCTGGACCGACACGCTGGCCCGATGACCGCCACCGACGACCGCGAGGAGGCGCGCGCAGCGCTGAAGGCCGGCCGGTGGGCGGAGGCCGTCGACCGGTTCACGGTGCTCGCGGCCATGACCGGCGATCCCGAGGGATTCGAGGGGATCGCGGAGGCGGCGTGGTGGCTCGACGACGCCGGGACCTGCCTCGAGGCCCGTGAGGCGGCGTACCGCAGCTTCCGTGCCACGGGCGACGACAGGGGCGCCGCCCGGGCAGCCGCCTCGCTCGGCTACGACTCCATGCTGTTCGGCAGAGGGGTCGCAGTCGGGCGCGGGTGGCTCGCGCGGGCCGCCGACCTCCTAGCAGGGGCGACGGACGTGCCCGAGGCGGGCTGGCTCGCCGTGAGGCAGGCCGAGGTGGCGCTCAACGTCGACCACGACTCGGCCGCCGCGCTCGACGCAGCAGCACGGGCCTCGGCCGTGGGCCGGGCGACCGGTGACGACGACCTCGCCATCGTCGGGCAGGCCCTCGAGGGGCTGGCGCACGTGCGCTGCGGCGATGTCGTGCCCGGCATGGCTGCGCTCGACTCGGCCGCCGCCGCGGCGACAGCTGGCGACGTCGAGAGCCTCATGTGGATGGGCAAGATCTGCTGCTGGCTCATCAGCGCCTGCCAGGAGACGCACGACCTCGCGCGCGCCGGTGACTGGTGCGCCCGCGTCGAGGACATCTGCGTCCGGCACGAGCTGGCCCCGCTGTTCGCCGTCTGCCGAACGCAGTACGCCACGGTGCAGCTGGCGAGCGGAGACTCCGCCGGCGCCGAGTCGACGCTGGTCGATGTGATGTCCCGGCTCGAGCGATCGCAGCGGATGAGCCGGCTCGACGCCGTCGCCCAGCTCGGCGAGGTGCGTCGTAGGCAGGGCCGGCTCATCGAGGCCGAGGCGCTCCTGGCCCAGGCCGGCTACCTGCCTGCGGCCGTCACAAGCCTCGCCCGGCTGCGGCTCGACCAGGGCGATGCGGCGCGTGCATGGTCGACCATCGCCGAGCTCCTCCGATCGATGCGCGGCGACGAGCTTCTGGAGCGGGTCGGCGCCCTCGACGTCGCGGTGGCCGCGGGCATCGCGGCGGGCAACCTCGCCGAGGCGCAGCAGGCGGCCGCCGAGCTGCGCCGCATCGCCGACCGCGTCGGCACCGTCGCGCTCGCCGCGCACGCAGACTCCTCCGAGGCGCGTCTCGCCGACGACGACGCCGCGATCGAGAAGTGGGAGGACGCCGTACGCCGCTTCCATCTCGCCGGGCGGCCGTTCGATGAGGCCGACGCTCGGCTGCAGCTCGCCGCCGCGCTGCGCCGGACCGACGACGTGCGCGCCGACGAGCAGCAGCGCGCCGCCATGGCCATCCTCGGGCCGCTGAGGAGCACGCCCGCCGACGGGCCCCTGACAGAGCGGCAGACCGAGGTGCTGCGACTCCTCGCCGCCGGCCTCAGCAACGCCGAGATCGCTCGCCAGCTCCACCTGAGCGAGCACACGGTGCACCGGCACATCGCCAACATCTACGCCGCCCTGGACGTCGGATCGCGCGTCGCAGCAGCGACCTACGCGACCGACCACGGGCTGACCGAGGGATCCCGATGACCGACCAGTGGCTCACCGTCGACGAGGGCTGGGGCCGGCGCGCTGTCGACTTCGCCACCCTGCTCGAGCCGGCCGCGTCGCGCGAGTACGTCGCGATGCACCAGCACCTCGACGTCGGCGCGGGCGATCGCCTGCTCGACATCGCCTGCGGATCCGGACTCGCGCTGGAACTCGCTCGCGCGCGCGGCGCGACGGTGGCGGGGGTCGATGCATCGCCGCGCCTCACGGCGATCGCGCGCGACCGCGTGCCCGACGGCGACATCCGCGTCGGCGACATGGCTGCGCTGCCGTGGGACGACGCGTCCTTCGACGTCGTCACGAGCTTCCGCGGCCTGTGGGCCACGACGCCGGAGGCGCTCGTCGAGGCCTGCCGCGTGCTGCGTCCGGGCGGCCGCATCGCCGTCACCACCTGGGGCCACGTCAAGGCGTCGCCCGGCCTGTGGGCGCTGCTGCCGTTCACCCTGGCCGCGCCGGAGAAGGTCGAGGCCCAGGCGCGGATGAAGTCGCTCGGGCGTCCCGACGTGGGCGAGGCCGTCCTTGCCGAGGCGGGCTTCGTCGGCGTACGGCGTCACGAGGTGCCCTTCGCGTGGGAGTTCCCGGACCCCGAGACGTTCGCGCGGATGCTCGCCTCGACGGGCCCGGCGTACGAGGCGATCCAGCAGGTCGGCGAGGAGGAGTTCCACCGGCGCTGCGTCGAGGCCGCCACCGAGCAGCTGCGCGAGGGTCTGCCGCTGCGCGCGGAGATCGCGTGCGTCGGCCTCACCGCGCATCGTCCGGCCGTGCACGCCTCGCTGCTGCTGCCGGAGGCTCCGGCCTCGCCCGAGGCGCAGGTGCTCGCCGACGACGACCTCACATCGTTGGGGTTCCTCACCCACGCGACGCAGCTCTGGATGCACGACCCTGCGTTGCACGACCGGCTGTTCGAGCTCGTCATCGGCAGCGCGCGCGGCGCGGGCCTGTCGGTGACCGACCGGGGCATCGCGACCGTGGTCGCCGCCGGCGAGAGCGGCGACACCTACTGCCCGCTCGCCTGGGGCGACAAGCTGGCGAAGGAGACGACGCCGGCGCTGGCCGCCTCGGTGCTCTCCGGGTCGGACGACCTCCTCGATCAGCGCGGACGAGCGCTTTCGGCATGGGCGCTGACGGTCGCCCGCGATCCGCAGTCGGCCACGGCCGCCGACCTCGGCCCGCTGATCGAGGCGGGCTTCGACGAGAGGCAGATCCTCAACCTCACGCTCTTCATCGCGCTGCGGCTCGCGTTCTCCGCGGTGAACGGCGCGCTGGGCGCCCGGCCCGAGCAGGAGTACGTCGACTCCGTGGACCCGGCCGTGCGCGAGGCGTGGCTGGCCGCCTTCCCTGCGTGATCGCGAGGTCCTTCAAGATTCGCTTCTCGCAGGTCGCCCCTAGGCTCGGCGCACTATGACCGAACCCGAGATCCAGGCCCAGGGCCTCAAACGCTCCTTCGGCACGACGCTGGCCGTCGACGGGGTCGACCTGTCCGTCGCCCGCGGGGAGATCTACGGCTTCCTCGGGCCGAACGGCGCCGGCAAGTCGACGGTCACCCGCGTGCTGTGCACGCTCATCTCCCCCACGGGAGGCAGGGCGACCGTCGCGGGCTACGACGTGGAGACCGACGCCGACAAGGTGCGGCTGCGCATCGGCGTCGCGCTGCAGGAGGCTGCTCTCGACCCCAAGCAGACCGGCCTGGAGATGCTGCGGCTGCAGGGCCGCTTCTACGGCCTGTCGAAGGCCGACACCGAGCGGCGGCTCGCCGACCTGCGCGAGCTCATCGACATCGGCTCGGCGCTCGAGGACCGCGTCTCGACGTACTCCGGCGGCATGAAGCGCCGCCTCGACCTCGCGCTCGCGCTCGTGCACAACCCGCGCGTGCTCTTCCTCGACGAACCGACGACCGGCCTCGACCCCACCAGCCGCGCGCGGGTGTGGGACGAGGTGCGCCGCCTCAACACCGAGCTGGGCATGACGGTCTTCCTCACCACGCAGTACCTCGAGGAAGCCGACGAGCTGGCCGACCGCGTCGGCATCATCGACCACGGCCGGATCGTGGCCGAGGGGACGCCGGACGAGCTCAAGCGGTCGATCGGCACCGACCTCGTCATCGCGGTGGTCGACGGCGACCCGGAGATCGCGCGGACGGCGCTCCTCCCCGTCGCCGGGGTCGAGCGCGTCGACGTGAACGGCAACGAGGTGACGGCCGCGGTCAGCAACGGCCCCGAGGCGATCAGCCCCGTGGCCATCGCGCTCGCCGGTGCGGGCGGAGGGCTGCGCGTCCGTGAGCTGTCGCTGCGCACACCCACCTTGGACGACGTGTTCCTGTCGGTGACGGGTGCGCGCCTCGCGGACCGCGAGTCCGGAACCGACGGCGACGAGCAGGCGGAGGTGGAGTCATGAGCTCCCAGGTGGCAGCCACACGACCGGACCCGCACGCGGACGACGTGATCGCACGGCACGCAGGCTTCGCGCGCGACCTCACGTCGGTGGCGATCCGGGCACTGCGCCAGATCCCGCGCGAGCCCGAGGCGATCATCCCCGCGCTGATCATCCCGGTCTTCTTCTTCGTGGTGAACGTCGGATCGCTGTCGGGCGTGGCCGAGGCCGCGGGCATCACCGACTTCAAGGCGTTCCAGCTGCCGGTCGCGATCATCTTCGCCGTCACCGGGGTATCTCGCGCGAGTGCTCTCGTGACCGACATCAACGACGGCTACTTCGACCGGCTCCTGCTCACTCCGATGAGCCGCCCGGCGCTGCTGCTCGGGCTGATGGTCGCCGACTTCACGCTGGTCATCGCGCTGTCGATCCCGGTCCTCATCCTCGGTGCCATCGTGGGAGTCAGCTTCGCCACCGGCATCGTCGGCATGCTCGTGTTCCTGCTGCTCGCGGGCATGTGGGGCCTCGCGTTCACCGGCTTCCCGTACGCCATCGCGCTCAAGACCGGCAACCCGGCGGCGGTGAACTCGAGCTTCCTGCTGTTCTTCCCGTTCGCCTTCCTCACCACGGCGTTCCTGCCGCAAGAGGCGCTGACCGGCTGGCTGTCGACGGTCGCGACGTACAACCCCGTGACGTACGTGCTCGCAGCGCTGCGGTCGCTGATCACGGGCGGCTGGGAGCTCACGCCGCTGCTGCAGGGCACCGCCGCGATCCTCGCGGTCGCGGCCGTGAGCCACACGCTCGCGTTCATGGCGCTGCGCGGCCGGGTCTCGCGCGGCTGACCGCACGTCACCCGCCTGGCGGGAGTTGTAGGTTGACGCTCCGATCCCGATAGGAGCACCGATGCCGCGCATCCTCGACTACACCGGCCGCGAGGCCACCCGCACGGTGACGGTCGCCGACATCGTGGGCCTGAAGGCGTCGGGCCGGCACCTCGCGCAGGTCACCGCAGGCACCTCGGCGGAGGCTGCTGCGGCCCAGGCGGCGGGCATCGAGATGGTGGTGTGCCTGGCCGAGGCCGTGCCCGCGGTGCGCGCAGGCGCCGAGCAGGTGTTCCTCACCGCGGCGATCGACTTCGCCGGCGCCGTCACCGAGGACGACATCCTGCGCGACGCCTTGAAGGCACTCGGCGCCGGCGCCGATGCCGTGATCACCGCGCGCGGCCTCGACAGCGTGCGGCGCCTCGCCCACGAGGACATCCCCGTCATGGGCCACCTCGGCTTCATCCCGAAGAAGTCCACGCTCTACGGCGGCGTCCGGGCCGTGGGCAAGACCGCTCCCGAGGCGCTCGCGCTGTGGCAGAAGTTCCAGGCGCTCGAGGAGGCCGGCGCCTTCGCGGTGGAGTGCGAGCTGATCCCCGCCGAGGTGATGCGCGAGATCAACGTGCGCACCGGGCTTGCGACGATCTCGCTCGGGTCAGGACCGCACGCCGACGTGCAGTTCCTGTTCCAGGACGACATCTGCGGCGAGGGCGAGCGCAGGCCCCGTCACGCCCGCGCGTACGCCGACCTCGCGGCGCTGCAGCGCCAGATCGACGCCGAGCGGGTGCGCGCGCTGACCGAGTTCCGCGCCGACGTCGCGAGCGGCAGCTTCCCCTCCGGCGCCGAGGTCTCGAGGGTCGACGCAGCCGAGCTCGCGGCCTTCGTCGAGGGTCTCGACGCCTGACCCGGCCCCGGAACGGCCGGAGGGCGCCTATCGTCCTGCGGACGCAGACCACCAGGCCCGTGGGTCGAGGAAGGGATGGCGATGAGCAGGATCGTCCGAGCGGTCGTGGTGTCTGCGGCGGTGGTGGCAGCGGCGGCCGCTGCAGCACCGATGGTGCGCCGTCAGCGGCGCATGGTCGACGGCATCGACCCGCAGTTCCGCGTGCCTATGGCATACGTACCCCTGTCTTGGCTCGCCGATGGGGGAGACGGACTTGGTGGGGTTTCGGCCTGTCTCGGGTAGCCCGCCAGGTTCGGCAGGAGATGGCTACGTCGCTGAAGAACGGCGGCCCGGTCGCCTTCGTCTACCTGGCCGTGGCCAGGAGCAGCCGCGCCGGGCCGGGAGGGGAAGCGACTGCGGGGGCGGAGTGAGTCGCGCTCTGAGATGTGTCCCCACCCGACGCCGTGCATCACGCCAGGCAACGGTGGGCCAAGCGCTTCTACCCTGGACTACGTGGAGTCGGGCTACGTCCCACTTCGGGCTGAGCGCCGCTCCGGGCGGGAGGCCCATCATGCGCAGGACCATGTTCGTGGTGTGCGGAACGGCGCTCCTGATGGGGCTGCTGACCTCGCCAGTCAGTGCGTCGTCGGCGCCCGGTAGTTGTTCCCCTCCCTACGGGGAGCCGGCCACGTTCGCCGACATCATGGCGACGCCGGAGGTGCAGGCAGGGCTGGCCGATGGGATCTATGACGTGGCCCACGTGCAGCTTCGCTGGGACCAGGTCAACAAGAACGGCGACGAGTTTGTCTGTGTGAAGTCGGTCGGCAACGACAACCAGTTCATGTCCGTCTACGCCGGCAAGTACGTGGACAACAACGCCGCCCCAAAGTAGTCGGGACGGAACGTCAGCGGTGCCTAAAGCGCCCGAATCCGATTCGGGCAACCGGCACGTCGCTCGAGTGCCGCGCGCCAGTGGGCTCGGCGCGTGCCCCCTGGGACCCTCGGCCTTGACACTGGCCGTTCGGCACCCACCCCAGACCGGGGTGGGCGTCCTGCAGTTCCAGCGCCCGTCTCGTTAGGTTGGCACCGCTGTGTCGGTCACGGGTGGCCGATCGGGACCCTCTGGTCGCCGGTCGAACAACTGGAGCCCGGCGACATCTCGCTGGTTCCGGGCCGGGCGCCGTCCGTAGCGCGTCAGATGGTCGGTGATCTTGTCGGCCCACAGGTCTGGGTTGGCCTGGTTGTTCACCCCGGCCGTCCGGAGGTCCAGCAGGAGGCGTGTCCGCGGCCCGTTGCGCAGGCCCTGGACGCGGCCGGCCAGCTGTAGGCGGGTCTGCGCGATGACCTGCTCGAGCGGGCCGATGGACATCGGTCTCTAGCGCTCGGGCACATCGTGGAGCTGGGCGAGGATGCCGTCCTCGAACGTCGCGATCCAGGCGCGGGTCAGGGACATCCGCGGGAGCATCTCGGCCTCGTCGCTGAAGGGGGTCCACGCGTCCACGCTGCCGAACGCGGCCTTCGCCATGGCGTGCAGGACGTGGTTCTCGACGGACTTGCTGGCCTTCTCGTGGCCGGTGAGCTTGACCAGGTCGGGGAGCAGATGGGCCACGAGGTTCTTGCGCCAGTGGTAGACGCAGCGCACGAAGGTGATGTCGTCGTGCCAGCGGTTCCCGGTGGCGGTGCGGATGGCGTCGGACCCGTCAGCCACGACTCACAGCGGCGTCCCGGGCAGTTCGAAGAGGAAGTCCGTCCACGTCTTGATGCTCTCGGTTGGGGCGAGCCCGATGCGCAGCATCCGGCCGTTCGCCACGGGCTTGGGTGACGGTGTCATCCACGGGTCTGGCTCCGGGACCGGGCCCTCGAGGGCGTCGTAGCCGTACGCGAACAGGAGCGTGAACGCATCCTTCTTGCCGCCGGGGTGCAGGCGCCAGAACTTCGTCGCGTCGAGCATCACGACCGACGGCCACTGGGTCGGGCGCTCCACGACGACGTCGGTGAACACCTCGGTCCAGTCCGCCGCGAGCTGCCCGTGCGTCGAGAACTCTCGACCGACCTGCTGGGCACCGCCGGCCACCGCGAGGGCGGCACGCGCCGAACGTGACGCCGCCGAGTACGTCTGACCCTTGGCGATGTCCACCAGGGCGGAGGCGATGACCTTCCCGAGGCAGTGGTAGCCCTCCGGGACGACCGGGCCCGCGTGGGTCGGGACCAGCATCTGGCAGCCCAGGTAGCGGTGCTCGTGCGCCGCGACACCCAGCACCGGGGGTCGTGACCGGTGGGCGTCCGTGTGGTCGTCTGGGTTCACGCAGCGGAACCGCTGACGGCGGGACGGCTGCTTGCCCGTGAACCCGTCCTTCCACACGAGCCACTGCTCGTGCTCGGGTCGGCTGCAGCGCGGCAGTGCCGCCGTCTCCGCACCGATGACAGTTCTCACGCAGCCAGGGTGCTGCCGCAGGCCCCTGGTGTCCTGTCGTCTCCCCCATCGGCGAGCCGAGGCCCTGGGTGCGGTCCCGCCCGACAGGTGCCTCTCCGACATCGCGGGGTGCGCGACCCGCCCGCTAGGTGGTGAGCAGGCGCAGGTCACGGGTGAGGTCGGCCAGGCGGGCCTCGCCGACCGGCTCGTCGGCCAGCAGCGGAACGATCGCGACCCTCGCGGACAGCGCCTCGACCTCGGCGATCTGGCTCAGCTCGGCGGCGGCCCGCCGCTGCAGGAATGGAGACACCGGGTGGGCGGCGGCGAGGGAGTCGTTGACGACCCACGCCCACGGGCTGATCCCGGCGCGCTCGAGGTCGTCCTGAAGCACCCGCGCCTCGATCACCGGGGTCGGCTCGGGCAGGGTGACCAGGACGACCTTCGTCTGGGTCGGGTCCTGCAGGACCATCAGCGGGGTCCGGAAGTGCATCGTCCCGCCCATCTGGCGGGCGACGTCACGGTGGTACGACCCGGCCGCGTCCAGGAGCAGCAGGGTGTGACCGGTCGGGGCGGTGTCGATGACCACGAACTTCCGGCTGGCTCCGAGGACGAGGCGGGAGAACTGCTGGAAGACCGCGACCTCCTCAGTGCACGGGGAGAGCAGGTCCTCGGCGAGGTTGGCGCGCCCGGCGTCGTCGAGGGTCTTACCGCGGGTGCTCATGATCCGGTCGCGGTACTCCGCGGTGGCCTGGGCCGGGTCGATGCGGGAGACCGTGATGCGCTCGACAGTGCCGCGCAAGGTCTCGTCGAGGTGCGCGGCCGGGTCGGTGGTGGCGAGGTGGACGTCGTGCCCGCGGTGCGCCAGCGCGACGGCCACGGCGGTGGCGATGGTGGTCTTGCCGACGCCGCCCTTGCCCATGCACAGCACGACGCCGTGACCGTCCACCTCGATCTGGTCGACGAGGCCGCCCAGTGAGTGCCCGGACAGGTCCACGTGGGGGACCAGGTCCATCACCGCTACCGGTGCGGGGGCGTCGCTCAGGAGGGTCCGCAGCGCCGGCAGGCCCATCATGTTGTCGGCCTTGAGCTCGATGACGTCGCGGGGCAGGACGGCGACGTGCTCCGGCATCGCGGCGAGCGCGTCCGTCTCACGTTGCCGGACGGCGACCGCGAGCGGCTCGTCGCCTGCAGCCTTCGGCAGGACGCCGTTGACGACGAGCTGGGCGGCGTGGATGCCGATCTGGTCGAGCTCGTGGAAGGTCCGGTCGACCTCGGCGAGCGCGGAGGCCTGCGCCCGGGTGACCAGGACGAGGCGGGTCCGTGCCGGGTCCTGGAGTGCGGCGACGGCGGCGGCGTAGGTGGCCCGCTGCTTGTCCAGCCCGGCGAGCGGGCCCAGGCAGGACGCGTCGCCCTTGCCGGACTCGAGGAAGTCGGTCCAGGAACCGGGGAGCTGGAGCAGCCGGATCGTGTGGCCGGTGGGGGCGGTGTCGAACAGGACGTGGTCGTAGCCGGCGCTCAGGACCGGGTCGGCGAGGAGGTCGGTGAACTCGTTGAACGAGGCGACCTCGGTGGTGCACGAGCCGGAGAGCTGCTCG
The DNA here is from genome assembly GCF_042660085.1 of Longivirga aurantiaca. NCBI lineage: Bacteria > Bacillati > Actinomycetota > Actinomycetes > Sporichthyales > Sporichthyaceae > Longivirga > Longivirga aurantiaca. The sequence continues at coordinate 592,853 of NZ_JBHSTI010000008.1, read as the reverse complement.
GTGATCGAGGCGATCTCCTTCTCCGGCAGCAGCCCGCGGACCGGGCCCACGATCCGCTCGCGGTACGCGTCGGCCGCAGCCTCTGGGTCGATCTCGAGCGCGGACAGGCGGGGCACCGCCGTGATGGGCGTGATCGTGTTGCCGATGGTGACGCCGAGGACCTGACCGACGTTGGACGCCGGGTCGGTGCTGACGAGCAGCACCCGTTGCCCGGACTCGGCGAGGTGGACGGCGGTGGCGCAGGCGAGCGAGGTCTTGCCGACGCCGCCCTTGCCGGTGAAGAACAGGAACCGCGGCGGGTCGGTGAGGTAGCGCATCACGATCAGCTGCAGCCTTCCGGCCCGCAGCCGCACCCGGCGTCGGTGGCGGTCGGCGCGTGGAGCACGCCCAACGCGGTTGCACCGGCCGGCACGACCGGCTGGGCTGCGGTGACGCCGGCGAACTTGAGCAGCTGGTCTCGGCTCGGATAGCTGCCGGTCGCGACGGTGACGCCGTCGACGAGGGTCAGCGGCAGGCCCTCGGACCCCGCGACCTGAAGGAACGAGCGCACCGTGTCGTTGGTCGCGAACGCCGTCGGGTCGTTGGCCAGGTTGTGCCGTGCGATGTCGACGCCGCGGGCCTGGAGGTGGGACAGGTCGGCGGTGAAGTCGACCAGGGCCTGGTCCAACTCAGGGCCGCAGACGCCGGTGTTGCAGCACAGGGCGGGCTCGAAGACGCGGATGGCGGGCATGTGGTGACCTCTCGTTCGTGGCGGGTCGATGGACCCGGACCGTCACCGGTCCGGGTCGGGATCTACTGGGGGATGGTGCCGGGGACGACGACGGTGGGGCAGCAGGCGTGGTCCCGGTGCTGGTCATCGCGATCAGCTCCTCTCAGCTGAACTGCGGGTGCGGTCGGGGGCGCCGGTGCGGGGTGGTGGCCAGGTCAGCCGGCGGCGCAACCACAGGGCGACGTAGACGAGGCCGAGCAGGACGGGGACCTCGATGAGGGGCCCGACGACGCCGGCGAGGGCCTGGCCGGAGGTGACGCCGAACACGCCGATCGCGACGGCGATGGCGAGCTCGAAGTCGTTGCTGGACGCGGTGAACGCCATCGTGGTGGTGCGCTCGTAGGTCAGTGACATCCACCGGCCGAGCCCGAAGCCGAGGAACCACATGATGAAGAAGTAGCCGAGCAGCGGCAGCGCGATGCGGGCCACGGTGAGCGGTTCGGAGGTGATCGTGTTGCCCTGCAGGGCGAACAGCACGACGACGGTGAACAGAAGGCCGTACAGCGCGACCGGGCCGATCCTGGGCAGGAAGACGTCCTCGTACCACTCCCGGCCCTTGGTGCGCTCACCCCACCAGCGGGTGAGGTAGCCGGCGGCGAGCGGGATGCCGAGGAAGATCAGCACGATCTTCGCGATGCCCCATATCGACACGTCCAGGCTGGCCTGGTCCAGGCCGAGCCAGCCGGGCAGCACCTCGAGGTAGAAGTAGCCGAGCGCGGCGTACGTGAGCACCTGGAAGACTGCGTTGAGCGCGACCAGGACGGCGGCCATCTCCCGGTCGCCGCAGGCCAGGTCGTTCCACAGCAGCACCATCGCGATGCACCGCGCGAGCCCGACGAGGATGACGCCGGTTCGGTAGGCGGGGTAGTCGGCCAGGAAGATCCAGGCGAGCGCGAACATCACCAGCGGGCCGAGCACCCAGTTGAGCAGCAGCGAGGTCGTGATCATCCGCTTGTCGGCGGTGACCAGGCCGATCTCGTCGTAGCGGACCTTGGCCAGGACCGGATACATCATCAGCAGCAGGCCCAGCGCGATCGGCAGCGACGTCTGACCGATCTTGACGGTGTCCAGCGCCTCGTTCAGCGTCGGGATCAGCCGACCCAGCAGCAGCCCCACGGCCATCGCCAGTGCGATCCACAGCGGCAGCATCCGGTCGACCCGGGACATGCGGGCGACCACGCGGCCCTCCGGGTCGGGAGCAACAACGGCCGGCGTCCTCGACTCGGTCATGCCCGGCACCTCCACGTGTACTGCGCCTTCACGGGTTCCCTTCAGTCTCCTCGGTCGCGGCGGCCGTTCGCCTGTCGTGCGGGCAGCCATGGACCTCGGCTGAGGCGGTCAGCGGGTCTCCTCGTGGACGTCGATGGCGACCGCCCCGGCCGGGGAGTGCCGCGGCCAGAGCACGACCGTCGCGAGGACGGCGAGCACCGCGCCCGCCACCTGGGCGACGACGAACCCGGGCACGCTGGCTGGGGCGATGGCGGCGACCCTGGCCGGGTGGTGCAGCGACGCGGCCGCACTGTCGGGTGCGGCCGCGTGACGGCTCGTGCGGACTCAGCACCGCATGCTGTCTACCCTGGAGGTGCGAGCGCGGGGTCGATGGTCCCGTCGTGCCACGCGCCCGGGAGGCGCATCATGGCAACCGCAGCGATCCGCACGGTCGGACTCACCAAGCACTTCGGCAAGGTCATTGCCCTCGACGGGCTGGACCTGGAGGTCTCTCCGGGTGAGATCTTCGGCTTCCTCGGCCCCAACGGGGCCGGCAAGTCAACGACCATCAAGCTCCTGCTCGGCCTGCTCCGGCCCACCCGCGGCGAGGCGTGGCTGTCGGGCATCTCGGTGTCCGACGTCGAACGCGCGCACGCCTCTGTCGGCTATGTGCCGGGCGACGTGTCGCTGTGGCCGAACCTGACCGGCGCCGAGATCCTCGCCCTGCTCGGGAACCTGTCGGGCAACGTCGACAGCCGCCTGCGCGACGAGCTGATCGAGCGCCTGGACGTCGACCCGAGCCGGCGCGCCCGGTCGTACTCGAAGGGCAACCGGCAGAAGATCGCGCTCGTCGCAGCCTTCATGACCCGCCCGGACATCCTGCTGCTCGACGAGCCGACCGTCGGGCTCGACCCGTTGATGGAGGCGGAGTTCCAGGCACTCGCGCGCGAGGCAGCCGCCGCCGGGCAGACGGTGTTCCTGTCCTCGCACCTGCTCGACGAAGTGGAAGACGTCTGCGGGCGGGTGGCCATCCTGCGCGATGGGGTGCTGGTGGAGGTCGCAGCGCTTGCCGAGCTCCGCCGGCTGACCGCCACCGTGCTCGAGGCATCCCTGGACGGACCTGTGCCGCGACTCGATGACCTCGACGGCATCCTCGGCGTCGAGCCGATGGACGGCGGGGTCCGGGTCACGGTGACCGGCGCGCCTGGGAATGTGCTGACTCGACTCGGTACGGCTGGGATCACCCGGCTGCAGAGCCATGCCCCGACGCTGGAGCAGATCTTCCTCACCTATTACGAGACCAGCGCCCCGCAGCGCGACGCGGTCGCCGCCGCGCACGGAGCATCCGCGCCGCGGCCGGTGGGAGGCGACCAGCCATGACCGCCACGGCGCACGCCCAGACCGATACCGGGCACCGGCACCTGTCCGCCGGCTCGCGTCACGGCACGACCCGGACAGCCGCGCTGCCTGCCCGACCACGGCGCGCCATCGCCGGGCTCGCCGGCCGCCAGACCCGCCGTTCCGCCCTTGTCCTGGTCGCGTCCGGCATCGCGTACATGGCGTTGGAGGTCGTGAGCTACCGCACTGCCTACCCGAACGGCGTCTCGCCGGTGCAGTTCCAGATGTTCGAGGACAACCCGGCGGTGCGCATGATGCAGGGCGTCCCGGTCGCCCTGGACACCCCGGGCGGCTTCGCGGTGTGGGACGGCGGCTGGGTCATCCAGCTGATCCTCGCGCTGTGGGCCATCCTGACCACTACCCGGCTGCTGCGCGGCGAGGAGGACCTCGAGCGCACAGACCTGCTGCTCGCCGGTCCGGTCCGGGCCTCCACCGCGACCACCGTCGTCCTGTCCGTCCTTGGCGCTCTGGCCGTCCTGTTCGGTGCCGTGATCGCCGTCACTATGGCCCTCAGCGGGACCGGGCTCGTCGGGTCGGTACTGCTCGGACTCGCCCTGGCCGGAGTCACCGCGACGTTCGTCGCCACGGCGGCGATCACGTCGCAACTCGTCGACGTCCGCCGCCGCGCAGCCGCGCTGGCTGCCGGCGTCCTCGCGATCGCCTACGTGCTGCGGATGGTCGGCAACAGCACCGACGTCCGCTCGTGGGTCCGCTGGTTCACCCCGCTCGGCTGGCTCGACCAGCTCGAGCCCTACGGCGACCCCGACCTTCGCGCGCTCGTCCCGCTCGTCGTCGTGCCGATCCTGCTCGCGGTGGCGGCGATGCTGCTCCGGGCCCGCCGGGACGCCGGTGGGGCACTCCTGTCCCGCGAGGCGGGACGGGTCGCGCACCTGCGCTACCTCGGCGGACCGACGGCGTTCGCGTGGCGCAGCAACCGTGCCGTGCTCCTTGGCTGGAGCGTCGGTCTGGGCGTGTTCGCCACCGTGATGGGCGCCCTGATCGGCACCATGATCGAGTGGCTCGCCGGTGACCAGTCCTACCAGCAGCTGCTCGCATCCTTCGGTCTCGACGCCGCACTGACCACCCTCGGGTTCCTCGCCATGATCGGCTCGATGTTCGGCGTCGCTGTCGGGCTGCAGGTCGCCTGGCGGATCGGGTCCGCCCGGGCCGAGGAGGAGTCGGGCCGCGCCGAGGCCATCCTGGCCCGCCCGGTCTCCCGGCTGCGCTGGCTCGCCGGCCACACCGCGCTCGCCCTCGCTGGCGCCCTGCTCCTGCTCGCGGTCAGCGGCGGCGGTGTCTGGCTCGGCGTCGTCGCCTCCGGCGCCAGCGGAATCACCCTGCTGGACGCGATGAAGTCCGTGCTCAACACCCTGCCCGTCGTCCTGCTCATCGGCGGCCTGACCGTCGCGTGCTTCGGTCTGCTGCCCCGCGCGACCACCGTGGTCCCGGTGACGCTGACGGCGGTCCTGTACGTCCTCAGCCTGCTCGGCCCTGCCCTGAACTGGCCCGCCTGGGTCCTCAACCTCTCACCCTTCACCCACCTCGCTTGGGTTCCGATGGCGCCCTGGGCCGCCACCGCCGGGATCGTGATGAGCGTGATCGGCATCGCCCTCCTTGTCATCGGCCTGTGGGCCTTCCACCGCCGCGACCTCGTCGGAAGCTGAGCAACGCAGGCAGGAGGCACGTTCGACTCGGATCGGAGGCGAAGCTGACGATGGCCGTGCGCAGGTGGATCTTGCGGGCGTTGTTCGGCAAGCCGAGCGGTCCGCTGGGCTGGGTGGGTGCGCGACTGCTGGTCACGTTGGCGAGGCCGTACTACCGGGCCATGTCCGCCGAGCTCAGGCTCCGCCCCGACGACGACCTGCTCGACGTGGGCTGCGGCTCAGCGACGCTGCTCGCCGAGCACGCCCGCCACGTGCAGTACGTCGCGGGCCTGGACGCGTCCGAGATCCAGGTCACGATGGCACGACGACGCTTGGCCGACCGCATCGCGAACGGGTCGGCACAGATCGTCCGCGGCGACGCCCTGCGTCTGCCGTGGGAAGACCACCGCTTCAGCGTCGTCACCTCCCTCAACACCGTGAAGTTCATCCCCGACCCGGCTGCAGCGCTGCGGGAGATGCGCCGCGTGCTTCGCCCTGGCGGACGCGTCGTGCTCACCCTGGGCGACAGCAAGCCGACCTACTGGGGCTCTGCCACCGAGTCGGGCAGCCCCGACGCTTGGGGCCAGTGGCAGTGGAGCGACGCTGACGCACAGCGGCTCGTGGAGGCAGCCGGCTTCGCCGACGTCTCTGTGTCTGTCCTCGATGGCGGCTTCCAGCTCGTCCGTGGCGTCAATCCGGTGGCACCGCCCGATATGTCGACGTCCCCGGGTTCCCCGACCTGAGCCATCGCCCCCGGCGTGGGTCCCTGAGTCGCGAAACCGACGTGCAGAGCGGTGTTCTGTGCGGTTCGGCCGGGCCCGTGCTCCTCCCCCCTGCCTTGAGACCTCCCCCGCGAAGCACTCAGCGCAGCCGCAAATTCCCGGGCGAAGGTGTCCGTCATGGTCTCGTTCGTCGTCGCGGCCCTCAACCTCGCCGCCGTCCAGGCGTGGCGGGCCAACCGCGACCGGACCCGCAAGCTCGACGCGGCCGCCGCCGTGGCCTGCAGCTCCCGCATGCCGCTGCCCGCGAAGGGCCGAGTCCGCCGAGTGACCGCGAGCCCGCCGGCGCGGGCGCCGGCCGCATGAGCGCCGTCCTCGACAGCAGCCCGAACGCGACGGCGAAGGCGACGCACCAGCAAGGAGCAGGCGAAGCCCTGCCCACGAACGACCGGAGGCCCACCACACGCATGTGGCGGGCCTCTTCGCATGCCCCGAACCGACCCCGGTGGCCGTGATCCGGTCCGCACAACGCAGAGGGTCCGCCCGGACGAATCCGGGCGGACCCTCTGTCAGTGGAAACCAGTACCTCGGTCGTCACCTGGGAGTAGCGGGGGGACCTTGCGTGCCCAGAGTCTGGGCGTCATGCACCCACGTGTTCCTGCAGGTCAGGCCGGTCTGGGCACCACCTGCCCGCACTTCGAGCCGGGTCGAGGGTCGTGATTCGTCGGGGAAGCCCATGTCAGGTCGCCATAGGCCAGGTCAAGGTGGCCAACCAGGCTGTGCGACAGTCGGTCGACGGAGAGACGCGTCGGCAAGGCCGCAGACTGGCTACCGTGCGTGGGCTCCGACGATGTGGGCGGCGATGTCCTCGGGGTCGAGGAAGGACGCGGGCGGCGGCGGTCCCCATCGGAACAGCCCCCTCGCCCCCTCGACGGACTCGGGGCTCCAGAGACTGTCGTCGACGATGCAGTCCATGTCTGAGTAGTACTCGCTGAATGTGCCCGCCGGGTCCTTCAGGTACCAGAAGAAGTTCGAGCCGGCGTAGTGGCGCCCGAGGCCCCACACGTGCCGCTCGGGGTGGCCCTCCAGCATGTCCATCGCACCGCGGCCGATCTGGTCGACGTCGTCGACCTGCCACGACGTGTGGTGGGGGTAGACGGCCGGGGACCCCATCACGAGTAGGTTGTGGTGGTCGGTGCTGCAGCGCAGGAACGCGCCTACACCGGCGCGGTCGCTCACCTTGAAACCCACGCCCTCCACGAAGAACCGCTGCGTGGTCTCGGCATCGGTGGTGCCGAGAACCACATGCCCGAGGCGTCGCGGCGTGACGCGCTCGACGCTGGAGGCGCCGTCGGCCCGGGAGTTGGTGCGAACCACCTCCCCCGGGCCGTTGTAGCCCGGCGGTGTGCGTGCTGGCTGTTCCGCCAGCGGCTCGACGACCACGCTGACGACCGTGCCGGTCACCGGCTCGATCGACCGCACCGCGCCCTCGTACGTCTGCACGCCGAACCCTTGGGCCGCCAGGGACGCCGCCACGCGGCCGAGGTCGTCCTCGTCGTCGGCGCCGACCACGAGCTCGCTGATGCGGCGTCGATTGCCCTGCCGCACATGGAGCTGGCGGCCTCCGTCGGTGGTCGACATCGAGCCGTCGCCGTTGTCGGTGAGGCCGAACTCGACGTAGTAGGCCACCACGGCATCAGGGTCGGGTACCTCGAAGGTGAACGAGCTGAGGCGGTGCAGTGCCATGGCGAATCCATTCAGACGAGGCTGATCGAGAGCTCTCCGAGCCCCTCGATGGAGCTGACGAGGGTCCCGGGCACGAGGAAGCGGCGCGGATCGCGGCCGATGCCCACGCCGGAGGGGGTGCCGGTGAAGATGAGGTCGCCGGGGTAGAGCGTGAGGGAGGAGGAGAGCCTGCTGACGAGGTCGGCCACGGGGAAGATGAGGTCAGAGGTCCGGCCGTCCTGCAGCACCTCGCCGTCGAGACTGCACGAGATGCGCAGGTCGTCGCGGTCGTCGAGCTCGTCGGAAGTGACCACCCAAGGCCCCACCGGGCTGAAGCCGGGGTAGGACTTGCCGATCGAGAACTGCGGCGCAGGGCCGCGAGTCTGCACGGCCCGCCACGACAGGTCCTGCCCGATGGTGAGGCCGGCGACGTGGTCCCAGGCCTTCTCCGGCGCTACCTGGTGCGCCTCGTGCCCGATGACGACGACGAGCTCGACCTCCCAGTCGACGCCGTCGCTGGGCAGCCTCACGGTGGCCCCCTGACCGGTGAGCGACGACTGGAACTTGCCGAAGACCACCGGGTGCTCGGGGATGTCGAAGCCCGACTCGGCCGCGTGCTCGCGGTAGTTGAGCCCGATCGCGAACATCTGCCGGGGCCGTGGGACCGGCACGCCGGGCGAACCCACGGCGGTGGGGCCGGACGACGCCTCGGCCGACGTCGACCATGCAAGCAGCTCGTCCCAGCGCTCGTAGGCGCCCATGGGATCGGGGGAGAATCGGCCATGGCTGGCGTCGGCGACGTCGACCCATCGGTCGTCGACGCTGATCGTGAGGCGGCCGTCGAGAGCTGCGACCTTCATGCCGCCCTCAGTCCAGCCGGCTGGCGTCGCCGAGGCGGTGCCAGGTGCGGTTGAGGTAGACGAGGCCCTCGCGGACGCAGCCCTCCCCGACGTCGTCGGACCCGAGGTCGCACTCCAGGGGCTCGGCGAGGACGAGGGTCGCGGCGCCGGCGTCGACACGGTCGAGGACGCGGGCGCGCAGCCAGCGGGTGCCCCGGAAGACCGGCTCGCCCGTGGGCAGGGTGGTCCAGAGCGACGTGTCGGCGAACCGGTCGATGCCGCTGGTCGCGCCCAGCTTGGCCAGGTGCACGGTCGAGGCATCGAGCAGGTGCACGACGACGGTGCCCGCGGCCAGGATCGTCGGCGCCGCCGACGACGCGTGCGACACCGAGAAGGCGAGCACCGCGGGGTCGGCGCTGATCGACGTCAGCGAGGTGGCCGTGAGCGCTGCCGGCGCGTGCTCCCCGAGCGCGGTCACCAGGGCGACGCCGCCGGGGTGGTGCCGGAACGCGTCGCGGAAATCGTCAGGGCCCAGCGCGTGCGGGGTGGGCTCGGGCCGGGGGCTGGGCACCGTCGTCTCCGTCGGGCGGGCAAGGGTGGGGAGGGACATGGGCTCTCCTGGGCAGAGGTGTGCCGGGGCCCACCGGCTGCGACGGGCGAAGCCGTCGCAGCCGGTGGCGGGTGCCTGCGTGCCGGGCCCTCAGGAAGGACGGCCCGGCGTCGCGGCTCAGACGACCTCGGCCTCGCGGAGGGCCGGGATCACATGCTCGCCGAGGAGCCGGTAGGAGCTGATGGTTTCCTCCTTGGTGAGCGAGCCGAACGACGCCCACATGAGGATGTTGCTGGTGCCGAGCTCCTGCGCCTGCTTGATCAGCGACTCGCGTACGGTGTCAGGCGATCCGACCACGAAGATGCCGAGGTCGATGAGCGCGTCCCAGTACACGGGGCCGTCGCCGGCGAAGGGGCGGAAGAACGACTCGTAGAACTGGCTGTCGTAGCCGTCCGGGATGTGGTCGAGGTCCTGGAACATGACGGCCTCCTTGTAGAGGCCGAACATGCGGTTGAGCGCGGGCTCGGCGATGCGGCGCGCCTCCTCGTCGGTCTCGCCGACGTAGACGTTGCGCAGGATCATCGTGGAGTCCGGCCCGTGAGGCTGGCCGGCCGCCTTCGCCGCCTCCTTGTAGGCGTCGTTCACAGCGCGCAGCTGCGCCGTCGGCTGGAAGGCGGTCGCGATGTTGTAGCCGTTCGTGCCGCACCACTGGATGGTCTGCGGGCTGAGCGCCGTGATCCACATGCGGCGGCGGTCGCGGTCGAGGGGCGGCGGCCACATCGTCGTGGGCTCGTAGGTGGCGTAGGTGCCCTCATGGGTGAACACCGGGTTGTAGAGCATGCTCTCGATGAGGCGCAAGCCCTCCTCGAATCGGGGACGGGTCTCCGCCATCGGGATGCCCTCGCGGCCGAACTCCTTCTCGTCCACGCCGCGGCCGATGCCGATCTCGAGCCGGCCGTGGCTGAGGTAGTCGAGCATCGCGTACTCCTCGGCGAGGCGCCGGGGGTTGTGCAGCGGCACGATGTTGCCCATCACGCCGAGACGCATCTTCGTCGTCCGCTGGGCCGCCGCCGCGATGAGCAGGTTGGGCGACGGGCTGACCGAGTACGGCGTGAAGTGGTGCTCGCTGAAGAACAGGCCCTCGAAACCGGCCTGCTCGGCGACCTCCCACGACTCGAGGTGCCAGTCGTAGAGGTCCTGCAGTGCCTTGGCGTCGAAGCTGCCGGGGGAGGCGTCGAAGGGGTAGTTGAAGATGTCGAACAGCCACGGCGTGATCATCGTTGGTCCTCCTGGGGTGGGCCGGACGGTCGAGGGGTCGGGGTCACCATTCGTTCGTGCTGCTCCGGACAGGTCCGGCGCTGGGCCGGGCCGGGACGCCGCCCGAGAGGTAGGTGCCGATGCGGTTGCCCTCGATCACCGGGAGCCGCAGCGTCGAGGGGTGGTCCTCGTCGTGGTAGACGCTGATCCACGAGGGGCTCTGCCGAAGCAAGTGCCCCTGCGAGATCAAGTCCATGAACGTCCCTGCGTCGTCCTCGTCCGATGAGCTGATCTGCAGCTCGAGCCGCTGGCCGGGATGGAGGACGATCGCGGTGGGAGCGATGTTGAGCTCGAGCTCGTGGATGGTGTCGGGCTCGAGGGGCTTGCGGTCGGTGAAGTCGTGGTGGACGAGCCAAGGCTTGGACAGCTCGCGGTTCACCGTGCGCATCGACCCGCGCAGCCAGCCGCGGGTGAGCATTGAGCGGCTGCCGTCGGCGTCGACGAGCCACATGCTCGCGAACACGAGCAGCTCGTCGTCCGTCGTGGCCGCGTGCAGCGTGAGGGTGGCGTGGCCGAGGATCGTCGTGCGCTCGACCAGCGGTGGCGTCGTGAAGGTGATGGCCCCGCGCTTGTTGAACGTGTTGTCCTCGTAGCTCGTCGCGCCCTCGTGCGGCCAGTGCTCGTGCTCGGAGAGCAGGCCGTCGCGGTGCAGGTAGAACGATTGCCAGCGCGTCTGAGGGAGCGGCCACTGCTCGGCCTCGATCCACTCCCCGTCCGACCCGGGGAGGAACAGCTGGATCGGCGCCTCGTCGAGGTAGCCGGTGTCGTTGTCCTTGAGCCAGTGATCGAACCAGCGCAGCGACTCCTGCGCGTACTGGTAGACCGGCCGGTCGACGTAGATCGGCGGGCCGACGAACAGCTTCTTCGGCGCGGTGATCCGCTCCCAGGCCCGGAACTCGCCCGGCAGGTGCAGGCCGTACATCCCCCAGCAGCCGCCGAGGACGATGGGTACCTGCACGGCCGAGAGGTCGGGGTTGCGCTCTGCCCAGTACGGTCCGTCGAGCGGGTTCAAGAGCACGTCGACGATGAGCGGATTCGGGCCCTCGTCGGGCGCTGCGATGGCCGCCGCGAGCTGGGCGACGGCCATGATGTCCGCGTCGGCACGGAGCTCCTCGAGCCTGCGGCCGAACTCGCCATCGCCGAGATTGCGTCGCGACCAGCCCTCGACCCGCACTCCGGCCAGGTGGCTGCTCCACGACGTCACGAACGATCGGGCGAGGATCCCGCCGTGGAAGAACTTGTCGCGGTAGAAGTCGGTGTAGCCGTAGGGCGCGAACACAGCCTTGAGCGCCTCGGGGTTGCGCGCCGCCACCTGCTTGGCCGCCACGGAGAAGTACGACATCCCGAACATGCCCACGCGCCCTGTCGACCAGCGCTGACGAGCGAGCCAGGCTATGACCTCGACGACGTCGTCCACGTCGCGCGGGCCGTAGTGCTGGTAGGTGCCGCCCGAACCGCCTGTCCCCCGGGCGTTCACGATCACGTGGACGTAGCCGCGGCGCGCGTAGAAGCGCGGGTCGCCGGCCTCCGCCTGCGCGTTGGCACCCTGCAACGCCTGCGGCATGGACGGCGTCGACTGCATCGCCCCGTCGTAGGCGTGGACGCCGAGTATCACGGGGAACTGCCCGTCGTCGTCCGGCCTGAACACCGTTGCGGCGAGATCCACGCCGCCGGAGACGGGGATGCTGATTCGCTCCCGCACCACGCGGTAGGCGCGCGGCGAGAGGCTCCAGCCCGGGCCGAACACTTCAGGCCTCCGATGCGCCAGGGCGGGCAGCCGTGTGGCTGCCGGCGGTGTCGCGGCTCGGGGCCGACAGCGAGTTCTGCAGGGCTGCCCGGACCAGTCGTGCGTCGTGCGTGGGGTCGACCACGGCGATGGTCGACAGCACCGTGCTCGCGACGTGCCGCGCCCAGCGGTCGACGACGGCGTCCAGGTCGCTGCTCTCGACCGCGTCGATGATCGCCGCGTCCTGCGTGAGAATGGAGTCCCACGAGGCGTTGACCTGCGTCATGTAGAGGGCTCGGTAGCGACCTGCGTGGTCATCGAGCTGGGCGATCTGCGCGGTCAGTCGGGGTCCGACCGGGGACAGGGCCACCATGTGGAAGCGCGTGTGCTCGACCGACCAACGGCTGCGGTCCTGCTTCTCGGCGCTCTCGCGCATCGCCGTCCATGCGTGCTTCATCTCGGCCACGTCGTCCTTCGTCAGGCGTGGGACCGTGAAGCGAACCGCGAGCGTCTCGATGGCGATGCGGGAGGCGTAGATCTCCTCCATGTCGCTGATCGACAGATCAGCGATCTGGACCCTCTGGTTGTGCCGGGACTCCACGAGGCCCTCGCCCTCGAGCCGGCGCAGCGCCTCGCGGATTGGGGCGCGCGACAGGCCGAGCTCGCGCGCCAGAGCGGCCTGGGAGACGACCGTTCCAGGCGCGAGGTTTCCGGTGAGGATGCGGTCACGCAGCTTGTCGTGCACCCACTCGATGCGGCTGGGGCCACGATCGTCAGCGGGGGCATCCTCGCGGCCGCCGATCGCGCTGGACGTCAGCGGGATGATCGGTGCCGCGGTTTCACGCGCCGAGCGCTCCATGAGGACCTCCCAAACTGTCGACAGTTGAGTGCGCGAGCGAAAGACTGTCGACAGATGGAGTACATGTCAAGCCCTTTTCGCTACCCAGATGGGCGGAGACGCTCTTCGATCGCGCCGAGGCAGAGCGCAGTCTGTCGACAGTCGATGCCGCATCCGACAGTGGTCGTGATGCAGCTGCCGAGGCCGCACTTGGAGCTCAGACGTGGATGTTGGGGCTCCTGAGCACGGCCTCCAGTTCGGCCGGCGGCACCTGGAACCCGTTGTACTTGATGAGCTCCTTGAGCCGGTCGACGATGTAGAGGTGACCGTCGGCATCGACGTGGCCGATGTTGCCGGTGTGCAGCCATCCGTCCGTGTCCAGGATGCCCACCGTCGCCTCCGGGTTGCCGAGGTAGCCGAGCATCACCTGCGGACCGCGGACGCAGGTCTCGCCGTCCTGGCCCAGCCCGAGGGGTGCGCCGGTGGCCACGTCGATCACCCTGCACTCGGTGTTCGAGACCGTCACACCCACCGAACCGGGCCTGAAGTCGCCGGGCGCCGTCACGTGCGAGACCGGAGACAGCTCCGTCATCCCGTAGCCCTGGACGACCTCGCAGCCGATCCTGGCCGCAGCCTCGCGGGCGAGGTCGGCCGACAACGGCGCCGCGCCCGAGAGCACCTGCTCGAGAGCCGAGAGGTCGTAGTGTGCGACGGACGGGTACTTGGCCAGGGCCACGACGATCGGCGGGGCGACGAACGAGCGGGTGACGCGGTACCGGGAGTGAAGCGCCAGGAGATGCTCGAGGTCGAAGCGCGGCATGGTCACGATGGTGGCGCCCGCGCGCAGGCCGGTGTTCATGAGCACCTGCATGCCGTAGATGTGGAAGAACGGAAGGACCGCCATGAAGGCCTCGTCCTCGCGCACCTGGGCCGCAGCCGCCACCTGGGCGATGTTGGCGACCAGATTGCGGTGGGTGAGCATCACCCTCTTGTTCCGGCCGGTGGTGCCGGATGAGTAGGGAAGCGCGACGACGTCGTCCGGCTGCACCACGGCGTGCTTCTGGAGCGGGCTGCTCGACAACGAGGCGATCGGCTCCGCCCCTCCCCCATCACCCAGCGCGTAGACCGACGTGACGTGGGTGCCCTCGGCCGCCGCCGATGCCGTCTCGAGGTAGGGGAAGGCAGCGACCAGCACCGTTGCTCGGGAATCCCGCAGGTGGGACCTCGTTTCCTCAGCCGTGTACGTCGGGCTGATGGTCGTGACGGTCCCGCCTGCGTATGCAGCGGCGTGGAACACGACGCCGAACTCGGGGACGTTGGGAGCCATCAGAGCCAGCACGCTGCCACGGCCGAACCCCCGCTCCACGAGGCCGGCTGCGAGCGAGCGGATGCCGCTCTCCAGCTCGCCGTAGGTGATGACGCGTCCGGACGGGCCGTCGATCAGCGCCGGCTTGTCCGCCAGCAGGGGGGCCCTCGCCAGAACGAAATCGGTCAGCCCGATCTCTGGGATCTCGACGTCGGGAAGCGGGCTGGTGGCGATCACGTCTCCTCCTGAAGTCGACGAGGAAGGCGCTGTGGCTTCGCCGCGGGCCGCGGTTCAGGACCCGTCGGGGCTAGGCGGGCACGGACTGCCGGTCGCACAGCTCGGGGACGGCGATCTCGTGCTCGCGCGTCGAGCGCAGGGCCTGGCTGACCATGCCCATCTTGTGGACGATGTCCTCGCCGATGGGCGTGTGGCCCCAGAGCGAGATGCCCTGGTAGGTGGTGGGCTCCCAGGCGACCTCGAGATCGGGGGTGACCACGAGGGGGTTCCAGCCCACCTCGAGCTCGAAGCCCGACGGAGTCCGGCAGTAGAACGAGAGCTCGCGGTCGTTGGGGTGCTGACCGACGGACCACATCATGCGGAACCCCTCGGCGGTGACCCGCTCATAGGCGGCGACCATGTCGTCGAGCTCGGCGACCTGGATGTTGACGTGCTGAATGCGGGTACGGATCGGGTTGACCGCCCACTGCCGCACGCCGGCGACGGCGATCGAGTGGTGGCGCTCGTTCACCCGAAGGAACCGGATGCGCAGATTCATGGGCCCGATGCGCTCGAGGATGAAGTCGGACAGCCGTGCGTCGAACAGCGTCGAGTAGTACCCGTGCATGCCGAGGACGTCCTTGGACACGATCGCGAGGTGGCCCATGCCGCTCTCGCCGGTCACGAACGCCTTGTTCGTCATGACCAGCGGCCTGGTCGTCGTGAGCGGCGTCGTGTAGATCTCGGTGTGCACGCCCTTGGGTCCGGCGAAGCGCCAGAGCCGCTCGACGCCGCGCAGCGCGCACTCCTCGGGCGTCCCCTCCGATACCGGGAGGCCGCGCGAGGTGACCCTGGCGAGGATGTCGTCGAACGTCTCGTGGTCGTCGACCTGCCAGCCGATGGCGGTGACGTCCTCGGCGGGACCCCGCTGGAGCAGGAATCGGCACTCGTGGTCGTCGAGGCGGAAGCGCATGACGTCGGGGCTCATGCTGTCGACGTGCAGGCCGACGGCGTCGGCGCCGAAACGGCGCCAGTCGGTCATCCGCGCTGTCTCGACGACGAGGTAGCCGAGGTGCACCCGGCCGAAGACGTCGCTCATGCCGCACCCCCGTCTGCGGTGCCTGCGAGGAACTGTTGGGCAAGTGCCCGGAACCGTTCGGTCTGCTCGATCTGCACCCAGTGGCCCGCGTGGGGCAAGACGTGCAGCTGTGCGTTGGGGAGCGCGTCTGCCAGGTAGAACGACGCATGCTTGGGGATGATGCGGTCCTCGCGCCCGTGCACGAGCAGCACCTCGTGCGGGATGCCCCCTAGCTCCTCCTCGGCGAAGACCAAGGGCGGCCCGTCCGGGGAGAAGGTGCGCAGGTGCGACCGCCGGACGTCGCCACGCCCTGCGACGGCGGCCCTGTCGGCTGCGATCGCGCCAAGCTCGTCGCCGAACAGGCCGGTGTCGAACACGAAGCGGCCGATGAGATCCCGCATGGAGTCGTCGCCGGGATCGTTGTAGTAGGTGATCATGGCGATGAGGTCGGGCGTCGGCGTCATCGGTGCACCGCCGCTGCCCATCAGAATGACGCGGTCGAACCGCTCGGGCCGGCTCTTCAGCATGAGAAGCGCGATCATCCCGCCCATCGAGTTCCCGACGAGATGCGCCCTCGTCACGCCCAGTGCGTCGAGCAGCCCCTCCATGGCTGCGGCGCGCATCGACGCGGACCCGGCCACGCCGAGCGGCAGGTCCTCGGGGTGCGAGGAGTTGCCGAAGCCGAGGACGTCCGGCGCGATGTGCCGATAGCCGGGCATCGTGGTGATGAGCGTCTGCCAGTTCGACAGGGCGCTCACTCCGGGGCCGGAGCCGTGGAGCCACAGGATCGCGGGGTCGGCGGGATCGCCGGCGAGGTGGGTGCGGATCCTCCACTCCCCGACCGCCACGTCGGTGGTCGAGATCGTCGCGGCGGTGGCGGCTGCGCGGGTGGTGGTCATGCTGCTCCCATCAGTGGGTGGCCGAGGCGGTGGGCGCGGTCCGGCCGGTACTGCCGTCGGAGCGCCGGGTGGGGCCGAGGTTGCCCCGGTCGGAGGGGACGCCGAGGCCGGTGAGGTCCGTGGCGGCGACGAAGCGGTCGGGCCGGACGACCACGACCTTCGTGCGGTGACGCTCCAGCCAGTCGACGAGGACGCCTCTCGCGTCGATGACGTCGTCGGCCTCGTCGGTGGTGCTGAAGGAGCGCCGGACCGTCCGGAACGAGGCACCGAGTCGCTCCCAGTCCCGCACCTGAGCAGCGGTCATCCGGCTCCGGGGGTCGCAGTCCAGGCCGAAGACGACGAAGCCGCTGCCGACGAGGTCGTCGAGCAGGTGCTGCCGGCCCTGCCGGTCGAACACCGTGGGCTGCGGGATCATCCGGCCAAGCGCGTTGCGCCGCCCCGGGGTGCCGGTGAGCCAGCCCGTCTCGAATCGGTTGGTGGCGTTGCTGGGCTGCAGGATGCGGTTCCAGAACGGCAGGTGCCTCGCCCGGGGTGCGACGGTGTTGCGCACAGCGACAAGGGCGCGGTTGTCGGCCTCGATGAACATCCCGAGCCGGACCGACATCTCGGTCAGGAGCGACACGTGCGGCCAGCGCTCGCTCTCCACGGTGTCGAGCAGGTCCGGCCCGGCGTGACCGGCGCAGATGACGGCCAGCTTCCACGCGACGTTGTGCGCATCGCGGATGCCCGACTGCATCCCCTGTCCCGCCCACGGCGGCATGAGGTGGGCGGCGTCGCCGATGAGCACGACCCGGTCGCGACGCCAGCCCTCGAGGTGGCGCAGATGATGGCTGTAGAACGCATATCCCTTGATCCGCACCTGGTCCGTCGTGACGCCGAGCGCGCGCAGCCGCGCCCATACCGCTTCCTCGGATGCGTAGTCGTCGTCCGACTCGCCAGGAGCCAGCGGGATCTCCCAGCGGTGGTTGCCCTTGGCCAGGGGGATGTCGACGACGGGGCGCACCGGGTCCGACCAGAACGTCAGCTCGTCGCAGCCCGGCCAGGGCCGCAGAACCTCGCCGTCGATCACTAGCCAGCGCCGCGGCCGCGTCGTGCCCACCATGGTGGCGCCGAGCGCCTCTCGGGCTGGGCTGGAGCCGCCGTCCGCGCCGATCACGTAGCGAACCCGCAGGGTGTACGGAGCTCCCTCTGGGTCCGTCGCACGGAGCGTGACGCCGTGCTCGTCCTGCTCAAGGCCGGTGAAGGTGTGGCCGAAGCGAACGTTCAGCGACCCGTGCCGCGAGGCGTTCTCGCGGATCACCGCCTCCATCTCCGGCTGGTAGATCATCATCGCGGTCGGGTGGCCGAGGACATCGGGCTTCTGCACCAGTCGGAAGACGAGGCGGCCCTCGTACGTCTTCCAGCTGACCGCCGGCATCTCGTCCATGTCGGCCTTCACCCGCTCGGCGATCCCGAGTTCCTGGAAGATCCGCAGCGTCCAGTCGTTGACGGTGACCGCGCGAGCGCGTGAGTACAGGTCCACGTCCCGCTCGAGCACCACGGTGGGCACGCCGGCCTTGCCGAGCATGCTGGCGGCCACGACCCCGGAGGGCCCGTAACCGACGATCGCGACGTCAGCGTCGAATGAGCCGACATTCATCGGGTTGCCCTCCCGCTCGTACTGTACCGACCGGTCCAGTTAGTTTCATCACACCCTAGCCGCCCTCGACGGCATGTCAAGATCCCGGCTGCCCTACGATCGCCGCATGAAGAGCGGGGTGTCCGGCACCGGTATCCGTCGAAACGCCCAAGGCCAGCGCGCGCGCGAGGAGATCCTTGACGCTGCATCCCGCGTCATGTCCGAGTACGGCTACGAGGGCGCCAGCATCTCCGCGATCATCAAGGAGTCGGGTCTCCAGAAGAGCTCCATTTACTGGCAGTTCGACTCCAAGGCAGCCATCGCCGCGGCCGTCATGGAGCGTGGAGCCCGCCGGTTCTTCGACTCCACCGGCGCCATCCGGGTGCGGGGCAAGGCCGGCAGCAGGCTCCAGGCGTACCTCACGCACATCGCCGACAACATCGACGAGCACGAGGAGTTCCTCCGGCTCTTCCTGACGCTGCTCATCACCAACCGCGACCCCGACGTCGCGCAGGTGCTGGACCGCGTCCGGAGCGAGGCCAACGCACGGATGCGCGAGTTCATCGCCATGGCGTTCGAGGCGGAAGGCCCCGAGGTGGCCGGGATCATCGGAGACCGCCTTGCCGGCCTCGGCGTCGCCCTCTTCGACGGCTACTTCCTGGCAGCCCAGATCGACGGCGTCGACGGCCGCAACCAGCGCGTGCGCGACATGGCGCAGGCCCTCGAGCACTACGGCACTGACATCGCGTCGCAGCAGCACAGCGCAGCGGCCCGGCGTGAGCGGCGCTGATCGCGGGCTCCCTCCGCCACGAGAGCCCGCGAACTCGTCGAAGGCCCGGACCCGTATGGTCCGGGCCTTCGGTCTGCGTAGCGGGGGCAGGATCCGTCGTGGTGGGGCAGGCACCTGCAAGGGCGGCGCTTCGCGCCGGACGGCAGTCGCCTGCGGCGCTCCTCCCAAATCCTGCCCCCGCTGGGGGCAAGACCGAAGGCCCCGCGTACGACGAAGGCCCTGACCGTGAGGGTCAGGGCCTTCGGTCTTGCGAAGTAGCGGGGGCAGGATTTGAACCTGCGACCTCTGGGTTATGAGCCCAGCGAGCTACCGAGCTGCTCCACCCCGCGGTGATCGGGTTGCCCCGATTGCTGTGACCTCACCATACGTGAGCCGCCCGGCCTCCTCCAAATCCGTGCGGGGAGGCCGGGCGGACGCACGTCAGGCGGAGGCGCCGGGGCTCGGTGTCGCGGACGGCGTCGCGTCGGGCGACGGCGTCACCGGCGTGGTGATGCCGAGCTCGAGCGATGCGGCAGCAGCGGCGTCCAGGGCGGTCTGCAGGTCGGCCTGGGCCTGGCCGTAGGCCACCCAGTCCTGCACCTTGAGCGCCTCCTGGCCGGCCGCGTACGCCACCTGGGCGTCCGAGATGGCCTGCGCGAGCCGCTGCTCGGCCGTGCCCTCCCCCGGTGTCGGGGTCGGTGTCGGAGTGGGCGTCCCGTTGCCGTTGCCGTTGTCCGGCGGCGTCACGGGGACTCCGTCGAACACGTCGCTGAGCGCCTGCTGCAGCGTGTCGCGCATGGCCACCTTGCTGCCGTAGCCGACGAGCACCTTCTGCAGGAGCGGGAAGCCCTCGCCGGACGTCGCCCGCACGTAGACGGGTTCGACGTACAGCACGCCGCCGGCGACCGGCAGCGTCAGCAGGTTGCCGAGGTCGACGTCCGAGCCACCGCGGCGCAGCAGCGAGAGCTGCGAGGCCACCGTGGGATCGGACTCGAAGTTGTTCTGCACCTGTTTCGGGCCAGGGATGGTCGTCTGGCTCGGCAGCTGCAGCACGCGGATCGTGCCGTAGTCGGGGCCAGGCTCGGAGTTGACGCCCATGAAGGCGGCGAGGGTGTCGCGCCGCTGCGGGGCGTACGTCGTCGTCAGCGAGAACACCGGCGCCGGCGACCCGGGCAGCTGCACCTGCAGGTAGTAGGGCGGCTGCGCGACCGACGTGGTGGTGCGCGTCGGATCGTTCGGCACGTTCCAGAAGTCCTGGCCGCTGAAGAACACGTCCGGTGCGGTCACGTGGTAGCGCGCGAAGATCAGGCGCTGCACCTTGAAGATGTCCTCGGGGTAGCGCACGTGGTCGAGCACCGCCTGCGGCATCGACGCGCGGGGCTTCACCTGGTTGGGGAAGACCTTCATCCACGTCTTGAGCAGCGGGTCGGTGGTGTCCCACTCGTAGAGGGTGACGGTGCCGTCGTAGGCGTCGACCGTGGCCTTGACCGCGTTGCGGATGTAGTTGATCTGCGTCCGCGGCTGGGTGGTGAGGTTCGAGGCGCGCTGCGACAGCGCGTCGGTCGTCGCGTCGCCGAGCGAGGTGCTCGACGCGTTCGGGTAGCGGTTGGTCGTCGTGTACGCGTCGACCATCCAGAGCACGCGGCCGTCGGCCACGACCGGGTACGGGTCGCCGTCGACCGTCAGCCACGGCGCGACCTTCTCCACGCGGTCGCGGGGGTCGCGCACCTCGAGGATCTTGGACTCCTCGTTGACGAGGTCCGAGAGCAGGATGTTGGTGTCCTGGTACTTCGCGGCGAACAGCACCTTGTTGAGCGGGTTGCCGATCGGGATGCCGCCCGCACCGGTGTAGGTGTAGACCGCCTGACCGTCCGGCGCGTTGTCGTCCGGGTAGTCGAGCTCGCGCGGCGCCGAGCCCTCGGGCGCACCGACGATCGAGTAGTCCGGGGCGTACTCGCCGTAGTAGATGCGGGGCTGCTTCACGTCGAGCTCGCCCACAGGCGGCAGGTCGCTCTCGAAGAACGCCGGCGAGCCACCGGCGTTGGCGGTGTTGTCGTACGCCGCGACCACGCCGAAGCCGTGCGTGTAGAAGATGTGGTTGTTCGCCCAGTTGCGCTGCGAGTCGGGCAGGCCGGCGAGGTAGAGCTCGCGGACGGCGATGATCGCGCCGCGGCGCTCGTCGTTGATCTCGTAGCGGTCGACGTCGAGCGAGTCGGGGAAGCGGTAGTTCGACCGGATGCCCTGCAGCTTGTTGAACGTCGGCGACACGATGGCCGGGTCGAGCAGGCGGATGTTGTCGATCGTGCCCTTGCTCGCCTCGATGGCAGCCTCGCTAGGGGCGTCGGTCGCCGCGTAGGGCGTCACGACCACCTTGTCGAGGCCGTACGAAGCCCTCGTGGCGTCGATGTTGCGCTGGATGTACGGCCGCTCGCGGTCGAGCTCGGTCGGCTTCACCTGGAAGTTCTGCACGAACGCCGGGTAGACCGAGCCGATGATGATCGACGAGCCGAGCAGCAGCACGAAGCCGGTGACGGCGAGCGTGAACCCGTCCCGGAACGCGCTGGCGAAGAACAGGAGCGCGCAGACCACCGAGATGATCGCGAGGATCGTGAGCCCCGGCAGGAGCGCGTTGACATCCTTGTAGGTGATGCCGGGCACGAAGTCGTCGGTCGAGAGGGAGAGCTCGTACCGGTCGAGCCAGAAGCCCACGCCGCGCAGCAGCACGAACACGCCGGCCAGGATCCCGAGGTGCACCTGTGCGGCGCGGCTGAAGCGGTCGTCCGCCGGCTGCAGCCTGATGCCGCTGTAGAGGTAGTGCACGACGAGCGACGCGAGGAACGCGAGCACGATCGCCGCGGTCAGGAATCCGAGCACGAACCGCAGGAACGGCAGCGTGAAGACGTAGAACGAGATGTCGAGGCCGAACTGCGGGTCGGTCTGGCCGAAGTCGGTCGCGTTGCGCCACTCGAGCCAGGTCTGCCACTCCGCCGACGCGCTGACGCCGGCGAGCAGGCCGAGGAACCCCGGCACCGCGATGAAGAGGAACCGGCGTACGGGAGCGAGGGCCTGGCGGTAGCGCTCGAGGCTCGCCTGCTCCGGCGACATGGTCGGGAACACCGGCCGGAAGCGGTACGCCAGCCACATGTTGAGCCCGACGATCGCCGCCATGAGCAGGCCGAACACGATCAGGAGCCCCACGCGCGTCATGAGCGTGGTCGAGAAGACGCTCTGGGCGTCCACCGACTGGTACCACAGGAGGTCGGTCCAGAAGCCCGTCAGGATGACGAACGCCAGGAGCAGCACCCCCAGGATCACGAGGGTGGTGATCAGGGTGCGGCTGCGCCGGCCTGCGGGCTCGGCGACGACGAGGCGCGGACCGCGGCCGCCGTCACCAGGGGGATTCTCGTAGCTCACGAGTCGCACCCTACGTGGCGGCTCATCACGTGGCCTTCCGTGAGGGTCCGCGACGTACGACGTCGGCGGACCGGAGGTGGGTCTGATCGGGTGGAGGGGGCACAATCGCGGCGTGACGAGCGACGACCACTCCCCCCTCCCCGACGACGATCAGGCGACCGTGACGGTTCCCGGCGTCCCCGCCGACCCCGAGGCGCTGGCGGCCGCCGCCGCGGCGATGCGGCTGGTGGAGCTCGTGCGGGAGATCGAGAAGCACGTGGCCGACCTCGGGTGGGACCAGAACCCGCGCATCTTCGCGCTCGCCCGCACCAGCGAGCTCGTGGCGCTCGAGCCCGCCCTGGCCTCCGCGCTCGGCGAGGCGGCGGCGGACCCGACGTCGCTCACCCCCATCGAGCAGGACCACCTCGACCACAGCAAGCCGCTCGACGAGGTGCTCGCCACGACCGCGTGGCCCGACGAGGTGCAGGGGGCCGCCCTCGTGCTCGAGCGCGTCATGCTGCCGCCGTCCGCCGAGGACTCGCTGCCGGACGACCAGGCCGGGCTGGCCTCGGTCGTGGCCGAGCACCCCGAGCGCCAGGACGTGCGGATGGCCGTCGTCGTCACGCGCGGGGGCGGGCGGATGTGCGCGCTGCGGCTGCGGTCGCACGACGCCGACGACCAGGTGCTCGTCGGCGAGCAGCTCGTGCCCCGTCTCGCCGACGCCCTCCTCGCCACCTTCCGCTGAGCGGCCGCCCGCGCCGCCTCAGGGCGTGCAGGGCGTGAGGGGGGTGCCCTCGCGGTAGGCGTCGACCTGCGCGACGGCCTCGTCGAGGGTCGCGACCCTCGCGATCGTCAGGCCGCTCGGCACACCGGCCGCCAGGGCCTCGGCGCAGTTGTCGGCCGGTACGAGGAAGAACGTCGCGCCCGAGTCACGCGCACCGGCCAGCTTCTGCGCGATCCCACCGATCGGGCCCACGGTGCCGTCGGGCTCGATCGTGCCGGTGCCGGCGACGAACCGTCCGTCGACGAGCGAGCCCGGCGTCAGGAGGTCGACGATGCCGAGGCTGAGCATGAGGCCCGCGCTCGGGCCGCCGACGCTATCGAGCGTGATGTCGATGTCGAACGTCGCCTGGTAGGTGATGCCGATCGAGATGCCGAGGAACGCCCGCGAGGAGTCCTGCGGGTTGGTCCCGGTCACCACGTCGACGTCCTCGGTCTTCTCGTCCGCCCCGCGCCTCACGATGACGGTCACCGTGTCGCCGGGGGTGACGCCGGTCATCGCCGCGGTGACGTCGACGGGCTCGGAGACCCTCGCGCCGTCGACCGACACGATCTCGTCGCCCGGCTCGAGCTTCCCGTCGGACGGCGACCCCGTGATCACCGAGGCCACGATCGTCACCTCGCGCACGGGCAGGTCGAGGTGGTTGAGCGCAGCGGCGATCGCGAGCGCTGTGCTGTCGGAGAAGGCGCGCTCGTTCTCTGCGCCGACGTCGATGTCGCCGAGGTCGTCCGGGTAGAAGACCTCGCGCGGCAGCACCTTGGTGTCGGGGTCGGCCCAGCCCGTGAGCAGGCGCATCGTGAGCACACCGCTCTCGGGCCCGCCGCGCTCGCTCACCGTGGTGAGGTCGAGGTGCCCCGACGTGGGATAGGTCCGGGTGCCGGAGATCTCGATGAGCGGCGTGCCGTCGACCTCGCCGATGGTGTTGTACGTCGGCCCCGGCGACAGCTCGAGGTACGGCATCGGCACGAAGGCCACGACGAGGGACAGAGCGACCGCGAGGACCACGGCCCCTGCCCGCCACGCCGTCTGCCGGCGCGCGAGGTTCACCGCGAGGTGCCGTCAGCCGTCGGCGGCAGGTCGTCGGCGGCGACGGGGGCGCCGTTCGCGTCGCGCCGCAGCGGCGGCATCGGCTTCTCCATCGCCTGCCGGAAGCGGGCGAGGTCGTCCATGCCCTGGTGGGCGTCGACGGGCTTGGGGTCGCGGCTGCGCCAGATCATCCAGACGACGCCGATCAGCAGACCCGCGAGCGGGATCAGCAGCCAGCCGAGGACCTCCATGCGGGTAAGCCTACGTCGCCCCCCGGACCGCCCGCGTCGGCCACCACCCGCTCGGGCCCGCTGAGCACGCGAGAGGGTCAGCGGCCGCGAGCACGGCGGGCGGCGCGCACGAAGGCCGCAGCACCGAGCACCGCGACCGTGGCGCCCGCCGCGGACGCTCCCGCGACGGCGGCGTCGCGCTTGCCGATCCGCCGTCCGGCGATGGCGGTGGCCCCGCGCACCTCGGCGAGCACGGCCTCGAGGTTGGCCTCGTTCGTGTGCGTGGGGCGCCAGCCGAGAGCACGCAGCCCCGCGCTCGAGACGACCAGCGGGTGCATCGCGTACGCGAGCTCGCTCGCCGGGGCGGGCGTGACGCCGACCCGGTGCAGCCGCTCGGCCGTGGCCAGCGCGAGCGCGGCAGGCACCTCGACCCGCTTCATGCCCGAGATCTCCTCGATGCGGCGCTGGTCGAGGTAGCCGTCGCTGCCCGCGGTGAGGACCGGCGGCACGTCGGCCACGGCTGCGACCACGAGCGCCGAGGCGAGGTCCTCCACGTGGCAGAACTGCCACGCCGGCGAGGTGTCCTTGATCGACAGCAGCCGGGGCGCCGAGAAGTGCCGCGTCACCAGAGTGTCGACGCCGGGCCCTACGAGGGCCGCCGGCCGTACGACGACCACCTCGAGACCGGGGTGCACGCGCCGGGCGTCCTCGGCCACGCGCTCCATCTCGAGCAGGTCGGCCACGATCCCCTCGGGCACTGCCAGCAGCGGCGCGTCCTCGGCGAGGGGGACGGCGTTGTCGGGCAGGGCGCCGTACACCGACGCGCTCGTCACGATCACCACCCGCTTCACGCCCGCCGCAGCGGCGGCCGTGACCACGGTCTGCGTGCCGCGCACGTTGAGCGCCGACCGCGCCGAGGGCGCGGCGTCGAGCGACCAGTCGACCGCGAGGTGGATCACGGAGTCCATGCCGGCGAGCCGCTGGGCCAGCACCGGGTCGCGTACGTCGCCGACGCGCCACAGGACGCCCTCGGACGCTCCGCGCCGCACGTCGTACGCGAGCACCTTGCCGACCTCGGGGGCATCGGCCAGCGCCCGCAGCAGCACGGTGCCGATGGCGCCCGCGGCGCCCGTGACGGCGACCGCGCGGCCCACCTTGCGCGAGCGGGAACTCTTCCGCCCGTTCGCGGAAGGCGTAGGGCCGTTGCCCTGCGCAGCAGTCACCGGTCTCCCCCTCGAAGTTACCGTGGTCGGCATGAACGCCTCGCCGACCCCCATCCTGCCCCAGCGCGTCCCGGCAGGAGCAGCCCGATGAGCGGCAACCTGCCTTTCGGCTTCACCCCGCCCGGTGACGACGACGGGCGCGACGGCGGCAGCGGAGGCTCCGGTCCGCTCGGCTTCGGTGCCGGCGGCCCCGGCGGCTTCGACATGAGCCAGCTCGGCGAGGCGCTCCAGCAGCTCGGCCGGATGATGTCGCAGGGCGGCGGCCCGGACGCTGGCCCGGTCAACTGGGAGCTCGCCCGTGACGGCGCCCGCCAGCTCGTGATGGCCGAGGGCGACCCCTCGGTCAACGCCACCGAGCGCCGCGAGGTCGAGCAGGCGCTCGACCTCGCCTCGCTGTGGCTCGACCCCGTCACCTCGTTCCCGGCCACGTCGTCCGGCGGCGGCGCCTGGAGCCGCAGCGAGTGGATCGAGTCCACGCTGCCGTCGTGGCGGCGCATCGTCGAGCCGGTGGCCGCACGCGCCAACGAGTCGATGCAGGCGATGCTGCCGCAGTCGGGCCTGCCCGAGGGGCTCCCGCCCGAGCTCGCCCAGATGGCCGGCCCGCTCATGGGCATGGCCAAGCAGATGGGCGCGTACATGTTCGGCTCGCAGCTGGGCCAGGCCATCGGCACGCTGTCCGGCGAGGTGCTCGGCGCGGCCGATGTCGGCATCCCGCTCACCGACGACGGCCGCTCGTTCCTGCTGCCGCGCAACGTCGCGGCGTTCGGCGAGGGCCTCGGCGTCCCCGCGGACGAGGTGCGCCTGTACGTCGCCCTGCGCGAGTCGGCCGCCCAGCGGCTCTTCGCGCACGTGCCGTGGCTGCGCTCGCAGATGACCGCCGCGGTCGAGGCGTACGCCACCGGCATCCACATCGACCAGTCGAAGATCGAGGAGGCCGCGCGCGGCGTCGACCCCTCGAACCCCGAGAGCCTTCAGGAGGCGATCGCGTCCGGCGTGTTCGTGCCCGAGGACACCCCGGAGCAGAAGGCCGCGCTCGCGCGGCTCGAGACGCTGCTCGCGCTCGTCGAGGGCTGGGTCGACATCGTCGTGTCCGAGGCCGCCGGCGCGCGCCTGCCGTCGGCCGACCGGCTGCGCGAGGCGATGCGTCGCCGTCGCGCCACGGGCGGCCCGGCCGAGCGCACGTTCGAGACCCTGGTCGGCCTCGAGATGCGGCCGCGGCGTCTGCGCGAGGCCGCCCAGCTCTGGGCGGCCGTGCACGAGGCGCGCGGCGCCGAGGGCCGCGACGACCTCTGGGGCCACCCCGACCTGCTCCCGCACGCCGAGGACCTCGACGGCGACGAGGCGATCGAGGCCTTCGTCGAGCGCAGCAAGCCGCTCGACCTGTCCGGCCTCGACGAGCTGCCCTCGGTCGACGACCCGCAGTCCGGCGACGACGCCGCTCCTCCGGCGTGAGCCTGCAGGCCGACGTCCGGTCCGTGCTCACGGGCTGGGCGGCGCCGGACGACGCCCAGGCGGCGCTGCGCGACCGCTACGTGGCCTTCGTCGACGAGCACGACGACGCGGTCTTCCGCGCGTGCGTGCCCGGGCACATCACGGCGTCCGCGCTCGTGATCTCGCCCGACCGCACCCGCGTGCTGCTCACGCTGCACCCGAAGGTCGGGCTCTGGCTGCAGATGGGCGGCCACCTCGAGCCCGCCGACGCGACCCTGCGCGACGCCGCCGCCCGCGAGGCGCTCGAGGAGAGCGGCATCGCCGGTCTTGCCGTCGGTGCGTCCCCGGTGCGCCTCGACCGGCACCGCGTCACCTGCCACGGCGGCAGCGACCACCTCGACGTGCAGTACGTCGCCGTCGCGCCGCGGGACGCCGTCCACGTGATGAGCGAGGAGTCGCTGGACCTCGCGTGGTTCGACGTCGACGCGCTGCCCGACCTCACCGACGACGCCCTGCGCCGCCTCGTCGCCGCAGCCCTCGCCCTCCCCTGACCCACCCCCCCAGCTGAGACTGATCGATCCGTCGTCTCCCGGCTGGGAAGCAACGGTTGATCAGTATGAGCGGGTGGGTGGGAGGTGGACGGCGCGGTCAAAGAGCGGCTCGGTGGTGTCGAGGCTGACCTGGGTGCGCCGACGGCGCGGCGCAGGGGCAGGCGCGGCCGCAGCGGGTGCCGCAGGGTCACGGACGTCGATCTCGCTCGGCGCACCGCCGGCGGCGTCGGCGGCGTCGTCCTCGTCGGGCTCGGCACGCAGGCCCAGCCCGGTCGCGTGGTCGACGCCGGCGAGGAACGCGCGCGACTCGACGAGCCGCGGGTAGCGGGCCATCCAGGCCTCGAAGTCGGGGCCGTGGTCGGAGACCAGCAGGTGCACGAGCTCGTGCAGGAGCACGTAGTCGACGACGTGCTCGGGCATCGAGTGCAGGCGGTCGGACAGCCGGATCGAGCCGTCGAGCGGCGTGCAGGAGCCCCAGCGCTTCCTCTGGTTGGAGACGAACCGCACCGAGGTGGGCACGGCGCGGCCGTCGAGGTGGCGGCGCGAGAGCAGCCGCGCGCGGGCCATGAGCTGGTCGTCCGAGCGCGCCGACCTCTTCTCGCGCGCGACGAGCTTGCCGACGAGCTCCTCGACGTACGGCTTGATGTCCGCGCGCGACATCCGGTGCGGCACGACCACGATCGTGCGGCCGTCCTCGCGGTAGGCCGTGACGCTGCGCCGCCGCCGGGTGCTGCGGCGCACCTCGACGTCGGGCGGCAGACCCGGGATCTCGACCACGTGCTGGCTCATCGCGACGACAGTACGACGCCCCGCCGACACCGCGTCGCGCGCACCGCCGACCCGGCGTACGTCGTTCACGCGCCCGTCATCGCACGGCCGTCAGGGCAGCCTGCGTGACCGGCCAGACACGTCCACCGACCAAGAACTTTTCCCCCACAGGCAGGGGATTGCGTCGGTGCAGGTCAGCCCCGGCGTGTCGTGATCATCCACGGCGCCGTCCCCAGGCTCGTCCACCTGTGGTCCACAGCGCCGCGCCGTGATGTCCCCAGCCAGTGCACAGCTGCGTCCACAGGGAGGTTCACCGCGACGTTGACCAGCGTTCGCGCGGACACCTAGGTTCCTCCTTCGACAGGGCCCCCGGGAGAACGGGCCGGTGTCCGCAAGGGGAAGGCGGACAGCGGCTGCGAGACCCGGGGGCTCTCGTCGTCCCCGTGCCGTCGAGAAGGCGTCAGACTGCCGCGATGACCCCCGGTGCGGCGCGACCGTGAACGGCCGCTCGGCGCGCGCACTGCTCGACGCGAGCCACCCGCTGCCGACCGCCGCGGTCACCGCCGTGGTCGCCGGCCTCGCGCTCGCCGCCGGACGGGACGCCGTCGGCGTCGCCCTGGTGGCGGCCGCCGTCCTCTCCGGTCAGCTCTCCGTCGGCTGGTGCAACGACGCCCGCGACGCCGACCGCGACCTGCGCGCGGGCCGCACCGAGAAGCCGGTGGTCCGCGGTGACATCAGCGCGCCGGCGCTGTGGGTCGCGGCAGCGCTCGCGCTCGCGGCCACCACCGCTCTCTCGTACGCAGCCGCCGGCCCTGTCGGCGGCACCGCGCACGTGCTCGCCGTCGCCTCGGCGTGGTGCTACGACCTCTGGCTGAAGCCGACCGTGCTCTCGCCGCTGCCGTACGCCGTGTCCTTCGGCCTGATCCCCGCGTTCGTCACCTACGGGCTCACGCCGCCGACGGCGCCCGCCGCGTGGCTCACCGCCGCAGCCGCCCTGCTGGGGGTCGGGGCTGGTCTTGCGAACGCTGTGCCGGACGTCGAGAGCGACCTGCGGGTGGGCGCCGGCGGGCTCGTGGCACGCATCGGCCCGAGGGCCTCGGCGGTCGCCGCGCTCGGCTGCGTCGCGGCCGCTGTCGGGCTGCTGCTCGCCAACCTCGGGCTCGGCGGGCTGCTCACGGCCGTCGTCGCGGGGATGGCAGGCGCGGCCTCCGCCGTCGTGCTCGTGCGCGGCTCGGGCAGGGCGCTGTTCCGCCTCGTGCTGGTGCTGGCGCTGCTCGCGGTCGGGCTCCTGCTGGCCGCTGCGGGGTCGCTGACGGGGTGAGCGGCCACCGTCGGCGCCGTCCGCGGGGCCGCCCCGCGCTCAGCCCCGCACCGCCGCACGACGCCGCCGTCGGGTGGTCCGAGGCGTTCTCGGTGCGGCTATATGGTGTGATTTGTCATATATCGTCCCTTTACTCACGTCGCGAACCACGCGCGCCTGCGCGAGTCGGACGGTGAAGCCGCGTAGGGTCGGTGACGCCCAGGCCACCCCGGTGGCCCGTGCTGCGGACCGGCACCGAACACCGCCCCGCTCGCGGGAGAACGGCGCCCGGCCCTAGGCACGTACCCACACCAGGAGGAGGACCCCCATGGCTGACGAGAGCTACACCGGCGAGGCGTACTGCGTGAAGTGCAAGGAGAAGCGCGAGTTCACCGGCGTCGTCGTCGAGAAGAACGGCCGTCGCATGGCGCAGGGCATCTGCCCCGTCTGCAACACCAAGGTCAACCGGATCCTCGGCAAGGCCTGACGGCCACCGTTCGTCCACGCGAAGCCCCCGACCGCCTGCGGTCGGGGGCTTCGTCGTGCGCAGCCCCTGCCGACGCCGTACATCGGGAGCGCGATGCCCCCCTCGGGTCCCCTCGCCCGCGGCGCATCCCTAGGGTGCTCGACATGACCGCGCCGACCTCCCCCGGACTCGTCCCCGACGACAGCACCGCCGTCGCCACCGTGCTCGCGGCCGTGGACGCCCAGCGCGAGGACGCCGTCGGCCTGCTCGGGCACCTCGTCGGCATCCCGAGCATCGGCGGCAGCCCGGCCGAGGTCGAGATCCAGCACGTCATGGCCGACCTCCTGCGCGACGCCGGCCTGGACGTCGAGGTCTGGGACATCGACCTCGACGCCGTCACCTCGGACCCCGCGTTCCCGGGCCAGGAGGTCGAGCGGCGCGCGGCCGTGGGCGTGCTCGGCACCATCCGCGGCGCGGGCGGCGGGCCGAGCCTGCTCATCGACGGGCACACCGACGTCGTGCCCCCAGGCGACCTCGACCAGTGGGACGCCGACCCCTTCACGCTGCGCCGCGTCGACCGCGACGGCGTCGAGGTGCTGCACGGTCGCGGCGCGTGCGACATGAAGGCCGGCGTCGTGGCGTCCGTGGTGGCGCTGCGCGCGCTGCGCGCGGCCGGCGTGCGGCTCGCGGGCGATCTCCTGTTCGCGCCGGTGGTGGGCGAGGAGGACGGCGGGCTCGGCACGTTCGAGCTCCTGCGCCGCGGCGTTCGCGCCGACGCGTGCGTGATCCCCGAGCCGACCGACATGGACATCGTTCCGGCCAACGGCGGGGCGCTGACCTTCCGCCTGAAGGTGCCGGGCCGCGCCGTGCACGCGTCGCGGCGTACCGAGGGGGTCAGCGCGATCGAGAAGTTCATCTCGGTCTTCCACGCGCTCACCGACCTCGAGACGAGCCGCAACGAGGTGGTCCACCCGCTCATGCAGCGCTGGCGCCTCGCCTACCCGCTGTCGATCGGCACGGTGCAGGCGGGCGACTGGGCCTCGACCGTTCCCGACCTGCTCGTGGCCGAGGGGCGGCTCGGCGTCGCGCTCGAGGAGACGCCCGAGGCCGCCCGCGCCGCGCTCGAGGCGGCCGTGGCCGCGCTGTGCGCCGCCGACCCGTTCCTGCGCGAGCACCCGGTGCGGGTCGAGTGGTGGGGCGGGCAGTTCGCCCCCGGGCTCTCGGACTGCCGTGAGCTCACCGACCTGGTGCAGGGCGCGCACCGCACGTCCTCGCCGTCCGCGCGCGTGCAGGAGGTGTACGGCGGCCCCTACGGCAGCGACCTGCGCCTGCTCGCGCCGCACATGCCCGTGCTGCAGTACGGCCCCGGCGACGCGCGGCACGCGCACGCCCCCGACGAGCAGGTGACCACGGACGACATGCTCGCCACCGCCCGTGCCCTCACCCTCGCCGCCCTCGCCCACTGCCGCCTGGCCTGAGCGTTTGCGGCT
Source organism: Longivirga aurantiaca (assembly GCF_042660085.1). Lineage (NCBI taxonomy): Bacteria > Bacillati > Actinomycetota > Actinomycetes > Sporichthyales > Sporichthyaceae > Longivirga > Longivirga aurantiaca. The sequence continues at coordinate 561,575 of NZ_JBHSTI010000008.1, read as the reverse complement.
GAGGTTTGCGATGAAGGGGGCCTTCGTTGCTAAGAACGCAACACAGTCGGCCTTCACCGTGACCGCGCACCGCGCGTAGCGCATCGGGGCTGGGGACGGCCGCGACGGTGCACAGGGCCGTAGGGCGAGGGTGCGGGCATGAGCCGCTACCTGCCGCGCCCGCGCCCGGGCCTGCCGTTCCTGCGCCGCGCGCGCGACCGCGTCCAGATCGGCCTCGACCGGCGCACAGCCGTCGTCGTCGACCGGCTCACCGACGACGCCGGCACGGCGCTGCTGCACCTCGACGGCACGCGCACCACCGCCGACCTCGTCGGCGCGCACCCTGAGCTCGCGGGTCTGCTCGAGCAGCTGCACGAGCGCGGCCTCCTCGCCGACGAGCCCGCGGCGCCGGGCCTCGTGGCCGCGCACAAGCAGCAGAGGTACGCCGACGACCTCGCGGCCCTGGCGCACGCGCACGGCAGCGCCGGCGCCCTGCGGGTGCTCGCCCGCCGGGGCCGGTCCACCGTCGTCGTGCGCGGCGACGACCGCGCCGCCGCGCAGATCGCGGTCGGGCTGGCCGCGGCGGGGGTCGGCACGGTCGTGGTCGAGGCCGGCGACCGACCCGCGACGGTGGTCGACCTCACCCCCTCGGGCCCGCACGAGCCCGAGGTGATGTGGCGCGAGCAGGTTGGGGCCGCCGTCCGCAGCCAGGGCGCGCGCCCGACGTCCGCCTCGGTCCGGGGCACCCGCCCCTCAGCGGTCGTCGTGTGCTCGTCAGCGGACGCCGACCTCCCGTGGACCGATCCCGAGCTCGCCGACGACCTCCTGGCGGACGGCGTGCCGCACCTCGCCGTCGCCGTCGCCGGATCGACCGCCCTCGTTGGGCCGTTCGTGCTCCCGGGTTCCTCTCCGTGCCTCTGGTGCCTCGACCACCGCCACCGCGACGCCGATCCCGCGTGGCCGGCGCTCGTCGACCAGCTGCGGCTGCATCACCCGAGATCCCATGCGTCCCTGGGGATCGCAGCATCCGCGGCTGCCGCGGTCGCCGTCGCGCACGTGCTGCAGGTGGTCGACCACGGGTCGGCCGCGCGACCGGCCAGCCTCGACGCCCAGGTCGAGCTGGCGGCACCCGACCTGCTCGCCACGTGCCGTCCGGTGGTCCGCCACCCCGCCTGCGGGTGCGGGTGGGCGGGGGTCGGCACCACAATGGACGCGTGACCGACCTCCCGCGCCGCGCCATCACCCGAGGTGCGCGCCTCGCCGCCCTGCCGCTCGGCTATGCCGGGCGGACGGCCCTCGGCGTCGGCAAGCGCGTGGGCGGTGCGTCCGCGGAGGCCGTGGCCCTCGAGGTTCAGCAGCGCACGGCCGAGCAGGTCTTCAAGACCCTCGGCGAGCTCAAGGGCGGCGCGATGAAGTTCGGCCAGGCGATGAGCATCGCCGAGGTCGCGCTGCCGGAGGAGCTGCTCGGGCCCTACCGCGCCACTCTCACCAAGCTCCAGGACGCCGCCCCACCGATGCCGGCCGACACCGTCCACCGCCAGCTGGTCGAGGCCCTCGGCGACGACTGGCGCGACCGCTTCGAGTCGTTCGACGACATGCCCACGGCTGCGGCGTCGATCGGCCAGGTGCACAAGGCGGTGTGGCGCGACGGCCGCGAGGTCGCCGTGAAGATCCAGTACCCCGGCGCCGGCAAGGCCCTGATGAGCGACCTCAACCAGGTCGCGCGGATGGCGCGCATGTTCGCGTCGATGTCGCCCGGCATGGACATCAAGCCGCTGATCGCCGAGCTGAAGGACCGCGCGGCCGAGGAGCTCGACTACCTCCACGAGTCGCAGAGCCAGCGCCAGTTCGCCGCGGCGTACGAGGACGACGAGGACTTCGTCGTCCCCCACGTGCTCGCCGCTGCACCGACCGTCGTGGTGTCCGAGTGGCTCGACGGCTACTCGCTCGCGAAGGTGATCTCCGACGGCACCCAGGAGGAGCGCGACCACTACGGCACGCTCTACCTGCGGTTCCTCATGAGCGGGCCGACCCGCGCCGGGCTGCTCCACGCCGACCCCCACCCCGGCAACTACCGCGTGCTCGGCGACGGCCGGCTCGGCGTCCTCGACTTCGGTGCCGTCTCGAAGATGCCCGACGGCCCGCCCGAGGCGATGGGCTCGCTGCTCAGGCTCGCCATGCTCGGAGACTCCGAGGCCACGGTCGCGGGCCTGCGTGCCGAGGGGTTCCTGAAGCCCGACATCACGGTCGACACCGAGCAGTTCCTCAACGCCCTCCTGCCGTTCGCCGAGCCCGCCCAGCACGAGGAGTTCCACTTCTCGCGCGACTGGATGCGCGGGCACTTCAACCGGCTCAACGACCCGCGCAACCCCGACTTCTCGATCGGCTTCAAGATCAACCTGCCGCCGACGTACATGCTCATGCACCGCACCTGGCTGGGCGGCATCGGCGTGCTCAGCCAGATGGACGCCACCGTGCCGATGCGCGGCGAGCTCGAACGCTGGCTCCCCAGCTTCGCCAGCTGATCGTCCTCGTCGGACGCCGTCCTACCAGGGTGGTTGGATCGCCCTCGTGACCGACCGCGTTCCTGCCTGGACCCTTGCGGTCGGCGCGATGATGTCGGTGCAGATCGGCGCCGCTCTCTCGACCCACCTCTTCCCCGCGATCGGGCCCGTCGGCACGGTGTGGCTGCGGCTCACGGTCGCGGCGGTCTTCTTCCTCGCCATCGCCCGGCCGAGCCTCGCGGGCCTCACCGCGCGCGAGCTCCGGACACCGGTCGCCCTCGGCGTGATGACCGGCGTCATGACCGTCTTCTTCGTCCTCGCCCTCGACCGCATCCCGCTCGGCACGGTCGTCGCGATCGAGTTCCTCGGCCCCCTCGGCGTGGCGGTCGTCCGCAGCCGCGACCGACGCGGCCTGCTCTGGCCGCTGCTGGCGTTCGCGGGCGTCGTCCTCCTGACCGAGCCCTGGACGGGCACCGTCGACCCGCTCGGCGTCCTGTACGCCGCGCTCGCAGGCGTCGGGTGGGCGGCGTACATCGTGCTCACCCAGCAGGTCGGCGACCGCTTCAGCGGGATGCAGGGGCTGGCGATCACGATGCCGGTGGCCGCCGTGGTCGCGGCGTTCGTCGGCGTGCCGCAGGCGGTCGGCGGCCTCACCTGGCAGGTGCTCGGCATCGCCGTCGCACTCGCCGTGCTCCTGCCGATCCTGCCGTTCGCGCTCGAGCTGCAGGCGCTGCGGCGGCTCACCACGGCGGCGTTCGGCACGCTCATGGCGCTCGAGCCGGGGATCGCCACGCTCGTGGGCGCAGTGCTGCTCGCGCAGATCCCGGGCCTGGTCCAGGTCGTCGGCGTGGCGCTCGTGGTGGTGGCGGGCGTGGGTGCCGAGCGGTCGGGACATCGCGAGCCCGGCCCGCCGGACGTCGTCGGCGAAGGTACGGCGTAGGCGCTCAGCCCGCGCTGCACCACTCCCCCGGCGTGTGCGCGGTGTGCACCACGCGCAGCTCGGCCTCGACGTCGTCCGACACGACGGGTCGGAGGTCGGGGCTGATGCGCCACGCGAACGCCTCGTCCGACCACCGCGCGCGCTCGGCCAGCGCGAGAGGCACCAGACGGAGCCGCGCGTCCATCCACTCCGGCGTCCAGGGCCCGTCCTCGAGGATGGACTGGGCGGCACGGAACTCGAAGTAGATCGTCCGCCGCTGGGCGTCGCTCGCCGACGGCGGCGAACCGTGCACCACCATGTCGTCGTGCACGAGCACGTCGCCGGGCTCCATCTCGACCTGGATAGCTCCGGGCAGCTCGTAGCCGTAGGTCTCGGCGAGCGAGCACGCGTCGGTGCGCTCCTTCTGCGAGCCCGGGATCACGTGCAGCGCACCGGCACCGGCCTGCGAACGGTCGAGGTAGACGTCCACGTTGAAGAGCCGGTGACGGCGTGCGTGCACGGCGTCCTGGTGCCACGGCACCGGCGCCCCGTCGCCTGCCTTCTTCACCACGAGCGACTCGTACGTCGGCACGAAGTCCGGCCCGGCCAGGCTCTCGGCGATGCCGAGGACGGCGGGCGATCCGAGCAGCTCCAGCGATGCCGGCTCACCCTTGTCGTGGATGTAGTCGACGCGCCACATGACCTTGCCCGACGGCCGGTTCGCGAAGAGCCAGTCGCTCGGGCCCGCGTCCTCGCGCCCTGCGCCGTCGGCGATCCAACGCTCGGACGCGTCCTGCAGCCGGCGCAGCAGGTCGGGCTCGACGCGGTTCTTCAGCAGCAGGTATCCGTCGCGGTCGAACTGCTCGACCTGCTCCGGCGTGAGCAGCCAGCGGTCGCGGACAGGGTCGGGCGCGTGGGTCGCGGACGTCGTCATACCCCGAACGCTAGGGCACTCGGATCCGGGCATACTTCCCCCATGGATGCAGATCCTTCCCGGATCCTCGCGAGGCGGGAGCTACGGTGACGCCGCTGCACGAGGTGTTCGGCCTCGCCTGCGGGCTCTCGGCCGTGCCGGCGATGTCGAGGGCGCACCGGCACGACGACGTCGAGCTCATCCTGCCCCTCGGAGGTTCGGCGGTGCTCGAGCACGCTGCCGGGCGCCACGAGCTCGGCGACCACGAGTGCGCGGTCTTCTGGGCGGGCCTCCCGCACCGCGTCGCCGACCACGACGACGGCGTCGCGGTCGCCTGGCTCACCGTGCCGCTCACCGACGCGCTCGCGTGGTCGCTGCCCGCGTCGTTCACGAGCGACCTCCTGCGCGGGCGGCTCTCGACCTTCGAGGCGCCGGAACTCCTCGAGCCGTCGATGACCCGTTGGCAGGCCGACATCGGCGCGAGCTCGGTGCGCACCCGCGCCGCGGCGCTGGAGGTGCAGGCAGCGCTGCTGCGCGCGGCGGCGACCGCCCACCCGAGCGCACCCGCCGGTGCCGACGACGCACCGGCCACCGTGATGGCGTCGTACGTCGCGACGCACTTCCGCGACACCGTCCGCGTGCACGACGTCGCGGCCGCGGTCCACCTGCACCCGAGCACCGCTGCGGCGGTCTTCCGGCGCGGCACGGGCGTGAGCATCGGCGAGTACCTCGCGCAGTGCCGCGTGGCCGAGGCCCAGCGGCTGCTCATCTCCACCGACGCCACGACGTCGGAGATCGCCGTGCGCGCGGGCTTCGGCTCGACGAGCCGCCTCTACGAGCGGTTCGTACGCGACTGCGGCATGCCGCCGGCGGCGTACCGCGCGTCGATGCGCTGAGGCCGCGCGCTCACCGGGCTCTGCTCACCAGGCTCTGCTCACGAGGCTCTTCTCACCAGAACTCGGCGTCGAGCTTCCCCTCGATCGAGCGCAGGTTGTCACGCGAGCAGGACGGGCAGTAGAAGAGGTCGCGCCCCCGCTCGTGCGAGTGCACCCAGGCGAGCGCGACCATGCCGCTCTGCTCGTCGGCCTCGGAGTCCAGGGACTGCCCGCAGCGGGCGCACACCAGCACCGTCACGAGTGCGATGGTCCTCCCGCGGCCCGCGCACCGCAGGACGCCACGCCGCCCGACGATCCGTTAGTGGAATCTCGCACCGGAGCGCGACATCCCACTACCAAGTCGGGTCAGTCGGGGTGGACGCCGAGGTAGACGAAGCCGGGGCCCTCGTCGCGGAACGGCACTCCGAGCGGGTCGAGCGCCGCGTGCAGCGCCGACCCCCACTCGCCGCGTACGTCGTCCCGCGCGGTCTCGAAGCCGTGGTCGGCGGTCAGCAGGAACAGGCAGTCGTCGAGCAGGCCGCGCTGCTCGAGGTGGTCGAGGAAGACACCGAGCCGCTGGTCGCAGTCCTTCAGCCCCTCGGTCGCGATGCCCGACCGCGGACCGCCCGCGTGGTGCGCCGCGTCGGTCGTGTACTGCGACCACCAGGCGACCGCCGGGAGCTCCGCCGGGTCGGACGCCGAGAACAGCCCCACCATCGTGGAGAGGCCGAGCAGGTCGATCGCGGAGTAGAACGCGTAGTCGTCGTCCTCCTCGCACCGCACGTGCGTGACGAGGTCCGAGGCGTACGGGTCCGGCAGCAGCGCGCGCACGGTCGTGAGGAAGTCGCGCGACTCGGCGCTGCCGGCCTCGCCGGGATCGGCCGACTCGCCGGCCGACAGCGCGGCACGCACCAGGCCGAAGGTCGAGGCCCAGGCGCCGCGCTCGGTCATCTCGTTGACGCTGGCGGTCCGCACGTCCGGCCGGTGCGCGAGCACCGCCTCGAAGAGCGTCGTGACGCCCTCGCGGTAGAGCTCGGAGGTCTTGTGCCACGTCGCTGCGTCGTTCGGCACGACCCTGCGCCCGTGGTGCCTGTCCCAGTACACGTTGCCCACCACGCCGTGCCGGCCAGGACCCACCCCGGTGAGCATCGACGTGTGGTTGACGAGGGTGAGGCTCGGGAACTCCGCGACCGCGCCGCCGGTCAGGGCGCACCCCCGCCGCAGCAGACGCGCGACGTTCGGCAGCTCGCCCCGCAGCGCGAGGTCGATCAGCGAGCCCACGTGACCGCCGTCCCACAGCAGGCCGATCACGTGCGCGGCACCGGGCTCCACGAGGTCGGTGCGCGGTACGCCGTCGAGCCCCGCCAGCGCCGAGGCAGGCACCCCGGCGGCGTGCGCCAGCGTGGGCATCACGTCGACCAGGCGCGCGTGCTCCTCGATCAGGCCGTGGCGTACGACGCCGGCGCCCGAGAGCACGAACGGCGCCCGCGACTGGATCACGTCGAGCGACCCGTGCTCGCCGCGGTGACCGCCCTGCTCGGGGAACCAGTGCCCGGCGGCGTGCACCACCGCGAGGTCGGGGCTGCGCTGCTCGGTGAAGAACGAGGCGAGCCGCAGCCACGGCAGCGGGTAGGCGTTGCGGTCGTGGTCGGGAGAGGGGTCGGCCACCTCGAGCTCGTAGGGCAGGAACGCCATCGGGTCAGTGCTCGGCAGCGGGTGCCGGCCGGCGACCACGACACCCTCCGGGTGCTCGTCGTCGAGCCGCGCCGAGCCGTGGGCGTCTGCGACCAGGACCGCCCATGGCCGCCCGGCGGGATCGCGGCCGGCGTCCGGGTCGGGCCACGCCACCACCGCCACGAAGCCGGCAAGGGCCGGGTCGGTGAGCGCGGACACCGCCGCGTCGAGCGCCGTGCGATCGAGGTGCGTCACCCCTCGATCCTGCCCCACCCGGGCTCGGGATGCCGACGCTGGCACGACATGGCGAAGGCCCCCCGCCGGCGGAGCCGCGGCTCCTGCCGGCAGGGGGCCCTCCCTGCCACGTGCACGTCCCTGCCCGACTAGTGGGCAGAGGCGATGGCCGCCTGGTGCGAGGCCAGCACGGCAGCCTCGCGGGCGAGCCGGGCGCGACGCTCGGCCGCCGCCGCCCGGCGGTGGGCCAGGGCGACGCGACGGACGCGCGACGCCTCGGCCTCTGCCTGACGGGAGGCCAGATGGGAACGTGCCATCTGCTCGGGGATGTGATGCATGTCTGTCTCCAGCTTCGAGGTCCGCGCCGTCAGGGACGACGCGGGGATGACGGGGTCCGCCACCGGGCTGGTGGCGGGGAGGGAGCCCGGACCGGTGCGGTCGGGCTGCGTACGAACGGTCATGCGGCGGCACCTCCGCGCTGCGCCGGGACGGCGCAGCCCTCGAAGAGCTCGTCCACGAGGTCCGCATCGAGGCCGCCGTCGGTCGTGAGCTCCGTGGAGATCTCGGCCAGACGCGCGGCGAGCGCGTCCTCGGCGGCACGGCGACGGAGGGCGTCGTCCTTGCGCGGGCGGCCGGGGCGACGCTTGCGCGCCACGACACGTCCGTGCTCGAACAGCTCTCCACCCCAGACGCCCCACGGCTCGCGCCGCTCCAAGGCACCTGCGAGGCAGGCCGCGCGCAGGGCGCAGTCTCCGCACAGCTCCTGGGCGAGCGCGACGTCGTCGGGTCGCTCGGCGAACCACAGGTCCGGGTCGTACGACCGGCACGGCGTGCTGACGTCGAACCCGGCTGCCGTTCCGAGGGCAGTGGTGAGGTCGAAGGTCATGCTCATCGCGCGGTCACCTCCTTCATCCGCCGCGGGGTCTCCGCGGTATCCGGTGTCGTGCTGGGCAGGGGTGGTGCGGGTGGTGCGCCCTCCGGCGGGGGTTGTGCCGGCGGGGTGGTGCGCTCGTCCGGGTGAGGGAGTGCCCGGGCAAACACGAAGGCCGCGGTTCCCGGTGTCGGGATCCGCGGCCTCGAGGTGCCTGGTGGTGAGGGGTCTCACCAGCTGGATCCTCGAGACTGCGGGCCGAACTTCGTGGCGTAGCCATCGACAGCGGTGCCGAAGGCACCGGTGGCCGGGACGTGGGCGCGCGAACGGACGGCGATAGCGCTGGTGGGCGCGACGTCACGACGCCATGCGGCGGCGAACAGGACGGCGAGCGCAGGCAGCACGACGAGAGCGGCCACCAGCGAGTTCATGTACTCGATCATCGGGGCCACCTCCTTCGTCGTGGGCGCAGCGACTCCGCGCGTAGGTGCATGAGGCTACGAGGAAGTTCTCTGCCAGCGCAACGAGGTTTTCTGCCAGATGTCGCGTGTCGCGACGAATTCGTGACCAACGGCCGGGAAACACGGCACGAATCGTGCGGCGGGAGCGGCCCTCCGCCGGACGACGACGGCTCAGGCCGGATCGTCCGGATCGCCTGCGGTCGTTGGCGTTTCGCCCCGCACCAGCGCCAGCACGGCCTCGCCGTACGCCTCGAGCTTGCGGGCGCCGACCCCCGGGACGGCCAGCAGGGCCCGGGTGTCACCCGGAAGGAGGGTGGCGACCTGCTCGAGCGTGGCGTCGGTGAACACGACGTACGCCGGGACCGACTGGCGGCTCGACTCGTCCTTGCGCCAGGCCTTGAGCCGCTCGAAGAGTGCCTCGTCGTACGACGACGGGCAGGTGGCGCAGCGTCCGCGCGCCGACTCCGGCCCCGACACCAGGGCCTTGCCGCACACGCGGCAGACGTTGGGCTGCTTGGAGTGCTTCTCCCGTGTGCGGGTGCCGCTGCCGCGCACGACGCCTCCCGAGCCGCCCCGGTCGGCCGGCTCGGCGCCGAACACGGTGTCGAGGAACTGCGACCGGTCGCGCCGCCCGCGCCCGGTGCGGCTGCGGGCCCACGACAGGGCGAGGTGGGTGCGGGCACGGGTGCAGGCCACGTAGAACAGGCGCCGCTCCTCCTCCACCCGCGCCGGGGTGTCGGCGTGCTGGATGGGGAACGTGCCCTGCACGAGCCCGACGACGAAGACGGCGTCCCACTCGAGCCCCTTGGCCGCGTGCACGGTGGACAGCGTGACGCCGTCCGCCGTCGGGGCGGCCTGGACGGTGGCGCGCTGGTCGAGGTCGGCGACGAGCTCGGTCAGCGTGGCGTCCGGGTTGGCGGTGGCGAGGTCGTCGGCGAGCGTGACCAGGCGCAGGAGGTTCTCCCAGCGGTCACGGACCGCGCCCTGGCCGCTCGGCGGCTCCTGCGACCAGTTCATCGCCGAGAGCACCGAGCGAACGTCGGACCCGAGGTCGCCGGAGCCCTCCCCACCGCGGGCCGCGCCCCGCAGCCGGGTCAGCGCCTCGCGCACCTCGCCGCGCTCGAAGAACGCCGACTCGCCGCGCAGCACGTAGGGGATGCCCGCCTCGGCCAGCGCCTCCTCGAACACCTCCGACTGCGCGTTGATGCGGTACAGGACCGCGATCTCGCGCGCGGGGGTGCCGGCGGCGACCAGCTTCTTCACCGCTGCCGCCAGCCCGGCGGCCTCCGCGGGCTCATCGTCGTACGACGTGATCCGCGGCTCGGGGCCGTCGGTGCGCATCGCGCGCAGCTCGAGCCGCAGCCGCGCCTCGGCACCGGTGGCGCTGGCGAGCACGCGGTTGGCGAGCGACACCACCTGGGGCGTGGAGCGGTACGACCGCACCAGCTTGACCTCGGTGGCGTGCGGGAAGCGGGTGCGGAAGTCCAGGAGGTACGACGAGCTCGCGCCGGTGAACGTGTAGATCGTCTGGCTCGCGTCGCCGACGACGCACAGCTCGTCGCGGTCGCCGAGCCAGAGGTCGAGCAGGCGCTGCTGAAGGGGGTTGACGTCCTGGTACTCGTCGACGGTGAACCAGCGGTACTGCGAGCGCACCTCCTCGGCGATGTCGAGGCGGGTGTCGAGCATCCCGACGGTGAGGAGCAGGACGTCCTCGAAGTCGATGAAGCCGTCGGCGGTCTTGCGCTCGTCGTAGGCCGCGTAGAGCGTCGCGACGTCGTCGAGGCTCAGCGACCCCGGCGGCTCGCGCCGGGCCCGCAGCGCGGCGGCGGGGTAGTCGGCGGCCACCACCTGGCTGGCCTTGGCCCACTCGATCTCGGCGGCGACGTCGCGCGCGAGGGTGGGGTCGTTCCACCCGCTCCGACGCAGCACGGGGCCGAGGATGCGGGCCTTGCTCGGCAGGATCTCCGGCGCGCCGCCCCCGACCACTCGGGGCCAGAAGTAGCGCAGCTGGCGCAGGGCCGCGGAGTGGAACGTGCGCGCCTGCACGCCCTCGACCCCCAGCTGGGCGAGCCGATGGCGCATCTCCCCCGCGGCGCGTGCGGTGAACGTGACGGCCAGCGTCCGGCGCGGGTCGTGCCGGCCGGTGAGCACGCCGTGCGCGATCCGGTGCGTGATCGCCCGGGTCTTGCCGGTGCCCGCGCCCGCGAGTACCACCACCGGGCCGGACAGCGAGAGCGCGACCTCGCGCTGCTCGGGGTCGAGCGCGGCGAGCACGGCGTCGGCGCTGCCGACGACGGGCACGCCGGCGTCGAGGCCGGGCAGGAGGCCGCTCACCGGTCGATCCTCGCACCCGCCCCCGACGACGCCGACCACGCGGTCACGGGTCCGCAGCCTCCCGCGCGCGGGACTCGGCCGGCTCGGGAACACTGGGCCGGGTAGTGCGGTTGAACCGGCGACCACCACGCACGCACGCGAGAAGGAGCGGACCGACGATGGCCGTCACGATGTACAGCACCCCCTGGTGCGGCTACTGCCAGCGGCTCAAGGCCCAGATGGGTCGCGAGGGCATCGAGTACGTCGAGGTCGACATCGAGCAGGACCCGAGCGCCGCGGCGTTCGTCGAGGGCGTGAACGGCGGCAACCAGACCGTCCCCACGCTGCTGTTCGCCGACGGCTCCGCCGAGACCAACCCCAGCATCGGCCAGGTCAAGGCCAAGCTCGAGGCCCTCTCCGCCTGACGCCACATCCGGTCCTTCCGCGAGTTACTGCCCGAAGCGGGGCTTTGCGAGGCTGCATAACCCCACGTCGGGCAGTGACTCGAAGACCTCAGGAACGACAGAGCGGGGGTCCGGGCTGCTCCCCGGGCCCCCGCTCTGTTCTGCCCGGGCGTGTCAGCCCGGGAGCCGGAGGCCCGCCGCCGAGGCGTCGTAGTACGCCCGGTTCGCGAGCATCGCCGCCGCGTCCTCGTCGAGGACGACGACCGCATCCGCGTGCCACTGCAGGACCGACGCCGGGCACGACGCGGTCAGCGGGCCCTCCAGCGCCGCCGCCACCGCCGTGGCCTTGGCCGCACCCGTGGCCACCAGCACCAGGCTGCGCGCCGACAGGATCGTGCCGAGCCCCTGCGTGATGCAGTGCGTGGGTACGTCCTCGGGCGAGGCGAAGAAGCGCGCGTTGTCGGCGCGGGTGCGGTCCGACAGCCGCTTCACGCGGGTGCGCGAGGACAGCGCCGACCCGGGCTCGTTGAAGCCGAGGTGGCCGTTGGCGCCGATCCCGAGGATCTGCACGTCGACGCCGCCGAGGGCCACGATGCGCTCCTCGTGCCGACGGGCCGCGGCGATGAGCGCCTCGAGGTCCGCGCCCGTGCCGTCCGGCACGAAGAGCCGGGCGCGGTCGAGCCCCACGACGTCGCACACCTCCCGTTCGAGCACCGTCCGGTACGACTCCGGGTGGCCGCCCGCGAGGCCGACGTACTCGTCGAGCGCCACCCCGGACGCGTCCTGCACCCGCAGATGCCCGGCGGCCGCCGCCTCGCCGAGCCGGCGGTAGAGCCCGAGCGGCGACGACCCGGTGGCGAGGCCGAGGACGGGCGGGCGCGACGTCGGCAGCGCGTCGACCACGACGCTCGCGGCGAGGTCGGCCACGTCGTCGGGAGTCGGGACGATCAGGACCTCCACGCCGCACCCCCTGTCGCGGTCTCGACCTCGGGCGTCGTCAGCCGGGCCGCCCCGATGGCGGCCACGGGAACGCCCGCTGGGAGGAACGACACGCGTTCTGCCAGCGCGAGCGACCCGAGGAACGGCGAGCTGGCGGCACGGATGCGCAGCTCGGCACGGATCGCCTCGAGCAGCGGCTCCCCCATCGCCGTGAGGCCGCCGCTCATCACGACGCTCTGCGCACCCGATGCGAGCACGAGCACCTGCACGGCGAGCGCGACGCCGCCGCACAGCGACGCGGCAGCGAGCACCGCGGCGGAGTCGCCCCGCGCGGCAGCGCCGACGAGGTCCCAGTCGTGCGCAGCGGCCTCGGGCCACATGCGCAGGAGCGCGGTGCCCGACGCCGTCGTCTCGAGGCAGCCGGTCTGGCCGCACGCGCAGACGACGTCGCCGCCGAACGGCAGGTGGCCGATCTCGCCTGCCACGCCGTCGACGCCGCGCACGACCTCGCCCGCATGGACGACAGCGGCGGCGAGGCCGGTGCCCAGGTTGAGGTAGGCGAGGGTCCGGGCCGCACCGAGCCCGCTGAGGTGGTGGGCACCGAGGGCGGCGGACTTGACGTCGTTCTCCACCGACACCACGAGCCCCAGCGCGGCACCGAGATCGCGCGCGAGGTCGAGGTGCTCGACCTCGAGGTTGACCGCGTGCCGCACGGTGCCCGCGGCGGGGTCGACGAGGCCGGGGATGCACGCGCCCGCCGCCGTGATCGCGCCCGGGCCGCCGACCTCGGCCATGGCGAGCCGGGCGATGCGCGTTGCCTGCGCGACGACGTCGACCGCGCCCCGGCCCGATGGCGCCGTCGCCGTCGTCAGCACCTCGCCGTCGTCCCCGAGCACCACGGCTGCGGTCTTCGTGCCGCCGATGTCGACGCCGAGCCTCATGACCGGGCCCCCGTCAGCAGGGCGACGAGGTGGCGGGCCACCGCGGGCGACCCGCCCCACGTGACGACGTCGGCGCGCGCACCGCTGCGCGGCCAGCCGGACTCCACGACGAGCACGTCGGCCCCGGCCGAGCGGAGCCTGTCGGCGCATGCCCAGGCAGGGTGGTCGGATGCGAGGTCGCGACCGACCACGGCCACCCGCGTCGCACCGGCCGCCGCGTCCTCCGCGACCGCGACACCGAGGGCAGCCGGGCCCCACGGCACCTGGCCGACGGCGAGGTTGCTGGGGCTGGAGACCTGCACGATCGCGACATCGCCGTCCCCCTCGAGCCACGTACGAGCGCGGTCGGTGAGGGCGAACGCCGGGGTCGCGTCGAGACCGACGTCCGACGGCCGCGCCTCGGGTGATCCGGCGACGCCGATCGCGAGGCGCTCGACCCGCGCGGCCGCCTCTGCCACGCGCGCCAGCGGCAGCCGGCCCGACGCGAGGGCGGCCACCACGTGCTCGACGATCTCCGCGAACAGGGCCGGGTCGGTGTCCGAGCCGAGGCACAGCAGGTCGCACCCGGCGACCAGCGCGCGCACGGCGGCCTCGGGGATGCCCGTCTCGGCCGAGGCTCCCGCCATGTCGAGGGCGTCGGTCACGATGACGCCGTCGAAGCCGAGCTCGTCGCGCAGCACGCCCTGCAGCAGCGCGGCGGAGAACGTGCCCGCGTTCACGGCGTCGACAGACGGCACCATGATCGCCGCCGTCATCACGCTGGCTGCGCCTGCCTGGACGACGGCGGCGAACGGTGCCAGCTCGCGCCGGCGCAGGAGGTCCGCGTCGACGTCGACGACCGGCAGAGCATGGTGCGAGTCGGCGGTGGTGTCGCCATGCCCCGGGAAGTGCTTGGCGCACGCGGCGACCCCGCCGGCCTGCAGCGCCTCCACCCACGCGGCCGAGTGCCGCGCGACGAGGTCGGGGTCCGCGCCGAAGCTGCGGCTGCCGATCACCGGGTTGTCGTCGGAGGAGTTGACGTCGACCACCGGGCCGAGGTCGAGCTGGATCCCGACGCCGCGCAGGTCGCGCGCGATCCACGCGGCCTGGGCGCGGGTGGCGTCGAGGTCGTCGAGCCGGCCGAGGACGCCGTTGCCGACGTACGGCGAACCGGTGCGGTAGTGCAGGCGCGTGACGTCGCCGCCCTCCTCGTCGGTGGCGAGGACCACCTGCGGCGACCGCGACCGCAGGTCGGCGCAGAGGCCGGTGAGCTGCTCGACATCGACGACGTTGGAGCCGTAGAGGCACACGGAGCCGAGGCCGTCACGCAGAGCGGCGTCGAGCCACACGGGCACGACGGTGCCGGCGAACCCGGGCATGAGGGTGCGCAGCACGAGGCGGCGCACGTCGGGCTGGTCGGACATCTAGCCTTTCACCGCCCCGCCGACGAGGCCGCTGCTCATGCGGCCCTGCACGATCATGAAGAAGATGATCACGGGCACCGCGACGAGGGCGGACGCCGCCATCACCTGCCCCCAGTCGGTCTCGCGGGTGGCGCTCGCCTGCACGAAGCCGCGCAGCCAGAGCGGGAGCGTGCGGGACTGCTCCTCGGTCATCACCACGAGCGCGACGGTGAACTCGTTCCATGCCTGCAGGAACGCGTAGACCGCGGACGCGACGAGCCCGGGCGCGAGCAGCGGGAAGGTGATCCGGAGGAAGGCCCGCGTGCGCGACAGGCCGTCGACCATCGCCGCCTCCTCGAGCTCGATCGGGACTCCCGCGACGAAGCCGCGCAGCATCCAGATCGTGAACGGGATGACGGCCGCCGCGTAGAGGACCGACAGGCCGATGACGCTGTTGAGCTGCCCGACCGACGACATCATCTTGTACTGCGCGATGAACAGGCCCTCGGCCGGGAGCATCTGGATGAGCAGCAGCGCGAGCACGAACGAGATGCGTCCGCGGAAGCGGAACCTGCTCACGGCCAGCGCCCCGAGGAAGGCGATCGCGATGGCGGCCACGACGGCGATCAAGGTGACGGCGAGCGACGTCGCCAGCGCACGACCGAAGCGCGGGTCGGAGAACACCGCGGTGAAGTTGTCGAGCGACCCGCCGATCGGGAGGAACGAGGGGTTGGTCGACTGCAGCCGCACGTTCGGCAGCAGCGAGGAGTTGACCATCCAGTAGACGGGGAAGGCCCAGGCCAGCGCGATCACGACCGCGAGGCCCGACCACAGGCCCGACCGGATCCGGCGCGCGGTCATGCCGCCTCCTCCTTCATGAGCGAGCGGACGTAGTACCAGCTGAGGGCGACCGTGAGCAGGAGCATCACGACGCTGACGGCGCTCGACATCCCGAAGTCGCCCTTGCCCGTGCCGAGCTGGTAGATGAACGTTCCGAGCAGGTTCGTCTCGTTGGCGAGGCCGCCCGCGTCCTGCAGCATCTTGATCTGAGTGAAGACGCGCAGGTCCCAGATCAACTGCAGCAGAAGGACGATGGAGATCACGGGCGCGATGAGCGGCGCGATCACGTAGCGCAGACGCTGCCACCACGACGCCCCGTCGAGCTGGGCGGCCTCGAGCACCTCGGTCGAGACCTGGGTGAGGCCGGCGTAGATGCTGAGGGCCACGAACGGCACGCTCATCCAGACCACGATGACGCCGGCCACCACGAAGAACGAGATCGGCTCCGCCAGCCAGTTGTGCTGGTCGGCGCCCTCGAAGCCGACGCGTACGAGGAGCCAGTTGAGCAGGCCCCGGCGCCAGTCGACGATCCAGATCCAGACGGTCATCGCGGCCACGACGGGCATCGCCCAGGCGAGCAGCAGCGACACCTGCAGGACGATCCGCGCGAAGCCCCCGACCCGCTGCATGAGCAGCGCGAGGAGCCCGCCGATCGCCACGGTCAGGAAGGCGACGACGACGCAGAACACCAGCGAGCGGGCCACGACCGCCCAGAGCGTCGGGTCGCTGACGAGGGTGCGGTAGTTCTCGAGCCAGACCCACTCGGGCGGCTGCCCGAACTGCTGGCGCAGGCCGTACTTCTGCAGGCTCGTGACGAGCTGCCAGGCGATCGGGTAGCCGAGCGCGAGCAGGAGGATGAGCATCGTCGGGAGCACCAGCAGGAGCGGCGCGCGTCGGTCGGATCGGCTGGTGGCCATGCGGTCGTTCCTCCTTCTCCTGATCGGCTTCTGGCGGTTGCGGGGCGCCGGGTCGGGCGCCGGGTCGAGCTGGTCGTGGCGTGCCACGGCGGCCGGGGCCGGGGCCCCGGCCGCCGTGGACGACGTCACTGCTGGTTGAGGAGCGGCGTGATCTTGGCGTCGTACTCCGCGGCGAGGGCCGCGAGGTCGGACGCGTCGCGGACCTTGCCGAAGAACTCCTCCATGAGCTGCGCGGACTCGACCGCGGCCCAACCCGGAGCGGCAGGGGTGAGCTTGGAGTTGGACGCCGAGGCGATGAGGGCCTGGGCGAACTCGTCGTCACCGAGCGCGCTGACGTAGTCGCTGTTGGCCGGGCCGAGGCCCGCACCGCCCAGCTTCTGCTGGTACTCGGCCGAGAAGATGATCCGCATGAGCTCGCGGGCCAGGTCCTGGTTCTTGCTCGTGGCCGAGATGCCGATGTTCGAGCCGCCGGCGAAGACCGGGGCGGGCTTGCCGTCGTTGCCCGGCAGCACCATCGTCCCGAACTTCTCCGGGTTCCACTCGCGCGTGTCCTTGCCGTCGACCTTCTTGAGGTCGCCGATCGACCAGTGCGCCCAGCCCGGGGCCATGATCGTGGCGGCGGCGAGAGAGGTCTTGCCGGTCACCTCGCCGTTGGCGTCGGTGATGGCGTCCGTGTCGTTGATGTAAAGCCACGGCGACTGGTCCTTGGCGTCCGCGGGAGCGTTCGACGCCGTCCTGTAGATCGCCTGGAGCTGCGCGAGACCCTTGAGGCTGTTGGCGTCGGCGAGGGTCGACTGCCACTGGCCGTCGACCTTCTTGGCGAGGTCGCCGCCGTTGGCGAAGATCCACGAGATGCCGTTGCGCCAGTCCTGGCCGCCGATGAAGAAACCCGAGAAGTTCTTGATGTCGCGGGGGTTGTCCGCCGCGATGGCCGCGACGGCGGAGTTGAACTCGTCCAAGGTGGTCGGCGTCTCGACGCCGGCCTCCTTCCAGACGTCCTTGCGCACGAACATGTAGCGCGAGCCGAAGTAGTACGGCAGTGCGTACTGCTTGCCGTCGACGCTGCCGGCCTCGACGAAGGACTGCAGCAGCTTGGCGCCGCCCAGCTCCTCGTACATGTCGCTCACGTCGGCGAAGGCGCCCACGTTGGTAAACGTCGGGGCCTGGGTGTTGCCGAGCTCGACGACGTCGGGGGTGTTCTCCGCGTCAGGGAGCGCGGTGGTGAGCTTGGTCAGCAGGTCGCCCCACGACTGCTCCTCGATGGCGAGCGTGGCGCCCGTCTTCGCCTTGAACGTGTCCTTGAGGTAGGTCCGGAGCTCGTCCGGGGTGTCGCCGCCCGCCAGCCACAGGGTGATGCTGCGGCTGGAGTTGTCGGCGCTCGAGGCAGGTGCGGACGGAGATGCGCTGGTGCCCGCGTCACCGCTGCCGCTGCTGCAGGCAGTGAGCGCGAGGGCCGCGACGGCAGTGGCTGCCGCGAGGCCGAGGAGCTTCTTCATGACGTGGTCATCCATTCGGTGGGATGGGCCGCCGTGACGGCCAGGCTGGTTCGAGTCCTTGCTGCTCGGTGGATTCAGGCCACCCCCCACTGGTCCCAGAGGACCAGCACTGCAGCCCCGCGCAGGACGATGTCCTCCGGCTGCGTCGCGACGCGCACCTCGAGTGCCGAGGCGTTGCGCGCGAGCATCCGGCTGCGCAGGGTCTCGTCCACGGCTCGGAGCAGCGGGCCGTCGACAAGTTCATGGGGGCCGGCGAGCACGACCTCGGAGAGGTCGAGCGCGGCCACGACCGGTGCGAGCGCGATCGCGAGGCGTTCGCCCGCCGACCGAAGCGCACCGTCGGAGTCCGTGGCGCTGTCGGCGATCGCCTTCTGCAGCCGCGGAGCGGAGATCCAGGTCTCGAGGCAGCCGACGTTGCCGCAGCCGCAGGTCTCGCCGCCGTCGGTGCCGACGGTCACGTGCCCGATCTCTCCGGCTGCGAAGTGCGCGCCGCGCACCCGCTGGCCGTCGACGATGAGGCCGCAGCCGACGCCGAGGCCGATGCGCACGAGGATCAGGTCGTCGCCGCCGTCGCCGAGGGTGTGCTCGGCGTGCACCGCGGCATCGGCGTCGTTGCACACGAGCACAGGCAGGCCGGTCGCCTCGGCGAGGAGCGCGCGCAGCGGGACGTCGGTCCAGCCGAGGTTGGGGGCGGTGAGCACATCGCCGTCCGGGCCGACGACTCCGGGCGTGCCCACGCCGATGCCGAGGACGGTCTCGGTCGCGAGGGCCACGGCGTCGGCGACGAGGGCGAGGACGTCGGCGAGGACGTCGGCCCCCGCGGCCCGGCCGGTGAGCGGCCGCTCGCTGCGGTGCAGGACGTTGCCGTCGAGGTCGAGCACCGCTGCGCGCAGCACCTCGTGCGCGGTCAGGTCGACGCCGACCACCTGCAGACCCGTGCGGTTGACGTCGACGAGGGTGGCCGGCTTGCCCGGGCGCACGGTGTCGGACTGGCCGAGCTCGACGGCCTGCCCGCGCTCGAGGAGCACCGAGACGAGGTCCGAGACGGTCACCTTGGTGAGCTGCAGCCGACGGGCGAGGTCGGCCCTGCTCATCGCGCCCCCGGTGTAGAGCGCCTGGAGCACCAGCGACAGGTTCTGCCGCCGCCCGTCGGCGGGGAGAACGGCGCTGTCGTGCTGAAGACGACGCGGGGAGCGGGTGGACATGGCGGTTAGTAAAGTTTACTAACCAACTCTCGTCAAGGCCCGGCGCCCGGGTTTACCGACTCGTGATGGACGGCGCTCAGCGCATCCCGGGGGCCGTCGCCCAGGCCCCCGCGCGCAGCACGCCGCGCACCCGGAGGGCCTCCGGGTCGAGCGCCACGAGGTCGGCGCGCAGCCCGGCGGCGAGCGCGCCCACGTCGTCGAGCCCGAGCGCCCGGGCCGGGTTCGTCGCGGTCTGCAGTCCCGCGCGCTGCAGCGATGCGTCGTCGTACGACGGACCCGCGACGGAACGGAAGAGCGCGTCGGCGGTCGCCGTGCTGCCGGCGATCGTGTCCGTGCCGGCGACGCGTGCCACCCCGTCGATCACATCGACGTCGAGGCTGCCGAGCACGTACCGGCCGCCGTCGCCCGCAGCCGCGGCCATCGCGTCGGTCACCGCCACGAGCCGGTGCGGCGCCACCGTGGAGTCGAGCCATGCGCACAGGTCGGGGTCGAGGTGGACGCCGTCGCGCACCAGCTCGAGCGCCACGCGGTCGTCCTCCAGCAGCGCGAGCACCGGGCCGGGGTCGCGATGCCGGAGCGGCCGCATGGCGTTGAACAGGTGCGTCGCCTGACGCGCGCCTGCCGCGATGGCGGCCCTGGTGGTCGCGAGGTCCGCATCGGTGTGACCCAGGGCCGCGACGGCGCCCGCGTCGACGATCGCGCGCACGGCGTCGAGCGCGCCGTCGAGCTCGGGGGCGAGCGTCACCATCCGCACGACGGGGTTGGCGAGGAGCGCCCGCACCTCGCCAGGAGAGGGTGCGCGCAGCTGCGACGGGTCGTGGGCGCCGCACTGCGCGTGCGAGAGCCACGGCCCCTCGAGGTGCACGCCCGCTATCACTCCGTCCTCGACAAGGCTTGCGAGAGAGGCGATCTCGCGCAGCATGCGGTCCTGCGGACCGCTCACGAGGGAGGCGACCACCGAGGTCGTGCCGTGCGCCAGGTGCGCTGCGGCCGCACCGGCCGAGGCCTCGGCGTCAGCGCCGAACGACTCCCCGCCGCCACCGTGGCAGTGCACGTCGACCAGGCCTGCGACGAGGATCGAGTCGCCGAGGTCGGTCACGCCCCCGCCGAGCGGCGGTCCCTCCCCCACGCCATCGATGCGGTCGCCGACGACGCGCACCCACCCGGGGCGCAGCACGCGCTCAGGGGTGACGACGGCAGCAGCGACGAGGACGGCATCCATGACGCCGCGAGGCTAGCCCACCCGCTCGCCGGTCCCGGTCCTCGTGCCCCCGGACGGCGCGGTCGGGCCGGCAGCAGTCCTGCTGGCCGGCCCGGCAGCGCCTGCGCGTCGGAGGACCAGTCAGCCGGTCCGGACCTCCGTGAGGAACGCGGACAGCACGGCTTCGTAGCGCGCACGATCGGTGTTCCACGACTCCACGTGCTGAGCGCCCGGGAACTCCTCGTACTGAACGGTTTCCGGGTGCATGGCGGCGAAGTCGCGACTCACCTGAACGGTGACGGTCGGATCCTCCGACCCGTGCAGCGCGAGCGTCGGAACCGTGTCCCACATCGCGTCGTCGGCGTAGTCGAGGTAGTCCCAGTCCACGCCGAACCTGAGCTGCGCGAACCACTCCGCGACCGCGACGAGGCTCGACGGTGGAGCACCGAGGACCGGCAGCGACACCTGGGCCGCACCGGCCTCGACCGTCTGCGCCAGGTCGATCGCCGCCGAGTCGAGCACCATGCCGCGAACCAGCGACGCGCGTTCGGACTCGCGCAGGAAGGCGGAGATGACGGTGGTACCCATGGAGTTGCCCACCAGGACCACGTCCGTCGTGCCGCGCGCGACGGCCCACTGCACAGCGGCCTCGACGTCCGGCCACTCGGTGGTGCCGAAGCCGAGATGACCGTCGGCGTACGGCATGTTCCCGTAGTCGCCGAGATAGGTGATGGCGAGCACGTTGTACCCGGCCTTGTGCGCGATCTCGGCCGCCCGGAGGGTCTCGCGGCGGAACCCGTCGCGTCCGTGCACCATCACGGCTGTCCAGGTGGACGCCTCTGCCGCCGGCACGTACCACGCGGGGAGCTGGCCGTGGACGCTCGTCACCACGACGTCCTCGAACGCATAGCCGAGCGCCGTCTGGGGGTCGCCGATGTACCAGTCGCGCTCGAGCGCGGCCGGGGTGCCCGCCTCGGGCGGCGTACCGGTGACGTCGCTCATCGGGCGCGTGACCGCGCCGTCGACGACGTCCGTCGGCGGACCGACGTGCGCCCAGCCGCCCTCCCAGAGCAGCGCATAGCTCGAGGCCTGCTCGAAGGACGGCGAGAGGTCGCCGGAGGACCGGTAGGTGACCGAGCCCGGCTCGACCACCGTCACGGTCAGGTTGTACGACGGGGCCATCGGACCCGGTGTGCTCGCGAGCGCACCCGACTCGATCTGGCTGGAGAAGTACCAGCCTCCCCCGAGGTAGAAGATCCCCAGCAGCACGGCGAGGGTGGCTGCGAGGACGACCAGGGCCCGGCGACCGCGGTGGCGCGGGGCTGCTGAAGGTGTGGTGCCGACCGACGGCCCCTGCTCGTACGGGGCAGGCGCCGTCGGCGTGATGGAGCCGCTCATGACCGCCTCCGCCCGCGTCGCGGGCGCCCCACGGCACTCCGCTGCGGACAGCACCACGCTAGGGCGGCAACCGCCGCGGTGTCCTGGCAGACGCCGGCGCCGGCGCTCCCGCTCGTCGGTCCCGGTGCCTACGCTGGGCCGGTGCCGTCCACCCCCGCGACCGCGCCGGTCCGCCACCTCACGCGGGCGCGCGACCTCGCCGACCAGCGGTACTCCGAGCCGCTCACGGTCGACGACCTCGCGGCGGCCGCGCATCTGTCGCGCGCCCACTTCAGCCGCGAGTTCAAGCGCGCGTTCGGCGAGTCGCCGTACTCCTATCTGCTCACGCGCCGTCTCGAGCGCGCGGCGACGCTCCTGCGCAGCACCGACTGGTCCGTGGCCGACATCTGCATGCGCGTCGGGCTCACGAGCGTCGGCTCGTTCACCACGAGCTTCACCACTGCGTACGGCAAGTCCCCCACCGCCTACCGCGCGTCGTTCCCACCTGCCGCCGAGCTGATCACGATCCCGGGGTGCATGCTCCGCGCGTACGGCAGGCCCGTGAAGGGCAGCACGAACGGAGAAGACCGGGCGTCCTGACGCGCCCTAGGTTCGGGGCACCACGACGACGACGGAAGGTCAGCCCATGCTCACGCTCTCCACCACCCAGATCTGGGTCCGCGACCAGGACGAGGCGGCCTCCTTCTGGACCGACAAGGTCGGCTTCGAGATCAAGGAGGACGTCACCGTCGCCGAGCTCGGCAACTTCCGGTGGCTCACCGTCGGGCCGAAGGGCCAGGACGGAACCGCCATGGTGCTCATGGCCATCCCTGGGCCGCCCGTCATGGACGAGGCGACCAAGGCGCAGGTGGAGGACATCGCGGCCAAGGGCTTCGCCACGGCCGTGTTCTTCACCGTCGACGACGCACTGGCGGTGTACGACGCGCTCGTCGCGAACGGCGTCGAGACCATCGACAAGCCGAACCAGCAGCCGTACGGCATCGACTTCGGCTTCCGCGACCCCACCGGCAACCAGTACCGCGTCACCCAGCGCCTGCCCATGGGCTGACGCACGGCGTACGTCATCGGCCCCCGATCGCAGCCGCTGCGGTCGGGGGCCGACGTCGTCCCTCGGTCATGGACGGGACCAGGCTCCCGGCAGCTCGCCGCCGTACCAGGCCTCGATGAGCCTGCGGGCGATGGACACCGCGGGCGGGATGCGCAGCTCGCCGCTCTCGCAGGCCGCATGCATCTCCTCGCGGGTGAACCACCGCACCTCCTCGATCTCGACCCCGTCGGGGATCGCGACGCGCGACCCGGGTGCCAGCCGCGCGTGGTAGCCGAGCATGAGGCTCGAGGGGAACGGCCACGGCTGCGAGCCGAGGTAGTCCAGGGCGCCGGGGTCGATGTCGACGCCGGCCTCCTCGGACAGCTCGCGCAGCACCGCCGCCTCGGCGGACTCCCCCGCCTCGACGAAGCCCGCGAGGGTCGAGAAGAAGCTGACGGGCCAGTCGATGCGGCGACCCAGCAGTGCCCGGTCGTCGGCGTCGCGCACGAGCACGATCACCGCGGGGTCGCTGCGCGGGAAGTGCTGGCTCTCGTCGTCCGGGCAGGTGCGCGACCAGCCGGCCTGGGTCGGCAGCGTCGGCACCCCGCAGCGCGGGCAGCGCGGGTGCGTCGCGTGCCAGTTGGCCAGCGCGACGGCCGCGACCATCACCCCGGCGTCGACGTCGCCCAGCGCGGCGCCGATCTCACGGAGCCCCAGCCATCTGGTGCCGGGATGCTCGGGCGGCGCATCCTCCGCGACGTCGAGGAGCAGCCCGAAGTAGGTGACGTCGTCGACGACGGCGAGCAGCACGCGGATCCCGCCGTCCGGCGCCTCCAGCGACGGCACGTAGTGCAGGGCCACGGTCCCGGGCGCCCCTGCACCGTCGGGGTCGATGACCGCTGGGGCCCGGCCGTGGTGGATGACGAGCACGCGGGACGACTGGTCGGCCCAGGCTGCCGCCAGCCAGGCCTCGTCCTCGCGCCGCTCGGCCGCACGGTCGATGGAACCGCGCGCGAGCGCCAGTGAGTCGAGCAATCCCTTGTCCGGCAACGAGTTCAGCGCTCCCAGGTGGTGGCGAGGTCGTCCCAGAGATAGGCGACCGCCTCGGCCCCCTTGAGGAGGAACTCGATGTCGGCCTTCTCGTTCGGCGCGTGGATGCGGTCGTCGGGGAGCCCGACGCCGAGGAAGACGACCGGCGCCTCGAGAACGTCGGCGAGGTCTGCCTCCGGGCCGCTGCCGCCCTCGCGGGTGTAGAGCACCTCGGTCTCGAACGCGCGGGCCATCGCGCGCGTGACGCTCTGCAGGGCGGGGTGGTCGAGCGGGGTGAGGCACGGGCGCACACCGATCCGCGGGAACGTCGCGGTGACGTCGATGCCGGCCGGCACCGCGCCGTCGGCCCGCCTGTCGTCGAGCCAGGCCTCCATCGCCGTCATCACGTCCTCGTTGCGCTGGCCGGCGACCAGACGGAACGACAGCTTCACATGCGCCTCGCTCGGCACGATCGTCTTGCCCCCGGGGCCCGTGTAGCCGCCCCAGATCCCGTTGACCTCAGCGGTCGGTCGCGCCCAGACCCGCTCGAGCGTGGAGTAGCCGGCCTCGCCGTCGGTCCCGCTCGAGCGGGCTCCCTCGAGCCACCGGGACTCGTCGAACGGGAGCGCGGCGATGAGCTCGCGCTCCCGGTCGGTGAGAGGCACGACGCCGTCGTAGTAGCCGGGGAGCGTCACGCGGTGGTCGGCGTCATGAAGGGCCGCCACGAGGCGGGCCGCGACCGTTGCCGGGTTCGGGATCGCGCCGCCGAACGAGCCGGAGTGCACGTCGCCCGCCGGCCCGCGCAGGTCGAGCTGGCACTCGATCATGCCGCGCATGCCGGTGACGACCGAGATCGTGCTGCGGTCGTACACGCCGCTGTCGCTCACCACCACGACGTCGCAGCGGAGCCGCTCGCGGTTGTCGAGGAGCAGCTGGCGGAAGTGCGTCGAGCCCGACTCCTCCTCGCCCTCGACGATCACCTTGAGCGTGACGGCAGGGCTCGTACGGCCGGTGGCCGCGAGGTGCGCCGCGAGCCCGAACAGGTGGTAGACCATCTGCCCCTTGTCGTCGATCGCACCGCGGCCGACGAGCTCCTCGCCGTACGCCGTGGCCCGCACGAACGGCTCGAACGGCGCGGAGTCCCACAGCTCGATCGGGTCGACGGGCTGCACGTCGTGGTGCCCGTAGACCACGACGGTCGGCGCGTCGGGGTCGTCGCTCGGCCACTCGGCGTACACCGTCGGGAGGCCCGGGGTGGACCACACCTCGACCTCGGGGAACCCGGCAGCAAGCAGGCGCTGCACGAACCAGTCGGCGCTGCGCGAGACGTCGTCGGCGTGGTCGGGATCGGCGCTGATGCTGGGGATGCGCAGCCACTCGAGGAGCGCGTCGACGAGCGCCTGCCGATGCTCGAGCACGTGCTGGCGGACGGCGGGATCGGGCTGCGGGTCGCTCACCCGCCCGACCCTACGGCCGCGCCCACCGGTGCGTGCGCGAGGACCCGCGTCCGGCGCGGATTCGTCGGTGGCAGAGGGCCGCGTGCGAGGATTCCCGCGACGGTTGCGGCGTACAGAGGGACGGGTATGAAGGGCTTCATCGGCCAGCTCACGGGCGTGCGGTTCGTGGCTGCGGCGTGGGTGATGCTCTACCACTTCCAGGTGCCGCTCGCGACGCTCGGGCTGCTCGTGCCCGTGCTGCACGAGTTCGTGCGGGTGGGGCGCCTGGGCGTCGACCTGTTCTTCGCGCTGTCGGGCTTCATCCTCACGCACACCTACCTCACCAAGCTCGGGCCGCGGATCACGTGGCCGGCGTCCCGCCACTTCCTGTGGCTGCGGCTCGCGCGCATCTACCCCGTGCACTTCGTGATGCTCAACGTCGCGGGCCTCGCGGTGTTCCTGCAGGCGAAGGTGGCCGGCGAGAGCGTCGACCGCGACTGGTTCAACGTCGTCGACTACCTGAAGCAGGTGCTGCTGATCCACGAGTGGGGCGGCGACCCGCAGCGCGGATGGAACTTCCCGGCGTGGTCGCTGTCGATGGAGTGGCTCGCGTACCTGCTGTTCCCGCTGCTCGTGCTCGTGTTCTTCCGCTTCCACCAGCGGCTCGCGACGCGCTGGATCGCGCTGGCCTGGGTCGTCGTCCTCGTGCCGCTGCTCTGGTACGGCGTCGCCTACCAGGGCGACCCCTACTACATCTCGGACTGGGGCTCGACGATCCGCATCCTCACCGAGTTCACGGCCGGGGCGCTGACCTACGTGGTCGTGCTGCGGTTCTGGACGGCGACGGAGGACGGCCCGCGTCCGCGCGTCGAGCGCCTGGCCACCACGCTGTCGGTGGCGCTGCCGATCGTGATCGTCGCGGCATCCGTCGTCCTCGGTCGGATCCCCGGCCTGCAGTGGGGCGGCGAGGGCTTCGAGGACACCCCGAACGTCGCCGACCTGCCGCCGAAGTGGCACCTGCTGCTGGTGCCGCTGCTCATCGTGTGGATCGGCGTCCTCGCGCTCAGCCGCCGCGGCCTCTCCCGCTTCCTCGCCACCGACCGCCTCGTGCTCGGCGGCTTCATCTCGTTCTCGCTCTACATGACGCACACGGTCTGGTACGGCCTCTGGCGCGCGGTGCTCACGAGGATGGGGATCGACAGCGGCGTGCTCTACGCGCTGGCGACCATCGTGCTGTTCGTCGGCGCGGTCGTCGTCGCCTGGCTCATGTGGAGGATCGTCGAGGAGCCCGCCCGCGAGTGGATGCGCAAGCGCTCCGGCGAGCGCCCCAAGCCCGTCGAAGAGGTCGCCCTCGAGCACTGACCCGCCCCACTTCTCCGCCCCTAGGGTCGATCACGGCAGTTGAGCTGCACTCCTTGACCCCTTGGGCTGATGAGTGCGGTTCGCGGTACGGCGCTGGGGCGCTTAGCGTTCGGACATGGTCCGGCTCGCGACGTACAACCTGCTGCACGGCGTGCCGGTGCTCGGCGGTATGGCCGCGCCCGACCTCGATGACGCCGGCCGGCCCACCGGCCTCACCGTCGCCGACGACCGGCAGCTGCGCGACGCGGTCCGCTTGCTCGACGCCGACGTGATCGGGCTGCAGGAGGTCGACGTCGACCAGCCGCGCAGCGGCGGCGTGCACCAGGTGCGCTCGGTGGCCGAGGCCATCGGTGCCGAGCAGTGGCGCTTCGCGCCGTCTGTCGCAGGTACGCCGGGACTCCCCGGCTGGGCCGAGGCCGACGAGACGCACGAGCGGGCGAGCAACGCCCACCTCCCCGATCCCGACCTGCGCCGCCGCGCGAGCGACCTCGACCCCGGTCCGCCCGGCACCGTGATCTCGATCGGCCCGTTGTACGGCGTCGGCCTCGTCTCGCGGCTGCCCGTGCTCGAGTGGCGCAGCACGCGGTTCGACCCGGCCCCCTGGAGCCTGCCGGTCATGATCCCGGCCGAGCCGCGGCCGCAGTTCATCCGCGTGGCCGACGAGCCCCGGGCCGCCGTCGCAGCGGTCGTCGAAGGCGCCCGGGGACCCTTCACCGTCGTCACCGCGCACCTGTCGTTCGTGCCCGGATACAACGTCCGCCAGCTGCGCGCGCTGCGCCGGTGGCTCGCGGGCCTGCCCCGCCCGCTCGTGCTGCTCGGCGACTTCAACCTCCCCGGAGGCATGCCCGCGCGCATCACCGGCTGGACGCCGCTCGCCCGCGCGAAGACGTACCCCGTCATGAAGCCGCGCGTGCAGCTCGACCACGTGCTCGCCGACGGCCTCACGCCGTCCCAGATCGGCAGCGCCACCGCGCAAGTGCATCCCCTCCCGGTCAGCGACCACGCCGCAGTCACGGTCGACCTCGACCTCTAGACCCCAGGGCCGGGAGGTCGGGACGACACGGGCGAATCGCCTCAGCGGGCGGAGAGATCGACGGGCTTGGAGTCGACGTCGACGCGCCAGGCGGTGGACGTGCGCCAGTAGAGGTAGGTCACGAGTCCGATCGGGATCGGGACGAGGAACGTCGCGAGGCGGTACAGCAGGACCGCGGCGAGCACCGCGGCCTGCGCCGACTCCGGCGCCGCCCACGCCAGCACCGACGTCAGGACGACCTCGGCGACGCCCAGACCCCCCGGCGTGGGCACCAGGAGCGACGCGAACGTCGCAAGGCCGTACGCCGTCATCGCGAGAGCCCACGTGACGGTGCCCCCGAGACCCTGCATGACGCAGGCGATGTAGAGGATCGAGCCGGCGGTCAGCAGCGACACGACCATCGCCACGGTGAGGCGTCCCCAGCACACGCGCAGGAGCCCGACCATGCCGGTGCGGAAGCGCGGCACGTCGTCGGCGAAGCGCGTATGCGAGGGGTGCCGCACCCACGAGGTCACGCGGGTGAGGAACGAGTCGACGAAGCGCCCCAGCCGCACGGCGAACCGCTCGCTGCGCAGGACGAGCAGCAGCAGGACGACGGCGATCGCCACGAGCACGACGAGCACGAGCGCCCACACGCCGGCGCCGTCCGGAGCGGTCCCCTGGATCACCACGACCCCGAGCGTGATCGAGAGCAGCACGTACTTCGTCAGCTGCGACCAGGTGCCCGTCACGAGGATCTCGGAGGTGATGTCGCGGATGGTGAAGCCCCACGAGCGCAGCATCGCGACGTTGAGCGCGGTCGCGACGGCGCCGCCCTCCGGCACGGTGTTCGAGAGCGCCGCCGACGCCGTGTTGGTGACGGCCGCCTCGCGGACGCGCAGGCCGGGCAGGGCGATGACGATCGGGGGCCAGTTGGTGGCGAGGTTGACCACGCCCAGCACGCACATGAGCGCGACCTGCGCCGGTGTGATGAGCGCGAGGGCATCGCCGATGCCGCCCTCGCTCCTCAGCTGCTTCACGAGGTACCAGAGCGCGAGCGCCACCACGCCGTAGGTCAGCAGCCCCGAGAGCAGGCGACGGCCGAGACTGCGCGGCGGGCTGCCGACCAGGGCGTCGACGTCCTCGGGCGTCGGGTCGCTCGGGCCGAGCGCGCCGACGGGCTCGCTGGTCACGTGGTCCTCCCTGCCCGTCCGCGCCGATCGTGCACGCTCACCGTAGCCACGCGAGGCACGCGGGACGCTGAGGCAGGCCGCACGGCGGTGGGCGGCAGGTCAGCCGGCGAGCAGCACCTCGAGGCCAGAACGGTCGGGCAGACCCTCCGGCCGCACGACCGAGCCGTCGCGCACGTAGACGAACGCGGCGTCGACCCGCTCGAGCGGTACGCCGAGCAGCTCGGCATAGGCGACGCGGTAGACCGCGAGCTGCAGCGGGTCGGCGCTCTGACGGCGCGAGGTCTTCCAGTCGACGACCTCGTAGCGCGTCACACCGTCGGCCGCCGTCTCGGAGAAGACCGCGTCGATGCGGCCCGGGACGACACGGCCACCGAGGACGAGCGAGAACCCGACCTCGATCCCAACCGGCGTCCGGGAGGCCCACGGGCTCGCGAGGAACGCCGCACGCATGGCGTCGAGGGCCTCGTCGGAGTCGTCGTCGAGGCCGTCCGCCGCTCCCGGCAGGTCGTCGGGCTCGAGGAGCGGCTGCACGCCGTAGTGGGCCTCGACCCAGGCGTGGAAGCGCGTGCCGCGGCGGGCGGACTGCGCCGGCGCGGCCGGCACGGGGCGAGCGAGGCGCCGTGCGAAGGAGTCGGGATCGGCCGCGAGCCGCACGAGGTCCGACGTCGAGAGCGACGACGGCACCGGCACCACCCGCGTGGCCGATCGCTCGGAGCGTCGCTCCTCGAGCAGCAGCGCGATGTCGTCGTCCCAGCCGACGACGGTGCCGAGGTCGGCGGCATCGAGCCCGAGCAGCGGCGAGACGCCCTCGACCACGGCGAGGTCGACGTGCTCGCGCATGAGCGCTGAGATGTCGGTGCCGAGCCCGTCGAGCACGGAGGTCGCGGCCGCGCGCCGCGCCGCGAGAGCAGCGGCGTCCGGCACGACCGGCCAGGGCACCTCGACCACCTCGTCGAGCACCGGGTTGGACTCGTCGTCGTCGGGGCGCTCGGCCCACACGGCCACCTCGCCCGCGCCGTCGAGGGCCGCCTCGCGCAGCAGGTCGAGGTACGGCGACGGCCCGCGGACCTTCTTCTGCCGCGGCCCCCACCACGACGACGAGGCGACGAGCAGGCGCTTGGCACGCGTCAGCGCGACGTAGGCCAGCCGTCGTTCCTCGAGCTCGTCCCCGGCCCGGCAGGAGTCGACGAACGCGTCGAAGTCCTTCTTGGTCAGCCCGTCGAGACGGGGCAGGGCTGCGGAGTCGCCGCGCAACGGGTACGGCAGCGTCTTGGCGCTCTCCGGCCAGCGCGACCGGCCCCGCGCGCTGGGGAACACGCCGACCGTCACCGACGGCAGCACGACGACCGGCCACTCGAGGCCCTTGGCCTTGTGGACGGTCATGAGCTGCACGGCGTCGCGGGACGGCGTGCGCTCGAGCTCGGGCACCTTGTCGAAGCGCTCGGCGAGGCGCAGCCACGACAGGAACGCCGTGACCGACGACGCGCCCTCGGCGTCCTGGAACGCCGCCACGAGGTCGACGAACGACGCCAGCGCCTCGGCCCTACGCAGCACCACGAGCTCGGGCGATGCGGCGAGCTCGATGTCGAGCCCGGTCGTCGTGACGACTCGGTGGACCAGGTCGGGCAGCGGGTCGCCGACGTGCCGGCGCAGCGCGCGGATCTCGCCGGACAGTGCGGCGAACCGGCGCCGCGCGTCGTTGCCGTACGGCAGGTCGCCCGGGTCGTCGAGCGCGTCGAGCAGCGACACGACGTCGGCCGGATCGGTGCCGCCCACGGAGTCGTCGAGCTGCTGCTGGAGGTCGCGTGCCTCGCCCCATGCCCGTCCACCGGTGAGCTGGCGGGCGCGGCGGCCGAGCAGCGCGAGGTCGCGCGGGCCGATGCGCCAGCGCGGGCCGGCCAGCAGCCGCACGAGGGCGGGGTTGGCGGTCGAGTCGTGCAGCACGTCGAGGACGGCGAGCACCTCCGCCACCTCGGGCACCGCGAGGAGGCCGTCGACGCCGCGCACCTCGAACGGCACGCCACGGTCGGCCAGCGCCGCCATCACCGGCGGCAGGTCGGACCCGACGCGCACCAGCAGCGCCACGTCGCCCGGTGCCGTGCCCGCCGCGATCTCGCCGACCACCTGGTCGGCGAGCCAGTCGATCTCCTCGGCGTACGTCTGGTGCAGGGCGAGCCGCACCGCGCCCGGCGGCTTGCCGGGGTCGGCCGCCACGAGCGCCGCGACCTCGGGGTGCAGCGCCCGCAGGTCGGCGGCCACGAGGTTGGCGGAGTCGAGCACGTTGCTGCCCGAGCGCCGGTTCTCCGCGAGCGGCAGCACGGGCGCCCGACCGCCCGATGCCGGCGCGAAGTGCACGGGGAAGTCGTCGATGTTGGCGACGCTCGCACCGCGCCAGCCGTAGATGGCCTGGAGCGGGTCGCCGACCGCAGTCACCGGGTGACCGCCGCCGAACAGCCCGGTGAGCAGTCGCCGCTGCGCGACGGACGTGTCCTGGTACTCGTCGAGCAGGACCACGGCGAACTGCTCGCGCAGCGCCGCCCCGACCTCCGGGCAGTCCTCGGCGAGGCGCGCACCGAAGCGCATCTGGTCGGAGAAGTCCACGACGTCGAGCCGGCGGCGCTCGGCGCGGTACTCCTCGACGAGGTGCGCGAGCTCGATCCGTTTGCGCGACACCGCAGCGGCGTCGCGGGCACCCGCCATGATCTTGACCTGGCCCTCGACCTCGGCGACGAACCGCTCGTCCCAGGCCCGGAGCTCGGCGAGCTCCACGCAGTGCTCGGCGAGCTCGCCGTCGAGCGCCCGCAGGTCGCCGACCACGCCGCCGACGCCCTTGCCGAGCGGCACGAGGTCGCGCCGGGTGCGCACCACGACGCGGTGGGCGAGCTGGTACGACGCCGCCTCGCCGAGCAGCCGCGCCTGCGGCTCGACCCCGATGCGCAGCCCGTGCTCGGACAGCAGCCGGCCCGCGAACGAGTGGTAGGTGGCGATCACGGGCTCGCCGAGGTCGACCTCCTCGCCCGGAGGCAGGTCGCCGGACTCCTGCTGCGCGAGCTCGCGCACAGCGTCCCGGACACGGGAGGCGAGCTCGCTCGCGGCCTTGTTCGTGAAGGTGAGGCCGAGCACCTGGTCGGCGCGCACCTGGCCAGTCGCCACGAGCCAGACCACGCGTGCCGTCATCACCGTGGTCTTGCCCGAGCCGGCGCCCGCCACGACGACGTACGGCGACAGCGGCGCGGTGATCGCCGCGATCTGCTCGTCGCTGAACGGGACGCCGAGCAGCGCCTTCAGCTCGCGGACGCCGAAGCCGTCGACGGCGGTGCGCGGGCGCACCGGGACGTTGCTCACGGCAGCACCTCCCGGCCTTCGTCGACCGCGGGGCAGGCACGGCGGAAGTCGCACATCGAGCAGTGGCTGCCGGGGCGCGCCACGAACAGCTCGGCGCGCACCCGCTGCTCGGCCGACTCGACCGCCTCGTCGACCCACGACGGCCCGTCGCCGATCGGCGCCTGCTCCTGCACCGCCGGCATCCCGGTGCGCTTGCGCTCGACGCGCAGCAGCACGAGCTCGGCCCCGGCGACGTGGACGGACTCACCGGGCGCCGGGAGACCGGCGCGCTCGCGGACGTCGGCCGGCAGCGAGTCGAGCGCGCCGCGCTGCACCGCGAGCTGGTAGACGCCGAGCTGGATGTGCTCGGCGAGGGCGTCTCCGGTCTCGGGGTTGCGCTGGGTCTTGAGGTCGGCCACGTGCACGGCGCCGTCGGCGTCGACCTCGACCCGGTCGAACGATCCGCGCACCCGGACGCCGTGCTCGCCGACGGGCAGCTGCAGGTCGAACTCGTGCTCGCTCGCCACGAAGGTGCGGTCGTCCCTGCCGTCGTGCCAGTCGAGGAACCGGCGCAGCGCCTCGCTCGCCTCGACCCGCTCGCCCTCGCTCTGCCAGGTGGCCTCGAACCCCAGCGCGGACCAGATCCGGTCGACCTCGGTCTCGAGCACGGCGAGGTCCGGCGGCAGCTCGCCGCGCGCGACGGCGTCGGCGAGCGTGTGCACCACCGACCCGAACCCGAGCGCGGTCGTGCGCGCCACCTCGGCGTGGGTCTCGTGCCCGAGGAACCACTGCAGCGGGCACTTCCCGAGGGTCGAGAGCTGGCTGCCGGACAGCGCGACCGGAGCGTCGGCCTCACGGACCGGCTCCGACGACTCGGTCGGGTCGAGCAGGCCCCACCAGCGGTCGGGGTGGGCGGCCGGAACCAGCGGGCGGCCGTCGTCGTCGGCGGCCGAGGCCAGGGCCGCGAGCCGGCGGGTGGCCGCTGCCCGCAACGTGGCCGGCAGCGCGCTGTCGACCGCCGTCGCGCGCAGCTGTGCGACGAGCCCGCTCACCGACAGCGGCCGCGCCGGGCGACCGATGACGTGGGCCACCGAGTCCTCGCCGCCGGCGAGCTCGGCGAGCAGGCGCGACGGCTGGGGGCCGTCGTCGTGGCTCGACCGCACGGCCGAGACGACCAGCGACTCCTGCGCCCGCGTGCAGGCGACGTAGAAGAGCCGCCGCTCCTCGGCCAGCAGGGCCGCGGGGGGCGCGGCCTCGCCGAGGCCCGTGCGCTCGAGGCGGTCGGCCTGCAGGAGCGAGCCCCGACGACGGAGATCGGGCCACACGCCCTCCTGCACGCCCGGCACCACGACGAGCCGCCACTGCAGGCCCTTCGCACGGTGCGCGGTGAGCAGCCGGACGGCAGGCCCGCGGATGCCGCGTTCGGCGAGGCTGTCG
This sequence comes from Longivirga aurantiaca, assembly GCF_042660085.1. Classification (NCBI taxonomy): domain Bacteria; kingdom Bacillati; phylum Actinomycetota; class Actinomycetes; order Sporichthyales; family Sporichthyaceae; genus Longivirga; species Longivirga aurantiaca. The sequence continues at coordinate 528,289 of NZ_JBHSTI010000008.1, read as the reverse complement.
GCCGGGATCACCTGCGAGTCGAGCTCGGCCAGGAAGTTGGCGACGCCGCGGCGTCCGCCGAACCGGTCCTCGGCCCGCTCGGCCGCGGCGAAGAGCCCGAGGACCGCGTCGAGGTCGGAGTCGGCACGGCGACCGCCGTCGCCCCCGCGCAGGGCCGCCTGCTCGAGGCGCCGTGGCCATCCCGACCCGCCCCGGCCGTTCGAGCCGGACCAGACGGTCCAGAGCACCTCCTCGGTGCTCCCCCGCCTCGCCATGACCTCGCGTGCCGCGTGCAGGAGCCGGGCGACACGGACCACGCACTCCTGCGCGTGCCGCGCGCGGGCGTCCCTGCCCGCCGCCGACTGCTGCACGGGCAGGACGGTCGCGGGATCGGCCACGAGGTCGACGAGCAGACGGCGCAGCAGCTCGCCCGACGGTGCGGGCCGCTGGTCGGGGTCTTCCTCGCGCGCGAGCCGGCGCAGCACGCCGCCGAGCCGCCGGACGTCGGCCGGATCGGCGTCGCCGAGAGGGGAGAGCAGCAGCGTGTGGACCGTGTCGTCGTCGACCGCCCCGGCATCGGGCGGGCCCTGCGGCTGACCGAGGTCGACCGCCACCCGCAGCAGGGTGAGGAGCGGCGCGAGGGCGGGCTCGTCGTGCAGCGGCACCTCGTCGGACGCCACCTCGACCGGGACGCCGGCGGAGAGCAGCGCCCGTCGCAGCGTGGGGATCGAGCGACGCCCGCTGCGCACAAGCACCGCCATGTCCGACCAGGGCACGCCGCGCTCGAGGTGCTCGCGACGGAGCCGGTCGGCGACGTGCGCGGCCTCGGCGTGCTCGGAGTCGTAGGTGCGCACCTCGAGCGAGCCCTCGCCGTACGCCGGTGCCTCGCTGACCGGGTGCCGGTGGTCGTAGACGATCGTGGCGGGCAGCGGGGCGAGCGAGGTGGTGCGCAGCACCCGCCCGGCGGCCGCGCGCAGCACCGGCCCGAAGCGGCGGGTGCGGCGGAGCACGATGACGGGGGCGTCGGACCCGTCGGGGGCTCGGAAGGTCTCGCGGAAGCCGAGGATCCCGCCGATGTCGGCGCCTCGGAACGCGTAGATGCTCTGGTCGGGATCGCCCACCACCACGAACGACGTCGAGGGCCCGACGAGCCCCTGCAGCAGCCGCACCTGCGCGGGGTCGGTGTCCTGGAACTCGTCGACCAGCACCACGGAGTACTGCGCCCGCAGCCGGGCCTGCACGTCCGGGTCGTGCGCGAGCAGCCCGGCCCGGTGGACGACCTCGGTGTAGTCGGTGACCCCCTCGGCGTCGAGCACGTCGAGGTAGTCGCCGAGGAACTCTCCGACCGCCTTCCACGCCGGGCCGACGCTGCCCGCGTGGGCGGCCAGCGCCTCGAGGTCCCAGGGGTCGAGGCCGAGGGCGCGGGCCTTCGCCACGACGGCGCGCACCTCGGACGCGAGGCCGCGCGTGCCGAGCGCGGCGGCGAGGTCGGCGGGCCAGGCGAGGCGCCCGTCCGAGACGGCACCCGTGAGCAGCTCGCGCAGGCGCGCCTCCTGCTCGGGGCCGGACAGCAGGCGCAGGGGCTCGGCGAAGGCCTCGGGGTCGGCCGCCTGGCGCACGAGCGCGTAGGCGAACGAGTGGAACGTGGTGACGGTGGGGACGACCCCGCCACCGAGGCGGGCGGTGACGCGCTCGCGCCACTCCCCGGCGGCGCGGCGGCCGAACGTGAGGCCGAGCACCTGGTCGGCGCGCACCGCGGTCGGTCCCTGCAACCGCGCGACCATCGCCTCGACCAGGGTCGTGGTCTTGCCCGTGCCGGGGCCGGCGAGCACGAGGAGCGGGCCCTCCCGGTGCGCCACGACCCGGCGCTGCTCGGCGTCGAGCGCGGGCGCCGCGGCCGAGAGCGGCGGCGTCCGGTCGAGGACCAGCTTCGGGATGTCCGACGCGTGCACGGCGTCGGCGGAGGTGCTGGTCACTCCCCGATCCCATCACCCGGGTGCGACATCTCGGGCGCCCAGCGCGCCCGGGCCATGTCGATGCGGGTGCCCCGCAGCGGGGTGCCCTCGCGCCGGTGGCGTCGCAGGGCCTCGGCCTCGTGGCCGACCGCCGGGGAGCCGTCCGCGCGCACGACCCGGTGCCACGGCACGCCCGAGCCGAAGCGGGCCATGACCGTGCCGACCTGCCGGGGCCCGCCGCCGCGCTGCAGGGCCGCGGCGACGTCGCCGTACGCCATCACCCGGCCCGGGGGGATGCGCGAGACGAGGTCGAGCACGGCCTCGGCGTACGGCGTGGGCAGGCCCGCCGCGGTGTCGGGATCCGCGCGCGGGCGGGTCCGAGCGGGCGACGTCACGCCCGCCATCCTGCCCGCCTGTGCACCTCGACCTCCGGGGGATGCGACGATCAGTCGCGTGTCCGTCGAGCCGCGTCCGTCCGTCGACCCCGTCGACGGCCGTCCCGAGGCGCCCGTGACCACGTCCCGGGACCAGTCGCTGCCGGACTACCCGCTCGAGCGGACCTTCGACGACGACAGCCACGGCACCCTCGTGATCGAGGACGGCGTGATCCCACGGCGCGTCCGCCGCCCGGCCGACGTGATCCGTCTCAGCCTCGCGATCCTCGGCATGGCCGTGCTCGTGGCCGTGGCCTACTTCCTCAGCGCCACCAGCACGGGCATCGAGGAGGACGTCACGCAGGTGAGCGGGCGGCTGCCGTCGTTCCTGCTGCTCGCGCTCAACGTCATCGGCGCGCTGGGCCTGCTCGGCCTCCCGATCGCCGCCGCCATCGACCTGCTCGTCCGCAAGCGCGGCCGCCAGCTGGTCGAGGCGATCGGCGCGATGGTGGTGGCCACCGCCCTCGCCGTGCTCATCGCCGCCCTGGTCGCGCTGTGGGGCTCGAGCAAGCTGCTCCTGGCGCTCACCGGCACGGACGAGCCCTCGCGGGTGTTCGTGCTCAACCCGCTCATCGTCGGGCTCGTCGCGTTCATCACCGTGGCGCGCCTGCTCGGCCGCGGTCGCTGGGGCGTGTTCGCCGTCATCACGGTGGTCGCGGTGTCCGTCGGCCCGATCACGAACGGATCGTCCACCGTCGTGGTGATCGGGCTGTCGCTGCTGCTCGGCTGGGCCGTGGGGCTCGGTGCCCGCTACGCGCTGGGCACGCCCACCACCCGCCCGAGCGGGATCCAGGTGGCCGACGTCCTCGACCGGGCCGGCCTGCCCCTCACCCTCCTGCGGGCCGACCGCCACACCGCGCGCGGTCGCCAGTACTCGGCGTACACGCGCAGCGGCAGCCCCCTGCGCGTCGTCGTCTTCGACCGCGACCTCGAGGGCGCGGGCGTCGGCGCCGCGGCCTGGCGCAACCTCAGGCTGCGCACCGACCCCGGCTCGCCCGGCGGCTTCTCGATGCGCGCCCAGCTCGAGCACGCGGCCCTCATGACCTACGCCGGCACGGCGGCCGGGGCACCGGTGCCCGCGCTGCGCCTCGCGAGCGAGGTCGGGCCCGACTCCACCCTGCTCGCGTACGACCAGATCCCGGGCACGACGTGGGCCGAGATCGGCCCCGGCGTGCTGACCGACGCTGACCTCGACGCCGCGTTCACGGCGGTGCAGCGGCTGCACCGCGACCGCATCGCGCATCGGGCGCTCTCCGCCGAGCAGATCATCCGGCCGCGCGAGGGCCAGGTGTGGCTCGCGGGCCTGCAGCACGGCACGATCGCGGCCGGCGACCTCGCCGAGCGCATCGACCTCGCCGAGATCCTCGCGACCGCGGCGCTCATGACCGACCCGGCCCGGGCCGTGGCGGCAGGGGCGCGGGTGTTCGGCGAGGAGAAGATCCTGCGGGCGCTCCCGGCACTGCAGATCGTGGCGCTCTCCAGCGACACCCGACGCCGCGTGCGCAAGAACAAGAAGCTGCTCGGCCTGGTGCGCGAGGAGCTCGTGGCGCTGAGGCCGTCCGCGGCGGAGACTCCGCCCATCGAGCTGCGCCGCATCACGCCGCGCACGCTGCTCACGATCGTGGCGGGCACCATCGCCGGCTACGTCCTGCTGAGCCAGCTGGCCCAGGTCGACCTCGTCGGGCTCGTGCGCCAGGCCGACCTCCGGTGGGCGCTCGTCGCGCTCGTCCTGTCGTTCCTGACCTTCGTCGGTGCGTCCCTGTCCCTGTCGGGCTTCGTGCCCGAGCAGCTCTCGCACGTGCGGACGTTCGCCGCCCAGCTCGCGGCGGCGTTCGCCACGCTCGTCTCGCCGCCCACGGTCGGCGCGGTCGCGGTGAACGTGCGCTACCTGCAGCGGTCAGGGCTGCACCCCGCGCTCGCAGCGGCGAGCGTCGGCGTATCCCAGGTGTTCGCCTTCGTCCTGCACATCGCGATGCTGTTCATCGTCGGAATCCTGGCGGGCACCAACAGCTCGATCGAGCTGCAGCCGCCCGCCTGGGCGATCTGGGCAGTCGTCGGCGTCGTTCTGATCCTGGCGCTGCTGCTGATGTTCGGGCCGGTGCGCAAGATCCTCGTCGACCGCGTGCGGCCGATCTTCAACGAGGTCGGTCCCCGCCTGGTCACGCTGACCCAGCAGCCGTGGAAGATCGTCGAGGGCATGGGCGGCATCCTGCTGCTCAACGCGGCGTTCGCCCTCTGCATGATCGCCTGCGTCGAGGCGTTCGACTCCGGCCCCATGAACTACGCGGCGATCGCGCTGGTTTACCTCGCGGGGTCGACCCTCGGCCAGGCGGCTCCGACGCCGGGCGGCCTCGGTGCCGTGGAGGCGGCGTACGTCTTCGGCCTCACCGCCGCCGGCGTCGACTCCGGCGTCGCGGTGTCGGCCACGCTGCTGTTCCGGCTGCTCACCTTCTGGCTGCCGACCCTCCCCGGCTACTGGTCCTTCAACTGGCTCCAGCGCGTCGGCTCCCTCTAGCCCCCCCGGGTCTGCGATGAAGGCTGGGCCCCCGCCGGGTGAGAAGGGCCGAAGGCCTCACCCGGTAGGGGACTTCATCCCATAGAGCCGAACAACTCCGGCATTCATGAGCAGCGTGCACTGCGCCGGAAAGGCGCGCGTCGGTGCCCCGACGCGCGCTCGGGACCCGGTGGGTGGACCATCGGCTCGTGACCAGACGCGACTACCCGACCGCAGGCCTCACGATCCACTGGGACAGCGACATCTGCATCCATTCCGGCGTGTGCGCGCGCACCCTCCCGCAGGTCTTCCGGCCGCGGGAGAAGCCGTGGATCGACGCCGATGCCGCCGATGCCGCTGCGCTCGCCGCCGCGATCGACACATGCCCGAGCGGCGCGCTGCGCTACACGCGGACCGACGTCGAGCCCGCGCCGAAGGGCGAGCTGCTCCTGCCGTCGCCGGCACCCGAGGTGCCGACGGCCCCCGCTGAGCCGGCGGCGGCCGTCGTCGTCACGGCGACGGAGAACGGCCCGTACGAGATCCGCGGAGCGGTCAGCGTGTGCGCGGCCGACGGCACGGTGCTGCGCGAGGTGGGCCGGGTGGCGTACCTCTGCCGCTGCGGGCACTCGGCCACCAAGCCGTTCTGCGACGGCACGCACAACCGCGTCGGCTTCTCGGACGCCCCGGCACCGGCGAGCTGACCCAGTCCCCAACTTCATGAAGGCCGGAACTGCTCGGCTCTACCGGATGAAGTCCCCTACCGGGTGAGGCCTTCGGCCATTCTCACCCTGCGGGGGACCAGCCTTCATCGCGAACGACGAGGCCCCGACCGGGATCCGGTCGGGGCCTCGTCGTGCGTACAGCGGGTGGGCGGGCGTCAGTAGACGGGCAGCTCGGGGTGGAGCTGGTTGACCCACGCGACGATGCCGCCGCCGACGTGGATGGCGTCGGAGAAGCCCGCGCCCTTCACGACCGCGAGGGCTTCCGCCGAACGGCCGCCCACCTTGCAGTGCAGCACGATCTGCTTGTCGCTGGGCAGCTGCTCCAGGGCCTTGCCGTTCAGGAAATCGCCCTTGGGGATGAGCACCGCGCCCGGGATGCTCACGATCTCCCACTCGTTCTGCTCGCGGACGTCGATCAGCACGAAGTCGCGTTCGCCGCGCTCACGCTCGGCGAGCATCTCGTCGAGCTGCTTGACCGAGATCGTCGAGCCCACCGCAGCATCGGCCGCGGCCTCGGAGATCGTGCCGCAGAACGCGTCGTAGTCGATGAGACCCGTGATCGGGGTGGCGTTCGGGTCCTTGCGGATCTTCACCGTGCGGTACGACATCTCGAGGGCGTCGTAGATCATCAGGCGGCCCAGCAGGGTGTCGCCGATGCCGGTGATCAGCTTGATCGCCTCGGTGACCATGACGGAGCCGATCGACGCGCAGAGGACGCCGAGCACGCCGCCCTCGGCGCACGACGGCACCATGCCGGGCGGCGGGGGCTCGGGGTAGAGGTCGCGGTAGTTCGGGCCGTACTCGTCCCAGAAGACCGAGACCTGGCCCTCGAAGCGGTAGATCGAGCCCCAGACGTAGGGCTTCCCGAGCAGCACCGCTGCGTCGTTGACCATGTAGCGCGTCGCGAAGTTGTCGGTGCCGTCGACGATGAGGTCGTAGCCGCTGAAGATGTCGAGCACGTTGTCGTTGTCGAGGCGCGTGTCGTGGAGGATCACGTTCACGTAGGGGTTGACCTCGAGCACCGAGTCGCGCGCCGACTCCGCCTTGGATCGACCGATGTCGCTCTGGCCGTGGATGATCTGGCGCTGCAGGTTCGACTCGTCGACGGTGTCGAACTCCACGATGCCGAGCGTGCCGACGCCGGCTGCGGCCAGGTACAGCAGCGCGGGGCTGCCGAGGCCGCCCGCACCGACGCACAGGACCTTGGCGTTCTTCAGACGCTTCTGACCCGCCATCCCGACGTCGGGGATGATGATGTGGCGGCTGTAGCGGCGGACCTCGTCGACGGTGAGTGCGTCGGCAGGCTCGACCAGCGGCGGCAGGGACACGGACGTTCTCCTCAGAGCTCGGGCACACCGGCTCCCCGGTGTCTGCGCACGTCAACGGTGCCACGGGGCGATCTGTTCCCGTCATCGGGGTCCAGCACTCGGGACGGGCGTCCAGCTGCTGGACAGGGCCACCAGGGCGACGTCGGTGCTGGTGGGACGGCGCCCGGAGGGCCACAGTGGTCCTGTGGACGACGCGCCCCGAAGCCTCGCCGAGCTCGCCACGTGGCTGCCGGCGTACGCAGCCGACACGTCCCGCAACCTCGCCGCCGTCGTGGTGGCGCCCGGCGCGCACCTGACCCCGCAGCAGCACTGGGGCTGCGTCCTCGCGGCCGCGGCCGCGGTGCGCTCCCCCAGCGCCAGCCCGGCGCTCGCCGGCGAGGCCCGCGCCCGGCTGCCCCGCGAGCTGGCCGACTCCGCCCTCGCCGTCGCCTCGGTGATGGCCGGGCACGCCGTCTACTTCCGCGCCCGCCACTTCCTGCACGGCGCGTACGACGACCTGCGGGCGGGCCTGCGGTCGTCCGCCACGATCGCGCCGACCACGCCGAGGGCCGACGTCGAGCTCTGCTCCGTGGTGGTGGCGGCGATCCACGGCTGCGAGGCGTGCATCGGTGAGCACGAAGCCGGGGCGCGCAGCGCCGGCGTCACCCGCGAGGCCGTGAACGACGCGCTGCGCATCGCCGCCGTCGTCGCCGCGGTCGCGGCCACCCTCGACGCCGACCCCCTCGTCAGCAGCTGACCCGACCGGCCGGCACCCGGGTCGCGGCGCCCTGCTACCGCGGGCGGACCCGGGCAGGACGACCACGGGCCCGCTGCGACGTCGCAGCAGGCCCCGGTCGTCCTCGAGGTGGTCAGGTCGACGATCGCACCCACGTCGAGGTCGAGTAGAGGGCGAGGTGCATGGCTTCCTCCGGAGGCGCCGCACGGTCGCTGTTCTCCGTGCTCGAGACGGTCGCCCAGGTCAGCTCATCGCCCTGCACCGAGACCGTGCTCAGGGTGACCAGCGGCGGCGAGCCGGTGGTGGTACCGGTCACGCGTCCGCCGTCGCGGACGTAGGTGTGCACGTCCACCAGCGCGCGGGTGCCGTCGGAGGCCACGGAGTAGAGGCGGTACCACGTCGGGTCGATCCACAGCTCCCAGGTGAGCGGCTGGCCGGAGTCCCCGATCTCCTGCAGCACCTGCTCCGTCGATGCCTCCAACCCGGCGGCAGCGAGCACCTGCGTCACGTCCTCACCCGAGAACGAGGTCGTCCATACGCCGACCATCGGGTTGACCGTCGCGAAGTCGAGGGTCACGGAGTCGAGCATCGGGTCGAACTGCGCGATCCACGCCGCAGCATCGGAGTTCGACGGCGGAGTGCGCGTGAGGATCACCAGCGGGTTCGAGGAGCCGACGTCGACGACGGCCATCCGAGTGGCGACCCCTTCGAGGAAGTCCCAGCAGTCGTCTGTGGTGCCGTCGCCCGCCTCGCAGCCGACGCCGTCGGGCACGTCGGACAGCGGCATGACGGTCATGACGGTCGCGGGCCGGCCGTCGATGGTCCGATCGATGCGATCGGAGATCGTGGCCTTGCTGCTCGCGACCAGGGAGTCGAGATAGTCGAGGTATGCGTCGTAGCCCGGCATCGCGGTGTCGGTCCGCTCCTCCAGGCCGAAGGGATCCAGGACCGACAGCGACAGGAACGTCAGCCCGATGCAGACGTCGCCCTCGCACCGGTTCCACGTCACGTGGCGCAGGTTCTCCGACGTCGGTTCGTCCAGAGCCTCGGCGACCCACAGGGGCGGTCGAGCGGTGAACGGGAAGGCGAACTCGCTGCTGCGGAACGTCTCCGACGCCGTCGGCGAGGGGATCGGCGTCGGATCGGCGGGCTCCGGGGCGGCGACGGGGCGGCCGACGGCGAGGTAGGCGATCGCGGCGACGGCGGCCGTGGCGGCGAGGGCGCCGCCCGCCACCATCCACCGACGCCGGCCGCGGTCGACGTCGTCGAGGCGGCTCTCGAGGATGTCGCGTCCTTCGTTGAGGTCTGTGTTCATCGCAGTCTCCCGGGCTTCATCGCGCAGCGCGGTGACGAGCGTGGACTCGAACAGGTTCATGCCCATGCCTCCATCCGCTTCTGCAGGGCGGCGGTTGCCCGGTGGGCGTGCTTCTTCACCGAGCCGGTCGAGACGCCGAGCCACACAGCGATCTGCTCCTCGGAGAGGTCGAGGTAGTAGCGCAGGACGATGACCTCGCGCTGGCGCTGCGGGAGGTCCCGCACCGCCTCCATCAGGTCGTCGCGCCTGCGGTTGTCGACTCCGGCGCTCTCGGCGGAGTCGACGGTGCCCGCGTCGGGCAGGGTGAAGGAGCGTTCGGTGAACCGCCGACGGACCCGCGAGCGGGCACCGTTCACGACGCTCCTGTTGAGATAGGCGACGGCGGCCTGCGGGTCCCGCAGGGTCCCCCACCGTCGGTAGAGCTGCTCGAAGGCGTCCTGGACGACCTCCTCCGCCGTCTCCCGGTCGTCGACCATGAGGCCGGCGAGCCCGACGAGTCGTCGGTAGTGCACGTGGAACAGCGCAGCGACCGCCGCGCGCGGCGAACGCGGGAGGTCGGCGGACCCCCACGACTCGTCGGCGCCTCTCATGGCAGCCCCTTCCGGCTCGAACGTCAGGGATAGGACGTCCGAGCCGCTCCGAGGTTGACACGCACCGGGCCACGACCTGATCTGGATGACGAAAGTCGCTCCCCGCAGCGAGTTTCACCACCACGAACGCACCCCGGGGCGGGAGCATGGGCGCCGACGACCTGGGAGGGACGACCATGCCGACACCGGTGAGGGCTGACGACGTCACACGCATGACCGATGCGCTGTTCATCGAGAAGTCGTGGAAGAGCCCGTCAGCCAGCAAGTTCTGGGTGCTGCTCGTCCTCGCGACCATCATCGCTACGGCAGGCGTGATCGCCGACAGCACGGCATCGGTCATCGGCGCCATGATCGTGGCGCCGCTCATGACGCCGATCCTCGGCATCGCGCTGGCCACGGTCCTGGGCGACCGCCCTGCGCTCCTGCGCAGCGTCGCCTACGTCGTCGGGGGCGCCCTCGTGGTGGTCGCGCTGGCCTGGCTGATCGGCGCGATCGGGTTCAACGTCGACGACTACCGCACCAACTCGCAGGTGGCCGGGCGCATCAGCCCGCGCCTCATCGACCTCATGGCGGCGCTCGCGACAGGCACCGTCGGTGCGTTCGCCCTTGTACGCCGCGACATCAGCGACGCGCTACCCGGTGTCGCGATCGCGATCTCGCTCGTGCCGCCGCTCGCGGTCGTGGGGCTGCTCCTGCAGGTCGGCCGTTTGACCGACGCCGCGCAGGCGCTGCTGCTGTTCGGCACCAACGTCGCCGCGATCATCGCGACGGGCACGATCGTGCTGGTGCTCTACAAGGTGCGCGAGATCGCCAAGCAGTCCGGACAGGTCCACGGCGGGCTCGGCAAGGGGACCATCGCCGTGATCTGCGCCCTCATCGTGGTGGTGCTGGTGCCGCTCGGCATCGGCTCGCTCAACGTCGCCTACGACCAGCTCGCCCAGCGCGACGCCACCCCCATCGCGCAGAAGTGGGCCGACAAGGCCGGGTGGCAGGTCACCACGGTGCAGGTCGTGAACCGCCAGATCATCGTCACGGCGCTCGGTCCGCCGCCCGAGGTGGAGGTCGACAGCCTCCGCGTCGCCCTCAACGACGCGGGCTTCGGCCTCGAGGACCTGGTCGTGCGTCTCGTCGTCGGCGGCACCCGGCTCTGCCCGGCGGGCGGTACGACCTGTGCGGTGCCCGAGAGCCAGTGACCGGGTTCAGCCTGGTCAGGCACCCAGCGACCGGCCCACGGGCAGGTTCATGGGACTCAGGGCCAGGGCAGCCGCGGTCTCGGGGTTGTGGTTGACGGCGAGCAGCGATCGCAGCGAGCGGTCGACCCGGTCGGCGGCGGCACCGATGGAGGTGCCGTCGAAGGGGACCACCAGGAAGTCGCCGGGGCTGATGGCTGCGCCGGTCCACGTCTCCAGATCATCGTCGCCGTCGCGGTGCTCGACACCGGATGGCAGTGTGAGGCCGGCGGCGGTCAACGCGGACGGCAGGACCGGGCCGATGACCAGATCCACACCGCGGGTGCACACGGTGGTCGCGAGCTCGAGTGCCAGGGCGATGGAGGGCAGGTCGCCCGGGGCGACCTCCCGGGCCCCCGCGTACAGGATCACGAGCCCGACGATCAGGTAGCCGAACGCCGGGGTCGACCGGAACGCGGTCCAGTCCATCGGCGGGACCCCGTGCACGTCGGCGGCGCAGGAGCCCCCGGTCGTCCGGCACATCCAGCATGGAGCGAGAAGGGAGCAGTGGACGGCGCACCCCTGAGGGTGAACGGCACTACCCGACGAGGACGACGAGCGGCGTCACTCCCCGCAACGGCGGCACTTGAACTCAGCGACGTCGTCCTCGGACGTGTGCGTGTCACCACCGACGGCTGCCTGGGAGGGGGAGGCGCCGACCACCCCCGGGCAGACAGGCGACCGCCCCGGCGCTGCGAAGGCGGCGTCCGGGGCGGTGCTTCGGTGTCGAGGGCGCTGCGCCCTCAGCCGATCAGTGCAGCCAGGTCGGGGTGTGGCTCTCCCACCAGCGGCCCAGACCCCAGTAGCGACCGGCGCCGACCAGCATGAGCAGGATCAGCGTCGCGGAGTAGATGATGTGGTCGTCGACGATCGGGTTGTTCGAGGCCTCGATGGTCCCGTCCTCGAGCGTGATCTTCGCCCACGGTGCGAGCGCGAGCCACATGCTCATGAGCAGGATGGCGGAGCCGATGCTGGTGATGCGCATGGCCAGGCCGAGGATGAGGCCGACGCCTGCACCGAGCAGCGCGAGCATGAACAGCCAGTTCATGAACCCTGCCGGCGAGCTCGGCGCGAGCCCGTTGAAGAAGCTGGCCATCGGGCCCTCAGGGTTGACGCCGAACTTCAGGAACCCAGTGGTCGGGCTGCCCTCTCCGGCGCCGAACAGCCACGCCTTCTCGGTGGCGTAGCCCAGGCCGAACGCCTTGTCCAGGAAGGCCCACAGGAAGGTGAAGCCCAGGAGGATTCGGACGACAGCGGCCCACTTCTGTGCGGACGTGCTGGTGATCTGGTCTGCGGCCTCGACGCTTGGCCGCTCGATCGTGGCGGACATGGGAACTCCCCTGCAGTCACGGTCCCGAGGTCGTCGGGCCGTTGCCCTGTGAGGGCGCCCTCCCGACCGGACCTTCTGGGTGAGGGCCGGGAGTTCTTCCGAGCGCTCTCAAGAGAAGAGTGAACCTGTGGCGCTCAGATATCCTGCCTTCAACTACATTGTGGCGCACGAGACACCCGTTATTACCCGCGGGTACGCATCCTGTTCGCCGCTCTCTCGAGGTTCGCTGCGTGGAGATCGGCCATGTCCGCGATGCGCGTGTCGTCGCTGGCGCCGAGGCGCACGACGGCGTCGAGGTAGCGGGCATCGGCGTCGTAGCGCTCCATCGGACGGCTGCTCACAGAGCCGTGGCCGGGGACCAGCAGGTGCGAGCGCGACACCGAACCGCGCAGGCGCTCCAACCCACCGAGGTAGTTCGCGAGGTCCGTGTCGTCCTTGTCGGGCATGGGCAGCTCGATGTCGCTGAGCATGTCTCCAGCCACGAGCAGTCCGAGGTCCGGCAGCTCGAGCGCCAGGTGATGCGGCGCGTGCGCATGGTGGACGTGCACGACTGCCGTCGGTCCGGTCCACTCCAGCAGCTCCCCGTCGATGGGGCGGAGGTCACGAGCAGCCAGGTCGACCAGGTCGTCGGGCAGGTCGCCGCGCAGCGGTGCCACGACTCCGTCGCGATCGGCGTCGACCATCGCGATGGTGCCCGGTGTCGCCCAGCGCGGCACGTCGCCGAGGTCCGGGTGCCACATCACGTGGTCGTAGTGCACGTGGGTCGACAGGCCCGCGACGCACCGGACACCCAGGGACGCGAGGTCGGCCGGGATCGCGGCCAGCTCGTCCGGGTCCCATGACGGGTCGATGACGAGGGCACCGCCGTGCCCGTCGAGCAGCACGGTGGAGTTGGTGGCGTAGCGACGCGACTGGGCCACCCACACGCCGGAGGTCACCTCGACGAGGCGCAGCAGGTGGGTCACGCGGCCAGTGTGCCGTCCATGGCGGCTGGGCGGGATCAGTACGGAACGATGCCGCCGCCCGCGATGCCGTTGGGGTAGGTCTCCTTGCTGCACCTCGAGCAGACGAGGTACCGGTCGCCCAGGTCGTTGGTCCGGACGTTGTTGTCATGCATCCCGAACAGGCATCGAAGGTCCTTCATGACCCAGCTCCTCCGCGAGCGACCCCCCGTGACAGCGATCGACGCCGGCTGGCGTCCGCTGGCGTGGCCCGGGCCCTCCCATCCGCCGCACGCCTCCCAGCCTCGGCGGAGCCGAGGCGCGCACAGACCTCACAGACCTCAGTGTGATACCGCCGTGGCCTCGGGCGAAAGCGCGATTTCCTGCGGAGCCACGCTCCTGGCCAAGTGGGTACGGCGGAGTCGTTTCGGCGCGCCGGCTTCCGGGTACGGGGCGGGCACACGTGACCGGAGGCGGCTCGATGGACGACGCGCGACTCGACGACCACCGCAGGTCCACGCCGACGCGCGACGAGACCGAAGCCGAACGGGCCGACCGCAACTACGGCGAGCAGCTGCAGGAGATGCGCGTCGCGCAGACCGGCGTGCAGCTGCTGCTCGGGTTCCAGCTGACCATCGCGTTCACGCAGCCGTTCGGGTCGCTGTCGGCGTCGCAGAAGGACCTCTACCTCGTCAGCATCGCCGCCAGCACCGTCGCGATGCTCTGCCTCATGGCACCGATCGTGATCCACCGGTTCCTCTTCGGCCGCGGCCAGAAGCCGCGGCTCGTGCGGGCGACGCACGTCCTGACCCTCGTGGGCATGGTCGCGCTCGCCTTCGCGGTGACCGGCTCGGTCACCCTCGCGGCGTGGGTGGCGGCGGGCGGGAGCGTCGCCGCCTGGTTCGCGGGGATCACGGCCGGCGGCGCACTGATCATGTGGCTCGTGCTGCCCACCGCCCTGCGCACCGGCCGGCGGCCCACGGGCACCGTCCGGTAACGGCGTCGGGATCCGGCCGGGGCTGCGGTTAGGGTCGGAGACCGCACCGGCACCGGTGCCGGTCGATGCGGAAGGGGGCGCGTGAACCAGCTGCGGCTCGCGCTGCGCGCGTTCCGGTGGCGGCGCGGTGGCTCCCTCGTCGTGCTGGTCGCGGGAGCACTCACCGTTGCGGCCGCGGCGCTCGGCCCGCTGTTCTCCGCTGCCGCCGCCGAGTCGGTGCTGCAGGACCGCCTCATCCAGGCGGACACCGCCGACACCACGATCGCCTTCTACCTGAAGACCGACGTCTCCTACCCTGCGTCGGTCTCGGTCGTGGTCGACTCGCAGAACGAGCGCGGCACCGTGCCGGGCTACGGCCCGCCGGTGGCGGAGACCGTCGTCGAGACCACGGGCACCCCGGCCGAGGGTCTCGCCGCCAAGACCAAGGCTGTCTGGCGCGACGGCGTGTGCGACCACCTCGTGATCGTCGACGGCCGGTGCGGCGACGGCACGAACGAGGCGGTCGTCAGCGCGCGCGCGGCGGAGTCGGTCGGGTGGGTGGTGGGCACAAAGGTCACGCTCGACGAGCTGCGTCAGTACGACAACACCGCGACCGGCTCCGACATCGCGACCACCCCGGCCGTGGTCACCGTCGTGGGCACCTACCGGCCCGCCTCCACGGCCGACCCCTTCTGGGCCGGACGCATCTACTTCTCGTTCTACCCGAACGGCGACGGCCCGAACACCGTCGACTCGGTGTTCGTGTCGAAGGACCTCTTCCCCACGCTCGTGCACCCGACCCCCGGCACCATCGCCGCCGACCTGATCCTGTCCGAGCCGCGGGAGCTGCGGGTCGCGGACGTGCCCGCACTGCGCACGGCGGTGGAGGGCTACCTCGGCCCGGAGAGCGACGGCCCGAAGCCGACGACCAACGTCCTCTCGGTGCTCGACGCCTTCGAGGCGGAGCGCGCCACCACGGCCCTCGCCGCCGGCATCGTGACCGCGCAGCTCGCACTGCTCGCCTGGCTCCTGCTCTACCTGGTCGTCACCGACACGAGCGAGGCGCGCGGCAGCGAGGTCGCGCTGGCGAAGCTGCGCGGCCTCCCGCCTCGCGCAGTGGCAGCGGTCGCGCTGCGGGAGCCGATCGTGCTCCTGCTGCTCGCCGCACCGATCGGCCTTCTCCTCGCGTACGGGTTCGTCACCGTGCTCGCCAAGGCCGTGCTGGCAGCCGACGTGCCCGTCGTCATCACGCCCGGCACGCTGATGGCGGTGGGCCTCGCGTTCCTCGGCGGTCTCGCCGCCGCGGTCCTCGCCTCGCGGCGCATGTTCACCCGCCCCGTCCTCGAGCAGTGGTCCCAGACCACCGAGTCCGGTGGCAGCCGACGCGGGGTCGTCGTCGACGTCGTGCTCGCGATCGTGGCCCTCGGCGGGTTCGTCGTCCTGGCCACCCGATCGCCGTCCGACGAGAGCAGCGCCTCAGCCGCCCTGGGCTGGCTCGCCCCCGGCCTGCTCGTCATCGCCGCCGGGCTGCTCCTGGTGCGCCTGGCCCGGCCCGTCCTCGGCGCGCTCGTCCGGGGCACGCGCGCCTCCTCGCGCCTCGGGCTGTTCCTCGGCTCGCGCCAGGCCGTACGCCGCCCCGCCGGGCTGCGGCTCGCGGCGCTGCTCGCCGTCACGCTCGGCCTCGCGACGTTCGCCGTCGACGCCTCGGCCGCGGCCGCCGCGGGCCGTGAGGTGCGCGCGGGCGCGGACGTCGGTGCGCGGACCTCGGTGGCCGTCCAGCTCGACCCGCAGCGCGACCTCGTGCAGGCCGTGGAGCAGGCCGACCCCGAGGGCCGCTGGGCCATGGCGGTGGCCGACTGGATCCCCTCCGGCGGCCTGTCCGGGCGCCTGCTGGCGGTGCAGCCCGAACGCCTCGCGGCCGTGGCCGCGTGGTCGGACGAGTACGGCCCCATCTCGGCAGCCGACGCCGCCGCGCTCATCTCGCCCGTCCTGCCCGACCCGGTCGCGATCACCGGCACCCGCGTGCGCGTGCGGATCACGTCCGGGCCGGTGCAGAGCGCCTCCACCAAGGTGCTGGTCGCCTATCGCGGCACCACCGACGTGCCGACCTTCACGCTGAGCTCGCCGCTGCGCGAGGGCACCCACGACTACGAGGTCGAGGTGCCGTGCGACGAGCAGAAGTGCACGCTCAACGGCATCGCCCTCGACCGCGCGCGCGACGCCGCCACGTCGTCCCTCGACCTCACCATCGTCTCGGTGCAGCAGGGTGACGGCTCGAGCTGGCAGGACCTCGACGCCGGCTTCGGCACGCCCGGCACCTGGCGGGTCACGGCGTACACCGGCGATCCAACGGGCACGCTCGCCTTCGCCGGCTCCGGCCTGCGGTACACCGCCGAGCTGCCCGCCTACGTGTCGCCGTGGCTCCAGTACGCCGAGGTGCCGTCCCCCCTCCCGCTCGTGACGGCCGAGACGATCGCGCCCACCGGCGCCGAGCTGCGGTTCGTCGACGGAAACGGCCGCGACGTGCAGGCCGTCTCGGCGGGGGCGAACACGATCCTCCCGTTCGTCGGCAGCCGCGGATCCATCACCGGGCTGCAGGCGCTGACGCGGTCCGCGCAGCAGCTCGCCGACGACGCGAACTGGGCCGTGTGGCTGGGGCCCGACGCCCCGCCCGACGCGATCGAGCGGCTCACCGCCGCCGGCATCACGGTCGACGGCGTCCGGACCCAGGCCGAGCGCCTCGACCAGCTCGACCGCGAGGGGCCGGCGCTCGCCCTGAGGCTGCTGCTCGTCTGCGCTGTGGTCGGATCCCTGCTCGCAGCGGGCGCGCTCGCGATCAGCGTCGCGGTCACGGGGCGCCGCCGGTCGTACGAGCTGGCCGCGCTGCGCGCGGTCGGCGTACCTCGCCGGTCCCTGCTGCGCGGGTGCGTGCTCGAGCAGGCGCTGCTTCTGGGCACGGGCCTCGCCGTCGGCGTGCCGGTCGGCCTCGTGGTCGCGCGCCTCGCGCTGCCGCTGCTGCCGCAGACGTCCTCGGCCACGCTGCTGCCGCTGACCGTCGACATCCAGACGGCTGCGGTGCTCCTCTTCACCGTCGTCACCGCTGCACTGCTGCTGCTGACCGCCGTCGTCGGCGGCATCGCGCTGCTGCGCCAGGCTGTGCCCGAGCGGCTGCGGGAGGTGGCGGCATGACGACGACCACGCTCGAGACCGGCCTGTCGCTGCACTGCGAGCGCGTCGGGCACGTCTACAGCACGCCGACCGGCGACACGGTCGCGCTGCAGGACGTCACGCTCACAGTCCGCGCCGGCGAGACGATCGCCGTGCTCGGCCCGTCGGGCTCCGGCAAGTCCACGCTCCTCGCGGTGATCGCGGGGCTGCTCGCGCCGACGTCCGGCCAGGTGTGGGTCGGCGGCGACGAGATGACGGCGATGTCCGAGCGCGAGCTGCTCATGCTGCGCGCGCACAGGCTCGGCGTCGTCGTGCAGGACCCCTCGCGCAACCTGCTGCCGTACGGCACGGCCGAGGACAACGTGCGGTTCGCCCAGCGGGGCGTTCGCGGTTTCCGCCGCGCCTCGCTCCCGACGCCCGCGGTGCTCCTGCACGCCCTCGGGCTCACGCACCTCGCCGGCCGTGCGGTCGGCGGGTTCTCCGGCGGCGAGCAGCAGCGGCTCGCCGTCGCGATGGGCATGGCGACGTCGCCCGGGCTGCTGCTCGTCGACGAGCCGACCTCGCAGCTCGACAAGGCCAACCGCGACGCCGTCGTCGAGCTCATCGCGGCGGTGGGCCGGCAGTTCGGCACGACGGTCGTCGTGGTGACGCACGACCCCGAGGTGGCCGAGCGGCTCGGCCGCACCATCACCATCACCCAGGGCCGCGCCGACGACGAGACGCAGCACTGGCAGCAGCACGTCGACGTCGACCTCGACGGCCGGGTGCAGCTCCCGGACGACGTTCTGCGCATGCTCCCGCCAGGATCGCGGGTCCGCGTCGTACGCCGGCCCGACGGCGTCGAGCTCGTGCGCGAGGACGAGACCGAGGGGGGCCGATGACCCGGATCGTGTCGGCCGAGTCGCTGCGCTACGAGCCCGCCGGGCGCGTCGTGCTCGACGACGTCTCGGTGAGAGCGGAGGCCGGCGAGATGCTCGCCGTCACGGGCCCGTCCGGGAGCGGCAAGTCGAGCCTGCTCGCACTGCTCGCGGGCCTCGCCGTCCCGTCGGCCGGCCGCGCGCTCGTGGACGGCCGCCCGGTGCTCGACGGCCTCGACGCCCGCCTCGGCCTGGTGCTGCAGGGATACGGGCTCGTGTCGGTGCTGACGGCGGCCGAGAACGTCGAGGTCGCGCTGCAGGCGCTCGACGTGCCCGCCGCCGACGTGCGTTCACGCGCCCTGGAGGCGCTGGTGTCGGTCGGCCTGGGCGACCTCGCCGAGCGCTCGGTCGAGGAGCTGTCCGGCGGCCAGCGCCAGCGCGTCGCCGTCGCACGGGCCCTCGTGACGGAGCCCGACGTCGTCCTCGCCGACGAGCCCACGTCGCAGCAGGACGGCGGGACCAAGCTGCGCATCCTCGCGCTCCTGCGCGACGCCGCCGACCGCGGGGCGGTCGTCCTCGTGGCCACGCACGACCCCGAGGTGGTCGCGGCGTGCGACCGCGAGACCGCGCTGCACGACGGCCGGCTCGTCGTCTGACCCGTCGCCGCGACCGGCAAGGCCGGCCGACGATTGCGCGGATCCCTGCGCGACATGGCCGATCGCTTGCGGACGGCGCACGCACCGATCGGGGATCATGTCCGCCATGCGACCGGTGATCGGGATAAGCGGCTACGGCGAGCAGGCGCGCTGGGGGGCGTGGGACGTGCCCGCGGTCGTCCTGCACCGCGCGTACATCGACAAGCTCGAGCGCTCCGGCGCAGCGGTCGTGGTCCTTCCCCCCGTGTGGGACGCAGCCAGCGTCGACGCCGCGGTCGCGCGGCTCGACGCGGTGGTCATCGCCGGCGGTCCCGACATCGACCCGGCGTACTACGCGGCGGCGCCGCACGAGACCTCCGACATCCCCCGGATCGACCGCGACGCCACCGAGCGCGCGATCTACCGGTCGGCGCGGGAGCGCGCGCTGCCGGTCCTCGGCATCTGCCGAGGCATGCAGATGATGGCCGTCGACAGCGGCGGCTCTCTCATCCAGGACCTGCCGTCCGCCGGGTTCGGCAGCGTCCACCGAGAGCAGCTCGGCGCCTACAGCGAGCACAAGGCGTCGTTCGCGCCGGGTTCGCTCGTCGCCGCGATCCTCGACGCCACCGAGGCGGTCGTGAACTCGAGCCACCATCAGGCGGTGGCCGACGCCGGCTCGCTCACCGTCACGGGGTACGCCGAGGACGGCACCATCGAGACGCTCGAGGATCCGTCCGCGCCGTTCGTGCTGGGCGTGCAGTGGCACCCCGAGCAGATGGACGACAGCCGCCTCTTCGACGCCCTCGTCCGCGCCGCCACCCCCTCCTGACACCCACCCGCTGAGACTGATCGTTCCGTCGCTTCCCAGGCCGGGTAGCGACGGTTCGGTCAGTGCGAGCGCACGGGTCAGGCGGGAATGACGACGGCGGTCTGGCGGGAGCTGGCCACCAGCTGGCCGTTGGCGTCCCAGATCCGTGCGGTCTCGTCGGCGATCCCGTCGCGGATGGTCTCGCAGCGCGCCTCGAGCACCAGCGGGCCGACGAGCTCGCCCGGGTAGAGCACGACCTGCGCGGCGACGGTGGGCAGCTGGTTCCAGAAGTGGACGAACCACGGGGTCGGCGGCAGGAGGTCCCAGGCCGCCGCGACGAGGAACGTGTCGGCGGGGCTGCCGTCGCGATAGGCGATGTGCCCGTGGACGACGGCCCGCTCGAGGGCCGGACCGCCCGCGATCGCTTGCCCCTGGGCAGGATCGAGCCGCAGCTCGACGTGCCTCAGCACGTCCATGCCCGGCTGCGCCGCGAACTCCGAGGCACCGGAGTCGACGCAGTCGTCCCATCCGGGGACGATCGGTGCCTCGGCGTGCTCGAGCGAGCGCAGGTCCGGAGCCGGTGTCCCGGCGGTCACGAGCGACTCGAGCAGCAGCGTGCCCTCGCGGCTGAGCCGCACCCGCGCCGTCGACAGGCGACCGCGGCGCAGCACGTCGACCTCGACGTCGGCCGGTCCGCCGCCGCGCGCGGCGGCCAGGTAGTGGGTGCTGATCGTCAGCGGCGTCGCGCCGTCCAGCGCCTCGGACGCGGCCTGCCCGCAGACGGCTGCGAGGTAGCCGCCGTTGAGGTGCCCGGTGATCGTCCAGCGCGGGTCGAGCTCGATCTGTGCCATGACGACCACTGTAGGAAGCCGCCCGGACAGGGATGCGCCCCGGGCTCCGTATGAGGAAGTCCGGGGCGCATCGGTCGCGATGGCCTACGGCGGCGTCACTCCCCCACTGGCTCGTCGGCTTCGCCTCCTCGCCAGCGGGGGCCCAGCCGGTCACTGACCGGGCGTGACGGTCTAGAGCGGAGTCACGTAGGCACCCGAGATGCCGCCGTCGACGAGGAAGTTGCTCGCGGTGATGAACGACGAGTCGTCACTGCCGAGGAACGCGACGGCCGCCGCGATCTCGGACGGCTCGGCGAACCGGCCGAACGGGATGTGCACGAGACGCCGCGCAGCGCGCTCGGGGTCCTTGGCGAAGAGCTCGACGAGCAGAGGGGTGTTGACCGGCCCCGGGCTGAGCGCGTTGACGCGGATGCCCTCGCGGGCGAACTGGACGCCGAGCTCGCGGCTCATCGCGAGCACGCCGCCCTTGGACGCCGTGTACGAGATCTGCGAGGTCGCCGCACCCATGGTGGCGACGAACGACGCGGTGTTGATGATCGAGCCCTTGCCCTGTGCCTGCATGTAGGGGATGACCTCCTTGCAGCACAGGTAGACCGAGGTCAGGTTCACCTTCTGCACGCGGTCCCAGGCCTCGATGCCGGTGACGAGGATCGAGTCGTCGTCGGGCGGCGAGATGCCGGCATTGTGGAACGAGACGTCGATCGAGCCGTACGTCTCGTGCGCGGTCCGGAACATGCGCGCGACGTCGTCGGCGTCGGTGACGTCGGCCTGCACGGCGAGGCCGCCCACCTCCTCGGCCACAGCACCGGCGGAGTCGAGGTTCATGTCGACCACGACGACCTTCGCGCCCTCGGAGGCCACGCGCTGCGCAGTCGCCTTGCCGATGCCGCTGCCGCCGCCCGTGATGACGACGACGCGATCGGTGTACCTGTCCACGATGGGTCAGCCTTCCGTTGAGATGAACACGTTCTTGACCTCGGTGAACGCGTGGAGCGCGTCCGGTCCGAGCTCGCGACCGAGGCCCGACTTCTTGAACCCGCCGAAGGGCGTCCAGTAGCGGACCGACGAGTGCGAGTTGACCGAGAGGTTGCCGCTCTCGATGCCGCGGCTGACGCGCATCGCGCGTCCGAGGTCGCGCGTGTAGATCGAGCCCGAGAGCCCGTACGGAGAGTCGTTCGCGAGGCGGATCGCGTCGGCCTCGTCGTCGAACGGCAGCACCGCGACGATCGGCCCGAACGTCTCCTCCTGCATGAGCGGGTCGTCGTGCGAGTCGGGGACGACCACGGTCGGCGGGAACCAGAAGCCCGGGCCGTCCGGCACCGTCCCGCGGATCACGACGTTGGTCGAGTCCGTGATGTACGCCGAGACGCTGGCGTGATGGCCGCGGCTGATGAGCGGGCCCATCTCGGAGGTGTCGAGGCTCGGGTCCTCCACGCGCACACCGAGGACGGCGGGCTCGAGGAGGGCGAGGAACTCGTCGAGCACCGAGCGCTGCACCAGGATCCGCGAGCGCGCGCAGCAGTCCTGGCCGGCGTTGTCGAAGACGCCGTACGGCGCGGACGCGGCAGCCTTGGCGAGGTCGGCGTCCGCGAAGATGACGTTCGCGCTCTTGCCGCCGAGCTCGAGGGTCACCGGCTTCACCTGACGGGCGCAGCCCTCGGCGACCCGGATGCCGACCTCGGTCGAGCCGGTGAACACCACCTTGGCGACGTCGGGGTGGGTCACGAACCGCTCGCCCACGACGGAGCCCTTGCCCGTGAGGATCTGGAACACGTCCTCGGGCAGGCCTGCCTCGAGGGCGAGCTCTCCGATGCGCATCGCCGTGAGGGGCGTGAGCTCGGCCGGCTTGAGCACCACCGTGTTGCCCGCTGCCAGCGCCGGCGCGAAGCCCCAGCCCGCGATCGGCATCGGGAAGTTCCACGGCACGATCACGCCGACGACGCCCAGCGGCTCGTGGAACGTGATGTCGACACCACCGGCGACGGGGATCTGGTGGCCGAGGAGGCGCTCGGGCGCTCCCGAGTAGTAGGCGAGCACGTCGCGGACGTTGCCCGCCTCCCAGCGCGCGTTGCCGATCGTGTGACCGGAGTTGCGCACCTCGAGCTGCGCGAGCTCCTCGAGGTGGTCGTCGACGACGGCCGAGAAGCGGCGCAGCAGCCGGGCCCGGTCGCCGGGGCTCACCTGCCGCCAGGTCTCGAAGGCGCGACGGCTGCGCGCGATGGCGGCGTCGGTCTCCTCGAGGGAGAGCGACGGCACCGAGGCCACGACCTCCTCGGTGACAGGACTGATGACGTCGTGCAGAGCGGTCACCGGGACCAACGCCCCTTTCAAGATCAGCAGTACGGGTCAATGAGTGCAGTTCAACTGCCTTGATCATCCCTCAGGGTCAAAGAGTGCAGTTCAACTGCTCTCGGTGACCCGTAGTCGTGATCATGGGCGGGGTCGTGATCGTGGGCGGCGGCTAGAGGCGCTCGAAGCCGCGGTAGCGCTCCCAGTCGGTGATGGCACGGCCGAACGCGTCGAGCTCGATGCGGCCCATGTTGGCGTAGTGCTCCTGCACGTCCTCGCCGAAGGTCTCCGCCACCCACTCCGAGCCGGACCAGAGACCGACGGCCTCACCGAGCGAGGTCGGCGCCTTCGCGCCGCCGGACTCGTACGCGTTGCCGGTGAACTCCGGCTTCAGCTCGAGGCCCTTCTCGATCCCGTCGAGGCCGGCGGCGATCATCGCGGCGACGGCGAGGTACGGATTCACATCGCCGCCCGGGATGCGGTTCTCGAGGCGGAGGCCGGCCTTGCGGCCGACGAGGCGCAGCGCGCAGGTGCGGTTGTCGCGACCCCACTCGATCGAGGTCGGTGCGAACGAGCCTGCCGAGAAGCGCTTGTACGAGTTGATGTTGGGCGCGTAGAGCAGCGACAGCTCGCGCAGGTGCGCCGCCTGACCTGCGATGAACGAGCGACCGACGTCGGACATCCCGTGCTCGGTGTCGGACTCGTCCGACATCACGAGCGAGCCGTCGAGGCCGCGGAACGACAGGTGGATGTGGCAGGAGTTGCCCTCGCGCTCGTTGTACTTCGCCATGAACGTGAGGGCGTAGCCCTCCTGGGCCGCGATCTCCTTCGCCGCCGTCTTGTAGACGACGTGGTTGTCGCACGTGGTGAGCGCGTCCTCGTAGAGGAACGCGATCTCGTGCTGGCCGAAGTTGCACTCGCCCTTGGCGCTCTCGACCTGCAGCCCGGCCTCGGCCATCGCCAGACGGATGCGGCGCAGCAGCGGCTCGACGCGCGACGTGCCGATGATGGAGTAGTCGACGTTGTACTGGTTCGACGGGTGCATGTCGCGGTAGCCGCGGGCCCATGCGTCCTCGTACGTGTCGTTGAACAGGATGAACTCGAGCTCGGTGCCCACGAAGGCGCCCATGCCGGCGTCGGCCAGGCGGGCGAGCTGGCGCTTGAGCACCTGGCGCGGCGACGCCGCCACCTCGCGCCCGTCGAGCCAGTGGACGTCGGCCTGCACCATCGCGGTCGCGGGGTGCCACGGCACACGGCGCAGGGTCGCCAGGTCGTGCGCCATGACGAAGTCGCCGTAGCCCGACGTCCAGCTCGACATCGCGTAGCCCTCGACGGTGTTCATGTCGACGTCGACGGCGAGCAGGTAGTTGCAGCCCTCGGTGCCGTGCGGGAGCACGTACTCGACGAAGTACGGCGCATGCACGCGCTTGCCCTGAAGGCGGCCCTGCATGTCGGTGATCCCGACGATGACGGTGTCGATGCGGCCGTCGGCCACCTCGGCCTTGAGCTGGTCGAGGGAGAGCGGTGCGCCGGCGGCGCCCGAGCTGCTGGTGCTCATGCGTGGTCCTCCTGGACGGGGTGTGCCTACCCTGCCGCGTCCGGGGCCTGCCGGGAACCCGAAACGCCGACCTGGATCGGTCTAGACCGAAAACCCCCCGGACGTCGCCGTGCCGGGTCTACGCTCCGGACCCGTCCACCCCGGAGTCTCAGCGTCGAGCGTCGTCGGTGGATACGCACACGACCGCTGCTCACGAGCGGTCGACCCCGAGGAGGAATCCGTGCCCGACGCCGGGCCCGACACGGTGACCGAGGCGATGCTCGCGCGCCTCGACGCCGTGCCCGCGCTCGCCTCCCGCACGGAGGTGTCCGACCTGTCCGGCGGCCTCACCAACCGCAACCTGAAGGTCACCACGCCCGAGGGTGTGTTCGTGGCCCGCCTCTCCTCCCCCGAGAGCGCCCTGCTGGCGATCGACCGGGACGCCGAGCACGCCAACAGCGTGGCCGCGGCCGCGTCGGGCGCGGCACCCGACGTGATCGCGTTCGCGCCAGAGGTCAGTGTGCTCGTCGTCCGCTTCGTCGACGGGTCGACCTGGTCACCGTCCGACGTCCTGGAGCCGCAGAACGCACCGCGTGCGGCCGAGGCGCTGCGCATGCTGCACGCCGGGCCGCGGTTCGCGAACGACTTCGACATGCTCCGCCTGCAGCCGCAGTACCTCGCCCTCTGCCAGGAGCGCGGCTTCCGCCTCCCCGACCGCTACCTCGACTTCGCCGACCACGCGTCGGCGATCGCCGACGCCCTCGCCGTGCGACCGGTGCCGACGGTGCCGTGCAACAACGACCTGCTCGCCGCCAACGTCATCGACACCGGTGACCGGGTGTGGCTCATCGACTACGAGTACTCCGGCAACAACGACCCGTTCTTCGAGGTGGGCAACCTCTGGAGCGAGGCGACCGGCACCCCGGACGACCTCGAGCGGCTGGTGACGGCGTACGTCGGAGAGCCCTCCCGCGCGCTGACGGCCCGGGCGCGCCTGTGGGGGCTCATGAGCAAGTACGGCTGGATGCTGTGGGCCTCGATCCAGGACGGCACGAGCGACCTGGACTTCGACTTCTGGGCGTGGGGGATGGAGAAGTACGACAGGGCGGTGGAGGAGTTCGACGGACCGGACTTCGGCCGCCTGCTGGAGGAGGTGCGTACCTCCGCCTGACGGAGCAACCACCGGACAGACCAGCAGACCCGCGACACCGTCTTGCGCGTGTCGCGGCACACCCGTAGCGCACGAAGGACACACTCCGAACAAGGTCACGGCGCCGCCGACGACCGACAACAGGGGTTCCCGAAGGAGGGGACGCGTGACTGATACATCGAAGCTCACCGACGACGAGAAGCTTCTCGCCGAACTGGGCTACAAGCAGGAGCTCAACCGCACCTGGTCAGGGTTCAGCAACTTCGCCATCTCGTTCTCGATCATCTCGATCCTGGCGGGCTGCTTCACGACGTTCGGCGTCGCGTGGAACAACGGTGGCCCCATCGCCATCTCCTGGGGCTGGCCGGTCATCTCGGCCTTCATCCTCATCATCGGCTTCTGCATGTCGGAGCTGGTGTCGGCCTACCCGACCTCGGGCGGCATCTACTGGTGGGCGGCCAAGCTCGGCGGACCCAAGGCCGGCTACTACACGGGCTGGCTCAACCTGATCGGCCTCATCGCGGTCATCGCGTCGGTCGCCTACGGCTGCGCCACCTTCATCGACCTCGCGCTGAGCACGGTGAGCGAGTCGTGGGCAGCGGGCTACTCGCTGCAGCGCGTGTTCATCATGTTCCTGGTCGTCCTTCTGCTCGTCGGCGTCGTCAACGCGCTGTCGAGCCAGCTGCTCGCGCTCATCAACAACGTGTCCGTCTGGTGGCACGTCGTCGGTGCCGCGGTCGTCGTCCTGATCCTCATCTTCCTGCCGGACTCGCACCTGTCCGTCAACGAGGTCTTCACGACCCGCGTCAACAACTCCGGCGGCCTCAACGGCGGCGAGACGGACGGCCTGCTCTTCTGGTTCTACGTCCTCCCGCTCGGCTTCCTGCTGACCCAGTACACGATCACCGGGTTCGACGCCTCGGCCCACCTCTCGGAGGAGACCCAGGGCGCCGCAGACGGCGCCGCCAAGGGCATCTGGCGCTCGATCTTCTACTCCGCGATCGGCGGCTACGTGCTGCTCCTCGCCTTCGTGTTCGCCGTCCAGGACATCGACGCGGTCACGGCTGGCGGTGGCGGTGTGGCGGTCATCTTCAACCAGGCCCTCAGCAGCCAGTGGGCCGGCACCGTGCTCTTCATCGCGGCGATCGGGCAGTTCTTCTGCTCCGTCGCCTGCATGACCAGCACGTCCCGCATGCTCTTCGCGTTCAGCCGCGACGGCGCGGTCCCCGGAGCCTCGCGGTGGGCGACGCTGTCGAAGAACAAGGTGCCCGTCAACGCGGTCATCATCTCCTCGATCGTCGCCGTCCTCATCACGCTGCCGGCTCTCATCGAGGTCAACATCGGCACCCCGGACGCCCCGATCATCGTGCCGACGGCGTTCTACGCCGTCGTATCGGTCGCGGTCATCGGCCTGTACGTCGCCTTCGCCATCCCGATCTTCCTGAGGTGGCGGATGGGCGACAAGTTCAAGCAGGGCGCGTGGAACCTCGGGAACAAGTGGAAGTGGATGGCACCGATCGCGGTGCTCGAGATCGTCATCATCTCGATCTACTTCATCCTCCCGGTCACCCCGGCAGGCACTCCGGGCAACGAGGCCTTCGAGTGGAAGTTCGTCAACTACGCGCCGATCCTGCTGTTCGGATCGCTCCTGGCGCTGTGGATCGGCTGGCACCTCTCGGCCAAGAAGTGGTTCACCGGCCCGAAGAACACGATCGACCTGCCCGAGGGTGTGACCTCGGCTGACGAGATCGCGCTCGAGCACCACCACGACGGCTACCTGACGGGTGAGCACCAGAAGCACCACCCCGAGGACAAGGCCTAGTCACTGCACCAGAAGGAGAGGGCGGCAGCCGCAGCGGCTGCCGCCCTCTCTCGGCACACACGTCCGTCCGGGGGGACCATGACCACCGACCTGCCGCTGGCGCCGCTGGTGATCGACCGCGGCTCCTCCGAGCCGATGCACGTGCAGATCGCCGCGTGGCTGCGCGCGGCGATCTCGCGCGGCGACCTCCTTCCCGGACGCCGGCTCCCGGGTGAGCGCGATCTCGCCGGCATCCTCGGCGTGAGCCGGATGACCCTGCGCCAGGCCCTTGCCGAGCTCGAGACCTCCGGCGAGCTCGTCCGTGTCGCCGGACGCGCGGGCGGCGCATTCATCGCCGAGCCCCGCGTCGAGGTCGACCTCACCCGCCTGTCCGGTCTCACCGACCAGGTACGACGTGCGGGGCGAAGGGCGGGCGCCCGGGTCCTCACCGCTCGTCGGCTGGTCCCCGCGGCCGGGGTCGCGGCGTCGCTCGGCCTGGCCGCACGCGCGCAGGCGTACGAGGTCGTGCGCGTGCGCTCCGCGAACGGCGTACCGCTTGCGCTGGAGTGCTCGTGGTTCCCCGCCCGGCTGTTCCCCGGCCTCACCGACCACTCGCTCTCCGGGTCGATGTACGGCGTGCTGCGCAGCCGCTACGGCCGCCCGCCGGTGTCGGCCGACGAGCACCTCTCCCCCACGCTCGCCGACCTCGACAGCGCCGCGGCGCTCGGTGTCGAGGTGGGCACACCGCTCATGCTGGTCGAGCGCACCGCCCGCGACGCCGACGGCGTCGCGGTCGAGCACGCGCGCGATCTGTTCCGCCCCGACCGCGTCTCGTTCCTCGTCCGCCGTACGCCCGACGCCCCCACCACCCTGCGCGCCCTCACCTGACCGGTCAGGCGCGGACTCGCTCGCTGCGGGGGTCGTAGAGCGGGTCGGTGCGGACGGTTGCGCCGACCCACTCCCCGAAGATGCCGACCTGCAGGCGCGTGCCGTCGGCCGTGAGGTCGGTGCCGCCGTCGCGCCCCACGGGCAGGTAGACGAACGCGATCGAGGCCCCGAGGGAGTAGCCCAGGCCGCCGCTCGTGATGCGCCCGAGCACGTCGCCGTCCGGCAGGCGCACGGGCTCGTTGCCGAGCGCCACCGCCTTGGTGCCGTCGAGCACGAGGCAGGCGAGGCGCTGCGTCACGCCGGCCTCCTTCTGCGCGACGAGCGCGTCGCGCCCGAGGAACCCGCCCTCCTTGCCGAGCCGCACGCAGAAGCCGAGACCGGCCTCGTACGGCGAGTGCGCGGGATCGATGTCGGCGCCCCAGACCCGGTAGCCCTTCTCGAGCCGCAGCGAGTCGATCGCGCGGTAGCCGCCCGCCACGATCCCGTGCGACCCCCCGGCCTCCCACACGGTGCGCCAGAGGTTCGCGCCGTACTCCGCGGGGCAGTACAGCTCCCACCCCAGCTCGCCCACGAACGTCACCCGAACCATCCGCACGGGCACGTCGCCGACGGTCGTCTCGCGCATGGCGAGGAACGGGAAGTCGTCGTTCTCCAGGCTCTGCGGCGTGAGGGCAGCGAGCACCTCGCGCGTCTTCGGCCCCCAGATCCCGAAGCAGGCCCAGGCCCCGGTGACGTCGGTGATCCGGACATCGGCCTCCAGATGCCGTGCCTGCGTCCGGATCCAGGCGGCGTCGTGGTTCGCGAACGCCGTACCGGTGACGATCAGGAACACCTGCGCGTCGAGCTGCGTCACGGTGAAGTCGCACTCGATGCCGCCGCTGGCGTTGAGAGCCTGCGTGTAGGTGACCGTGCCCGGGCCGCGTGCGACGTCGTTGTCGCAGACCCACTGCAGCAGGCGCGCGGCGTCGGGGCCGCTGACCTCGATCTTGGCGAACGACGTCTCGTCGAACATCACGACGCCCTCGCGCGTCGCGCGGTGCTCGGCCACGACCGCGGGCGACCAGTGCCGCCCGGCCCAGCCGTCGGGACGCCACTGCTCGTCGGCGTCGACGGCGTTCGGGTCGTAGTGGTTCACGCGCTCCCAGCCGGACTTCTCGCCGAACGACGCCCCGTGGGCGGCGTGCCAGGAGTACGCCGGCGACGTGCGCAACGGCCGGCCCGCGGTCCGCTCGTGAGCGGGGTAGCGGATGTCGTAGTAGCTCTCGTAGTTCTCGACCGTGCGGGCGAGGGTGTACGACGGCGAGCGGTACGACTGGCCGAACCGGCGTACATCCATGTGCCAGAGGTCCATCGGCGGCGCGCCCTCGAGCACCCACTCGGCCATGACCTTGCCGATGCCGCCCGCCCCGGCGATGCCGTGCGCGCAGAAGCCGGCCGCGACGAAGAAGCCGCCGACGTCGGTCGGCCCCAGGCAGAACTCGTTGTCGGGCGTGAACGCCTCCGGCCCGTTGATGAACGAGCGGATGCCGACGTCGGCGATGGAGGGCACGCGCACCACGGCGTTCTCGCTGATCTCGACGAAGCGGTCGTGGTCGGGGCTCAGCAGCCGGCCGTTGAAGTCGGCCGGGATGCGGTCGTACGAGGAGGCCGACGCGGTCCACGGGAGCGACTGGCGCTCGTACCCGCCCATGACCAGGCCGTCGACCTCCTGGCGGTAGTAGACGAGCAGATCCGGGTCGCGCAGCGACGGCAGCGGCGTCTCGCGGTGCTCGAACATCGCCTCGGTCACGACGTACTGGTGGCTCATCGGCACGATCGGCACGCGTACGCCGACCATGCGTGCGATCTCGGCGGCGAACATGCCGCCGCAGTCGACGACGAGCTCGCACTCGACGTCGCCCTTGTCCGTGCGCACGCGCGTCACGCGCCTGCGCAGACCCGCCCCCTCGGTGTCGATGCCGAGAACCCTTGTGTGCGTGTGGAACTGCACGCCCATCGCACGGGCACCGGCCGCGAGCGAGTAGGTGAGCTGGGAAGGGTCGACCTGGCCGTCGGTCGGCAGGTACGCCGCGCCCACGACCCCGTCGGTGACCATGAGCGGGAACAGCTCCTGCGCCTCGGACGCCGAGATCTGCTGGAGCTCGAGGCCCGACGTCGCCGCCCATCCGGCCTGCCGCGAGATCTCCTCCCACCGCTCCTTCGACGACGCGAGCCGGATCGAGCCGCACTCGACCCAGCCTGGCGGGTTGTCACCGGCCTGCAGCGAGCGGTAGAGCTCGACGCTGTAGCGGTTCATCGCCGTCAGCGTCGGGTCCGACCTCAGCTGGCCCACGAGCCCGGCCGAGTGGAACGTCGACCCGCTCGTGAGCTCGTGGCGGTCGAGCACGACGACGTCGCGCTCGCCGGCCAGGGCGAGGTGGTAGGCCACCGAGCTGCCGCCGACGCCTCCCCCGATGACGACGATGCGGGCACGGGCGGGCAGGGCGCGGGACACCGGCTCAGTCACGGGCCAAACGGTACCGGCCCCTCCCGCCGATGACCCGGAAATGGTCTAGACCGAACTCCCCACCTCCCGGCCTGCGCCACGCGCCCGGGACACCCGCCCGGACACACCCTCCCCGGGGACGACGTCTGCGATGAAGGCCGACTTTGTCGCGCTCTTAGCAACGAAGGCCCCCTTCATCGCGAACCTCCACCGGGCTAGAGCAGGTGGCGGAAGGCCTCCATGACGAGGACGGGCTGCTCGATCTGGGAGACGTGGCCGGCGTGCGGCAGCACCACCACGCGGACGTCGGGGAACGCCTTGGTGTGCGCGTGGATCGGGTCGACCAGCTTGTCGCGCCGGCCGTACACCAGCAGCGTCGGGCAGGTGATCGTCTCGGCCAGCTTCCACGGCTTCTCGGGGCTGCGGTCGAGGTACGTCGCGAGGAGGCCCCTCAGCGACTGCAGGAACGCGTCGGCGACGTAGGGCAGCTGGTCGCGCCGCTTGACCTCCGCGACCGCCTCCAGCATCCGTGTCTCGGGCACCGAGCTGGGGTCGGCGAAGCAGACGTCGACGGTCGCGCGGGCGCGGCGGTGCGGTTCGAGCTGGAGGTAGCGGTTCATCAGCCGGGTGCCGATGCCCGGCACCGCGATGACGGGCAGGTGCGCGTTGGAGCGGCGCACGCCGGTCTTCGGGAGCGCCGGGCTGATGAGGGTCAGCGTGCGCACGAGGTCGGGGCGGCGGGCCGCGAGCTGCACCGCGACGGCCCCGCCCATCGAGTTGCCGAAGAGGTGGACGGGGCGACCCTCGAAGCGCACCTCGATGAGCTCGGCGAGCGACTCGGCGCTGCGCTTCGGCGTCCAGTCGCCGTCGCGCGGCGGCGGCGACCATCCGAAGCCGGGCAGCTCCACCGCGACACCATCGAGCCGATCGCGCAGGAGAGCCATGAGGTCGGTCCAGTTGGTGGCGCTGCCACCGAGGCCGTGCACGAACAGCGCCGGCTCCGCGGTCGACGGGTCGAGCGGCGGCGCCTCTCGCACGGAGAAGGTCCCGTTGCTGAGCACCACGTCCCGCCGCGGCCACGGCGGCAGCATCGCGGCGAGGAGGTCGTCGGCGGTGCGCGGCAGTTCCTGCGACATCCCGGTCATGGTCCGAGCGTAGGCAACCGCGGACGGCGACTCACGGCGGACCGGGCCGCGCACGCCCTTCAGGGGGCCAGGGTGAGCAGGCGCAGGCGGCGGTTCACGGCGTCGAGCGTCGCGCGGATCACCGCGCGATGGACGTCGTCACGCACCTCCGAGGCGCCGGTGAGGCGGTCGGTGCCGAGGTGGCGGCGGCACTCGACCTGCACGACGGCGACGTCGACGTCGCCCACGTGCGGGGTCGACACCGCGATCACGCCGAACTCGTCGCCGCAGATACGCAGGCTCGCGAGGGCCCGCAGCGTGGCGAGCGCGACCGCCTCGAGCACCGCGGAGTCGGCGCTGGCGGCGTCGGCGGTGCCGCGCACCTCGCCAGCGGGCCCTCGGAGGGTCACGGCGGCATGGGCGCGCTGGCGGTCGACGACGATCGACAGCCGCGTGACGGAGAGCCGCACCTCGGCGCCCTCGTCCGTGGCCCGGTCTGCGGCGCGCGGCTCGGGCACGGGGGTCGCACCGGCCGGGTGGCGCACGGCAGCGGAGAGCACGTCCGCCTCGAACGACCGGCCGGACCGGCGGTCGAGCTGGGCGAGCAGGCCGTCGATCTCGACCCCGAGGTCGAGCACGTCGGCCGAGGCGCCCCCCACCGCGCCGCCGGCTGGCTCTCCGGGCGGCTGGGCGACCGCTGCATCGGTCACGTCCATCACGAGCTCGACGCCGTCGTGGTCGAGCCCGACGCCGTACTGGAGCTGCAGCATGCGGTGGACGGCGTGGGCGACCGCTGCCTGGTCGCCGTCGTCGCCGAGGACGAGGTGCACCTCCGTGCCCTGGTCGTCCGCGAGCCCGACCGAGACCGAGGCCTCGAGCACCCCGGGCAGGACACGGAGCGCCTCTTCGACCGCACGGGCCGGGGCGACGTCGCGGGCCTCCTTGTGCACGTCCTTCACCGTAGGGACGCAGCGGCATTGTTGCGCGGTGGGTGCGCCACCCTGAGCCAGTTCTGACCCCGTGTCACAGCGCGCACGCCTGCCGCGACCGGGCCCCGGTCGCCGGACCGGCAGCGGCTCTGCGGCGCAGCACGTGCGAGGGAAACCCCCCGGGGGGATTACCGATCGGTAGGATCCCCCGCATGTCAGTCGTGTCGGACGGTCGAGCCTCGTCCCGTGGTCAGCGCCTGCCGCGTCGCGAGCGCCGGGCGCAGCTCCTCGAGGCCGCGCGCGAGGTGTTCGTCGCCCAGGGCTACCACGCGGCCGCGATGGACGACATCGCCGAGGCCGCAGGGGTCAGCAAGCCGGTGCTCTACCAGCACTTCCCCGGCAAGCTCGAGCTCTACCTCGCCCTGCTCGACCAGTCGTCCGACGCGCTCCTCGCCGCGCTGGACGCCGCGCTGGCCTCCACGACCGACAACAAGCTCCGCGTGTCGGCGACGGTCGCGGCGTACTTCGACTTCGTCGACGACCCGGGCGGCGCGTTCCGCCTCATCTTCGAGTCCGACCTCACCAACGAGGCGGCCGTGCGGGCCCGGGTCGACCGTGTCAACGACTCGTGCGCGGAGGCCCTCTCGCGCGTGATCGCCGAGGACACCGGCCTCACCGCGGCCGAGGCCATGCTGCTCGCCGCCGGACTCACCGGGATGGCGCAGACCGCGGCGCGGCACTGGCTCCGCGAGACCGGCCGCATCCCGAAGTCCGAGGCAGCACGCCTGGTCGGCAGCCTCGGCTGGCGCGGCATCTCGAACTTCCCCCTGTCGCACCCCCCGGCCTGACGCCGGTCTTCTACGCCCACGGCGTACGCGGGCACCCTGGGGAAGCAGCGACCGCCCCCGCCCGGTTAGGGTCGCGGCAAGCACTCATGCTCGAACTAGCCAGGAGGCTCCGCGGTGGAGGTCAAGATCGGCGTGCAGCAGGCCGCCCGCGAGGTCGTGCTCGAGAGCGCGCAGACGCAGGAGGAGGTCGTGGCCCTCGTGTCCGCCGCGATCGACAAGGGCACCCCGCTGACCCTCTCGGACGAGAAGGGCAAGACCGTGGTCGTGCCCGGCGACAAGATCGCCTACGCCGAGATCGGCGCCACCGAGCGCGGCCGCATCGGCTTCGGCAACAACTGACCCCTGGCGGGTCAGGCCTGCAGCCCCAGCGTGGCCATCCGCTGGGTGTGGGCCTCGGTGAGGCGGTTGAACATCTCGCCCAGTCCGGAGAGGCCGAAACCCGCGCGATCGACGTCGCCGACGAGCAGCGACGAGAGGCCGTCGCGCTCCGCGGCCACGCGCTGGGCCTGCTGCATGGCCTCGCCGACCAGTCGGCGTCCCCAGAGCGCGAGGCGGCCGGACAGCCGCGGGTCGGCCACGATCGCCGCCCGCACCGTGGCCACCGCGAAGTTCGCGTGGCCCGTGTCGCTGCACACCTCGAGCACGAGCGAGCGCGAGTCGTCGTCGAGCAGCGAGGCGACCTCGCGGTAGAAGTCGGTGGCGATCCCGTCCCCGACGTACGCCTTGACGAGGCTCTCGAGCCAGTCGCTGGGTGCGGTCTGCGCGTGGAACTCCGCGAGCGGCTCCTGGAACGGCGCCATCGCCTCCCACGGGTCGACCCCGAGGTCCGAGAGCCGCTCGACGAGCCGGGTGAAGTGCCGGATCTCGGCGGTCGCCATGAACGCCAGCGCGGCCTCGTCCGAGATGGACGGCGCGAGCGCGGCGTCGGCCGCCAGGCGCTCGAACGCCACGAGCTCGGTGTACGCGAGCACCCCGAGGAGATCGACCACTCCGGCCCGGTACTGCGGGTCGTCCACGAGCGCCGACGCGGGCGTCGCGGGGTGCTCGTCGTCGCCGACCAGGTGCAGGTTCTCGTCGCTCACGGGCGGAGCGTACGCGGCTCCGGGCCGCCTCGCGGGCCCAGCCGCCACGCGGAGGTCGGGTTGCGGTGCTCCGAGCGGTAGACTGAGGCGTCCTTTCCGGTCACGGCCGTTGCCATCACTCCATCCGTGACCAGCCCGCCGACGGCCTCCTCGTCCTCGAGGAGCGTGCGGCAGGGTCCCGTGAGGCGTCGCGCGCACGCTGCCGACCCGCGGGACCGTGCACTCGCCGGGCGCGCGTCGCGACCGTGCGACCTGTGCCCCGCCGCGGCCCGATCACGGAGACCGCCACCGCATGACCATGAGCAGCATCGAGCCGGACGCCCCTGCGGACGTCGAGGCCCACGCCCCTGCCGAGCCCAAGACCTTCGCCGAGCTCGGCGTCCACCCCGCGACCGTCGAGGCCCTCGCGGCCGACGGCATCATCACCGCCTTCCCCATCCAGGAGCTCACGCTCCCGATGGCCCTCGCCGGCACCGACATCATCGGCCAGGCGAAGACCGGAACCGGCAAGACCCTCGGCTTCGGCATCCCGGCGCTGCAGCGCCTCATCGCCCCGGCCGACGAGGGCTTCGACGAGCAGGACGACAAGGTCAAGGGCCGCCCCCAGGCCCTCGTCATCGTCCCCACCCGCGAGCTCGGCATCCAGGTCGCCAGCGACCTGCAGAAGGCGGGCCGCATGCGCGGCGTCCGCGTGCTCTGCGTCTACGGCGGTCGCTCGTACGAGCCGCAGGTCGAGGCGCTCGAGAAGGGCATCGAGGTCGTCGTCGGCACCCCCGGCCGTCTCATCGACCTCATGAAGCAGGGCCACCTCAAGCTCGGCCAGGTGAAGACGCTCGTCCTCGACGAGGCCGACGAGATGCTCGACATGGGCTTCCTGCCCGACGTCGAGCGCCTCGTCGCCCAGGTCTCGCCGGTGCGCCAGACGATGCTGTTCTCGGCCACGATGCCGGGCTCGATCATCGCCCTGGCCCGCCGCTACATGAGCCAGCCCACGCACATCCGCGCGATCAACCCGGACGACGAGAACTCCACCGTCGACGCGATCGAGCAGCACGTGTGGCGCGCCCACAACCTCGACAAGCCCGAGCTGCTCGGCCGCATCCTGCAGGCCGACGGACGCGGCCTCACGATGATCTTCTGCCGCACCAAGCGCAACGCGCAGCGCGTGGCCGACGACCTCGTCGAGCGCGGCTTCGCCGCTGCCGCCGTGCACGGTGACCTCGGCCAGGGCGCCCGCGAGCAGGCGCTGCGCGCGTTCCGCAACGGCAAGGTCGACGTCCTCGTCGCCACCGATGTCGCGGCCCGAGGTATCGACGTCGCCGACGTCACCCACGTGATCAACTGGGAGTGCCCGGAGGACGAGAAGATGTACCTCCACCGCATCGGCCGCACCGGTCGGGCGGGCAACTCCGGCGTCGCGATCACGATGGTCGACTGGGACGACCTGCACCGCTGGAAGATGATCGCCCAGGCGCTCGGCCTCCCGTTCGAGGAGCCCATCGAGACCTACTCGTCGAGCCCGCACCTCTACACCGGCCTCGGCATCCCCGAGGGCACCAAGGGCCGCCTGCCGAAGTCGGCGCGCACCCGCGAGGGCCTCGACGCCGAGGTGATCGAGGACCTCGGCGAGACCGGCGCGTCCGCCGGCCGCCGCAACAAGTCGGGCCCCAAGGGACGCGACGACAAGCACGGCAAGAGCGGGCGCGACGGCAGCCGAGACGGCAAGGGCCGCTCGGACCGCAACGACCGGCCCAGGGCCGACCGCGACCCGAGCCCCGAGGGCGAAGGCGCTGCCGAGGGCGAGGGCGCTGCCGCCGAGCCGCGCGCGCGTCGCGAGCCGCGCCAGCGGAGCCGCACCCGCGGCGGGGGCTCGTCCACCGAGGGCACGGCCGGCACGCCCTCGGCCGAGAAGGCCGTCACGCCGGCGAGCAGCGAAGGGGCTCCGGCCTCCGAGGCGAGCGACTCCGACGGCGGTGCCGAGGGCGGCGCCCCGCGCCGTCGCCGTCGCCGGGGCGGCCGCGGTCGCGGCAAGTCCGAGGGCGGCTCGCCCGAGGGCGCATCCACCGAGGCTGCCGCAGCCGAGTAGTCACCACCCGTACGACGAAGGCCCCACCCTCACGGGTGGGGCCTTCGTACTTCTCTGAGCGCACCCACGGTCTTGATGAAGGGACGGTTTGTACGGCTCTATTGGATGATGGTCGCCTTCATCCCATAGAGCCGAACAATCCTTCCCATCACGAGCGGGTGAGCTCGGCGTGCATGCGGGCGGCGTGCACGCGGTAGGCGTCGGAGCCGCGCAGGTGCGGCGAGGTCGCGAGCACCGACCGACCGATCGCGGGCGCCTCGGCGAAGCGCACCGAGCGCGGCACGGGGGGTTCGAGCACGGGTACGTCGTACCGCTCGACGACGTCGGCGAGCACGGCGCGGGCGTGGCCCGTGCGGCCGTCGTACATCGTCGGGAGGATGCCGCTGATGCGCAGCCGCGGGTTCGTGGTGCGCATGACGTCGCGGACGGTCTCGACGAGCTGGCCCACGCCCCGGTGCGCGAGGGTCTCGCACTGCAGCGGCACGATCACGTCATCGGCTGCGGTGAGCGCGTTGACGGTGAGGATGCCGAGGGTCGGCGGGCAGTCGAGCAGGATCCAGTCGTAGTGGCCGCGCAGCTCGGCGAGCGCGTCGTCGAGCGTGTGCTCGCGCCGTCCGCTGGTGAGCAGCGTGGCCTCGGTGCGGGCGAGCTCGATCGAGGCGGGCAGCAGGTCGACGCCGTCCTCGGTGGCGGTGACCACCTCGCGGGCCCGCACCGAGCCGGCGAGCACGTCGTGGATCGAGAGCGTGAGGTCCTCGGGGTCGATGCCGAGGGAGAACGTCAGGCAGGCCTGCGGGTCGAGGTCCACCAGCAGCACCTCGTCGCCGAGGTCGGAGAGCGCGACGCCGAGCGAGGCCACGGTCGTCGTCTTCCCGACGCCGCCCTTCTGGCTCGCCACCGCGACGGTGCGTGTCATGACCCCTCCCTCCGTCGTACGGCGCGCGCTCGGCGGCGCATGAGCCGACCGGCACTCCGCAGCCCCGCTGTCGGACCGTAGTCTGCCGCTTGTGAGCACCCCGCCGTTCCTCGACCTGCCGCCCAACGCCCGCCGTGTGACGCTCACGACGTCCCGCGGCCCCCTGGCCGGCTGGCGGATCGAGCCGGAGGAGGGAACCAAGCACCGCGGGACCGTCGTCCTGGTCCCCGGGTTCACCGGCTCGAAGGAGGACTTCGTCGCGGTCCTGGAGCCCCTCGCCCACCATGGGTGGGCCGTCGTCACGTTCGACCAGCGCGGGCAGCACGAGTCGGCCGGGCCCGACGACGAGGCGGCCTACTCCCTGGCCTCGCTCGCCCGAGACCTGCTCGAGGTGGTCGACGGGATCGGCGAGCCCGTGCACCTGGTGGGGCACTCCTTCGGCGGGCTCGTCTCCCGCGAGGCCGTGCTCACCTCCGGCGGTGCCCCCTTCCGGTCGCTCACGCTGCTCTGCTCCGGGCCGTCGCAGCTCCCGCCGCAGCACCACGAGGGCCTCGGCGCGCTGCACGCCGCGCTGCCGCACGTCCCGCTGTCGGTGATCTTCGACGTACGCGAGTCGCAGGACCGCGAGGCCGGTGTCCCGGCACCGCCGCCGGAGGTCGCGGCATTCCTGCGCGAGCGCTTCCTCGCGACGAATCCGTACCAGCTGCGCGCGGCCGCCGGCATCCTGCTCGGAACGCCCGACCGCACCGACGAGCTCGCGGCGCTCGCCCGCGACGGTCACCTGCAGGTGGCCGTGGTGTACGGGCCGGACGACGACGCCTGGAGCACCGACGAGCAGGAGCGCGTCGCCTCGGCCGTCGGCGCGCGCGTCGTCGTCGTGCCCGACACCGGCCACTCCCCCGCGGCCGAGGCACCGCGCGCCACGGCCGATGCGCTCGACGCGCTCCTCACCGAGCTGTCCGACATCGCTCGCTGACGCGTCTCATCGCGCTCGCGGGCGGCGATGTCAGGCGTCCCGGCGCTGCACCCCGAGGAAGCGGCTCGGCCCTTCCTGATCGAGGCCCCACGTCCAGATGACCTCGGGCGTGATGCGGATCTGCTGGCGACCGTCGCGGTCCTCGATCACCGCGGCACCACGCACCTTCACGCCACGCGGCGCCCACGGATCGACCGTGGCGAGGTCATCCACGACCAGGACCGCGCGCGGGTTGGCGAGCAGGAACCGGTAGCGCACCGTCCGCGAGATGTCGAAGCCCCCCGTGACGATCGTGTCGCCGTCGAGCCCGAACGTGACGGCGGCGACGTCGGGCGCACCCGTGGCCGACGCCGTCGCGATCCGGGCCATCCGCTGCGAGCGCAGGTAGTCGGTCTCCTGCTCTGTGAACACACCCATGCCGTGGCCTCCTGCGCCGGGATGACCCTCACCCCGACGCGCCCATCTTCCGGGCAGGCCTCCGTCACGGCACCTCGGGGCGGCTCTCGCCACGCACGGCTCCGTCGGGAAGGATCGACCCGTGATGTGGAGTGCCGAGCAGGTGGACGAGGTCGTGTGGTCCTACCGCATGTTCGACGAGCTCAGCCGGGGCAGTGCGAACGACCGCCGTCGTGCCGACACCGACCACTGGTGGGCGTGGGAGACGGTCAACCGTGCGGTGCTCGACGGCAGCCTCCCGATCGAGGTGCTGGACGAGATGCTCCACGATCCCGACGCCGACCACGCGCACCGCGTCTACGTCGCCGCCGGCCCGATCGAGGACCTGCTGAGCGACCACCCCGAGGACTACGCCGACCTCATCGCCGAGCGCTGCCGCACCGACCGGGTGTGGGCCAGCACGGTCGAGCACGTGTGGCTCGAGCCGGACGACTGGCGCGAGCTCCCGGAGTCACTGCGGCGCCTCGTGCCTGGGCCCTCCGGCTCGTCGTCGCGTGGTGGCGGACGGCGCCCGCAACCGCCCAGCGGCAGGAGGCCCCGGCCGGGGCGGTGACACCTCGGCGTGCCGCTCGACAGCGCCGCCAGCGCTAGGCCGAGTCGGCGAGCCCCGACCAGGGCGCGATCTCGGACGACGCGTCGCGGCCGCTCGGGCACCAGCGGCGGTAGTCGCACCACGAGCACGACGGCCCGGGGCTCGGCGGGAAGTGCGCGTCGATCGCCTCGACCGCGTCGGCGTCGCCGGCCGCGGCGTCCTCGGCGCGGGACGCGAGCCGGTCCTTCCAGACGGTCTCGGCGGTGCTGGCCTCGGCTGCGATGTCGCCCGCCCGCGTCAGGTGCCGCTCGATCGACTCCGGCGTGTGGTCGTGCGCCGCAACGGTTCCCGTGGGCAGGTGGTGCAGCTCGACCCGGCGCGAGCGTCGGCGCAGCGTGCGGCTCGCCGCGACGACGTAGACCGCCAGCGCGAGCGACGAGCGCGCGTCGTCGTCGGTGAGCGGACGGCGTCCGGTCTTGTAGTCGACGATGACGAGCTCGTCGGCGCCGTCGTCGCTCGCGCGGCGGTCGATGCGGTCGACCCGGCCCGACAGCGCCATGCCGTGCGTCGTGGTCGACACCGTGCGCTCGACCCCGGCGGGCTCGTCGTCCGGGTCGAGGTGGGCGACGTACGACGACGTCATCGCGGCGGCGCGCTCGCGCCACTCGCGGATCTGCGCGTCGTCGCGGAACCCGTCGGTCAGGAAGTTGCGCGTCACGAGGTCGGTGGCAGCCCCCGGCGTACGCCGCTCCACGGGCAGCAGCCACCAGTCGCGGAGCGCGTTGTGCACCGACGAGCCGACGCTGTTGTGCGCCCACGGCAGGCCCTTGGGCCTGCGGTCCAGGTACGCGAACCGGAACCGGCGCGGGCAGGAGAGCCAGGTGTCGAGCTTGGTCGGCGTGCACGACCACAGCCGCGTGGGCATGCCGTCGAAGGTGAGGGCGCCGTCGTCGCTCATGCGGCGTTGGCGTCGATGAAGCCGAAGACGCCGGCGGCGACGAGCTCGACCGCGATGGCGGCCAGCAGCAGGCCGGCGATGCGCGTGAGCACCAGGATCCCGGTGGGCTTGAGGATGTTCGCGAGGAACACCGAGTAGCGCATCACGAGGTAGATGGTCACGTGGATCGCGACGATGCCGAGCACCAGCGCGGTGATCTCGGCAGTGGTGTCGGACTGCCGCACGAACAGGATCGTGGCCACGATCGCACCGGGGCCGGCGAGCAACGGCGTACCGAGCGGCACCATCGCCACGTTGACGTCGTCGACCTCGGTGGGCTCGTCAGTCTTCCCGGTGAGCAGCTCGAGGGCGACGATCAGCAGCAGCAGCCCGCCGGACGCCTGCAGCGCCGGGAGCGAGATCCCGAGGAACGCGAGGATCCGCTCGCCGAAGAGCGCGAACGCCGTGATGACCGCGAACGAGGTGAGCGCCGCCTGCGCGGCGAGCTTGGCCATCGCCGCCTTGCCGCGGCGCGCGGTGAGCGCCAGGAAGATCGGGATGATGCCCGGCGGGTCCATGATCACGAACAGCGTGAGGTAGACCGAGGCCAGGAGCTTGAGGTCCAACCACGACGACACGCGCACACCCTACGGTCACCCGTCTCGCTCGCACCGATCGATCCGTCGCTTCCCGGTGCCGGTAAGACGGATCGATCAGTGTCAGCGAGGGGGGTCGAGGGACAGGCGCGGGGTGAGCGCGCTGACGGGCACCTCGCCGAGGCGGGTGCGGATGTCCACGACCCGCAGGTCGTGCAGCGCCAGGCCGTCGTGCACGACCATCCACTCGGTCACGGGCCAGGTGATGATCCAGAGCCAGCAGCCGGCTGCCTCGCCGACGTACGCCGACCGGTCCGACACCGGCAGCGACCAGAGCGAGGTCGGATGCCCGCCCGCCGTCACCGCCGTGTCGCGCGGCAGGCCGGTGATCTCCGGGCCGGGGTCGGTGCCGACGATGCCGGCGTACTGCGCGCCGAGTCCCACGCCGGGCTCCTCCGCCACGATCACCATCTCGGCGGTGCGTGCGGCGAGCCCGGGGCCGGTGTACGAGACCGCGACGGCTCGCGCCGGGCCCGTGCCGCCGGTACGCCGTACGCCGGACACCGCCCAGCCGACGGGCAGCGGCAGCGGGATCCACACGGGCACAGCGGACGAGGACGCGACGTCGCGCAGGTGGTAGTGCTCGGCCGGCAGGGGCGCGTGCAGAGGTTCGACCTCGCCGTGGGTCGGGCAGTGCCAGGCGGGCACGTCGACCGTGAGCCCCACGGGGCCGCCGCAGCGCACGCACACGGGTTCGGGCATCAGCAGCCTCTTCCGCGCGGCCGCGGCCCGGGCGCCGACGGCCTTCTGCCGAGCACGGTGGCCCCGACGGCGCCCGGAGTCAACCGCCAGACTGGTGCTCGTGAGCCACGAGACACCGCGCATCCCCTGTGTCGGCGGGATCGTCGTCGACGCCGGGAAGCTGCTCCTCGTGCAGCGCGGCCAGCAGCCGAGCCTCGGGCTGTGGTCGATCCCCGGCGGACGGCTCGAGGACGGCGAGAGCCCCGAGGAGGGCTGCGCCCGCGAGGTGCTCGAGGAGACCGGGGTCCGCGTGGCGGTGGGGAGGCTCGTCGGCACGGTCGAGCGCGATGCGCCGTCCGGCGGCATCTACGTGATCGCCGACTACCTCTGCGCGCCTCGGCACGACGACGGAGCGCAGCCGGAGGCGGTGGCGGGCGACGATGCGGCCGACGCCCGCTGGTTCGACGTCGCCGAGGTCGTAGCCCTCGACACCGACGGCCTCATGGCCCCCGGGGTCCTCACCGCTCTCCGCACCTGGGGTCTCGTCCCCTGACCCGCTGCGGTCAGAGGGCGGTGATCGCCGTCTCGGTCGGAGGCTGCCAGCGCACCGGGAGGCCGTGGGCGCTCGTGCACCCGACCAGCAGCGACGTGCCCGCAGGGAAGGCTGCGAGCGGACCGTGGAGCGGCGCAGGCCAGCAGCGGAGGATGAGGTCGAAGTCGAGACCGGCCCGCTCGTCGAGGGCGTGCGGCTCGCGCGACAGGTGCACCACCGGCGCCTCGGGCCCGGCATGGGAGGCGAGCTGCTGGAATGCGACCTCGGCGGCGGCGCGCGCGGGCTCGTCGAGGTAGATCCATGTCGTCGAGTGCGCGACGACGAGCACCCGGCCGGGCACGGGCTCGAGCGACCGCAGGTGGTCGACGACGTCGGCCCGCACGAGCTCGACGGGCACGGTGGCCGCGAGCTCGTACGCCGCGCGCAGCCGCTCGAACCGCTCGGTCTGGTCGGGCCACACGAACGACGTCAGGTGCAGGCGCCCCTCGGTCGTGGTGACGTCGACGGGCGCGAGGTCGACGGCCACCCGCGCCACGATGTCGGGCGCGACGTCCGGGGGAAGCGGGTCGCCGGTCCATACGTCCTCGAGAACGAGCGGCGAGCCCTGCGGCCCCCGCGCGCCGCCGAGCCACGTGATCCGCACCCGGTCGGCCAGCAGGTTGAGGCCGGCGGAGGCGCCTACCTCGTGCACGTGGAGCGGGAGCCGATACGCCTCCGACACGATCGAGAACGCTCCCGTGAACGCCGCAGAGCGGGCGGGCTCGTTCGTCTGGGGCGGCGAGGAGAGCAGCACAGGAAGGCGGGATGCGTTGTCCCGCAACGCCTCCTGCCAGGCCTCGTAGCAGGAGCCGCGGCCTGCCCCGTCGACCGGGGCCGTCCCCCCGACGGACGGGAACCACAGCGCGAGGGCGGGCGCCTCCCGCTCGAGCACGAGCCGGTGCGCAGCTGCGAGCACCCGCAGGGGGATGAGGTCGCCGTCGCGCGCGTCGGACCAGGGCTGGAGCAGCGCGGCCAGTGGTCCGCCCGACG
Organism: Longivirga aurantiaca; assembly: GCF_042660085.1. Classification (NCBI taxonomy): domain Bacteria; kingdom Bacillati; phylum Actinomycetota; class Actinomycetes; order Sporichthyales; family Sporichthyaceae; genus Longivirga; species Longivirga aurantiaca. Next base: position 485,007 of record NZ_JBHSTI010000008.1, on the reverse strand, counting down.
CGAGCTCCAACGACGCGGAGCGGCAGATGTCCGCATACACGCCGGAGCCGATGTCGGCGCAGTCGCGCGCCTGCCGGGCGAACTGCGCGGCGAGGCCGCTGCGGCCCTCGAACCCTGCGGGATCGCTGGTCACCGGCCCGCCCGGATCACGCCTGCTCGTCGCTCGCGGCAGGCTGGTCGGCAGGCTGGTCGGCGGGCAGCGGCGGCGGCCAGGTGACGCCGAGCCCCAGGACCTTGCGCGCCTCGCCGAGCACCGCCTGCTCGCAGAGGACGTCGTACCGCTGCGCCTGCAGCTGCTGGCGCGAGACGAAGTCGCGCTTCCCGCCGGTGAACGCGTACGACACCATGCCGAAGACGATGCCCGCGGCGGCGCCGTACAGGACGCCGAGGCCGAACAGCGGCAGCACCTCGCCGTTGGCGGTGCCGAACAGCGCGATGAACAGGCCGATGAGTCCGCCGAACCAGGCTCCCGAGAACAGGCCAGACGTCGCCGCCTTGCCCCACGACATGCGCCCCAGCACCGCCTCGACGATCCGCACGTCGACGCCCACGATCGCCACGTTCTGCACCGGGAAGCCCTTGTCGGACAACGTGTCGACGGCCTTCTGCGCGTCGAGGTAATCGTCGTACGACGCCAGCACAGGGCGCTTGGTGACGTCGGCGCCGATCGGGTCCCTCGAGGTTCTGCTCATGGTCCGACCCTACTTCCCGGAAGGAACTGCCACGGCCCCCGAACCGTCGGCGGCCCGGGGCCCCAGAAGCGAGCGTGCAGGGGCTAGGCGCGCCTGTAGTCCTCGAGGAGGCGGCGTCCGATGATCATGCGCTGGATGTCCGCGGTGCCCTCGCCGATGAGCAGCATCGGGGCCTCGCGGTAGAGGCGCTCGATCTCGTACTCCTTGGCGTAGCCGTAGCCGCCGTGGATGCGGAACGAGTCCTCCACGACCTCCTTGGCCGTCTCGGACGCGAGGTACTTCGCCATGCCGGCCTCGAGGTCGTTGCGCTCGCCCGAGTCCTTCTTGCGGGCGGCGGCGACCATCATCTTGTGCGCGGCCTCGACCTTGACGGCCATGTCGGCGAGGCGGAACAGCACGGCCTGGTGGTCGGCGATCTGCTTGCCGAACGTCTGGCGCTGCTGGGCGTAGTCGATGCCGAGCTCGAACGCGCGGATCGCGATGCCGCAGCCGCGGGCCGCCACGTTGACGCGGCCCACCTCGACGCCGTCCATCATCTGGTAGAAGCCGCGGCCCGGTGCGCCGCCCAGGATCGCGGTCTCGGGCAGGCGCAGGCCGTCCATGACGAGCTCGGTGGTGTCGACGCCCTTGTAGCCCATCTTGTCGATCTTCCCGGGGATGGTGAGCCCGGGGCGGACCTCGCCGAAGCCGGCGGGCTTCTCGACCAGGAACGTCGTCATCTTCTTGTAGACGCTCGAGCCCTCCTCGGCCTCGCCGTCGGTGCGCACCAGCACCGCGGTCAGCGTGGAGGAGCCGCCGTTGGTCAGCCACATCTTCTGGCCGGTGAGGACGAACTCGTCGCCGTCGCGCACCGCCTTGGAGCGGATCGCCGCGACGTCGCTGCCGCAGTGCGGCTCCGACATCGAGAACGAGCCCCGCACCTCGCCCGTCGCCATCCGCGGCAGGTAGTGCGCCTTCTGCTCCTCGGTGCCGTGCTGCATCACCATGTAGGCGACGATGAAGTGCGTGTTGATGATGCCGCTGACCGACATCCAGCCGCGCGCGATCTCCTCGACGCACAGCGCGTAGGTCAGCAGGCTCTCGCCGAGGCCGCCGTACTCCTCGGGGATCATCAGCCCGAAGATCCCCATCTCCTTCATCTGCTCGACGATGGCCGACGGGTACTCGTCGGCGTGCTCGAGCTCCTGCGCGACCGGGATGATCTCCTTGTCCACGAACTCGCGGACAGCGGTCAGGATCTCCGACTGGATCTCGGTCAGGTCCTCGGTCTGGGCCAGGCGGGCCATCTCACGCCTCCGGTGCTTCGAACGACTGCGTGCGGGCCATGCCGGCCGCGCGCCCCTTGGCCGAGATCACCAGCGCCATCTTGCGGCTGGCCTCGTCGATCATCTCGTCGCCGAGCATCACCGCTCCGCGGGCGCCGCCCTCGGCGGAGGTGTAGTAGTCGTACGCGTCGAGGATCAGCTCGGCGTGGTCGTAGTCCTCCTGCCGCGGCGAGTAGACCTCGTTGGCGGCGTCGACCTGGCCGGGGTGCAGCACCCACTTGCCGTCGAAGCCCAGCGCAGCGGAACGGCCCGCGACGCGCTTGTAGCCCTCGACGTCCTTGATCTGCAGGTACGGCCCGTCGATCGCGAGCTTGTCGTACGCCCGGGCCGCCATGAGGATCTGCATGAGGATGTAGTGGTAGGCGTCGCCGACGTCGTAGCCCTGCGGCTGCTCGCCGACCACCAGCGACTTCATGTTGATCGAGGCCATGAAGTCGGCCGGGCCGAAGATGATCGTCTCGACGCGCTGGCTGGCGGCGGCGATCGCGTTGACGTTGGTGAGGCCCAGCGCGTTCTCGATCTGCGCCTCGATGCCGATCCGGCCGACCTCGAAGCCCATCGTCTTCTCGATCTGCGTCAGCAGCAGGTCCAGCGCGACGACCTGCTCGGCCGTCTGCACCTTGGGCAGCATGATGCAGTCGAGGTTCTGGCCGGCGTTCTCGACCACCTCGACGACGTCGCGGTAGGTCCAGTGCGTCGTCCAGTCGTTCACGCGGACCGTGCGCACCTTGCCGTCGTACCCGCCCTCGTTGAGAGCGGCGACGATGTTCTTGCGGGCATCAGGCTTCGCGAGGGGTGCGACCGCGTCCTCGATGTCCATGAACACCTGGTCTGCCGGCAGGCCCTTGGCCTTCTCCAGCATCTTCGGCGAGGAACCGGGCACGGCCAGGTTCGAACGGCGGGATCGCAGAACGCGGGCGGGGTAGCTCATGGAGGCCACGCTACGAGCGATATGTACCTCCGCGCGCGACGGGGGTGAGTGATCGGTAACTCAGACCGGGGGCGACTCGGAGAGCACCCGCCGGTCGCCCGAGCGGATCACCAGCACGAGGCCTGCGAAGAGCAGGACGAGCGCGGGCAGGATCGCGAGCGGCGGCACCTGTCCGAGCCAGACAGCCGCGATGAGGGTGGCACCCGGCATCTCGAACAGGATCGCCAGGCTGGTCACGGTGGCCGAGGTGGTCTTGAGCACCCGGTTGATGAGCGTGTGGCCGAGCAGCTGGGCACCGGCCGTGAGCGCCACGAGGAGCCACCAGTCGCGGGCGGAGTAGCCGGTGAGCGACGCACCCAGGAGCAGGCACAGCGGCAGGATCGCCAGCGACGAGACCACGTAGGCGACGCCGGTGTAGACGGGCGTCGAGACCGTCTGGCGTGCCTTCTCCCCTGCCGTGACGTAGGCCGCGGCCAGCACGGCGCCGGCGAGGGCGAGAAGGTCGCCCACGAGGGCCATGGGGTTGATCGAGAAGTCGATGCCCGTGAGCACGAGGATGCCGAGCAGCGAGACCCCGATGCCCACCCAGGCCTGCCGCGCGACGTGGGCACCCTGCGCCCGGGCCATGAGCGCCGCCCACACGGGCTGCGTCGCCACCAGGGCGGTGGACGCCGCCACCGAGGTGAAGCGCAGGCTCGGCACCCAGGTCGCGAAGTGCGCACCCAGGAGCAGCCCCGCGATCACGGTCCACCGCCGCGAGCTGCCGCTGAGGGCGAACAGCTCCGCCCGCTGCCGCACGAGGGCCCACAGCAGGGTGAGACCGCCGCCGAAGACGCCGCGCCAGAAGGCGATGGCGAGGGCCGGGGCCGCCATCGCGGCGATGATCGGGCCGGACGTCGAGATGGCCGTGACCGCGACCGCCATGAGCGCGATGTCGGTGCCCGGCGGCCGGGACACGGCGTTCGCGCGCACCTCGCCGGCCTCGGTCATGCGCACATCCAACCGGACGTCGGCCGGCACGACCGCCCGGGCTCACGCACTCGCCGCGTGCGACTCCTCCGAGACGGGGCTGCGGGTGGCCACGACGATCCCCACGAGGATCGTCAGCACGCCTCCGCCGACCAGGAGCGCCTGGACGCTCACCACGTCGCTGAGCGGCCCGAAGACCAGCATGCCGAACGGCATCGCGAGCGCCATCACGATCCCGAGCAGGCCGAAGACCCGGCCCTGGAAGTCGTTCTCGACCGTCTCCTGCAGCAGCGTGGTCGAGGTGGTCCAGAAGAACGGGATGCACACACCGACCAGGAACATGAACACGAGGAAGATCCAGAGGTACGGGGCGAGGCCGAGGGCGATGCTCAGCACGCCCACCCCGATCGAGGCGCCGACGAGCATCGCGATGCGGTCGCGTGTGCCGCCCCACCACGCGAGGAAGGCGCCGCCCACGACCATCCCGATGCTGAACGCGAGCTCGTTCGCCGTGAGCTTCCAGACCTCGTCGCCGAACGTTCGCACCACCAGCAGCGGCGTCAGGTACGACGGCGGGACGACGAGCACGAAGATGATCGCGTAGAAGACGAGCACCCGGCGCACGAGCGTGTGGGTCCTGACGTAGCCCAGCCCCGCCTTGAGGTCGTCCAGGTAGCCCATGGCCACGGCGCTCCGGGCGATCGCCGGGACGGGGACGAGCAGCACCAGTCCGATGCCGATCAGCGCCGTCACGACGTCGACCATGAGCACGGCGACGAGGTCGAAGGAGGCGTACAGCCAGGCCGCCACCGCCGGCGAGAGCAGCATCGACCCCGACTGGATGCTGGTGTTGATGCCGTTGACCCGCATGAGGCTGGCCGCGGGCACGATCTGCGGGATGAGCGCGCTCACGGCAGGGGTCTGCACGCCGGCGCCGACCGAGCGGATCGCGAGCGTCAGGAAGATCAGCCACAGGTCCTCGACGCCGCGCAGCAGCAGCACGACGAGGCCCAGGGTGGTCAGGGCGATGACCGCGTCCGCACCCATCACGATCAGCTTGCGGTTGTGCCGGTCTGCCCACACCCCGGCGAACACCGACACCACCGCTTGCGGAAGGAAGCCGGCGATGGTCGCGCCCATGAGGACGAGCCCGGACTGCGTCGTCAGGGTCAGGTGCCACATGATCGCGTACTGCACCAGCGACGACCCGAAGAGCGACGCCGTCTGCCCGGCCAGGAACAGCGTCGCGTCGCGCACCCAGTTCGGCGGAGGGTCGTCGCCCGAAGGGACCGCGCCGCCCACCGGCGGGTCGACCTCCACGTCGTCCGTCTCCTCGAGACGGGCGGGGTCGTCCACGATCCCTCCTCCCGGCACGCTCCGGAAGGAGCTCGGGATCCACCACACCCGCATCCGGCTCCCGCGTCAACAGCATTGCCGCGCCTGCGGACGGCACAGCGTTTCCCGTCGGGATGTGCCTGACCAGGCCGATACGCTGCGCTCATGAGCGGAGCGCCGACGAGGGTCTACATCGCCCGCCTCGCCGGCATCGCCGTCTTCGACCCCCGCGGAGACCAGGTCGGCAAGGTGCGCGACATCGTCGTCGCGCTCCGGCACGGGAGCAACGCCCCCCGCGTGCTCGGCCTCGTGGTGGAGGTGCAGCCCCGCCGCCGGATCTTCTGCCCCATGACGCGCGTGACCAACGTGACCGAGGGCGCGGTCGTCACCACCGGCCTGCTCAACATGCGCCGCTTCGAGCAGCGCGCCGGCGAGACCCTCGTCCTCTCCGAACTGTTCGACAAGCGCGTGACCCTGCTCGAGACCGGCGAGCAGGTCACGGTGCAGGACGTCGGCATCCGCCAGGAGCGCACCCGCGACTGGTCGGTCGAGAAGATCTTCGTCCGCAAGGGCGGCAGCGGCTTCCGACGTCGTGGCGAGACGGTCGTCGTCGAGTGGAGCGCCCTGTCGGGCCTCACCCTCCCCGACCCCGAGCAGGGCGTGGTCAGCCTGCTGGCCACGGTCGAGAAGCTGCGCGCTGCCGACCTCGCCAACGTGCTGCAGGAGCTCACGCCCAAGCGCCGGTTCGAGCTCGCCGCCGCCCTCGACGACGAGAAGCTCGCCGACGTCCTCGAGGAGCTGCCCGAGGACGACCGCGTCGAGATCGTCGCGGCCCTCGAGGGCGAGCGCGCCGCCGACGTCCTCGAGGAGATGGACCCGGCCGACGCCGCCGACCTCCTCTCCGAGCTCCCGCCGGAGACCGCCGAGGCGATCCTGTCGCTCGTCGAGCCGGAGGACGCCGAGGACCTGCGCCGCCTGCTCAGCTACGACGACTACACCGCCGGCGGCATGATGACGCCGGAGCCGGTGATCCTGCCGCCCGACTCCACGGTGGCCGAGGCGCTCGCCCGCATCCGCGACCAGGACCTGTCCCCCGCCCTGGCTGCCCAGGTGTACGTCGTGCGCGCGCCGTTCGAGACGCCGACCGGCAAGTACCTCGGCGTCGCGCACTTCCAGCGCCTGCTGCGCGAGCCGCCGTCGAGCCTCGTCTCGGCCGTCCTCGACGACGCCCTCGAGCCCATCGGCCCGGATGCGCCCCTGTCTCAGGTGACGCGCTACTTCGCCACGTACAACCTCGTGGCGATCCCCGTGGTCGACGAGAACGACCACCTGCTGGGCGCGATCACGGTCGACGACGTCATCGACCACATGCTCCCCGAGAACTGGCGCGACGCCGACAACGACCCGGACGCCGCGACGGACGACGAGGAGGAGGTGACCCATGGCGCGTGACCGTGACGAGCGTCGGGGGCCCCGCCTCGACCAGCCGACCGAGCGCGGCGTCACGCTGCGCCCGTCCGTCGACCCGGAGCGCGTCGGCCGCCTGTCCGAGCGCATCGCGCGGTTCCTCGGGTCGTGGCGCTTCATCGGCTACATGACCGGGTTCATCATCGCCTGGGTCCTCTGGAACACCTTCGGGCCGAAGGAGCTGCGCTTCGACGAGTGGCAGTTCATCGGCCTCACGCTGCTGCTGTCGCTGCAGGCGTCGTACGCCGCTCCCCTCATCCTGCTCGCGCAGAACCGCCAGGCCGACCGCGACCGCGTGCAGTACCAGGACGACCGGGCGCGCACCGACCGCCTCATCGCCGACACCGAGTACCTCATGCGCGAGGTCGCGTCGCTGCGGGTCGCCCTCGGCGAGGTCGCCACCCGCGACTACATCCGCAGCGAGCTCCGCGACCTGCTCGACGACCTCGACGAGCGGGCGGCGAAGACCAAGGCGAAGGCGAAGAAGGCCAAGGCCACGGCCGAGGACGACGCAGACGACACCGACGCCTGACCCGGCCGCGGAACCCCCGCTCGGACGCTCAACATCCGCGCAGAACTGCCGATGTCTCCCTCGTGAGCGTCCACCCGATCGTGACCGGCGAGGAGCCCGTCGGGCGCCCGCGCCTCGGCGACGTGCTCGTGCAGCTCGGGCTGCTCGACCACCACCAGGTCGCGGCCGCCCTCGAGTCGCGCCTCGCCTCGGGCGGCACCAGGCGGCTCGGCCGGGTCGTCCGCGAGCTCGGGCTCGTCGACGAGTCCGACCTCGCCCGTGCGCTCGCCGTGCAGCACGTCCTGCCCCTCATCGACCTCGACCCGGGCAACGTCGACTCCGCCGTCGCCCGCCTCATCCCCCGGGCCCTGGCCGAGCGGCACGCCGTCGTGGCCTTCGCCCGGCGCGGCACGCGGCTCGCGGTCGCGGTCGCAGACCCGGTCGACGTCGTCGCCCTCGACGACGTGCGCGCTCTCACCGGAGTGACCGGCATCGACGCTCACGTGGCCCCCGAGAGCCGCATCCGCGAGGCGCTGGCGATCGTGTGGAGCCAGCAGGTCGACACCACCCTCGTCGCCGACTTCCTGCACGAGGTGACCCCGGTCGACGTACCTGTCGACGACGCGGACCCCGCCACCGACGCCGCCACGATCCGCCTCGTCGACCGCCTGCTCGCCGACGCCGTGCGCGCGGGCGCCAGCGACCTGCACGTGGAGCCGTCGCGCGACGGCGTGCGCGTGCGCATGCGTGTGGACGGCGTGCTGCGCGAGACGTTCCTGCTGCCACGGACCGGCAGCAGCGCGATCACTGCGCGATTCAAGATCATCGCCGACCTCGACGTGATCGAACGCCGGCTCCCGCAGGACGGCCGTGCCCTCACGCGCGTGGAGGGTGAGCGGGTCGACCTGCGCGTCTCGACGCTGCCGAGCATGCATGGCGAGACGGTCGTGGTGCGGCTGCTCCCGGCGTCGCACCGCCTGCCCAGGCTCGACGCGCTCGGGCTCACCGGTGAGCAGCAGCGGCTGCTGCTCGACGTGGTCCACCGTCCGCAGGGGCTCGTGCTCATCACCGGTCCGACCGGCTCGGGAAAGACCAACACGCTCTATGCCGCGCTCTCCGAGGGCGTGGATTCCAGTCGCAACGTGATCACCCTCGAGGACCCGGTCGAGATCGAGCTGCCCGGCGTGACCCAGGTGCACATCGACGAACGCACCGGTATGACGTTCGGACGCGGGCTGCGCGCGGCCCTGCGCCAGGACCCCGATGTCGTGCTCGTCGGGGAGATCCGAGACCGCGAGACCGCGGAGCTCGCCGTACGCGCGGCCCTCACCGGCCACCTGGTGCTCTCGACGCTGCACACGCTCGACTCGGCGTCGGCCGTGACGCGCCTGCTCGACATGGGCGTGCCGGGCTACCTGCTGACGTCGTCCCTCGCCCTCGTGCTCTCGCAGAGGCTCGTGCGCGTGCCGTGCCCCGAGTGCGCGGTGCGGCACGACCCCGACCCGTTCCTGCTCGCCACGCTCTGGGTGTCCGACCCGGTCGGCGGCTGGCTCGAGACCGTCGGCTGCCTCGCCTGCGGCGGCACCGGCTACCGCGGCCGTACCGCCGTGCTCGAGACGCTCGAGGTCGGCCCCGAGGTGCGCCGCGCCCTGCTCGAGGGCGGTGACGAGTCCTCGATCCGCCGGGCCGCCCGGCTCGCCGGCACCCGGTCGATGCGCGAGCAGGCCGTCGAGCTCGCCCGCCGCGGCGGCACCACGCTCGAGGAGATCGTCCGCGCCGTCCCCGACGACCCCGACCACTCCGCCTAGCCCTCCGAGTTACTGCCCAAATGCACGCTGAGCGGCCGAGCTCAACGTGCATTTGGGCAGTAACTCGCGTCCGTCCAGGGCGGAGGCGGTTCTGCCGGGCATCGGCACCGCACGTAGCATCAGGGCATGTCCCAGACGTTGCTCGACCTGATCGATGCTGCCCTCGCGACGGTCGAGGACCCCGAGATCCGCCGCCCGATCACCGATCTCAAGATGGTGAAGTCGCGCGAGGTCGTCGACGGCGTCGCGCGTGTGGCCGTCTGGCTCACCGTCTCCGGCTGCCCGATGCGCGACACCATCACCTCGCGCGTGGTCGAGGCCGTCGGCGCCGTCCCCGGGGTCAGCGCCGTCGAGGTCGAGCTCGACGTGATGAACGAGGAGCAGCGCAAGGAGCTGCGGGCCTCGCTCGTCGGCCATGACGAGCGCGAGATCGTGTTCACCAAGCCCGGCAACCTCACCCGCATGTACGCCGTCGCCTCGGGCAAGGGCGGCGTCGGCAAGTCGTCGGTCACCGCCAACCTGGCGGTCGCGATGGCGATGCAGGGCCTGTCCGTCGGCCTCGTCGACGCCGACATCTACGGCCACTCGATCCCGCGCCTGCTCGGCGCGACCGAGCCGCCGACGATGGTCGAGGGCATGATCATGCCGCCGCAGGCGTACGGCGTCCGCGTGATCTCGATGCTGGCGTTCAAGCCCGGTGGCGTCTCGCAACCCGTCGCGTTCCGCGGCCCGATGCTGCACCGCGCGCTGCAGCAGTTCCTCGCCGACGTGTGGTGGGGCGACCTCGACGTCCTGCTGCTCGACCTGCCCCCGGGCACCGGCGACGTCGCCATCTCCACCGCGCAGCTGCTGCCCCAGGCCGAGCTCGTCGTCGTGACGACGCCGCAGACCGCGGCGGCCGAGGTGGCGATCCGCGCGGGCATGCTCGCGCAGCAGACCAAGCAGCGCCTCGCCGGCGTCGTCGAGAACATGTCGTCCTTCCCCTGCCCGCACTGCGGTGAGCCGATGGACCTCTTCGGCTCCGGCGGCGGGCAGATGGTGTCCGAGACCCTCACGCGTGAGCTCGGCACCGACGTGCCGCTGCTCGGACGGGTGCCGTTCGACGTGCGCCTGCGCGAGGGCGGCGACAACGGCACGCCGCTCGTCGCGTCCGACCCCGACGCCCCGGCCTCGACCGTCCTCACCGAGGTCGCGACCCGCCTCGGCACGCGCGCCCGCGGTCTCGCCGGGATGTCGCTCGGAATCACCCCTGCGGGCAGGCTCTGACCTCGGGCAGCATGACGGGGTGAAGGCCCCCACCCCCGGCCGCTGGGCCAGCACGGAATGGCTCGAGGACACCCTCGAGTGGGGAGCTCGAGCGCTGGCGCCGCACGGCCTCACGCTGCGCGCATGGACCCAGCCGCACGCGCGGCCGTGGTCGACCGCGCTACGGCTCGAGACCGACGCCGATCCCGTGTGGCTCAAGGCTCCGGGCGACGGCGCGCTGTTCGAGGTGCCCCTGCTCGTGCTGCTGGCCGAGCTCGACCTCCCGCACGTGCCGCGCCCGCTCGCCCACGACCTCGATCGTGGCCTGGTCCTGCTGCCCGACGGCGGCGAGGTCTCCCGCGTGGCGTACGGAGGCACGACGCCGCCCGAGCGCATGGCCGACCACCTCGCGCTCTACGCCCATCTGCAGCGCCTGACCGAGCCCCACGTCGACGCGATCGTGGCGCTCGGGGTCGGCGACCTGCGGCCCACCCGCATGCCGCGGCTGCTCGAGCAGACCATCGCCGTCCTCGAGGCCGAGCGGGCGCCCGCAGCGCTCAGCCGGGAGGACGCCGCGCGGCTGCGCGCCGTGCTGCCGGCGTACGCCGAGGCCTGTGCCGAGCTCGAGGCTTCGGGCATCGCGCCGACCCTGCAGCACGACGACCTGCACGACTCGAACATCCTCGCGCGCGGCCCGGTGATCATCGACTGGGGCGACTCCTGCGTCGGCCACCCGTTCGGCACGATGCTCGCGACGCTGAACTCGATCGCCTTCCACCACAAGCTCGCGCCGGACGACCCCGCCTTCGGGCTCGTCGTCGACGCCTACACCGACGCGTGGACCGACTTGCACGACCGGCCCACGCTGCGGCGCCTCGTCTCGCTGGCGCAGCGGGTGGGGCCGTTGACGCGGTCGCTGTCGTACCGGCAGGCCCTGACGAACGTCGACGAGCCCGCGTGGCGGGAGTACGGCGACGCCATGCCCGAATGGCTGCTCGAGGTGTTCGAGGCCGACCTCCCACGCAGGCCACCGCTGCTCGGCTGAGCTAGCGCGCGTCGAGCTCCGGCGCCCGCATCCGCCACGCATCGGTGACGAGCTCGCGCAGACGACGTACGCCGACCTTCTCGAGCCGGCACATCACGACTGCCCAGCCGTCGTACCCCGGGGCGGTGAAGAAGATGCCCGGCTCCCCGAGCAGCAGCGCCTGCTTCTCGGCCTCGTCGCCGACGTAGAGGACGGCGACGTCGGTGCGGATCACGCGGCGCCCGCCCTCGCGATCGGGGTAGGACCACACGAAGCCCTTGCCTCCCACGCGGAAGTCGAACCCTGCGCTGTCGATCTCCTCGACACCTGCGAGGCCGAGCGCGATGCGGCGCACGTCGTCAGCGTCAGCCATCGAGCCTCCTCGCCCAGTCAAGGTGCCGCCCAGGCTATGCGGCGCCACCCACTGCCCCGTGCCGATCGCCGTGGGGTGTATCAGGACGCCCGTCTGCCGCTCTTCCCAGGTGTCCGGCTCCACCGAGCCGGTGCAGACCAGAGGAGCAGCCATGAGCAGCACAGCCGGCCCGAACCCCCTTCCCCGGCCCGAGGCTCGCCCGGATGCCCTTCTGGCCCGCCTGTCCACCGAGCCCGGCCAGCTGCCGGCGTGGCGGCCCCCCGTGCGCCTCGTCGGCTGGCTCGAGCTCCTGCGCCGGGCTCGGCCCGCCTTCGCCTGATCGGCCCCCGGTCCCGCTCCGGCAGGACCTCACCCCGCACCGCGTACAACCCCCGAGAGGAACCACCATGTCCACGATCACCGCCACCCCGACCGCCACGCCGTCGTCGCTCGGCAAGACCCCGCTGCTCGTCGGCATCGGCGTCGTCACGCTGGTCGCAGTGTCCGCAGTCGTCGTCCCCCGGTTGTCGTTCACGGCGACGACGAGCACCCCTGCGGTGTCGTCCGCGCCGCGGGCCGGCGGCCCCGACGCGCTCGAGGCGCAGCAGCGCGCCGCGCTCGCCCGGTCCAGGTCCGGCGGCCTGGACGTCGCGGAGCGCGCCGGCATCGCCGCGCGGCTGAAGTCCGAGGCGCGGCTCGACCGGCTCGCCAAGACGCAGGGCAACTACGCGGGGACCGTCGCTGCGGCTGCCGTCGTGCCGACCAGCGTCATCGGCCAGCAGGTCGGCGGACTCCACCGCTCGTACGCGTTCACCGGCACGACCGGCTACTCCAGCGTGCTGGACTCGCAGGTGCCGCGGTCGAACGGCTACCAGGCCCAGCCCTCGGGCGGCGAGCGCACGGTGTGGAACGACCGCTTCGTCCCGCCGTACGACGACCCCTCCTGGGCCGAGGCCATCGAGCGCCACTACTTCGGCGCCCACGCCACAGGCTGATCACCGCAACAGGTGGCCCTCGACTGATCCACTCGGGGGTCGGCAGATGGGCCGGGACGAGATGCGTCCCGGCCCATCTCGACGTGAATCCCCTGGCCTGCACGCAGTTCGAGCGCGATACTCCGATCAGGGAGGGGCCATGGTCTCCAGCGCCTACGACGAACCCGTCGCGCCGCTGCTCGCGGCAGCGGCGGCGGGCGACTCCGTCGCCTGGGACTCCCTCGTCGACCGGTTCACCGGCCTGCTGTGGGCCACGGCACGGACTCACCGCCTCTCCGCGACCGACTGCGCCGACATCGTCCAGACCACCTGGCTGCGGCTGCTGGAGAACCTCGACCGGATCCAGGAGCCCGAGCGACTCGGAGGCTGGCTCGCGGTCGTGGCGCGACGCGAGTGCCTCCTCGTGCTCAAGCGTTCCCACCGCGAACCACCGGTGCCGGCCGACGAGTGGCTGGACCGGGTGCCCGATCAGCGCGCACCCGTCGAGTCGGCGATGCTCGTGGCCGAGCGCGATGCCGCGCTCTGGCAGGTGTTCGACGAGCTCCCCGATCCGTGCCGCCGGTTGCTGCGCGTCCTCGTCGCGGACCCACCGCCGGCGTACGCCGAGATCGCCGATGCACTCGACATGCCGATCGGCTCGATCGGGCCGACTCGCGCACGCTGCCTCGCCAAGCTGCGCACACTGGCCCTGCAGAGCGGCGCGCTCGACCCCGACGACGTGGTCGATGTGACCGACGCAGCACTGTCGACCGGGGGTGAGTCATGACCACGTCCGAGGACGCCTTCGAGTCCCGGCTGCGCGACGTCACGTCGGAGGCCGACGCCGTTCCCGAGCATGTGATCGCCGACGCGAAGTCCCTGTTCGCCTTGCGAAGCCTCGACTCCGAGCTGGCCGAGCTCGTGGCCGACTCGTGGGTCGACGAGCCAGCGGTGCTCACGCGGGCGCTGGTCGCGGACGTGCGCATGCTCTCCTTCGTCTGCGGCGACATCACGATCGAGCTCGACGTCGACACCGACCCCGTGACCGGTCGCGTCCGGATCCACGGCGTCGCGGTCGGTGCAGCCGGCGAGGTCGTCGTCGTCCTGACTGGTCACCGCCTCACCGTCGTTCTCGAGGACGGGCACTTCGACCTCGAGCTGCCGACCGGCGGTCCGCTCCGGCTCGAGCTGACCAGGCCTGACGGCGGTCGCGTCACGACCGCTTGGATCACGGTCTAGATCGCGATGACCGAGGGCGCCGTCGACGCCGTCGATGACGTCGTCGCCCGGGCCGAGCACGCCTTGGACGAGGTAGGCCGCGACCCGCGTGCTGCGCTCGCCGTGGCAGACGCCGTCGTCGCCGCGATCCCGAGACCGCTTGCGGCAGAAGGAATCCGCGCCGTCGTCACCGCCCATCGCGCGGCCGGGCTGGCGCTCCGGGAGCTGAGCGAGATCGAGACGGCAGAGGGCCGGATGCGCCGAGCGGTGCGCATCGCCGACCGGCACGAGCGGCCGGACGTCGGGGCTGAAGCACGGATGAGCCTCGCGTACGTCCTCATGGAGCGCGGCCGGATGGGCCAGGCCGTGGCGCTCACGACGCGAGCGCTGCGGGACTCTCGAGGGGAGACGACGTACCGGCTGCGGATCATCCGGGCCATGTCGCTGCAGCGGTCCGGCCACGGTGACGACGCGCTGGCCGAGTACGCCGTGGCATTGCCGGCCGTGCGCCGTGCGCGCGACACGGTGTGGGAGAGCCGCCTGCTCAACAACCGGGGCATCCTGCTCGCGACCCGCGGCGAGACGGCCCGGGCAGTCGCAGACTTCACAGGAGCCCGCGAGATCTTCCTCGCCGAAGGGCGGAGGAACGATGCGGCCGACGTGCTCTACAACATCGGATACCTGTACGGCATGGCAGGCGACGTACCGCAGGCGCTCCGGAACCTGGACGCCTCCGCAGAGGAGTGGGGGGATCTCGACCGCCCCGAGTACTGGGCCGGGCGCGCCGAGGTGCTCACTCGTGCGGGTCTGTCTGCCGAGGCCGTCGCCGACGCTCGACGCGCCATAGCGCTGCTGCAGTCCCGAGGCTGGAATGCCTTGGAGGCAGAGAGCTGGCTGAGTCTCGCGTCGGCCCTGCTGTCGGATCGCGAGCCCGACCTGGACGCGGTCGTCGCCGCCGCCCAGGAGGCCCGCCGGCTGGTACGGCGCCAGGGCCGGCCCGAGTGGACGGCCATGGCCGAGTACGTGGCGATGTCGGCGCAGCTGCGGCGATCCCGTTCCGCGCCGACGACCCGGTCGATCGAACGACTGGTGGCGATGCTCGAGGAGAACCACTGGCCGCGCGAGTCCGACGATCTCCGCGTGTCCGCGGCGATGGCGATGCACGCACGCTCTCCCGCCGACGCCCTGCAGCTGCTCGAGCCTGTCGAGTCACGTCGCCCGGCGGCCGGCGACTGGGAACGGCGCTCGACGGTGGCACTCGCACGCTCGCTGCGGGCCGGCTGGGCAGGCGACACCGGCAGAGCCCAGCGGCAGCTGCTCCGCGCCTGGTCGCTGGCTGACGACGCTCACGCTGCGCTGGGGTCGGTCGATCTCGTCGCTGGCGCAGCCGCGCGGTCCGGGCGCATCGTGGAGCTGGGCCTCGGCCGGGCCCTCGACGCGGGCTGCGCCGAGCAGGCCTTCGACTGGGTGGAACGAGGCCGGTCTGCCGTGCTGCGCCACCCCGCCGCGCGCCCGGCTCCCGACCCCGAGGTCGCCGCAGCACTCACGCGATGGCGCTGGGCCAAGAGCGAAGAGGCCGAGGCCCGAGCGGCCGGGGACCGCCTGTCCCCCTCCCCGGTGCGTGCTGCGGAACGTGAGGTCCGCCGCCTGACCCGCCGCCGTGCAGCGGCGGACGGAGACCACGACGTCATCGGCGCCGAGGTGGCCCGCTCCGCCGTCGGCGATGGTGTCTTCGTGCAGTTCTTCAGCTGGAAAGGGGAGATCCACGCGACCACCACCACGCGGAACGGGACGGGGGCGCACAGGCTGGGCGCAGCAGCCGAAGTCCTCGGGCTCGAGCGGTCGATCGCCTTCGCCCTCAGGCGCGTGGTGCGGGCGTCGCCGTCACGGCCCGCGCTCGATCAGGCGGTCGAGCTGCATCGCCTGGTCCGACGCCTGGACTCGCTCATCCTCGCCCCGCTCGCAGCCGTGGCAGGCGCCAGAAAGGTCACCATCTGCCCAGGTTCCGCGTTGGGTGGCGTCCCGTGGTCCATCGCGCCATCGATCGCCGGCGCTGACCTGACCATCGCGCCGTCGGCGACCTCGTGGCACCGCGCCCGGAACGTGGGTCCGCAACGGATCAGGAAGGTGGCCGCACTGGCCGGTCCGGGCCTCCCCGCGGCGGAGGCCGAGTGCACTTCCGTCAGCCGCCTCCACCGGCAGGCGACGGCGACGCTCGCGGCGGACGCCACGACCGCGGCCGTCAGCCGTGCCGCCCGGGAGGTCGACGTCCTCCACCTGGCGGCCCACGGGCTTCTGCGCCGGGACAACCCGCTCTTCTCGTCCCTGACGCTTGCGGACGGTCCGCTCTGCGGCTACGACATCGCATCCTGGGTGCGCGCGCCGTCGGTGGTGGTGCTCTCGGCGTGCAGCGCCGCCGCCGGGGCCGCGGTCGCCGGCGAGGAGGTGCTCGGGCTCGCCGCGATCGCGCTCGGCGTCGGAGCCCGGACGGTCGTGGCCTCTCCTGTAGCCGTG
This sequence comes from Longivirga aurantiaca, assembly GCF_042660085.1. Lineage (NCBI taxonomy): Bacteria > Bacillati > Actinomycetota > Actinomycetes > Sporichthyales > Sporichthyaceae > Longivirga > Longivirga aurantiaca. Next base: position 468,642 of record NZ_JBHSTI010000008.1, on the reverse strand, counting down.
CCCGACGGGCTCACCGCCCTGGTGATGACGAGCCTGCACCGGGAACTGGCGCAGGGGCACGCCCCGGACGAAGCCCTGCAGCGCGTGAGGGGATCACTGGGTGCCGAGGAGCCCGCCGCCGGGGTGGTCGCGGGCACATTCGTCGCAGTGGGCGCCTAGGCACGTCCCGGGTGCAGGACTCACGGCGACGTCGGGTCGATCCCCACCGACTGCCTGGGGTCGTAGAGACGACCGAATCCGCGCAGAGCGGGCGACACTGCCGAGGCGTCAGGCAGGTCGGCCAGGAGGCTCCGCAGGGCGGCGCCCGCCCCTATGTTCCGCTCGACCATGCGGCGCGCGATCTCGGCGGCCACGATGGGAGCGGCGAACGACGTGCCGCTCCAGCGCACCCACCCCTCGATCAGGTCGAAGGAAGCGCTGTCGATCGGCACCCGCCCGAAGGAGTGGATGCTGAGGACGCTCACGCCGTCGGTGCAGAGGTCGACCCAGTCACCGGTGTTGCTGAACGGCGCCGGCTCGGGTGAGCCGCCGTTCCACCCGATGGCCGCCACCGCCACGACCCGACCGATGGCAGCGGGCCAGTACGGCAGGTCGGTGACACCGCAGTTGCCCGCGGCTGCCACGAAGACGGTGGAGGTGGGCCACGCCTCGATCGCCTCCGTGAGGCCGATCGGCGCGAGGCCATCGGTCCGGGTGCCGAGCGAGAGGTTGATGACACCGATCGTGGGATGTGCGGCACGGAGACGGTGCAACCCGTCGACCACCATGACTTCGGTCCCGTAGCCGTCGGTGTCCAGCACGCGGAGCGCGACGATGCCGGCCTGACTGCTGGTCATCCGGTTGACGAGTCCGGCGATGAACGCGCCGTGCCCTGCCTCCGCGCCGAACGACGGCCCGTCCTGCCCGGGCGGCCACAGGCGATCCACGTCCTCCTCCGGGTCCACGCGGAGGCGAGCCATGCCCCCGCCCGGCGTCTCGATGGGGATGCCGGTGTCGAGCACGGCCACATGCGGGGCGGAGAGAGGCACCGGCAGGGGTCCGGACGACCACGGCTCGGCCGGACGGACCTGGTCGAAGGGGCCACCTTTGTAGATCCACGGCTCGCCCGACATGACGTAGTGCGGGGTGACCCGGCAGGCGTCCGGATCCACTCCGGCTGCCGGGGCCGCGCCGCGGGCATCGGCCTGAAGAGCCGCGACGTGGTCCAGCAAGGGGACCGGGCCACCGTACGAGAACCACCGCACGGTGGTGGCGGACAGGCCCGGCGACGTGTCGGTGAGCTCGATGTACTCGGGACCCTGCAGGACCGGCAGAAGGTCAGCGGCCGCTCCGCTCACCAGCAGCTCGTCGGGTACGAACAGGAACCCGCCGTCGTCTGTCTCCACGTGCGAGATGCGGAAACCGGGACGGTTCGGGTCGTCGGTGCGCGCATCGCGGGCCTCGCGCCAGTAGTCGGTCATCCGAACCCCCTCGGGTCGTGGCTCCGGACGCACTGCGCGTCGGGCAGCCGGGGACGCGCGCTGCGCGCGGCCTCACCCGGAGGAGGTCGGGACCGGCTCCCTGATACGTCCAGCGGGACGGGCCGACCCCCGTCGGCTCTGACGTCCTGCTCGGCACCGTGGCACACCGCTGACGGGACGCACATGGCCCGGACGGAGCAGTGATCACCACCCGCTCGTGCCGGTCGGCGTCGACGCTCAGGTGGCGTCGGGGTCGAACGCTGCAGCAGGTGCGGCGGTGGAGCTGCCCGTCGCGCCGCGGGCCGGTGCGGCAGGACCTGCGGGGCCGCTCGGCTCGGGCTCGGGGTCGCTGAGGATCGAGGCCGCGAGCCGGCGCGGGTGCAGGTCGGCCAGGTCCTTCACCGACTGCTTGAGGTCGTCGGTGATGGTGGGATCGAGATCGGCCGCGGCCACGATCTCGCGCCGGGCGTTCATCGCCTGGGTGCGCAGCACGCGCGCCCACTGCACCATGCTGGCGATGGCCTTCGGCAGCTTGTCAGGCCCGAGGATGAGCACGGCGACGAGCGCGATGAACAGGAACTCGCCCGTCCCGATGTCGAAGAACACGTGCTCACCGCCTTCCTGACGCGCCTGGGGGCGCCGACCTCGCGGTCGGCGCCCCCAGGGTACGACGTGCAGTGCCTCGCGGGATCAGCCGGTCGAGCTGTCCGATCCGAGCGTGACCTCGACGGTCCGGACGCTGTCGCCGTCCTTGATGCCGAGGGTGATGGTCTCGCCCGGCGCGTAGGTGCGGATCGCGACGATGAGCTCGGTCGAGTCCGAGACCGCGCGGCCGTTGACGTCGACGATGATGTCGCCGCTCGTGACACCGGCAGCCTCGGCGGGACCACCGGCGGTGACCTCCGAGACCTGGGCGCCCTCTCCGGTGTACCGGCTGTCGACCTGCACGCCGATGATCGGGTGGCTCGAGCTTCCGTCCGAGATGATCTCCTCGGCCACGCGCTGGGCCTGGTTGATCGGGATGGCGAAGCCGAGCCCGATCGAGCCCGCCTGGCCGCTGCCGTCCGACAGCGACGCGATGGCCGAGTTGACGCCGATGACCTTGCCCTCGGCGTCGAGCAGCGGGCCACCCGAGTTGCCGGGGTTGATCGCGGCGTCGGTCTGGATCGCGTTGATGAACGAGTTCTCGCCCGAGCCGCCCGCCGTCACGGGACGGTTGAGCGCGCTGACGATGCCGGCGGTGACGGTGCCCTCGAGCCCGAGGGGCGAGCCGACCGCGATGGTCGAGTCGCCGACCACGATGCCGTCGGAGTTGCCGAGCGTGGCCACCGGCAGGCCGGTCCTGTCCACCTTGATGACGGCAAGGTCGTACGACGTGTCGCGGCCGACGATCTTCGCCGGAACGGTGGTGCCGTCCTGGAAGCGCACGGTCAGCGTGCCGCCGTCGGCAGCGCCCTCGACCACGTGGTTGTTGGTGAGGATGTACCCGTCGGCGCGGATGATGAAGCCCGAGCCGGTGCCGCCTCCGGTGCCGTTGCGCTCCTCGATCTGCACGACCGTCGGGAGGACCGCGGCCGCGACCGCCGCGATCGACCCGCTGGGCCGCGCGGAGAGATCGGCGTCGGTCTGCGGGATGGTCGCGCCCGACGACGTCAGCGATCCGCCGGAGCGGTTCTCGGCGATCGTGTACGCGCCCACGCCACCGACGGCGCCGGCGAGCAGGCCCGAGGCGACGGCGATCGCGACGATGCGGCCGGCACCGCCGGTGCGCTGCTTGACGGGGGCGGCCGGCGGCGCGTCCCAGGCCTCGGGCGCACCGAGGAGGGGCGGCTCGAAGCCGGGCACGGGGGTGCCGGCGGCGTACCCGGGCGGGCCGTCGACGCGGGCCGCCGGGTCGGGCGCCGCGAACACGGTGGTGTCCTGTGCCGCGAGCACGGTGGTGTCCTGCGTGTCGGCGTCGAGCACCGGGACGACCACGGTGTCGTGCGCGTCGGGCTGGCCGTCGTGGACGGCGACCGAGCCGCCGTCGGGCTCGGGGATGTCCTGGGGTCGTTCGTCGCTCATGGGTTCTCCTGCGCGCTCGTCGGGGCGTGCATCCATCGTGTGTCTCTCTCCGTTGTGCGACCTGCGAGCAACCTGTGAACGTCCTGAGAGGCCGTCGGCTTCCCAGCATGCCGTCGTCCTAGGGACGGCGCGAACTCGGGCGCGGTTGCCGATCGGGCGACCGCCGGGGGGTGATGCCGGTCACTCCAGCGCTACGGCGGTGCCCGCGGCCCGCACCTGCACGCCCGTCGGGATCACGGTGACCTCGGTGGGCGTCAGGCCGAACGGCAGGTCTCCGACCGAGCCGACCATGTCGTTGAGCGCCTGGGTGACGAAGTCGGGGACGTTGTCACCCGACACCTCCAGCCCGAGGAGCGAGAACTTCTGCAGGTCCAGCGTGATGCGGCCGTCGGTCACCACGGGCACCACCGTCGCCGTGGCCGACACCGCGCCGGTGAACGACGCGGTCAGCGCGTCGCCCTCGACCGCCAGCTCCCAGCTGTCGCCGAGCTGCTCGGCGAGGACGGCCAGCGGCACGACCGCGGTGGCCTCGACCGAGGACGCCGTGCGCGGCGACGACGTGGCCACGCCGTACAGGTCGACCACGACGGAGTCGAGGGTGCCCTGCTCGGTGGGCACGTCGGCCGCCGTGACGGTCACATGGTCGAGCGACCCGCGCAGCACCTGGGTCAGGGCCGGGAAGCCCTCGATCGACGTGGTCACGTCGGTCGCGCCGGGCAGCTCTGCGGCGACGCGCTCGGTCACCGTGCGCTCGGCCACCGCCACGGCCGCGCGGTCCGCCCCGACCGCGACGCCCAGCAGCACGAGGACCACGACGGCCGCGATGACAGCCCCGCGCCTCACGCCCCTCCCCCGGTCAGGCGGTCCCAGCCGCGGGCGACACGGCCCAGGAACGAGCCGTCCTCGGTCGGCCTCGTCGGGGGCAGGGCCGAGAGCACGGCCTGGGCGACCGCGAGCGGCTGCAGGGCGTCGTCGGCGACGAGGGTGAGCACGTCGTCGTCGCACTCCCACACGACCGTCGCGCTCGACGCCGAGGACTTGCCGCCGCGCACCCAGGCCGACAGCCCGTCGAGGTCGGTGAGCGCGAAGCCGCGGGCGCGGAGGCCCTCGGTGTCGGCCTCGGTGAGCGAGCCCTGCAGGGTGAACAGCGACGCGCTCACGAGCCCGTCGGAGAAGAGCTGGTGGACCACGGGGACGGCGCCCACCGCCCCGGCGGGCGCACGCCTGGTCTCCACGAGGGTGAGGCCCCCGGGCAGGGAGTCGGGGCAGTCGCACCCGGCGAGCCGTGCGGCACGGAGCCCGGCCTCGTCGAGCTCGGCGCCCCAGGCGTCGGCGACCTGCGACGTCTCGGCCTTGGCCACCACGGCCGGGTCGAACGTGAGGCTCAGCTGGTCGAACCCGGACCGCACGCGCACGGCTCCGTCCGCGTCGACGAGCTCCTTGCGCAGCAGCAGCCCGGTCTCGGCGTCCAGCCAGTAGCGGGCGGCCGTCGCGCCGTCGGACCCGACGGCGACCACGGCCTCGGCCGGGCGGCCGGCGATGCCTGTGTCGAGGTCGGCCTGGCGCAGCACCCGGTAGTTGATGCGCAGCAGGTCGAGCTGGCGGCCCTCGTCGGCGAACGAGCCGCTGCGGCCATCGGGCGCGAAGACCGGCTCCCGCAGGGAGTCCGACACCACCGTGGTGACGGTGCCCAAGCCAGGGGCGTGCACGAGCGTGGTGGTGACGAGGCCGGAGCTGTCCTCGGCCGTCACCCGTCCGGAGTAGCCGACCGAGCCCGCCGCCTCGGCCGAACGGGCGAGCAGCCGCACCGCGACCGCGTCGTCGGGGGTCATCGCGTCCTTGTCGGACACCGCCGCGGTGTCGACCTCGCCGGTCCACCCGGCCCACCCGTCGCTCGACGCCTGCGAGGGGCTCCCGCCGAGGGCGGCGAGCGAGCACAGGGCGAGGACCGCCACACCGGCTGCCCCGGTGACGACGAGGAGGCGCGCGCTCACGACCGGGCGCTCACGGACGGACGGACGAGCCGGACCCGCTGTCGAACGCCGCGGTGATCACGAGCGGGCCGGAGAACGGCATGCGCTGCGTCGACGCCGAGTGCTCGCCGGCGAGCGCGTCCACGACGGGGGCGAACTGGGACGCGGGTGCCTGCGGGCCGCCCAGGGCGGCGGGGGTGCCGCCCACGACGGCGGCGACGGCCAGGGCGGCAGCGCCGGCGGCCGAGCCCACGGCGACACGGACCCGGCGGCGCCGGGTGGCGGGCCGGCTCGAGGAGCCCGCTGCGGAAGGCCGCACGCCCGCGGAACCGCTCGGCCGGGTGCCCGCCTGCGCCGGGACGACCGGCGGCACGAACGGGCGCGCCGCGGCCTCCTCGGCCGCGGGGATGCCGAGCAGACGAGCCAGGAGGTCCTCGCTCGGGCCGGGGGCCGGCTCGGAGAGGGCCGCGGACGCGGCACGGGCGGTGTCGAGGGAGACGCGGCAGCGGTCGCACACCGCGACGTGGGCGAAGGCGGTCTCGGCGTCCGACGGCGCGAGGCGCCCGTCGGCGAGGTCGGCGATGCGGTCGCCGAGGCAGCCGCCGGGGCGTCCTGGCAGGCCCGGGAGCACGGTCATGCGGTGCCCCCCGCGGCGTCGTGGCCGAGCGGGAAGCGGACGGCGGTCTTGGGGGTCCGGTGGGCCAGCGCCTGCCGCAGCGCCGCGCGACCGCGGTGGATGCGCGACCGGACGGTGCCCAGCTTGATGCCGAGCAGGTCCGAGATCTCCTCGTACGTCATGCCCTCGACGTCGCAGAGCACGACCGCGACCCGGAAGTCGGGGTGGAGCGAGTCGAGCGCGTCCTGCACGTCGGCGTCGTACGCGCGGTCGTCGAGCAGCTGCTGCGGGCCGATCTCGCGCGAGGGGATGCGGTCGGCGGCGTCGTCGGGCAGGCCGTCGAAGCGGATGCGGGCCTTGCGGCGCATCTGGTCGAGGAACAGGTTGGTGGTGATGCGGTGCAGCCAGCCCTCGAAGCTGCCCGGCGTGTACTGCGAGAGCGAGCGGAAGACGCGGACGAAGACCTCCTGCGTCAGGTCCTCGGCGTCGTGCTGGTTGCCGGTCAGGCGGTAGGCGAGGCGGTAGACGCGGGCACCGTGGTCGCGGACGACGTCGTCCCAGGAGGGCGCGTCCCAGTCCGGACCCACGACGGGGTCGGCCCCCGTCTGCTCCGTCGGCTCGCTCATGGCGACCACCTCCGCGCTCGACCGGTCCGCGAGGGCGAGGTGGGCCCTGCCCCCAGCGGTCGTGGACACCATGGTGCCTTCCTCTGCGTCGCAGCGCGAAATCGCGGCCCGGCCGGGCCGCTCCCACGTGGACGAACCGGACGCCTCCGGGGTTCCCGCCCACGTCAGAGCCCTGCTGCCGATAGCCTCGCCGCGTGGACACCGACGCCCGCGCGCTCGCCGCGAACCGTGCCAGCTGGGACTACGCCGAGGCGTACGTCGCCGAGGACGACCTGATCGCCGAGGCGCGCGCCAAGGCCGAGGAGGTCGGCTGCGTCCCGATCCTGGCCGGGGCGGGTGCCACGCTGCGCCTCCTGGCCGCCCTGATCGACGCCCGGCACGTGGTGGAGATCGGCACCGGCACCGGAGTGTCGGGGCTCTGGCTCCTGCGCGGGATGCGCGAGGACGGCGTGCTCACGTCCGTCGATGTCGAGGCGGAGCACCAGCGCCACGCCCGCGAGGCCTTCACGGCCGAGGGGATCCCCGCCTCCCGCGCCCGGCTCATCACCGGACGCGCGCTCGAGGTGCTCCCGCGCCTCGCGGACGCCGCCTACGACCTCGTGCTCGTGGACGGCGACAAGCAGGAGTACGCCGACTACGTCGAGGAGGCCGCCCGGCTCCTGCGCACCGGCGGCGTGATGGCGATCGACAACAGCCTCTGGCACGACAAGGTGGCCGACCCCGCGCAGCGCGATCCCGACACCATCGCGATCCGTGGCGTACTCACCGCGCTGCGCGAGGACGAGCGCTGGGTCGTGGCCCTGCTCCCGGTGGGCGACGGCCTGCTCACCGCCGTACGCCGCTAGGCACCCGACCGCACGAAGGCCCGGCCCCCGTGCGGGGGCCGGGCCTTGTCGTCGTGGTCGCCGGCGTCAGCCGGCGACGGTCGTGAGCTGGGCTCCGAGGTCGCGCGCCTCGTCGGGGGTGAGCTCGACGACGAGACGGCCGCCGCCCTCGAGCGGGACGCGCATCACGATGCCGCGACCCTCCTTGGTGACCTCGAGCGGGCCATCGCCCGTTCGCGGCTTCATGGCGGCCATGCTGCACCCCTTTTCGCGTCGTACCTGCGGTGGGGCGCCGAGTTCGGCGCCCGCGGACGCCCTGGCTGAAGACCTGGGCGAACTCGCCCATTATCCCTGATCACCACCCGTGCTCCCAAACCGCGGGGGGCGGGGCGGTTCAGCGAGCGGCCGCCGGGGGCACGTGGCAGCCCTGCAGGTGGTCGTCGACGAGGCCCATCGCCTGCATCGCGGCATACATCGTGGTGGGGCCCACGAAGACGAACCCGCGCTTCTTCAGGGCCTTGGCCAGCGCGACCGACTCCGGCGTGCTGGGGGCCACCTCGGAGTGGCTCCGCGGCCTCGGTCGCGGTTCGGGGGCGAAGGACCACACGAGCCGGTCCAGCGCGCCCTCACCGTCCGCGTCGAGGAGCGCGAGGGTGGCGCGCGCGTTCGTGAGCGTGGCGTCGACCTTGGCCCGGTTGCGCACGATCCCGGCGTCCTCCAGGAGCCTGGCCCGGTCGTCAGGGCCGAAGGCCGCGACCGCCGCGAGGTCGAAGCCGGCGAAGGCGCTGCGGAACCCCTCGCGCTTGCGCAGGATCGTGATCCACGCCAGGCCCGACTGGAACGCCTCGAGCGTGATCCGCTCGAAGATCGCCACGTCGCCGTGCACGGGCCGGCCCCACTCGGTGTCGTGGTACGCCACGTAGTCCGGGGTCGACAGGCCCCAGGGGCAGCGGGCGAGGCCGTCGTCGCCGACGACCGCGTCGCCGACCGGGGTCATGCCTCGGGTGCGCCGCGACCGGCGTCGGGTGCGCCCGCGCTCGGGGCGGCACCGGCATCCGCAGCGCTCGCCTCGGCCCAGGCGGTGCCCGTGCCCGTGGCGGTCGCCGTCGCCGCACCGGCAGCGGGGGCGCCGGCGCCACGCCCCTCGAGCTCGGCGATGCGGGCGTCGCGCTCGGCGATGTCGGCGGCGAGGCGGTCCAGGACGTCGTCCACCTCATCCATCCGATAGCCGCGCAGCCCGACGGCGAACCGGACGTTGTCGACGTCGTCGCTCTCGACGAGGCGGGTGTCCGGAAGCAGCGTGGGTGCGCGGTCGGGCTCCACCTCGGGCAGCTCGCCGAGGCGTCCGACCGCGAGCAGCGCGACGGCGGTGACCACGGCGATGCCGACCAGCAGGAAGACGACGGTCACGTGCATGCCTCTCGGCTCGACGGTCGGCGCGCCCTGCGGGGGCGCGCCCGGGACGAGCATGCCACGCTGGTCCGGCTCGCCTGCCGCACCCTGCGGAACGGCGCGGTCGGAGGGGGTGCGCGGTGGCGCTGCGGCTCGGCAGCCACGTCTTCGCCGACGGCGAGACCGTCGTCATGGCGATCGTGAACAGGACCCCCGACTCGTTCTACGACAAGGGAGCGACCTTCACCGACAAGGCGGCGCTCGACGCCGTGGCCCGAGCGGTCGACGAGGGCGCCGGGATCGTCGACATCGGCGGCGTGAAGGCCGGGCCTGGCGCCGAGGTCGACGCAGCCGAGGAGATCCGGCGTACTGCGTCGTTCGTGGCGGCGGTGCGCGCCCGCCACGACGTCGTGATCAGCGTCGACACCTGGCGTGCCGAGGTGGGCCGCGTGGTGGCCGCCGAGGGCGCCGACCTCCTGAACGACGCGTGGGGCGGCCACGACCCCGAGCTCGCGGCCGTGGCCGCCGAGTTCGGCCTCGGCCTCGTCTGCACGCACACAGGCGGCGCGACTCCGCGCACGCGGCCGCACCGCGTCGAGTACGACGACGTCGTCGCCGACGTCGTGCGCCGGACGGTCGGCGAGGCCGAGCGGGCTGTGGCCCTCGGCGTGCCGCACGACTCGGTGCTCATCGACCCGGGCCACGACTTCGGCAAGAGCACGCGGCACTCCCTGGAGGCGACGCGGCGCATCCCCGAGCTGGTCGCCACGGGATGGCCCGTGCTGGTGTCCTTGTCGCGCAAGGACTTCGTGGGCGAGACGCTCGACATCGCGGCGCCGTCCGACCGGCTTCTCGGCACCCTCGCGGCCACGTCCGTCTCGGCCTGGCTCGGCGCGCAGGTCTACCGCGCGCACGACGTCGCAGCCACCCGCCAGACCCTCGACATGGTCGCCTCGATCGCCGGCCACCGCCCACCGGCAGCAGCCCGCCGCGGCCTCGCCTGACCCTGGTCGTCCGATGAGGATGCTGCCGCGTCGCCGCTGACGGTCTTTACACGACCCGAACACGCCTGGGACGACTGCCGTACGGGGGCGGCGCACAGTGGAGGCAGTCGAGGACGCGAGGTCCTCCAGCCCCGCAGGAGCACGCCATGAGCACCACCGCCCGCAAGGCCGCCACCGCCGTCGCCTGGGTGACCGCCGGGGCGATCGGCGCCACCGTCCTCAGCGGCGTCGCATCCGCCGGCTCGTTCGGCCCCGCAGCCGTCCCGTCGGGCACGGCTGCGGCCGCGGCGACGGCGGACACGGCCGCCGGGAAGGCGCGCCGCGGCATGATGCGCGACGTCCTGCACGGGTCCCTCACCGTGAAGACCGACACCGGCACGAAGGTGGTCGACGTGCAGCGCGGCGAGATCACAGCCGCATCCGCCACCTCGGTCACCGTGAAGAGCTCGGACGGCTTCACGGCCACCTACGCCATCGGCGACTCCACCGTCGTACGCCGTGACCGCAGCACCGTGAGCGGCACCGACCTGGTGGTCGGCGACACCGCCCTGGTGCGCGCCTCGGCGGGCACGGCCGACACCGTGCGGGCGCTGTCCCCCGACGCCCTCGCGAAGCTCAAGGACCGCGTCGCCGGCGGCCGCGCGGGCATGGGCGGCATGGGCGGCATGGGCGCAGGCATGGCCGGCATGGGGGGCGGCATGGGGGCCGGCATGGGACTCGACGACGACGACGTCTGAGCGCAGCTCGCGGACGACGGGCATCCGGTCGCCGGATGCCCGCGCGTGACCGCCCGGAGCCCCCACCCGGGCGGCGACGCGCGTCCGGGCACGGCACGATGAGGCCATGACCCACGGATCCACGCAGTGAGCGGCCTGCCCCGGCTCGGCGGCCGCGGCGGCGGCTGGGTGGCGCTGCAGTTCGCGCTGCTCGGTGTCGCCCTCGTGCTGGGCCTCACGGACCTGTCCGGCTGGGGCGAGGCCTGGGCCGGCGGGCTGCGCTACATCGGGATCCTCGTCCTGTCCGCGGGCGTCGTCGTCGCCGTGCTCGCCGCGGTGGGGCTGGGGCCCTCGCTCACCGCGCTGCCGCAGCCGCGCGACGGCGGGCGCCTGCGCACCGACGGCGTGTACGGCGTCGTCCGGCACCCGATGTACCTCTCGGTGCTCTGCGGCGTGCTCGGCTGGGCGCTGCTGACCTCGCCCTGCGTGCTGATCCCGTTCGCCGCGCTCGCGGTCGTGCTCGACCTCAAGCGCCAGGTCGAGGAGCAGTGGCTCGCCGAGGCCTATCCCGAGTATCCGGCGTACCGGATGCAGGTCCGCTGGGCCCTCGTCCCCTACCTCCGCTGAGGTACGCGAGTTACTGCCCACATGGTCGTTGAACGACCATGCTCAGCGAGCATTTGGGCAGTAACTCGGGGACTGTCACGGCTCGGCTTCGAGCCACTCGTTCGCTGTGGGCTCGCTGTGCACGACGCTGCCCGCCTCGGCCCAGCCGTCCTCGATCGCGGCCATCGCCTCGTCGACCGACGACGTCCACACGAGCTGGGCGGCGGCGACGTCGCGCACGAAGCCGGCCTCGACGAGGCCGCTCACGAGCTCGGCGAGCGGGTGGAGGTCGCGCCATGGGTCGAGCACGACGATCGGCTTGTCGTGCATCCGCAGCGAGCGGGCGACCCAGATCTCGAGCAGCTCCTCGAGCGTGCCGATGCCGCCCGGCAGGGTCAGGAACGCGTCGGCACGACGGTCCATCTCGGCCTTGCGCTCACGCATGTCGTCGGTGACGACGAGCTCGTCGGCGCCGTGGTCGGCGACCTCCATCTCGACCAGTGCGCGGGGGATGATGCCGATGGTGTGCGCGCCGCCCGCGCGCGCAGCACGCGCCACGGCACCCATCGAGCTCACCGAGCCGCCGCCGCTGACGAGGGTCCAGCCGCGACGGGCGAGCGCGAAGCCCACCTCCGCGGCCAGCACCTTGTACCGCTCGTCGATGTCTTCGCTGGACGCGCAGAACACTGCGACCGAGGGCATCTCAGGCCTCCACAGGGGGCTCGACGTGATGGGCGCCGTTGCCCGCGCGGCCATGGACCTCTTGCGCGGCAAGGATGATGCGGACCACCTCGTCGAGATCGTCGGTGAGGTGGACGAGGTCGAAGTCCTGCGGCGAGATCCGGCCGGTCTCGAGCATCGTGCCGCGGATCCAGTCGACCAGGCCGCCCCAGTAGCTGGTGCCCACGAGGACGACGGGGAACGACGTCACCTTCCGCGTCTGCACGAGCGTGAGCGACTCGAAGAGCTCGTCGAGGGTGCCGAAGCCGCCGGGGAACACCACGAAGGCCTGCGCGTACTTCACGAACATCGTCTTGCGCGCGAAGAAGTAGCGGAAGTTCACGCCGAGGTCGACGTACGCGTTCATGCCCTGCTCGAACGGCAGCTCGATGCCGAGCCCGACCGACGTGCCGCCTGCGTCGTACGCACCCTTGTTGGCCGCCTCCATGACGCCCGGGCCGCCGCCCGTGATCACCGCGAAGCCGGCGTCGACCAGCTTGGCCGCGACGTCGTGCGCCTGCTGGTACGCCGGGTCCTCAGGCTTGGTGCGCGCCGAGCCGAAGATGCTGACCGCCGCACCCAGCCCGGCGAGCGCGCCGAAGCCCTCGACGAACTCGGCCTGGATGCGCAGGACTCGCCACGGGTCGGTGTGGACCCAGTCGCTCTCCCCGGGGGAGTCGAGGAGGCGCTGGTCGGTCGTCGTCGGCGGCACCTGCGACCGGCGCAGGGTCACCGGGCCCTTGGTGCGGGTGGGCGGGTGCGCGGTGCCGTCGGGCAGCAGGGGGAAGCTCACCCGAGGACGCTAACCCGTCCTGCGCCGCCGCGGGCCACCCCGGGCCCGTCCGTGCGTCGCCCCGCCGTGAACACCGCGTGAACTCCCTCCCGATCAGCGGACGCCGGGTTGCAGACCAAATTGTTGTGTGTTCAACTACTTGCAGACGTTGAACGCTCAACTAACTGCTCTGGAGGCTCCCCATGTCCGACGCCGTCAAGGTCGCCGTCATCTACTACTCGTCCACCGGATCGGTGCACACCATGGCCGCCCGCGCCGCACAGGCCGCGGAGAAGGCCGGCGCCGAGGTGCGCCTGGTCAAGGTCGCCGAGCTCGCGCCCGCCGAGGCCATCGCCTCCAACGAGGCCTGGGCCGCCCACGCTGCCGCCACCGCCGACATCCCGGTCGCGACCGCCGACGACATCGACTGGGCCGACGTCGTGCTCTTCGGCACGCCCACCCGCTTCGGCAACCTCGCCGCGCAGCTCAAGCAGTACCTCGACAGCCTCGGCGGCCTCTGGGCCCAGGGCAAGCTCGCCAACAAGGTGTACGCCGGGTTCGTCTCGACCGGCACCAAGCGCGGAGGCCAGGAGACGACGCTGCTCGCGCTCTACAACTCGGTCTACCACTTCGGCGGCATCATCGTGCCCCCGGGCTACACCGACCCGGCCGTGAAGTTCAACGACGGCAACCCCTACGGCGTCTCGCACGTCTCGTTCAACGGTGCTGCCGCCCCGGCCGACGAGGAGTTCGCCGCTCTCGACCACCTGGCCCAGCGCACCGTCGCCGTGGCCGGTCAGCTGCGGCGCGGCGCCGCGGCCTGACCCGGGCCCAGCACCACGTGCACGACCTGGTCGCCGAGGGTCGGTCCGCTCCGGCGGGCCGCCCCTCGCGCCGTGCCCGGGCGTACGGCGCCGGCACGCGGCGCTAGCGTCGGGCTCGCAGCACACGGCTGCGGTGGGGGTGAGGGGCACATGGTCTGGTTCTCGCGGGGTGTGGCGGCGGTGGCGCTCGCCGTCGTGGCCTGGGCGTGCCTGACGGCGTGGCCGGCGGTCGTGCACGGGCACCCGGCGTACGCCGTGCTCCTGGCGCTGACGGTCGTCGTCGCGGTCGTGAGCCTCGTGCGCTCCCTCGGCGAACCCCGCGAGCGAGGTGGGTTCCGGCGGTTCCTCCGCGTGGCCGCGCCCGTGCTGGGCGTCCTGTGGGTCGCCGCGATGTGGTGGCTGCGGCCGTTCAGCGCGGTCGAGCCGGCGCTGGCCGCCCTGCAGAGCGATGCGACCGTCACCGTGACCGAGTCGATGACCGACATCGTGCTGACGCCGGTCTCGGGCTCCGACGAGGTCGGGGTCCTGTTCCAGCCCGGCGCGAAGGTCGAGGCCCGGGCGTACGCCGCGGTGCTGCGCCCCCTGGCCGAGGCGGGCCATCGGGTCGTGATCGTGAAGCAGCCGCTCTCGATCGCGTTCCTCGCGCTCGGCGCCTTCGACTCGGCGCGCTCGGCGTACCCCGAGGTGCAGCGCTGGGTGGTGGCCGGCCACTCCCTCGGCGGCACCGTGGCCGCCATCGAGGCGGAGTCGAGCACCGCCGACGGGCTCGGCGTGGCGGCCGGGCTGCTGCTCTACGCGTCGTACCCCGCGTCCGACATGAGCGACACCCTCGGCTCGTCGGTGCTGTCGGTGTCGGGGAGCCTCGACGGGCTCGCGACCCCCTCCGACATCGACGCGTCGCGGGCGAACCTGCCGCCGACCGCGACGTTCACCGTGATCGAGGGTGCCGTGCACGCGTACTTCGGCGACTACGGGCCGCAACCCGGTGACGGGACACCCACTATCAGCCACGACGACGCCCGGGCGCAGATCAGTGCCGCGAGCGTGGAGTTCGTGGACGGGCTCGTGCCCTAGCGGCGGTTGCGCTGCCGGGAGGCCCAGTAGCCCAGGGTGATGCAGAGGCCGACGAGCGCGATGAAGCCGACCATGTAGACCATCGCGGTCACCGTGACGACGCCTTCGTTGCCGGGCGCGAAGAGCTCGTTCGGCAGCAGGAAGGTCAGGAGGAACGCCCCGAGGCCGCTGACGATGCAGCCGCCGAGCAGCCACGGGTTCCAGGGCCTCGGCTGCGGGTCGTCGGGGTTGCGCCGGTTGAAGCTCACGGTGCGAGCCTCGCACGCCCCCAGCCGGGGCGGCATCCCGGGCTGGACCGACGGAACCGCGCGCGTGAGGCCTGCGTCACACCGCCGCGGGGACCGACTCGGGTGGGGTGGCGGCATGACCAAGCAGCGCGGGTGGACCGTGGGCGCGCTCGTCGCCGTCATCGTGGGCGTCGTGGCGGCTCTCGGCGTCTCGAGCGGATGGTTCGGCAGCGGATCGCCGGGCATCGACAGCTCGAAGTCCGGGGTGATCGTCCGGTACGACGGCCGCGACTACTGGGTGAGCGACTACGAGGTGGCGGACGCCGTCCTCGGCGAGACCCTCGCCACCGACCTGCTCTTCCAGGACACCACCGCCGACGTGAAGGCGATCGAGGGCCAGGACCCAGCCGTCACGGTCGCTGCGTACCTTCCGCCGCTGTCGTCGGCCTCGCCGACGGCCGGCTGGCGGCTCGTCTCGACCGACCCCGGGTACTGGACCGACCAGGAGAACGTGCGGGCCAACGCCGCGCTCTTCGTCACCGCGCCCTGAGCCTCGCCACTCGGAGAGCCCGCGCCTTCCGCGTACGGCTAGGCGGTGAGCCAGGCGCGCAGGCCGCGCGCAACGGTCGCGAGGTCCCCGACCGGGCAGTGCTCGCCCTGGCTGTGCGCGATCGACGGGTCGCCCGGGCCGAAGTTCACCGCGGGGACGCCGAGGGCGGTGAACCGGGCGACGTCGGTCCATCCGAACTTCGGGCTCGGCGCGCCGCCGACAGCCGCCACGAACGCGGCGGCAGCCGGGTGGGCGAGGCCGGGCAGGGCGCCGTCGACGGTGTCGATCACGGCGACGTCGTACCCCGCGAACACCTCGCGCACGTGCGCCTCGGCCTCCGCGCTCGAACGCGTGGGCGCGAAGCGGTAGTTGACCGCGACGACGCACTCGTCGGGGATGACGTTGCCCGCCACGCCGCCGCTGATGCCGACCGCGTTGAGGCCCTCGCGGTAGACCAGGCCGTCGATCTCGACCTGCCGAGGCTCGTACGCCGCGAGGCGGCGCAGCACGTCGCCGGCATCGTGGATCGCGTTGTGGCCCATCCAGCTGCGGGCGCTGTGCGAGCGGGTTCCCGTGGTGCGCACCTCGGCGCGCATCGTGCCCTGGCAGCCCGCCTCGACCACGGCGTTGCTCGGCTCCATCAGGACGGCGAAGTCGCCCGCGAGCAGGTCGGGGTGCGACTCGGCCAGGATGCGCAGGCCGTTGAACTGCGAGTCGATCTCCTCGGCCTCGTAGAAGACCCAGGTGACGTCGCGCGTGGGCTCGGCGAGCGTCGCGGCGAGCTGCAGGGCGACGGCGACGCCGCCCTTCATGTCGCACGCGCCGAGTCCGTACACGCGGTCCTCGCCGTCGACGTCGCGGCGCTCGGACGGCAGGTTGTGGTTGGCCGGCACGGTGTCGAGGTGGCCTCCGATCACCACGCGCTCGGCGCGGCCGAGGTCGGTGCGGGCCACGATCGTGTGGCCGACGCGGGTCAGGACCAGGTGGGGGTAGGCCGACAGCGCCCGCTCGACGGCGTCCGCGAGCGCCTGCTCCTCGCGCGACTCGCTCGGGACGTCGATCAGCGACTGCAGCAGGTCGGCGAGGTCGGCGTGCAGGTCGAGCACGGGTCCATCGGTCACCCGCAGAGCCTAACGACACCAGCAGGAACCAGCCCGCCCGGCGTGATTCCACCCTCCGAGGACGGACCGCGCCCGTCACGGACGCAGTGCAGTCCACAGCTCCTCGCGGAACGCCGACGCCTGGCGACGCCTGGCCGCGTGGCCGCGTGGTCGCGTGCCCGCTCGGTAGGTTGGCCCGCATGACGCTGCTCTCCTCCCCCGCCTCCGCCGTCGGCCTCGCGACCTACGCCGGCGACACGCTGCTCGACGTCTGGTACCCGGCCCCGGCGCTGTCGGCGACGCCGACGGACGTGGCCGGGCTCGGCGACGTGACGCGCGTGGACGACGTCCGCGGCACCCGCACGGTCACGCTGACGACCACGATCGCCGACCTGTCGGTCGCACCGGTCGACGCGGCCGATGCATGGCTGCGCCTGCACCTGCTCTCGCACCGCCTGGTGCAGCCGCGCACGATCTCGCTCGACGGCGTCTTCGGGCTGCTCACCAACGTCGCGTGGACCTCGCTCGGCCCGGTGGCGATCGACCGCCTGAACCAGGTGCAGGTGTCCGTACGCCGCGGCGGCGGCTACCTCACGGTGTTCGGCGTCGACAAGTTCCCGCGGATGGTCGACTACGTCGTGCCGTCCGGCGTCCGCATCGCCGACGCCGACCGCGTGCGCCTCGGCGCGCACCTCGCGAGCGGCACCACCGTGATGCACGAGGGGTTCGTGAACTTCAACGCCGGCACGCTCGGCGCGTCGATGGTCGAGGGCCGCATCTCGGCGGGCGTCGTCGTCGGCGACGGGTCGGACGTCGGCGGCGGCGCGTCGATCATGGGCACCCTGTCCGGCGGCGGCACGGAGGTGGTCACGATCGGCGAGCGCTGCCTCGTCGGCGCGAACGCCGGAGTCGGCATCTCGCTCGGCGACGACTGCGTGGTCGAGGCCGGCTGCTACGTCACGGGCGGGTCGAAGATCACGCTGCCCGACGGCACGGTGGCCAAGGGCAAGGACCTCTCCGGCGCGCACGGGCTGCAGTTCTGGCGCAACAGCGTGACCGGCGCGCTCGAGGCCCGGCAGCGCTCCGGCGCCTGGGGCTCCCTCAACGAGCACCTGCACGCCAACGACTGACCATTTCTGCCCCTTGGGTCGATCAGGGCAGTTGAACCACGCCCGACGACCCCTCCTCGTGATCTTGGAGCCCGGGGGACAGTGAGGCTGCCCCCGGTCACGCCGGCCCCGACACGGGTACGGCGTACCCCCTCATCACGGCAGGGCGCGCGAACGCGACCGAGTTCGGGTCAAGAAGTGCGGTTGAACTGCCGTGATCGACCCTCAGGGCACACACGTGAAGGTCAGCGGGCGTCGAGGGGGATGTAGGAGCGCTGGGGCTCGCCGACGTAGACCTGACGGGGGCGGCCGATCTTGGTGGTGGGGTCCTCGATCATCTCGCGCCACTGGGCGATCCAGCCCGGCAGGCGGCCGAGCGCGAACATCACGGTGAACATGCGCGTCGGGAAGCCCATCGCCTTGTAGATGAGGCCCGTGTAGAAGTCGACGTTCGGGTAGAGCTTGCGCGAGATGAAGAAGTCGTCGGCGAGCGCGACCTCCTCGAGGCGCAGCGCGATGTCGAGCAGCGGGTCGTTGATGCCGAGCGTCTCGAACACCTCGTGCGCGGCGTTCTTGATGATCGTCGCGCGCGGGTCGTAGTTCTTGTACACGCGGTGCCCGAAACCCATGAGCTTCACGCCGTCCTCGCGGTTCTTCACCTGGCGGATGAAGGTGTTCACGCCGCCGCCGCTGCGGTGGATATTCGTCAGCATCTCGAGCACCGCCTGGTTGGCGCCGCCGTGCAGCGGGCCGAACAGCGCGTTGATGCCGGCCGACACCGAGGCGAACAGGTTCGCGTGCGACGAGCCGACGAGGCGCACGGTGGACGTCGAGCAGTTCTGCTCGTGATCCGCGTGCAGGATCAGCAGCAGGTCGAGGGCCTTGGCCAGGACCGGGTCGACCTCGTAGTCCTCGGCCGGCACGCCGAAGGTCATGCGCAGGAAGTTGTCGTTGAGCGACAGCTTGTTGTCGGGGTACAGGTAGGGCTGGCCCACAGACTTCTTGTAGGCGTACGCCGCGATCGTCGGCACCTTGGCGAGCAGGCGGATCGTGGAGATCTCGACCTGCTCCTTGTCGAACGGGTCGAGCGAGTCCTGGTAGAACGTCGACAGCGCCGACACCGCCGACGACAGCACCGGCATCGGGTGCGCGTCGCGCGGGAAGCCGTCGAAGAACCGGCGCAGGTCCTCGTGCAGCATCGTGTGCCGCTTCACGTTGTTCTCGAAGTCGGAGAGCTCGATGGCCGAGGGCAGGTGGCCGTAGATGAGCAGGTACGACACCTCGGAGAACGTCGACTGCGCCGCGAGCTGCTCGATCGGGTAGCCGCGGTAGCGCAGGATCCCCTCGTCGCCGTCGATGAACGTGATGGCCGACGAGCACGACGCGGTGTTGAGGAACCCGCCGTCGAGCGCGACCGCACCCGTGGTGCTCATCAGCTTCGAGATGTCGAGGCCGTCGTTGCCGTCGGTCGCCGAGATCCGCGCGAGCGGCAGCTCGCCGCCCGGATAGGCGAGGGTCACGTCGGACATCGGTCCTCCTGCACGTCGGGAGAGTCAGCGGGTGCGCCTCGTGAGCGCGTCCGTTGCCCGCACTCTACGGAGCCCCCTCCCGTGAGTCTCCGTGACCCTGCGCACACGCCTCGTACGGCGGACGGGCGACCCGGCTCGGCTAGATCGCGAGCCGCTCGACGGCGGCGTCGATGCGCTCGTCGGTCTCGGTGAGCGCGATGCGCACGAACAGGTGCCCCGCGGCGCCGTAGAACTCGCCGGGCGCGACCAGGATGCCCCGCTCGGACAGCCAGCGGACGGTGTCCCAGCAGTTCTCGCCGCGCGTCGACCAGAGGTAGAGGCCGGCCTCGGAGTGCTCGATCGTGAACCCCGCCGACTCCAGCGCGCGCCGAAGCCGCAGGCGCCGGGCGCCGTACCGGGCCCGCTGCTCGGCCACGTGGACGTCGTCGTCCAGCGCCGCGATCGAGGCGTCCTGCACCGGCCCCGGCACCATGAGGCCCATGTGCTTGCGAGCCTCGAGCAGCGAGCCCACGATCGCCGGGTCGCCGAGCACGAAGCCCTCGCGGTAGCCGGCGAGGTTCGACCGCTTCGACAGCGAATGCACGGCGAGCACGCCCTCGAGCGAACCGCCGTTGACACGCGGGTCGAGGATCGACACGGGCTCGGCGTCCCACCCGAGCTCGAAGTAGCACTCGTCGCTCGCCACGACCGCGCCCCGCGAGCGCGCCCACTCCACGACCTTCGCAAGATGCTCGACGCCGAGCACCCGGCCGGTCGGGTTGCTGGGCGTGTTGAGCCACACCAGCGACACGCGCTCCGGCCCGAGCGCGAGGGTCGAGTCCGACACCACGATCCGGCTCCCCGAGATGCGGGCGCCGATGTCGTACGTCGGGTACGCGATCTCCGGGATCACGACGGTGTCGTCGGCCCCCAACCCGAGCAGCAGCGGCAGCAGCGACACGAGCTCCTTGGAGCCGACGGTCGGCAGCACGTTGGCGTGGTCGAGGTCGGCGTGCAGCGTCCGGCCCGCCCAGCGGCAGATCGCGTCGCGCAGCGCCGGGGTGCCCCAGTTGGTGGGGTAGCCGGGCCAGTCGGTGGCCGCGGCGAGGGCCTCCTGCACGACGGCCGGCACCGGGTCGACCGGCGTGCCCACCGACAGGTTGACGATGCCGCCGGGGTGCGAGCGCGCGACCTCGCCGTACGGCGCGAGCCTGTCCCACGGGAAGTCGGGCAGCCGGTCGGCCAGGCGGGTCATGCGGATCCTCACGTACGACGGGGGACGCACGACGCGCCGTCACCCGCGGGGGCGACGGCGCGTCGGACGTGCGAGGGGGTGGAACGGGGCTCAGTGGCCCTCGTGCTCCTGCGGCTCGAGCGCCGAGACGATCGCGGCGTCCTTGGCGATCAGGCCGTGCTTGGCGGCGCCGCCGGGCGAGCCGAGGTCGTCGAAGAACTCCGCGTTGGCCGCGGTGTAGTCCTTCCACTGCGCCGGGACGTCGTCCTCGTAGAAGATCGCCTCCACGGGGCAGACGGGCTCACAGGCGCCGCAGTCGACGCACTCGTCGGGGTGGATGTAGAGCATCCGGTCGCCCTCGTAGATGCAGTCGACGGGGCACTCCTCGACGCACGCCTTGTCCTTGAGGTCGACGCAGGGCTGCGCGATGACGTAGGTCATGTGTTCCGGATCCTTCCGATCCACGTGCTGACGACGAACGGTGCTGGCCACGGTAGCGGCGGGGCCTGCCGCCTAGTATCCCGACCCACCGAACCATGTCTACGAAGGGGTCGCAGCATGTCGTCCCGCGACGAGCAGGTCCGGACGGCCGGCGGGCGCCCGGCGGCCCTCCTCGCCGTCCGGATCAGCCCCTCCGACGTCGGCCGACGCGTCACCGTCCGGCACCGCATCGACGGCTCGCAGCTGACCGACGTGGTCGGCGTCCTGCGCTCCTGGGCCGACGGCGTGCTGCGCGTGGAGCGGCGTACGGGCGAGGTCGTCGCCGTGGCCGCGCGGGACGTGGTGGCGGCCAAGGTCGTGACCCCCGAGCTGTCGGCCACCGCGATGCAGCGGGTGGCGCAGGCGGGCTGGCCGCCGTTCGAGACGGCCTCCCTCGGAGAGTGGGAGCTGCGCGCCTCGGGCGGCCTCACCGGCCGCGCCAACTCCGTCCGGGTGGTCGGAGACCCCGGGGTACCGCTCGAGGACGCTCTGGCGCACGTGTCGGCCTGGTACGCCGAGCGCAGCCTGCCGGCGATCCTGCAGCTGCCCGAGCCCAGCCTCTGGGACGACGACCTCGAGCGCCTCGGCTGGACGCCGGCCCGCCGTACGACGCTGCGCACGGTGCCGACCGCCGACCTCGTGGCTGCCTGCGGGCCGGTGCCCGACGGGGTCGGGGCCGAGCTCTCGGCGGACCCGTCGCCGGAGCTGCTGGCCCTCGTCGAGCCCTCCCTCGACCCGGAGGGGCTGGCACGGATCCTCGCCGCGCCCGCCGAGCGCGTGTTCGTGGCGCTGCGCGGCACCGACGGCGGCCTCCTCGCCGCCGGCCGGGCGAGCACGGCGTCGTCCCCCGCTGGGCGCTGGGCCGGCGTCACGAGCGTGGCGGTCGCCGAGCACGCGCGCCGACGCGGGCTGGGCACCGCGGTCATGGGCGAGCTCGGGCGCTGGGCGGCAGCCGTAGGAGCGCCGTCGACGTACCTGCAGGTGATGGCCGCCAACGAGCCCGCGATCGCCCTCTACGCGCGGCTCGGCCTCGTGCTGCACCACACGTACGTCTACCGCTCCCCCGGACCGATCTCCTCCCGCTGACGCCCCTCCGCTGAGACTGATCGATCCGTCGTTTCTCGGGCCCGGAAGCAACGGATCGATCAGTCTCGGCGTGCGGGGTGGGACACGCCGGGGGCCGTGACGTGCCGATCCGGGCGGCGTGGGTCACGATCGGCACATGAGTGCTGCCTCGCGCGAGCGCTTCGCCGACGTCGTCCGGCTCGGCGGTGCTGCGGGTGACCCGGCCGACGTGCGCCTCGACCTGGCGCTGCTGCTCATCTCGGCCGAGGCGCTGCCCGACGACGTGTCCGGCGAGACGCTCGAGGCGCTGCTGGCCCACGGCGTCGCCGATCTCGACTCGCTCGCCGAGAGCGTGCCCGACGACGGCCGTGACGACCAGCGCCTGCGCGCGGCCCTCGGAGGCTTCTCCGGCGAGTCGGCCGACTACGCGCGGCTCGAGTCGAGCCTGCTCACCGACGTGCTGCGGCACCGGCGCGGGCTGCCGATCCTGCTGTCGAGCGTCTGGACCGAGGTCGCCCGTCGGGTCGACGTCCCGGCGTACGGCGTGGGGCTCCCCGGCCACTTCGTCGTCGGCGTCGGCGACCCCGACGGCAACCGCGTGCTCGTCGACCCGTTCGCCGGCGGGCGGCTCCTGCCGTACGACACCGCGCGGTCGATCGCCGAGCGCACCGGCCGGTCGCTGAAGCCCGAGCACCTGCGGCCCCACGACCCCATCGACACCCTCGACCGTGTCCTCACCAACATCCGCGCCTGGGCGACCACGCCCGAGCGCGCCTGGCACCGGCTGTGGGCGGTCGAGCTCGCGCTGCTGCTCCCCCGCCACGACCTCGGTCTGCGCCGCGAGCACGGCGAGGCGCTCATCAGCGTCGGCCGGTACGCCGAGGCGTCGCGCGTCCTCGAGGACTACGCCGAGACCGTCGAGGGCCCGATGCCGCTCGAGGCCGAGCACGCCCGACGCGTCGCCCGCCAGGCCCGCGCCCGCCTCAACTGAGGCGGCATCCGACGCCGGGTCGCGTCCCGATTCGTCTCAGCATTCGAAACGATCTGTCCCGAATGACGGACGCTGCGCCAGGATCGCTCCATGGCAGCGCAGCAGTGGGACGCGACGGCGTACGACTCCGACTTCTCGTTCGTGACGGCGTACGGCGACGTGCTCCTCGACGTCCTCGCCGCGCAGCCCGGTGAGCGGATCCTCGACATCGGGTGCGGCACAGGGCATCAGGCCGCGGCCCTCGCGGCCCTCGGAGCGGACGTGGTGGGCGTCGACAGCGACGCCGCGATGCTCGAGATCGCCCGGGCCGAGCATCCCGAGGTGCGGTTCGCGCAGGTCGACGCCCAGGACTCCGACGCGCTGCGTGCGGCCTCGGGCGGGGCGTTCGACGCGGTGCTGTCGAACGCGGCGCTGCACTGGATGCCGCGCCAGGACGACGTCATCGACGGCATCGCGCAGGTGCTGCGCCCCGGCGGGCGGCTCGCGGTCGAGATGGGCGGCCTCAGGAACGTCGCGCGCACGACCGAGGCGATCCGCGCCGGGCGCGCCGCGGTCGGCCTCGATCCGGACCTGCCGAGCAGCTGGACCTTCCCCTCGCCCGGCGACCAGGCCGCGCGCCTCGAGCGCCACGGCTTCACCGTGCGCAGCATCGCGCTGATCGACCGACCGACACCGCTCGCCGACGGCGTCACCACGGCCGGCTGGGCCGCGATGTTCGGCGCACGCCTCGTGCAGGACGTCCCTGCCGAGCGCCGGGCCGAGTTCGAGGCAGCCGTCGACGGCCACGCCCGCACGCTCGGCCTGCTCACCCCGGACGGCTGGTCCGCCGACTACGTCCGCCTGCGCTTCCACGCCACCCTGACGTAGTCATGGGCCCCGCTGGGCAAGGAGGCGCGGCACCGACCGGCCTGCGATGGCCGCCCGAGCGGCAGCCGGCTCAGAGGAGTGCGACGACGAGTCCGTCGATGATGACGGCCTTGCCGCTCGACGCCTGGCGCACCGTGATCGTCCCCGAGCGGATCGTCGAGGAGCCCGAGATGGGGATGACCACGCGGTGCTTGGTCGTGGCCGAGACCAACGAGATCGTCGTGAGCAGCGTGCTCCCGCGGTAGACCTTCACCGAGCCACACGCGGCGCAGGTGGTGGCCACCAGGGCCAGGCGGCGGTAGTCGGCCCCCGCGAGGCTGAGCGACGAGCCGAGCGTCGTGGAGCGCAGGGTGGTGCCGCGGTAGTCGGCGCTGCTGGTGCTGGCGGACCACGAGCCGCTACGCGTCAGTGCGCGGTCGTCGACCGGGAACGCCAAGCAGCTGCGACCACCTGCGGCGCCCTCGTTGGCTGCGCGGTCGTACGCGCGTGCCCTGAAGCAATAAGTGACCCCCGGCGCGCCGGTGAACGAGCCCGTCTTCGACGGCGTCCGCGACTTCCAGGTGGTGAGCGCACCGAATGAACCCGACGTCGCCGTGGCCGCGCTGTAGAGCACGTCGTACGACGCCACGCCGGTGTTGTCGTCACCTGCGGTCCAGCCGATGGTCCGCGTGCCCAGCACGCTGATGGTCGGCACGGCCACCATGGCCGCCGCGGACGGCGGCGTGCGGTCACCCAGCAGACGGGCCGCCATCATCCGCGTGCCTGCCGCCCCCGCGTAGTCGATCGTTCCTGCGACGGTGATCCGACCGTCGCGCCCGACATCCATCCCCTCGACCAGCAGCGGCTGGACGCCTCCCCCGGGGTTCGGGAAGGAGGCGGACGCGAGACCGTCTGTACCGGTCTGCCCGAAGGTCGTGTCGAGGGCGCCTGCGGACGTCAAGCGGACGACGAGCGCGCGGAGGCCGCCGTCCTCGATCGAGAGCAGCGGCCGCCCGTCGCGCGTCAGGGCGACGGACTGGACCAACGCGTCAATGGGAGGCGCGCCCGCGCCGACAGGCAGCTCCGGCGTGGCGAATGCGCCGCCTGCCCAGGACGGGTCGTTGGCCCCCGAGTCCAGGAGGCGCACGCCCAGCACGCGCCGCACGCCTCCGATGCTGGCCCGTCCACCCGCGACGATCCGGCCGAACGGATCGATGCCCACACCGAACAGTGAGTCGGCGGCACCGACGGACGCGACGAGGACCCTGGTGCCGTCGACGTCGAAGGTGGTGTCGAGCACGCCCTCGGCGGTGAACCGAGCGATCGACGCGTCCTGGTTGGCCGCGGGGGTGCCGACGGAGCCCACGATCACGGCGCGCCCCGAGGGGTCGACCGTCATCCCGAGCGGGTTGGTGAGGTTGGTGACGGTCTCGTAGGTGAACCCGTTGGCGAAGCCGGTGTCGAGCACGCCCGCGCTCGAGAACCGCACGAGGATCGCGCCGGTCGGGGTCCGGCCAGCGACGAGCACCCTCCCGTCGGCACGCACCGCCACACCGATCGGCGCGTCCGATCCTGGGGCCGTCGGGTTGAAGATGGCCACGCCATCGGTGTCGAACGTCTTGTCGAGCCCCCCGTCGGTGGTCAACCGCACGACCACGAACGCCGAGTCGGCGTCGACCGTCTGACCCGCGACGACGATCCGTCCATCAGCCATCACCGCGACGGCCGTCAGGTTGAGGGCCGCGCCAGCGGCCGACACGAGCAGTCGCCCGTCGCCGGAGAACGTCGTGTCGCGAGCGCCCGAGGTCGTCAGCCGGTACACCACGCCGCGCTGGCCGCTGGTGGTGCTCGCCGACCCCACCACCACCGCCCGACCGTCCGCCTGCACGTCCACATCGGAGCCGAACTCGGCGGACGAGATCGAGCTCCGCGGGATCTCCGCCACAGCGTCGCTGCTGAAGGACGTATCGCGGCTGCCTTCGTTCACGGTGGCGGCATCCGCTCCCAGCACGGGCAGGGTGGCGAGCGCCAGGCCGGCAGCAGCAACGGCGCCGGTGCGTCGTGCGAACGAACCGTCCCAGGACGGCGAGAAGGCGAGCGGCACGTAGTCCTCCGGTGTACGGGGCCGGGGATCCCCCCACGAGCCGTCTGCGCAGTCTCCTGGACGGTCACGCTCCGCGCACGACAATGACGCAAGAGCCTGCGAGCGCATACCTGGCGTCACCGTTGAGCGCGCGACGTCGGCACCTCCGAGGCGCGCGCGACGCTGGGACGCTCAGGAGCCCGCTCACCCGGAGGAGGGGCGGTGCGGCGTCAGGTCGCTGACGGCGACGGGGACTTGGTGGACGACGGCTTGGGCGAGGGGGACTTCGTGCTCGATCCCGAGGGCGAGGGCGACGGGGTCGGCTCGTCCTTGGGGTCGGTGCCGCAGATGACCGTCGGCGAGGGGCGGTAGCGGGTGGTGATCTTCTCCCGCTTGACCTCCTTGCCGTCCTTGATGAAGACCCGGAACACGTCGATCGTGAAGCCGACCTGGCCGCCCTGCGCGTTGCAGGTCGGCGACGGGTCGTACAGCGTGTCGAACGGCACGGTGTTGCGCTTCGCGCTCGAGACGGCCCGGATGTCGTCGTAGACCTTGGTGCCCCAGAGGGTCATGGTCATCGAGGTGTTCGTCATCACGGTCGTGATGAAGACGCCGTTCTTGGTGTCGTTCCTGAACTTCATATCGAACGCGCCCCAGGCCACCGTGGCCTCGAGGCCCGCGCGGTAGCGCGGGATCCAGATCGAGTGCGCCTGGGTGTAGACGCGCTCGAGACCGGAGTAGAACGCCGCGGACCAGGCCGTGGTGGCCGACGCCGAGACGCCGCCGCCCTGGTCCTCCTTGAACACGCCGCCCGGGCCGATCACGAAGCCCTTGGTGTAGCCGTTGGCGACCGTGCGCTCCTTGATGATCTTGTTCAGGGAGAACACCTCGCCGGGCTTGAGCAGGGTCCCGTTGATGTAACGGGCGGCGGTGCCGATGTTCTGCACGCGGTAGGCGGCGTACGGGAAGTTCTGCGTGAACGAGCCCAGCTTCTCCACCACACCGAGCTTCTCGGCCTGCTCGGTGGTGAGCTTCGGCTGGATCGTCCCGAGCTCCGGCGTCACGACGCGGGCTGCGGCGGAGGTCTGGCCCATGACACCGGCGACCGCGACCGCGAGGTCGTCCGGGTTGATGCCCCTGCCGACCTTGGACGGCACGATGACGGGCTTGCCGCTCGAGACATCCCAGGTGGCGTCACGGCCGGGCTTCTCGACCGGCGCGAGGTCGTCCTCGATCGAGGTGCGCAGGATCGCGCCGTCGAGCGAGCCGACCAGCTCGCCGTTCTCCGGGGTGAATGCGAGGGCGCGGCCGATCGCCTCGGCGGGGATGTCCGCCGTCACCTTGCCGGCCTTCACGGTCACGGGCCCGGAGATCGCAGCCTTCGCGACGACCAGCGCCGCGTCGGCCTTGTCCTGGGGCACCGACGGGGTGGTCTCGATCTCGGGGAGGTCGACGGTCTGGGTCGACACGAGGTACGCCGATGCCAGCGCCTGGACGGCCGCCGGCTGGTCCATCGCACGGCCGTTGATGCCGTTGATGAGGACGGCGTCGGACCCGCGCACCTCGATGCTCGGCTCGACCGGCGCGGTGTCGCTGTCGATCGCGAGCTGCTTCACCGTGGCCTCGAGCGCGGCCTGGTCGACACCGATGACCGGCGCCAGCGTCGGGCCGCCGGTGAACTGCAGGATCAGCGTGACGGGGTTCCAGATACGGCCGGCGTAGCCGTCGACCGTGGCCTCGGCGTCGAAGCTGAGGCCGGCGTCCGCGGGCACGATGCTGACCGAGTCCTCGCCGATGGTGGCGTTGACGGGGTCGGTCGCCGCCGGCCCGAGCTCGGCGTCGAGCTTCGCGGCCGCCTCGGCCTCGGAGAGGCCGCCGACGTCCACACCGAGGACCTTCGCCCCACGGGGCAGGCCGTCGCCGCTGGAGGCGACCAGGGCGGCGTAGAACGCCCCGAGCAGCAGCACCGCGATACCCACCCACAACAGGGGTCGCTGCCAGCCGCGGGACGCAGGGTCCGGCGCGGTCTGGTCGGGCGAGGTGGTGTCGGGCGTGGCAGTCACAGGTGAGTCCAGGAGGGTCGGCGTCGTCGTCCCGACCTCGACCGAGCCGCGGACCGCGGCGTCCGGGAGGGTCGCGGGGGACGCGACGGGGTGGTACCAGGGTAAAGGCTCGGAGGGTGTGCTCGGTCGTCCGTTACGTGCGACGCGCCGCCCAGCGGGACGGTTCCGTCCGGACTGCGGTACGGAGTCACCGGGTCGTCACCCTGCGCACGCGGACGAGCGCCTCGGGAGGCCTCATCGCGCGGCGGGATCACCGAGCGTGCCGTAGGAGCTCGCGAAGTAGAGCAGCGGCCGCCCCTCGGGCCGGGCGAGCTCCATGCCCAGCACTCGGCCGATGAGGATGTCGTGGTCGCCGGCACGGTGCACCGACTCGGTCACGCACTCGAGCGTGGCGAGGCAGCCGTCGAGGAGCAGCGCACCCGTCTCGGCGGAGCGCCGGGTGGGGGTCGTGTCGAACTGCCCCACGAGGGGCCGGCCGCTGGTGGCGAACCAGGAGGCGCGCCCGCGCTGGCCCTCCTCGAGCACGTTCACGTTCCACGCCCCGGCATGGAGCACGGCCTCGTGGAACCGGGAGTCGTCCTCCACGCAGACCAGCACGAGCGCGGGGTCGAGCGACACCGAGGCGAACGCGTTCGCCGTCATCGCGTGGTCGAACCCCTCCTGCACGCAGGTCACCACGGTGACACCGGTGGCGAACCGGCTCATGACCGTGCGGAACTCCGCCGCGCGGACGGCTCCCATCCCGATCTCCGCAGCGCCCATAAGGCGACCCTAACCCTGTGGGCGGGTCGAAGCCCGGCGGGAGGCGGACTAGACCCGTACGCCGGACAGGCGGGCGTGGTCGATCACGACGGCCGCAGGCGGCGCGACGAGGCGCAGCGTGGTGAGCGCCGACTCCCCGAAGGCGTTCGGCGACGAGCTCGACAGGGCCAGCACACCGAGCAGCCGCCCGCCCGCACGCAGCGGCATCGACAGGAACGTCGCGAGACCGGGGTTCTCGACGGTGTCCGCGTCCGCGGCGCCGAGACGGCCGTGCGGGTCGGCGATCATCGGCAGCAGCTCGTGCGCGGCGGTCGGCACACCGGTCGCCTGCTCGGCCGCACCGGCGATCGCCTCGAGCATCTCGAGGTACTGCTGGTCGGTCACCTCACGTGCCACCGACACGTACGTCGCGTCCGGGGCCTCGCGGTGCGGGTCGAGCAGCAGCACGGCGGCGAGGTCGCAGTCGACGATCGCCTCCATCGCCGACAGCACGGCGGCCACGGTCTCCTCGAACCCGTGCACGTCGGCCGCGATGGTCGTGACGTCCTGCGTCACCGACGCCTCGAACAGCTTGCGGTCCAACAGGTCGCAGACCCGCGCCAGCACGTCGTCGTCGGTCAGCTCGAGCGGGTCGGCCTTGATCGACTGCCGCCCGCCCCGGGCCCGCTCCGCGGTCAGGATCGCGCCACGGACGGCCTCGACCAGCTCGGGCGCCTCGAAGTCCTTGGTGAGGAACCGCTCGGCACCCGCGCGAGCGCCCCAGTAGCGGTCGCTCGCGGCGTTCAGGGAGGTGAGGAAGAGCACGGGCAGGTCCGCCGTCTGCCAGTCGTCCTTCAGCACCCGCGCGGCCACGTAGCCGGACACGCGCGGCATCTGGACGTCGAGGATCACGACGTCGGGCATCGTGCGGAAGACCGCCTGCACCGCCTCGACGCCGTCCTCGGCAAGGACGACCTCGAAGCCGGCGTCCTGCAGCACGCCGGTCACGATCCGACGCAGGGTGGGGCTGTCGTCCGCCACCACTGCCGTGGGCTTCCCGTACGTCATGTCGTCGCCTCTTCCGTCGTCGCGCTCCGGAGGCGTGCGGTCCCTGCCGCACGCGCCTCTGTCCTTGCCTCTGCACCCGTCATGGGTCTCACCGGCCCACGAGCCGACGCACGGTGTCGACCAGCGCGCGCTGGTCGAACTCCCGCTTCAGCAGGTAGGCGTCCGCGCCGGCGTCGAGCCCGGCGCGCTTGTCGGCGTCGTCGCCGCGCGAGGTCATGATCAC
The DNA here is from genome assembly GCF_042660085.1 of Longivirga aurantiaca. Lineage (NCBI taxonomy): Bacteria > Bacillati > Actinomycetota > Actinomycetes > Sporichthyales > Sporichthyaceae > Longivirga > Longivirga aurantiaca. Next base: position 438,683 of record NZ_JBHSTI010000008.1, on the reverse strand, counting down.
GACGGGGACGTTCTCCCAGCCGCGGGTCTTGCGGATGGTGCGCGTGAGGGTGAAGCCGTCCATGCCCGGCATCTCGACGTCCGAGAGCACGAGGTCGACCGGTCCGCCCTGCAGCCGAGCCGCGCCGTCGAGGCCGTCGACCGCCGTGACGACGTCGTACCCGGCGCCCTCGAGGATCGACCGCTGGAGCTCGCGCACGCCGAGGGAGTCCTCGACGACGAGCACCCGGGCCCGGCCCTGGCCCTCGGCGGTGTCGCGCTCGCGCGGTGCGGCGCCGGAGGTCTCGGTGGCGAGCGGCTCGGGCACGCCGGCGCCGAGCGAGGCAGAGCCGGTCCAGCGCAGCGCCAGCTCGCGGAGGTCGACGAGCAGGAGCACCGAGCCGTCGTCGTCGATCGTGGCGCCGGCCGCTCCCGGGACCCGGCCCAGGAAGTCGCCGAGGCTCTTCACGACGACCTCGCGCTCGGACTCCACCTCGTCGACCGCCCACGCGACCGACTCACCGGTCAGACGGGCGACGACGACCGCGCGCGGCGATCGGGCCCCCACGACGCCGAGCACCTCGCCGAGGTCGGCGAGCGGCATCGTCGCGCCCGAGTCCTCGCGCGAGATCACGAGCGAGCCGGCCACGTCGTGCACGGCCACGTCGCCGAGCGACAGGGTCTCGACCACTCCGGCGAGGGGGACGGCGTACCGCTCGGTGCCGCAGCGGACGAGCAGGCAGCGGGCCACACCGAGGGTGACGGGGAGCGTGAGGATGAACCGGGTGCCGAGGCCGAGCGTGCTGACGACCTCGATCGTGCCGCCGAGCTCCTGCACCGCGGAGCGCACCACGTCGAGGCCGACGCCGCGGCCGGACGTGGTCGTGACGTCCTCGCGCGTGGAGAAGCCGGGTTCGAACAGCACCTGGTGCAGCACCGACCCCGACGCCGTGGTGCCCTCGGGAAGGTAGCCGCGGCGGACCGCGATCTCGCGGAGCAGGTCGTCGTCGACACCGGCGCCGTCGTCGGCCACCTCGACCACGGCGGAGGAGCCCGCCGTGCGGGCGGCCAGGGTGACGATGGCCCGTCGCGGCTTGCCGGCGGCGGCACGGCCGTCGGGCGTCTCGCACCCGTGGTCGACGGCGTTGGTCACGAGGTGGCGCAGGGCGTCGGCGACGCCGTCGAGCACGCGGACGTCGAGCTCGACGTCCGCCCCGTCGAGCACCAGCTCGACATCCTTGCCGGAGGCACCCGCCACCTCGCGGACGAGCGCGGGGAAGGCGGCGGCCACGCGGCGTACCGGCACCATCGCGAGACCCATCGCGCCGTCGCGGACGCGGGCGAGGCGGTTGCCGGCGTCCTCGGTCCGGGAGCGCAGGTCGCGGGTGGTGGCGTGCAGGCGGTCGCCGACCCCCACCATCGCGGTGACGCGGTCGCCGAGCTCGCCGACCGAGCCGCCCGCGAGCAGGGCGGCGCGCAGCTGCTTCACCAGCACCTGGTGCTCGGACAGGAGGTCGCTCAGCTCGCGGGTATGGCGCTCGACCCGGCGCACGTCGAGCTCGGCCTCCCCGACGACGTCGAGCAGCCCGTGGACGCGGCGGGTCGGCACCCTCACCTGGTCGCCGAGGCGACCGCCTGCGTGCGCCGACGGCAGCTCCTCCGCTGCGGCGTCGGGAGCCTCGGCCGCGACGGGCGACGGCTCGGCGGGCAGCCGCGGCACCTCGACCGACTCCCGGCCCGAGATGGCGGCGTCGAGCGAGACGAGCGTGTCGGCGCGGACGTCGGCGGGCACGGCCCACTCCTCGCCCGGGCGCCAGCGGGACAGCAGCTCGGTCGCGAGCAGCAGCAGGTCGATGACATCGCGGCGCACGGCCACCCGGCCGTCGCGCACACGGGCGAGGAGGTCCTCGGCGCGGTGGGCGAGCTCGACGACCTCGGCGGCGCCGAACATCGTCGCGGAACCCTTGAGGGTGTGGGCGTCGCGCATGAGCGCGGTCGCCGCCTGGCGCGGCTGCGCGGAGCCCTCGAGCGCGAGCAGCCCGTCACGCAGCGACGCGGAGCGCTCCGCCGCCTCGTGACGGAAGCTCGCCGCGAGCTCCGGGTTGTCGGACCAGGCCATGGGTGAGCCTCACGCCACCCGGAAGCGCTGGATCGACTCGCGCAGCTCAGCCGACAGCATCGTGAGCTGGGCCGCCGCTGCGGCGGACTGCTTGGAGCCGACGGCGTACTGACGCGACACGTCCGACACCTGGGTCATCGCGGCCACGACCTGGTCGGACGCCGAGCGCTGCTGCTGGGTCGCGATCGAGATCTCCTTGGCCGCGGTCGTGGTCTCGTCGACCATGCCCGAGATGCGCTCGAGGGCCTCGACGACATCGCGAGCGAGCTCGGCGCCGGCGTGGACCTCCTTGCTGCCGTCCTCGGTCGCGAGGATGGTCGCGTGGGTCTCGGTCTGGATCTGCGCGACGATCGCCTGGATCTGGCCGGCTGACTCCTGCGAGCGCTCGGCGAGCTTGCGCACCTCGGTCGCCACGACCGCGAAGCCACGGCCGTGCTCGCCCGCCCGTGCCGCCTCGATGGCGGCGTTGAGCGCGAGCAGGTTGGTCTGGTCGGCGAGGTCGTCGATCACCTCGAGGATGCGGCCGATCTCCTGGCTCTTCTCGCCGAGCGACAGGGCCCGCGTCGCGATCGAGTCCACGCGGTCGGCGATCTGGTCCATCGAGTGCACCGAGGCCGCGACGGCCTGCCGGCCCTGCTCGGCGTGCCGGAGCGTCTCGGCGGCGTAGCGGGCGACGGCCTCGGCCGTCTCGGCGATCTGGGCGGCTGTGGCGGCGAGCTCCTCGATGGTCGAGGTGGTCTCGGCCACGGCCGACGACTGCTGGGTGGCGCTGGCGGCGTGCTCCTCGGCGTTCGCGAGCAGCTCGGTGGCGCTCGCGGCGATCTGCTCGCCGCCGCTGCGCACCTGCTCGACCAGTGTGGCGAGGTTCTCGAGCGCCTCGTTGACCGACGTCGAGAGCACCGCGACGGTGTCGACCTCGGAGTCGTCGACGTCGGCCATCGCGGCGACGTCGATGCGCGCGGACAGGTCGCCGGCCGCAGCGCGCTCGAGCTGCGAGGTCAGCGCGTCGACACGGGCCGAGAGCTCGCTGCGCTCGCGCGAGGACTTGCTGCCGAAGGCGAGGACGGCCTCGATGAGCTGGCCTCCGATGAGGGTCATCGCCGGCAGCGCCACGAGCGCGATGAGGCCGAGCGGCAGCGCCGACCCGGTCCAGGTGCCGGTGATCGTGCCGGTGACGGCGATGCTCGCCGAGAGGAGGAGCGCGAAGAGGGGCAGGGTCCAGCGCGAGAACAGCAACGAGGCGAACAGCACGTTGACGGCCAGGAGGACCGAGGCCGACCCGAGCAGGCCGCCGCTCGCACAGGCCAGGCCGGTGATGTAGACGACGTTCGCGACCAGCAGGACACGGCCGACCTTGAGGGACTGCTCGAGGACGGCACCTGACCGGTGCGCGCGCCAGGCGAGGTACGACGTGAGGCCGGCGAGGGCCGCTCCGAACGCCGTCCAGGCCCAGGTCTGCACCAGGTCGACCGGTGCCCCGGGCACGAACTGCAGCGTCAGGTAGGCCGCGACCAGACCGAGGACGACGCACCCCCAGGTGGCGACGCCCGCGATCACCGCGATGCGCTTGCTGAACTCCACGACTGCTCCCGCACTACGCCGCGCGAGACCCCCCACGGGTCCCTACGTGTGTGTCGGCACCCACGGCGTCACCTGAAGGGGTCAACGGGGTCGAGATGGGTGCGCGCGGGCGAGCCCGAGCACGGCGGAGGCGTCCAGGAGAGCGACCGGGCCCGTCACCGAGCCGTCGTCCGCAAGGCCGACCACGAGGTCCGAGGCTTCGGCCGCCAGCGTGACGGGGGCCGGGTCGTGGTCCTCGGGCACGTCGAGCAGCCCGAGCACCTGGTCGGCCACGAACCCCACCTCGACGTCGTCGGACCGGATGACCACGACACGGGCGCTCGAGGCGAGAGGCGTGGGCGCCACCCCGAGGAGCGGGCGCAGGTCGGCGACAGGGAGCACGTGACCGCGCCAGTTGGCGACCCCGAGGAGCCAGGAGGGGGCAGCGGGAACCCGCGTGAGCCCGGGGACGGGCACGACCTCCACCACGTGCCGGGCGGCGACGGCGTAGCGGCCGGCACCGAGCCTGACCAGTACGTGCTCGAGCGTCGCAACCGCGTCGAGGTCCTCGACGTCGTCGTCGAACCAGGTCGGCGACCCGCCGGGCGGATGAAGGCTCACACGTCCGTCATCGGACGTCCGGGCCCTCCCCTGAAGGCTCGGGCAGGTCTCCGGAGGGCAGGACAGCGCCACTGTCGCCCGGCACCAGGGCGGCCTCGCTCTCGATGAGGTCGCCGTGGCCCTCCGGGAGGCGCCAGACCAGCGCCGCCAGCCCGAGGACGAAGGCGCTGCCGAGGTACACGTAGCTGCGCGGGACGCCGGGCAGCAGGACGTCGCCGCCGGGCGAGACGAGGAGCACGACGCTGGTGGCCACGACCCAGCCTCCGAGGAGCACAGCGCCCTGGAGCCGCGTGCGGCTCGACCAGACGACGGCGCGGACGGCCACGGCGAGCGTGAGGGCAGCCAGGAGGGCGCCCCACGGCACGGTCACGGACCCGACCTGCACGCGTGCGGCCGACACGACCGACCCGACGAGACCGAGCAGCACCCCGAGGAAGCCCATCAGCACGATCGTGCTGGCGTTCTCCCGAGAGTGGCTCACCCCTCGAGCGTAACCGCGGCCTCCGGTCGCGCCGCACCGGTCCGGACGTCGACGACGGACTCGGCCCGCGCAGCGTTGGCCTGCTCGAGGATGTCGGTGATCTCGCGGCCGATCAGCTCGTGCCGCTCGACCAGAGCGTCGCGGAGCGCCTCGACCAGGTGCCGGTTCTCGTTCAGCAGCGCGCGGGTGTACGCCTTCTGGTCCTGCAGCAGCTTCTCGACGCGGGCGCGGCCCTCGGCGTCCTGCAGCACCTTGCCCACCAGGTTGGAGTCGCTCAGCGCGGAGCCCTGGATGGCGGCGTACGAGATGAGCGTGTCGGTCATGCCGGCCGCACCGATCATCTGGGCCGCCACGTTGGTGGCGTAGAGCAGGTCGCCCGACGGCCCGGTGCTGACGTCGTCGAAGAACAGCTCCTCGGCGGCCTGCCCGCCCATCGCGATCTGGATCAGCGCGGTCATCTCCGAGCGCGAGCGCGTGAACACGTCCTCGGCGTCGCCGTGGGCCAGCATGCCCAGGGCGTCCTTGCGCTTGATGATCGTCAGCACCTCGAGGCGGCGCTGAGGCGCGGTGAGCCAGGCGGCGACGGCGTGGCCGGCCTCGTGCGTGGCGATGAGGCGCTGCTCGTGCTCGGTGTAGGCCACGGGCTGGCCCATGCCCACCTCCTCGACGAGGCGGGCGCGCTCGACGTCCTGGCGGTTCATCGCCTGCTCGCCGCGGCGCAGCGCGTTGACGAGACCCTCGTCGAAGAGGTGCTCGATCATGACCGGGGTGTAGCCCTGGGTCACCGAGGCGAGGCTGTCGCGCACCTCCTCGGTGTCGAGCTCGGCCACGTGCGACTTGCGCGAGAGGAAGAAGTCGATGAGCTCGCGCCGGCCGGCCTTGCCCGGCGCCTCGAACGAGAGGCGGCGGTCGAAGCGGCCCGGGCGCAGCAGCGCGGGGTCGAGGTTGTCGGCCCGGTTGGTCGCCGCGATGACGAGCACGTTGGTGACGGGCGGCACGGGCCGCTTCATCTGACGGTTCGCCGGGAGGAAGAGGTTGACCTTGTCGACGAGCCACGACTGCAGCTTCTGGAAGCCGGTCGGGTCGTCGAAGGACTGCATCTGCACGAGCAGCTCGTTGACGACGCCGCCCACGCCCTCGCTCGTCATCGAGGCGTTGCGGACGACAGCGCCACCGCCGCCGGCGGCGGCGGAGACGACCGAGAGCGACTGCGCGGCGCCGGCGTACTGGCCGGGGAGCCCGTCGAGTCCGCCGCAGCACAGGGCCGCGTTCGAGCGCGTCATGGGCATCGGCGTCATGGACAGGCCGCCGCGGGCCATGGCGATGGCGTCGATCTCCTCGATGAAGCCGATCGCCCCGCCCTCCTGGCGAGCGGCCTTGCGCAGCGCCTTGAAGTACGAGCGGATCTTGCGCGCGGTGGCGCCGTAGTACATCGACTGGAAGGACGTCGCAGACACGAAGAGGAAGGGGACGCCGGCCTCGCGGGCCATGGCCTTGGCCAGGTAGGTCTTGCCGGTGCCGGGCTGGCCCTCGAAGAGCAGGCCGCGGCGCGGGGTGCCGCCCATCTCGCTCGCGAACGCCTTGTGCGCGAGGAACAGGTTGAGAGAGCGGACCACGTCCTCCTTCACGCCGTCGATGCCGATGACGTCGTCGAGGCGCGTGTCGATCTGCTCGGGGCGGTAGGTGACGTGCGGGGAGCGGCCGGCACCGACGGTCGAGCCCACGAGGATCGCGATGAGCGTGATGAAGAAGAGGGCCGGGATGAGCACCATCGCGTCGATCTGCGGCAGGGTGATCGAGAGGATGTCGAAGGGGTCGCCGGCGGAGATCCGGCTCCACAGGTAGGCGGCGGGCAGCAGCAGCAGGGCGAACAGGCCCCAGAGGCGTCGACGGCGCGAGCGCTCCCGGGACTCCCCCACGTCGCCGTCGCGGGCAGCCAAGCTCCCCGTTCCGGCCTCGTTGAGCATGGCCGCCGAGTCGGTCCGCCGCTGTGCCATCTGCACGACCCCTGTCTGTCACCGCCCCCGGTGCCGGGGGCGTGCACCCATCGTGAGCGACGAGGGCCCGATCCGCTGCACGCCGGGCGTCGTACTCACCCGGGTGGAGTACCCCGGACGGCCGAAGCACTACGCAGCGTGTGCGCGAGTTCTCGGATCGCGCAACGGGGCGGTCGGACGGCGCGTGCTGCTAGGGCTCCAGGACCGCCTCGAGCTGGAAGGCACCGCCGTCGCCGATGCACGGCGGCTCGGCCCTGTGCGAGGTGAAGCCGCCCGAGGCGCTGAACTGCTCCCCCGTGGTCGCGACGACGGTGCCGTCGGGCCAGACGACCTCGCCCTGGCCGGACGGGAGCATGCGGAGGGTCGTGCCGACCGGCCAGAGGATGTCGGTGACGCCGCTGGCCATGCTCGCCGGCACGGGATCCAGACGGAGGCAGCCGTCAGGCCCGAGCACGAGCTCGCCGGTGAGGACCAGGCCCATGTACGAGGCGTTCGGGCCGGGCACGAACTTCGACTCCGGAAGGGGATCGCCGGGGGTGAACGTGGGGGTCGGCGATCCCGACGTGCCGCAGGCGGCCAGCAGCAGCGCACCCAGCGGCACCGCCATCCACGGTCCGACCCGCATCGCTCCCCCGTCCGACGCCTCGCCGGCCTAGATGCCGGCGAACAGGTCGGTCTCGTGGCCGGACTCGTCGAGCGGGCCCGTCTGGCCCTTCACGAGGCGGAAGTACTCCCGGCCGAACGCGCGCGAGCCCAGGTTGTTCGAGAGCGCGAAGAAGCCGTCCTCGAGGCTGATCTGGGTGGCGTGGGCAGCCATCGCCGCCATCTTCCGGTCGAGCCAGTCCTCGGCGTCGATCGTGGTCGTGACGAGGGCGTCGTCGCACGCGAAGGGCATGTCGTCGGGGTCCATGGCCGCGAAGCCGGTGGTCTCGCCCGAAGCCCGCAGCGCCTCGATGCCTGCGCGCACGATCGACTTCGGGAACGCCGTCCAGTAGATCTTCGCGATGTCCCAGGCCTCGCCGAGGTCCGGCCGGAACGACGGCGCTGCGGCGAGCATCGCGCCGTACATCGCGACGCGGTGCGCCTGGATGTGGTCGGGGTGGCCGTAGCCACCGAAGTCGTCGTACGTGACGAGCACCTGCGGGCGCACCTCGCGGATCACCGCGACGAGGTCCGACGCCGCGGTGAGCAGGTCGGCCTGCCAGAAGCACGTGGGGTCGTCGTTGTCCGGAAGACCCATCATCCCGGAGTCGCGGTACCTGCCGTCGCCACCGAGCTGCCGGTGGTCGGTCACCCCGAGCGCCGTCATGGCGTCGGCGAGCTCGATCCTGCGGTGCTCGCCGAGGCTGTCGTCGCGGTCGGCGGCTCGGTGCGCGTGCTCCTCGAGAAGAATCTCGCCCTCCTCGCCGAGGGTGCATGTGACGAGGGCGACGTGGGCGCCGGCGTCGACGTACTTCGCCATCGTGGCGCCGGTGCCGATCGTCTCGTCGTCGGGGTGAGCGTGCACGAGGAGCATGCGGTGGTCAGCTGCGGGAGAGGTCACGAGAGGTGAGCCTAACCCCGTCGGTGCGCACGCGTCGGCGGTGAAAGACTCCCGCCATGACAACGTCGTCGTTCCCCCGGCACAGCGCCCGCACCCACCGCTTCAGCGCCGGGGCGCCGCGCCTGTTCACCCTGTCCCCCGACGGCCGCCGCGTCGTGTTCGTGCGCTCGGCGTCCGGCACCGACGTCGTCGGCAGGCTCTGGGTGCTCGACGTCGAGAGCGGCGTCGAGCGGCTGGCTGCCGACCCGACCATGCTGCACTCGGGGGCCGAGGAGCTGTCGGTGGAGGAGCGTGCGCGCCGCGAGCGGATGCGCGAGGGCAACGCCGGCATCGTCGGCTACTCGACCGACGACGCCGTCACGCACGCGGTCTTCGCGCTGTCCGGCGGCCTGTACGGCGGATCGCTCGACGACGGCGACATCCACGCCCTCGACGTGCCCGGCCCGGTGATCGACCCGAGGCTGTCGCCCGACGGCGCGCACGTCGCCTACGTATCCGGTCGGTCGCTGCGGCTCGTGCGCTCCGACGGGTCCGACGACCGTGCTCTCGCCGAGCCGGCGCACGCCCTCGAGACCTGCGGCCTCGCCGACTTCGCCGCAGCCGAGGAGCTCGACCGCTCGCGCGGCTTCTGGTGGTCGCCCTCGTCCGACGCCGTGCTGGTCGAGCGCGTCGACGAGACACCGGTGAACGAGTGGTGGATCGCCGACCCGCTGCACCCCGACCAGCGCCCGCGGCCGCACCGCTACCCCGCGGCAGGCACGCCCAACGCGCTCGTGTCGCTGGCCGTCGTGCGGCTCGACGGGTCGTCCGCGGACGTCCGGTGGGACTCTGCCGCGTTCGAGTACCTCGTCGACGTCTCGTGGACGTCGTACGGCGACCCGCTCGTGGTCGTCTCCACGCGCGACCAGCGGACGTTCGCCGTGCTCGCCGTCGACGTCGCGACCGGGGAGACGCGGACCGTCGCGGAGATCACGGACGAGCAGTGGGTCGACGCCTCCCCCGGCGCGTTCCGCTGGACGCCGGACGGCCGCCTCCTGACGCTGCGCCCGGACCGCGCCAGCGACACTTACCGGCTGCACCTCGGTGATGGCTGGCTCACGCCGGCAGGAGTGCAGGTGCGCGGGGTCGTCGACGTAGACGCGGACGGCGTGCTGGTGGCCACCGCGCCCGACCCGCTCTCGTCCTCGCTCGTGAAGGTGGCGTGGGACGGCACCCTCTCGGTCGTGGCCGACGGCCAGGCCTGGTGGGCCGGGCGCACGTCGGGCGGCACCGACCTCCTCGTCGGCCGCACGCTCGACTCGACCGCGACCACGTACGAGGTGCGCTCGGGCGGCCGCGCGATCCCCGTCACGACCCATGCCGAGGTACCGGCCGTGACCCCGAAGGTCGAGGTCATCGCCGCGGGCGACCTCGCGATCGTCACCGCCGTCCTGTGGCCGAGCGACCACGAGCCCGGCTCCCGCCGGCTCCCGGTGGTCCTCAGCCCGTACGGCGGCCCGCACCACGCCGAGGTGCTCGCGTCCGGCCTGTCGTTCGGGGAGGACCAGTGGCTCGCCGACCAGGGCTTCTGCGTCGTCGTCGCCGACGGCCGCGGCACCCCGGGGCGCGGTCCCGCCTGGGACCGCGCCGTGCACCACGACCTCACCGACGTCGTCCTGGCAGACCAGGTGACGGCGCTCGAGGCCGTAGCCGCCTGCTGGCCTGACGACGTCGACACCACGCGCGTCGGAATCCGCGGGTGGTCGTTCGGCGGCTACCTGTCGGCGCTCGCAGTGCTCAAGCGGCCGGACGTGTTCCATGCCGCCGTCGCCGGTGCGCCCGTGACCGACATGCGGCTCTACGACACGACGTACAGCGAGCGCTACCTCGGCAACCCGGCCGTCGACCCCGCGCCGTACGACGCCGGCAGCCTGATGACGCTCGCACCCGGGCTCTCCAGGCCGCTCATGATCATCCACGGGCTCACCGACGACAACGTGGTGGTCGCCCACACGCTCGCGCTGTCCGGGGCGCTCACGGTCGCGGGTCGCCCGCACCAGGTGCTGCCGCTGTCCGGCGTCACGCACATGACGCCGCAGGAGGAGGTCGCCGAGAACAAGCTGCTGCTCGAGCTCGACTTCCTGAAGCGCTCCCTCGGCGTCGACTGAGCCGAGGTGCACGAAGGGCCCCGACCATCTGGTCGGGGCCCTTCGTCGTGACTAGCGGATGTTGGTGCGGCCGGTCTCGTGCGCGCGGTGCACGAGGTCGTCGTTCCCGTCGACGGGGGCGACCGACTCCTCGTCGGGCTGCGGCCCGCGGATGACCTCGTCGCTGTGCACGAACACCGGCTTGGCCTCCGGGAAGTGGCACGCGATGGCGTGCCCCGGGGAGAGCTCGCGGAACTCCGGCACCTCGAGCTTGCAGCGCTCCTGCGCCTTGTAGCAGCGGGTGTGGAACACGCAGCCCGAGGGCGGGTTGATCGGGCTCGGCAGGTCGCCGGTGAGCAGGATCCGCTCGCGCCGGTTCTGGTTGTCGGGGTCCGGGATCGGCACGGCCGACATGAGCGCGTGGGTGTACGGGTGCAGCGGCGTCGAGTAGAGCACGTCGCGGTCGGCAAGCTCCATGATCTTGCCGAGGTACATCACCGCGACGCGGTCGGCGATGTGCCGGACCACGGAGAGGTCGTGCGCCACGAAGATGTAGGCGATGCCGAAGTCGGTCTGCAGGTCCTCGAGCAGGTTGACGACCTGCGCCTGGATCGACACGTCGAGCGCCGAGACCGGCTCGTCGCAGACGATGAGCTTGGGGCGCAGGGCGATGGCCCGCGCGACGCCGATGCGCTGGCGCTGGCCGCCGGAGAACTCGTGCGGGTAGCGGTTGTAGTGCTCGGGGTTGAGGCCGACGCGCTCGAGGAGCTCCTGGACCTTGGGCTTGATCTCCTTGTCGGTGACCGTGCCCTGCACCCGGAACGGCGCACCGACGATGGTGCCGATCGTGTGGCGCGGGTTCAGCGACGAGTACGGGTCCTGGAAGATCATCTGGACGTCGCTGCGGATGTTGCGCATCTGCGACACCGAGTAGTTCGTGATGTCGTGGCCGTTGAACACGATCGACCCGGACGTCGGCTCGATCAGCTTGGTGATCGTGCGGCCGGCGGTCGACTTGCCGCAGCCGGACTCGCCGACGACACCCAGGGTCTCGCGCTCGGCGACGTCGAAGGTGATGCCGTCGACGGCCTGCACGGCGCCCACCTGGCGCTGGAAGACGATGCCCTGGGTGATCGGGAAGTGCTTCTTGAGGTCCCTGACCTGGAGCAGGGCGTCGTCGCGCAGGCCGGGGGCCTGGCTCGACTCGGTGCTCGGTGCGACGGTCACGGTGTCTCCATTCGTACGGCGTGGGAGCGGGACGGGCGGCTAGAGCGAGGGCTTGATGTCCTCGATCCAGGTCCGGCGCCGCTCCTCGGCGTCGATGTGGCAGCGGACGGCATGCCCGGGTGCGGTCTCGATCAGATCCGGGCGATCGGTGGCGCAGGCGGTGCCGGCGACCTTGTCGCGGTGCTTGCAGCGGGGCGCGAAGACGCAGCCCTTCGGCAGGTTGATGAGTGACGGCGGGTTGCCCGGGATCGGGTCGAGGCGGCCCTTGCGGTCGCGGTCGAGGCGCGGCATCGAGCCGAGCAGGCCCCACGTGTACGGCATCTCCGGGCGGTAGAAGACGTCGCGCACCGAGCCCTGCTCGACACAGCGACCGCCGTACATCACGACCACGTCATCGGCGATCTCGGCGACGACGCCGAGGTCGTGCGTGATGATCATGATCGCGGAGTTGTACTCCTTCTGCAGGTCGCGCATGAGGTCGAGGATCTGGGCCTGGACCGTCACGTCGAGCGCCGTGGTGGGCTCGTCGGCGATGAGCAGCTGAGGGTCGTTCACGAGCGCCATCGCGATCATCGCGCGCTGGCGCATGCCGCCGGAGAACTGGTGCGGGTAGTCGTCGACGCGCCGGTCGGGGTTGGGGATGCCCACCCGGTCGAGCATCTCGATCGCCCGCTTGCGCGCGACGTCCTTGCTGACGTTGTTGTGGACTTGGTAGGCCTCCACGATCTGCTCGCCGACCCGGTAGAACGGGTGCAGCGAGGAGAGCGGGTCCTGGAAGATCATCGCGACCTTGTTGCCGCGCAGCGACCGCATCTCGTCGGCGTCCTTGGCGACGAGCTCCTCGCCGTCGAGCCAGATCTCGCCGGACACCTGGGCGCGGGTGCCCTTCTGCAGGCCGAGGATGGCCTGGGACGTCACGGACTTGCCCGAGCCGGACTCGCCCACGATGCCGAGGGTCTTGCCGCGCTCGACCGAGAACGACAGGCCGTCGACCGACCGGACGAGGCCGTCGTCGGTCGGCCACGCGACACGCAGGTCGCGGACCTCGAGGAAGTGCTTCGGGGGGCCCGAGGGGGCCGAGGCCGCGGAGTCGGCAATGAGGGTCACGGTGATTCCTTGGTCAGCTCAGGCGCACGCGTGGGTCGACCACGCCGTAGAGGACGTCGACGACGATGTTGGCGACGACGATGAACAGCGCAGCGACGATCGTGACACCCATGATGACGGGCAGATCCTGTTTCTGGATCGCGTCGATCGACAGGTACCCCAGCCCTGGGAGGCTGAACACCTTCTCGGTCAGGATCGCTCCACCGAGCAGTGCTCCGAGGTCCAGGCCGAAGATCGTGATGATGGGCGTGAGCGCCGCACGCAGCGCGTGCTTGCTGATCACCTTCCGGCGCGACAGGCCCTTGGACACCGCGGTCCGGATGTAGTCCTCGGACATGGTGTCGAGCATGTTGGCGCGCGTGAGCCGGGCGTAGAGCGCCGCGTACAGGAACGCCAGGGCGACCCACGGCAGGATCAGCGACTGCAGCCACGCCACCGGATCCTCGGTGAGAGGTTTGTACGACGGTGGTGGCAGGAACCGGATCGGGCCGTACACGAACACGTACAGCAGCACGAGCCCGGTGAAGTAGACGGGTAGCGAGACGCCGGCGAGCGCGATGATCATCGCGACCCTGTCTGTGATCGTGCCCTTCTTCAGGGCGGACAGGATGCCGACCGACAGGCCGAAGATCAGCCAGAGGATGGCGGCCCCGACGGCCAACGACGCCGTAACGGGGAAGCGGTCCTTGATCAGGTCCCAGACCGGGGTCTGGTAGCGGAACGAGTAGCCGAAGCACGGGGCAGGGCAGGGGCGGACGCCGTCGACGGTGCCGTCGGAGTACTCACGGCCCACCACGATGCCCTTGACGAACTGGCCGTACTGCACGAGCAGGGGCTGGTCGAGACCGAGGCCCTTCTCGATCTGGGCGATGATCTCCGGCGTCGGGTTCTTGCCCGCGTACAGGTACGCGGGGCTCGAGCCCGTGATCTTCGGTCCCAGCTGGAACAGGAAGAACGTCACGAGGCTGACGATGAACACGACGACCACGGCCCCGAGGAGCCGTCGGACGATGTACCGGAACATGTGCCCTCCGCAGGGTGTGGCCGACGGGATTGTCTCCCGCCGGCCACACCCGCGTGTTGAAGTGGAGCGATCAGCTAGCTAGGACTTCGTCACTTGCCGCCGGTGCCGACGTTGACGTAGTCGTAGTAGTTACCCACGCCACCGTTGAGGTAGATGTTGGTGAGGCGGGGGTTGCGGTAGTAGAAGGTCTTGTCGAACTGAACCGGCAGGTACACCGCGTTCGCCATGACCTGCTGGTCGAGCTGCTTGGCGAGGTCGTCGGCCTTGGCCTTGTCGCCCTCCTTGGTCAACTGGTCGAGCAGGTCGTTGACCTTGGGGTCGTTCAGCGACGGGTAGTTCGAGTTGCCCTCGTCGAGGATCGCGTTGCCGTTGGCGATGGACTGCCAGAAGCCGTAGGCGGTCGGGAAGTCAGCGCCCCAACCAGCGATCGCGATACCGATCTTCTGGTCGATGACGTTCTTCGGCGAGCCGATCCACGTCGAGTAGTACGACGAACCGTCGTTCGCGGCGCCGCCGACCTTGATGCCCACGCGGCCGAGGTTCTGCTGGACCGAGGCGAACAGGTCCGGGCCGAGACCCTGGTTCACGTACGCGAGGTTGATCGAGAAGCCGTCAGCCTGACCGCACTCCGCGAGCTTGGCCTTGGCCTGCTCGAGGTCACCCGTGCCGTCCGGACCCGAGGGGTACGGGTTGAACGTCTCGTCGAAGCCCGGCACGAGCGGGGGCGTCATCGTGTTGGCGAGGTCGCCACCGGTGTCGCCGCCGCGGACCTTGCGGTAGTCGGCCTTGTTGAAGGCGTAGAAGATCGCCTCGCGGCACGCCTTGTTGGTGAGCGGCTCGACCGTCTGCATCACTGCGATGTAGCGGGTGAAGCCGGTCACCGGGTTGTCGGCGTTGGCCTTCTTGGTCTCGTCCGCGAGGACGAGGGCGCGGCTCTCGGGGAGGATTCCACCGTCGGCCTGAAGGTCGAGGTCACCGGCGAGCAGGCGCTTGTCGAGGTCGGCAGCGTCACCGATGATCGTGAGCTCGACCTTGTCGACGAGGGCCTTGCGGATCTCGTCGGTCGCCTTGTCCCAGTTGGTGTTGCGCGACCAGGTCGTGCTCTTGCCGGCCTCGAACGAGTCGATCTTGTAGGGGCCGGACGAGAACGGCTTCTTGCCGTAGTCGGCCTTGGTGTCCTTCGACGCCGGGACGGGAGCGGCCGTGGGCAGCGCCATCAGGAAGTTGAAGTCCGCAAAGGGCTTGTTGAGCTTGAAGATGATCGTCTTGTCGTCAGGCGTGGTGACCGACGGGAGGTCGCCGTTCGGGTCCGCGTAGGGGCCCTTGTAGGTGCCGTCGTCGAGCAGGCTGGTGAAGTACGACGACGGACCACCGTTGATCACGTCGGTCGCGAAGAGACGCTGCACCGCGTACTTCACGTCCTTCGACGTGATGGCGCTGCCGTCCTCCCACTTCACGCCGTCCTTGAGCGTGTACTTCCACTCGGTCTTGTCGGCGTTCGCCTCACCGGCGGCCGTCGCGAGGTCGGGGACGACAGCGGTGCCCGCGGCGCCCGGCAGGGGCGCGAAGCCCATGAGCGAGCGCGTGAAGAGCCGCTGGATGTCCCAGCAGTACGCGTAGTAGGTACGAGCCGGGTCGTACGAGTCGCAGTCGGACGTCGCGCCCATCTTCAGGGTGCCACCGGTCACATCGGACGGGTTGACAACGCCGGTCGCAGCCGCGTTGAAGCCGCTGGCGGCCGGGGCGCTCGTGGTGCCACCGCCGCTGCCGCCACCGCATGCTGCGAGGGCGAGCGCGGCGGCAGCGCCGACAGCTGCGATCGCAGTCGCGCGTCGAGTGTTCGCCATGAACAGATCCACCTTCTCCTCAGGGTGGTCACCGGGGCCGTCGGATGACGGTCTCGGGCTCCCCGGCCTCCCGCCGGGAAAGTATGTGGTGGGCGGTCAGACCGCCCGGATCAAGGTCACTGGGTGCCCTTGGGGTCGAACGCGTCGCGCAGCCCGTCTCCGAAGAGGTTGAACGCGAGGACGCACAGGAAGATCGCCATGCCGGGGACCGCCATGTAGAACGGCACGAGCTGGAACGAGCTCACCGAGCTCGACAGCATCTGGCCCCAGGTGGGGGTCGGCGGCTGGAGCCCGACGCCCAGGAACGAGAGCGCCGCCTCGGCCAGGATGTTGGTCGGGATGATCAGCGTCGCGTAGACGAGGATGATCGGGAGCAGGTTCGGCAGGAGCTCCTTGAACAGGATGCGACGGGTCGGCGCGCCGATGCTGCGCGCGGCGTCCACGAACTCCTTCTCCCGCAGCGAGAGCACCTGGCCGCGGATGATGCGGCCGATGTACGGCCAGCCGAAGAAGCCGATCACGAAGGTCAGGAAGGCGACCTGGGCCGGCACGCTGTCTCGGTACCAGTCGGTGAGGCTCACGATCACCAGGGCGCCGATCGAGAAGAGCAGCACCGGGAAGGCGAGCAGGATGTCCATGCCGCGGCTGATGAACGTGTCGAGCCACCCGCCGCGGAAGCCGGCGAGGATGCCGAACACGACGCCGAGGACGACCGTCAGCACGGTGGCGAGCAGCGCGATGATCAGCGAGTAGCGGGCGCCGTAGACGATGCGGGCGAAGATGTCGCGACCGAGTCGGGGCTCCACGCCGAGCGGGTGCTCCCAGGAGGCGCCGGCCCACGGGCCCTTCGGGAATCCGAGGTCGTCGAGCTGGTCGGTATTGGTCGAGAACGGGTCGACGTCGAAGATGCGGCACAGCAGCGGCGCGAAGATGGCGACCAGGATGAAGAAGATGATCATGCCGGCGCCCACGAGGGCGACCTTGTCCTGGCGCAGACGGCCCCACGCGATGGCACCGAGGGAGCGCCCGGCGATCTCGGGCGTCGCTTCAGCGATCGCCGGCGCGTCGTCGTCGCGGCGCTCGGTGTCGAGAGGCACGGTCATGGAGAACCTGTTGCCTTCCTGTCTGGTTCCGGGAAGACCTGTCGTTCCCGAGATCGGCGTACGGACGATTGCCGGGGTCACCGGCTCGCCCCCAACCCCGGGACCTCGGGAAACCTATGTCATCCCAACGGACGGATGAAGCCACGCTCACCCCCGTGACCGGATCGTGACCGCGGGGGGGCGGATCGGGACCATTCCGACATACCCGCGGCACCTGACTGTGACGATTCGGCCGGAATCGGGTCTCGATGTGACGGGCGTCACCGTATCGCCGCAGGTCGGCGCGCGTGCGGGAACGCGAGGAGCCCGCGACGTCGCGTCGCGGGCTCCTCGGTGCGGCGGGTCGGCTGGCCGGCCGGTCAGCCCTTCTTGGCGCGGGCGGCCGAGCGGCCGCGCTCGGTCTGGTCGAGGACGACCTTGCGGATGCGCACGGTGGCCGGCGTGACCTCCATGCACTCGTCCTCGCGGCAGAACTCGAGCGCCTGCTCCATCGACATCTGCTTGTGCGGGATCAGGGGCACCAGGACGTCGCTGGAGGACTGACGCATGTTCGTCAGCTTCTTCTCCTTGGTCGGGTTGACGTCCATGTCGTCCTGGCGCGAGTTCTCGCCGACGATCATGCCCTCATAGACCTCGGTGCCCGGGCCCACGAACAGCGTGCCGCGCTCCTGGAGGTTGGCCAGGGCGAACCCGGTGGTGGGGCCGCGGCGGTCGGCCACGAGCGAGCCGGTCGGGCGGGTGCGGAGCTCGCCGTGCCACGGCTCGTACTTGTGGAACACGTGGTGCAGCAGGCCGGTGCCGCGGGTCTCGGTCAGGAACTCCGTGCGGAAGCCGATGAGGCCGCGTGCGGGCACGACATACTCCATGCGGACCCAGCCGGTGCCGTGGTTGACCATCTGCTCCATGCGGCCCTTGCGCAGGGCCATGAGCTGGGTGACGACGCCGAGGTAGTCCTCGGGGATGTCGACCGTGAGGGCCTCCATCGGCTCGTGCACCTTGCCGTCTACGAGCTTGGTGACGACCTGCGGCTTGCCCACGGTGAGCTCGAAGCCCTCGCGCCGCATGATCTCCACGAGGATCGCGAGCTGGAGCTCGCCACGGCCCTGGACCTCCCAGGTGTCGGGGCGCTCGGTCGGCACCATGCGGATCGACACGTTGCCGATGAGCTCGGCCTCGAGGCGGTTCTTCACCAGGCGGGCGGTGAGCTTGTTGCCGCTCTGGCCGGCGAGGGGCGAGGTGTTGATACCGATCGTCATGGAGATCGACGGCTCGTCGACCGTGATGAGCGGCAGGGGGCGCGGGTCGTCGACGTCGGTGAGGGTCTCGCCGATCGTGATCTCCTCGATGCCCGCGATGGCGACGATCTCGCCGGGGCCGGCCGACTCGGCGGGGACGCGCTCGAGAGCCTGGGTGATGAGGAGCTCGGCGATCTTGGCGCGGGTGATGGTGCCGTCGTGCCGCGCCCACGCGACCTGCTGGCCCTTCTTCAGCGTGCCGTTGTGGATGCGGCACAGGGCGAGACGGCCGAGGTACGGCGAGGAGTCGAGGTTGGTGACGTGCGCCTGCAGCGGCATCTCGGGGTCGTAGTGCGGTGCCGGCACGGTGTCGAGGATCGTGGTGAACAGCGGGATGAGGTTCTCGCTGTCCGGCATGCCGCCGTCCTCGGGACGGTTGAGCGAGGCGCGACCGGCCTTGGCGCTGGCGTACACGACCGGGAACTCGATCTGCTCGGCCGTGGCGTCGAGGTCGAAGAACAGCTCGTACGTCTCGTCGACGACCTCGGCGATACGGGCGTCGGGACGGTCGACCTTGTTGACGACCAGGATCACGGGGAGGTTCTTCTGCAGCGCCTTGCGCAGGACGAAGCGGGTCTGCGGCAGCGGGCCCTCGCTCGCGTCGACGAGCAGGAGCACGGCGTCGACCATCTCGAGGCCGCGCTCGACCTCGCCGCCGAAGTCGGCGTGACCGGGGGTGTCGATGATGTTGATGAGCACGCCGCCCTCGGGAGAACCGGGTCCGACGTACCGGACCGTCGTGTTCTTCGCGAGGATCGTGATGCCCTTCTCGCGCTCGAGGTCCATGGAGTCCATGACCCGCTCCTTCACGGAGCCCTCGTCGGCCTGGTGGGCGGTGAACGCACCCGACTGCCAGAGCATGGCGTCGACGAGCGTGGTCTTGCCGTGGTCGACGTGCGCGATGATCGCGACGTTGCGCAGGTCGTGGCGGACGGCAGGGCCGGGCGTGGGCATGGGTGACCTCGGGGTCGAAGACGGGGAATCGCGCCCAGTCTACCGGCGAACCGCCCCTCCCCCGACCGCCCGACGTCCCCCGCTCAGGGCACAACACGCCCGTGAGGGGCCGATTCTGTCCGGAGACTCCCAGCCGAGCTCCGGCCAATGGTCGACGACGACGCGCTGGGACAAGGGCGGAAGACGCCCCTGGAGGGCTGGCTCTGTCCTTATCGGGTGACGTCGGTGCGTTGCTCGAAGCCGTCGGGGGTGGGGGCGTACGAGACACGGACCGTGCCGAGCGCTGAGAGGTCGGACACGTGCGTGCCGCCGCAGGGGATCACCGCGGGGCCTCCGGGCACGTCACAGACCCAGCGCCGCCGGGCCGACAGCGTGGGGTCGCCGTCGGTCTCGAGCCGGCTCACCGCGCCGGTGGCCACCCAGGCGTCGAGCAGCACGTGGGCCTCCCCCGCGACGTCGTCCAGCGCCTCGAGGAACGACGCCGAGTCGAAGCCGGCCTTGCGCAGCGACTTGCCGCACCGGTAGGCGTCGTACGCCGCGTCGGGCTCGATCCGCGACACCTGGATCGCGATCTGGTCCAGGAACGGGAAGCCGCGCGAGTCGCGCCGCGGCGGCTCCTTGGTCCAGAACCGGGCGCTGGCCTCGTTGAGCGCCAGCGCCGCGAGGTGGCAGGCCGAGTGCCCGCGGGAGTACGCCGCCCGCCGGGCCGGGTCCACCGCGAGCGGCACCACGTCGCCGGCGCCGGGCGCGACCGAGCCGGCCCCCAGCAGGTGCGCCACCACCCACGTGCGGCTCGGGTCCCCCCTGCGTACGCCGACCGCGTCGCCGAGCAGCAGCGCGCCCTCGTCGTCGATCGCGCCCATGACGGAGTCGACGACGTGGGCTCCCGCGACGAGGCCGGTGTCGCCCGGCTGGTCGGGCCAGCTGTGGTCGAGGGGGTGGAACGGAGTCCGGTCGACGACGACCGCGACGCGTCCGTCCTCCTGGACGTCCGAGCGCACCACGACACCCTCGCCCTCGAGCGCGCCGGCGGGGAAGTCGACCCACGTGTCGATCCGCAGGGCAGCGGCTGCGGCCGGGGCCACATCGGGCTCGAGCCAGGGAACCGAGCCGAGCTCGCGCGGCGCGAGCCAGCGCACCTCGTCGTGGGCGACGCCGGCCTCGGGATCGCCCCGGTCGATCCGCGCACGCAGCACGCGCAGGACCGACCGGTCGTCGAGCGGCCAGTCGCCGCCGTCCGGGCCGTGCACCGCGCCGACCACCTCGATGTCGACGCCGAGCTCCTCGAGCAGCTCGCGAACGAGCGCGCGGGCCGGGTCCTCCCCGGGCTCCACCTTGCCGCCCGGCAGCTCCCATCCCCCCGCGAGCGACTCCGGGCGCGAGCGCCGAGCGGCGAGCAGGCGCCCGCGGCTCTCGATCGCAGCGGCCACGACCACCCGTCGTCCGTCGGCCGTCACGTGGGTGGGGGCGTCGTCCATGCCGCGACTCTGCCAGACGCGGACTGACGCGATCGACGGTGGACTCGGGCGTCCCCGGGTGCGACCGTGGAGGCATGGCCAGGCTGCTCGACGACGAGGAGATCGCGCGCCAGCTGACCGCCCTGCCGGGGTGGGTGGGCGACGGCGCGGCGCTCCACCGCGACTACGAGCTGCCCGACTTCCTCACCGCGATCCGTGGGGTCGACGAGATCGCCCAGCTCGCCGAGCACATGGACCACCACCCCGACATCGATATCCGGTGGCGCACGCTGCGGATCACGCTGTCGACGCACAGCGAGGGCGGGACGACGCAGCTCGACGTCGAGCTCGCGCACCAGATCCACGAGGTGCTCGCGCGGCTGGGGGCGACCTGATGGGGAACCTCTGGGCCATGACCCTGCCTGCGCTGGTCGTGCTGCTGATTGTCGTCGCGGTGGTCGACGTCGTCGCCACCCGACGCCGCAACGCACGGACCGGGGAGAAGGGCCGACCGAAGGTCGCGGCGGCGGGCTTCGACGTGCTCGGCCTCGCGCTCGCTCCCTCCACCCGGCACAAGCGGGAGCACGACGAGTTCCTGGAGATCAAGCGCGACGAGGACGGCGACGCCGCCCCTCCG
Source organism: Longivirga aurantiaca (assembly GCF_042660085.1). Taxonomy (NCBI): domain Bacteria; kingdom Bacillati; phylum Actinomycetota; class Actinomycetes; order Sporichthyales; family Sporichthyaceae; genus Longivirga; species Longivirga aurantiaca. The sequence continues at coordinate 417,607 of NZ_JBHSTI010000008.1, read as the reverse complement.
CGCAGCACCGTCGACCTCGACTCCGGCGTCGCACGGATCGTGCTGCCGCCCCACGACGGAACAGCCAGGGACACCTCGTCGAACCGCCGGGCGCACTCGCGCGACTCGCACTAGGTTCGGCCTCACCGCGGGGCGACCAGCGCCCCGCACACGTGGATGGGTGAGGTCGATGGACGACACGGTGCGCCGGCACAAGTACACGCTCGACGAGGACGAGATGCCGACCACCTGGTACAACCTCGTGGCCGATCTGCCGACCCCGCCGCCGCCGGCCCTGCACCCCGGAACGCTGCAGCCCGCAGGCCCGGAGGACTTCGCGCCCCTGTTCCCGATGGACCTCATCATGCAAGAGGTCACGCAGGACAGGTACGTCGAGATCCCGGGCGGCGTCCTCGACGTGTACCGCCAGTGGAGGCCGTCTCCGCTCTTCCGCGCGCACCGGCTCGAGGAGGCGCTCGGCACCCCCGCACGCATCTACTACAAGTACGAGGGCGTCTCGCCGGCCGGCTCGCACAAGCCGAACACCGCGGTGCCGCAGGCCTACTACAACAAGAAGGCCGGCGTGAAGAAGCTCACGACGGAGACCGGCGCCGGGCAGTGGGGCACCGCGCTGTCGTTCGCGGCCGCGCTCTACGGCCTCGAGTGCGAGGTGTGGCAGGTGGGCTCGTCGTACGACAGCAAGCCCTACCGCCGTCTCATGATCGAGGCGTTCGGCGGCACCGTTCACCGCTCCCCCTCCAACCTCACCGCGGCGGGTCGCAAGTTCCTCGAGGACCCGGCGAACTTCTCGGGCTCGCTCGGCATCGCGATCTCCGAGGCCGTCGAGGTGGCGGCGTCGGACCCCGACACCCGCTACGCGCTCGGCAGCGTGCTCAACCACGTGCTCCTGCACCAGACGATCATCGGCGAGGAGGCGCTGCTGCAGATGGCGAAGGCGGGCGACACCCCGACCCACATCGTCGGCTGCACCGGCGGCGGCTCCAACTTCGGCGGCCTGTCGTTCCCGTTCCTGCGCGAGAAGCTCGCGGGCCGGATCTCGCCCAGGATCATCGCCGCAGAGCCGGCGTCCTGCCCGTCGCTCACGCACGGCGTCTACGCGTACGACTTCGGCGACAGCGCCGGCATGACGCCGCTCATGAAGATGCACACCCTCGGGCACGACTTCATCCCGGACCCGATCCACGCGGGCGGCCTGCGCTACCACGGCATGTCGCCGCTCATCTCGCACGTGTACGAGCTCGGGATGATGGAGGCCCAGGCGATCCCGCAGACCGAGTGCTTCTCGGCCGCCGTGCAGTTCGCACGCACCGAGGGCATCGTCCCCGCGCCCGAGCCGACGCACGCGCTCGCCGTCGCGATCCGCGAGGCGCTCAAGGCGAAGGAGACCGGCGAGGAGACCGTCATCCTCACCGCGCTCTGCGGCCACGGGCACTTCGACCTCGCGGCGTACGACGACTACCTCAACGGGCGCATGGTCGACGAGGAGGTCAGCGAGGCACGCTTCGCCGCCGGCCTCTCGACCATCCCGCCGGTGCCGGTCGGCTGACCCCCCCCCACGACGAGAGGCCGTCCGGCGCACCCGCCGGGCGGCCTCTCGCGTCGTATGTCCGCCGACCGGCCGCCGGCGGGTGACGGCGCCCGCATTCACCCGGCGGCCAGGGGATCGCCAGAGCAGCTGCCCGGTGGCGAGCATGAGCGCGACGACGGCTGCTGCGAGGTGCTCGCCCACGGCCAGGGCCCCGACGAGAGCGAGCAGCGCGATGACGTCGACGCTCAGCTGGCGGTGCCGTACGGCGCGGACGGTCGCGACCAGCGAGAGCACGAAGCCCTGCGCCGTCGCGAGCAGGAGGAGCACGTCCGCCGCGGTCGTGCGACCGAGCAGGAGGAGGACGACGCCGGCGCCGAGGAGCACGGCGCCTACGGCGAGCTGTACCTGTTCACGCCGGGGCCCAGCGGTTCGCGTCGTGTGGCTCATGGCCACCACCTCGATCCGAGGACGGGCGAGCGACGCCGCAGCGCACGTCTTCCTCCACCCAAGGCCGGGAACAGCTGGGCGGCCCGTGAAGGCGGGACGCCCCACGTCACGTCGCAGTGCGCGGCCGTGGCCCCGGAGAGCGATCGCGTGCGGGCAGCGGCCGATCAGACCTTCTTCACGACGCTCGACTTCAGCTGCATGGGGCCGAAGCCGTCGACCTTCGCGTCGATGTCGTGGTCGCCGACGCCGTCGATCAGACGGATGCCGCGCACCTTGGTGCCGACCTTGATCGATCCGCCGCCGGCACCCTTGACCTTGAGGTCCTTCACGATCGTGACGTCGTCACCGTCGGCGAGCACGTTGCCGACGGCGTCCCGGATCACCCGGCCGCCGCCGTCCTCGGATCCGCCGGACGGCGACCACTCGTGCGCGCACTCGGGGCATACGAGCAGCGCCCCCATCGCGTAGGTGTACGCGCTGGAGCACTCGGGGCACGGGGGCAGCTCGTCGGGCATGCGCCCATCCAACCGTGCGCGGTGCGCCAGATGCCTGCGGGCGCACCCAGGGCAGCCTCACCGAACGTGCCCGCGGGCGACCGCTTCTCACCCGGAAGGCGGTGCGCACCGCATGCCCCCGCGTTCGATGACCTTCTTCAACGGGCCCCTGAGCACGAATCGGTGAGCGGCCGCCAGTCACCCCAACGGCGTATGAATGTCGGCTGCCGGTGTGCCGATACATCCCTGGGTTCCTCTGTCAGGAGGCCGACATGGCCAGCACGTCGCGGGTGACGATCACCGGCACCGCCGGTGGCACCACCGCAGCTCGGCTCATGCGTGGCCGGGTCGGACAGCGTTCCGGCCTCGCTCTCGGCGCAGTCCTCGCAGCATCTGCGATGACCTTCGCCCTCGGCGCTCCCGCAACCAGTGCGGTGACCGCCACGGGCGCCCCCACCCTGCTCTCCGTGCAGGGATCGGCGCTCTCCCCCGATGCCGCAGCGGCCTGGGTCACCTCTCGTGGTGGCGAGGTCCTCGCGGTCTACGACGTCGCCGACGCGCTGCTCGTCTCCCTGCCCGCCGGGGTCACCCCGCCGGACGGGGCCGTGCGTGTCGCCGACGTCCCGATGCAGACGACCGGTGCACCGACCGCCACGGCTGCGAGCGACGTGAGGGGCGCGACCCATCGCGCCACGATCGGCGCACCCAGCACGGCGACCGGCTCCGGCGTGACCGTCGCGGTCGTGGACACCGGCGTCGCCGATGTCGCCGACCTCGCGGGGCGCCTCACCCACGTCAACGTCAGCGGCGGAGCTGCTGGCGACGGCCTGGGCCACGGCACGTTCATGGCTGGTCTGGTCGCAGGTGACGGGTCGTCCTCGGGCGGCACCTACACCGGCGTCGCGCCCAGCGCCCGCATCCTCGACGTCCAGGTCGCCACCTCGGACGGCTCGACCTCGCTCTCCCGCGTGCTCGCGGGCCTGCAGGCCGTGGCCGACGCCGCGAAGGCCGACCCGTCCGTCCGCGTCGTGAGCCTCGCGCTCTCGACCGGCGACCCGCTGCCGCCGTCGGCCGACCCGCTCTCGCGGGCCCTCGACCGGCTGTGGGCCAAGGGCCTCACGGTCGTCGTCTCCGCAGGGAACGACGGCCCGGCCGACGGAACCGTCACCAGCCCCGGCGCCGACCCCACGCTCATCACCGTGGGCGCTCTCGACGAGCACGGCACCTCGGCACGCGGTAACGACACCGTCGCCACCTTCTCCGCACGCGGGACCGAGTTCGGGGCCAGCAAGCCCGACCTCGTCGCTCCCGGCGTCTCGCTCGTGTCCACCCGCGCCGCGGGCAGCACGGCCGACGTCGAGAACCCCGCCTCGCGCGTCGGGGACGGCTACTTCACCGGTAGCGGCACGTCGATGAGCGAGGCCATCACGGCCGGCGCGGCGGCAGTGCTCATCGGGACGCGCTCCGCGCTCACCCCGGACACCGTGAAGAAGCTGCTCACGAAGACCGCGTACGACCCGAAGAACCTGAGGAAGGCCGACGGTGCCGGTGACGGCGCCCTCGACCTGGCTGCTGCACTCGCCGCCGCGCCCACGGCCAGGATCGTCACGGTCAAGGGCTCGATCGCGAGGCTGGCCGACGACTCGTACGGGCCCAGCCCGGACGACGCCGCCGCCTGGCAGCAGTTCTCCGACGCCTGGGCCGCAGGCGACCTCGAGGCAGTGGCAGCGATCTGGGCGACGCTCTCCGAGCAGACCCGCCGCTGGGCAGCCACCGCGTTCTCCCTCTCGCTCGTGTCGGCCAACGCCGGCGCCGACGAGGAGGAGTTCGCGGCGATCGAGGCGCTGGCGCACCGCTGGTCGACCGAGTCGTGGAAGTCCCGCGACTGGGCCACCGACGCGTTCGTCGCCCACCGCTGGTCCTCCGACGACTGGGCAGCGCACCGCTGGTCCTTCGCCGACTGGGCAGCGCACCGCTGGTCCGGCTCGGACTGGAGCGCGCACCGCTGGTCGAGCGAGGCCTGGGACGCGCACCGCTGGTCCACCGAGGCCTGGGACGCGCACCGCTGGTCCACCGAGGACTGGCTGGCGTTCGCCTGGGTCGCCCACCGCTGGAGCTCGAACGACTGGGCCTCCGATGCGTGGAACGAGCAGGCCTGGTCGGCGCACCGCTGGTCGGCGCACCGCTGGAGCGACTACGCCTGGTCGGCGCACCGCTGGTCCGCGCACCGCTGGTCGGTGGACGGCTGGTCCGCGCACCGCTGGTCCGTGGACGCGTGGGACGTCTGACATGTCGAACACGACCGCCCTCGGCCGCAGGCTCGACGTGCCTGCGGTCGTGGGCGCCGTGTGCATCGCGGGAGCGGTGAGCCTCGGGCTCGCCGCCCTCGTCATCCCGGCGCTCGCAGAGCCGACCGGGTTCTCGGACGTGCACGCCCCGCTCGCGATCATGGCGTTCGCCCTCGCCGCGGCCGTGTCCGAGATCGTCTCGGTGCCGCTGATGCACGGGGGCGGCAAGGAGGATCTGACGTTCTTCGAGATCGTCACGGTCGCCGGCATCCTCGTGCTGGACCCGGCGTGGGCGGTCGTGGCACCGCTCGTCGGCCTCGCGCTCGTGCAGCTTGCCCTGCGCATCCCGGCGAAGAAGGTCGCCTTCAACCTCGGCTCGTACGCGACCTCGACCGTGGCGGCCGTCACCACCTACCTCGCCATCACCGGCGGCGCCGACCGCTTCTCGTTCCGCGGCGTCGTCGCACTCGTCGTGGCCATGACGGTCTTCACGATCGTCAACACCCTCCTCCTGGCCACCGTGCTCAAGGCCGCCGAGGGGATCAGCTTCCGCGCCTTCACGGCCGACGTCTGGGGCCTGTCGGTCCTCATGACCATCGGATCGATCGGCGTGGGTGCGGTCGCCGTCGCGATCGTCCCCGTGTCGGTCTGGCTCCTGCCGTTCACCCTGCTCCCGGCCATGGCCCTCTGGTACGCGTACCGCTCCACCTCGCAGCGCGCGGAGGAGCGCGAGCGCAACCGCTGGCTCGTCACGCTCTCCGGCATCCTCACCGCCGAGCGCCCGGTGCCCGAGCTGCTCGCCGACGCGTCGGACGCCATCCGCGCCGCGTTCGGCGCCGGCGCGGTGCAGGTGCTGCTGCCGGCCGACGACGACCTCACCTCCACCTTCCCGGCATCCGAGGGCGTCGTGCCGGTGCCGGTCTCCCGCCTCCCCGACGGCTGGGGCTCGGCCGTGTCGGTCGGCCTCGAGCTCGGCGACGGCCGTCGCGGCGCCCTGCTCCTCGGCGACACGCCGGGCGCCAAGCACCCGTGGGCGCTCAAGGCGACCGACGAGGCCGTGCTCACCACCGTCGCCGCCTCCCTCTGCAGCGCCGTCCGCAGCGCCGAGCGTCACGCCGCCCTCGTCGAGGAGACGAGCAAGCTCAAGGCCGTCGTCGAGAACGCCTCCGACGGCATCGCCGTGCTGACCGGCACCGGTCGCGTCCGGCTGTGGAGCCCGGCCCTCGCGCGCATCACCGGCGTCACCGAGTCCGTCGCCATGGGCCCGATGGCCGACGCCCCCACCGCTCTCACGTCCGTGATCGCGACCGCCGTCGTCGACGGCATCGTGATGGGCCAGGGCCAGGCCGAAGCCGAGCCGAGGCCGTTCACCATCACCCGCCCGGACGGCGAGACCCGCGACATCGCCGTCGCCGTGGTCCGTGCCCGCGCCAACGCGGACGGCGAGCCGGTCGCGATCCTGACCGTCCACGACGTCACGTCGCAGGCCCGCGCGGACCGGCTCAAGAGCGACTTCGTCGCGACGATCTCGCACGAGCTGCGTACGCCGATCACGCCCATCAAGGGATACGCGCAGCTCCTCCTCGCGCGCGGAGACGCGATGACCCCGGAGAAGCGGCGTTCGGCGTACGAGCTCATCGCCGACCGCGCCGACCACCTCGGCCGGCTCGTCGAGGACCTGCTCATGGCCTCGCGCGCCTCGGGCACCCTCGGCTCCAAGCTCGCCACCGCGCCGCAGGGCCACGACCTCCGCACGATCGTGTCCGCCGCGACACAGTCGTTCCCGGCGATTGCGAGCCGGCTCGTGGTCGAGCAGCCCGAGACCGCCGTGCCGGTCTGGTGCGACTCCGTGCGCTCGGTGCAGATCCTGTCGAACCTGCTCTCCAACGCGATGAAGTACTCGCCCGAGGGCACGCCGATCACCGTCCGCGTGCCGGAGTCGGAGTTCGGCGACACGCACGCCGTCGTGACCGTGACCGACCAGGGCTGCGGCCTGGTCGCCGGCGATGTCGAGCGCGTCTTCGAGCGGTTCTACCGCGTCGAGGACTCGATGACGATGCGCACCAGCGGCAGCGGCCTCGGGCTCTACATCGCCCGCGAGCTCGCCATCGCCATGGGCGGCAGCCTCACCGTCATCTCGCAGCCCGGCCAGGGCGCGACCTTCACCGTCCGCCTGCCGCGCACCGAAGCCACGGCCATGGCGGCTGCACCAGCGTCCGCACCGTCCGTCCCGTTCGCCCGCACCGCCTAGGAGTCATGATGCGCAGGATCCTGATCGTCGACGACGAGTTCTCGGTGCGATCCCTGCTCCGGGACGTCCTCGAGCTCGAGGACTACGACGTGGCAGAGGCCGAGGACGGCCCATCCGCACTCGTGGCCATGGCCGCGCAGCGGCCCGATCTCGTGCTGCTCGACATCATGATGCCGGGTATGAGCGGCATCGACGTGCTGGTACGGGTCCGCTCCGACGCCCTGCTGCGCGACGTGCCCGTCGTGCTGCTCACGGCGGCCGGCGACGACGACACCACATGGGCCGGCTGGACGACGGGCGCGAGCCTCTACCTCAACAAGCCGTTCGACCACCTGAACCTGCTCGAGTGGATCGAGCGCCTGCTCGCCGAGAACAGCCCGGCGCTGCAGAGCGCCTCGTAGACCGAACGGGACCTCGGCGCCAGAGGGCGCGCAGCCGACGGCTGCGCGCCCTCTGCCATGCCCGGACAGGTGCTGGCGGCTACCCGCGGTCGGGCGAGATCTGCATGACCACGGCCTTCGGCTCGGTGAAGAACTCACGGCTGAAGGCACCGCCCTCGCGGCCGACCCCGGAGTCGCCGACACCGCCGAACGGCGCGCGCAGGTCGCGGATGAAGAAGCAGTTCACCCACACGGTGCCGGCCTTGAGCGCCTCGGAGACGCGGTGCGCGCGGCTCAGGTTCTCGGTGAAGAGCATGGCGTTCAGGCCGTACCGGGTGTCGTTCGCGAGACGGACCGCCTCGGCCTCGGTGTCGAACGGGTGCACGACGACGACCGGGCCGAAGATCTCCTCGGTGCAGACCCGCGCGTCGGCAGGCGCATCGACCACGATCGTCGGGCGCACGAACCAGCCCTCGCCGTGGCCACCGGTCAGCACCTTGCCGCCGTCCGCCTCGATGCCGCCGAGGTAGCCGCTGACCTTCGTCCAGTGCTCCTCGCTCGCCAGGGGGCCGAACTGCGTCGCGTCGTCCTGGGGATCTCCGATCTGCATGGCCTCGGCGGCGGCGACGAAGCGCTCGAGGAACTCGTCGTACACCTCGCGCTGCACGTAGAGCCGGCTGCCGGCGAGGCACACCTGGCCGGCGTTGCGGAAGATCGCCTGGACCGACCAGTCGACCGCGTTGTCGAGGTCGGCGTCGGCGAACACGATGTTGGCGCCCTTGCCGCCCAGCTCGAGGCTCACCGGGCAGAGGCGCTTCGCGGCGACGCCGCCGATGATGCGACCGGTTCCGGACTCGCCGGTGAAGGTGATGCGGTCGACGTCGACGTTCTCGGTGAGCTCGGCACCCGCGGAGTCGGGGCCATAGCCCTGCACGACGTTGAGCACGCCCGGCGGGAAGCCCGCCTCGATCGCGAGACGGCCGAGGATGACGGCCGACACCGGGGTGTCCTCGGCCGGCTTGAGGACGACGGTGTTGCCCCACGCGAGGGCGGGCGCGACCTTCCACGTCTCGAGCATCAGCGGGAAGTTCCACGGCGCGATGGCCGAGACGACGCCGGCCGGACCGAAGCGGCTGTAGGCGTGGTGGCCGCTGTCCATCGGGTAGTTCTCGCCGGCGGTGAGGCGGGCGTGGTCGGCGAAGAACCGGAAGTTCCAGGCCGAGCGCGCGACGTCGTGGCGGGCCTGGGCGATGGGCTTGCCCATGTCGCGGGTGTCGGCGAGGGCGAGCGCCTCGGCGTTCTCGAGCATGAGGTCGGCCAGGCGGTGCATCAGCGTCTGGCGCTTCTCATAGCCCATCCGCGGCCACGGGCCCTCGTCGAAGGCCTTCCGCGCGGCTGCGACGGCGCGGGCGGCGTCGGCGCGGCCGCCGAGCGCGACGGTCGCCCACGGCTCGCGGGTGTACGGGTCGATGCTGTCCATGCGGGCGCCGTCGAGCGACTCGACCTCGACGCCGTCGATGATGTGGCCGTAGAACTCCATGGCGGTGATCCCTCTCGACGTCGCCCTGCGGCTGCCGGTTGCAGCGGTGCGGCAGCGGGTGGGACCCGCGCCGGACCAGGACGCTCCGCACGCTATGACGCCGTGCGGGCGGCTGCGGAGCGTTGTTCCGCGATGAGGAACGCTCGTCAGTGCGGCGCCGCGCCGTCCGGCGTGAGCATCACCTGCGAGAGCCGCTTCGCCGCCGCCGTGACGAGCCGCACCTGGCGGTCGCGGGCATCCGCGAGCTCGGAGACCGAGCCGGTGATCGAGATCGCCGCGATCGCGACACCGTGCAGGTCGAGCACCGGTGCGGCCACCGACGCGAGGTCGTCCATCAGCTCCTCGCGCGAGGTCGCGTACCCGCGGGAGCGCACCCGCGCGAGCTCGGCCGCGAACGCCCTCTCGCCCGTGATCGTGCGCGGGGTGAAGGCCGGGAAGCCCGCCTCGATCCGGGCGGCCGCCGCCTCGGGGTCGTAGGCACAGATGGCCTTGCCCGACGACGTCGCGTGCAGCGGCCAGCGCCGTCGGAACTCGCGCATGACCTTCATCCCCCGCAGGGTCGGGAGCCGCTCGAGGAAGAGCGTGTCGGCGCCCTGCGCGATCGACAGGTGCACCGTCCAGCCGCTGAGCTCGCGCAGCTCCTCGAGCAGCGTCGTCGAGCGGCGTCGGAGCTCGTTGCGCTGCAGCACGAGCTGCCCGAGCTCGAACAGGTGGATGCCGAGGCGGTACTTGCCGCTCGCGGCGTCCTGCTCGACGAAGCCGCGCGAGACGAGCGTGGTCAGCAGGCGGTGCGCGGTGCTCTTGGCGACGCCGAGCCGGCGGGCGACCTCCGAGACGCCGAGCTCCTCGTCCGACACGAAGCAGTCGAGCACGTCGAGCGCGGACGCCACCGACTTCACGCCACCGGCGACCTCGGCATCGGACACGCGCCCACCGTATCCGCGCCGGCCCGGCAGCATGGGGTGCGGCTTCGTCAGCGGCGCTTCATGGCCTTCCACCGCTCGACCATCGCGTCGACATCGACCTTGCGGGCCACGACGGGGATGCCCTTGCCTACCTGCGGCCGCCGCCAGTCGTCCGTCACCCGCGCGTTGAAGTCCTCGAGCACCGCGCGGACCGCCTGCTCGTGCGGCATGTCGGCGAGCGACTCGGGGAAGCTGTCGGCCTCGCGGCGCAGCGACACCGCACCTCCGAGCGGCACGTCGCCCTCGCGCTCGACGAGGTTCTTCAGCCACCACTCGGGGTCGCCGGAGTTGCTGAGCTTCAACGGCTTGCCGGCACCGGGCAGGTTGTCGAACTCACCGCGCTCGATCGCCTCGCGGATGGCCTTCTCGGCCAGGCTCTCCGCATCCATCGCGCACCTCCGGCTCGGGTACGCCGATGCTAGGACTGCGCCGCGGCCTCGGACAGTGCTGGCGGCGACGTACGGGCGATGACGTCCACGGAGATCTCGATCGCCGTGACGTCGCCTCGGTTCTCCAGCCAGTGCAGCGTGTTCCGGTCCTCGGGCCAGCCGAGCCCCGGCCCGTACTCGGTCGCGACGCCGTCCCTGTGGTCGGTGATCGTCCCTTGCAGCACGTAGACGGTGCCGGGCCGACCGACATGATCGTGAACGGGGCCGAAGACGGCTCCGGGCTCCATCGTCACCTTGCGCGTCCGGAGCTCGAAACCGTCGAGCCCCGCGATCTCCGGTGCGAGGTCGATGGACGCCAGCAGCTCGACCGTGACGCCACGCGTCTGCGGTGCCGCCTCGTGATCGCTCATGGTGCTGCCCTCTCGACGACCGCGGACCTGCTGCGATGCACCGATGCTAGGGCCCGCCGGTCGCGAAGCCCGTCCGTTCGGGTGAAGGGCGGTGCCGGTCCGTCTCACCTCGGAGCCGTTCGGCGATCATGCTCGCGCTGCGGCGACGTCCACCGTGCCGTAGCGTCCCGGTCACCGACAGACGAGGGGACGTGGCCGCATGCGCAGGACTGTGGGTCGCGGGGTGCTCCGCGTGCTTCGGTACAGGCTCGTGGGCGAGGAGCCACCGCAGGAGCCGGTGTCGGTCTTCGTCGCGTACCCGCACACGTCGTGGCTCGACCTCCCCCTCATGCTCGGCGTTGCCTGGGCGAGCGACCTGAAGCCGGGCTTCCTGGCGAAGAAGTCGATCTTCCGAGCGCCGTTCGGCGGACTGCTGCGCTCGCTGGGAGGGATCGCCGTCGACCGCGCCAACCCCGGCACGCTCGTCGCCGACCTCACCGAGCGCGCGCGCAGCGGCCAGCCGCTCTCTCTCGTCATCGCTCCCGAGGGCACCCAGGGCGGGCAGGGACACTGGAAGTCCGGCTTCTACCGGATCGCGCAGGACGCCGACGTCCCCCTCGTCCTCGGGTACGTCGACCAGCCCACCCGCACCTGCGGCCTCGGCCCGTCGTTCCGCCCGAGCGGCGACGTCCGCGCCGACATGGACCGGGTGCGCGCGTTCTACGCCGACAAGCACGGCGCGAGACCGATGCCGAGCGCCGTCCCCTCGCTGCGCGAGGAGGACGAGCCTCCGGCGTGACGAGCGCAGCGGGCAGCGCTAGGCCTTGGCGTGCCGGAGGCTCTTCGCCTCGTCAGTGGTGATCCTTGCGACCGCGGCCGCGCGGCTGACCGGGTCGAGCTCGTCGAGCTGGGTCTGCATCGCGGCGACCGCGTCGTCGACGGCCGACTTCTTAGCCAGCACCGCCTGCACCAGGAAGTACCCGCCGACCACGGCTCCACCGACGATCGCGATCCCCACCAGTGCCTTCACGCCCTTGTTCATCGCACTCCACCCTTCGCGACAGCCCTCTCCCACCCTGGCACTACCTCGCGACCGGCACCGCCATGCGCCCCGATTCGTCCGTGTGCATCCGCGTCGATGCGGACATCGCCGCGGGCGACCGGGCTGCTCAGACGTTGAAGCGGAACTCCACGACGTCGCCGTCGTGCATGACGTAGTCCTTGCCCTCCATGCGGGCCTTGCCCTTGGCGCGAGCCTCGGCCACCGAGCCGCAGGCGACGAGGTCGTCGAACGAGATGACCTCGGCCTTGATGAAGCCCTTCTGGAAGTCCGTGTGGATGACGCCCGCAGCCTGCGGCGCGGTGTCGCCCTTGCGGATGGTCCACGCGCGCGACTCCTTGGGGCCGGCCGTGAGGTAGGTCTGCAGACCGAGGGTGTCGAACGCGACGCGGGCGAGCGTGGTGAGGCCCGACTCCTCGAGGCCGATCGACTGCAGGAGCTCGAGGGCCTCCTCGTCGTCGAGCTCGGTGAGGTCGCTCTCGGTCTTCGCGTCGAGGAACACGGCCTCGGCCGGCGCGACGAGCGCGCGGAGCTCGGCCTTCAGCGGCTCGTTCGTGAGCTCGTCCGAGTCGACGTTGAAGACGTAGAGGAAGGGCTTGGCGGTGAGCAGGAAGAGCTCACGCAGCACGTCGCGGTCGAGCCCCGAGGCGAAGATCGTCGTGCCTGCCGACAGGGCGTCGTACGCCTTCTTGGCCGTCTCGAGGAGCTCGACGCGGTCCTTGTTGAGCCGCGCCTCCTTCTCCAGACGGGGGAGCGCCTTCTCGACCGTCTGCAGGTCGGCGAGGATCAGCTCGGTGTTGATGATCTCGATGTCGTCCTTGGGGTCGACGCGACCCTCGACGTGGACGACGTCGGAGTCGGTGAACACGCGGATCACCTGGCAGTTGGCGTCGCACTCGCGGATGTTGGCGAGGAACTTGTTGCCGAGACCCGCACCCTCGCTCGCGCCCTTGACGATGCCGGCGATGTCGACGAACGAGACGCTGGCGGGCAGGATCCGCTCCGACCCGAAGATGCCCGCGAGGATCGCGAGCCGTGGGTCGGGGACGCCGACCACCCCGACGTTGGGCTCGATCGTCGCGAACGGGTAGTTCGCCGCGAGCACGTCGTTCTTGGTCAGCGCGTTGAAGAGCGTCGACTTCCCGACGTTGGGGAGTCCGACGATTCCGATGGTGAGAGCCACGGGCCGAGAGTCTAGGCGCCGCGCGGGGTCCCTCCGGACCACGGCGCCGGTGCCCTGGAACGCGAGCGCCCCGCCCCGCATCGTCGCGCGGTGCGACGGGCGGGTGCGGGGCTGCTCGTGGGTCGCACCGATCAGTGACGGGTGCGGTCGGGGGCCGGGGCCTCGGTGCTGACCGACGCCCCGGCCGTGAGGACCTCAGCCATCCGTGGGCTCGCCCTGGGCGGCGGCCTCGGGGCCGTCGGCGAGCAGGAGGTACAGCGCGCGGCGGGTGTCGGCGAGGATCGCGGCCGCTGCCTCGATCTGCGCCGGGCTGCCGGTGCGGAAGACCTGACGGGTGGCGCCGGCGATGCCCTCGACCAGGGCGCGCAGGTCAGGACCTGCGGGCTCGGCGTCGAACGAGCCGAACGGGTCGGTGGTCTCCGCCGCGGCGACGGCCTCGCGGCCGGCGTCGGTCAGCGCGGCCACCTTTCGGCCGGAGTCGGCCGTGACGAGAACGAGGCCCTCATCCTCGAGCTGCGCGATCGCGGGATAGATCGCGCCGGGGCTGGGCGTCCAGCGGCCCCCTGAGCGGTCGGAGATCGCCTGCATGAGCTGGTAGCCGTGCATCGGCTCCTCGGCGAGGAGCACGAGGACGGCGGCGCGGACGTCACCGCGGGGGGCGCGGCCGCGGCCGGGGCCACGACGGCCTCCGCCTCGCTGGCCGCCGCGCGGCCCGAAGCCCGGGCCGAAGCCGGGGCCTCCGGGGAACGGAAAGCCCCCGGCGCCGTCGGGGTGCTGGCCAGGGTGGTGGAACTTCAGGTGCGCCGGGTGGCGCGGGGTACGGAACTTCATGGTCATCTCCTCAGATGTCTGTTCTCGATGCACTAACGATATATCGCGAGTGTCACCGATGCAACTGAGGAGCTCCTCGGTTCATTCCCGGGCACGTCAGCGGGTTCGCGCCTCCCGCCAGGCCATCCATGCCAGGCCTGCGCCGAGCGCTGTCCCCGGCACCCACACGGCCCGCTCGATGCCCGACGGCGACGCCGCGTTCATTGCGATGCCCAGCGTGAGGTACGCCGCGGAGCCCAGCAGAAGCCGCCGGCGTCCCACCGGCCCGAGCAGGCGGCTGGCGGCGGCCGCCGCGACCCCGGCCCACAGGAGCGCCGAGACGCCGCTGGCGACGCGGAAGCCGGTGGGCAGCACGCCTGCGTTCGCGCCGCCCCACGCGGCCGCTCCCCACGGGGCGCCGACCGCGAGGGCCACCTGGAAGAGGCCGACCCCGCAGGCGAACACGGCGAAGGCCGTGCCCCACGTGCCGGTGCGGGTGGTGGGTGCGGTGCTCAGCGTGTCGGTGACCATGGGACATATCTATCAGATATGTTGGGCTCATGTCGAGGCAGCAGACCACCGAGCTCGCCGTCCTGGGGGCGCTGTCGGTGCAGCCGATGTCCGGGTACGCCGTCCGCGCCGCGATCACCGAGACGCTCGGCCACTTCTGGAGCGAGAGCTTCGGCCAGATCTACCCGACGCTCGCGCGGCTCGAGTCGGAGGCGCTCATCGTCCGGGACGCGGACGGCAAGACCTCGGGCAGCACGTTCCGGCTCACGCCGTCCGGGCGGGAGCGGCTGGTCGACCTGCTCCGCGAGCCGATCACCGCCGCTCCCCCGCGCAACGGCACGCTGCTGCGGCTGTTCTTCGGCGGGCTCCTCGGCGTCGAGGAGTGCCGGGCGATCCTGACCGAGGCGCGATCCCGCGCGGTCGCGCAGCTGGCTGCGCTCGACGCGATCCGGCACGGGCTCGAGGCGGAGACCGCCGCCGACCCGGACGCGCGCTACCGGCTCGTCACCGTCCTTGCGGGCCAGCACTCAGCCCGGGCCGCCATCGCCTGGGCCGACGAGTCCCTCGCCCTGCTGGCCGGCTGACTCGCGCTATGCGGTGTACGCGCGGTTGAGCAGGACCTGCAGCGCAGCGCTGCAGCAGACGAGGAGCGCCATCGCCAGCACAGCGGTCCACCAGCCCGTGCGCTCGATGCGCCCGCGGCCCAGCCGCACGAGCGCGACGACGGCCAGCACGACGCACAGGCCAACTGCGATGGGCTGCACGGCGACGGCCTCCGCGGGGGTGTTGCTCACGCCCCAGGGCAGCAGGTAGTCGTCACCGAGGTCCGGCCGCCACCGGTGCATGTTCGTGCGATAGGCCCAGGCCGCCCACACCGCGGACGCCAGCACGGCAACACCGAGCAGGCGGATGCGGAGGGCGGGGTAGGGCGCCAGGAGGTACGGGACGGCGAAGCCGACGGCGGCGCACGCCAGCATCACCGGGATCTCCCATGACCGGGGCAGGTCCAGCAGTCCGACCGCGATCGGCAGCAGGAGCCCAACCACGATCGCGGACAGGATCGCCCACGGCCACACGAGCGGCCGCTTCGCCGGCGTTGGATCGGTGGCCGTGCCGAGCTCGGTCGCCGACATCGCATCCCCCAGTCGTCGGTGCGCACTCCGATCGTGGCACTCGCCCTGACGGCATGGGCTTCGCTGACTCGATCGTGACCAACCGGCGCGATCCGGCCCGGGCGGTGGGACTCAGGCGAGCGTCTCGACGGCGTAGACGGCCATGGCGTCGCGGACGTATTCGGCGAGGCCGGGTCGCACGGCGTCGTAACGCGCCTTGAACTCCGGGCTGTCGACGTAGAGATCGCCGAGGCCGGCGAAGGTCTCCGCGTTCGGTGTCCAGAACTCGCACACCCAGCGGTAGTGGCCCGCGGTGACCTCCTGGACGCGCGGGTCGGAAGGGTCGACGCCGGCGTCGAAGAGAGCTGCGTAGTCCTGGTCGCGCTGCGCGAGCTCGGCCTGGATGCGGTCGGCGTCGGCCTTGCCCATCGCGCCCACCCGCTTCCACGACTCGTCGATCTTCTCCTGCGCCTGCGGGCCGTAGCGCTCGACGAGCTCGGCCTCGTACTCCTTCTGCTTCTCGGCGTCGAAGCCGTCGAAGAGCTCCTCCGGGGTGAGCGGGGTCATGGTGTCGTCTCCTTCGATCTCGGCGATGGTGCGGCCGACGGTGTCGGCGAGGCGCGCTATCCGGTCGCGCTCGACGAGGAGCGCGGCGCGGTGCTCGCGCAGGACGGCGGCGCGGTCGCGCGTGCCGTCGAGCACGCGCGCCACGGCGTCGAGCGGCAGGCCCAGCTCGCGCAGCACGAGCACCTCCTGCAGCCGGTGCAGCTGCTCGCGCTCGTAGTAGCGGTAGCCGTTGCTGCCGACGTACGCGGGCGGCACGAGCCCGATGTCGTCGTAGTGCCGCAGGGTGCGCGAGGACACCCCCGCATGACGCGCCACCTCGACGATCGACCAGCTCATGCCCACGACGCTAGACGTTGACGCCACGTCAACGTCAAGCGCGCGGCACCTGCACCCACATGATGGGACGGTGTGTACGGCTCTAGTGGATGAAGGTCGCCTTCATCCACTAGAGCCGAACAACGTGGGCCGTCATCGCAAACCCGCGGACTGTCGGGGGTGGGTGGGACGGTCGGGGCATGACCGAGCTTCTTCCCCTGCTCGTTGCCCTGGTCGTCGGCGTCGCCCTGGGCGCGGCCGTGGCCCTCGCCGTCGCCCGTGCCCAGCGCGACGACACCTCCGGCGCGTCCCTGGCCGCCGAGCGCGCGGCCGTCGACGCCCTCGTCACCCCCATCGCCGAGACGCTGCGCGACGTGCGCATCGACCTCGCCCGCTCCGAGCGCGAGCGCATCGCGGCGCACGCCGACCTCCGTCGCCAGGTCGAGGCCACCGCCCTCGGTGCGACGGCGGTGAGCGAGCAGACCGGACGGCTCGCCGCAGCGCTGCGGCGGTCCGACGTCCGCGGCCAGTGGGGCGAGATGCAGCTGAGGCGGATCGTCGAGTCGTCCGGGCTGCTGCCCCACGTCCACTTCGAGGAGCAGGCGAGCAGCCGCGACGACGCCGGCGCGCTGCTGCGCGCCGACCTCGTCGTGCACCTGTCGGACGGCCGCGACGTCGTCGTCGACTCCAAGGTGCCGCTGGCGTCGTACCTCGAGGCGGTCGAGTCCGACGACGACACTGCCCGCCGCACCCTGCTCGCCCGCCATGCCGCCGACCTCGTCAAGCACGTCGACGCCCTCGGGTCGAAGGAGTACTGGCGCCGCTACGACTCCCCCGCGTTCGTGATCCTGTTCCTGCCGTCCGAGCCCCTGCTGTCAGCCGCCCTGGACGAGCGGCCCGACCTCCTGCAGCGGGCGTTCGACAAGGACGTCGTCCTCGCGACGCCGACCACCCTGCTCGCGCTGCTGCGCACGGTGGCGCACACCTGGCGCCAGGAGTCGGCGACGCGCAACGCCCGCGAGGTGCACGACCTCGCCGTCGAGCTGCACTCGCGCATCGCGACGGTCGGCAAGCACATGGCCAAGCTCGGCCGCCAGCTCGACTCCGCCGTCGGCGCCTACAACGACACGGTCGGGTCGCTCGAGGGCCGCGTGCTCGTCACGGCGCGCCGGCTCGCGACGCTCGGCGTGGTCGCCGACTCCGAGGACGGCGGTCTGCCCACCCCCGCGCCGGTCACCCAGGCCGCGCGACCCCTCACTGCCCCCGAGCTCGTCGCCTCCGCCGAGGGCCGGCTCGCCGGGCTGCCCGAACCGCCCGAGATGCCGATCCTCACCGGCCTCCCCGACCTCGACGACGACCCCGACGACGGCGCCGACTGGCTCACCCCGGAGCTCGTGGCCGGGCCCCGCCGAATGCCCGGCGTCCAGGACCTCCTCGACGCCGACCACGACGCGCACGACGGCACCGGGCCCGCCGTGACGGGCGCAGGCGGTGACGTCCCGTACGGTTGGACATCGTGAGCACGGAGAACGGACGTCCCGAGGCGGCAGTGCCGTCCTTCGGCGACCTGTTCGACGATCCCGAGCCCGGCGAGTCCGCGCCCGCCGCTGCCGCAGCCCCTGCCGCGGATCCCGACCATGACCCGTCGTACGACGGCGTGCCCGCCACCACCGGCGAGATCGCAGCCGTGGTGGGCGACCAGGTGCCCGCATCGACCGAGGCCGACGACGAGCCCGCCCAGGACGAGCCTGACGTCCCCGTGGCGCCCGCGGGCGTGGCCGGGTTCGAGGCGCAGGCCGAGGAGCGCTGGACGCCGCCGCCGACCCGCGCGCCGGTCCGCGAGCCCGAGCCCATGGACGACGTCCCCGCCGTCGTGACCACCGCCGCACCGGCGGTCACCGGTCGTCTCTACCGCTCGTCCGGCGCCGAAGGCCCGGCCACGATGGACGCGATCCCGGCGATCGACCCCGACTACCTGGCCGCGCGCGAGGCCGAGCAGGCCGCGGCAGCAGCCGCCGCTGCCCGGGCCCGCCCGCAGAAGCAGCCCGCCACCCAGGGCGGCAGCGGCCTCACCTGGAGCGGCGTCGTCGTCGTGGTGATGCTGGGCACGATCCTCGTCGGGTTCGCCGACGCCCTCATCAACGACAGCCTCGGCATCATCACCGGGATCGCGCTGCTGGTCTCGTCGGTCTACTGCGCGCTGCTCGTGCGCCCGGCCGACATCTGGGCCGCGGCCATCATCCCGCCGCTCGCGTTCCTCGCCGCGACCCTCACCGCCGGCCAGCTCACCCTCGACCCCGCGGGATCGCTCGTGGTGCGCGAGGGCTACATGATCCTCAAGACGCTGGCGCAGAACGCTCCGTGGATCGTCGGCACCACGCTGATCTGCCTCGTCATCGTGATCGTGCGCCGTCGGCGCGCGACGACGTCCCACGCCTGACGCGCCACGCCGCCTCGAGCCCGCACGGGCCGGACACGCCTTCCCGTGAACGAGAGTGCCGGCGCTCGATCGGTCAGCTCTTGCCGGCGGCCTTGAGGTCGCGGCGCAGCTCCGGCGGCAGCGCGAACTGCAGGTGCTCCTCCGCGGAGTGCACCTCCTCGACGTCGCCGTAGCCGCGCGCGGCCAGCCACTCGAGCACGCCGTCCACGAGGATCTCCGGCACCGAGGCGCCGCTCGTCACGCCGATCGTCCCGGCGCCGTCGAACCACGACTCCTGCAGCTCGCTCGCCGCATCGACGCGGTACGCCGCAGCGGCGCCGGCGTCCAGCCCGACCTCGACCAGGCGCACGGAGTTCGACGAGTTGCCCGAGCCGACCACGACCAGGACGTCGCAGCGCGACGCGATGTCCTTCACGGCGACCTGACGGTTCTGCGTGGCGTAGCAGATGTCGTCGCTGGGGGGGTCCATGAGGATCGGCAGCCGTGCGCGCAGGCGGTCGACGGTCTCGATCGTCTCGTCGACCGACAGGGTCGTCTGCGACAGCCAGACGACCTTCTCGCCCTCGGCGATCTCGACGTCGTCCGCGTGCGACGGTCCATCGACGATCGTGATGGCCTCGGGCGCCTCGCCCGACGTGCCCACGACCTCCTCGTGGCCCTCGTGGCCGATGAGCAGGATGCGGTAGCCCTCGTCGGCGAACCGGCGGGCCTCCTGGTGCACCTTCGTCACGAGGGGGCAGGTGGCGTCGATCGTGCGCAGGTTCCGCTGGGCGGCCTCCTCGTGCACCGACGGCGCGACGCCATGTGCGCTGAAGACCACGATCGAGCCCTCGGGCACCTCCTCGGTCTCCTCGACGAAGACCGCGCCGCGCGCCTGCAGGGTCTCGACCACGTGCTTGTTGTGGACGATCTCCTTGCGGACGTATACCGGGGCGCCGTAGAGCTCGAGCGCCTTCTCCACCGTGATCACGGCGCGGTCGACACCCGCGCAGTAGCCGCGGGGGGCTGCGAGCAGCACCTTGCGCGCGGGGGCGGCGTCGGACGTCGGGGCGCTCGTGGAGTCGGTCACCCGCCCATCGTAGGTCGGCTCCGCGCGGGCGGCCTCCCCGCGCAGCCGCTCGCGGACTCCGTGGGTGCGGCGGCCTAGGCTCCGCCTGTGGCCCTCGACACCTCGCCGGAGCGTCCGGCCGCCGTCCGCACGATCGCGATGGCGCTCGAGGGCTACGTCGCCCGCCTCGGCGCGGTGTGGCTCGAGGGCCAGGTCGCCCAGCTCACCCGGCGTCCTGGTGCGGGCCTGGCCTTCCTGACCCTGCGCGACACCGAGGCCAACGTCTCGATCACCGTCACCGCGACGCCGCGCGTGCTCGACGCGTGCGTGCCGCCGCTCGCCGAGGGCCAGCGCGTGATCCTGCACGCCAAGCCGGAGTACTACGTCGCCCGCGGCACGCTCGCCTTCCGCGCGGCCGAGATCCGCGCCGTCGGCCTCGGCGAGCTGCTCGCCCAGCTCGAGGCGCGCAAGAACCTCCTCGCGGCCGAGGGCCTGTTCGCCGCCGACCGCAAGCGGCCGCTGCCGTTCCTGCCCCGCCGCGTGGGGCTCGTGTGCGGTCGTGCCAGCGACGCCGAGCGCGACGTCGTCGAGAACGCCCGACGCCGCTGGCCCGGCGTCGTGTTCGAGATCCGCGAGGTGGCGGTGCAGGGCGTGAAGGCCGTCAGCGAGGTGACGGCCGCGGTGCGCGAGCTCGACGCGATGCCCGAGGTCGACGTCATCGTGGTCACGCGCGGCGGCGGCTCGGTCGAGGACCTCCTTCCGTTCTCCGACGAGGGCCTCGTCCGCACGGTCGCCGCCTGCCTCACGCCGGTCGTCTCGGCGATCGGCCACGAGAAGGACTCCCCGCTGCTCGACCTCGTGGCCGACTGGCGCGCCTCGACCCCCACCGACGCCGCCAAGCGGATCGTGCCCGACATGGCCGAGGAGGCCCGGCGGGTGCGCGACCTGCGCGAGCGAGCCGACCGCGCGGTGCGCGGCCAGCTGCAGGCGGCGTCCACCTGGCTCGCCTCCGCGCGGGCCCGGCCGGTCCTCGCCGACCCCTCGGTGCTCGTCACACGTCGCGGCGACGAGGTGGCGGCCCTGGTCGACCGCAGCCGCCTCGTCCTCGGGCACCGCCTCGACCGGGCCGGAGACGACATCACGCACGTGCGGGCACGGGTGCGGGCCCTCTCGCCCGCCGCGACCCTCGAGCGCGGGTACGCCGTCGTCCAGGACGAGGCCGGTGCCGTGATCCGCGTGGCCGACGACGTCGCGGCCGGCGCGCTGCTGCGGGTGCGGGTGGCCGAGGGCGAGCTGCGCGCCCGCCGCGAGCCGGCGTCCTAGGCTCGCGTCATGACCGCAGCCGAGAGCACGCCGTCGTTCGAAGAGGCCCGGGACGAGCTGGCCGACGTCGTGCGCCGGCTCGAGGCCGGCGGCACCACGCTGGAGGAGTCGCTCGCGCTCTGGGAGCGCGGCGAGGAGCTCGCGACGATCTGCCAGACCTGGCTCGACTCCGCGCGCGCCCGCCTCGACGCCGCCCGCACTCCCCCGCCCGCCGAGAGCTGACGCCGCGAGTTACTGCCCACGGTGGGGTGATGGCGCGCCTCAAAGCCCCACTCCGGGCAGCAGCTCGAGTCCGTACGGCGGTCAGCCGGCGCGCAGGGTCCGGGTGAAGCCCTCGATCTCGTCCCACGGACCGGTGCCGGTCACGACGTAGGTGATGCCGGCGTCGGTGCGCGCCAGCGAGCGCCTGGTCTCGTCGGCGTTGACGTAGCGCGTCCAGGTCAGGGTGCCGAGGACGACGTCGTCCTGCTGGACGCCCTTGAGCGTCACATCGGGCACGAAGTCGGTGATCTTCGTCGGCGACTGCTGCAGGCCGACGTACTCCGTGGCCGGGCTCACCCATCCGAGCACGACCACGGGCTGGCCGTCGTCGGCAGTCTCGACGCGGGCGCTCGTCGCCCGCCAGGTGGCCGGCAGGTCGAGCGGCGCGAGCACCGGCCAGTCGAACGCCTCGCGGGCCCCCGCGATCACCGGCGCTGCGTCGACCTCCTTGACCGGGTCCGGCGTACGCCAGTTCCACGGCGCGACGAGGAACACGACCACGCCCGTCACGACGAGCATCGAGAGCACCATGTCGCGGACGGTCTGGCGCAGCCTCTTCTTCTGCCGCGCCTCACGGTCTGCGGCAACCGCAGCAGGGTCGTCGGCCGGCTCCGGCCGCACCGGCACCTCGGGCGCCGTCGCCGCCTCGGACTGCTCGCTCACGTGACCATTGTCAGGTACGCCGTCATCCGCGCGAACCGCGGCGGGGCACCTCGACGGTCACATGTGTCGACGGCACCGAGGCCACGGCCAAGGAGCCCGGCTCGAGCCCGAGCTCGTCCACCACCTCGGCCGCCATCACGCTCACGACGCGGAACGGCCCCGCCTGGATCTCCACCCGGGCGAGCAGCCCGTCGCGGTCCACCCGCGTCACGATGCCGGCCATCCGGTTGCCCGACGACGACGCCGGCATGCCGGGCACCTCCGGCGGCACGGCCTCGGCCTGGGCGACCTCGGCGAGGTCGCGACCGACGAGCTGCCACCGGCCCGCGTGGTCGCGGACGGCCGGGAGCCGACCGGCGTCGATCCACCGCCGCACGGTGTCGTCGCTGACACCCAGCAGCGCTGCCGCCTCGCTCACCCGGTAGTGCGTCACGTGCAGACAGTAGGACTCCCGGGCCGCGTGACGGGATGCACTCGGCGTACCTCACCGGACCGGGACATGCCGCGGCTAGGGTCGGGGCACACGACGATCTCGGGAGCGCATGCGATGAGCGACGTCCACCGGAGCCCGGAGGCTCCTGACCGCAACCTTGCCCTGGAGCTCGTCCGCGTGACCGAGGCCGCGGCCATGGCCGCCGCCCGCTGGGTCGGGCGCGGCGACAAGAACGGGTCCGACGGCGCCGCGGTCAACGCGATGCGCGCGCTCGTGCAGTCGGTGTCGATGCAGGGCGTCGTGGTCATCGGCGAGGGCGAGAAGGACGAAGCCCCGATGCTGTTCAACGGCGAGGCCGTGGGCGACGGCACGGGCGCGGAGGTCGACGTCGCCGTCGACCCGATCGACGGCACGACGCTGTGTGCGAAGGGCATGCCCAACGCGATCGCCGTCCTCGCGGTGTCCGAGCGCCACACGATGTACGACCCGTCCGCCGTGTTCTACATGGAGAAGCTCGTCACCGGGCCGGCCGCTGCCGACGTCGTCGACATCGAGGCACCGATCCTCGACAACCTAAAGAAGGTCGCCAGGGCCAAGTCGGAGAGCGTCGAGGACCTCACCGTCGTGATCCTCGACCGCCCCCGCCACGAGGGCATCGTGCGCGAGGTCCGCGAGGCGGGCGCCCGCATCAAGTTCATCTCCGACGGCGACGTCGCCGGCGCGATCATGGCCGCGCGCGAGGGCACCGGCATCGACCTGCTGCTCGGCATCGGCGGCACGCCGGAGGGCATCATCACCGCCTGCGCGATCAAGTGCATGGGCGGCGCCATCCAGGGCAAGCTCTGGCCGAAGGACGACGCCGAGCGCCGCCGCGCGCTCGACGCCGGCCACGACCTCGACCGGGTGCTGCACGCCGACGACCTCGTGACGGGCGACAACGTCTTCTTCGTCGCGACCGGCATCACCGACGGAGAGCTCATGGACGGTGTGCGCTTCAAGGGCGGCAACCCGACCACGCACTCGATCGTCATGCGCAGCAAGAGCGGGACGATCCGCGAGGTGAAGAGCGAGCACTCCTTCGCCAAGCTCCGCACCTACGCCAGCGTCGACTTCGACTCGCACTGAGCCGTCGCCGTACGGCGGGCGTGCCGGGAAACGGCACCCGACCGTCGCCGCCTCGGCCAGACTGACCGCATGACGAGACTCTGCTCAGCGTGATGCGCGCCCTCGTCTACGACCGCTACGGCACGCCCGACGAGCTCCGCGTCGAGGACGTCGAGCAGCCGGGAGTGGGCCCCGGCGAGGTCCGGGTGCGCGTGGTCGCGAGCTCGATCAACGACTGGGACCGCGACCTCCTCCGGGGCGAGCCCCTCAACCGCGCCATCGCACCGTTCCGACCGCGGCACCGGGTGCTCGGCTCCGACGTGGCCGGCGTGGTGGATGCCGTCGCGCCCGACGTCGTGGGCATCGACCCCGGCGACGAGGTCATGGCCGACCTGTCGCCCCACGGCTTCGGCGCATTCGCGGAGTACGCCGTGGCCCCGGCGTCGGCGTGGAGCGCCGTCCCCGCGGGCCTCTCGCTCGAGCAGGCAGCCGCCGTGCCGCAGGCCGCCGGGCTCGCGGTCACGGGGCTTCGCGCCGCCCAGCCCCTCGCACCGGGGCAGCGCATCGCTGTGAACGGTGCCGGGGGCGGTGTCGGCACCTTCGCCGTCCAGATCGCCGTGGCCGCCGGGGCGCACGTCTCCGCCGTCGACGCGGCGTGGAAGCTCGACGCCCTGCGCGCGCTCGGGGCGCACCGCGTCGTCGACTACGCCACCGAGGACTTCACGAGCACGCCGGGGGCCTACGACGCGATCGTCGAGATCTCCGCGCACCGCCGCGCGCGCGACTACCACCGGGCGCTCGCAGGCGGCGGCGTCTGCTCGGTGCTCGGCGGCCAGAAGCGTCCGATGCTCAGCGCGGTGACCACAGGCTCGGTGCTGAGCGCGCTGGGCGACCGGCGCGTGCACATGCCGATGTGGCGGGCGAACGACCGCCGGGACCTCGCCTACCTGCGCCCGCTGCTTGAATCAGGCGCGGTGGCGCCGGTGATCGACAGCGTGGTGGATCTGGACGACGTTCCCGACGCGTTCCGACGCCTCGTCGCGCAGCAGCACGTGGGCAAGATCGTGGTCAGGCTCTGAGCCGACGTGTCCGGCTCAGGATCCTGAGATCGCCTTGGCGCCCTTGTTCTTCGGGCGCTTCACCTCGATGCCGCCCATGACCGCGAGACCGGTGATGCGGATGCTGGGCGCTCCCGGCGGGGCGATGTCCGCGGGCCCGGCGGTGCCCCCCATGAAGCCGACGGCGTCCATGCGCACGGCGACGCCCTCGGGCACGACGACCTCCACTCCGCCCATGAGCGCGAAGACGGTGAACGTGGTCTCGCGCGCGGTCAGCACCGCCTCGGACAGGTCGAGCTCGATGCCGCCCATGACGGCGACGCAGACCTGCGTCTCGGGCACCACCCAGGCTCCGCGGCGCTCGACCCCGCTCCACACGGCGATCGCGACACCCTGGGCCTGATCGGCGCGGGCCGGGTCGACCGACAGCCCCCGGCCAGTCCCCGGGACGGCGACCTGCGCCGGCTGCGTGAGCGCCACGGCGTTCGACATGCCGGGCAGCGTCAGGACCCCCGGAGGCACAGGGAGGTCGTGCAGCACCGGCACGAGCTCGGCGTACGTCGTGGCCGCGTACACCTCGGCGAGGCGCTCCTCGTGCTCGACCGGTGAGAGCCTGCCCTCGGCGTACGCGTCGCGCAGGAGGCCTGCCACCTTCTCCCGGTCGGCGTCGGACGCCCGGAGCCGCAGGGCTGCCTCGACAGGGTCCTGCGGCGTCTCGGTCATGCTGAAAGGCTAGTCCGTCGCGCCTGGCGATCGGTGGCCCGACGGCCGAGTGGCCACCCCACCCACCTCGCTCACGCTGATCAATCCGTTGCTTCGGCACCCGGGAAGCAACGGATTGATCAGCGTCAGCTGGTGGGGTTCCTGTCGATGAGCCATTGCCTGGCGGCGCGCTTGGGCGCGACGACGAGCCACGACTCCTCCACGAGCTCCTGCAGGTCGGCCACGTCGACGTCCTCGAGGATCACGAGCAGGCCGGTGTACGTCGCGAAGTGCGGGATGTCGAAGCACGCAGCGATCTCAGCGATCCGCTGCGCCTTGGTCTCGAAGTCGGGCACGCGCACGGCGATGCTCTCCTTCGTCGGCGCAGCGTCGCCGAGCACCTTCAGGTCGGACGGCCGCATCGGCCGCTCCCACACGACCTGCCTGCCCGAGGCACCCTCGATCTTCCAGACGCGCCAGCCCTCGAAGCCGGTGCCTGCGTCCTTCTCGTGCACGAGCGGCAGCGACAGCGCGATCCGCTCGACGTCCTCCCACGTGGCCATGCCGCGAGGCTAGGCAATCGAGCGCGTCGCTGCCTCAAGGTCGAACACTCGCGGTCGACAATGTCCGTGTGACGGGGGAAGCCGGTACCGGCGCGCGCGTGTCCTGGACCAAGGTCGACGACGTCTGGGTGGTGCACGCCGACGAGCCGGGACCGCTGCGCGCGACCCTCACGTTCCGCGTCGGCAAGGCCGACGAGACGCTGCCGACGAACGGCATCACGCACCTCGTCGAGCACCTGACGCTGTTCCCGCTGGGCCAGAGGCCGCACTACCAGAACGGATCGGTGCGGACGTCGGTCACCACGTTCGACACCTCGGGAGAGCCGGAGGAGGTCGCGCGCTTCCTCACCGGTGTCTGCACCGGGCTCAGCTCACTCCCGGTCGACCGGCTCGAGACCGAGGTCCGCGTGCTCGACACCGAGGCGGGCAAGCGCGGCTACGGCACCTCGTCGGCACTGCTCTCCTGGCGGTTCGGGCCCGCTGGGCCGGGGCTCTGGTCGTTCGACGAGTTCGCCACCGCCACCGTCGACGGCGCTGCGCTCCAGCAGTGGGCGACCGAGCGCTTCACCCGCGAGAACGCCGTCCTCGTGCTCAGCGCACCGCCGCCGCCCGGCCTCACGCTGCCCCTGCCGCCCGGTCCGCGCCGCGACGTCCCGGCGCTGGAGGAGGTGCTCCCCGCCACACCGGCCTGGTTCCGCCACGGCTTCCCGGATGTCGCGGCACTGGCGCCCGTGCCGCGCAGCGTCGCGGCCGTCGCCTACTCGTACGCGCTCCAGAACGCGCTGGTCGACAAGCTCCGCTTCGAGCTCGGCGTCGCCTACAGCCCGACGGTCGACTACGACCCGTACGACGGCAGCACGGCGCTCATGTGGATCACGGGCGACTCGCACCCCGAGCACCTCGACCAGGTCGCGCAGGTGCTCGCCGGCACGATCGCCTCGCTCGCCGACGACGGCACCTCGTCCGAGCGGCTCGAGGAGTACCGCACGAACGCTCGCAAGCTGTGGGACTCCCCGGACGCCTCCGTCGCCCTTGCCTACACCGCCGCGATGGAGCTGCTCATGACCGGCGCAGTCACGCCCCTCCAGCAGCGCATCGCCGAGGTTGAGGCGGTCACCCTCGACGACGTGCACGCCTTCGCCCGCACGGTGCGCGACTCGCTCCTCTACGGGTTGCCCGAGGGGGCGGAGTTGACGGCCGGGCAGGCCGAACCGGCCCCCGAGCTCTCCACCGAGGAGCCGGTCGAGGGCACGTCCCACGCCCTCATCGGCGGCAACAGCCGGTCCGACCGCATGGTCGTGGCGCCCGAGGGGATCTCCGGGGTCCGCGCGGACGGCGTCCACGCCACGGTCCGCTTCGCCACCGCCCGCGCGGTGCTCGCCTGGCCGGACGGCCGCCGCGTGCTCATCGCGCCCGACGGCGTCACCGTCACGGTGGAGCCCACGCTCTGGGAGTCGGGCGAGCAGATCGTCACCGTCGTCGACGCCGCCACGGCGGGCGTGCGCGTGCCGCGCACCGCCCGCAACCCCGAGGACATCCCCCTGCCGCCGACGCCGCCGTCCACCGGGCTGGGCCGCCTCTGGGAGCGCCAGAACGGGCGCCGCAGCACAGGCTCGTGGCTCATGATCGGCAGCGCGGCCGTGATCCTGCTCGTGGCAGCCACGACCTTCGGCAGCAGCGGGCAGACCTCCAGCTCGAGCGGAGCTGGGATCGCGCGCACGATCCTGATCACGATCGGCGTGCTGGCCGGCGTGTTCGGCCTCAGCAGGAAGTAGCGGCGCCGCCCCGATCAGCGGGGCTGCGCGCGCTGGTACTGCTCGGGCCAGGCGATGTCGGCCCCGAGCGTGTGCGCGGCGAGCAGCGGCCAGCGGGGCTCGCGCAGCAGCGCACGGGCGAGGAGGACGACGTCGGCCGAGCCCTCGGCGACGATCGACTCGGCCTGGTGCGGCTCGGTGATGAGCCCCACGGCGCCCGTGGGGATGCCCGCCTCCGCCCGCACCTGCGCGGCGAAGGGCACCTGGTAGCCCGGACCCACCTCGATCTTCTGGTCGTGGTGCAGGCCTGCGCTCGACACGTCGACGAGGTCGACGCCACGGGCCCTCAGCTCGCCCGCGAGCACGACGGTCGACTCCACGTCCCACCCGCCGTCGACCCAGTCGGTCGCCGACACCCGGAAGAGCAGCGGCTTGTCGTCCGGCCAGGCGGCACGGACGGCCTCGACGATCTCGAGCGGGAAGCGCATGCGGTTCTCGAGGCTGCCGCCGTACTCGTCCTCGCGCAGGTTCGACAGCGGCGACAGGAACTCGTGCAGCAGGTAGCCGTGCGCCGCGTGGATCTCGACGGTGTCGACGCCGATGCGGTGGGCGCGCCGCGCGGCCGCGACGAAGCCCTCGCGGATCGCGTCGAGGTGGTGCTCGGCCATCGCGCGCGGGACGGCGAAGTCGCCGAACGCGACGGCGGACGGCGCGATCGTCTGCCATCCGCCGTCGGCCTCCGGCACCGAGCCGTGACCCTTCCACGGCGACCACGTCGAGGCCTTGCGTCCGGCGTGCGCGAGCTGGATTCCGAACGGCACCCCCTGGCCGTGGGCGAAGTCGACGAGGGGTGCGATCGCCTGGGCGTGGCCGTCGCTCCAGAGCCCGAGGTCCTCAGGGCTGATCCGGCCCTCCGGGGTCACGGCCGTCGCCTCGGTGAGCAGGAGCCCCGGGCGGCCTGTCGCGAGCGCGCCGAGGTGCGGCAGGTGCCACGTGGTCGGGAAGCCCTCCACCGAGCTGTACTGGCACATGGGGCTCACCCACACGCGGTTGGCGAACGTCGTGCCGCGCAGCGTGATCGGCGCGAAGAGCTGGCTCATGGACGGGCCTCTCATGGGGGATACGCGTGGCGTAACTCCGCCACGACCGCAACCACCGCCCGACTGCTGCCATTCCCCTGGAGTGACGGGTCTGACACGGACGCCCAGGACGCCCCGGACGTAGGCTCGCCCCATGGCTTCGATGGACTACTCGGAACTCCTCCCCCTCGGCCCGGACGAGACGCCGTACCGCCTGCTCACCACCGAGGGAGTGTCGGTCGTCGAGGCGGCCGGCCGCACCTTCCTGCAGGTGGAGCCCGAGGCCCTGCGCCTGCTCACCGAGACGGCGATCCGCGACATCCAGCACCTGCTGCGACCCGGGCACCTGCAGCAGCTCGCCAACATCCTCGACGACCCCGAGGCCTCGCCCAACGACCGCTTCGTGGCGCTCGACCTGCTCAAGAACGCCAACATCGCGGCCGGCGGCGTGCTCCCGATGTGCCAGGACACCGGCACCGCGATCGTCATGGGCAACCGCGGTCAGCACGTGCTCACGCCCGGTGACGACGAGCGCGCGATCTCGCAGGGCGTGTACGACGCCTACACCAAGCTCAACCTGCGCTACTCGCAGATGGCGCCGCTCACGATGTGGGAGGAGAAGAACACCGGCTCCAACCTGCCCGCGCAGATCGAGCTCTACTCCGACACGGCCCCCGGCCACGAGCTCTCGTACAAGTTCCTGTTCATGGCCAAGGGCGGCGGCTCGGCCAACAAGAGCTACCTGTTCCAGGAGACCAAGGCCGTCCTCAACCCCGTCGGCATGCGGAAGTTCCTGGACGAGAAGCTGCGGACGCTCGGCACGTCCGCGTGCCCGCCGTACCACCTCGCGATCGTCATCGGCGGAACATCGGCGGAGTACGCGCTGAAGACCGCGAAGTACGCGAGCGCCCGCTACCTCGACTCGTTGCCGACCTCGGGATCGATGTCGGCGCACGGCTTCCGCGACCTCGAGCTGGAGCAGGAGGTCTTGAAGCTCACGCAGGAGTTCGGGATCGGCGCGCAGTTCGGCGGCAAGTACTTCTGCCACGACGTCCGCGTGATCCGCCTCCCCCGCCACGGCGCCTCGTGCCCCGTCGCCATCGCGGTGTCGTGCTCCGCCGACCGCCAGGCGCTCGCGAAGATCACGCCCGACGGCGTGTTCCTCGAGCAGCTCGAGACCGAGCCGGCCCACTTCCTCCCCGACATCACCGACGACCACCTCGACGACGACGTCGTCACGATCGACCTCTCGCGCCCCATGGACGAGATCCGCGCCGAGCTGACGAAGTACCCGGTGAAGACCCGGCTCTCGCTCAACGGCCCGCTCGTGGTGGCGCGCGACCTGGCGCACGCGCGCATCAAGGAGATGCTCGACGCCGGCGAGCCGATGCCGCAGTACCTCAAGGACCACGCGGTCTACTACGCGGGCCCCGCCAAGACGCCGGAGGGGATGGCCTCGGGGTCGTTCGGGCCGACCACGGCCGGCCGCATGGACGCGTACGTCGACCAGTTCCAGAAGGCCGGCGGCTCGATGGTCATGCTGGCCAAGGGAAACCGCAGCAAGGCGGTCACCGACGCGTGCGCCGCCAACGGCGGCTTCTACCTCGGCTCGATCGGCGGTCCCGCCGCTCGACTGGCCCAGGACTGCATCACCAAGGTCGAGGTGCTCGACCTCGCCGACTACGGCATGGAGGCCGTGTGGCGCATCGAGGTGAAGGACTTCCCGGCGTTCGTCGTGGTCGACGACAAGGGCAACGACTTCTTCGCCGAGACGTCGGCACCGGTCATCACCCGCATCCCCGTCGGGCCTCCGCAGGGCTGACCCGACGAACGACGAAGGGCCGGTATCCGTTGCAGTGCAACGGATACCGGCCCTTCGTTCAGGTCAGGTGACGCGGGGCGTCAGTACCAGCCCTTGTACTGGAACGCGTTCCAGGCGCCGCACGGGGTGCCGTAGCGGCCCTTGATGTACGACAGGCCCCAACGGATCTGGGTCTTGGGGTTGGTGCGCCAGTCGGCTCCGGCGACGGCCATCTTCGACCCCGGGAGGGCCTGCGGGATGCCGTGCGCGCCGGAGTAGGCGTTGTGCGACGTGTGCCGCCAGTTGCTCTCGCGCTGCCACAGGTTGACCAGGCACGTGTACTGGCTGGTGGTCTTCCAGCCGTACTTGGTGACCATGTAGTAGCGGGCCCACCACTTGTTGTACGAGGTGGTGCCGAACGCGTACGGCGCGACGACCGCGACGCGCGTGATCGACCGCGACGTGGTCGCGAGGCGGCTCGTGGTGGAGGTGGTGGACGTCGCGATCACGGGGGTGAGGCTCGTGGCCGTCACCGCGCCGGCCGCGAGGCCCGAGGTGGAGGTGGTCGTGGTGCCGATCTCGGCGTTGGCCGGTGACACCACGGGAGCGGGGGCGACGGACGCCAGCAGGCCCACCGTGACGGCGGCTCCGACGACGACGCTGGCGCGGCGACGCAGATCCCCGTACAGGTTGGTCGTGCTCACATGCAGTCCTTCATCAGGCGGCGACGCTCCGGACGTCCCCGCGGTGAGATCCCTGGCACGGGTCCGACGCGCACGCGAACCGGAGAACACTCGGTGCGAGCCGGACGAGCTGGCCCCTGGGTGGTGCGGCCTGACGGCCGGGGCGGCGCCTGGTGCGAGGAGGACGAGCGGTCGCGCTCCAGCGTGCGACCTGCCCGGTGCTGCGACGCCGGTGGAGCGTGGTGTCGCGGGCCTCCGGGCCCCTCTCGATCCCGGGCGCGGGATCATTTCGTTATCAACCTTGCCCGGTATCTCCGACAGCGCCAACCCGTTCGGACGTGCTCAGGGTCACCTCGAGGGTTTGTCCACAGGGCATGTTCGGGCAGTTCTAGGGCGAATCGGACACAACCTGTGACGGGCGCCACAAAGCCACGGGCGGCGGGTGAGCGGAGTCTCAACACCAGATCGAGGGATACCGGCGCACGGAGGGTCTCGGGACGACCACGGACCGCCACCCGCCGAACGGGTGACGGTCCGCGTCGGGCAGCCGGGTGGGGGCCTAGACCGGCAGGTCCTCGAGCATCTCGGTGACGAGCGCGGCGATCGGGCTCCGCTCGCTGCGGGTCAGCGTGATGTGGGCGAACAGCGGGTGCCCCTTGAGCTTCTCGACGACGGCCACGACGCCGTCGTGCCGGCCGACGTGCAGGTTGTCGCGCTGCGCGACGTCGTGGGTGAGGACGACGCGCGAGTCGCGGCCGATGCGCGACAGCACGGTGAGCAGCACGTTGCGCTCGAGCGAC
Source organism: Longivirga aurantiaca (assembly GCF_042660085.1). Classification (NCBI taxonomy): domain Bacteria; kingdom Bacillati; phylum Actinomycetota; class Actinomycetes; order Sporichthyales; family Sporichthyaceae; genus Longivirga; species Longivirga aurantiaca. The sequence goes on along the minus strand of NZ_JBHSTI010000008.1, from coordinate 385,667 downwards.
TGCGCCTCGTCGACGATGACGAACGCGTCGTGCAGCGAGCGGCCGCGGATGTGGGTCAGCGGGAGCACCTCGAGCATGCCGCGCTCGACGACCTCCTCGACGACCTCCTGGGTCGTCACGGCGCCGAGGGTGTCGAACACCGCCTGGCCCCAGGGCGACATCTTCTCGCTCTCGCTGCCGGGCAGGTAGCCGAGCTCCTGGCCGCCGACTGCGTAGAGCGGCCGGAAGACGATGACCTTGCGGTGCTGGCGCCGCTCGAGCACCGCCTCGAGGCCCGCGCACAGGGCGAGCGCGGACTTGCCGGTGCCGGCCCGTCCGCCGAGGGAGATGATCCCGACCTCGGGGTCGAGGAGGATGTCGAGGGCCACGCGCTGCTCGGCGCTGCGACCGTGCAGCCCGAAGGCCTCGCGGTCGCCGCGCACGAGGCGCACCTGCTTGTCGGCCGTGACTCGGCCGAGGGCGCTGCCTCGCTCGGAGACCAGCACGAGACCCGTGTGGCACGGGAGCTCGCGCGCCTCCTCGAGGTCGATCCGGTCCTCCTCGTACAGGGCGTCGACCACGGTGCCCGGCACGTCGAGCTCGGTCATGCCGGTCCAGCCGGTCTCGACCACCGTCTCCGCGCGGTACTCCTCGGCGGCCAGTCCGACCGCCGAGGCCTTGACGCGCATCGGCAGGTCCTTGCTGACGAGCACGACGTCGCGGCCGTCGGCGGCGAGGTTCTTGGCGACGGCCAGGATGCGCGTGTCGTTGTCGGCGAGCTGCATCCCCTTGGGCAGCACCGAGACGTCGGAGTGGTTGAGCTCGACGCGGAGCGTGCCGCCGCGATCCCCGACGGGCATCGGGTCGTCGAGCCGGCCGTGCTTCACGCGCAGGTCGTCGAGCAGGCGCAGCGCCTGCCGGGCGAAGTACCCGAGCTCGGGGTGCGAGCGTTTGGCCTCGAGCTCCACCACCACGACGACCGGGATGACGACCTCGTGCTCGGCGAAGCGCAGGATCGCGTGCGGATCCGAGAGCAGCACCGAGGTGTCGAGGACGTGGGTGCGGACACCGGTGGCGGGGGTGGACGACGGGCTCTGGCTCGCGTTGGGCACAAGGGCCTCCCCGAAGGCGGGCCGCCCGGGCGGCAGCCCGAATGACTGCGACGCTATGCCTGCTCCGAGCCGTTCCCGTCCCGACACGCCGTGCGCGGGGGTCGATGTCCGCCCACCGGCCGAACCCGTGCGAACACCGGGTTACGCGCCCTCCACCCCGCCCCTCTGTATGCGATGAAGGGTGGGCCCCCGCCGGGCGACGATGGGCGAAGCCCTCGCCCGGTAGGGGACTTCGCTGCTATGAGCGCACCATTCCCGGCCTTCACCACGCCGGAGGCGGCTCAGGAGCCGAAGCGGCGGCCGCGTGCGGCGTAGGCGCGCAGCGCGCGCAGGAAGTCGACCTTGCGGAAGTCGGGCCAGTAGGCCTCGCAGAAGTACAGCTCGGTGTGCGCGCTCTGCCAGAGCAGGAACCCCGACAGCCGCTGCTCCCCCGAGGTGCGGATGACGAGGTCGGGGTCGGGCTGGCCGGCGGTGTAGAGGTGCTCGGCGATGTGCTCGACGTCGACCGCGGCGGCCAGGTCGTCGAGGGTGGTGCCGCGTGCCGCGTGCTCGGCGAGCAGGGCGCGGACGGCGTCGACGACCTCGCGCCGCCCGCCGTACCCGACCGCGACGTTCACGATGATGCCGCTGCGCGTGGAGGTGTCCGACTCGGCCTTCTTGAGGACCTCGGCGGTGTGCGCGGGCAGGAGGTCGAGCGCGCCGACGGGGTGGATCCGCCAGGTGCCGTGCGAGGCCAGGCCCGTCACGGTCTCCTCGATGATCGCGAGGAGCGGGTCGAGCTCGCCGGCCGGGCGCTCGAGGTTGTCGGTCGAGAGCAGCCACAGCGTGACGACCTCGACGTCGACCTCCTCGCACCAGCCGAGGAGGTCCTCGATCTTGGCGGCACCGGCGCGATGCCCGTGCGCCGTGCTCGAGCCCTGGTCGGCCGCCCAGCGCCGGTTTCCGTCGAGGATGACGCCGACGTGCCGCGGGATCCTGGTGCGGTCCAGCGAGGCGACGAGCCGGCGCTCGTACACGCCGTACAGGACATCGCTCAGCGCCACCGCAGCTCGCGCCCTTCCTGTGAGGTCGACGCCCGACCCTGCGGTCGGACGTCCATGCGCGAGGGTACCCGCGTCCGAGTCGCGTACGGGGGACTGCCGGGACACGGTCGGGTCTCCCCTGCCGGCCGCAGGGCGGCACCCCGTGCGTGGCGATCAGCGCGGCCCCCGCCACGTGCCAACCTACGGTTGCGTAGGTTACGCTCTAGTAGTGAACGCCGCTGACACCTCCGTCGCCCCTGCCGCCGCCCCGGAGAAGCCGCACCTGCGCGGCTGGCTGCACGCCGGCATGGCCCCGGTCGCGCTCGTGCTGGGCATCGTGCTGGTGGCGCTGACGCCCGCGGAGTACCGCTGGGCCGCCGCGCTCTACTCGATCACCGCCGTGATGCTCTTCGGCACGAGCGCGGTCTACCACCGCTTCACCTGGAGCCCGCGGGTCACGGTGCTGCTCAAGCGCCTCGACCACTCGAACATCTTCCTCATCATCGCGGGCAGCTATACGCCGTTCGCGGTGGTGCTGCTGCCGTGGGAGCAGGAGCGCACGCTGCTGATCCTCGTCTGGACGGGCGCGATCCTCGGCGTGCTGTTCCGCGTGTTCTGGGTCGGCGCCCCGCGCTGGCTCTACACGCCGATCTACATCGCGCTCGGCTGGGTCGCGGTCTTCTACCTGCCGGCGTTCTGGGCCGCGGGCGGACCGGCCGTCGTGATCCTGCTGGCGGTCGGCGGCCTCTGCTACTCCGCAGGCGGCATCGTCTACGCGCTCAAGCGGCCCAACCCGTCGCCGACCTGGTTCGGCTTCCACGAGATCTTCCACGCGCTGACGCTCGCGGGCTTCATCACCCAGTACATCGCCGTCTCGCTGGTCCTGTACTCCACCCGCTGACGCGCACGTACGACGACGGCGCCCGCACCTCTCGGTGCGGGCGCCGTCGTGTCGAACGGGTCTAGCTGGTCGGGCCGGTCGCGCGCACGCGCTCGACCTCCTCCATCGCCGACCGCAGCTGGCCGAGCCAGTCGTCGGCGTTCTTGCCCACGAGCTTCACGCACCAGGCCAGCGCCTCGGCGCGCGAGCGTGCCACGCCGGCGTCGACCAGGGTGTCGAGCACCGCGCGCTCCGGCTGACGCAGCCGCGTCATCACCGGCACGGCGAGGTGCGTGAACAGCACCTGCTCGTCGCCGACCTTCACGCCCCACGCCACCTTGCGGTCCGTGCGGTGCTCGATCTCGCGCGCGATCTCGATGCGCTTATCGCGGGTGTCCTCGCGGAAGCCCTTCACCCGGCCGCGACGAGCGGCTGCGCGCTCGGCGTCGGACGCGGTGTCGGGGAGGTCGGGCACCGTGAGGGTGCCGACGACGGTGATCTCCTCGCGGTCGATCGTCACCTCGGGGGTGCCGTCGAACCAGTCCTGCGGGAGCCGGCCCACGAGCCAGCCCCGGATCTCCTCTGTTGTCATGCAAGCATGATTACTTCATTACAGGCTTGCGTCCAGCCTGATCGCTCACGGCGTACGCGCCCCGAGGGCGACGGCCAGCGCCGCCGGGTCGGTCACCGGGGCGTCGCACGTGAAGTGCCGGCAGACGTACGCCGCCGGTGCCCCCGCCACGAGCGGGCGGCCCGCCAGCAGCGGGTGCTCGGACCCCGCCGGCCCGGCGGCCAGCACCGAGCCGGGAGCGGTCGAGAGGAGCGCCGTACGCCGGAGCAGGGTCGCGGCCGGGTCGGCCTGGTCTCCGACCACCGCCACCTCGCGCGGGCCGTCGAGCCAGGCCTCGGCCGCCGCGAGCGCCCAGCCCGCGAACCGCGGGTGGCTCCCGACGAGTCTCACGAGCAGCCCCAGCGACTCCTCGGCCGCGGTGCGGTGGCGGTCGCTGCCCGTCAGCGCCGCGTACGTCAGCAGCGCCTGCGTGGTCGCCGTCCATCCGCTCGGCGTCGCGTTGTCGGTCGGGTCCTGCGGCCGGACCACGAGCGGCTCCGCGTCGTCGGCCGTGTCGTAGAAGCCGCCCGCGGAATCGCGGAACCGGTCGAGCGCCTGGTCGAGCACCGAGCCCGCGGCATCGAGCCACCGCCGCTCCCCCGTCACCTGGTGGAGCGCGAGCAGACCCTCGGCGAGATCTCCGTGGTCCTCGAGCACTCCGAGGTGCGTGCCGGCGCGACCGTCACGTGACACCCGGAGCAGCGCTCCAGCCGCGTCGACGTGCGCGGTCAGCACGTGATCGGCCGCGGTCACGGCAGCCTCGACCCAGGAGGGCTCCTCGAGCAGCGCGCCCGCCTCGGCGAGCGCGGCCACCGCCAGGCCGTTCCACGCGGTCACCACCTTGTCGTCGCGGCCGGGCTGCACCCGCTCGTCCCGTACGGCGAGGAGCCGCAACCGCACGGACTGCCACCGCTCAGCGTCGTCCGGGTCATCGAGGAGCTGCGCCACCGACGCTCCGTGCTCGAAGGTGCCGTGCGGCGTGACCTCGAGAAGCCGTGCAGCCCAGGCAGAATCAGCCTCACCGAGCACGTCGTTCAGCTGATCGGGCGTCCAGACGTACGCCTTGCCCTCCTCGCCCTCGGAGTCGGCGTCGAGCGCCGAGGCGAAGGCGCCCTCCGGCGTGCGCAGCCGCTCAAGGAGGAACGTCGCCGTCATCCGCGTGACGCGCTCGGCCAGCGGGTCGCCGGTCGCGCGCCACCAGTGGGCGTAGACGCGCAGCAGCAGCGCGTTGTCGTAGAGCATCTTCTCGAAGTGCGGCACGACCCACTCGGCATCGACGGAGTAGCGCGCGAACCCGCCCGCCAGCTGGTCGAACAGGCCGCCGCGTGCCATCGCCTCGCAGGTGCCCTCGACCATCGAGAGCGCGCGCGGGTCGCCGGTGCGCGCGTACGACCGCAGCAGACCCTCGAGCAGCATCGACGGCGGGAACTTCGGCGCGGCCCCGAAGCCGCCGCGCGTGCTGTCGTACTGCGAGGCGAGGGTGTCGACCGCGCGGTCCAGCGCGGCGCGCACCACAGCCGGGTCGAGCGGGTCCGGCGTGCCGAGGTCGAGCCGCGTCTCGCGCAGCGCCTCGGTGATGCGACCGGCAGCGCCGTCGACCTCGCCGCGCTGCTCGGTCCACGAGCGGTGGATCGAGGCGACCAGCTGCCCGAACGACGGCAGCCCGTGCCGCGGCTGCGGCGGGAAGTAGGTGCCCGCGTAGAACGGCTGTCCCTGCGGCGTCATGAAGACGGTCATCGGCCAGCCGCCGTGCCCCGTCAGTGCCTGCGTCGCGCTCATGTAGACCGCATCGACGTCGGGCCGCTCCTCGCGGTCGACCTTGATCGCCACGAAGCGACCGCGCAGGAACTCCGCCACCCGCTCGTCCTCGAACGACTCGTGCGCCATCACGTGGCACCAGTGGCAGGCGGCATAGCCGACGCTCAGCAGGATCGGGAGGTCGAGACGACGCGCCTCCTCGAAGGCGTCGTCCGACCACTCCCACCAGTCGACGGGGTTGTCCTGGTGCTGCAGGAGGTACGGCGAGGTCGCGGCGGCGAGACGGTTGGGCACCTCCCCATCCTCACCCAGCGCACGCTCGGGCGCCCCCGGTCCACTGAACGGTCGAGGGCAAGCCTCTGCCGTTCGCTGGGCCATCCGGTGCTCGTCACGCGCCGCGATGTGCCCGGGGTGTGCGGGGATCGCCTTCATGCGGCGACGAATCAGCCGTTCGGCCGACGAAGCGACCACCCGCCCCACTACATCCTGTGACCATCGGGCGGCGGACGAAGGACGGCATGACTCTCAGCGGGGTACAGCAGACGCCTGCCGTCCGCGCCGAGGATGCCCGCGACTCGAAGCTCCTCGTCGTCAGCGTGATCCTCGTCCTGACCGCGGCCGCCAGCATCGCGGCCCTGATGCAGTGGTACACCGCTTGGGCCTTCATCACCTGGGATGCGTCCGACCTCTCCGTCTACCGCCAAGCGGGCGAGGTCATCTCCTCCGGGCAGCCGTTGTACGACGTCAAGTTCGCGCCGGGCTACTGGACCTACCCGCCCTTCGGCGGTCTGGTCATGACGCCGCTCACGATGGCACCGCTCGAGATCCTCTTCCCGCTCTCGTACGTGGTGAACGCCGGCGCCCTCGCCCTCGTCATCCTGCTCACGGGACAGCCGCTGCTGCGCCGAGCCCCGGACGCCTTCGGGCGTGCACTCCTCGTGGTCGGGCTCACCCTCGTCGCGCTGACCGTCACCCCCGTCGCCGAGGTCCTGGCTCTGGGACAGCTCGGACTGCTCCTGATGCTCGGCTGCTGCATCGACTACCTCGTGGTCGGGCGCCGCCTCCCCCGCGCGCAAGGAGTCCTGGTCGGCATCGCGACGGCAGTGAAGCTGACCCCTGGCATCTTCGTGCTGCACTGGCTCGCCACGCGCCAGTACCGCGCGGCGGTCACAGCTCTCGCGACGACGGCCGGCTGCTGGCTGCTGGCTGCTGTTGTCCTGCGGGGCGACACCGCGACATACGTCGAGCGACTCGTGCTGTTCCGCACGAACGAGCAGATCGACGGGTTCGGCGACTCCGTCATGAACCAGTCGTGGCGAGGGCTGGTCGACGGCCTGCCGTCGCCAGCCGCCAGCACGCTGTGGCTCGTCCTGATCGCGCTGACACTCGCACTCGGGCTGACCGGCGCCTCGCGCGCAGTGCGGGTGCAGCAGCCTGTGGCGGCCGTGGGCATCCTCGGGCTCGCGAGCGTGCTGGTCACCCCTATCTCCTGGCACCACCACGCAGTGTGGGTGGTCACCGCGCTTCTGGCCCTTGTGGGCGACGGCCGGCATCGGGTGCGGCTGGCCGGCGCCACTCTGATCACGGTGCTGCTCATGCTGCCGGCGCGGGTGCCCGCACCGTTGCCCGACCGCTACACGATGCTCTACGTGGTGCTGCTCGGCTGGCTCCTTGTCCTTGTCTGGCAGGCCTCGGCCGCCACCGACCGGCGCCTGTCGCGCTCACTCGACCGCTACTACGGCGAGGCGTACGAGTCCGTGATGTACACCGGCGCCGTCGGCTTCGTCTCCGACTGGGTGCACCGGCTCATGGAGCGCCCGTTCAGGGCGAGCTCCTCGGGACGGGTGCTGGAGCTCGGCGCCGGCGCCGGGCAGCACGCCGCGTACGTGCGGGACTTCGACTCCTACCTGGAGACCGACCTGCTGGTGCCTGCCGGAGACGCCGTACGCCGCGTCGAGCCAGGCGGTTCGGTCGTGCGCGCCCGGCTCGACGCCGAGGACCTCGGCGGGCTCGACAACGCCTCGTTCGACCGCGTCATCGCGACCTGCCTCCTGGCCCACCTGCACCATCCGCACCGGGCGCTCTCCGAGTGGAGGCGGGTGACACGACCGGGCGGCACGATCACGATCTACCTGCCCATGGAACCCGGCATGCTGCTCCGGCTGCTACGTCGGATCGTCATGGTGCCCAAGGCGCGCAAGCTCGGCCAGGACCACGAGCGCACCGTCGCCATCGACCATCGCAACCACTACCCCGCGATGCGGGCATGGATCGAGACGGAGTTCGCCGGCGACCACATCCGCCGCGCCCGATTCCCGATCCCGTGGCTGGGCTGGAACTTCGCGCTGTTCGACATCGTGCACGTCACTCGCAGCGCCACCGACCGCCCGGGCTGAGCCCCATCGCGGCCAGGCCGTCGACCTCGCTCGCGACGATGCGGTAGCCGTCGGACCAGCGGGCGACCTTGCCCTTCGCCTCGAGGTGCAGCGGGAACGAGGAGAGCTCGGCGAGCGCCGCGCGGTTCGCGAAGTAGTACGTCGCATTCACGGTGCGGCCGTCGGCCGACTGCCAGGTCTCCACCCGATCGAACCCCGGCAGGCTGCGCGCGAAGGCCTCGATCTCGCCGTCGAGCCGATGGAACTCGTCGTCGTACTGGCCGGGCATGAAGATGAACTGGCAGCAGATCATGAGGGCCTCCGGCACTCGGTCTGCTCGGTGCTCACGAGTCGAGGAGGCGCCATGACACCTCCACGGCGGGGGCGTCGGCGCGCAGGTGCTCGACGAGCGCCTCGCCCGCCGCGTGCAGCCGGCCGGCGTCGAGCGGGTCGAGCCCGTCGAGGATGAACAGGACGTCGGTCGTCGTCGGGTCCAGGCGGGTGCGGACGCACTGCCGCCAGTTCCAGCGCCGGCACGTGGCGCCGAGGTCGTCGCGCCACAGGACCTCGCCCGGGTCCGCGCTCACCGTGACGAGCTCGCCGTCGGCGACGGTGTCGAACGGCTCGTCACCGACCGCGCGCACGAGTCGCGGCGGCCCGGCGTAGCGGGCGAGGTTCTCGCCACCGATCGGGATGAGGTGCTCCACCGAGACGGCGTTGTAGAGATCGGTGAGCCGGTCGATGCGCGGGAGCCCGGCGTCGACCCGGCGTACGAGGGCCTCGACGCTGCTGCGCGCCTGCCGGGGCTTCACGCCGAACGCGAGGAATGCGTCGCGCCACGCCGCGATCTCGGGAAGCGACTCGGGCGCTCCCCCGTCGAGACGGGCCCGCGCCGAGCCCTCGGCGCTGCGCAGCGCGGCGTCGCTGCGCTCGTCGCTGGGACCGCCCCGCACGCCGGTGGCCGCGATCAGCAGGGCGCGGTAGCCGGGCACCAGCGCGTGCACCTCGTCGTCGATGGCTGCCCCGGCGAGAACTGCAGGCAGCGGTCCGGCGCTCTGCTCGGTCACGGGTCCTGCCGACCGCGGGCAGCCTCGATCTGCTCGCGCAGGATGTCGCCGTGACCGGCATGCCGGGCGAGCTCGCGGATCATGTGCGCGTAGACCCAGCGGAGCGTGAGCGGGCTGCGGCGGTTGTGCAGCACGAGGTCGTCGAGGCTGTGGCCCGAGGCGATGCGGTCCGACTCCGCACATGCCTCGGCGTAGTCCGCCAGCAGCGACTCGACGGTGTCGGCGTCGTCGAGCACGAAGCTGTCGTCGACGTCGTCGGGGAGCCCGAGCCCGGCGCGGGTGCGACCGGCGAGCCCCACCTGGAACCACACCCTCTCGACGAAGGCGCAGTGCTTCACGATCGACGCGAGGGTGGTGAGCGACGGCACGAGGCTGCGACGCGCCTCCTCCTCGGAGACACCGTCGAGCAGCGACGCGATCTCGCGCCGCTGGTCGTCGACGAACGCCTGGAGCGTCGCTCGCTCGTCCGCGAGCAGCACGTCCTCGGTTGTGGCCATTGCCAGCGCCCTTCGGATGGGGTCAGCGCGACGCGGTGGCGACGCGCAGGCCGAGCAGGATCAGCACCGATCCGCTGATGTAGTCGATGCGGCGTCGGATCCTCGTGCGGCTGAACCACACCGACGCGCTCCCGACGGCGGCGGCGAGACCGAGGTAGAGAGCCGTCTCGATCACCACCTGGATCGTGGCGAGGACGAGCGTCGTCGCCAGCACCGGGCCTTCGTGCGGGATGAACTGCGGGTAGAACGCGAAGGTGAACGCCGCCGCCTTGGGGTTGGCCAGCTGCACGATCAGGCCCTCGGCGAACGCGCCACGGTCGGAGTGCGGCTTCGGAGGTGCGGGCATCGGCTCGACGCCGCTGCGGTCGCGGAGGGCCCAGCCCGACCGGATCGCCTTCACGCCGAGGTACACGAGGAACACCGCGCCGACCACCTTGAGCACCAGGAACGCCGTCTCGCTGGCGGCGATCAGGGCGGCGAGCCCGAGCCCGGCCGCGAGAGCCCACAGGAACAGCCCGAGCTCGACCCCGAGCACTGTGGGCACCGCGGCGCGGAAGCCGTGGAGGCCCGCGCGCTGCAGGATCAGCGCCATCGCGGGGCCGGGGCTGGCCGCCATCACGAGCACCACCACGAGGAACGCCGGCAGCACGGAGAGGATGTCCACGGCGGCAGTCTGGCAGCGCGACCTGCTGCCGGTCGTGCGGGTTCGGACCGCTGGCGCGTCAGATGCTCGCGAGCAGCGCGCCGATCCAGACGGCGACGAGGCCCGCGAGCTCCACGAGGCCGATGACCATCGGCTTGCGGGGCCGACGGCCGACGAGGAACGCACGGATCGCGAGCAGCACGAAGGGCACCACGAGCCACCAGCCGGACGGGAGGCCCCACGCCACGGCCAGTGCGCCCGCCGCGACGACGGAGAGCACGGCGAACGTCTGCGAGGCGCGACTGAACCGCGGGTCGCGCCGCTCCCGGATGAGCGACTTCACGTGCAGCGTCGACCCCGTGAGCGAGAGCGCCGTCACCGCGACGAGAACCCACACCTCGATCGGAACGTCGACCACGGGCGGCGGCACGAGCGATTGCTCTCCGACGCCGACCGCCCAGGTCACCAGCACCATCGCGGCGCACTCGAACACGAACACCAGGTCGTTGGTCAGCGCGCGCTCGTCGTTCCGTCGTGCGTACTGGAGGTTGACGAGGAAGAACACGGCGTACGCCGCGCCGACCCACGCGAGCCACGGGAGAGCGACGACCAGCGCGATCGCCGGCACGAGCGTGACGACCGCCCAGACCGCGAGCGGCCGGCGGAAGCGGGTCGCGCGTCGCGCACGGGCCAGCCCGAAAGCGGCGTACGACAGCGGGTAGACCGCGACCCAGGCGAGGGCGAGCAGCAGGATGAGCGGCGTCCACGGCGTGACGAGCACCCCCAGCATGACGGGCAGCGCCAGGAATGCCCACGCGCCATGCTGCGGCGGGACGTATGACGAGCCCACGCGTCCTCCGACCGTGACGGGGTCCCCTCTTCGACAGACAACGTATCCGCACCAGCGGGCCGCCCGCGCACGCACGAGCGGGAGCCGGCGCCCCGTCGGCGCCGGCTCCCGCAGATGGTCGAGTCGCTCAGGACCCCGAGCGCGCCCCGTAGAGGTGCGTCTCGGGGGTGCTCACCTGAGCGGCAGCGACCGGCGCCACCACGTCGGGAGACGACGTGCGGGCGAGGCGGGTGCGGCCGTAGAAGCGGCTCTCGGGGTCGACCGGGGTGCGCAGCACGGTGCCCGTCGCGGCGAGTGCCGGCACGGCCTCGAGCTGCGTCGCCCGGGCGCCGTAGTGGTGGGTCGCGGGGTCCAGCGCCGGGCGGGCGACGGCGACCGGGGCGGCGGCGGCGGTGGCGAGAGCGGGGGCTGCCTCGAACTGCGCGGCGCGGGCGCCGTAGTGGTGGGTCGCGGGGTCCAGCGCGGTGCGGGGCACCACGAGGGCGGTGGTCGTCGTGGCGGCGGCGGCGGTGCGGGACTGCCACCAGGCCGCGGCACCTGCGCCGGCGATCGCCCCGATGAGGAGGGCCGCGACGGTGAGGGATACGGCGGCGCCGAGCGCGAGGGCGCGACGGGACGGGGTGCTGATCGCGGAGATCGTCTGCGTGGTCATCGGGTCCTCCAGGTTCGGGTGCCGGGCCGTTTCCCGACATCTCGAACGCTAGGGACGGCGGCGAGGAGGGGGTATCAGGGAAATCCCCCTACCTTCGCCAGACGTCTCCCGCTCACGCCCCGGCGGTGCGACGGTGTGCTGGTGATGATGGGACGGGAGCACGAGAAGCAGGCCGTGGACGACCTGCTGGCGACCGCGCGCTCCGGACGCGCGGGTGCGCTGCTCCTGGTCGGGCTCCCCGGGATCGGCAAGACGACCCTGCTCGACCACGGCGAGGCGACGGCCCGCGCAGCCGGCATGACGACGTTCAGGATCACCGCGGTCGAGTCCGAGTCAGGAATCTCCGGGTCTGGCCTGTCGCTGCTGCGCCCGCTGCTCGGGGAAGGCAACCTCGCAGATCCATGGACGCTGCTCAGCTCGGTGAGCGAGGCAGCGGCCCTGCAGCCGCTGGCGCTCGTCGTCGACGACGTGCAGTGGCTCGACGAGGCATCCCTCGCAGCTCTGCGCTTCGCGGCGCGGCGGCTCCTCGACGACGCGGTCGCGCTGCTGCTCGCGGCCCGGCCCGAGATCGATGACCCGCCGCGCCTGCCCGAGATCGAGCACCTCGCAGTCGAGGCGCTGCCGCGGGCGGAGGCTGCGGCGCTCTTGCTCACGGTCTCGCCCTCGACCCCGCCCGAGGTCGCGTACGAGCTGGCCGCCTCGCTCGGGGACGTGCCCCTCGCCCTCGTCGAGGCCCCCGCGCTCCTCGCACCCGAGGTGATGAGCGGAGCGGCGCCGCTGCCCCCCACGCTGCCGGTCGGACGGTCGGTATCGGCGCACTACGCACGAGGGGTCGACGCGCTCCCGGCACCCGCACGACGAGCCCTCGTGATCGCCTCCTCCGAGGACTCCGGCGACACCACGGTGCTGGCGCGGGCGCTCCTGCGCGCCGAGCTCTCGCCGCGCGACCTCGAGCCCGCCGTCGATGCTGGGCTGCTGCTCCCGGGCGCCGAGCTCCGCTTCCGCCACCCTCTTGTCCGCGCTGCGGTGCACTGGTCCGCGACGGAGGCCGAGCGCCGTGCCGCGCACAGGCTGCTGGCCGAGGTCCATCGCGAGCTGGACGACGCCGAGCTGATGCTGCGGCATTCCGCCCTCGCAGCAGTCGGCCCGGACGAGGACCTGGCCGCGGGGCTGGAGGCCATGGTCCCCGACGTCGCGGCGAGGCGCGGCACAGCGGCGGCAGGGGCCCTCGCCGCGCAGGCGGCAGCCCTGTCCCCCCTCCCTGACGCGCGCTGGCGACGGCTGGTGCTGTCCCTCGAGCTCGACCGGTTCCGGGCCTCGTCCGCCCGAGCGGCCCGCGAGGTCGTCGAGCGCTGCTCCGACCCGGAGCTACGAGCACGTGCCGCGATCGTGCTGGGCGAGGAGCACCTGACGGGCCAGGAGCAGACCGGGCTGTTCCGGGAGTCGCTGACGTGGATCAGCAACGGACCGGCGGGACGAGAGCTCGTCGAGGTCTACGGGGACATCCTCATGCAGCGGCTCGACTACGACGGCGTGCAGCGTGCCGCCGAGATGCTCGAGAGCTGGGGCCCTGAAGGGTCGCTCGGCCTCGACTCGCTGATGCCGGGAGGGATGTGGCAGTTCCTCGGACAGAATGAGCGCGCTCTCCCGTTGCTGCGTCAGGGGCTGGTCGCCAGCGAGCAGGTCGACCCCGAGCAGCTGCCGTTGCCGTACCTGTCCCTCTGGTTGATGGCGCCCGCGTGGCTCGACGAGGCCTCGTGGGACGGCGAAACGCTGGCAAGCCGCAAACGCACCGCATGCTCGCTCTTCCGTCGGTCCCGAGAGCCTCGCTGGGCTGCTCTGGCCGATCGCTTCGACGCAGAGGAAGCCCTGGACCGCGCCCAGCACGCCAAGGCGGCCGGCATCCTCCGCAACCTGCTGTCGCTCGCACCTTCGCTGGGTTGGCTCGTCACGGATGTGTACGAGCTGCTCGCGATCGTGGAGTCGCGCCGAGGTGACGACATCGAGGCGGAGATCGCGATCGAGGCGCTCGCGGCTGCATGCGACATCGACGACTTCCGATACACGGCCCGCCAGGCCCGCTACTGCCGCGCGCTCCTGCACCTGCGATCGGGGCGCAACGCGGAGGCCTTGGCCGAGCTGGCGGACGTCGAGGCCCTGCAGTCGACCCGGCCACGGGGGGTGGCCTTCGCGTCGCTCGCGCTCAAGGTGGAGGTGCTCAGCGGGCTCGGACGCACCGGGGAAGCCCAACGCATCGCCGTCGAGCTCGAGCATCGGTCCCGCGGCCTGGGGTCGCGACGGGCGGCGGCACTGGTCGAGCTCGGGCACGCCCTCGCCCAGACCGACGACACCGAGCGGCGGTTCGACGAGGCTGTGCGGCTCGGGCGCCTCGGCACGAACGCCTGGGAGCTCGCACGGATACTCCTCCTCCAGGGCGAGTGGCTGCGACGATCGCGAAGGCCCGCCGACGCCCGTGCACCCCTGACCGAGGCGACGCAGCTCTTCCGCCGGAGCGACGCTGCGCCCTGGGCTGAGCGCGCCGAGCGCGAGCTCGCAGCCGCAGGCGGGAGCCTCTCGTCGCCCGCCAGGATCGCAACGGTCGGCCTGACGCCTCAGGAGCTGCGCATCGCCCTTGCTGTGGCGGAGGGCCTGAGCAACAACGAGATCGCCTCGACGGTCTTCCTCTCGGTGAAGACCGTGGAGACCCACCTGACCCGTATCTACCGCAAGCTCGGCGTGCGCTCACGCGGCGGCGTCGCCAAGGCCCTCGCCGACGCCGGCGTGGCCACCTGACGATCCCGAGGCACGGCCGCGGCCGTCGACGGCTCTCGGGATGCGGCGCGACCTGCAGACCCGCGCCGCGCTCACTCCTCCGGTGCCACCACCGTCGCGGGTCGCGCGCGCTGGGCCCAGACCACGCACGCGATCACCACGAGCGCCGTGAGGACGGTGCCGAGCGTGACGGCCTCGCCGAGCCACCATGCCGACCACACCAGGGTCAGCGGCGCCTGCAGCTGCTGCACCTGACCGCCGCGAGCAGTGCCGGCGAGCGCGAGACCCCGGTACCACGCGAAGAAGCCGAGGTACATCGACGAGACGCCGAGCCCGAGGAGGGCGAGCCACTCGACGCCTGTCGGGTCGTACGCCGTCTGCGCGGTGAACCAGAGCGCGAGCATCCACGGCACCGTGACGGGCAGGGCCAGCACGACGACCCACGAGATCACCTGCCACCCCGGCACCTCGCGGCTGACGGCGGCGCCCTCGACGTAGCACCACGACGACGCGAGGACCGCTCCGACCACGAGCAGGTCTGCGGTGAGGTCGGCCCCGTCCGCGCCTCCGCGACTGAGCGCGAAGACCACGAGGGCCGCGGTGCCGGCGCAGGCCGCGAGCCAGAACTGGCCCGACACCCGCTCGCGGTGCCGCAGCACCGCGAACAGCGCCGTGGTCAACGGCATGAAGGCGGCGATGACGGCCACGTGCGCGGACGTGGTGCGCTGCAGCGCCAGGGCGATGAGGATCGGCCAGCCGAACACAGCTCCGAGCATGGTGAACAGCAGCGGCTTGAGGTGACGTCGTTCGGGGAAGGGCACCCGCCGGATCCCCAGCAGCACCAGGGCAAGAGCGCCGGCGATCACGGCACGACCCGCGGCCGTGAAGAATGGGTCGAAGCCGCCGACCGCCACCTTCGTCATCGGCACCGACATCGAGAACAGCAGCACGCCGACGAACGCCCAGACCAGCCCCGAGCGGAGCACCGCTCCCGTCGCCGGCGCGACGGAGGGCGAGGCGGCCATGCGGTGCACCGTACCGGCCGGCCGTCGCCTAGCCTCGGTGCGAGACCCCGGGAGGACGACGTGCGCACGAGAGCCATCGCGGCAGCAGCCCTGCTGCTTCTCACCGTGACCGCGTGCACCGGCGGCACCGACCCCGTCGCCACGTCGTCCGCACCCGGGTCGTCGTCCGCTGCGGCCACGTCGAGCGCACCGGCATCGCCGAGCGCGTCGGACACCCCCTCCGAGACGGCCAGCGAGGAGCCCACGCTCGGTCCGACCACGTCGGTGCCGCCCGCGATCGCGGCGTTCCAGCTGTGCGGAACGGTGCTCGGGCTCGCCGCGGGCTTCATCGGGCAGGTCGCTCCGGAGCAGCTGGCCGAAGGGAGGACCATCGCCGAGCAGGCGCGGGCCGAGTACGTCGACGACGGCTCCGGCCTCGCCCAGAAGGCCGACGCCGTGCTCGAGGCCGTCGAGTTCGCCGACCAGGCCAAGGTCGTCTCCAGCGCGCGGGCCTTCGGCGACGCCTGCCAGCTCGTCAACCCGGGCACGTGACGCGACCGACGGCGGACTCGTGACCTCGATCGCGCTGCTCGGCGACCGCGACCCGGCCTTCGTGACCCACCGTGCCCTCGACGTCCTCGTCGACAGGCTCGCGCCCGACGCGACCCTCGCCTGGGTGCCGACCACGCGGACCGACGACCCCGCGCTGGCCGACGCCGACGGCGTGTGGGCCGTGCCGGGCACGCCGTACGCCGACGAGGACGCCGTCCACGCCGTCCTTCGCCACCGGCGCGAGAACGGGCTCGCGACCCTGGGCACGTGCGGCGGGTTCCAGCACCTCGTGCTCGAGTTCGCCCGCAACCACATCGGCGTGCACGAGGCCGGGCACCAGGAGACCGAGCCCGACGCCGAGCAGGTGGTGGTCGCGGCGCTCGCCTGCAGCCTCGTGGGCGAGGTCCGGCCGGTGACCGCGGTGCCCGGCACACGGATGGCGGGGATCTGCGGGCTCGAGCCGTTCGACGGCTTCCACTTCTGCAGCTACGGCGTGAACCTCCGCTACCGCGACATGCTCGTGGAGGCAGGGCTCACGTTCTCGGCCTTCGCCCCGGACGCCGGGGTCGAAGCGGTCGAGCTCGAGGGCCACCCGTTCTACCTGGGCACGCTGTTCCAGCCCCAGATGACCTCGCTCGACGGCGGGTCCGTGCACCCGCTGGTGCTCGCGTTCCTCGACGCCGCGAGCCGCTGAGTCAGGACGCCGCAGGCTCCTGCGGAGCGGTCTGCGCGGCCTCGACGCCGGCGATCTCGGCCTCGACCCAGAGCCGCACCTTGTGCTCGGCCACGAACGAGACGAACGGGATCGTCCCCGCCAGCACGACGAACACCATGCGCAGGAAGGGCCAGCGCATGCGCAGGCAGAGGTCGAGCGCCACGATCACGTAGATCATGTAGAGCCAGCCGTGCGCGATCGCGACGGGGGCTGTCGTCTCGATGACGCCGAACCCGTACTTCAGCACCATGGCCGTCACGAGCAGCAGCAGCATGACGCCGACGATCCAGGCCATCACGCGGTAGCGCGTGAGGGCCTTGCGGACGATGGGCACAGGGGCGGTGATCACGAGGGTCCTCTCTCGGGGTGCTGCGTCTAGTAGATCTCGGGCCGGGAGGGCTCTGCCACCGGAGGCGGCGCCTGCTCCGCGGCGAGCCGGGCGTCCTCGCGCAGGAAGCGCCACCACACGAACACCACGAACGCGGCGAAGAGCACCCACTGCACGGCGTACCCGGCGTTCTGCAGCCGGATGCCCGAGCCGCTGGCCACGCCGAACGGCGGGATCACCGGCACGAGCGCCGGCTGCGCCTGCGGCTCCTGCCCGGTGAGCGCGACCCAGCCCTGCACCGCGGGGTACGGCAGGGCGAGCCCGGACGCCGTGAGGCGCTCGACGATGCCTTCCTCGCCCGGGACCGCGGTGCCCGGGTCGCCCTCGAACGGCTGCGCGAGCCCGCGGACGGTGACGACGCCGGTCGCGACCGACGCCGCGGAGGGGTCGGTCGGGCTGGTGACGGTGCCGCGCGCGATCGGGACGGCGGGGCCGGTCGACGGGCGGAGCGGGGTGACGACCCAGAACTCGCCCTGCCCGTGGTCGACGAGCACCTGCGCCGCGAGGTCGTACGTCCCCGTGAGCTCGACCGGGGCTCCGTAGTCGGAACCGGCGAGCGGGGCGTCGGCGGTGAGCAGCTCCGCGGCGGCGACCGTCTCGCGCACCGGGATCTCGTCGCGCTGGGCCCGCTGCCACTGCCAGTACGACATGCCGCCGAACGCGACGATGAGGAGAAGGGCCGTCACCGACAGCCCGATCCACCTCGGGGTCGCGAGCATCCGCAGCACCCGCCCACGGTAACCCGCGCGGCCGGAGCCATCGCCACGGGCCAGGATGGGCGCATGCCCGGTGATCTGCAGATCCGTGGCTCGGTCGTCATCCCCGAGGCCGAGCTCTCCTGGCGATTCTCGCGGTCGTCCGGGCCGGGCGGCCAGGGCGTGAACACGACCGACTCCCGGGTCGAGCTGCTGTGGGACGTCGCCGCGACCTCCGCGCTCGGGCCGGCCCTGAAGGAGCGCGCGCTCGAGCGGCTGGCCGACCGACTCGTCGACGGTGTCGTGTCGGTGACCGCGTCCGAGCAGCGCAGCCAGTACCAGAACCGCCTCGCGGCCGAGCGGCGGCTGGTCGAGCTCGTCACGGCCGCGATCGCGCCGCCGCCACGGCCGCGGCGCGCCACCAAGCCCACCCGGGGCTCGGTCGACCGGAGGATCGCCGAGAAGAAGCGCCGGGGAGAGACCAAGCGGCTGCGGCGCAGCGACTCCGACTAGGACGGCGCCCGGTCAGGACGCGGCGAACGTGCGGGTGGCGAGGCCGCCGACGTACTGCGTGAGAGCCGCGTCGATGCCGCCGCCGACCAGGCCGCCGACGAGAGGGATCGACCGTACGGCGGTGAAGGCCAGGCGCTTGCCGCCGTACTTCGCCACGAGGAAGATCCCCGCGCGCCTGTTGATCTCGTGCACGACCGGGACGGGCAGCTTCCTGATGGCCTCGTGGGTGCCGGAGTCGCCGATGTCGACGCCGAGCTCGGTCAGCACCTTCTCGGCGTCGGCACCTGCGACGGTGAGCAGGATCGAGGCCTGCGTGTGCGGGTCGTCGAGGTCGTGCCCATGCAGGTGGGCGATGGCACCCACCATGCGCGAGTTGAAGACGAGGTTGCCCGCGACGTTCGCCGGGAAGGTGAGCGGGAGGGCGAGGAAGCCGCCGAAACCGGTGAGGAACCCCGTGCCGCCGGTGGCCATCCCCGACTCGCGGATCATGAGCGCGATCGCGGCATCCCGGTCTCCGGTGTCGGCGAGGCGGGCGTCGCCGTACGCCGCGGAGCCCACGAGCGGCCCGGCGCCGTGGTCGACGACGTCGAGCACCACCTGCTGCAGCTTCTGCTCGAGACGGAGCAGCAGCGACTCGGGCTCCCTGTCCAGGACCTCGGACTCCACGACCTCGACCATGACGGCATCCCCTCGTCGCTCGGCAGATGGTTCGAGGATCGCACGGTCCTCCGGCGATGTCGCTCGGTTCGCCGCTCGTCGGCGCGTGATGGCACCCGGCTCACGCACGGAAGTGACCGAGAATCCCTGCGGTTTCTGGCCGTTCAGTGCGTGAGGCAGGTCAGGCGTCGGGGGCGCCGGGGGCGTCGCCGGTCGGGAGCGCGCCCTCGGCGGCCGCACGCTGCGCGGCGCGCTCGGCCTTCTTGCGGGTGTAGCGCGGGTTCTCGGTGTCGTTCTCGTCGAAGTCGATGCCCGTGAGCTGCTTGTTCATGCTCTTCCAGATCACGACCATCGCGAGGGCGAGGAACACCACCGCGAGGAAGCCGAGGATGCCGGGCGAGACGCGGTCGGGGTCGATCGCCGGCTCGGTGGACGACGGCGACGGCGACGGCGACACAGCGGCTGCCAGCAGCCAGAGGTGGTTCACGCGGACCTCGTGATCTCGGAGGAGTCGGACTGGGCCTCGGGCCGGACGCCCGCGAACAGGTCGTCCTCGATCCCCTCGCCGACAGGGACGAGCGACCGCGCGAGCTGGTAGTCCTCGGTGGGCCAGGCGGCGCGCTGCGCGTCCATGGGGACAGCGAACCAGCGGCCGTCGGGGTCGATCTGCGTGGCGTGCGCCTTGAGCGCCTCGTCGCGCGCCTCGAACCAGGCTGCGCACTCCACCTGCGTCGTGAGCCGGGCGGCGTCCTCCGGCTTGTCCTCCCAGCCCGCGAGCCAGTCGGCGAACGGCGAGTCGATGCCCTCGGCGAGGCACATCTCGTGCAGCGCGACGAGCCGGGCCTTGTGGAAGGTCAGGTGGTAGTAGAGCTTGGCCGGCTGCCACGGCTCGCCCGTGCCGGGGAACTGCTCGGGGTCGCCGGCCGCCTCGAACGCGCGCATCGAGATCTCGTGCGTCTTGATGTGGTCGGGGTGCGGGTAGCCGCCGTTCTCGTCGTACGTCGTCAGCACGTGCGGGCGGAACTCGCGCACGAGGCGCACCAGCGGCTCGGTCGCCTCGTCGAGCGGGACGAGCGCGAAGCAGCCCTCGGGCAGCGGGGGGACGACGCCGTCCTCGTCGGCCTCGGGGAGGCCGGAATCGTGGAAGCCCAGCCAGGTCTGCTGCACGCCCAGGATCTCCGCGGCGCGCGCCATCTCGGTGCGGCGGTAGGCCGCGAGGTCGGCGAGCACAGCAGGGTCGTGCGCCAGGCTCGGGTTGAGCACGTCGCCGCGCTCGCCGCCGGTGCACGTGACCACCAGGACCTCGACGCCCTCGGCGACGTACCGCGCGGCGGACGCGGCCCCCTTGCTCGACTCGTCGTCGGGGTGGGCGTGCACCGCCATGAGGCGCAGGGGCTCGCCCGGCCCCGGCAGGTGGGGTGCAGCGGTCACGGTCGCTCCTGGTCGTGGCGGTTCGGTCCGGGTGAGGGACACTGGTCACTGGTACTGGACCAGGACGTTCGGCGCCCCGGTACCGCCACAGTCTCCCAGACCCGTACGACCGTGAGGAGCAGCCCGGTGACCGAGCCCGCGACCGAGCCGCGCCGTGAGGCGCGCACCGGCCTGCTGCTCACCCCGGCCATGGCCGCCCGGTACGGCGTCCGCCGCACGAACCCCGTGGTGATCGGCGTCCTCGCAGTGCTCGTGATCGGCTTCGTCGCCGGCGTCCTCGGCCTCGGCTACCGGCTTGCGACGCCGGACACCCAGTCCAAGCTGCTCGCCTTCACGGTCGTCTCCCCGCAGCAGGTCGACGTCACGTTCGAGGTGCGCCGCAACTCCCTCGACGAGACCTTCTGCGTGCTCCGGGCCCGCGCCGAGGACCACACCGATGTCGGCTACGCGTCGATCCGCATCACGCCCGGCCGGGACTACGTCCAGGTGACCTACCCGCTCGCGACGTACGCCGAGGCCACGAGCGCCGAGGTGCTCGACTGCACCGCGGGGCAGCCGCCGAGGGTCGACCCGCCCGGCTTCCTGCCCGGCACCACGAACCCCCCGCAGATCCCGGTCGTCGACGGCTCGTAGGCCGTCCCCCGGCGTCGCGCCGTACGCTGATCCCCCTGACCACGAGCCACCTCCGAACGAAGGCAGACCTCCCGTGACCCAGACGACCGAGACCTGGCTGACCCAGGAGGCCTTCGAGCGCCTCCAGGAGGAGCTCGCCGACCGGTCGGGACCGCGTCGTGCGCAGATCGTGAAGCGCATCGAGGCCGCGCGCGAGGAGGGCGACCTCAAGGAGAACGGCGGCTACCACGCGGCCAAGGAGGAGCAGGGCAAGAACGAGGCCCGCGTGAAGGTGCTGACCCACCTGCTCGAGAACGCGAAGATCGGCGCCCCTCCGGCCACCGAGGGCGAGGTCGCGCAGGGCCAGGTCGTCACGGTGCGCCTCGTGGAGTTCAACGAGGAGGAGACCTTCCTGCTCGGCTCGCGCGAGGAGGCCGCCACCGCCTCCATCTCGGTCTACTCCCCCACCTCGCCGCTCGGTGCTGCGGTGCTCGGACGGAAGGTCGGCACGTCCGTCAGCTACACGACTCCGGCGGGCAAGACGCTCAACGTCGAGATCCTGAAGGCCGAGCCCTACACCGGATAGGCGCCCCGCGTACGACGAAGGCCCGGCACCTCGAGGTGCCGGGCCTTCGTGCGTCGTCAGCTGGTCGCGCGGTACTTGCGGACGGCGAGGACGCTGAAGACCGCGATCACGACCGTGCACGAGATCAGCGTGTAGGCGACGGGGTTCTGCATCGGCCACGCCGCCGACTCGAGCTGGGGCACGAGGCCGGTCGGGTTGCCGAACAGCTCGCGGCAGGCGAGCACGAGCGACGACACCGGGTTCCACTCCGCGATCGTCTGCACGACGGGCGGCATGCCGGCCAGAGGCACGAAGGCGTTCGACAGGAAGGTGAGCGGGAACAGCCAGATCAGCCCTGCGGTGCTCGCGGTCTGCGGGTTGGGCATGTGCAGGCCGACCCAGGCGCCGACCCACGCCACGGTGTAGGCGAAGAGCAGGAGCAGCAGGTAGGCCAGCGCCGCGTTCCAGAGGCCGTTCTCGATGCGCCATCCGACGATGAAGCCGGTGATCGAGAGCACCACGAGCACCGCGATCTGCTGGAGCGCGTCGGCCGCCGTCCGTCCGAAGAGCACGGCGGACGCCGCCATCGGCAGCGAGCGGAAGCGGTCGACGATGCCCTTGTGGAGGTCGTCGGCGAGCCCGACGGTGGACGCCGCGGCCGCGAACGCGACGGTCTGCCCGAAGATGCCCGGGATCAGGTACTGCCGGTAGGCGTCGGCGGCGGCATCGCCAGGGATGGGGATCGCGCCGCCGAACACGTAGGCGAACATGAAGACGAAGATCACCGGCTGCACGAGCGAGAAGAAGATGCTCTCGGGCACCCGCAGCGCCTGGATGAGGTTGCGCTTGGCGACCACGATCCCGTCGTGCAGGAACCAGCCGATGCCGGGCCGCGTGAGCTCGGTGGGGACCGGGGTCGGGGCGGTGGTGGCAGCCATCTCAGGCCTCCTTCTTCGCGCGGCCGCGTCGACGGCCGGTGGCTGTGGCACTGGGGGCGGGCTCCTCCTCGGCCGCGTGGCCGGTGAGGGTGAGGAACACGTCGTCCAGGGTCGGACGGCGCAGCGCGAGGTCGTCGACCTTCACGCCGGCCGCGTCGAGCGCGCGCACGGCCTCGACCAGCACGGTCGAGCCGCCGGAGACGGGCGAGCGCAGCGTGCGGGTGTCGGCGTCGACGAGCACCTCGCCGTCGCTCACCGCGCGCACGGCACCAGAAGCCGCCTCGAGATCGGTGCCCGGCGAGACGACGATCTCGAGGCGGTCGCCGCCGACCTGGGTCTTGAGCTCGTCGCTGGTGCCCTTGGCGATGACCCGGCCCTTGTCGATGACGACGATCTGCTCGGCGAGCTGGTCGGCCTCCTCGAGGTACTGCGTCGTGAGCAGCACGGTGGTGCCGTCGGCGACGAGGTCGGTGATGACCTCCCACATCTGCAGGCGCGACCGCGGGTCGAGACCGGTGGTCGGCTCGTCGAGGAACAGGATCTTGGGGTTGCCCATGAGGCTCGCCGACAGGTCGAGCCGGCGGCGCATGCCGCCGCTGTAGGTCTTCGCCGGGCGGTCCGCGGCGTCGGTGAGGGAGAAGCGCTCGAGCAGCTCGTCCGCCCGGTTCTTCACGTACGCCTTGGGCAGGTGGTAGAGCCGCCCGATCATGTCGAGGTTCTCGCGGCCGGTGAGGTACTCGTCGACGGCGGCGTACTGGCCGGTGAGGCCGATCTCGTGCCGTACGGCGTCGGGCTTGGCCGCGACGTCGATGCCCGCGACCGTGGTGCTCCCGGCGTCGGCCTTGAGCAGCGTCGCGAGAATGCGGACCGTGGTGGTCTTGCCGGCGCCGTTGGGGCCGAGCAGTCCATAGACCGTGCCGTACGGCACGGTGAGGTCGAGCCCGTCGACGGCCTTGACGTCGCCGAAGTGCTTCACGAGGCCCTCGGCGTGGATCGCCGCCTCGCCGGGTGGATGCGGCATGGGCAGAGCCTTCCCCTCGATGGTGGTGCGCGCACACGGGTTTCGCCCCTCGCGGAACCCGTGCCGGAACGAGCGTGACGGTTGACGTCGCGTGAAGGTCCAGGGTGCCGGGCACCCCGGACGCTCAGTCGGTGAGCAGCTTCTCGGCCTCGTCGACCGACAGGCGACCGGCGGCGACGTCGGCGAGCACGGCGTCGCGGTCGACCGACTTCTTGGTCTCGGCAGGGTCCTCGAGGTCGAGCTTGGCCAGCAGGTCGGCGAACCGCTGCCGGGTGGTCGGGTACGAGACGCCCAGGTGCTTCTCCAGCTCGCGCATGTTGCCGCGGCTGACCAGGAACACCCGCAGCATCTCGAGCTCGTCGTCGGTCAGGGCGTCGTACGCGCTCATCCGGAACTCGCCGGAGATGCCGGTGCCGCACTCGGGGCAGCCGCAGCCGGTGATGATCAGCTCGGACGAGCAGACCGGGCACGCCCGGGGCGGCCGACGGGTGACGTCCGGGACGGGGGTCACGACGCCACCGCCACCGTGGCCGAGCCGAGGCGCACCGCCACCGTGAACGGATGGGTGCCGGCCCCGATCACGCTCGTCTGCCGCGCGGACGCAGCCTCCCGCGACGCGGCGTGCGGCAGCTTCACCTCGCCGAGGTCGCACGTGGCGGTCAGGGTGACGTCCGAGCCCGGAGCGAGCAGCAGCTCGAGGCTCCCGAGCTCGCAGGCGAGGTCGCTCGGCTCGGTCACCGTCGCGGCGATCTCGGCCGAGCCCATCGCGAGGCTGCCGTGCAGGCCGCCGACATGGTCGTGCACCTTCACGGCCGACGCGCTGCCGCCCAGGGTGAGCGGTGCCCGCAGCCCGGTGATGTCGACCGAGCACGCCGTCGCCTCGACGGTGAGCGGGAGCGCGGGGTTGACCCGCACCATCACCTTCTGGCCGCGTCCGCCGGTCCAGGCGGCCGGCACCCAGCCGAGGAAGCGCGGCGGCGGAGTGGTGCGGTAGCCGTCCTCGCTCGGGGCGTCGAGCACGAGGACCGAGCCCTCGCGCCGGATGGCGTGCGGTCCGTCGGCGACTGCCGTCGCGACGGTCGGGTCGGCGACGACGGTGAGCTTGACGCCGCCGGCATGGATGGCCAGGGCGGACACGGGCGCCTCGGAGCGCACGTCGTCGCGGCGGTCGACGGTGGGGACCGAGGGGTCCTCGTCGAGGAGGCGGGCGGCCTCGGCGGGGTCTACCTCGCCGGAGGCCACGCGGGTGAGCAGGTCGCGCAGGGAGTTCAGGTCCTCGTTCATGAGACGACTGTAAAGCCATTCTTTCTACTTTGGCAATCCTGCTTGCCAAAGTACATCGCATCTCTCCACCGGGCATTCTTCCGACGGGGTGCGGGCGCCCGGCAGCGCAGCCGGCCGGTGCGCCCTATCCGGTGGTGACGTGGAACCCCTCCCGGGCGAGCCGGGCCAGGACCTCGTCCCGGTGCTCGGGCCCCCGCGTCTCCACCTGCACCTCGATCTGCACCTCGTCGAGATGCAGCTTGGGGTCGGCCCGCGCGTGCTCGACCTCGACCACGTTGGCGTCCGCCGCCGCGAGGGCTGCGAGGAGCGAGGCGAGCGAGCCCGGCCGGTCGGGCATGCGCACCGTGAGGGTGCTGTACCGCCCGGCCGCAGCGAGGCCGTGCCGGATCACCCGCAGCAGCAGCAGCGGGTCGACGTTGCCGCCCGACACCACGACGACCACGGGCGGCTCGAACGCCGCCGGGTCGTCGAGCACGGCGGCCAGCCCTGCGGCACCGGCCGGCTCGACCACCAGCTTGCCTCGCTCGAGGGTGAGGACCAGGGCACGGGCGATCGTCTCGTCGTCGACGACCACCACCTGGTCGACGAGGTCGTCGATGAGCGCGAACGGCACGTCGCCCGGCCGCCCCACGGCGATTCCGTCGGCCATCGTCGACATCGACGCGAGCGACACCGGGTGGTGCACGGCGAGCGAGCCGGGGTACGCCGCGGCGCCCGCCGCCTGGACGCCGACGATGCGGACGTCGGGCCGAACTGCCTTGACCGCCACGGCGATCCCGGCGAGCAGGCCTCCGCCGCCGGTGCACACGACGATGGTCTTCACGTCCGGGCGCTGCTCGAGGATCTCGAGACCGACCGTGCCCTGCCCCGCGACGATGTCCTTGTGGTCGAACGGGTGGATGAGGATCGCGCCCGTCTCGTCGGCGAACTCCTGCGCGGCGACGAGGCACTCGTCGATCGCCGTACCGATGAAGCGGATCTCCGCGCCGTACCCGCGGGTCGCAGCCACCTTCGGCAGCGGCGCGCCCACCGGCATGAACACCGTCGCGGAGATGCCGAGCATCGACGCCGCGAGCGCCACCCCCTGCGCATGGTTGCCGGCGCTCGCGGCCACGACGCCGCGCGCACGCTCCTCCTCCGAGAGCCGCACCATGCGCGTGTACGCACCGCGGATCTTGAAGCTGCCCGCCCGCTGGAGGTTCTCGCACTTGAGGTCCACCGGGCCGCCGACCTTGTCGGCCAGCCACCGCGCCGGGCGCAGCGGTGTCTCCCGCGCGACCCCCTTGAGGGCGATCCGCGCTGCTTCGACGTCCTGCACCGTCACCGTCTCGATCACGGCCTGCAGTCTGCCTGTCTGCGCCGCTCGCCGGGGCAGATCCGCCGCGTCCGCCCCGACCCGTTCCCGATGAAGGCTGGGCCCCCGCCGGGCGACGATGGCCGAAGGCCTCGCCCGGTAGGGGACTTCATCCACTAGAGCCGTACAAAAGGTTCCATCATCCCGACGCAGCCGGCTCCAGGCGGAGCCGCGTCCGGGGGAGGTCAGAGTCGTGTCAGGACCGGCTCCTCCGGGTGTCGCCGTACGCCGCGGAGGGGTAGACCTGATCCCGTGACCACGATGTCCGACCGACGCCGCACCCGCGAGGCCGCCGCCCGCGCCGCCGCCCGACGCCGCCCGCGCGAGGACGCGCCCACCCCGGCGGAGAGCCGGCTCGACAAGGTCGAGCGCCCCGACGGCCCCTGGGGCGCCGGCGTCGTCCTCACCCTGCTGAGCCGGCGCGAGCCGCCGAACCGCCTGTTCGAGACCATCGCCCGCGGCCACGGGCCGGTGGCGCACTACAAGATGGCCGGCGAGCACGTGTACCTGCTCAGCGACCCGGACCTCATCATCGAGGTGTTCCTGACCCGCGCGCGCGAGGTCATGAAGGGCCGCGGCCTGCAGGCAGCACGACCTCTGCTCGGCAACGGCCTGCTCACGAGCGAGGGCGAGTTCCACCTGCGCCAGCGCCGGCTCGCGCAGCCGGCGTTCCACAAGCAGCGCATCGCGGCGTACGCCGACGACATGGTGCGCGAGGCGCTGCGGCACCAGGCGTCGTGGCGCGACGGGGCGCAGGTCGAGATGGTCGACGAGATGACGTCGCTGACCTTCGCGATCGTCGGCCGCACGCTGTTCGGCACCGATCTCACAGGTGACGCCCAGGCGTTCGGCGACACCCTCGAAGAGCTGATGAGCGGCTTCGGCCAGCTGACGGCGATCGGCAACGAGCGCCTCGTGCGGGCGCTGCCCAAGGGCCGCCATCTCCTGTCGCGCGTGGAGGATCTCGACGCCGTCGTCCAGCGGATCATCGACGAGCACCGCGCGAAGATCGACGCGGGCGAGGCGGGCGACGACCTGCTCACCTGGATGATCCAGGCCCGCGACGCCGAGGGCGCGGACCGCTTCGGCGAGTCGATGACCGACGACCAGCTGCGCGACGAGGTCATGACGATGGTGCTCGCCGGGCACGAGACGACAGCGATGGCCCTCTCGTGGGCGTGGTGGCTGCTGTCGGCGCACCCGACGGTCGCCGGACGTGTGGCCGCTGAGGCGACTGCGGTCCTGCGCGACCCGTCGTACGACGACGGGCTGCGCCCCGCGACGATCGGCGACATCGCGGCCCTGCCGTTCACGCACGCGGTCGTCGCCGAGACGATCCGGCTCTATCCGCCCGCCTGGATCATGGGCCGGCGCACGCTCACCGACATGCGCCTCGGCGACTGGGACGTGCCGTCGGGGTCGATCGTGCTCGGTTCGCCGTGGATCATGCACCGCGACCCCGACCTCTGGCCGCGAGCCACGTCGTTCAACCCCGACCGCTGGCTCGACGCCGCAGGTGCGTACGACGAGAGCGCGCCCGGTCAGCGGCGCGGCGCCTACATCCCGTTCGGGTTCGGCAACCGGCGCTGCATCGGCGAGCAGTTCGCCTGGACCGAGGCGATCCTGCTGCTGGCGACGCTCGCCGCGCGCTGGGAGGCGAGGCTCGTCCCCGGGTCGCCGGTCGACACGCAGGCCGCCGTCACGCTGCGCCCCATGCACGGCCTCCCGATGACCCTGCACCGCCGCCCCACCCCCTGACGCCCCCTGTGCGGCGGTGACGCGACGCCTCGCCGACACCCGTCCGTCACCGGGCATCCCCCGTCCGGGTGAGCCGGTGGGTCCGGAAGGCGCCGATACCCTGGACGGAGTGCGATTTCGAGGCGGCCTCGCCTCCGACGATCAGGGGACGGCGATGGCCGACAGCGACGGCAGCACGGGCAGCGAGAGCATCGACGGCGCGCCGCCGATCAGCTGGGAGTCCCCCACCTCGATGTCGCCGCTCGAGACCCTCCACGGCGGTGGCTCGCCGGACGTCCTGCCCGCGGCCGAGCCTCGCGCCCCGCGCAGCAGGCGTCCGTGGCTCGTGGGCACGGCGCTGGGCGTCGTCCTGCTGCTCATCGTGGGCGGCGTCGCCGCGGCGGTGCTGCTCAACCGTCCTGACGTGAAGCTCCAGCGTGCGCTGTCGGCCACCACCGACCGCCCGAGCGGCAGCATGACGGTGTCGGTGCGGGTCGCCGACATCGGCGACGCAGCGGCCCAGGAGATGCTCGACAACGGCGCCGTGCGCGTGGCCTGGGACAAGGGCAGCGACACGCAGCAGTACGTGCTGCTCATGAACGGCGAGGCCGCGGTCGATCTCGTCGTCGCGCCCGAGTCGTTGGTCGTCGCGCAGAACCTCACGGCGCTCGGGATGCCGGAGGTCGAGAGCCTCCTCGACAGCATGACCGAGCTCGGAACGACGATGGGCCCCGACGGCGAGGCCTTCGTGAAGTTCGCCGAAGGATCGCCGCTTCGCATCGCGACCGGCCCCGACTCCGCCTTCGGCAAGCTCATGAAGGAGACCGAGAGCCTCGGTGGCAGCCAGCCGAAGCCGGACGACGCCAAGGTGCAGGCGCTGGCCGACAAGATCCAGCAGAGCGTGCGCGACCACGTCACCGTGACCGAGCAGGGCTCGGACGACAACGGCGACCACCTCCGCGCCACTGTTCCGATCAAGGCCGTCGTGGCCGATGTCATCCCCGCCGTCGAGGACCTGGTCGGCGAGTCGGCACCCGACGACGCGCTGTCGGAGATCCCCGGCGACCCGCAGCTCGTGGTCGACGTGTGGGTCAAGGACGGCGTGGTCACCAGGATGGAGATCCCGCTGGGCGAGCTCGCGCGTCAGACCGGCGACGGCTCGGCGCCTGACATGACCCTCGTCGTCGAGATGAGCGAGCAGGGCGTCACGATGCCGTCCGGCACGATCGTCGACCTCCCCGACTCGCTGTTCGACGACCTGGGCGGCGGGCTGCTCGGCGGCGGGCTGCTCGGCAGCGGTACCGGCGGCCTCGACAGCAGCGGCGACACCGGATTCGGCGTCGACCCGATGCTCGACAGCGGGCTCTAGCGCGGGGGCCACAGCCGGCGACGGGTGGCCGTCCCGGTCAGCGGCCGGCCTCGGCTGCGGCCCTGATGCGCTCGAGGGTCTCGGTCATCGTGCGCCGGTTGTGCTCGCCACGGTCGCTCACCCCGGTGGCGGCAGGGGCCGCGAGACGCAGGAGCGACGTGCGCTCGTCGTCGGTCGACTCGGTGAGGACCGTGCCGCCGTCGTCGCCGGGCTCGACGCGGTACGACCAGCGCGACACCCTGAGGCCGTACGCGGAGACGCGCCAGGCGATCTCGCGCGGCGGGTCGAGCGCGAGGATCGTGCACGTGGTCGACCACGCCCGACGACCGTTGCGGTTCGAGCCGCGGAACCTCGCACCGACGACGGGACCGGTGGCCCCGTCGAGCCACCGCACTTCAGTCGTCTCGGGGCTCCACTCGTGCATGCGCGACAGGTCGGCGACGAGCGAGTAGACGAGCCCCGGCGGCGCGGCGATGCGGACGGACACCTCGACGGTCATAGGACCAGTGCATCAGAC
This sequence comes from Longivirga aurantiaca, assembly GCF_042660085.1. Classification (NCBI taxonomy): domain Bacteria; kingdom Bacillati; phylum Actinomycetota; class Actinomycetes; order Sporichthyales; family Sporichthyaceae; genus Longivirga; species Longivirga aurantiaca. The sequence continues at coordinate 356,098 of NZ_JBHSTI010000008.1, read as the reverse complement.
AACGTCTGCGGTGGGGCGAGGTCGACCTCGTCGAAGTGTCGGCGGGCAGACAGACGGGAGAGGCACGACGGCCGAAGGATCCGTCCCGACAGGAGCTCACCAGGGCTCCACGACCGGAGGGATCGTCATCATGAGCCAGGCCGTCACCACCCGCGCAGCGGTCAGCATGCGTTCGCAGTACTCCGTGCCACTCCTCGCGCTCGCACTCGCCGTGGCCGGCGCCATGCCGTTCTACATCATGGACACGGGCTCGGCGCCGGGGGCCATCTACTCCACCAACCTCGGCGGGCTCGTCGACACCGCGATCGGGCTTCCGGTGAACGTCTACTGGCTGCTCGCCCTGCCGATGGCGTACGCCGCGGTCGCCGTCTGGGCTGCGCGGCGGGGGCAGCAGGGGGAGCCCGCGCGGGTCAAGCCGCTCGTCGTGACCGGACTGATCGCTCTCGTCGCGGTCATCAGCGTCCAGGTGCTGGCACCGTCGCTGCTGCACGGCGATCTCACCGGCCGCAGCCTCACCCCGCTGCTGTCGATCGCCGTCGCGATCGCGGCGTGGGCGGTGACCGAGCGCTCGATCGGGCTGGGCGTCACGGCGGCCCTGGTGGCCGCGGCGTCGCTCGTCGCCAACCTGTACGACGTCGTGAACGTGCTGCAGCGCCTCGCCATCGACCCGGCACCCCAGTACTCGCTCGCGGTGAACATCGCTCTCGTGGCCCTCACGCTCGGGATCGCGTCGGCCGTGTTCGCATTCCGTGCCCGCTCCGCCCGGTGACCCGGCCGAGCTACCCGCCGGCACCGTCGTCCAGCACCAGGGCGGCGGCGCCGGCGACTCCAGCCGTCGGACCGAGCATCGGCAGCGTGATCCTGCAGCCCTCGACGAAGTCGTAGCCGGCGTGCTCGTGGAACGACGCGCGCAGCGGGTCCCAGAACACGTGCCCCGCCTGCGAGACCCCGCCGCCGACCACGGCGACGTCGAGGTCGAGCAGTGCCGCGGCGGACGCGAGCGCCTGGCCGACCGCACGCCCGGCCCGGTCGAACGCCGCGAGGCAGGCGGGGTCGCCCTCGCGTGCGCCCCTGGCCACGGCCACACCGGTCTGCTCGCCCTGCCATCCGAGGGCGACGGCGTACGCCGCGATCGCGGGACCGCGGGCGATCGGCTCGAGACAGCCGCGCGCACCGCACCGGCAGACCTCGCCGTCGGGCGCGACGATCGTGTGGCCGAGGTGGCCGGCGTTCCCGGTCTTGCCATCGACGCGACGACCCCCGAGGACGAGCCCCGCGCCGACCCCCGTCGATACGACCATGCCGAGCACGTGCGCCTTGCCGCGACCCGCACCCCAGCGGTGCTCGGCCACCGCCAGCGCCACGGCGTCGTTGTGGATCGCGATCCTGCGGTCCCCGGCGTAGCGCTCGCGGACCCTCTCGAGGAGCGGGAAGCCGCGCCACGCGGCCATGTTGCCGGGCGACACCACGCCGGCGGGCCACTCCATCGGCCCGCCGCAGCCGATGCCGACCGCGTCGTACCCGTCGCCCTCCTCGTCGACCACGCGGTCCAGGACCTCGACGACGGCCCGCCAGACCGCCTCGGGGTCGTCGGTCTGCGGCGTGGCCTCGCGGACGTAGCCCACGACCTCGCCGTCGCGCCGCACCTGACCGGCGGCGATCTTCGTGCCGCCGACGTCGAGCGCGAGCGCGAGCGTCACCTCGCCGAGTCCTCGAACGCGAGCACCGTCGCCGTGACGCCGTGCACGTGGTTGCGCCCGCCGACCGGGCCGATCTCGCCCGAGGCGAAGAACCCGCCGACGTGCTCGACGCCGAGGCTGCCGCGCACGGCCGCGACGTCGTGCTCGGCAGAGGCGAAGAGCTCGCGACCGCGGCCGTCGCCGGTGAACAGCAGCGCCCCGGCGACGCGCTCGAAGCCGATCTCGCGCCGCAGCCCGTCGAGCTCGTCGGCGAGGTCCTCGTGCGCGGTCGATGCGTCGCGGAGCAGGAACTGCACCGTGGAGCCGACGGGCACGACGTCGCCGACCGAGATCGAGCCGTCGAGGTCGTCGGCCGCGACGAGGCCGCGGGCGACGAAGTCGCCGCGCCCGTGCTCGAGCGCGTACTCGTCCATAGCGACGCCCAGGTGCAGGCCGTGCACCGCCATGTCGCGGGCGTCCTCGGGCAGCTCGGAGATCGCGACCTCCGCCTGCACCAGCGGCGACTGGCCGGCGAGCCCGGTGATGCGGTGACCCTCGGCCGCGGTGACCGTCATCGGCCTGCCGATCGGCCTGCAGCCCTGCGACACCAGGGTGCGCACGGCGACGTCGCCACCGATCACGACGCCGACGGCGCCCCGGTCGACCACGCGGCCGTCGACGAGCAGCCGGGTTTCGCCCGGCTCGACCGATCCCGACGCGAGGCCACCGACGAGCGGGAGCCCGCGCAGGACGTCGTACGACTGGCCGACGAAGCCGTCGACCGGGAACGACCACGGGTCGACGAGAAGCACGCCGACGGCGTCGTCGACCCTGCGCTCGGGCATGCCCACGACCGCGATCGCCTCCGAGGTGCGCAGCACCTCGAGGTGGAACGACCGCAGGCTGACGCCGGGCAGGCGTGCAGCCCAGACGCTGACGGCGCGATCGGACTCGACGGCGCGGCCGGCGCCGATCACGCCGTACGCCGTGCACCCGAGGGTGGTGGACGCGCCGATGCCGTAGGAGGCGACCTTCAGCGCGGCGTCGGTCTGCTCCGGAGTCCCTCCCGAGACCCAGACGAGGGCGAGGTCCGGGGCAGGGCCGGGGCCCAGCTGGGCGAGCGCGGAGGCGACGGCTCGGCGGGCGGCGTCGACCAGGTCGGGACCGAGGGCGAGGCCGTCGCCGGTGCGCGTGGTCACGGCCAGGGAGGTCACGCGCACATCCTGGCCCAGCGCGCGGGTCTCGTTCAGCAAACATCACCCGTCCGTGCACCACCTGTTCCGGTGACGCCGCTGTAACGCCGGCGCGGTCGCGCCACGCAGGTTCAGCGGAGCCTGCGACCCGTATTCCCGTGGTCGCTCTGCGTTCGGCGTACGGCCGACCTGGTGCGCTCGTCGGTGCGGCGACGTACGGTCGTGAGGTGACCGATCTGCGCGTCCCCGACGCCCCCGCCGATCTCCCCCGCACGCTCGGCGCCCTGCGGGCATCCGGGCACGAGCACCGCACGGTCAAGGCCGAGCTGCGCACCAACCTCGTGGCGCGCCTCGTCGCCGGCGAGGACCCCTTCCCGGGCGTCGTCGGCATCGAGGACACCGTGCGCCCGCAGCTCGAGCGCGCGATCCTCGCGGGCCACGACCTCGTGCTCCTCGGCGAGCGCGGGCAGGGCAAGACGCGCCTGCTGCGGACCCTCGTCGGCCTGCTCGACGAGTGGACCCCGGTGCTCGAGGGCAGCGAGCTGAACGAGCACCCGTACGACCCCGTCTCGGTCTGGGCCAAGCGCCAGGTCGCGACGCACGGCGACGCGACCGCCGTCGGATGGCTGCACCGCTCGGCGAGGTACGGCGAGAAGCTCGCCACGCCCGACACCAGCGTGGGCGACCTCATCGGCGACGTCGATCCGGTGAAGGTGGCCGAGGGCCGCACCCTCGGCGACCCCGAGACGATCCACTACGGCCTCGTGCCGCGCACCAACCGCGGCATCTTCGCCATCAACGAGCTGCCCGACCTCGCCGAGCGCATCCAGGTGTCGCTGCTCAACGTGCTGGAGGAGCGCGACATCCAGGTGCGCGGCTACGCGCTGCGCCTCCCCCTCGACCTCATGCTCGTCGCGAGCGCGAACCCCGAGGACTACACCAACCGTGGCCGGATCATCACGCCGCTGAAGGACCGCTTCGGCGCCGAGATCCGCACCCACTACCCGCTGCGCCTCGCCGACGAGATCTCGCTCGTGCGCCAGGAGGCAGACCTCCAGGCACAGGTGCCGCACCACCTGCTCGAGGTGGTCTCCCGCTTCACGCGGCTCGTCCGCGAGTCGACCGCCGTCGATCAGCGCTCCGGCGTCTCGGCGCGGTTCTCGGTGGCGGCAGCCGAGTCGCTCGCGGCGAGCGCGCTGCGGCGCGCGGCCATCACCGGCGAGGCGCTCGGCGTCGCGCGCGTCGGCGACCTGCCGGCCGTGGTGCCGACGCTGCGCGGCAAGGTCGAGTTCGAGGTGAGCGAGGAGGGCCGCGAGGAGGAGGTGCTGCAGCACCTGTTGAAGCGCGCGGTGGCCGAGACGTTCCGAGCGCGGCTCGGCGGCGTCGACCTCGCAGCACTGATCACGCGCTTCGACGAGGGCACGTCCATCGAGGTCGGCGACCTCGTCACGAGCGAGGAGATCCTGCGTCGGGTCGGCCCGGTCGAAGGCCTCGGCCGCATCGTGGCCGCGCTCGAGGGCGAGGACTCCGGCGGCGAGTCGCCGGGCATCGTGGCCGCGTGCCTCGAGACGGTGCTCGAGGGCCTCTACCTGACGCGGCGCATCTCCAAGGACGAGGTGCCCGGCGGTGGCCGCGCGGTCTACGGCGGAGCCTGAGGCGATGAACCGCTTCCGCTACGGCGCGTATGACGACGGGCCCGATCCCCTGGCTGCGCCGTACGACGCCGGCCGCGCCGTCGACGAGCTCGGCGACCGCGTGCTCGACGGCCTCGACGTGCGCGACGCCGTCCGCGACCTGCTGCAGCGCGGCGCCGACGGCGTCCGAGGTCTCGACGACCTCATGCGCAAGGTGCAGCAGCGGCGGCGCTCGCTCGAGCGGTCCGGCCGCATGGACGGCATGCTCGAGAAGGCCGCCGAGATGCTCGACCGGGCCGTGGAGCGGGAGAAGCAGGCGCTGTTCCCCGACCCGTCGGACGACGCCCGTTTCCGCGAGACGCAGCTCGACAACCTGCCGTCGTCAACGTCGCGGGCGGTGCGCGAGCTGTCCGAGTACGACTGGCGCTCGCCCGAGGCGCGGCAGACGTTCGACGACCTGAAGGACATGCTGCGCCGCGACGTGCTCGACCAGCAGTTCCGCGGCATGAAGCAGGCCCTGCAGGACCCGGCCGGGTCGGAGTCGCGCGAGCGTCTGAAGAACATGATGGCCGACCTCAACCAGATGCTCGAGAAGCACGCGCGGGGCGAGGACACCGAGCAGGACTTCGCCGATTTCATGGACGAGCACGGCGAGTTCTTCCCCGAGAACCCCGAGAACATCGAGCAGCTGCTCGACCAGCTCGCGCGCCAGGCCGCCGCGATGCAGCGCATGCTCGAGTCGATGACGCCCGAGCAGCGCCAGGAGCTCGCCGAGCTGATGGCCGACGCCCTCGGCGACATGGATCTCGCGTCGGAGATGGGGCGCCTCACCGACAACCTGCGCGCGATGCGGCCCGATCTCCCCTGGAGCGGGCGGCAGCGGCTGCGCGGCGACGAGCCGCTCGGGCTCGGCGACGCCACCGAGGCGCTCGCCGACCTCGCCGACCTCGACGCCCTCTCCGAGGCCCTCGGGCAGGACTACGCCGGCGCCTCGCTCGATGACGTCGACGAGGAGGCTGTCGCCCGCGCCCTGGGGCGCCAGGCCGTCGACGACCTCAAGCGGCTGCAGGAGATCGAGCGCGAGCTCGAGCGGCAGGGCTACCTCACGCGCAAGGGCGGCGAGATCGAGCTGACCGCCAAGGCGATCCGTCGCATCGGGCAGACAGCCCTGCGCCGGGTGTTCGCATCGCTCGAGTCCGGCGGCCGCGGCGACCACGACGTCCACGACGCCGGTGCCGCGGGCGAGCTCACGGGCACGACGCGCGAGTGGCGCTTCGGCGACGAGCAGCCGCTCGACGTCGTCAAGACGGTGTCGAACGCCGTACGCCGTCGCATGGTCGACAGCGACGGACCGCTGCTGCGGCCGGAGGACTTCGAGATCCGCGAGACCGAGCGCCGCACCCGCGCGGCGGTGGTGCTGCTGGTCGACCAGTCGTTCTCGATGGTCATGAACGACACCTGGCGTACGGCGAAGACCACGGCGATGGCGCTGCACGCGCTCGCCACGACGCAGTTCCCGCTCGACGCCGTCGAGATCATCGCGTTCGCCAACCTCGCCCGGCGCATCGCGCCGCACGAGCTGCCCGACCTCGATGCCAACGAGGTGCAGGGCACCAACCTGCAGCACGCGCTGATGCTCGCCGGGCGCTTCCTCGACAAGCATCCGGACGCGGAGCCCGTCGTGCTCGTGGTGACCGACGGCGAGCCGACGGCTCACCTCGACCGTGATGGCGAGTGGTGGTTCCAGTGGCCGCCGGGGCCGGAGACGATCGAGCTCACGCTGGCCGAGGTCGACAAGATGACGCGCCGCGGCGTCCCGCTGTCGTTCTTCCGCCTCGGCCACGAGCCGCGCCTCGCCCGCTTCCTCGACGACATCGCGCGCCGCAACGGTGGCCGCGTGCTGGCCCCCGAGGGCGACCGTCTCGGCGACTACGTCGTCAGCGACTACCTCAAGCGCCGCTCCGGAGGACGCCGCCGCTCCGCCTGACCCTCTCTTTCCCGATCGATGAGCTTCCACTGCCTTCGGCGGACACGTCCGTTCATGTGCTGCCCACAGCCGGACCGTGGCATGCAGGGAAGCCAAGCAAGAGGCGGACGGACGCCAGGGAGCCGCCGTCCGCGTGAATGCCCAGTTTGTTGCGCTCTGAGCAACGAAGGCCCCCTTCATCGCAAACCGTTGGCGACGCGGGTGAGAGGATGCGCGACGTGCCTGGCGACTGCGTGACTCCGCGATGAGCGAGCCCGGCACCCGTCGCACCCTCGGATCGCGCGTGCGCAGCCTGCCGTGGCTCGAGGGGCTGCCGCGCGAGGTCGCGGTGCTGGCCGCGGTCGCCTTCTGCGTCGCGCTCGGCTTCGGCATCGTCGCCCCGGCCATCCCGATCTTCGCCCAGCAGTTCGAGGTCACGGCGTTCTGGGCCGCCTCGGTCGTGTCGGTCTTCGCACTCATGCGCCTGATCGGCGCGCTTCCTGCCGGTTGGATCGTCGACCGGGTCGGTGAGCGCATGACGCTGATCGTGGGTCTCACGATCGTCGCGGTCTCGTCGGCGTTCGCCGGCCTGTCCACCTCGTTCGCGCAACTGCTGGTGCTGCGAGGGATCGGCGGCCTCGGCTCCGCGATGTTCACCGTGTCGGCCCTCGCGCTGCTGATCCGCGTCGCCGCGCCCGAGCAGCGCGGCCGGGCTGCCGCAGCGTTCCAGGGCGGGTTCCTGCTCGGTGGGGTCACCGGCCCGGCCGTCGGCGGCATCGTCCTCGGGATCTCCATCCGGCTGCCGTTCTTCGTGTACGCCGCGACCCTCGGCGCCGCGGTCGTCGTGGTCATCACGACGATGTCCCGTACACGTCTGCTCGATGCACCGGAGAAGCCGTCGAACGCAGCCGCGGCCGCGGGCCGTTCCGGCTGGGCGATCATGCGGCAGGCGGTGCGCGACCGCGCCTATGTCACCGCCCTCGTCGTCAACTTCGGCAGCGGCTTCACCGCGTTCGGGCTGCGTTCGGCCATCGTCCCGCTGTTCGTCGTCAACAGCCTCGGCCTCGACCCGGCCTGGGCCGGGTACGGCGCGCTCGCCTCCGCAGCCGTGCAGGCGCCTCTGCTCTCACGAGCCGGGCGCACCACCGACACCCAAGGCCGCCGGATCGCGCTCATGCTCGGGACGGGGATCACGGCCATCGGCTTCCTGGCGCTCGCCCTGACCGGCAGTCTCTGGGCGTTCCTCGGCGCCATGGCCGTGCTGGGCGCAGGGTCGGCCTACCTGGGCGCCGGGCCGTCCGCGGTGGTCGGCGACATCACCGGCGGCCGCCGTGAAGGTCCTGTGGTCGCGACGTTCCAGATGATGAGCGACGTCGGCGCCATCGCCGGACCGCTCATCGTCGGCGCTATCGTCGACTCCACGAAGTCCTACAGCCTCGGGTTCACCATCGGTGCCGTGATCATGCTGATCACCCTCGCGATGTCGGCGACGATGCCAGAGACCCTGGGCCGCGCGAAGGCCCAGGCTGCGACGGCTCCGCACCTCGACCCCGCGACCGAGCCCGAGGCCCCACCCGCCTGACCGCGACCCTGCTGTGCACGAGGGCGCACGGAGACAACCAGGGCGACGTCGGTCGCGCGCACGCGGCAGACTGCGCGGCATGAGCCCTGACCTCGTCGTCGACCCGAGCACCAAGAACTACTGGGACGGCGCGGCCGCCACCCATGGCACCACGCCCGGAGACCGCTACTACCTGCTCGACGACGTGGTGGCCGGCGGCACCCTGCTGACGACGCTCGAGGAGCAGGCGCTCGCCCACGCCACCGGCGCGGACGCCGGCACCCCGCTCGCCGCTCTGCCGGGCAGGTACGTGCTGCACCTGCAGAGCCACATCGGCGTGGACGGCGTGGTCATGGCGCGGGCCGGCGCGCGCGTGACCTGTGCCGACTACTCCGCCGCCGCGCTCGGGCGTGCGCACGACCTCGCGGCGCGCGTCGGCGTCACGATCGAGACGGTCGAGACCGACGCGCGCGACCTGCCGCCGTCCCTGCACGGACGCTTCGACATCGTCTACGCGACCATCGGCGCGATCTGCTGGATCGACGACCTCGACCTCTGGATGCGCCAGGTGGCCCTCGCGCTCCGGCCCGGAGGCGTGCTCGTGATGGTGGAGCTGCATCCGGCGTACCAGATGTTCGACTCGCTCTCCCCCGAGGTCGTGTGCGACTTCCCGTACGGCGGCGGCGTCGCCTTGACCTACACCGGCGCCGGCTCGTACGCCGACCCCACCGACACGAACGAGAGCACGACGACGTCGTTCGCGCACTCCATCGCCGACGTCGTCATGGGCGGCCTGCGCGCGGGGCTCACCCTGGAGCACCTCGACGAGCACGACGCCATCGCGTTCAACCCGCGCGGCGACGAGGTCCTCACCCAGGGCGACGACGGCCTGCACCGCTTCCTGCTGGGCCGGGGCACCAACCCCGGTGAGCCGCCGCAGCCTCTCCCGGTCGCGTTCACGTACCTCGCCCGAAAGCCCGACTGAAGCCGGGCTGCGGCAGGATGGCCGCATGGCCGAGGTCCCGTACGAGATCGAGCGCAAGTTCCTGCTCGCCGACCCGGACGTCGCTGCCCTCGACGCCGCTGCCTCGTCCGTGTCGCACATCGTGCAGACCTACCTCGCCACCGACGACGGAAGCGCCGAGCGGGTACGCCGGCGCCTCGTGCGCGACGACGGCGGGGAGCGGCTGCAGCTCACCACCACGCGCAAGGTCGGCGTCTCCGCCGGCGTCGTCGAGGAGTACGAGCGCGAGCTCACCGAGGCGGAGTACGACGATCTCCTGCGGCGCGGCGATCCCGCACGGCACCCGGTCGTGAAGACGCGCTGGGTCGTGCCGTACGCCGGGCGCACGATCGAGGTCGACCACCTCGAGTCGCCGCGCACGCTGTGGCTGCTGGAGGTCGAGCTGCCCGGCACCGACGACATGGGCGCCGCGATCGACTTCCCGCCATGGCTCACGATCACCGCCGAGGTGACGGGCGACGACCGGTACAGCAACAAGAACCTCGCCCTCCCCGAAGACCCGATCGGCTGAGACTGATCTCCCTGGAGTCGGGCAGGATTGCGCTGTGACCGCGCGACCGCTGACCGAGCTCGTCGACCCGGGCTGGGCCGTCGCCCTCGAGCCGGTGGCCGACGACATCGCGCGGATGGGCGAGTTCCTGCGCGCGGAGGTCGCCGCCGGGCGCGGCTACTTCCCGGCCGGCGAGAACGTGCTGCGCGCCTTCACCCGGCCGCTGGACGCCGTACGCGTGCTGATCGTCGGCCAGGACCCGTACCCGACGCCGGGCCACGCCGTCGGGCTGTCCTTCTCGGTCGACCCGGAGGTGCGGCCGGTGCCGCGCAGCCTGCAGAACATCTACACCGAGCTCGTCGACGATCTCGGCGTCGCGCGGCCGGCGTCCGGCGACCTCTCGCCCTGGGCCGACCACGGCGTGCTGCTGCTCAACCGGGTGCTCACGGTGTCGCCGGGCAAGCCCGGCTCGCACCGCGGCAAGGGCTGGGAAGCCGTGACGGCTCAGGCGATCCGGGCCCTGGTCGAGCGGCCGCAGCCGCTCGTCGCGATCCTCTGGGGCCGTGACGCGCAGAACCTCGCGCCGATGCTCGGGTCGACGCCGATCGTTGCCAGCGTGCACCCGTCGCCGCTCTCGGCGCGCGGCGGTTTCTTCGGATCACGCCCGTTCAGCCGCGCCAACGCCCTGCTCGCCGAGCAGGGCTCGGACCCGGTCGACTGGTCGCTCGCGTAGTCGACGGACAATGCCATACGGCTGCGCGGATCGCCGGGAGCCCTCACCCTGGTGCGACGGAGCTCGGGGCGCGGATGCCTCCTCGTTCGTGGGGCGCCCGGCGGGCAAGGAGCACTTGTGGATTCCCTCGACCTGGCGATGACGCATCTCCGTGCGATGGCGGACGGCGACGTCGAGGCAGCACGCGCCTGCCTGCACCCCGACCACCTCAACCACATGGCAGTGGACGAGCCCCCGGCAGCGGCTCAGCACGGCGTACCCGGGTTCATGGCCACGAGCGCGTGGCTGCGCTCGGCCTTCAGCGACCTCTCCTTCGATCTCATCGAAGGAAGCAGCGACGAGCACGCGACGTTCGCCCACGTCTGGATGCGCGGCCGGCAGACCGGGCCCTTCGTCGTCTTCCCCCCGGGCGGTGCTCCGGTGTCGTTCCCGGCCACGGGCCGCGAGTTCGCCGTACGCCAGGCTCACGTGTTCCGCCTTCGCGACGGCCTGCACGCCGAGCACAGCGCCGTGCGCGACGACCTCGGGATGATGACGCAGCTCGGTCACCTCCCGCCGTCGCCCGCGTCGATCGCCCGCATGGCACGGTGGAACATCTCGGGCGGGGCCCGGAAGTCGGTGGCGTCCGTCGTCGCGTCAGCGGAGGGTGCGGCAACAGCCGCCACAGCTCTCTGAGTCCGATCGTTGGGGAAGCATGCGGGCCTCTGAGGTCCGTGGGGGCACCCTTCCGGAAAGAGCGGCAGGGATCTAGAGGTAGCCGGGGGCGGTGCGCTGCCAGGGGCGCAGGGTCTCGATGCGGGCGGCGAGGTCGAGCAGCAGGTGCTCCTTGCCGGGTGCCGCGACGAGCTGCACCGACATCGGCGTGCCGGCCGTCGGGTGGACGCCCGCGGGCACCGACATCGCCGGGAACGATGCGACGTTCCACGGCGCGGAGAACGGCGCGTAGCGCACGTTGGCCGCCATCGTCGTCGCCCAGTTCGTCTCGCTCCAGCGCTTGGCCTCCAGCGGCGGCTGCGCGAGCACCGGTGTCATGAGAACGTCGTACGTCGAGAGCAGCTCACCGGCCTTCTGCTTCCATGCATCGCGCGGCTCCTCGGCGAGCATCCCGCGCTCGACGACCTGCTTGCCGAGCGCGGCGTGCGAGCGGACGCGGGGCTCGAGCAGAGCCGGGTCGAGCTTCTCGGCGTCGGCCCACGTGCCGGCGAACCACCGTGCGAGCCCGGCGACCGCCGCGGAGTTGGGGTACGTCGGGTCGTGCCGCTCGACGTCGTGCCCGTCGCGCATGAGCGCCGCGGCGGTGGCGAACAGGGCGCGCACGTGCTCGCGGTCGACCTTCACGCCCTGCACCGGCGGCCTGGTCGAGACCGCGATGCGCAGGGTCGGCACGTCGCCGAGCACCGCGAGCGAGGGGTCGCCCGCCAGCACCGACAGCAGCAGCGCGGTGTCGGCCACCGTGGTGCCGAGCGCGCCGTTCTCCGACAGGCCGTACCAGTCGGTCTCACCGAGGTCGCACGGCACGACGCCGCCCCCGGGCTTGATGCCGACGATGCCCGTGCACGCAGCCGGGATCCGCACCGAGCCCATGCCGTCGTTCCCGTGTGCCACCGGCACCTGCCCGGACGCAACCGCCGCGGCCGAGCCGCCCGACGACCCGCCCGGCGTGCGCTCGGGGTCCCACGGGTTGCGGGTGACGCCGTACACCGAGTCGGTCGCGCCGAAGACGCACAGCTCGGGAACGCGCGTGAGGCCGACGACCACGCCGCCGGCCTCGCGGATGCGGCGCACGACCTCGTGCGACGCCGTCTGCGGGTAGCCCTCGGTCGCGGCCGAGCCCACGCGCATCGGCTCGCCCTCGACCGGGATGTTGTCCTTGATCGCCACCGGTACGCCGGCCAGCGGCAGACCGGCCGTGCCCGCGGTGTCGAGCGCCGCGGCCTCGCGGACCGCGGCGTCGCGGCGTACCACCTGGAACGCGCCGAGCGAGCCGTCGCGCGTCTCGATGCGCCGCAACGCCTCACGGGTGGCGTCGAGCGCCGTGAGTCGACCGGCGCGCACGTCGTCGGCGACCGTGGTCGCCGTCCAGGTGCGCAGGGACGGTGCGGCAGATGCGTCGGTGGTCATCCGACGATCCAACTACGCCCGCGCCGTCCGCGTCGACCTGCCCCTTACCTGAGGCGAGTTACTGCCCGATGCGGGGTGTTGGCGGCCTCCATCACCCCACGTCGGGCAGTAACTCGAGAGCCTCAGGCCTGGTGCTCGGTCCACTGCTGGCCGTCCCAGTAGCGCTGGCCGCCGGGGCGACCCGGGTCCGGGTACCAGCCGGCCGGCGGCAGCGCCGCAGCCGGCGCGGGCGCCACCGGCGCGGCGGGGGCGGGCGTCACGAACGGCTGCACCGGCGCCTGCTCGGAGGCAGGCTGCTCGAAGATCTGCGGCTGGGGCGCCTGCGCGGGGGCGACGTACGGCTGCGCGGTGACCGCACCGGCCGGGTAGCCGGTGCCGACCGCCGCGGGCTTGGACGATGCGCGGCGCACGAGCCCGATGATGAGCACGATCACGCCGGCGATGCCGAGCAGCGCAGCGAGCACGATCGCGAGGCCCGACAGGCCGAGGCCGATGAACGAGCCGAGGCTCGGGCCGACCATGAACGTGGTGCCCTCGGTGGTGACGTCGATCGTGTAGGTGCCCGTGGTCGAGGTGACGAACTCCCCGACGGCGACGAACGAATCCGCGCCCTCGTTGAACCCCTGACCGAACGACCCCATGCCCGTCACGGGCACCGTCGCTCCCGACGGATCGGTGACGGTGATGTCGGAGATCTGCATCGACCCCTGGCCGGCGGCGGCCTCGAGCTCGTACACGACGTACGTCTTGCCGCTCTCGAGCGAGACGGTGATGGTGTTCGGCGCGGCGAACGGCTCCGTGCTCTCGCTGGCGATGCTGCCCACGCCGCTCGCGATCCCGGCGATGCCCGCGATGCCCGCCACGAGCGCCAGCACGATAAGCACGATGCCCGTGATGATCGCGGCCTTGCCCTTGCGCTTGACCGGCTGCGCGCCCTGCGTGAGCGACCATTCCTGCGACATCGCGAACCCCTCCTCGGTGGCCCTCGCCTGTGGACCCACCCCCATCCTCCACCACGTGCGGGCCGCGTCGGTGGAGTACGGCTCCGCGGGGCCGAGATCCCTGCGCTCAGACGACGACGAGGGCCTCGCGCAGGAGAACCGCTGCGGCATCCGGGTGATCGTCGGCGAGGAGCCCTGCGGCGGCGACCACGTAGCGCCGATCGACGGTCACGCGCGGCGACGACGGCACCCGCCACCCGCCCGCGTGGTCGGTGGTCACCGGGGCGAGGACGTCGGCGAGCGCGGCCTGGTCGGCGTGGCGGAAGACGCCGCCGCTGGCGACGACGAGCGAGACGTGCGAGAGGTCGCGGCCGGGGGTGCGGCCCTCGACGGTGGACGCCGGCCGCGCGTGCCGGCGCAGCGCCACCGTGAGCGCGAGCCGCGCGATGAGCGCCTCGTCGGCACGGTCCGTGGCGGACGACGGCAGCCACGCCGGGTCGTCGTGGCGCAGCGCGGCCGCGGCGCGCAGCCGGTCGGCGTCCGCGCCCGGCGGCAGGAGCTTCTCCGCGAGGGCGGCATCAACCACACCCGTTGCGCTCCAGCGCATCCCGAGGTCGCCCTCCACCGTGCGGCCGCGCCACATCACCTCGACCACCTCACGGTGCAGCGATGCCTCCTCGGCGTCGGGTGTCAGCGCCGAGTAGACGTCGGTCGTGGCGCCGCCGACGTCGACGAGCAGCACGTCGCCCACTCCGGAGTCGGCGAGCAGCTCGACACCGGCGAGCACGAGGTCGGGCGTGGCGCCACGGACGAGCCGCGCGAACCGCGGGCCCTTCGTGAATCCCTTCCCGCCGATCACGTGGTGCACGAACACCTCCCTGATCGCAGCCCGCGCAGGCAGTGCGTCGAGGACTCCTATGCGCGGCAGCACGTTCGCGCACGCCACCACCGTGCGCCTGCGGGCCACGAGCAGCGCCACGACCTCGTCGCGCGCATCGACGTTGCCGGCCACCACGTACGGCACGCGCGGGCCGGACGTCGCCAGGCGCGCGGCGTTGTGCAGCAGCACCTCGGCGTCGCCGCCGTCGGTGCCACCGACGAGGAGGACGACGTCGGGCCGGTCTGCCTTCAGCGCGTCGAGCGCGGCCCGGTCGAGCCGCCCGCTCGACACGTGGACGACCTTGGCACCGGCCGAGAGCCCGACGCGCGCACCGGCTTCCGCCGTCACCACGCGCTCGTGCCCGACGACGGCGAGGCGCAGGCCGCCGCCGGCGGACGAGCAGGCGCGCACCTCGATCGGCTCGGCGCCGACGTCGCGCACCAGCGACGCGACCGCAGCGTCGAGCCCGGTGAGCACGTCCTGCCCGGCACCGACCGTCGTCGGCACCGACGCCGTCGCGAGCAGCCGACCCGCATCGGCACCGCCGACCGCCACAGCCGCGGCCTTGGTGAAGGTCGACCCGGTGTCGACGCAGGCGACGTACGCCAGGGTCACGCCCGGATCATCCCAGCGCCTGCACCAGGTCGCCGACGAGGTCGTCGACGTGCTCGAGGCCGACCGAGATGCGCACGAGGTCGGCGGGCACCTCGAGCGGCGATCCGGCGGCCGACGCGTGCGTCATGCGACCCGGGTGCTCGATGAGGGACTCGACGCCGCCGAGCGACTCGCCCAGCGTGAACAGCCGGGCGCGGTTGCAGACCTCGACGGCGGCGGCCTCGCCGCCGGCGACGCGGAAGCTCACCATGCCGCCGAAGTCGCGCATCTGCTTGACCGCCACGTGGTGGCCGTCGTGCCCCTCGAGGCCCGGGTAGAGCACCTCGACCACCTTCGGGTGCTCGCGCAGCACGTCGACCACGGACCTGGCGTTGGCGCAGTGGCGGTCCATGCGGACGGCGAGGGTCTTGGCGCCGCGCAGCACCAGCCACGAGTCGAAGGGCCCGGCCACCGCGCCCATCGCGTTCTGGTGGTAGGCCAGCTGCGCCGCGAGCTCGGGGTCGCGCGCCACGAGCGCGCCGCCGATCACGTCGCTGTGGCCGCCGAGGTACTTCGTGGTCGAGTGCACGACGACGTCGGCCCCGAGCAGCAGCGGCTGCTGCAGGTACGGCGAGGCGAAGGTGTTGTCGACGACGAGGATCGCGCCGGCCGCATGCGCGACGTCGGCGAGCGCCGCGATGTCGGCGACGCGCAGCAGCGGGTTGGTCGGCGTCTCGACCCAGACGACCTTGGTGCGGCCGGGGACGACCGCGGCGGCCACGGCCTCGACGTCGGTCAGACGGGCGGGCGTGTAGTCGAGACCCCAGCGGCCGAGCACCTTGGCGAACAGCCGGAACGTGCCGCCGTACGCGTCGTCCGGGATCACCACGTGGTCGCCGGGGGCGCACACCGTGCGCAGCAGCGTGTCCTCGGCGGCGAGGCCGGACGCGAAGGCCATGCCGAGCGTCGTGCCGGCGGCCGCGCCGACCGGGTCCTCGAGCGCGGCGAGGCACGCCTGCAGCGCGTCTCGCGTCGGGTTGCCCGAGCGCGAGTACTCGTAGCCCCCGCGCAGGCCGCCGACGCCGTCCTGGGCGTACGTCGACACCTGGTAGATCGGGGGCACGACCGCGCCGGTGAGCGCGTCGGGCTCCTGCCCGGCGTGCAGCGCGACGGTCTCGAGGTGGGTCCAGGCGGGGTGCTCGTTCATGCCGAGGAGCCTACGGCGTCCACCGCGTCCAGACCGCCCCGCACGACGCCGTCGCTCCCTATCCTTCGACGGTGGATCTGGTCGTGGAGGGGGCGGTCTTCTCCTGGCGCGGGCCGTCGCCGTACCACTTCGTCACCGTGCCCGACGAGGAGTCCGCGGCGCTCAAGGCGGCCTCGGCCGCGGTCACGTACGGCTGGGGGATGATCCCGGTGACCGCCACGATCGGCGGCACCGGGTGGACGACGTCGCTCTTCCCGAAGGACGGCCGCTACCTCATCCCTCTGAAGGACAAGGTGCGCGACGCCGAGGGCCTCGACGTCGACGACGTCGTGACGATCGCGCTGCACGTCGACGTCTGACGCCTCACCTACCGATGCGCCGCAAGGCCTGCTGCGGTTCTGTCACCTCGGTGGGTCAGACGAGGGCGGGCTCCTCCGGAGCGGTCGTCTCGAAGGTGGCGATCGTGCCGCGCAGGCTCTCGGCCAGCGCCGCGAGCTCCTCGGCCGAGTGCGCCGACTGCTTCGAGCCGACGGCGTACTGACGGGACGCGTCGGCTACCTGACCCATCGCGAGGACGACCTGGTCGGACGCCGACCGCTGCTGCTGGGTGGCGATCGAGATCTCGCGGCTCGCGGTGGTGGTCTCGTCGACCATCGACGCGATGCGGTCGAGCGCCTCCGCGGCGTCGTGCGCGACACCGTTGGCATGCGCGACCTCGCGCTGGCCCTCGCCGGCGGCGAGCACGGTGGCGGCGGCGTCGGCGGCGATGCGCTCGACGAGGCCCTGGATCTGCGTGGTCGAGGTGCGGGCGCGCTCGGCGAGCCGACGCACCTCGCTGGCGACGACGGCGAAGCCGGCGCCGTGCTCCCCGGCCCGCGCTGCCTCGATCGCCGCGTTGAGGGCGAGCATGTTGGTGCGCTCGGACAGGTCGTCGATGACCTCGACGATGCGCCCGATCTCACGGCCGGTCTCACCGAGGGCGAGGGCCCGCTGCTCGATCACGTCGACGCGCGACGCCACCCCGTGCATCACCTCGACCGAGGTCATCACCGCGACCCTGCCGTCCTCGGTGAGCCGCAGCGTGTCGTTGGCCGCGCGCGCAACCCCTTCTGCCGTCAGAGCGATCTGGGCGGCGGTGGCGGCGAGCTCCTCGATCGTCGCGGTCGTCTCCGCGACCACGGTGGTCTGCTGCGCGGCCGCCGTCGCCTGCTGCACCGCCCCTGCGGTGAGCTCGACGCTGGCCTGCGCGAGGGCAGCGCCGTACTCCTGCGCCTGCCCGACGAGCGCGCGCAACGTGCCGATGGTCGACTCGAACGACGACGCCATCTCGCGGAGGTCGTCCTGCTCGAAGTGCGGGAGCTCGGTCGCGAGATGGCCCTCGGCGACGAGCGCGAGCGCGTCCGACATCTCCCCGAGACGGCGCTGCAGCCGCAGCGCCCGGTGCTCGGCGAGCAGCCGTCGGCGCCGCACGACGAACCACCACAGCAGGGCGAGCAGGACTCCGACGACCAGCAGCACGAGGCCGAGGACGCCGAGCAGCAGCGGCAGCTGCCCGATCGCAGCAGCGCCGGTCGGCACGACGGGCTCGGTCACCGTGACCACCCAGTCGAGCCCGATCGAGTCGCCGAAGGACGCGTCGTACGCCGTGCGCGCCCACGCAGTCGTACGACCGTCGTCGCCGACCACGCCGCTGCCGGCGGCCGTCGCGAGGCCGAGGCGCATCTCGGCCTCGGCGGGCGTCAGGAACTCCACCGTCGCGGACGACGGCATGCCCTCGAGCGCGGCCGCACGCAGCCAGCTCACGGGGGTGTCGATCTCGAGCACGCCTACGGGAGCACCCGCAGGACCGACGGCGACAGCGGTGCTGACGGCGTCCTCGCCGAGGGTGACCGACGGATGGGTGCCCGACGTCACCGGTACGCCTGACCCGGCGGCGAGGGCGTCGCGAACCCAGGTGGCACCGCGGGCACCGGACGACAGGCCCGTGGTGGTCACGCTGCCGTCGGCGACGCGCAGCACCTCGCGCCCGTCGGCGGCGCGCAGCCGGGCGATGGCCACGAGGCCCGAGCGGATCTCGGCGAGCGTCTGCAGCGGACGGCGGGCAGCCCCCACCTGCGCCGCGGTCGCCCGACCGGTCGAGGCGACGTCCGCGAGCACGGGGTCGCGGCCGGCGAGCAGGCCGGACAGGCGCACCACGTCGACCTCGCGGGAGATGCGGGCCGCCGCCTCGCGGGCCGACGAGGACAGCGTCACCGACTGGCGCGAGCCCTCCTCCTCGGCAGCGGACACCGAGCGGACGCCCAGCACGCTCGCCACGCTCAGCAGCAGCAGCGAGACCACGACGACGACCGGCACCACCCAGCGGAACGGCAGACCGGACGCCCGGTCGAGCATGGCGATGAACGGTGCCGGCGCATTCGGGCGAACCGGCCCGGCGTCGACAGGGCTGCCGGCTTCCGCTCCGGCAGCACTGTCGACGACGGGCGCGGTCTGCTCGCTCGCGCCGACGTACGACGTCGTCATCTGTCCCCTCCCGATATCCCTCGTTGAGGATCGGCAGTTTCGGCGTCAGGTTGAGCCGTCCGGGGGACCCGGTGAGCACGCGCGGCACCGTCGCGAGCACGTCAGACCCTCGTAACACCTCGCCGGGAACGGTCCGCGACCCGCGGCGGTTGCAGAGGGTGCGGACCTGCGGTTGCCCCGACCGCGGTCCCCCGAGAGGCTGGTGCACATGTTCTCCTCGCTGTTCGACTCCTCCGCCAAGACCCGCATGGTCACGCCCACGGACGCGCTCCCCGGCCGGGCCACCCGGCCGTTCGCCGTGCCCGCGACCCACGCGGTGCTCGGCACGCCGCTCGAAGGCCCCTTCCCCGACGGCCTGCAGTCGCTGTACGTCGGCCTCGGCTGCTTCTGGGGCGCCGAGAAGCGCTTCTGGCGCGTGCCCGGCGTCTACACCACGGCCGTCGGCTACCAGGGCGGCATCACGCCGAACCCGTCGTACGAGGAGGTCTGCACCGCGCGCACCGGGCACGCGGAGAACGTCCTCGTCGTGTACGACCCCGAGCAGGTCTCGACCTACGACCTGCTCAAGGTGTTCTGGGAGAACCACGACCCGACCCAGGGCTACCGCCAGGGCAACGACGTCGGCACGCAGTACCGCTCGGCGCTGTACTGGACGACGCCGGAGCAGGCCGAGATCGCGCAGGCCACCAAGGATGCGTACGAGAAGGTGCTGGTGGCCAAGGGCTTCGACCCCATCACCACCGAGCTCGGCCCGGCCGAGGGCCTGCCGTTCTACTACGCCGAGGACTACCACCAGCAGTACCTCTACAAGGTGCCCCACGGCTACGACTGCCACGCCGAGACCGGCCTCGCGCTGCCACCCCTCTAGGAGCCCCGGTCAGGTCCTGTCGTCCCTGTGACCGCAGGCCATGGCGGCCTCTACATCATCTGGGGTGGGTGAGCCAGGTCGATCTTGGCCCCCCGCACGATGTCGTACCCGCAGACGGTGCAGTACGTCAGTGCCGTATCGGCTTCGGCATCGCACTCGGGGCAGCACGAGGCTTCACAACCGTCGTCCCGCGTCCTTCGGAGCCAGCCCTTCGCCATAGCGGAACACCTCCTCATTCGGGCAACAGCCTTCTACTGACGTGGCTCGGAGTCTCGTCGAGAGGCGCCGAACCCCAGTCGACGCATGGGGGCCGAGCCGAGCCGACTCCTGCCGCACCGGCTCGCTGTCTGGGCCTCGCCTGGATCGCCGTCGGCCACCAGCAGCATCTCGCGCCGACCAGGAATCCGCACGGCTACGACTGCCATGCCGAGACAGGCATCGCCCTCCTGCCGCTGTAACCGTTCTCACGACGACGGCCCCGCGATCGTTCGTCGCGGGGCCGTACTGCTGCGCGACACGCCGTACTCCACATCGCACCTGTTCGCACCCGTACGGGTGCGAACAGGTACACCATGTGGCGCGAGGAGCCCTTGGTCCTGGTTCTCGTGGCCTCGCCCAGTCGGACCGCGGGAGAGGGCACCTCACAGGTGTGGCGACTCGCCCCGGTGGACGGGCCGCCATTCGGCCAGGGGGTCGCCATGTCCACCACCATCGATCGATCGACAGGCCAGACGTCCGACGACCTGCTCGTGCCGCCCTCGGCACGGACCTGGGCAGGAGTCATCCGCATCCTCATCGGGTTCACGTTCCTGTGGGCCTTCCTCGACAAGTGCTTCGGGTTCGGCTACGCCACCGCCAAGGGCTGGATGTTCGGGACCGGCGAGGGCAACCCGACCGCGGGGTTCCTGAAGTTCGGCGCCAACCCGAACGGGCCGTTCCACGACTTCTTCACGAGCCTCGCCCCCACCGCACCCAGCGCGTTCATCAACTGGCTGTTCATGGGCGCGCTGCTGGGCGCCGGCGTCGGCCTCGTGCTCGGCATCGGCATGCGCATCTCGTGCATCGGCGCGTCGGTCCTGCTGCTCAGCATGTGGCTCGCCGTCGCCCCGTGGGCGAAGTACGTCGACGAGGGCGGCTCCACCGTCGCCTCGAACAACCCGATCCTCGACGAGCACATCATCTACAGCGCGGTGCTCATGCTGCTGATGATCGTGCATGCCGGTCGGTACCTCGGGATCGGCCGCATGTGGGAGGCCAAGGCCCCGAGCTGGCTGCAGTAGCGCACTCCGCGCGAGAGCCGGGTCGGCGTCCTGCCGACCCGGCTCTCGCGCGTCAGGCCTCGGCCGACAGCTGCAGCAGCCGGCCTGCTCCGAGCCCGACCGCCATCTCGTAGAACCGGTCGGCCGCCGCGGTCGCCGACGCACCGGTACGTCGGGCGACGTACACGTCGCGGGGCGGCATCCTCGGCCGCGTGTGCAGCACCACCACGTCCGGGTCGGACTCGTCGACGGCGAGCAGCGGCATCACCGCGGCCCCGAGGCCGGCCGCGACGAGAGCCTGCAGCGCGCCGTTGTCGTTGGTGCGGAACGAGTACCGCGGCACGACGCCGTGCTGCGCGAGCCACGCCTCGGTCTGCGCGTGCGCGTGGTGCGGCTCAGGGCCGAGGATCGGCCGCTCCCCCAGGGCGGCCACCGGGTAGGCACCGCCGCGCAGGTGCCCGAGCACCGGGTCGTCCCTGCGCGTGACCACGACATAGGGGTCGTGCAGCACCACCTGCACCGCGACGTCCGGATGCTTCACGCGCTGGTCGAGGAACGTGACGTCGACGTCGCCCTCGATGAGCAGGCCCGCCAGCTCGGGCAAGAGCTCGCCGGGGACGATCTCGATGGCGACGTCGGGGCGCTCGGCGCGCATGGCGGCGATCAGGCGCGGCAGGAGCCGCACCGAGACCGACTGGAAGGTGCCCACCACCAGCCGACCGCCGGTGCCCGACGCGAGGTCGTCGAGCTCGCGGGCAGCCTGGTCGATCCGGTCGAGGATCCGGTGCGCGTAGCCGAGCACGAGACGGCCTGCGGGAGTAAGGGTTGCGGGGCGGGGGCCCCCGGGTCGGTCGAGAACCGGCATGCCCACGGCGCGCTCGAGGCCGGCGATCTGCTGGCTGATCGCGGCCTGGCTGAAGCCGAGGACTGCGGCAGCATCGGCGAAGGTGCCTTCCTCCACCACCGCCCGCAGCGCGGTCAGGTGACGGATCTCGAGGTCGCGAAGCCGTGTGCTCACGGTCACAGCGTCTCATAAGTATTCGCGATGACTATAATCAACAGCAGTCGTTTTTCCTTATGCAGAATTCCGCGTACCGTCAGGGGCGTAGCCAGCGAGGACCACTCGCCCGCACGAGACGGAGGTCGACATGGACGCCATCACCACCACGACGAGCACGGTCGCCACCGTCACCCGCCTGGCCACCGCCGACCGCATCGACCTCGACGCGCTGGCCCACGCCGTGGCCGAGGACGGCATCGTCTCGCACACGCCGCGCGTGCTCGGCCTCGTGCTCGAGGCCCGCGAGCTCGGCGTCGACGCCGGACTTGTCTCGGTGCTCGCCGACGACCACGCCAGCGAGATCGCGCGCCTGCGCGCGTTCGGCTACGTCGCGGCCTCGGTGGAGGCGCTGCGCGCCCCGCTGCCGCACCCCGCCGACATTCTCAGCGCCTGACGCTTCCGCGGGCCCACCCCGCACGCTCACCCTGATCGATCCGTTGCTTCCCACCCCGGGAAGCGACGGATCGATCGGTTTCAGGGGGTGGGCAGCCCCAGCAGGTCGCGTACGGCCGGCGCCACGGACGGCGTGGCCATCACGATGCCGGGCTGCACGGTCGAGCGGCCGTTGAAGCTGAATCCGTCACCCTCGGGCGACAGGCAGACGAGGCCCCGGTGCAGGGCGACGGCGAGCGGCGCGGCCAGGTCCCAGTCGTGGAAGCCGGCGTCGTGCAGGTAGAGCTCGGCCTCGCCCCGCAGCACGACCGCGGCCTTCGCGCCGACCGAGCCCACATGGAGCACCTCGACGTCGACGCCGAGACCCGACCGCAGCCCGCGCACGACGCGGTCGAGGTCCTGCGGCTCGCGAGACCGCGACACGACCACGCGCACCGGCCGGCCCACCGGCAGCGCAGCCGCCGGACCGTCCACGACGTCGTCGAGCACCGACCAGGTCTGGCCCTGCGCCGGCAGGTCGATGGTGCCGGCGGACAGGGCACCGGCCGCGTCTGCGGCTCGGCTCCACAGCGCGACGTGCACCGCGAAGTCGGCGCGGCCCTGGCCGTACTCCCACGTGCCGTCGAGCGGGTCGACGATCCACACGCGGTCGGCGTCGAGCCTGGCGAGGTCGCCGTCGCCCTCCTCCGAGAGCAGCGCGTCGTCGGGCCGGGCGTCGCGCAGCCGCTGCTCGATCAGGAGGTGCGCCTCGCGGTCGGCGAGGTCGCACAGGGCCCGGATGCGCGCGCGGTCTCTCCGCTCGATCTCGCCGTACGACTCACGGATCCCGACGACGAGCGCCCCCGCCTCGCGCGCGATCGCGCGGGAGAGGACGGCGTCGTCGGTGCTCACGCGTGGTACCGGTTCTGGGCGCGCTCGAGGCCCTCGTGCACCAGCAGCTCGACGGCGTCGGCAGCCTCGACCACGAGCAGCGGCAGCTCCTTGCGCTCGACCGAGCCCCACGGCTTGAGCACGAAGTCGGCGGGGTCCTGCCGGCCCGGCGGGCGGCCGATGCCGACGCGCACGCGGTACCAGTCGCCGGTGCCCGTGGACCGGCGTACCGACTTCAGCCCGTTGTGCCCGTTGTCGCCGCCGCCGAGCTTGAGCCGCAGAGCCGCGAACGGGATGTCGAGCTCGTCGTGCACGACCACGAGGTGCTCGAGCGGCACCTTGTAGAAGTCGAGCAGGCCCTTCACCGGGCCGCCCGACTCGTTCATGTACGACGACGGCTTGGCGAGGATCACGCGCTGGCCCTGGAGCCGCTCCTCGGCCACCTGGGCCCGGGCGCGCTTGTGGCCCGCGAACTTCCCGCGGCACCGGGCCGCGAGCTCGTCGACGACGAGCTGGCCGACGTTGTGCCGGGTGTCGGCGTAGTCCGGGCCCGGGTTGCCCAGCCCGACGACGAGCCAGGGCGCGGTCTCGGTGCTCACGCCGTGCATCCTCCCTCATCCGGACGCGCGGAGCGCCCGCTCATGCCGAGCGCCCCGCACCGGGTGGGTGCGGGGCGCTCGGGAAATGCTGGGTGGGGCTCAGGCCTCGGTGGTCTCGGCCGCAGCCGCAGCCTCGGCGGCGTCGCCCTCGACGTCCTCGGTGGTCTCGGCGGTGCCGACCTCGAGCATGTGGGCGTCCTCGGCGGCGAGCTCGGCCGCGTGCTCCTCGGCGGCCACGGCGATCGCCTCGGCCTCCTTCTTCGACACGACGACGAGGTCGACGTGCTCGAGGATGCGGCGGACCGGGTCGCGCTGGACGTCGCGCGGGGCGGCGAGGACGGTCTTGCCCTCGAACGTCACCTCGAGCACGACGCCCGGCTTGCGCAGGGCGAGGGCGAGGTCGTGGTCCGGGAGGGCGACGTGCTGGATCTCCTGGCCGTGGCCGTAGATGACGGCGGGCACGAGGCCCGCGCGGCGGGAGCGGCGGGCCGCACCCTTGCCGAAGTCCGAACGAGGCTCAGCCGTGATGCTGACCTGGGTCACTGGTGTCTCCATCTGTCGTTCGCGGGCTGCACGCGTGAGATGCGCAGCACGCAGGGGTTCGTGGCCGGGGAGGCCACGTGCAACGTGGGGTGCCGCGCCTCGCGGCGGGGGCGGTCGGCGCCTCGGCAGTGACAGATGCGGGCGCGCAGCAACCGCGCGGTCCGCGTCGATCACGACACGCTGGCCTCGCGGCCGGCGCACCCTCGCCGGGGAGCCCCATGAGTCTAGGCCCGGGGTCCGGGATCGCCCAAACCGGGCGCTCGGACCGCCTAGACGAAGACGGCGACGATGACGTTGACCAGCGTCAACGCACCCGCGGCGGCCCAGTAGGGCTGCTGCTCGTCGGCGGGCTTGCGACGTCCGAGGAGGACGGCGCCGAGCACGAAGAGCGCGATCAGGAGCTTCACGCCGATCTTGCTGTTGTCGACCGTCTCGTCCTCAAGGAGGTCTGCGGAGATGATCCCCACTATCGCGATGCCCGTGACCACCTGGGTCAGGACGCCGTGCAGCATCGCGTTGTTGATGCCGCGCGGCTTGGTGCTCATCTGCACGAGGAAGCCGCCGAGCAGGCTCGCGAGGCCGACGAAGTGCAGGACGACAAGGATCTTGAACAGGATCTCCACGTCTCGGAGGCTACCCCGTCCGGCACCGGTCCCCGCCCACCTCGGGTCGGGATGAGCGAGGGGGCGTCCCCGATGCAGCGGACGCGCCCTACCCGGTGCCGGGTTGCCGTCAGTGGCCGCGCGCGACCCACGCGTCGTAGTCGTCCGCCTCGGCGCCGATCGTCGTCTCGTCGCCGTGGCCCGTCAGGACACGGGTGCCGGCGGGCAGCGTGAGAAGCCGGTCGCGGATGGAGCCGAGGATCGTCGGGAAGCTGCTGAACGACCGGCCCGTGGCGCCCGGGCCGCCGTGGAAGAGGGTGTCTCCCGACACGAGGACGCCGAGGTCGGGTGCGTAGAGGCAGACGCCGCCGGGCGAGTGGCCCGGGGTGTGCAGCACCTGCAGGCTCGTGCCCGCGACCTCGATCGCGTCGCCGTCCGCCAGCGGCGTGAACTCGACCCCGGGGTGGACGACGTCCCACAGCATCGTGTCGTCCGGATGGAGCCTGATCTCGGCGCCGGTGGCGGCTGCGACGTCGGCCGCCGCGGTGATGTGGTCGTTGTGGCCGTGCGTGCAGATGATCGCGACGACGCGTCGTCCGCCGACCTCGGAGATGATCGCGCCGGAGTCGTGCGCGGCGTCGATCACGACCACCTCGGACTCGTCGCCGATCAGCCAGACGTTGTTGTCGACGTCGAAGTCCTGGCCGTCGAGGCTGAAGACGCCGCTCGTGACGAGCCGCTCGACCTTCGCGGTCACGACCCCATCACCACGACGGAGCGCAGCACGTCGCCGTGGTGCATCTTCTCGAACGCGGCCTCGACGTCGCCGATGCCGATCGTCTCGGACACGAAGTCGCCGAGCGGGAGACGGCCCTGCAGGTAGAGGTCGATCAGCATGGGGAAGTCGCGGGAGGGGAGGCAGTCGCCGTACCAGCTCGACTTGAGCGCGCCGCCGCGGCCGAAGAACTCGATGAGCGGGAGCTCGATCCTCATCGACGGGTCGGGCACGCCGACGAGCACGACGGTGCCGGCGAGGTCGCGCGCGTAGAACGCCTGCTCGTACGTCTCCGGGCGGCCGATCGCCTCGATGACGACGTCGGCCCCGAAGCCGCCGGTGGCCTCGCGGATCGCCTCGACGGCGTCCACGGTGCGCGAGTTGACCGTGTGGGTGGCGCCGAACTTCTTGGCGGTCTCGAGCTTCCGGTCGTCGATGTCGACGGCGATGATCGTGCGGGCGCCCGCGAGCAGGGAGCCTGCGATCGCGGCGTCGCCGACGCCGCCGCAGCCGATGACGGCGACGGTGTCGCCGCGGCCGACGTTGCCGGTGTTGATGGCGGCACCCAGCCCGGCCATCACGCCGCAGCCGAGGAGGCCCGCGACCTCCGGCGGCGCGGCGGGGTCGACCTTGGTGCACTGGCCGGCGGCGACGAGGGTCATCTCCGCGAACGCGCCGATGCCGAGCGCGGGCGAGAGCTCGGTGCCGTCGAGGAGCGTCATCTTCTGCGTGGCGTTGAACGTCGAGAAGCAGTACTGCGGACGGCCGCGCAGGCACGCCCGGCAGTTCCCGCAGACCGCGCGCCAGTTGAGGATCACGTAGTCGCCGGGCGCGACGTCGGTGACGTCCGGGCCGACCGACTCGACGACGCCGGCCGCCTCGTGCCCGAGCAGGAAGGGGAACTCGTCGTTGATTGCGCCCTCGCGGTAGTGCAGGTCGGTGTGGCAGACCCCGCAGGCCAGCACCTTCACGCGGGCCTCTCCCGGGCCGGGGTCGGGCACCACGATGGTCTCGAGGGTGACCGGTGCACCCTTGCTCCGCGCCACCACGCCCTGGACCTGAACCGCCATCGTCCGCTCCCGCTGCTCGTCTGTGGGTACGCCGTACGCGCGTGGAGCGCCGTACGCCCCCTGGCCCGAGCGAACCTACCCGCCGCCCCCGTGCCCCGCACCGCAACCCCGCGGGTTTCACATGAAGGCGACCTTCATCCACAACGCCGAGGTGATGGGAGGAGTTGTTCGGCTCTATTGGATGAAGTCCCCTACTGGGCGAGGGCTTCGCCCATCGTCGCCCAGCGGGGGCCCAGCCTTCATACAGAACGAGTCAGACGAGGTGGCGGGCGGCGGCCCAGGTGGCGAGCTCGCGGCGGTTCGAGAGCTGGAGCTTGCGCAGGACGGCGGACACGTGGGTCTCGACCGTCTTCACCGACAGCACCAGGTCGCGGGCGACCTCGCGGTAGGTGTAGCCGCGGGCGATCAGCCGCATCACCTCGCGCTCGCGGGGGCTCAGCTGGTCGAGGCCCTCGTGCCCGGCCGGGTCCTGCTCCCCCGACGCGAACGCGTCGAGCACGAAGCCGGCGAGCCGCGGCGAGAAGACGGCGTCGCCGTCGGCCACGCGCCGGATGGCGTCGACGAGGTCGTCCGCGGAGATGTTCTTCGTGACGTAGCCGCGGGCACCGCCGCGTACGACGCCGATCACGTCGTCGGCGGCGTCCGACACCGACAGCGCGAGGAACTTCACGGCGGGCAGCTCGGTCACGCACGAGTCGAGCACCGCTCGCCCACCACCACCGGGGAGGTGGACGTCGAGGAGCACGACGTCCGGCCGCACGCGCATGATCACCGCGATCGCCTCGTCGGCGTCGCCCGCCTCGCCCACCACCTCGACGCGGTCGCCGAGCTCGGCGCGCACGCCCGACCGGAACATCTGGTGGTCGTCGACCAGCACCACGCGCAGGGGGCCGATGCCGGGGGTCTCGTTCACGGGGTGCTCCTTCGGGGGTCGTGCTCGAGCGGTGCGGGGTACGTCGGTGCAGCAGGCTGCGGCGGCGCGAGCGCCGAGGCCGGCGCGGGAGGCGGCCAGCCGGCCGATGGCGCGGTCGCGTCGGGCGCCACCAGGAGCGGCTTGGCCCCGAGCGACATCGGCAGCGTCAGCGCGACCTCCGCGCCCTCGCCCGGCGCCGAGCGGATCGTGGCGGTGCCGCCGGCCCGGGCCATGCGCCCGACCACCGACTCGCGCAGGCCCAGCCGGTCGTCGGCCACGGCGTCGGGGTCGAAGCCCGGGCCGCGGTCGCGCACGAACACCTCGACCTCGTCGCGCCCGCACTCGACGTACACCGACACCTGGCCACCCGCGTGCTTCGCCGCGTTCACCACGGCCTCGCGCGTCGCGGCGACCAGCGCGTCGACCCTGTCGTCGCGCGGCACGTCGCCGACGTGGACGACCTCGACGGCGCAGGCGAACATCCCCTCGACCGTCGCGACCTCCGCCTCGAGCGCGCCGACGAGGGTGGACGTCGGGTCCGCGGTCGGCGTGTAGAGCCAGCGGCGCAGCGCCCGCTCCTCCGTCCGCGCGAGCCGAACGACCTCGTCGGGGTCGTGGGCGGCGCGCTGGATGAGCGTCAGCGTCTGCAGCACGGAGTCGTGCACCTGCGCGGCCACCTCGGCCCGCTCCTCGCTGCGGATCCGCGCACGCCGCTCGCTCGCGAGGTCGCGCCACCAGCCGAGCCCGAACGGCAGCAGCACGAGTCCGATGCCGACGAGGGCGAGGATCGCCGCGGCCAGCCCGCGCAGCGACGCCCCGAGGTCGCCCTGCGACGCGACGACGCCGAGCGCGCCCAGCACGACGAGCGCGACGCCGAGGCCGATGCGCGGGTAGGAGTTGCGCAGCGCCGTGCGCGTGGTGGCCCGGGCGCTCGCGTTGACTCCGGCGATGAGCTCGGACCGCCGGCTGTCGTCGGACTGGCGCCAGAGCACCGCGACACCTGCACCCCCCAGCAGGAGCGGCACGATCCACGACGTCGTGACGTCGGCGCCGCGGGCGGCGAGGAACAGCACGACGCCGAGCGCGAGGGCGGCCAGGCCGAGCACTCCGGCGAGGTCTCGCCCGTTCTCGGCCCTGTCCGCCACCGAGCCGTCGGCGGCGGCGAGCGGCAGCCACGCCCAGTACGCGGCATACAGCGCGATGCCGAACCCGCCGAACAGCGCGAGCACGACGAACGCGACCCGCACCCAGGTGACCTGCCAGCCGACGTGCTCGGCGAGCCCCGAGCACACCCCGCCGAGCAGGCGTCCGCGGCGGAGGCGCACCGCACGAGTGCGGGGGCGCGGGCCGGGCGCGGGGCGCGCCGGCGGGGGCGGAGGGATGCTCACGGCACCCATGATCCCCGTCGCGACCCTCGCGCACATCGGGGTAGCGCCCGCCGGAACTCCCCGGGCGGGTTCAGGGGTGCGTCAGGGGTGGTCCCCGATGCCCGGGCACGGCGCCGGGGTGGACGGTGGAGCCATGACAGAGAACCAGCCCACCATCGCCGAGCCGGTCGACCCCACCGGCGCGGCCACCGGAGCCACGGAGAACCCGGGCACCGGTACGCAGTCCGACAGCGGCACCGGATCGTCGTACGGCTCTCCCCCGCCGTACGCGCCGCCGCCGCAGTACCGCCCGCCGAAGCCGGCCCTGCGGCGCAGCCGCACCGACCGCGTCCTCACCGGCGTCTGCGGCGGTCTCGCCGAGAACCTCGGCATCGACGCGGTGCTCATCCGCATCCTCGTGGTGGTCGGCACCGTCTTCACCGGCGGCGCACTGATCATCGCCTACATCATCGCCTGGGCCCTGATGCCCGACACCCCTGTGTACGCCGCCCCGGCGTACGCCCCGGGCTACGCCCCGCAGTACGCCGCACCCGCGGCACCCGCGTCGTTCGCGGCCGGCGGGACCGGCACGTACGTCGACCCCGGCACCGGTGCCGTCTACGGCCCGCCCACCCCGGTGGCGCCGCAGCCGCGGACCGAGCCGCGCAGCTACCTCGGGCTCGTGGCCCTGTGCGCGGCGATCGTCGTAGGCGGCATGTTCGGCATCGCAGCCGCGGCCGGAGCCGGCATCCCCGGCGTCGTGGTCGCCGCCGCCATGCTCGGCGTCCTCGGAGCCGGCCTCCTGGTCGGCGCGTGGCGCGGACGGGCGCGCTGGCTGATCTTCCCGGCGCTGCTCATGCTGCTCATCACCCAGGGCGCAGCAGCCGTCTCGAGCTACGAGCCCGGCAGCGCGGGCGAGCGCGTGTGGATCCCGACCGAGGCGACGCAGTCGTTCGACCTCGGAGCGGGCAGCGCGACGCTCGACCTGCGCCAGCTCCCGAGCGGTCCCGCCGACATCAGCGTCCAGATGGGCGCGGGCGAGCTGATCGTGCTCGTGCCTGCGGACACCGAGGTGCGGATCGACGGCTCGATCGGAGCCGGCGAGTACGACGTCCCCGACGCCGACCCGCAGTCCGGCGTGGGCCTGTCGTTCTCCCACACCGTCACCCCGATCGGCACCACGCCGACCGTCACCACCGTCGACCTCACCACCGAGATCGGCCTCGGAAGCATGGAGGTTCGTCGTGCGACGTCATGACCTCGACTGGGTCTCGCTCATCGCGGGAGCCGTCTTCACCGGTCTCGCCCTCGTCTACCTGATCACCGGGATCACCGACGCGACGGTCGACGGACGCTTCGTCTGGCCCGTCGTGCTCGTGGCCCTCGGCGCCGCCGGCGTCGCGTCCGCGATCCGCGCCAACCAGCGCGAGGAGGAGCAGTTCCCCCTCGCCCCGACCGACGAGCCGGGCTGACCCCCCTCCCGCACGCTCGTCCGCACGATGCAGGGCCGCACCCACGAGGTGCGGCCCTGCTGCACGTCAGGACCTGTCCTGGATCTCCCGCAGGTGGTCGAGCACGTGCCAGGTGCCGCGACGGATGGCGTACCGCACCGGCCAGCCCGAGTCGGGGTCGTCGCGGAGGTACGCCGACAGCACGTCGGCACGCATGGCGTCGCGGAGGGCACGGTCGTGCACGTCGAACGGCATCTGCCGTACGCCGACCTTGCGGACGTAGGCACGCTCGGCCTCCACCACGTGCCGCGCGATCTCGCTGGTGTCGCGGCCCCCGCCCCGCGGGCCCTTGGCGAGCGCCTCCGGCGCGGCGTCCTGCACCTCGTCGAACAGCTCCCACGCGGCGCGCACGAGGGCCACCTGGCGCTCGAGATCGGCGCGGGAGGTGGCGTCGTGCTCGTCGACCTCGAGCCAGACGTCGACGTGCCGGTCGGTCATGCGCCCACTGTGCACCGCGGTTCCGACGTACGGCGCCGGAAGCGGCCGACCGCCCTGCCGCGCGGGAGGCAGCGCTCCCCTGGGATGATCATGAGGTGGCAGGCCGCGTCCAGAACCCCCGCCCCACCCTCGAGATGGTGGCGGCGGCAGCAGGCGTCTCCCGGGGCACCGCGAGCCGGGTGCTCTCCGGCGCCACCAACGTGAGCCCCGCGGCCGTCGAGGCGGTGCACAAGGCGGCGGCCGAGCTGCGCTACAGGCCCAACCTGTCGGCGCGCTCGCTCGTGACCGGCCGCACGGGTCTCGTCGGCCTCGTCGTCAACGAGAGCAACGACCACCTGTTCAGCGACCCGTACTTCGCCGAGGTCGCGCGCGGCGCCCACGACGCGCTCTCCGAGGCCGACGTCGCGATGGTGCTCACCCTCGCCGGCGACGCGCGCGAGCGCGACCGCCTCATCGAGCTCGCGGCACTGCGCCTCGACGGCCTGCTCGTCATCCACGGGCACAGCGACGTCGAGCTCGTGCGCGGCATCGAGCGGATGCACATCCCCGCCGTGTTCTCCGGCCGCGTGCCGATCACCGGGACGTCGACGGTCTGGTATGTCGACGCCGACAACCGCGGCGGCGCCCGGGCCGCCACCGAGCACCTGCTCGCCCGAGGCTGCCGACGCGTCGTCACCATCACCGGTCCGCGCGACATGGCCGCCGGGCACGACCGCCATCTCGGCTGGCTCGATGCCGTGACCGATGCCGGGCTGCCGTCGTCCGACGACCATGTCGCCGTCGGGGACTTCAGCACCGACAGCGGCCGTGCCGCCATGACGCGGCTGCTTGCCGCTATGCCGGACCTCGACGGCGTCTACGTGGCCAACGACCTCATGGCCTTCGGTGCGATCGCGGTCCTGGCCGAGCACGGCCGGTCGGTGCCGGGCGACGTCGCCGTCGTCGGCTTCGACGATGTCGAGGCCGCCCGCACGTCGAACCCGCCCCTCACCACCGTGTCGCAGCCGATGGCCGGCATCGGGCGGCGGATGGCCGAGCTGCTGCTGCAGCAGCTCGCCGACCCCGAGCTCGATCCCGTGCACGAGGTGCTGCCGACCACCCTCGTCGTCCGCGACTCCGCCTGAGGTCCGCGAGTTACTGCCCAATTGCACGCTGAAGGAGGCCGCTCAGCGACGATTTGGGCAGTAACTCGGATCGGCTAGACGCTGTTGCTGCGGACGATCTCGGCGTAGCGCCTCGCGCTGTCCTTGGGGGTGCGCTCCTGGGTGTCGTAGTCGACGCGCACGATGCCGAAGCGCTTCTCGTAGCCCCAGGCCCACTCGAAGTTGTCCATGAGCGACCAGGCGTAGTAGCCGCGCAGGTTCACGCCGGCGCCGAGGGCGTCGTGCGCCGCCGCCAGGTGCTGCTCGAGGTAGTCGATGCGCTCGGGGTCGTGCACCTGGCCGTCGACGACGACGTCCTCCCACGCCGAGCCGTTCTCGGTGATGAACAGCGGCAGCGGCGTGTACTCCGTCGAGAGCCGCACGAGGGTGTCGGTGAGGCCGGCGGGCTCGATGTCCCAGCCCATCGCCGTCACGGGACGGCCGTTGGGCACGATCTCGACGTCCTCGGTGCCGATCCACGGGGTCGGGCGGGCCCCCTCGGCCCGCGGCGCCGGGGCGTCGAGGCCGCGGACGACGAACGAGCTGTAGTAGTTCACGCCGAGCCAGTCGATGCGGGTCGCGATCGTCTCGAGGTCGCCGTCCTGCACGAAGGACATGTCCGTGAAGCGCGCGTAGTCCTCGACGATGTCGGCGGGGTACTCGCCCGTGAACAGCGCGTCGAGGTACCAGCGGTTCTGCTGGCCGTCGATGCGCCGGGCCGCGTCGAGGTCGGCTGCCGACCCGGAGGCCGGCCGCACGCGGTAGAGGTTCGGGACGATGCCGACCTCCGCGGGACGGCGCCCCCCGTGCAGCGCCTGGGCGGCGAGGCCGTGGGCCAGCAGCAGGTGGTGCGCCGCGGTCACCGCCTTGGCCGGGTCGGTGAGGCCGGGTGCGTGCTCGCCCGAGGCGTAGCCGAGGAAGGCCGAGCACCACGGCTCGTTGAGGGTGGCCCACTTCTTCACGCGGTCGCCGAGGCGGTGCTGGACGACGGCTGCGTACTCCGCGAAGCGGTACGCCGTGTCGCGGTTGGTCCAGCCGCCCTTGTCCTCGAGCGCCTGCGGCAGGTCCCAGTGGTACAGCGTCGCGTTCGGCTCGATGCCGCGCTCCAGCATGCCGTCGACGAGGCGGTCGTAGAACGCGAGCCCTCGCTCCTCGACCGTGCCGTTGCCCTGGGGCTTGATGCGCGGCCACGCGATCGAGAAGCGGTACGCCGAGAGCCCGAGGTCGCGCAGCAGGTCGAGGTCGGACTCCCAGCGGTGGTAGTGGTCGCACGCCACCGTGCCGTCGGAGCCGTCGAGGATCGCGCCCGGCTTCGCGCAGAGGGTGTCCCAGATCGACGGGCCGCGGCCGTCCTCGGTGCTGGCGCCCTCGATCTGGAAGGACGCCGTGGCGGCGCCCCAGACGAAGCCCTCGGGGAACTGACGGGTGCTCACGGTCGACTGCCTCCTCGCGGCGCGCGGAGCCGCGTGACTGGGTGGTGGGCGGGCGCTCGCGGGAGCCGCCGGCTGCCCATCGTGCCCGCTCCGGAGCGTGTGTGGTGGCCGGTCGGGGCTCCCTCGTCCCCGACCGGCCACCCGCACGCATCCCGCGCGGTGCGGAGACGGAGCCCCCTCAGCCCGAGAGTGCCGTCCCTGCCCCGCGTGGGAGCGCTCCCACACTCTCGTACGCGACGCGCGATGTCAACGGGCCGGGGGCACCGCGTCGGGGTCGGGCCCGGACCGGTCAGGTCGAGGCGCCGCCCTCGCTCACGACACGGTTGCGGCCCGACTGCTTGGCCGTGAGCATCCGCATCGCAGCGATGCGCATGAGCTCGTCGACCGACCCGTCGTCGACGAGCTCAGCCGTGGCGACGCCGGCGGAGAGCGTCACGAAGGGCATGTCCTCGAGGCCGCCGTGCGTGATGCCGTTCTCGACGAGGCGACGGCGGAACCGCTCCCCCACCCGCACGGCCTGGTCGTGGTCGGCCCCGGGGAGCACGACCACGAACTCCTCGCCGCCCTTGCGGTACACGGTGTCCATGCCTCGGCACGCGCCGCGGAACACGTCCGCGACCTGGCGCAGGACGTCGTCGCCCGCGGTGTCGCCGTGGGTCTTGTTCACCGCGCCGAAGTGGTCGAGGTCGATGAAGACGAGCCCGACGGGCTGCGGCCGCGCCGGGTCGCAGAGGGCTCGGAGGTCCTCGAGCAGACGGCGGGTGTTGGGCAGCCCGGTGCCGACGTCGGTACGCGCCTTCTGCCGCTCGGCCTCGAGCGCCTTGCGCAGCCGGTCGAGCTCATGGCGCACGTCCGCGCGCCGCACCCGCCACTCCTCGTCGTCGTCGGACCACAGGCAGGTCTGGCCGCGGCCGGAGGACTTCGCGCGATAGAGGGCCTCGTCGGCACGGCGCAGCGCGTCGTCGGGATGACGACCGCCGAGCACGGCGCCGCCGACGCTGACCCCGACGACCAGGTCGTCGAGGCCCACCGGGATCGGGCGACCGACCTCGTGCACGACCAGGTTCATCACGCGACGTGCGTCGTCCTCGCCGCCGGCGGGCAGCAGGATCACGAACTCGTCGCCGCCGAACCGGGCCACCGTGCCGATCTCGTGGACCGCGCGCCGCAGACGCCCGGCGACCGTGGTGAGCACCTGGTCGCCGGCCGCGTGGCCGAACCGGTCGTTGATGCCCTTGAAGTCGTCGAGGTCGACCATGAGCACCGAGCCGTTCTGGCGGGTGCGGAAGGCCTGCTGGATCGCGTTCCACATCGCGGCGCGGTTCGGGAGCCCGGTGAGCGCGTCGACGTACGCCGACCGCCTCAGCGACTGCAGCTCCTCGACGTACTGCGAGACGTCCTGCAACGAGAACACCAGGCCGCGGAAGCCCGGAAGCCCCTTGATGCGGCGGCCGTCGACGGCGACCACGCGCTCGACGTCGCCCCAGCGCACCTGGAGCTCGGCGAGGTGGACCGAGCGGTGCGTGGCGTCGCCGGCGAGCATGGCGATGTAGGCGCGGAGTCGGTGGGCGTCGTCGGCGTGCACACCTTCGACGAGGCTCACGTGGCCGGGCCTGCCGATCAGCCGGCGGGCCGAGCGGTTGGCGAGCAGGACCTTGCCCTCGAGGTCGGTCACGAGCACCGCCGTGGGCACGTCGCGGACCATCGCGCGCAGCAGCGCCGCCGCTGCCGTGCCGTCACCGACCGCCACGCCGTCCCCCTCGCTCATCGCTGCTGGAGGCTGAAGCGAAACAGGTACGGCCGACGATGTCGCCCTCGGCCACCACCCACACGGACCATTCAGGAGCGATTCGCAATGGTGCGGCTACGCAGCGTTGAGCCGACGCAGAGGCTGATGGACGCAGCGTGATGAACGAGAGGCTCGATCGGGTCGTCGCGTGGGTCGTCGGACTCGGCCTTCGGATGCTGCGAGGCCTCGTGGGTGGGAGCGGAGCCCGGACGCCCGCACCGGTCGAGCCGTCCTCGTCGATCAGTCCGTCCCGCTCCGTCGAGATGCCGGGGCCGGGCTCGCGCTCCAGGCGGAACGCTCGCCGCATCAGGGTGAGCGGTGACGCGCGGTCCGGCCCCTCGGGTTCGTGGACAGCCGAGCAGGCCGTCCGCACGGACGTGTTGCCCTACGACCTCCGGTACAGCGGCAGAGCCACGTCGTTCAGGTCCGCACGCGACCGTACGGACGTCACGACGCGGGGCGCCCGCTACTCCCACTCAACTCAACCTGGGCTGGTCATGAGCGAGGGCAGAGTCGGCAGTAGCGGCGCCACGGTCGACATCGGTCCGCAACCATGGCCACGTCGGGATTCGTCAGGGGACGGATCCAGCCATCGGCTGCGGTCTTCTCGTCTGGTTGGCGATCGCAGACCTCCGCCCGCACCATCCGAACCGGATGGCGAGCGACCCCGAGCATGAACAAGCGCTGCGAGGATCCGGCTATCGTGGCGGCGTGGTAGCGGAAGAGCAGGCACAGACCCTGCTGCAGGTGCTGAACCTCGTGCGCTCCGGATCCGCCGTGACCAGGCCGGATCTGGTGAGGAGCAGCGAGCTCGGGCGGGCTGTGATCACCCAGCGCCTGGAGCAGCTGATCGAGCTGGATCTCATCGTCGAAGGCGACGTGCTGGCCGTCCCTCGCGGGCGTTCACCGCGCGGCCTCCAGTTCAACAAGCTGCGCGGCTTCGTACTCGCCGCGGACATCGGCGCACAGGGCATGTTCGTCGGCCTGGCCGACCTTGCGGGCGGCATCCTCGAGCGGGTCTACCTGCCGAACGACATCAGCACCGGCCCCGAGGAGACGCTCAAGACCGTCATCGCGGAGTTCGACAAGATCCTCCACAACCGCCAGATCTTCGACGTCCATCTGTGGGGGATCGGCATCAGCATCCCCGGTCCAGTCGAGTTCGCGACAGGCCGGGCAGTCAGCCCGCCGATCATGCCGGGCTGGAACGAGTTCGACATCCGCGGCGTGATGCAGGACCGCTACAACGTGCCCGTCTGGATCGACAACGACGTCAACGTCATGGCTCTCGGCGAGCTCCGTGCTGGGGCGGCCGTCGATCACAGCGACATCGTGGTGGTCAAGATCAGCACAGGGATCGGTGCCGGGCTCGTCTCCAACGGCGTGCTCCATCGTGGGGCGCAGGGTTCTGCGGGCGACATCGGCCACGTCAAGGTGAGCGACGATCCCACTATCCAGTGTCGCTGCGGCAACACCGGGTGCCTCGAGGCGTTGGCGAGCGGGTGGGCTCTGGCGCGGCGTGGCGCTGAGCTGGCTGCGCGTGGCGAGAGCCCCTTCCTTGCCGAGCGGGCCGAGCTCCGCCCACTCGCCGCCGCCGATGTCGTTGCCGGCGCAGTGAGCGGCGACCGGGCGAGCGTCGTGCTGATGACCGAGTCGGCGCGACTGGTGGGCGACACGCTGGCCAGGATCGTGAACTTCTTCAACCCGTCCTTGATCCTTCTCGGCGGGCGTCTGATGCTCGCCGGGGACGCCTACCTGGCGACCGTCCGGAACATCGTCTACTCCCGCTCCCTCCCCCTCGCGACGCGGGAACTCGTCATCGCCAAGGTGGCGCTCGGGGAGCGGGCGGCGCTGCACGGGGCTACGGCCCTCGCACTCGACGAGATCTTCCGACCCGCCTACTTCGCTGCATGGGCTGGGGAGAACCGCGTCCCCCCGGTGCTGCCCACCGAGGGCCGTGAGCCGAGAGTCACCGAAGGCTGAGCCGATAGGCGGCGACCGGGGCGGCCAGCAAGGGCTGGACCGAGACGAGCATCGACTGCACCCGAGCCGTTCCGATATGCGTGTCGAGTGCGTCGTCGTCCCGCCACTGCTCCCAGAACACGAAGTGGTCCGGATCGCTCGTGTCGCGGAAGTAGCGGTAGTAGACGCAGCCGTCCTCCGACGTGGTCGGCTCGACGAGCGGCGCGAGGAAGGCCTCGACTTCCGGCCCGCGTCCGGCGAGGCAGTGGAAGTGGGCGACCGTGAAGAGACTCATCGGGGATTCGCAATCTCGGGATGTCCATGAGGGGACTTCTGAGGGGACCAGAGCGGGAAGCGGGTGCGCGAGAAGAGCTCGTCGACCACCATCACGGCTGCTCCGACGAGACCGCCCAGCGGCCCGAGCTCGCTGCGGGCGATGACGAGGTTTCGCGTGGCGAGCGGAAGTGATCGCCCGTAGACCGTCTCGCGCACCGTCGAGAGCACCACGTCGTTGCCCTGCACGAGGCGTCCCCCGAGCACCAGCAGCCCCGGGTTGTAGAAGTTGACCAGCGTCGAGAGGGTGTCCCCGACCAGGCGGCCCGAATGCGTCAGCAGGTCGACAGCGACGGCGTCACCGCTCCCGGCGGCCGAGGTGATGTCGTCGACAGCCAGAGACTGGCCCTCATCGACCATGCGCCCCAGGACGCTCGACCTCTCGAGCGCGGCCCGCTCGGTCGCGGTTCGCACCAGCGAGAGCCCGCCGGCTACGGCCTCGAGGCATCCGGTGTTCCCGCATCGACAGGTGGCGGTTTCGTCCTGGACGACCGCGATGTGGCCGATGTCGCCAGCCGCCCCGTTCGCGCCACGATGCAGCACGGACCGCGAGATCACGCCGGAACCGATCCCGACGCTCATCTTCACGAAGATCATCTCGGCGACTCCGCGCCCCAGGCCGATCCGGGACTCGCCGAGGGCTTCCAGGTTCACCTCGTTGTCGACCCACACGGGTACGTCGAAGGCGGTCGCCAGCCGCTCGCGCACCGGGTAGGAGTCCCATCCCGGCATGATCGGCGGCGAGATCGGCCGACCGGTCGCGAACTCGACGGGCCCGGGGACCCCGATCCCCGCGCCCCAGATCCGTTCCCGTCCGACTCCCGACTCCTGGACCAGGTCCACCCAGGTCGACTCGAGCTGCTCCAGGACGCGTTCCGGGCCATCGGTGACATCGGCTGGGCTCTCGCGAGTCGCGACCAGCGCTCCGGACAGGTCGGCTACCCCGGCTACCAAGGTGGTCGCGCCGAGGTCGGCCACCAGCACGAACCCTGCGTCCCGCCGGAAGGCCAGCTCTCGGGGGGCGCGGCCGCCCGAGGAACGACGGGTCACCGCCTCGTCGACGAGCCCGAGGTCCAGCAGAGCCGAGACCCGCTGGGTCACGACCCCGCGACGGAGGCCCAGATCCCGACCCAGGTCGGCACGGGTCGTATGCCCCGCCTCACGGACCCTGCGCAGCACGGCGATGAGATCGCCCGAGGGGGACAGGTCCGCTGGCACGGCGCCATATTAGACGGAAACCATCGGACTTTCTCCGTTCAGGGACTTTTTTTTGTCGGTGAGTGACATTACAGTGGCTCCCGCCTGCCGAGCGAAGGAGACAGGGTCATGAAGTTGGGCTTCCTCACCGCCTGCCTGCCCGACCAGCCCCTCGATGCCATCATCGAGTGGGGGGCCGCTGCGGGCTACCAGGCCCTCGAGGTCGCCGCCTGGCCTGCCGTCGGGAATCGCCCCTTCACCGCGACGCACATCGCCGTCGAGACGCTCGATCGCTCCGCGGCCGAGGACATCAGGGAGCGCTTCGACACCTCCGGACTCACGTTGTCCTCGCTGGCGTTCTACGACAACAACCTGCACCCGGACCCCGCCGAGCGCTCCGCGATCAACGAGCACGTGCTCGCATGCATCGACGCCGCCGCCCTCCTCGGCTGTCCCACGGTCGGGACCTTCGTGGGCCGCGACCCCTCCCGGTCGGTCGCGGCGAACCTCGCGGAGGCGGAGGAGGTCTTCAAGCCCCTCGTCGACTCAGCAGGCGAGAAGGGCGTCAAGCTCGTGATCGAGAACTGCGTCATGGAGGGCTGGCACCCCGACGGCTACCCCGGCAACCTCGCCTACTCCCCTGAGCTGTGGGAGTGGATGTTCTCGATCGGCCTGTACCTGAACTACGACCCGTCGCATCTGGTGTGGATGGGTATCGATCCGGTGGCTGCGCTCACCCCCTACATCGACCGGATCCCGCATGCGCAGGCCAAGGACATCCAGGTCTTCCCGGAACTGCGCAACCGGTACGGATGGCCCGGCAAGGCCATCGACCGACCGGATCCCTGGGACGTCGGCTGGTGGCGGTATCGCGTCCCCGGCCTCGGCCAGGTCGACTGGACCGCGGTCGTCGATGCCCTTTACGAAGGCGGGTTCGAGGGCGTGCTGTCGGTCGAGCATGAGGACCCGATCTGGGGCGGCACCGAGGACAAGGTCAAGACAGGCCTCGAGATCGCTCATCGCACGCTCGCACCACTCATCGTCGGCTGACATCCGACGGCCCCCACACATCCACTGCAGCACAAGGAGACCTCGTGAAGCTCGGCTACCACTCGATCACCTGGGGCGGCGTCCTCGGCCATCCGGTCGGCGTGACGAGCATCAAGGACCTCTTCTACTGCGGGGTGGGCGATATCGCCGACGCCGCCCGTGACATCGCCGAGGCCGGCTACACCGGCACCGAGATGTTCGACGGCGACGTGGCCAAGTACGCAGACCGACCGGACGACCTGCTCGGCCTGCTCGAGGCGAACGGCCTGGAGCTGGTCAGTGTCTACACCGGCGCGAACTTCATCTACGCCGACATCCTTCCCGACGAGATGGACAAGATCTCGCGCGCCATCGAGCTCGCCGTCAGGTTCGGAGCCGAGCGGCTCGTGGTCGGTGGAGGTGCCCGTCGTGCCGCCGGCACCACCGACGAGGACTACATCGCGCTGGGCAACGGCCTGGACCTCGTCGACCGCATGGCTGCCGACCGGGGACTCGTCGCGACGTACCACCCCCACCTGACGACCATCGTCGAGAACCCGGTCGAGCTCGCACGGATCATGGACCTGAGCGAGATCGGCCTGTGCCCGGACACCGGGCACCTCGCAGCAGCCGGCGGAGACCCCGCCGCGATGATCCGCTCGCACTCCGATCGCATCAAG
Organism: Longivirga aurantiaca; assembly: GCF_042660085.1. NCBI lineage: Bacteria > Bacillati > Actinomycetota > Actinomycetes > Sporichthyales > Sporichthyaceae > Longivirga > Longivirga aurantiaca. The sequence goes on along the minus strand of NZ_JBHSTI010000008.1, from coordinate 315,719 downwards.
CACGTCCACCTGAAGGACTGGAAGCCCGATCCCTTCACCTGGACCCCGCTCGGTGCAGGGACCCTCGACTTCACCGACATCGTGCGAGCCGTGACCGAGACGGGCTACGACAGCTGGCTCATGGTCGAGCTGGATGAGTATGCCGGATCCAACCTCGAGGCGGCCAAGGCATCCAAGGCTCACCTCGACCAGATCATCACCGAACTCGGCATCACCCTCGGCTGACCGAAGAAGACCCCAGACCACCGCCACCGGGGCCGCCTACGCGCGGGCCCGTGGGCGGAGCTACCCCTCATGGACGGAGATACAGCATGCGAGAACTGCGCGTAGGCCTCATCGGGGCCGGCTTCATGGGCAAGGCCCACTCACTGGCCTACGCGGCCATGCCCATGTTCTTCTGGCCGGCACCGGCCATCCCGGTGCGGGCGGTGATCGCTGAGGCCACTGAGGAGCTCGCCGCAGAGGGCGCCGCACGGTTCGGCTTCGAATCGAGCACGGGCGACTGGCGCCGCGTGATCGAGGACCCCTCCATCGACATCGTCGACATCGCGACGCCCAACCACCTGCACCCCGAGATGGCCATCGCTGCTGCCGAGGCTGGCAAGCACATCATCTGCGAGAAGCCGCTGGCACGGAACGCGGCTGAGGCGAAGACGATGCTGGACGCCGTCTCTGCCGCGGGCGTGGTCAACATGGTTGCCTTCAACTACCGCCGGACACCGGCTGTGGCGCTGGCCAAGAAGTACATCGACGAGGGGGCCATCGGCGAGATCCTCAACTTCCGCGGCACGTACCTCCAGGACTGGAGCGCGGACCCCGCGTCGCCGCTGTCGTGGCGCTTCCAGAGCGCGATCGCCGGCTCGGGGGCGGTGGGCGACATCGGTACGCACATCATCGACCTCGCGCGATACCTCGCCGGCGACATCACGTCGGTGATCGGGATCGCTCGAACCATCGTCCCGGAGCGCCCGAAGCAGTCCGGCGGCCGCGACGCCCTCGGCACGTCGCGCACCGGTGGCGAGCTCGGTCCGGTCGATGTCGACGACGAGATGGTCACGATGCTGCGATTCGCCAACGGCGCCGTCGGCTCGCTCGAGGCCACCCGCAACGGCTACGGCCGCAACAACTTCATCACGTTCGAGATCCACGGCACCCTGGGCTCGCTCTTCTTCAACTACGAGCGCCGCGACGAGCTCCAGGTGTGCTTCGCCGACGATCCCAGCGACAGGCGCGGGTTCCGAACCGTCTACACCGGACCTGCTCACCCGTACGGCGAGGGCCTCTGGCCGATCCCGGCGCTGGGTATCGGGTACGGCGAGACGAAGATCATCGAGGCGTACGATTTCGTGAGCGCCATCGTGAACGGCACTCCCGTGCGGCCCAACTTCGAGGACGGCTACCGGATCTCGCTCGTCGCGGACGCGATCCTGGAGTCGTCGCGAACCCAGCAGTGGGTCGATGTCGATGGGTGACGCAGTTCGCTCAGGGATCATCGGCGCCGGCTTCATCGGCAATGTGCACGCTCAGGCGGTCCGCGCCTCGGGCGGCATCGTTGCAGCCGTCGCTGACGCTACCCCTGAGGCGGCGATGGCGGCGGCGGCACGGATGGGAGCCCGCGCCGCCGCCGCATCGGCCGAGGCTCTCATCGAGTCTGACGATGTCGACGTCGTCCACATCTGCACTCCCAACAACCTGCACGCGGCCCTTGCGCGCAAGGCGACGGCGGCGGGCAAGGCCGTCATCTGCGAGAAGCCTCTCGCGACGACGGTGGCCGACGCCGAGGAGGTCGTCGACCTCGCGGCGAGGCACGGAGTGGTGAACGGCGTCCCGTTCGTCTACCGCTACTACCAGACCGTGCGCGAAGCGCGGATGCGCGTGCAGCGCGGGGACGTCGGTCCGCTCTGGGTGCTGCACGGGTCGTACCTGCAGGACTGGCTCTCGAGCTCCGCCGACATCAACTGGCGCGTCGATGCCGCTGTGGGCGGTTCCTCGCGGGCATTCGGCGACATCGGCGTGCACTGGTGCGATGTCGTCGAGTTCGTCAGCGGTCACCGAATCTCCCGGCTGGTGGCGCAGACCAAGACCGCCATCCAGTCCCGGGACGCGACGACCCGGGTGACGACAGAGGATCTGGCCACGGTGGTCTTCGAGACGGACCAGGGCGCCATCGGCTCGCTGGTCGTCAGTCAGGTCTCTCCCGGCCGCAAGAACCGGCTGTGGTTCTCGATGGACGGCGCTGACCAGTCGATCGCCTTCGATCAGGAGCAGCCGGAGACCCTCTGGGTGGGCGCGCGCTCCCAGGCGACGGTCGTGCCTCGCGGCGTCACCCCGATGCCGTCGGCCTCCCCCTTGCTGGCTCCGCTGCCGCCGGGGCACCCGCAGGGCTACCAGGACTGCTTCAACGCTTTCGTCGGCGACGTGTACGCCGCCGTGCGCGGGGAGGCTGTCGATGGGCTGCCCGCCTTCGGCGACGGCCTTCGCGCGGCGCGGATCACGCAGGCCGTCCTGGACTCGGCCGAGCATGGTCGGTGGGTCGACGTCCCCTAGGGCGAGCAGACCGACGGCCCTGGCGAACCACGAGAGGCCCGTGCCGGATCGACGGCACGGGCCTCTCGCCGGTCGCCAGCTAGCCTCGGTCCCGAAGAGCGGCAGTCAGACGAGGAACCACCTGCGTGAGATCGCCGACGATGCCGAAATCGCAGACACCGAACAGAGGTGCCTGGGGGTCGCTGTTGATGACCACGATCGTGCCCGACCTGGCCATGCCGACCCGGTGCTGGATCGCACCGGAGATCCCGCAGGCGATGTACACGCGGGGCCGCACGGTCCGCCCGGTCTGACCGACCTGGTACGAGTGCGGGTACCAGCCCTTGTCCACCACGGGCATGCTGACCCCGAGCGCTCCACCCAGGAGGGCCGCCAGCTCCTCCAGCAGAGCGAACTGCTCGCGCGTCGCCACGCCGCGGCCGCCAGAGACCACGATGTCGGCCGAGTCCAGGCCGGACGACTCGAACTCGCCGCCGTCGGTGGAGATGACCCGGCCGGCCGTGCTGCTTCGCACATCCCGAAGCAGAGCTCCCCGGCGAGGCATGTCCTCCGTCGCATCCCGCGCCTCGAAGACCCCTGGCCTCAGGACGGCGATCGCCAGCTCGGTCGTCCAACCGACCCGCACCACCAGGCTGTCCTGGAGCGCGAACCGGGTTCCGATCCATGAGCCTGTCTCGTCCCGCTCGAGGCCGACGAGGTCCCAGTTCACGCCGGCGGAGCGACGAGCAGCCAGCGCCGCCGCGGCGTCCGACGCCAGCGACGAGCTCTCGAGGATGACGATGCCGGGTCGCAGCTCAGACACGAGCTGGTCCAGGACGTCCGTGCACACCGAGGCCAGAGCCGGATCGAGGAGTGCGCTGTGCACCGACGTCGCGCCCTGGCCACCGAGGGCCCCGCAGAGCGCGTCGTCCACGACCTCGTCCGTCCCGGACACCACCAGCACGTCCACCTCGTCCGCACAGCGGGCGGCTGCAGCGATCGCACCGAGGCTCCCCGCCGTCACCGCGCCCCGCCGTAGCTCCGCGAGGACAAGCGCGCGCGAGGTCATACGAGACCTCGCTGAACCAGGAAGTCGACCAGACGCTCGTGCGCCTGCCCATCGTCCTCGATGACGACACCTCGGGCACGCGGCGGCGCCGGCTCGACGGACAGCACGGTCGTCCCCGCCGCGATCACCGATGGGGTGGCCGTGACCTGGTCGATCGGCTTCTTCTTCCCGGCGATGACGTCCTTGAACGACGGGTAGCGGGGCGTGTTGACCTCTCCGGAGAGAGCCAGGATCGCAGGCAGCTCGACCTCCAGGACCTGGCTCCCCTGCTCGATCTGACGTGTGACGGTCAAGCGATCGTTGTCGAGGACGAACCGGACGGCACGTGACGCGACCGGTAACCCGAGTCGCTCGCCGACCGCCGCCCACAGCATGGCGCCGTACCCGTCGCTGCTCCACGATCCGAAGATCACCAGATCGGGGCTCATCCCCGAGAGTGCGTTCGCGAGAGCCGAACTGACGCCCAGCAGGTCGGCGCCCTCGAGCTCAGGTCCTGACACGCAGAGACCTCTATCCGCGCCCATCGCCAGAGCGGGCCGCAGTGACTCGGCGAGCCGATCGGGTGCCACGGCGACCACGACGACTTCGCTGCCGGCCACGGCGTCGCGGAGGCTCAAGGCGGCCTCGACCGCGTTCTCGTCGACCGAGTTCATGCGATGCGCGCCGGTCCGGTCGAGGCGTCCAGTTCGGGGATCGAGGGTGGTGCTCACGGGCACAGGCTTGACGCACACCGCGATCGTCAGCCCCATCTACAGGACCGTGCCCATCTGGTGCGCCTCGAGAAGGACCGTCTGGACCATGCGTGCGGCGGCGGCGTCACCCACCCGCTCGACCTGGACCGCTGCACCGGACTCCAGCACCAGGTCGTGGAGCGTGTAGAACAGGTCATCGCGCGAGCGCCGCCAGGACACCGGGACGACGGCGTCGACCGCGAGCCACGACTCCTCGCCTGTCACGGCGTCGATCAGCAGCGCCCGACCTGGCTCGACCGCGCGCAGGCCCGTGAACGGCCGCATCACGATCTGCGACTTCCCCACGCGCTGCATGAACATCGCGTGGTTCGTCCCCTCGAGCTCGCTGCCGACCGACGCCCGCGTGGTGATGACGGTGACCTGGTGCCCGGCCGCTGCCAGGAACTCGACGGTGCCGGCAGCCTCCCAGTGCCCCTGGCCGTCCACGACGAGCACGTGCGTCCCGGGAAGGGCCTCGCCGGCAAGGACCTCATCCGCCGAGTAGACGCACGACAGCTCGAGACCTCGAATCTCGGGGCCGACGGTGAGACCGCGCTCGCGCGCGACCACCCCTGCGTCCGGGTCGGCGTGCGACCGACGGTCGGAGTCGGGCAGGTTGGGCTGAGAGCCCGTTGCGACGACGACGACGTCCGGCCCGAGGTCCAGGACGCCCTGGGCGTCGACGTCGACGCCGGTCCACACCTCGACGCCGAGCCTCCGGACGGCTGCTTCGAGGTAGTGCACGACCTCGGCGAACTCCTGATGGTGCGGTTGGCGCGAGCCCAGGCGGACCTGGCCGCCCAGCTGAGTGTCGCGCTCGAACAGCGACACACGGTGCCCGCGCCGGGCTGCGATCTCGGCTACCTTCAGCCCCGCGGGGCCGCCGCCGACGACGACGACGGTACGCGGCTGGGATGCGTGCACCAGCAACCGCTCGCTGTAGAGGAGCTCCTGGCCGGCAGCAGGGTTCTGCACGCAGCGGATCGGCTTCTCCTGCGCCACCGCGTGCAGGCAGCCGTCGTTGCAGCCGATGCACGCCCGCACCTCGCCTGCCCGGCCCTCCAGCAGCTTGCGCGGCGTCTCCGGATCGGCGATGAGCTGCCGCGCCATGCCGATCATGTCCGCTTCGCCGGAAGCCAGCATGTGCTCGGCGAGGTCGGCGTCCTTGATCCTCCCGAAGGCGACGACTGGAAGATCCGACTGGGCCTTGAGGGCCTGGTTCAGCGGCCGGAAGAACCCCTGCGCCACGGCGGCCGGCGGGATCTCCATCCAGAAGCTCGAGAAGGACCCTGCGTCGCAGTTGAAGTAGTCGACCAGTCCGCTCGCCTCGAGGTGCTCGGCCATCCGGAGGCCGTAGTCGAGCTCGTATCCGAAGGGCGTGTACTCGTGCAGACAGATCCGGATGCCCAGCGCCATGTCGTCGGGCATGTTCTCGCGAACGGCGGCCACGCACTCGAGGGGGAAGCGCATCCGGTTCTCGAACGAACCTCCGTATGCGTCCGTGCGACGGTTGAAGAACGGGGAGGCGAAGCTGCGGAGCAGCCCGTCATGGGCGATCTTCAGCTCGACACCGTCGTAGCCGGCAGCCGCGAGATTGCGTGCGGACGTGGCGAACCCTTCGACCGCCCTGCGCATGTCGGTCGCATCCATGGCCTTCGTCGTGTGCACGCTGGACGGCTCAGGCATCTGCGTCGGCGCCCACAGCACCGGCGGGGGGTGCTCCAGCGACGTGTGGCCGCCATGATTGAGCTGGGCGAAGATCGTGGCTCCGTGCGCGTGCACCGCGTCGGTGGTGCGCCGGTTCCCCTCCACCGACCGCTCGTCCCAGGCCGCGAGGTACTTCCGGGACATCTGGCCCTCGTACATCGTCGCCATCGAGCCGTCCACGATGAGACCCGAGCCGCCCCATGCTCGCTCTTCGAGATAGGCGGTGAGGTCTGGAGTCGGCATCCCGTGGACATCCGCCAGGCAGTTGAAGTGCGGCTGGAAGACGATCCGGTTGCGCAGCTCGTGTCCGCGAATGCGCAGCGGGGTGAACAGGTGTGGAAACTCGCTCGTACCGGAGTTCAGGGAGGACTGGGTCACGCTCACGCAATCGCCCCGTGGCACTGCGAGCCTCCGTCGACGAGCAGGAGCGTCCCCGTGACGTACACGGAGTCGTCGGAGGCGAAGAAGAGTGCCGGACCGGCGACGTCATCGGTCGTCGCCAGACGCCCCAGGACGATGGAGCGCCGCGCCGCGCCGATGGCCTCGCCGGGAGACTCGCTGACGAGGTCGTGGTAGCCGTGCATCATCGGGCTGTCGATGTAGCCGGGCGCGATGGCGTTCACGCGGATGCCGAACGCGCCGAGGTCCGCTGCGGTCTGCTGGGTGATCAGGTTCACCGCACCCTTGCTGCCGGCGTACACCGCCGACTGCCTCAACGGCAAGACCCCCTGGATCGACGAGATGTTGATGATGCTTCCCCCGCGACCGCCGCGCTGCATAGCGCGCGCGGCGTACTTCGTGCCGAGGAGGACGCCACCCACGTTGATGTCGATCACCCGCCGGTAGTCGTCCCACGAGAGGTCCGTGATCGCCTCGGCGACACCGGTTCCGGCGTTGTTCACCATGATGTCCACGTGCCCGTACAGCTCGAGCACCCTGTCGACAGTGGCAGCGACGCTCGACTCGTCGGCGACGTCGCAGACCAGCGCCGTCGCCTCGCCTCCCGCACCGCGGATGGACAGTTCGGCCTCGCGTCCGTCATCCTCGCCGCGCGCCGCGATCACGACCTTGGCCCCCTCGGCGGCGAACCGTCTCGCGATGGCGAGACCGATCTGCCGCGACCCACCGGTGACGATCGCCACCTTGCCCTGGAGACGGCCGTGTGCGAGCGGCGCCGTGGCGGTGCTCACTTCTTACGCGCCGCGAAAGCGACCGCCAGGATGATGATCAGTCCCTTGACGGCGATCTGCCACGACGAGCTGACGCCGATGATCACGAGGCCGTTGTTGAGCACACCGATGATCAGCGAGCCGATGAAGGTTCCGATGATGGTGCCGCGACCGCCGAAGAGGCTGGTGCCGCCCAGGATCACGGCGGCGATCACATCGAGCTCGAGTCCGTCCGCGAAGTCGGGGCGCGCGGCATGCGCCTGTGCTGCGAAGAGGAGGGAGGCGAGGCCGGCGAGGACGCCGGACAGCATGAAGCAGTAGATCTTGACGCGATCGGTGCTGATGCCCGAGTAGCGCGCGGCAACCGCGTTGCCACCTGTCGCGTACACCTTCCGGCCGAACGTGGTGAGGTGCAGCAGGACCCCGCCGATGACCAGGATCACCACCGTCCAGATGATCGGGACCGGAAGGCCGAGGACGCTGCCCTCCCAGAAGACGTTCCAGAACGTGGTGTTGTCGACCAGGACCGGAGCCGTGTCGGTCATGACGAACGCGAGACCCTTTGCCACGCCCAACATTCCCAGTGTCACGAGGAAGCTCGGGATGCGCAGCTTCGTCGTCAGCAGCCCGTTGGTGAAGCCGATCAGCGCGCCCACCCCAATGCCCACGAGGGCGCCTGCAATCCAGTTCTCGCCGAACTCCTGCATGAACAGGGCCGCAGAGACACCCGACAGCTTCAGGATCGACGCGACGGACAGGTCGATCTCCGCGGAGATGATCACGAAGGTCATGCCGACCGCCATGACCGTGACAAGCGTCGTCTGCCGGCCGATGTTGGCGAAGTTGGCGGCCGAGAAGAACACCGGTGACATCACCGAGAAGAAGATGATCAGTACGACCAGAGCCAGCGCCTGCGGGTAGGGGCGGTCGCTGTTGAGCATGGCCTTGAACGGGTTGGTCCTGGGCTCGCGCAGGCTCTCGGGCGCCGGGGTAGTGGATGTGCTCATCGCGCTGACTCCTGAACGAGTTGGTGGAGGCCTTCTTCACCTTCGATGTCGGACGTATGGACCGTGGTGACGATGCGGCCGTCGTGGACGACAGCCAGGTTGTCGCAGAGCATCTCGAGCTCGACCAGGTCGGAGGAGATCACCACCACGGCGCAGCCCGCCCGCGCGAAGCGGCGGATGATGCCGTAGATCTCGTCGCGCGCGCCGACGTCGACCCCGACGGTCGGTTCGTCGAGCAGCAGGAGCTTCGGCTCGGGAGTGAGCCACTTGCCGAACACGACCTTCTGCTGGTTGCCGCCGGAGAGGTTCTGCAGCTTGGTGGAGATGCCCGGTGTCCTCACATTGAGGTCGGACACCGCTGCTCTGGCACGTCGGGCCGCCTCGCGCCTGGCGAACATGCCGGACCTCGTGAGCCCGGGGAGCTGGGGCAGGGCCACGTTGGCGGCGATGGTGTCGCCGAGGACGAGCCCCTGCAGATGGCGGTCCTCGGGGATGAGCGCGACGCCGGCGGCGATGGCGCGCGCGGGGCTTCGCCACGCCACCGGTTCGCCCTGGTAGCGCACCTCGCCCTCGGCCGCCCGGCGCAGCCCGAACATGGTCTCGAGGATCTCGGTCCGTCCGGAGCCGACCATGCCGGCGAGCCCGAGGATCTCCCCCGGACGAACGGCGAGGCTCACACCATGGAGCCGTTCGTTGTGAACATCCCGCAGCTCGATGACCGGCGTGGCGCTCTTGCTGGACCCGGCTGCGTGGGACGCGCGTCGCTCGCCCTCCTCGAGGCTCAGGGTCGACTGCGTCAGCTTCTCGTGGCCCGGCCCCACGATCGACTGGACGAGCGCCTCCATGGTGATGTCTGCGGTCTGGAAGGTCCCTGCGTTGAGTCCGTCACGCAGAACGGTGACGCGGTCGCTGATGCGGAAGACCTCGTGGAGGCGGTGCGTGACGTACACGACGCCGACCCCCCGCTTGGTGACCTCCTTGACCGCGTCGAAGAGGATCTCCTCCTCGCCAGCGGACAGGGCCGAGGTGGGCTCGTCCAGGACCAGGATCCTGATGTCGCCCATGAGCGCTTTGGCGATCTCCGTGAGCTGCCGGTAGGCGAAGGGCAGGCTGTCGACGGTCGCGTTCGCCTTCACCGGGAAGCCCTGCTCGTCGAGGTACTTCTGCGCCTTCGCCACGAGGTCGCCGTTGCGCACCAGCTTCAGCGGACCATGCGGTTCGCGTCCGAGGAACAGGTTGGCAGCGACCGTCATGGTCGGGACCAGCGAGAGGTCCTGGTAGACCATGGCGATGCCGCTCTCACGTGATTCCTGGGCCGACTTGAACTGGGTCGGCTCGCCGTGGATCCGGACATCACCGCTGTCGCGCTGGTAGACGCCGGACAGAACCTTGATCAAGGTCGACTTGCCGGCGCCGTTCTGGCCCAGCAGCGCGTGCACCTCGCCGGGCCGCAGCTCGAAGTCGACCCCTCGGAGCGCCTTGACCACGCCGAAGCTCAGGGCGATGTCACGCATGTCGATGAGTGGTGTCGCTTCGGTCATCAGCGCTTCCTTCCAGTTGTGGCGCGCCTGGCGCTCGGCACCCTCTGCATCACGAGTTCGCTCGAGACGGCGTGGACGGGATTCACGCCGGACCCGTGGCGATCCTCGTGATCTTGGAGAGACCCGGCGGCCGGTCGGGGTCCTCGCCGCGAGCGATCGCGGCCTCGCGCGCGGCACGCTGAATCGGCAGGACCGCCAGGAAGGGAACCCAGTGGGACGGGACCTGCGGGATGCGGATGTGGCGCCCGGCGGAGCTCGTGGCCGACGCTCCGATGCTCACGGTCGCGGCGCCTCTGCTCGCCGCTCCTACGGCCGCCTGCTCCGCGAGGCTCCGGCCAGAGGGGTCGGCGTCGACCGTCACCAGGGTCGAGCGGGGCCGGACAGAGTTGATGCTGCCGTGGAGGAACTCGCTGGTCTCGAACGAGGCGACGGGAATCCGAAGGGTCTCACGCAGCTTGATCGCACCTTCCTCCCCTACCGCCTCGGCGAATCCTTCACCCGCGCAAGCGATGTCGGTCGTGCCGTCGAGGGTGAACGTGGCGTCGGGATCGGCCAGCAGCTCGGCCATGAGCTGCGGCAGCTCCGCCTCCGCGTCCACGAGACCCGTCGGGGTATGGGCCATCGCGAGGCCCAGAAGGCACGCCAGCGACGACGTGAAGCTCTTGGTCGCCGGGACCGCGATCTCGTTCCCGGCTCGGAAGTGGATGGTCTGCCGCGGGCCAGCCAGCCCCGCCAGCTCCGATGCCGGCGAGTTGGTGACGGCGACGAGGTTCGCGCCGAGCTCGAGGGCCCGGCGTGCGGCAGCGATGATCTCCGTGCTCTCGCCCGACTGCGAGATCGCGACGACGAGCGTTCCGTCGAGGCGCCGCTGCTGCGACCATGCGAGGTGCGCCGGCGACGTCGTCGATGCCGGGACCCCCGCGAACGTCCGCAGCGCCTCGGCCGCGTAGGTGCCGGCGGAGCGGCTGGACCCCCGGCCCAGCACGAGCACCTCACGCGCAGACGCCACCAGGGGTGCCAGAACACCGCCCTGCTCGCGCACACCCGCGAGGGCGGCGCGCACGCGCTCCGGCTGCTCGGCCATCTCGGCAGCCATCCAGCCTCCCGGCGTGGATGCGATGACGGTCATGCGGCGGGCTCCAGAGTGTGAGGCAGAGCGTTGTCAGCGGTCGCGAGCGGGGCTAGAGTGATAATGATGTTACGACGTCTTCAGGAGGGCAAGTGTCCGTGGTCGACAAAAATAGGGCATCGGACGAGCAAATAGAAGCCCTCGTCGAGGATTCGATCCGCTACGTCTGGCGTCATGGAGTCTCAGCCGCCGCGACGCGCACGGGTCGCGGCCCGCTGGCTGTGTCCGCGAGCGGCGTATACGTCACCGACATGGACGGGAACGAGTACCTCGACGGCCTGTCGGGCGGATCGGCTGCCGCGACCCTCGGTCACGGCCGTGTGGACGTCGCGGACGCGGTCCACGCGCAGATGACGACACTGCACTGGGTCTCGCTGCGGACGTTCATCAACGAGCCCTCGATCGAGCTCGGAAGGCGACTGGCCGGTCTGACCGACGCGGATCTACAGACGAGCTTCTTCGTCTCGTCCGGCTCGGAGGCCGTCGAGAGCGCGACGCAGCTGGCGAAGAGCTTCCACCGCGCTCGCGGTAATCCCGGGAAGAACATGTTCCTCTACCGGAAGACGGGCTACCACGGCACGACGCTGGTCGGAGCCAGCGCGAGCGACAACGCCGAGTTCCGCACGTGGTTCGCGCCCCTCGCGCCGGGGTTCGCCGAGGTCGACGCCTGCTACCCCTACCGACGTCCGGACCACATGACCGAGGAGGAGTACGGCGACGCCTGCGCCGACGCCCTCGAGGCCACCATCCTCGACATCGGCCCCGAGCGGATCGCCGGGATCCTGGCCGAGGCGATCCCGGCTGCGCTCGTCCTGGTCCCGCCGGCGAACTACCTCCGTCGGCTGCGCGAGATCTGCGACCGCCACGACATCCTGTGGATCGACGACGAGGTGTTCATCGGGATCGGTCGCACGGGTCGATGGTTCGGCTTCGAGCACTTCGGGGTCACACCGGACATCGTCACCTCCTCCAAGGGCATCACCGGCGGCTACGTGCCGCTGGGCGCGGCACTCGCCACCTCGCGCGTCATGGAGACGATCTACGGCGACCAGGCGAGCGGCCAGGCGAAGGTCTCGGGCCACACCTACGCGGCGCACCCCACAGCCTGTGCAGCGGGCATCGCCGTGCTCGATGCCATCGAGAAGGAGGATCTGGTCGGCAACGCAGAGCGGGTCGGCGAGTGGATGATCGCGGAGTTCGCGCGCATCTACGCCGATCACCCGAGGGTGGGCGATGTGCGTGGGAAGGGGCTGCTCATCGGCATCGAGCTGGTGCAGGACGCCGCGACACGGACTCCCTTCCCCCGGGAGTCCGGCGTCGGCCGCCGGGTCATGGACCGAGCGATGGAGAACCTCTTCATGCTCCGCGCCACCGGCGACGTCATCACCCTGTTCCCGGCGCTCGTCACCACGATGCCTGACGCACGAGCAATGGTGTCGGCGACCTGCCGCGCGATCGACGAGGTGCTCAGTGAGCTCTGACCGCGACTTCGTCGAGAACATCTCTCACCAGTTCGAGCGGACGGCCGTCCGCGACCACATGTCGGTCGAGGACGCCACCGAGCACCAGTTCCGGCTGGTGGAGACAGCCGCGCAGGTCATGGGATCCGACGAGGTCTTCGTCGAGGACTACGGCCAGGTCCGTGAGCTCGCCACCGTCGGCTTCGGCGGAGGCGGTCGACCGAGGGCGACCGCGCGCGTCGAAGAGGTGCTCGCCCGCTTCTTCGGGACCGATGAGGCGGTCCTCGTGCACGGGGCGGGGACGGGGTCGATCCGCGCCATGCTCAACGGGATCGTCGAACCGGGCTCACGGATACTGCTGCACAAGGCGCATCCCTACAAGACCACCTTGCCCGCGATGCAGCACATGGGCTTGGACGTGCAGTACGTCGACTTCAACGACGCCTCCGAGCTCGAGCGTTCGTTGCGCGCCCACTCCCCCTCCACCTTCTACCTCCAGCATGTTCCCCAGCAGCTGGGCGACTCCTACGGGATCGAGGAGACGATCGAGCTCGCCCGCTCCGTCGGAGGGGATGACCTGCGCGTCCTCGTCGACGACAACTACGCCGTCATGCGCTCGCACCGCATCGGGGTCGAGATGGGCGCGGACGCCTCCGCGCTGTCGCTGTTCAAGCTGCTGGCGCCGCAGGCGATCGGAGCCGTGCTCGCGGACGCTGACTCCGCCGGCCGGATCCGGCGGGACAACGCCTCGGCCGGTGCTCAGGTCCAAGGGCCCTATGCCATGGCCGCATTGCGCTCCCTGATCTACGCGCCGGTCGCGCTGGCGATCCAGAACCAGACCATCCTGCGGGCAGTCGACGAGATCAACGCCGGGATCGCGGCCGGTGACCTGCCGTTCCTGGCCGGTGCCTACTCGGCACAGCCGGGGATCCGCTGCATCGTCCTGCTGTTCGATCGCCCCGCAGCCGAGCACTTCCTGCGCTCCGCCTGGCGCCACGGCTCCCCGAGCCAGTCCGTCGGCGAGGAGGCGCAGTTCGAGTTCCTGCCGCTCTTCACCTATCTCACGAGCACCTTCCTCAAGGCCACTCCCGGTCTCGAGAAGTACGCCGTACGCATCAACCCGATGCGAGGCGGGACCCAGACCGTGATGCGCGTGCTGCGCGATGCCCTCGCGGACACGGAGTTCCAGACAGCCCTGCGCGCCTGAGCAACCATCGAGACCGGAGAACCGCCGTGACATCTGCCCCCCTCGAACCCTTCGCAGTGACGATCGACTTCGCCACCGGAGCGCTCGTCCCTGACCCTGACGTGCTGGACCGCCGGCTCGCCGACCTGGACGGCTACTTCGTCGCCGACATCGACGACCCGGGCGTCGGTGCCTATACCGTGCACGAGGTCCGCGTGCCCCCGACGGGGAACAACCTGCTCTCGTCGACCACGGTCCTGGCGCCGGGCAAGGTCGGCGACGAGTACTTCTTCACGAAGGGGCACTTCCACGCCATCCGGGATCGCGCCGAGATCTACCTGACGTTGTCGGGAGAGGGGCTGCTCGTCATGGCCCTCGAGGACGGCAGGACCGTCACGAAGGAGATGCGCCCAGGCATCGCCAACTACGTGCCCGGCCACTGGGCGCATCGCTCGGTGAACACCGGGACCACGCCCCTTGTCTTCTACGCCGTCTACATCGGCGATGCCGGGTACGACTACGCGACGATCGCCGAGCGCGGGTTCCCGGTGATCGTCGTCGAAGGGGAGGAGGGCCCCGAGGTCCGGCCCAATCCGCGATACGTGGCCTCGTGACCACGGTCGCCGTCACCCCTCGCGGCTTCCGCGAGACGCCGGGTCCGCACCGGGACCTGCTCGCGTCGAGCGGCATGGAAGTCCGCTACGCCACCCAGCAGCGCCCCCTTACCGCGGACGAGCTGTCCGAGCTCCTCGTGGGCTGCACGGGGGTGATCCTCGGAGTGGACGACGCGTCCGAGCCCGTGCTCCGGCAGGCGACGCACCTCACGACGATCGTGCGGTTCGGCATCGGGACGGACAACGTCGATCTCGCGGTCGCCGACGAGCTGGGGATCCGCGTGTCGCGCACCGTGGGTGCCACCACCACGTCCGTCGCCGAACTCACCCTGGGGCTGATGCTCACGGCTGCGCGGTCGATCACGACGATGGACCGCGCGATCCGCGCGGGCTCCTGGTCCCGGCCGAGCGGCATCGAGCTCGCCGGGCGCACCCTCGGGCTCGTCGGCACCGGACGCATCGGACGCGACGTGGCTGTTCGCGCTCGCGCCTTCGGCATGACGGTGATCGGCCATGACCCGCTGGCCGATGCCGGCGACATCCCGCTGGTCGGTCTGGACGAGCTGCTCGCACGATCGGATGTCATCTCCATCCACGCGCCGTACACCCCCGAGACCCACCACCTCGTGGATGCGGCCTTCCTGGCCGCCATGCGACCTGGCAGCCTGCTCGTCAACTCGGCCCGCGGCGGCATCGTGGACGAGGCCGCCCTCGCGCAGGCACTCGTGCAGGGGCCGCTGGCCGCGGCGGCCCTGGACAGCTTCGAGCAGGAGCCACTGCCCGATGACAGCCTGCTGCGCGGCGTGCCCAACGTGGTCCTCACCCCGCACTGCGGGGCAGCAACGGTCGATGCCATCGTGCGCGCCGGGGTCCTGGCGGTCGAGGAGCTGATGCGCGGCCTGGCGAAGCAGCCGATGCTCTACGACGTCGCTGGCTGATGACGACGCTCGGGCTGGAGGCGGACGCAGTCGTGCTCGACCTCGACGGCCTCCTCGTCGACAGCGAGACTGCTGCGTTCGACGTCGCCCGAGGGATTCTTGCCGACGAGGGGGCGCACCTCGACCGTGAGCTGTTCGCCCTGCACGTCGGCCGCCCCGCGAGCCGTCTCTACGCTGCACTCGTCGCCCACTACGGCATGGCCGTGGCCGTCACAGACCTACTGCGCCGCCGCGAGGACGGGCTGGCTCGGTTCTACGCGGATCCCACGCCCATGCCTGGCGCCGTCGACTTCGTGCGCCGGGCGGCCGCCCGGGGCATCGCCGTCGGGGTCGCGTCGTCCAGTCATCTCTCGGTGGTCACCCGTGCCGTCGAGGCGCTCGGCCTGCTGCCAGCCGTCGGTGCTGTCGTCGGGCGGGGAGGTCCGGCCGGTCCGGCCCCCAAGCCCGCGCCGGACGTCTACCTCACCGCACTTCGCCGTCTGGGCGTGAGCCCGAGCGCCGCCGTCGGGGTGGAGGACTCCGCCACCGGTGCGCAGGCCTCGGTCGCGGCGGGCCTGACAACCGTGGTGATACCCAGCGAGTGGACGCTGAGCCAGACGTTCCCCTCGGGCGTCCTTCGGACGGGCTCGCTGGCCAACCTGGACGTCCGCCCTCGGCCGCCAGGCTGAGGGCGGCGCCGCCGTCCTCGGCGCGCTCAAGCCTCGAACGGGCGCGACTCCAGGATCGCGTCGACATCGCGATGGCGGCGCGCTCTCAGCAGCTCCTCGGCCGCCCGTTCGGCGGCCGCCGTGTCGATCGTGCGGATCCGCTCCTTCACAGCCGGCACGAGCGGCCCTGACACGGACAGCTGCCGATACCCCAGGCCGATGAGCAGGCCCGTAGCCCGCGGGTCACCTGCGAGCTCGCCGCAGACGCTGACGGGAGTCTCCTTCGCGCCGTCGCGGATGAGATGCAGCGCGCGAAGGACGGCCGGATGGAACTCCGAGTACAGCCCGTGCAGGTGGCGATTGCCGCGGTCCGCCGCCAGCAGGTAGGCGGTGAGGTCGTTGGTACCGACCGAGAGGAAGTCGACCTCCCGCGCCAGGGCATCGACCAGCAGCGCGGCACTCGGCACCTCGACCATGGCGCCGAGGCGGAACGCGACCCGAGGCGCCACGTCCTGCAGGACGCGGCGCACGTCGTCGAGCTCCTCGAGCCCCGAGACCATCGGAACCATCACCGACACGCCCGGGAAAGCATCGGAGGTCCGCGCGAGCGCGCGCAGCTGCGCGTCGAACACCGGACGGTTCGCCAGGGTCAGGCGAATGCCGCGAACTCCGAGGAACGGGTTCTCCTCGGGGTCCATCTTGAGCCCGGGAACCGGCTTGTCGCCGCCGACGTCGAGGGTCCGGAAGGTCACCGGACGCCCACCGGCAGCCTCGGCCACCGCCGCGTAGTGCTCAGCCTGGGTCGCCTCGTCCGGCAGCCCGTCCGACCGCATGAACAGGAACTCGGTCCGGTACAGCCCGATCCCGTCCGCACCCTCGGCCACGGCCCGCTCGACGTCGGAGACGCTGGAGGCGTTCGCGAGCACGTGCACCTGCACGCCGTCCCGGGTCGTCACCGACTGGGTGATGACGGACGGCGTCGCACGCCCCAGGGACCTGGCCCGTGCCAGGTCGAGGGCGTGCGGCTCCGGATCGATCTCGCACGTGCCTGCATCGCCGTCGAGCACCACGACCACACCGGGAGCAGCGGCCTCCAGCACCCCGACGGCTCCGACCACAGCGGGGATCCCCAGCTGGCGCGCCAGGATGGCGGCGTGCGAGGTGCGGGCCCCGGCCTCGGTCACGATGCCGCGGACGACGTCGAGGTCGAGGTCGAGGGTGTCGGTCGGAGTGAGCTCGTGGGCTGCGACCACGACATCGCCGGTCTGACCGTGCAGCGCGTGGGTGCGGGACCTGCCTACGAGATGGCCCGCAACGCGCTGGCCGACGTCGAGCACGTCGGCCGACCGCTCGCGAAGGTAGGGATCGTCGAGCGAGGCGAGGGCCTCGGCCACGGCCTCGGTCACCGACCGCACCGCGGTCGTCGGCTCCGCCCCGCCGAGCACCTCGTCACGAATCGGCTCCCACCACTCGGGGTCGTCGAGCACGAGCAGCTGGGCCTCGATGATCGCAGCCGGGTCGCTCCCGATGCGCTGCCGCGTCTGGGCCGCGATCGACGAGATCTCCTGGCGGCTGGCGGCGACGGCGGCAACGAGCCGGGTCATCCGCTCTTCGGCACTTCCTCCGGACTCTGAGACCGAGACGGAGTCGACGTCGGTCGGCATCAGCGCGCCCACCACCACGAGACGGCCGACAGCGATCCCTCCCGAGACGGGGATGCCGGTGACGATCACGATGTGCCTTCTCCGTGGACCAGCTCGAGGAACGAGGCGAGCACCTCGACCGCGACGGCTTCGTCGGGACCCGTTGCCGTCACCGTCACCTCGGTGCCGCCCACGATGCCCAGTTTCAGCACCGCCAGCAGGCTCTTGCAGTTCCCCGTCTTCTCGCCGGACGCGAG
The DNA here is from genome assembly GCF_042660085.1 of Longivirga aurantiaca. NCBI lineage: Bacteria > Bacillati > Actinomycetota > Actinomycetes > Sporichthyales > Sporichthyaceae > Longivirga > Longivirga aurantiaca. Next base: position 298,095 of record NZ_JBHSTI010000008.1, on the reverse strand, counting down.
GACGAGGTCGGACTCGTAGGCCCGGGCCTGTGCCACGAGCTCCGCTGCGGGACGAGCGTGGAGCCCCAGGGGATCGGCGACGACGGCGGTACGGATGGCGGTCATGGGTGGGTTCTCCCGTTCGACAGCGGCAGCAGGTCAGGGCCGAGCCGGAATCCCGTGCTGGTGAAGATGCCCTCCACGGTGGGGGTCCCCTGTACGCCGCTCACCACCGCGACGAAGCACCTGCTCACGAAGACCTGCGCCCGGAAGGCGTAGACGACGGTGCTGCCGACCCGCACCGATGGCGGATCGTCCGTACGCAGTGTGCCGTAGTAGTCGATCGCCTCGGCCGGGTCGAGCTCGACCTGGGCGACGAGGGGGGTGGCACCGGCCTCGTCGTACACCAGCGCGGTGCGCGACTTGCACCGTGGGTAGAGGCCGCCGGCGATCGCGTAGGCGGCGTCGGCAGTCGTGTGCGACACCTCCGAGACGTAGATCATGGCCGGGAGCTCGGGCTCGTCGCTCACCGCGTGCAGCGGTGTCTGGCCGGTGAGGCAGCTCCCTGGCTCCACATGGGTCGCACCGGCTGCGGCCTTCATCCCGAACGTCGCGGTGCAGCACGCACTCGGGGCGTTGAGGACGTCCACGTCGATCCCGGCGGCCCGCAGAGCCTGCGAGACCGCACCCAGCGTGGAGAGGTTGGCTGTCGGCGCGAACGCGCCGACGGACTCGTCCCACAGGACCACGGGGAAGCTCGTGACTCCGCGCAGACGGACGCCGGGTAGGTCCCGGATCCGGGTCGCCACCTCGACCGCCTCGTGCACCGGCACGCCGCCGCGCTGCGCGGCGTAGAACGTGTCGTCCGGGCCGACCACGCGAAGGGTGACGTCCTGCACGAGCCCCCGCTCCACTGCCGCCGCGCTCAGCCGGGCAGCCTGGGCCAGGCCGAAGACCGTGATGAAGTCCGGCTCCATGTCGAGGGCCAGGCCGACCTCGTCTCGCGGGACCTGCACGAGGTGCCCCAGATGCCCGATGCGCAGCCCGTGGCTGTGGAGCAGCCGCGCTTCCTCGAAGTCCACCGCCACCACCTTCTCGATACCCGCCGCTGCCACGGCCCGGGCCACGATCGGGTTGCGACCGAACTGCTTGGTCATCTGGTACGGCGTGAGTCCGTGCGACGCCGCTGATCGCGCGACCAGCGCCGCATTCCTCGACACGGCGTCCAGATCCACCACGTAGCAGTTCGACGGGATCCGCCCCGCCTGATGGAGGTCGACGGCGGCGCCCACGAGCTCGGGATTGCGGCGCAGGGTCACATCGATGAACACAGGATCTCCCGGGCGAAGGACGTGCCTGAATCGAGTGGCTCGGTGCCGAGGAGCTCCGCGACGGTGGCCCCCACGTCAGCCAGGGACGACCGGATCCCGAGATCGACCGGGCGTAGCTGCTGGCCGAGGACGAGGACCGGTACGTACTCGCGGGTGTGCCTGCTGCTGCCCGAGGTCGGGTCGTTGCCGTGATCGGCGGTGATCACGAGAAGGTCGTCGGGTCCGAGACGGTCGAGCAGCTCCTGCAGCCTGGCGTCGACGGTTGCCAGGACGCGGGCGTAGCGCGCGGCATCCTGCTCGTGCCCCGCCAAGTCGGACTCCTGCACGTTCGCGACGATCAGGCCGCGGCTCAACCCGTCGAGATGCCGCACAGCGGCATCGAACACCCCGTCCGTCGGCACGATGTTCTCCAGGGTCGCCCCCTCGCACCTCACCACATCGGCGGCCTTGCCGAGCAGGACGACATCGCCGCCCTGGTCCTTGACCCGCATCGGGAGCTGACGCTCGATCGGCAGGTCGAGTCCGAGGTGCCGCACCTGGTAGTGCTCGTTGTAGACGCCGAGGCTCGGGGTGTCGACGCCGATGTGCCCGTCGCCGCGATGGACGATGTGGGAGCGGATGCTGTCGACGTCGTATCCGCGGCTCCCGACGACGATCACCCGCGAGACGTTGATCGCGCGCCGCACGATCAACCCGATCTCGGTAAGGGCGTCGAAGTCGATGTCGTCGAGTGACGCGGTCACGTTCACGTTGAGCCGCGCACGTGCCTCGATGTTGTCGTGCACCACCACGGCACCGTCCACCAGCAGCATCGACTGCCCGACGACGAGGGGTTCCACCGTGTGCCCTGCGGACCGGAGGGCCGCGGCGACGTCGTCGCCGAGCTCCTCCATGAGCCGGAACTCGACCCGTGAGAGGCCACCGCCCATGAGCTCCTGATGGCCCATGTACGTGTCCGCGCCGATGTGCACAGGCGTGAGCCGGCCGTATGCCGCACGCGGTTCCTGCACCGGCTCGACCGCGTCGGGCACGAGACGTCCGAGGCCCAGCGACGCGAGCACCGGCAGCCGGAGGTCGACGGCGTCAGCGACGTGCGCCAGCGTGTTCATCCCGAGGTCGGCTGGGCCGGCGTCCGGCGTCGCCCCGATGCCGAAGCCGTCGATGACCACGATGACCGCGCGCCTCATCACGCTCCGGACGCTGCCTTCTCGTCGACCAAGCCGCAGAGGTGGACCGTCATGAAGGTGATCTCCGACTCGGGGACCTCGCGCTGGAGCAGGCGCGAGGCGTCGTGCATGACGCGCATCACCGCATCGTGCTCGCGCGTTCGGTCCGCGATCTCCTCCGCCGCCACGACCGACGACGCGATCTCGGGGTCGCCCCGGTTGATGCGGGTGAGGGCGATGGCGAGATGGGTGACGAACTGGGCGGCGTTGTCCTCGGTCAGCGTGAGACCGAGGTCGGTCGCCAGCTCTGCGAGGCACAGCTCGGTGAGACGGCGGGCGAGGTTGGTCACCTGCCCGCTCTCCTCGAGCAGATCGAGCCTCTCGGCGAACTCGGCGGCCACCGCCGCGAGTGCTGCGGCCGAGGTGGGGGCCGACTCAGTCATCCGTGCCTCCGCCAAGCGCATCGCGGTGGGCGAGGATCTCGCTGATGATCATGGGGATCGCGGCCGTCGACTGCTCGTAGGCGAACCCGAAGGCGATGCGGCCCTCGCCTACCGCGGTCCGCACCCGCTCCTCCGTGACGATCATGCCGGGTGTTCCGACGATCCCCACGAGGTTGGCGCCCAGGATGGCGGTGGCCGCAGCCAGCGCTCCGCCGCCGCCGGACCAGCAGGTGCCGAGGTAGTAGTCGGCCTGACCCTTCTTGACCAGCCGAGCGCCCTGCATGTCGCCGAGCGCGGCCGCCTCCACCCGGCCTCCGCCCGCGTTCGTGGCGAGCTGCGCCATGGAGGGGGCATCGACACCAGCGACGACGACGCGAACGAGCCGTTCCTTGACCATCAGGCCTTCTTTCCTCGTGTACGTGCGGTGGTGGGATCAGGTCGGCGAGTGCCACCGGGGAGACGACAGGACGTCATGACCGGATGTTACGTTCTACCCCGTGACGGACCTGGGGATCGACCACGACGCCCGGCTGCCCTACTACGAGCAGCTCAAGCAGTTGATCGTGCGCGAGATCGCGCGCGACAACCTCGAGCCCGGCCACCTGATGCCGTCCGAGGCCGAGATGTGCGCGCGCTACGGCGTCTCGCGGACCGTGGTGCGGCAGGCCGTCGGCGAGCTGGTCAACGAGCGAGTCCTGCAGCGGATGCGCGGCAAGGGCACCTTCGTGGCGAAGCCGAAGCTCTCCGAGCAGTTCATGGAGAGCACCGTCGGCTTCTTCGAGGACATGACCAGCCATGGGCACTCGGTCTCGAGCAGCGTCCTGTCGATCGACCGTGTCGAGGTCGTGGGGCGGGCTCGTGAGCTGATCGGCGCCGCTCCCGGTACGCACTGCATCGAGATCGTCCGGCTCCGGGCTGTCAATGACGAGGTCGTCGCCTTCACCAAGTCCTACATCGCCCGCGACGACGAGGCCATCCTGACGCAGCTGCGCGCGGCCGACCTCGCCACGGTGTCGCTGTACCGCATCCTGTCCGACCAGTTCGGCCTGCGCATCGACACCGGCCATCGGTCCATCGAGGCGGTCGCCGCCTCGGGCATGCTGACCAAGCTTCTGGAGGTCGGCCCCGGCGACCCGCTGCTCTACATCGAGTCGGTGGCCCGCAACGCTGCGGGCGATGTCATCGAGTGCTTCCTGGCCTGGCACCGGGCCGACCGCATGCGCATCGAGATGGACGTCGTCCGCGACAGCCGCAGCTCCGCGGGGGTCGACTCCCTCAGCCACGGCTGACGCCGGCACTGCCCACCTCCCGACCCGACACCTGACCGGCGATTGAGGCGAGCTCGGCGAACACGTCGGGGGACATCGCGACGCCGAACAGCTCGGCGATGACCTCGGTCCAGCCGTGGAGGAAGTAGCGCCACCCGTCGGCGACTACGAGACCCCGCTCGAGCTGCTGCGCCCTCGCGATGTCCAGGAACGCCAGGTCGCCTCGGTAGTTCATGTCCCACGCCACCGCGCCCCGGGGGAAGACCGCGTCCGGCCCGACCGGCGAGCCGGGCAGGTCCTTGCCCATGCCCGTGGCGTTCACGACCAGGGAGCCCTCGGCGGACGCCGACACCAGGTCCCCGGCCTGCTCCGGGCTGCTCGTGACGACGAGCTCGAGCTCTGCCCGAACGTCGAGCTGGTCGAGCACCTCCCGGGAGACCGTCAGTCGCCCGGGGTCCCGGTCGGCGAGCACCACCCGGCGCGGCTGGTGCCCGCCGTCCAGGACTGCCGCGGCCAGAGCCAGCCCGGCACCACCCGCGCCGAGGCAGACCAGATCGCGCTCACCGCCGCCCCAGGGGTCCTCGCCGAGCAGGTGCGTGTACGCCTGGCGCGAGGTGATCGGGTCCTTCGCCCAGCCGATCAGACCCCGGTCGCGCACCGCGATGCACGAGATCTCGCGACACACCTGCGCCCAGGGGTCGAGTTCGGAGAAGCGGTCCGAGGCGGCGTCCCAGACCGCGGCCTTGTGCGTCGTCACGAGCGCGCCGACTGCCTGCGGGTCGACTGCCAGGGTGTCGATCACCGCGCGCACGTCGTCCGGGCGGGCCTGCACGGGGAGATCGACGCCGTGCATCTCGGCGCGGAGGCCGAGCGCCTCGGCCCAGGCGGGGAAGATGGTCATGATGCCGGAGGCGGCCGTGGAGACGCCCACGAAGTAGAGCCGTTGCACCACGTCCTGCTCCGATGGTCTCGTCATCATGTTGTCACTACGTTATGATAAGTGACCATGACGGGTCAAGCATTCGTACGGACGGTGCTCGGTGACATCCCACCGACGGCTCTCGGTCTGACGCTCTGCCACGAGCACCTCATGACCGCCCCCGCGCCTCGGCTGCGCGACAACGACGACCTGCTGCTCGACGACGAGGCTCGCGCGACCGAGGAGGTGGCCATCTACCGCTCGGCCGGAGGCGGGGCCCTCGTCGAGGTGACGGTCGCCGAGTTCGGCCGCGACGTCGCCGCTCTCGCGCGCATCTCGCGCGCCTCCGGGGTGCATGTCGTCGCCACCACCGGCCACGTGTCCGTCGACTACTGGTCCGGGGTTCTCGACATCGAGGACCGCGGGGTCGACCAGCTCGTCGAGGAGATGACGGTCGAGCTCACCGAGGGGATCGGTGCCACCGGCGTACGCGCGGGGGTGATCAAGGCAGGCAGCTCCCGGGACACCGTGACTGCCGCCGAGGAGCGCGTCCTCACTGCAGCAGCCCGGGCGCAGGTCGTCACGGGCGCGCCGATCACCACCCATACGACGGCCGGGACGATGGCCGTCGACCAGGCCCGGGTCCTCACCCGTGCCGGCGCCGATCCGCAGCGCGTCACGCTCGGTCATCTCGACCGCAGGCTGGACGTGGCGGAGCACCGCGCCTTGGCGCGGGACGGGTTCACACTCGGCTACGACTGCGTGTCGAAGGAGTGGTACGAGCCGGACTCCGCCCGAGTCCAAGCGATCCTCCGCCTCGTCGAGGACGGCCTGGTCGACCACATCACCCTGTCCGGCGACCTGGCACGACGCAGCTCGCTGGTGTCGTGGGGTGGTGGGCCCGGCTACAGCTACATCCCGTGGCGACTCATCCCGTGGCTACGCCGCGAGGGCCTCGACGACGAGTCGGTACGCCGGATCACCGTCGACAACCCCGCGCGCTTCCTGACCTGGCATGAGCCGGCCCGCCCATAAGCCGTCTCAGGCGTCCGGGGTGGGGCGGTAGATGGGGCCTCGGGCGATGACGACGTCGAGGATGCCGTCCTCGAGATAGGCGTCGGCCTCGTCGGGCAGGGCGGGCTGACGCATCGGCACCGGGCCCGGGTAGCCCAGCTCACGACGCACCCGCGGATTGATCAGCCACGCCCCCGCGACCGCGAACGCGAACGCCGAGAACCGCTCCGCGTCCGAGGCCCGCAGACCGGCCACGACCGACTCGGCATCCCCAGCCACGTCCAGCACCCCGCGCACCACGACCTCCATGTCCGGGCGCGCCACGAACACCCGGTCGATCCACACCGAGTGCACCTCCGCCTCGCTGGCCGAGGGCAGACCGGCACCGCCGCGGATCAGGACGTCGGCCAGCGCGGACAACCGGGCCCGCTGCTCCGCGGTGAGCGGCACCGAACCCTGCACGGACACATCCACGCTCACCACGCCACCACCTGGTCACGGTTGTTCGCGATGAACGTCGCCGTCCGCTTGGCCAGCGCACAGATCGTCGCGGTCGGATTGACTCCCGTCGCCGTGGGGAACTGGCTCCCGTCGATGACGTAGAGGTTCGGGACGTCATGGGTCCGACCCCAACGGTCCACGACCGAGGTCTCACGGTCGTCGCCCATCTTGGCGGTGCCCATGTTGTGCCACGAGGGGTTGTTGCGGTTGGTGATCCACGCCTTCGTCGCCCCGGCGGCCTCGTGCGCCTCGAGGCTCCGCTGGAGGTTCCAGTCGACGAGCCGACGCGTGTTCTCCGATGTCACGTAGGTGACCTTGGCGGCGGGAAGACCGTCGGAGTCGGACATCGACCGGTCGAGCGAGATGAAGTTCGTCTCCTCCGGCAGGTCGTCGGGCATGATCATCCACTCGATGAGGTGCCCGACGGACGACCTCATCCGGTCGGTGAAGGGCTCCCCCCAGAACGGCTCGTCCGCGACACCCGCCTCCCCCATCGTGAAGCGGTTGATCATGCCGAGGGGGCGCCCCGCGGACGGGATGATGTGCCACTTGCTGCCGCGCACGAATCCGCGCGAGGCATCGGTCTCGTAGAACTGCATCGACTCGATCGCCTCGCCGGTTGGGCCGACCCAGTCCTCGAGATCGTCCTCGTAGAGACCGACGGATGTGCCGAACGGATGTGTCATGAACCGCTTGCCGACGAGGCCCGAGCTGTTCGCGAGCCCGTCCGGGAACCGGTTGGACTCGCTCATCAGCAGAAGTCGTGGCGTCCCGACACCGTTGGCGCCCACGAGCACGACCTTGGCCGGCTGGAAGTGCTCCTTGCCGTCCTTGAAGTAGACGGCTCCGCTGGCACGGCCCTTCTCGTCCAGGGTGATCTGGGCGACGCGGGCGCCGGTCTCGAGCCGCGCACCGTGCGCCAGCGCATCGGGGATGAGGGCTACGTCGCTCGAGCCCTTGGCCCCCTCAGGGCATCCGTACATGCACACGCCGAGGCGCTGGCACTGCTTCTGATGCAGATGGTCACGGGAGGCGATCGAGTTGTAGCCGGGCCACCAGTGCCAGCCCAGCTTGTTCATGCCCTGCGCCATGACGCGTCCCGCCATGTTGATGGGCAGCGAGGGGAGCGGCGGCGCGTAGCCCGGCGGGTAGGCCGGGTTCCCTGGCTGACCCGAGATCCCGAGCTCCAGCTCGACCTGCGCGTAGAAGGGGGCGAGCTCCTCGTACGACAACGGCCAGTCGTCGGCCACGCCGTCGAGCGTGCGCACGCGGAAGTCCGACGGCTTGGCGCGGCACCAGCAGCTGGCGTACAGGACCGTGCTGCCGCCGACGCCGTTGAACATCCCGATGACCGCCGCGCTGTCGTCGAGATTGACCGGGTAGTCCTCGGGGCGGTTACGAACGTTGGGGTTCGGATGCCAGGGACCGCTGCCGAGGAGCTCGTACTCCGGACGGAGCCCGGGCATGTCGCTCTGGTCGACCCAGTTCCCCTGTTCGAGGATGACGACGCTGAGGCCTTCCTCGGCCAGATGCTTGGCCGCGACACCGCCCGACGCTCCCGCGCCGATGATGAGTACGTCTGGCACATCGTGCGTGCTCACGAGATCCTCCCGACCCTGGTGCGCTGGCTAGGCGAGCAGCAGGTTGAGCTGCTCGACGACGTCATGGATATCCTCGACGGCACCGACATCGGCGTGGCCGAAGAGCGGGGCGTTCCTGTCGGAGTTCACGACCAGGATGGTCCGGCTGTTCTGCATACCCGCCAGGTGGTGCAGCGCGCCGGAGATGCCGAAGGCCAGGTACAGGCGGGGCTTCACGGTCGAACCGGTCTGCCCGACCTGGTGCGCCGCCGGCAGCCATCCGGCATCGACGATCGGCCGCGAGGCACCCAGCGCCACACCCAGCCTGGCCGCAACGTCCGCGAAGACAGCCACGTTCTCCTGGCTCCCCACTCCGCGACCGATCGAGAGGATCACGTCGGCGCGCGCGAGGTCGACGTCGCCCGACGGCCGAACGAGCTCGACGGAGCGAACACGCGATGGGGCGATCTCGACGCTCAGCGCCCGTACGACCGGTGCGCCACCGGGCTCGACGGGCTCCCAGGACGACGGGCGTACCAGGACGACGCCCGGCCGGGAGCCGTCGAGCACCACCTCGGCCTGGACGCGGCCGTCGTAGACCGACCGTGTCGCGACCAGGTTCTGTGAGTCGTCACGGCGCAGGGCGATCGCGTCGGTGATCACGCCCACGTCCAGGACGTGACCGAGTGCGGCCGCGTAGGACGAGGAACGGATGGTGAATCCGGCGATCACCTGATCGGGCCGGACGTCGGCCACGAGGGCCACGGCCGCCTGGAGCGCCTGCTCGTGATCACGGTCCGTCCCTGGGACCGCGACCGTCACGATCTCGGTGACACCCGCCAGAGAAGCGGCAAGGACGAGCGCCTCAGGGTCCTGCGCGACGAGGCCGAGGACGATGTCGCCGCCCAGGCCCACGGCGGCCGCGACCGCCTGCGCTGTCACGGGGGCGAGGACGCCGTCCACCACCTCGGCAAGGACCAGGGAACGGGTCACGACTGGGCCTCCCGAACCAGTTCGACGATGCGGGCGGCTACGACCGACGGGCCGCCCTCGATGAGCTCGATCGAGCGGCCGGAGCCGTGCGGAGCTGCCTCAAGGCGGGTGAGCGTCGTCCGCGCCGGCGGCATCACCGAGGGCTCGAGCACGCCGATGTCAGCCTTCTTCGCACGCATCTTGTCCTTGAAGGTCCCGTAGCGAGGCGTGTTGGCACCGACCTGAACCGTCACCAGGGCGGGCAGATCCACCTCGACCCGCTCGACGAGGCCGGCCTCGAACTCGCGCTCCAGGCTGAGGGTCGATCCGGACGCCGACAGCCGTCGGCCCACGGGCACGCAGGCGACACCCCACCGCGCGGCGAGGGCCGGCCCGACCGACTGGGCGCCGGTGTCCGACGACTGGACTCCGGTGAGCACGAGGTCCGGGGACTCGGCCTCGACGGCGGTCATCAGCGCGGCGGCGATCGAGCCGGCGTCGGAGAGCACGACCCCCTCGCCCCACACCCGGACAGCACGCTCCGGACCGAGCGCCAGCGCGGAGCGGAGCGCGTCCTCGGCACTGTCCTCGCCGACGCTGACGAGGACGACCTCGCCGCCGCCGGCAGCCGCGACGAGCCCTAGCGCCTCCTCGACGGCGCACAGATCCGCCTCGTTCACCAGAGCGGTGACGAAGGCAGGGTCCAGCTCGCGCCCGTCAGGGGTGAACTCGAGGTAGGTCGCCACCTCGAGCGTCTGTGTGACACAGACCAGGACCTTCACGAGCCCTCCAATGCAGCATATGCAGATGCTCCGCGCATAGTGCAGAAGATTACCCAGATGCGTCGGGAGGAGTCAACGGCGACTCATCATTACATCAGTACATCCGGCGCTGCCCCCGGCGGCGAGCACAGCGCATGCAGCCCGGCGATGATCCCGGCCGGGTCGGACGCCTGCAGGACTCGTTCGATGCTCGAGCCGAAGCCGACCCCGGCAGCGCCGGCCCGCAGGTAGTCCGCGGCAGTGACGTGGTCCACGCCCCCGACGGCGACGAACCGCATGGCGGGGAACGGGCCGCGGATGTCCCCGAGCCAGGCGGGTCCCACCTGCGACGCCGGGAACAGCTTGCACACGGACAGGCCGAGGGAGTGCGCGAGCGTCACGTCCGTCGGGGTCAACACTCCGGGCAGCGGCATCGCCCCCGCGGCCCGGGCGGCCTCGACGACCGCAGCATCGATCCCCGGGCTGATGACCACCGAGGCTCCGGCATCGGTGGCGCGATGCGAGTCGTGGGTGGTGAGCACGGTGCCGGCGCCGAAGGGTCGCCCCTCCGACACAGCGGCAACGGCCGCCAGGGAGGCCCAGCCCCTGTCGTCCTGGACGGGCACCTCCACCAGGTCGACGCCGATGTCCCAGCAACGCAGAGCGAGCTCGCGCGACCGCTCCGGGCCGAAGGATCGCAGGATTGCGACGGTCCGCAGCTGCATCAGCCGCTCCAGCCCAGCATCGCCGACGTGGACCGTGTGGCGTCGAGCAGCGCGGGGACGAAGCCGAGCAGGGCGTCCCGGTCGATGCGGCTGATCGGCGTCGACACGCTCATCGAGCCGGCGACCTCCCCGTCGCCCGAGAAGATGGGGGCGGACACGCAGTGGATCCCGGGCTCGTTCTCCTCGTCGTCCAGCACGTAACCGCGCTCGCGGCTCAGCGCGAGATCGGCCTCCAACGCCTCCCTGCTGGTGAGGGTGTGGTCGGTCCGCCGCACCAGCTCGTGCGAGGCGAGCAACGCCTCCCGCTCCGCCTCGGGAAGGAACGCGAGGATGGCCTTGGACACTCCGGCGCAGTGCAGGGTGGCGATCGCACCGATGCGGGACACGGTGCGCACCGGGTGCTGCGACTCGACCTTCTCGATGTACACGACATCGCCGTCCTCGAGCGCACCGAGGTGAACGGTCTCGCCCGTCGCGGCGCTCAGGCGTTCCATCGCCGGTCGGGCCACTGACCTCAGCTCGAGCCCGTCCAGCGCCTGGAAGCCCAGTCGGAACATCGCCGCGCCGAGGCGGTACCGGTGGTCGGGCAGCTCGTGCACGAACCCGTGGTTTCGCAGCGTGTGCAGGAAGCGGAGCGCCGTCGAGTGATGGACGTTGAGGAACTCCGCGATCTCCGCGATGCGCCGCGGCTTCTCCCCCACGTAGTCAAGGATCTGCAGGGCTCGATCCAGGGTCTGGCTCATCGTCGTCTCTCCTCCGTCGGGTTCGGCCACGTCTGCCCCAGGTCAACGGCGAGCCTGGTCAGGTCTTCTCGGTCGATGTCAGGCACGGTGTCTCCCAGGACTCCCACGACCCGTGAGGCCAGGAAATGCCCGAGCCGGAGTCTCGCACGCGCGGGCCAGCCCCAGACCGCAGCCGTCAGGTAGCCCGCCGCGAACCCGTCCCCCGCTCCGGTGACGTCGACGACCTCGACCCGGTGAGCCGGTTCGGAGACGCGCCGGTCCTCGGTCGCGAGCACGGCCTCGGACGGCCCGCGCTTGAGCACCAGCTCCTGGTCGGGCCGCACCAGGATCGCTCGCGCCACCACGTCGACGTCGTCGGACCCGAGAAGCGCCCGTGCCTCGTCATCGCCGATGAGGACGACGTCGGCGGATCGTGCCAGCGGGATGAGGACGCTGGCAGCCTGCTCGGCGCTGGCCCAGAGGACCGGCCTGTAGTTGATGTCGAAGCTGGTGCCCCCGCGGCGGTCGGCGAGCAGCCGCGCGACCACGCCGCTGTTCTCGCGGGACAGGGCCGGGGTCACCCCGGTGAGGTGCAGGCGCTGCGCCTCCTGAGCGGGACGCGTGTCCAGCAGGTCGAGTCGGCTCGCCGCGCTGCCGGCGCGGTAGTAGCGCATCCGGGACCCTGCGTCGCCGATCTCCTTGACCGCCGCACCCGTAGGACGCTCGGGGTCGCGCTCGACGACGACGTCGACCCCGGCCGCCGCGAGCGAGTCGGCGACGAACGCGCCGAGCTCGTCGGCCCCGAGCCGCGAGTGCCACTGCGTCCGGCACCCCAGCACGGCCATCCCGGCGGCGACATTGGACTCGGCCCCGGCCGTCACGAGCCGGTAGGCATCGACTGCGCCGGCGCGCACGAAGGTCGCCATCGTCTCGCCGACGGCAACCAGATCTGGGTCACTCCCGCTCACGTCGGCCTTCGCGCGTCGGGGCTGGTCACCTTGACCTGCCTTTCCGATGGACGTTAGCCTCACTCAGCGACATATGCAATCAATGTGCGTATGTCGCATAGGAGAGGATACCGGTGACCGTCGAGCATCGAACGTACGAGATCGTCCCAGGCACGATGGACGCCTGGCTGACGCTCTTCCACGACAAGATCGTGCCCCTCCACGAGGAGTTCGGGCTGCCCGTGCGCGGTGCGTGGGCCGACCGTGCGACCTCCACCTTCCTGTGGGTGCGCGAGTTCGTCGGCGAGGGCACCGCCGAGGAGCAGGAGGCCCGCTACCGGGCGTCGGAGAGGCGGGCCGCGGTGATCGGCGACGAGCCCAAGGCCTTCGTCCTGAGCATCTCCGTCCGCCGGGTCGAGACCGTCTTCCCGGTCGGGCAGTAGCCGTGCGCACCCGTCGCCTCGGCGCCGAGCTCGAGGTGTCGTCCCTCGGTCTGGGCTGCATGACCATGTCCGGCACGTACGGCACCGACTTCGACGACGCGGAGTCGCGCGCCACGCTGCTGCGAGCCGTGGAGCTCGGCGTCACGCTCTTCGACACCGCCGACGTCTACGGCCCGTTCGCCAACGAGGCCCTGATCGGTCATGCGCTCGCCGGACAGCGGGACCGGGTCCTCTACTCCACCAAGTTCGGCATGGTGCGCGCCTCGGACGGGACGAACCTCGGCGTCAACGGACGCCCGGACTATGTCCGACGTTCCTGCGACCTGTCCCTCCAGCGCCTCGGCACCGACCGCATCGACATCTACTGGCAGCACCGGCTGGACCGGGACACTCCCATCGAGGAGACGGTCGGGGCGATGGCCGACCTGGTGGCTGCGGGCAAGGTGCGCTACATCGGGCTGTCGGAGGTCTCGGGCGCCACCTTGCGCAGGGCCCATGCCGTGCACCCGGTTGCGGCGATCCAGAGCGAGTACTCCCTCCAGAGCCGCGACGTGGAGCAGGAGATCCTCCCGGTGTGCCGTGAGCTGGGCGTCGGGTTCGTCGCCTACGGCCCGCTGGGCCGAGGGCTGCTCACGGGTGCGATCAGCCACGCCGACGACCTGGCGCCCGACGACTGGCGGCGCACGTCGCCGCGCTTCCAGGGCGATGCGCTGCAGCGCAACCTCGCCCTCGTGGAGGCCTCCCGCGAGATCGCCGACGATCTGGGCTGCACGCTCGCGCAGCTGGCGCTGGCGTGGGTGCTCGCACAGGGCGACGACGTCGTACCCATCCCGGGGACGAAGCACCGCCGTAACCTCGAGTCCAACGTCGCCGCGGCGTCGCTGCAGCTCACGGACGAGCACCTGGCTCGGCTGGGCGATCTCGTCCCGCCGGATGCCGTCGTCGGCGACCGCTACAGCGACATGTCCGCCGTCAACATCTGAAGGGTGCCGCACACCGTGGACGTCATGCTCGACGCGCTTCTTCCGGATCTGCTCCGGGCCCGCGCCGGCGAGGACGGAGAGCGCGAGTTCTTCCGCCAGGTCGGCGGCCGACCGGTGACCTACGCCGAGGCCTACCGCGCCGCGTGCGCCGTCGGCAACGGGCTCGTCGCGCTGGGCGTCGCGCACGGCGAGTGCGTCGTGATCATGGCCGACAACTCCACGGAGTCCATCGCCACCTGGCTGGGCACGAGCCTCGCAGGCGCGGTCGAGGTCGCGATCAACACCGGCTACCGCGGCCACAGCCTCGAGCATGTGCTGCAGAACTCCCAGGCGCGCGTCATGTTCGTCGAGGAGGCGCTGCTCCCCCGGGTCGTCGAGATCAGCGACTCGCTCACCCATCTGGACACGGTCGTCGTCTACCCCGCCGGCGACGGACCGGTGACGGTGACGGTCCCCGGCACCAGGACCCTGGCGTTCCATGACGTCCTGGGCGCGTCCGACACCGCGCCCGAGCGGCTCGTCGGACCCCACGACATCGCGTCCATCATCTACACGTCCGGGACGACGGGACCGGCCAAGGGCGTGATGATGCCTCACGGTCAGGTGCGGCTGTTCTCGCGCCTCGGCGTCGAAGGCGCGCGGATGACCTCGGACGACGCCTTCTACTGCTTCATCCCGCTGTTCCACGTCGCAGGGAAGTTCATCGGGATCATGGGCTCGATGATGGCCGCCGGGCGCGTCGTCCTCGACACGCGCTTCGCGGTCGACGAGTTCCTGTCGCGGGCGCGCGAGAACGACTGCACCATCGCGCTCCTGCACGGCCCCCTCGTCGAGATGCTGCACCAGCAGCCGGTGCGAGCTGACGATGCCGAGAACCCCATCACCCGCATCATGGCCTCCCCGTTCCCCGCCGGCATCGCCCTGGATTTCCAGGAGCGCTTCGGCATCCGCGGGATCGAGACGTGGGGGATGACCGAGGTGACGATCCCGATCTGGCAGCCGTTCGACGAACCACTGCGGATCGGATCGTGCGGGCGCCTGCGTGCTGAGCACTTCGAGCTGCGGATCGTCGACCCGGACACCGACGAGGAGGTCCCGCTGGGCAGCACGGGCGAGATGGTCCTGCGCCCTCGACGGCCCTTCACCATGATGCAGGGCTACCTGCGCATGCCCGAGGCCACTCTGGCCGCATGGCGAAACCTGTGGTTCCACACGGGCGACCTCGCCTACATCGCCGAGGATGGCTACGTGTACTTCGTGGACCGGGTCAAGGAGCGCATCCGCCGCCGAGCGGAGAACATCTCGTCGTACGAGATCGAGCGTGCCGCGCTCGAGCATCCGGGCGTGGCCGAGTGCGCCGCCGTCGGCGTTCCTTCGGAGTTCGCGGGCGACGACGACGTGCTGCTGTGCCTGATCCCCGCGCCCGGCGCCCCGCTCGATCCGGGCGCTCTCATCACCGACCTCGCGCAACGACTGCCGCACTTCATGGTGCCTCGCTACGTCCGCGTGCTCGATCAGCTGCCCAGGACCCCTAACGGGAAGCCGCAGAAGGTCGCCCTGCGCAACGAGGGCGTCACGCCGGACACGTGGGACCGTCATGCCGCCGGGGTGTCCCTGCGGCAACTCATCACAGGAGCGCAGACGTGAAGTACCTGACCATCGACCAGGTCCAGGTCGGCGACCGTGAGGAGTGGACGCGCACGGTCACGGAGGCCGACGTCGTCATGTACGCCGGCATCATCGGCGACCGAGGTCCGCTGCACCTGGACGAGGTGTTCGCTGCCTCGACACGCTTCGGAGGGCGGGTCGCCTACGGCATGCAGTGCGGCGGCTATATCGGTGCGACGTTGGCCCAGCTGCTGGGCGTCGGCAGCGCGTATGTGTCGCAGACCATGCGCTTCCGAGGACCTGTGCTCATCGGGGACCGCATCACCGTGGAGTGCGTCGTCACCGACAAGAACGAGGAGCGCGGCCGGGTATTCGTCACCACCACGGTCTCCAAGGGCGAGGGACTCGTGGTGCTCGAGGGCGAGGCGGAGCTCGTGATGTTCGAGATCGACAGGAACCCGTGACCATGGAGTCCGCGGACTTCGACGCGCTCTTCGATCGGGTCAGCACCTGGGGTCGCTGGGGTCACGACGATCAGCGCGGGACTCTCCATCACATCTCGGACCGCACGGTCGTCGAGGCCTCTTCGCTCGTCCGGGTGGGCCGCTCGATCAGCCTGAGCCATGACCTGGATCGCGATCCCGGCCCCGACAACGCTCGACCCGTCGAGCACCGCATGACCGGATACGCGGCCACGGGGGACGCCGAGCCGAGCGTCAACACCGACTACGTGGGCATGGACTTCCACGGGAAGTCCGTGACGCACCTCGACGCCCTGTGCCACTGCGTGTTCCGCGGACGTCTCTACAACGGCTACGACTCCGAGACGCACGTCGGCGATCGTGGTGGCGACGTCGGAACCGTCGCCCACATGGCACACGGGGTAGTGACCCGCGGTGTCCTGGTGGACGTCCCGCGCAGCCGCGGACTGCCGTGGCTGGATCCCGGCACGGCCATCGGAGCCGACGAGCTCGAATCGGTGCTCGCTGAGCAGGGCGTGTCTCTGCGTCCCGGGGACGCCGTCCTCGTGCGCACGGGCGCTCGTGCGAGGAAGGACGCCCTCGGCGCCTGGGACCCCTCGAACTTCAGTGCGGGTCTCGGGCCTGACTGCATGCAGGTGCTCAGCCGCGACGGGTCCGCCCTGCTCGGCTCGGACGGCGACAGCGACGCCCGACCGAGCCCGGTCGCGGGCATCGTCTCGCCCATCCATGCGCTGGCGCTCAATGCGATGGGCATGCCGCTCATCGACAACATGTCCCTCGAGGACCTCGCGGTCGCCTGCGCGGACCTCGACCGCTGGGAGTTCCTGTTCGCCATGGCCCCCCTGCGCATCCCCGGGGGAACCGGCTCTCCGGTGAACCCTTTGGCAGTGCTCTAGACAACCCGAGAGGACACCATGATCGACGACATCACCGTGGGCACCAGCGGCACGCTGGTCAAGCGGATCGAGCTCGAGGACTGCACGGAGCGAGGCGACTACCGCATCTTCGCCACGCCTGATCTCGTCCTGCTGCTGGAGCTCACGGCGATCGAGGCGCTGGCACCTCACCTACCGCCGACCCAGTCGAGCGTCGGCACGCGCGTCGACATCGCGCACACCGCCGCGACACTGCTGGGGCAGACCGTGACCTGCACGGCAACCGTCACCGAGGTCGATCGGCGCCGTGTCGTCTTCGAGATCACAGCGAACGACGGTATCGACGACGTCGTCGCCGGTACTCATGAGCGGTTCATCGTCGACCTGGACAAGTTCGGGTCCAGGCTGGCCGAGAAGGCCGCAGCCGTCGGCTCCTAACGGGTCGCGAGAAGGTCGAGGACGGAACGGCCACCCACGTCCAGGTCGTCGACGACCAGGACGTTCGGGGTCGCTCGTAGCTCCGAGGCGTCGTACACGCCCGTGGCCACGCCGATGAACTCGATCCCCGCGATCTCGGCCGCGTGCGAGTCCGCGGCGGTGTCCCCGATCACCACCGGCACCAGGCCGCGGCCAGCGGCGTACTCCGAGGCAGCACGCGTCAGGTCTAGGCGGGAGGCGACGGCTCCGCCGAAGAAGCTGGACGCCCAGTCGAAATGCTCCGATGACAAGCCGGCGGATCGCAGCTTGAGCCGTGCGCGCACCTCGCTGTTCCCGGTCAGCATGGCGTTGACGTGCCCTGCGGCAGCGAGCGCCTCGAGCGTTGCTCGCACCCCCGGCAGCGTCACACGCTCTCCGGGCTCGGCGAAGTGCACCCGTGAGTGCTCGACAAGAAGCCTCGAGCCCTCGTCAGCCTGCGCGGAGGAGCCTCCGTTGGCCTTGAGGTACTCGATCACCTGCTGCCGGTCGGTCTTGCCATGGCGGTACGGGTGCACGATGTGCGGCAACGGGCCGAGGACGGACTCGGTGGTGGCCACGAACAGCCGCTCGTCGCTCTCGTCGTTGCTCACCAGCGTGCCGTCGACATCCCAGAGGACGAGGCGGCGTCTTATCGCTCCCGTAGTCACGACCGGTGCTGCTCCAGAGCCGACCAGTCGAGCTCGATGCCGTGCCCGGGCCTCTCGGGCGCCATGGTGAACCCGTCCACGACGGCCATGGGGTGGGCGATGTAGCGGTCCAGCGAGAAGCCATGGGCCTCCATGAAGGTCCGGTTGGGAGCAGCCGCGAGCAGGTGGACCGTCAGATCGTGCACACCATGGGACGTCACGGGGAGATTGTGCGCCTCCGCCACCGCCGCGATCTTGCGGAACACGGTCATGCCGCCGCAGTTGGTGACGTCCGGTTCCGGGTACGTCAGCCCGCCCGCGACGATGAGGTTGCTGAACTCGTACAGCGTGTGCATGTTCTCGCCGGTGGCGACCGGGGTGCGCCCCTCGCGCACGACCCGCACATGGCCCGCGACGTCATCGGGGATGGTCGGCTCCTCGATCCACAGCAGGTTGAACTCGGCGAGGGCCTGGGCAGCACGCACGGCCTGGTCGACGCTCCACTTCATGTTGGCGTCGACCATGAGCGGGAAGTCGTCGCCGAGGTGCTCGCGCATCCGGCGGACCCTCTCGACGTCCTCCCGCAGGCTCGCTCGGCCGACCTTCATCTTGATGGCTCGGAACCCGAGCTCCTGGAAACGGTCGGCCTGCTCGAGCAGCTCCTCGACCGAGAAGTCCAGGTCGATGCCCCCGGCGTACACCGGCACCTTCGGGTCGAAGCCGCCGAAGTAGCGCCACAGCGGCTGGCCTGCGCGTTTGGCGCGCAGGTCCCAGATCGCGATGTCCACGGCCGAGATCGCCGAGGTCGCGTGACCGCCACGTCCGGAGTAGTGGACGGCCCACCACATGTCCTGCCAGACGCGCTCGCTCGCGTCGACGTCGGCGCCGAGGACCACGGGTGTCAGGTAGTGGTCGATCAGGGTCTTGAAGGCAGCCCCGCCCGAGTTCACGGCGTACGTGTAGCCGATCCCCTCCGCTCCGTCGCTGTCTGTGACCCGGACGGTCACCAGCTCGAAGTGCGGGATGCTGCCGTGGGTGCTGTCGCTCAGAACGACGTCCAGCGGGACCAGGTAGTAGTCGGAGCGCACGGAGGCGATCGTGGTCATGTGCTCGTCTCTCCAGATTCGCGAGTGGTGATCGGTCGCGTGAGTGCGGCGAGCGCGGACGGCAGGGCGATCCCCGCGCTCTCGGCGAGCTCGGCGAGCTCCGCGACGACATGCGGCGAGAGCGAGATGCGCCCGTCGGCCGCGCGCTCGCGCTCCACCTCGGGCTCCCCCGGCGCGACCGCCGCTGGCACGTCCAGCCCGACCGAGCTGGCGTGGATGGAACCGACAAGCCCGCTCATGGCGCTGCGGTAGTCGTCGAGCGGCTGCGCACCGTCCGCGCGGATGGCGATGGCGATGTGCCCCAGCCTCTGGGCCTCGGAGGGATCGCCGCCCAGAGCGGACACCCTCGTGCTCACGTTGGCGCCGGCCAGCGCGAGGAGTGCGTCCACGGCGAAGGCGAGCCCGAACCCCTTCGGCCCGCCCATCGGCAGGAGCGCACCGCGGAGGCCTTCGCTCGCGGAGGTCGTGGGTTGTCCCCCCGCGTCGACGGCCCACCCCACCGGTATCGGCTCCC
The DNA here is from genome assembly GCF_042660085.1 of Longivirga aurantiaca. NCBI lineage: Bacteria > Bacillati > Actinomycetota > Actinomycetes > Sporichthyales > Sporichthyaceae > Longivirga > Longivirga aurantiaca. Next base: position 278,653 of record NZ_JBHSTI010000008.1, on the reverse strand, counting down.
CGGCCTGCTCCGCGATCAGCAGCCGGCCCTGGCTCGTCGTGGTGGTGGCCATGTCGAGCTGGGGGCGTTCCGACGCGGGCATCGGCACGGCGAGCGCCAGCGGGTTGGTGCCCAGCACGGGTGCGCCACCGAACGGCGCACACATCACGGATTCCGTGTTGCACGCGACCAGGCCCAGCAGCCCGGCGTCGGCGATCCTGTTGGTGTAGAACGCGCAGGCGCCGAAGTGGTTGGCGTTCTTGGTGATCACGGCGCCGATGCCGTAGGTGCGGGCGCGTTCCACGGCGAGATCGGCGGAGTGCACTCCGAGGCTCGCGCCGGCACCGGCGCCGCCGTCAAGGATCACCAGCGCTCCCAGGTCAGCCTCGACGGTGATCGAATGCCGCGCGGCGATACCGCCCGCTCGGATGCGAGCGACGTAGGTCGGGAGCCGCATCACACCGTGTGTGCTCACCCCTCGCAGGTCGGCGAAGACGAGGCTCTCCGCCACCCATCCCGCGTCGACGGGAGCGAGCCCAGCCTCGACGAGAACTGCGCTGCTCCAGGCGAGGACATCGGAGACAGGGACCGAGCTCACTGTGCGTCCGGGGTGGGGCGGTAGATGGGGCCTCGGGCGATGACGACGTCGAGGATGCCGTCCTCGAGATAGGCGTCGGCCTCGTCGGGCAGGGCGGGCTGACGCATCGGCACCGGGCCCGGGTAGCCCAGCTCACGACGCACCCGCGGATTGATCAGCCACGCCCCCGCGACAGCGAACGCGAACGCCGAGAACCGCTCCGCGTCCGAGGCCCGCAGACCGGCCACGACCGACTCGGCATCCCCAGCCACGTCCAGCACCCCGCGCACCACGACCTCCATGTCCGGGCGCGCCACGAACACCCGGTCGATCCACACCGAGTGCACCTCCGCCTCGCTGGCCGAGGGCAGACCGGCACCGCCGCGGATCAGGACGTCGGCCAGCGCGGACAACCGGGCCCGCTGCTCCGCGGTGAGCGGGACCGAACCCTGCACGGACACATCCACGCTCACCACGCCACCACCTGGTCACGGTTGTTCGCGATGAACGTCGCCGTCCGCTTGGCCAGCGCACAGATCGTGGAGGTCGGATTGGTGGCGGTCGACGTGGTGAAGACCGAACCGTCGATGACGTAGAGGTTCGGGACGTCATGGGTCCGACCCCAACGGTCCACCACCGAGGTCTCCGGATCGTCACCCATCTTCGTCGTCCCGAGGTTGTGTCCCGAGGAGAAGTTCCGGAAGGTGATCCACGCCTTCGTCGCCCCCGCGGCGTAGTGCGCCTCCACCGCGCGGTTCAGCCCGAAGTCCAGGATCTGGTGGGTGTTGTCCGACGTCATGTAGGTGATCTTCGGCGCCGGCAGCCCGTCGCTGTCGGTGAGCGTGGGATCGAGCGTGACCCGGTTGTGCTCTTCGGGCAGGTCCTCGGCGTGGACGATCCAGTCGATGGAGTGGCCGACGGCCTGCTTCATCTTGCGCGTGAACTGCTCGCCCCAGAAGTCCTCGTCGCGGACGCCTTCCCCGATATGCCAGCGGGTGGCCATCTCGAGCGGTCCACCCGTGCCCATGACATGCCACTTGCTGCCGCGCACGAAGCCGCGGGTGACGTCGGTCTCGTAGAACTCCATGCACTCGATCTGCGTGCCGGCCGGACCGAGCCAGTCCTCCAGGTCCTCGTCGTAGATACCTATCGCCGAACCGAACGGGTGGAGCATGAGACGCCGACCTACGAGGTCCGAGCTGTTGGCCAGACCGTGCGGAAAGCGGTTCGACTCGCTCATCAGCAGCAGGCGCGGCGTACCGATCCCGTTGGCGGCGACGATGACCACACGTGCCGCCTGGAACTTCTCCGTGCCGTCCTGGAGATAGACGGCGCCGTTCGCGCGGCCCATCTCGTCCAGCGTGATGCGTGCGACACGTGCTCCTGTCTCGATGCGCGCACCGTGTGCCAGGGCATCGGGAAGAAGAGTGATGTCCGCGGAACCCTTCGCGCCGGCGACGCAACCGGTCCGGCACACCCCGAGACGAACACACTGGGCCTGGCGGTTGTGCGCCCGGGACGGGATGGCCGAGTACCCGGGCCACCAGTGCCAGCCGAGACTGTTCAGCCCCTCCGCCATGCGGCGTCCGGTCTGGTTGATCGGGTGCATCGGCAACGGCGGCTCCGCCCCCGGCGGATAGGCAGTGTTGCCCGCGAGCCCGGAGACGCCCATGTCGTAGTCGGTCGCCGCGAAGAAGGGGATCAGGTCCTCGTAGCTGATGGGCCAGTCGTCGGCGACGCCGTCGAGAGTGCGCACGCGGAAGTCGGACGGGAGCGGCCGGCTCCAGACCCCGGCGAAGTAGACGGTGCTGCCGCCCGCGCCGTTGTACATGTACACGGGCTGCTCGGAGTCCTCGAGGTTCGTCGGGTAGTCCTCGCGGCGGTCGCGCATGTTGGGGTCCGGGTGGAACCGGTGGTTGTTCCACAGCAGCTCGTACTCCGGCTTGTCGCCGGGGAGGTCGCCCACGTCCGTCCAGTGGCCCTGGTCGAGAACGACGACGCTCCGCCCCTGCTCGGCCAGGTGCTTGGCGGCTGTGGAGCCCGAGGCGCCCGCGCCGACGATGAGGACGTCCACCGGGTCGTGCGACACGCTCATAACAGGCTCCCTGACGAGTGTGCGCTGGAGCGCATTGCGTATGTTGCATAGGGTCTGCGCCCGTTGCACCATGGTAGGCGCGGCGAGGCCCGTCGTCAACGGGGACGACGGGCTCGGGCCTCCGCAGGTGCAGGCCTCAGAGGGTGAGGTTCAGGCCCAGCAGGGCGAGCACGTTCACCACCAGGCCGACGCCGAGGGCTGCGATCGCGCCGAGGGACATGGGCATGACGGGCGACTTCGCCTTGATGTTCACGAACCACGCGGCGACGACGACGCCCACGCCCCACGTGCCCGCCCACGCCGCGGCTGCCAGCGCGCCGCCCACGAGGAACCCGATCTCCATGATCTGGAAGATCGCCGTACGCATCACGTCGGCGACCTCGCGGATGCTGGGCCACCGCTCGATCCAGCCGACGACGGCGAGGAGCAGGAAGACCTCGACGACGCGGAGCAGTGCGACGCCGATCGCAGCCGCCCAGACGTTGGGCATCAGGAGGGCGACGACAGGCTCGAGGAACGTGCCGGTCGCCATGGTCCCCGTGACCACTGCGGTCGTGAACTTCATGGGGATGAAGGCGAAGGCCCACATGAGCATGACCAGCGCGGCAGGGAGAGCGAGCCCTACGGCGTACAGGTTCGACGAGAACGGGTCCATCGCCACGAGGCCCCAGTGGTAGGCCGCCCCACCGAGACCCGCGAGCAGGGTGATCAGCGGGAGGTTGCCCTTGATGCGGCGCACGTTGTCCCGGAAGAGCTGGTCCTCGGCCTCGTCGTCGGAATCCGCCGAGGCCCAGTCGGGCGCGGCGGATTCGTCCTCGATGAGCCAGCCCGGTGGCACCTGGGCCGCTGCCGGCCCCGAGCGACGCGCCTCCCGGACGAGGAGCACGGCCATCACGAGAAGCGCTGCGCCGAAAGCCCACACGGACGGCAGCGCCCAGCCGAACTGGCTCGCCGAGAACCAGGCGAGGGTGGACACGACGAACGCCACCAGCGCCGGCCTGAAGCCGTAGTGGTACACCACGGTCAGTACGGGGAACAGGAAGAAGGCCTGAGCCACCGGGGTGGTGAACAGCGCCGTGCCTGCCGCCATCGGAACAGGCAGGTTGGACATCCCGACGGCCAGGTAGTGCAGGAAGGCCGCGACGCCACCGCCCCAGGCGGCACCCAGGACCAGCGACCCGATGACGCCCAGGAGGTTCGTCCTGCTCTGCCACCACCTGACGTCATAGGTCGCGGGCAGCCGCACACCGATGTAGTCGGTCGCGATGTACACCAGGTAGATGAGCGGGATGACGAAGCCCACGGAGTAGGGGAGGCCGAAGGCCCAGATGAAGGCGAGGGCGAGGCTGAACGAGATCTTGGCGACCTGGTCCCGGGTCATCTCACCAGAGCGCAGCGACGGCATGAGGGGTCGCAGCCCGTCATGGAACACGCTCACGTTCCGATTGACCAGAAGGGTCGAGAGCGCCCCCATGGCCGCGAGGACGGGCACCCCGGGGATGAGCGGGATGGGCACGATCACATCGGCTCCCAGCACGGGGGCCTCCTTCTCTGGGGACGGCTTGTCGATCGGACCTTCGTCGGGGACGGCGGGCGAGGCCTACATGTGGCTGCCGCCGTTGACGTTGAGCTGTGCACCGGTCATGAACGACGAGGCGTCCGTGGCGAGGAAGATGACGCTCTCGGCGATCTCGGCCGGTGTGCCGAGCCGGCCGAGAGCGGCCTGACCGGGCATCGCGGCCACGACGTCCGGCGCGAAGTGATCGAGCATGGGGGTCTCGATGCACCCGGGGTTGATCACGTTGGCCCGGATGCCCATCGGGGCGGCGAACTTCGCCATCGACTTGGTGAAGCAGATGACCGCTGCCTTCGAGGCGGCGTAGCTCGCTCCGCTCGTGGTGCCGCCCACCAGCCCGGCGCGGGAGCCGATGTTCACGATGGCCCCGCCGCGAGGCATGTGCGGGAGGACGGCGTTGCACATCAGCCACGTACCGCGGACGTTCACGTCGAAGACGCGGCTCCAGGACTCCGGGTCGATCTCGTCCATGCGGCGCGGGTCGACGATCCCGGCGAAGTTCACCAAGACGTCGATCCCGCCTCGCTCGGCCACCAGCGCCTCGACGGCGGCCGTGACGCTCGCCGGACTCGTGACGTCGAGGAGCAGCGGGGTGCCGCCGACCTCCGCTGCCAGCCGCGACGCCGCCTCGACGCCGATGTCCGCCACCCCGACATGGGCCCCCTCCCGGGCGAGAGCGCGCACCGTGCCGCTGCCCATCCCACCGGTCGCCCCGGTGACCAGGACGGTTCGATCGCGAAGTCGGGTCACGTGAATCTCGATTCGTTCAGGGCGCGCATCCGCATGACCGCGCACGACATCATGACGTTATGATAAGTCGGTGTCCATATACAAGGGAGTACGCATGCATGCCCTCGATGTCCTGCGCGCGGACCGCATCGCGGCAGTCATCCGCGCGGACCGCGTCCCCGACCCGCGCCGCCTGGCCGACAGCCTCGCCGCGGGCGGAGTGCACCTGGTCGAGTTCACCTTCACGACCCCGGACGTGCTCGGCGTCATCGCCGCAGGGGCGGGAGGCGACGCGATCGTGGGCGCCGGCACGGTCCTGACAGCAGCGCAGGCGCACGACGCGATCGACGCCGGCGCCCAGTTCGTCGTCACACCGGCCGTCCTTCCCGGGATCGCCGAGGCCTGCCGTGCCCGCGGGGTTCCGTTCATGCTCGGCGCCTACACACCCAGTGAGGTGTGGGCAGCGCATGAGCTGGGATCCGCGCTCGTGAAGGTCTTCCCCGCCGCGACTGGTGGCCCGGGCCACATCAAGGACCTGCGCGGACCGTTCCCCCATATCGGGCTGGTGCCCTCGGGCGGCGTGACCCCTGAGACCGCAGGGGGCTTCCTCGCCGCGGGGGCGGTGGCGCTCTTCGCCGGATCCGACCTGGCGTCGGCCCGCCTGGTGGAGACCGAGCAGTACGACGAGATCCAGGAACGGGCCCGGTCGTTCCGCGCGGCAGTGGACGGAGCCTGACCCGCTCGGCCTCGCGGGCGGCACTGCTATGCCGCGGCGCGCGGCCGACGGCATGGCTGTGGCCGGAACCCCCGAGGGCTCCGGCCACAGCCGTGCGTTCACCCGCGTGCGATCACGCGCACTTCGGCTCGTTCGCCTTGCATGCTGCCTCGGGCTTCTCCGGCAGCGGCTTGGCCCAGGAGTCCTCGTAGCCCTGGCGGAGGCTGTTCTGGATCACCGGGAGCGCCGGGACGCCGATCCACGCCGGGACGTCCTTGCCGATGAGCGCGAGCATCATCGCTCGAGCCTCGGCCACGCCCTGGCTGTACGGACGCTGGGCGCCGACACCCTTCAGGTACTCGCTGCTGGCGAGGTCCGTCGCGGCCTGGTCGCCCAGGTCGATCGTGGTGACGGGGAGGTTCTTGCCCTGGGCGCGCAGCGCAGCAATGACACCCTGCGCCGGGCCGTCCCACACTGCCCAGACGCCGTTGACGTCGGGGTTGGCCGTGAGGAAGTTCGCCGCGACGTCGCCGGCCTGGTTCGGGTCGGTGAAGTTGGCGTCCTTGAGCTTGATGTCGGGACGGTTCGCGGCGAACCAGTCACGGGCGCCCTTGGTGCGCTGGTTCGTGACGAAGAACGTGATGCCGAAGTCGACGATGCCGACGGTGCCGCCCTCGGGGATGTAGCAGGAGAGCTTCTTCGCGGCGACCTGGCCGTTGCCCTGCGAGTCGGCCGAGACCACGGACACGTAGTCGTCCGGAGCGGTGAGGCCCTTCGCGGCGTTGTCCATGAAGACCAGCTTGATGCCGGCCTCCGAGATCTTCTTGTACGCGGGCGCGGTGGCGACGTCGTCGACGGGGATCGAGACGATGCCGTCCGGCTGCAGCTGGATGGCGTTCTCGATGTTGGCGATCTGCTTGTCGACCTTGAAGTTGGCCTCGGTGTTGCTGATGATCTCGACGCCGTACTTGCTGAACTCGTCGGTCAGCCCCTTGGTCTGGCCGTTGGGCCAGTCACCGCTGAACTGGAACACGAGGGCGACCTTGAACGGGGTGCCGTTCTTGCCCGCCTTGATCGTCGCCGCGTCCTCGTCGCTGATCTGCACGTCGTCGGGCGACGCCGCAGGCTCACCGTTCGGGCCCTGCCCGACGATGCCCTCAGGCTGAAGGGCGGGCAGGGCGGTCGCCGCGTCCTCCGCGCAGTACGGCTCGGTCGTCGTGCCGGCCGAACCGGATGCGGACCCGGATGCGGACGTCGCAGTCGCGTCCCCGCCGGTCGAGCTCCCGCAGGCGGCCGTCAGCAGCATCGCGGCGGCCGCGGGAACGAGATACATGGCCCGGCGTCGCGGGCTCCTGGTCGTCGTGGTCACTGGTCTCCTTCTGGTTGCCTGTCCCGCCGAGACGAGAACAGCTCGATACCTGGGGGGAGTCGCCTGCCGGTGCCGTGGCACAGGCGACGTTCTTACATGTGCAGAGCCTCTGCACTATGTGCATCGCTGCATCCTACGGGCGATTGCTCGAGGTAGACATCACGATGTCATAACATGTTGATCAGGGCGCCTGCCGTGACATCGATGGTCCGCGGGGATCCGCGGGGCCTCTCAGTCCTCGACCACACGAAGTATGCCGTCTTGAGCCCTCTATTTGTCTAGTCCTGCACGCTTTTTGTTTTGTAACGACTTAATGGCGCGCACGCGGTCCGCCATCGCCCGCTCTGAGACGGCGGCCGCGGGGGCGAACAGCTCGAACGCATGCGGCACTGCCGGGTGGAGGTGGAACTCCAGTCGGACCCCGGACTCGAGCAGGCGGCCGGCGAACGCGGTGATCTCCGCCCGGAAGATGTCCAGCTCGCCGACCTCGAGGTACGTCGGCGGCAGGCCGACGACGGTCTCCGCTCGCAGCGGCGCCGCGTAGCCCGACGCGGCACCGTCGGTGCCGACGTACGCACGCCACGCGGTGAGGTGGTCGTCGTACGTCCAGGTCGCGACGGCATCCAGGCCGGCGTCGCGTTCGCACGTGCGGTCGTCGAGCATGGGGTACACGAGAAGGAGGCCGGCGATCTCCGGACCGCCCTCGTCTCGCGCGCGCAGTGCCACCGCTGCCGCCAGGCCACCGCCGGCGCTCTCCCCGCCCACGACGATCCGATGAGGGGCCCATCCCTGATCGCGCTGGCCGGCGACCCAGCGAAGCGCCGCCATGCAGTCGTCGACGGGAACGGGGAACGGGTGCTCCGGAGCGAGTCGGTAGTCGACGGCGACGACGCACATCCCTGTGCGTACGGCGTACTCGCGGCAGATCGCGTCGTGGGTCTCGAGGTTGCACATGATCATGCCTCCGCCGTGCAGGTACAGCAGCACGCCGTCCGAGTCGCGAGTGTGGGGACGGTAGATTCGCAGGCCGACCGAGGCGCCCTCGGCCACCGTCATCGTGACGTCCTGCGTCTCGACGTCGACGGCTGGCGCGTACTTCGTGCGCAGCTCCGAGAACATCGCGTGGGTGTTGTGCCGGCGCGTGGCCCAATCATCAACCGGCACCGGAGCCGCGGGCTCCGGCCCGAACATGGCGATGAGCCCGGCAGCGACCTCGGGATCCACGTCGTACATCGGCCCTCACCTCGTCGATCGCACGAGCAGGATCGGCGGGCCGGCGGAGCCGGGCGACGTCCTACCCTCCGGGGGCTAGCTCTGCACACTGTGCATAGGTTGCAGAGTAACTGCGTGATGTGCATAGTACGGGAGTGCAGCAGGCCATCAACCTGCAACCGTCGCGTTCATCGGAGGGAAGCAGCCGTGAGGTACATCGGACTGGACACGGCCACCGCCGTACAGCGCTTGGCAGGCGCCAGGGTCGAGTGGCACACCGTCGGTGACGAGGGATCGGACGCCGAACGCGCTCTGATCGACACCTTCCTTGCCGAAGGCGAGCGGCAGCTGCGCGGCACGTTCGACGCGGAGCCGCCGGCGGTTGGCGAGGAGCACCAGGCGCACTGCGCATGGCACACCAACGCTGTCGACGAGGTGCACACCTTCCTGTCCGGCACAGGCCGGTTCGAGTTCGCGACGCCGGACGGCGTGATCGCGGTCGTGGCCGAAGCCGGAGACGTCATGGTCAACCGAGGCGCCGAGCACCGCTACCTGCCGCTGACCTCCCAGCGCCTGCGCCTGCGCCACTCGGGCCCGCCCGACGGCGACTTCGGCTACGTAGCTACCACGACTCCCAACGACCCCTGGTCGGCCACCGAGTAGGCGTCCTCCGTCGGGGAGCGAAAGGAAGGGAGGGCTGCCGACCCGAGAACGACGCTTGTCCGGTTCTATGGCCCTTCTCCCGGGCCGGCGGCACCTCCGGCACCAGCCCTACACCTGCCAGCACATCCGGCGCGGCCAACGCCGTGTCGACGGATCTTGGACCGACCGCAGGCGAACGTGGAACGGCCCGTTGCCGACCGGGGGATCCGGAGCGACGCGCCTCACTCACCGACGCCCCGTCCGCGCCATCGATTCGGTCCTCGTACTGCTGACTGGACCGGCCACGCCGTCAGAGGTCCGGCGTGAGGCTCCTAGTCCACGGTGAGCGAGAGCACCTGCATGGGGCAGTTCCGCACTGCCTCCTCAGCCGCGGCGCGGCGGTCCTCGCTGGGTGTCTCGTCGAGGATCTCGACGAAGTTCTCCTCGTTGAGCCTGAAGAGGTCTGCGGCGGCAATCACACACATGCCGTAGGCCTCGCACTCGTCGTAGTCAGCGCTCAACTTCATCGGATAGATGCCCTTTCACGTCTGTAGCCGCCTGTCCGGTGCGGTTGGACTCCGCGGTGGGGAAGTGGCTCCACACGTGCGCGGACATCCGCTCGAAGAGGTCCTCCGCGGCGTCAAGCCGACGGCTCATCCCGTAGAAGGCATGGATCATGCCGGTGTAGCAGACGTAGGTGACCGGTACCCCGTCGCGGCGAAGCCGATGCGCATACGCGTCACCATCGTCGCGCAAGGGGTCGTACTCGGCGGTCGCCACCAGCGCGGGAGGCAGCCCCGCCAGGCTCTCGGCCGACATGGGCGCGGCGTAGGGATGAGTGGCGTCGGACTCCGTAGCGAGGTAGTGGTCTGCGAACCAGGTCATGTCCTCGGCCTCGAGCAGCAGCCCTCTCGCGTTGGCGATCATCGACTCCGTCTCCACGCCGAACTGCATCGGGGCGTGGACCAGAACCTGGCTGGTTATCCCTGGCCCCGCCTCGTCGCGGGCCTTGAGGCAGACTGCCGCGGCCAACGTCCCGCCGGCGCTGTCACCGACGACAGCCAGCCGCGCCGGGTCGACACCGAGCTCGGCGGCGTGCTCAGACACCCAGCAGGTGGCTGCGTAGGCGTCATCGAACGGCTCGGGGAACTTGTGCTCTGGCGCCTTCTGGTAGTTGACCGCCACGACGACGCAGCCGGTCCGATTGGCCAAGGCTCGGCTGGGCGCATCGAAGATGCCGATGTTGCTGATGACGAAGCCGCTGCCGTGGAAGTAGACGAGGACGGGCGCAGCTTCGCCGACCGCAGAGTCTGGCCAGTAGACGCGCAGCGGGAGGTCCGCGCTAGGTCCCGGGATGAACCAGTGCTCCACACGCGCCACGTCCTCCGGCGGACCGAACAGCTCGACGAAGGCGTACGCCCCGCGACGCGCCTCCGCGACTGTCTGCTGCCGTAGAGGTGGACGCCCGGCCTGAGCCATCGACTCCAGCAGCGCTGCGGCTTGGGGATGCAGGGCCATGTCAGCGCCTCACGTGCCGGCGTCGCTCGTGACGTCCGGGTTGTCGCCCAGCGCGACCAGCAGCCGGCCGTCGACGATCTCTACGGCGTACGTGACCAGCGGGACCCGCGCCGGTCGTCGCACCGGCTCCCCGGTCAGCACGTTGAAACGTCCGTTGTGCTTGGGACACTCGATCACGCAGTCGTCGAGATGGCCCTCGGCAAGGTGCGTCTGACCGTGCGTGCAGAGGCCGTCGCTGAGTGCGTAGATGTCCCGACGCGTGCGGAACAGGGCGTACGTGTGACCGCCTACGTCGATCCGCTTGACCTGGCCGGGCTGGACGAGGTCCAGGGGACCGAGATCGGTGCGCTCCTCGAGACCCGCCGCGACGGCCATGCTGGTCGCCAAGCTGCTGGCTGGGATCTTCGTAGCCGTGAGGCGGAAGGCGGCGCTGTCGGGCACCTCACGCCCGGGGATCTCCCAGTCGGGGTTCCGTCGTTGCATGCGTAGCGCGTGGACGATCTCCTTGTAGGCGTCGAGGACCGACGCCTTTGGCGCAGGCAGGTACTGCTTCACCTCTTCATGCAGCTTCGGCAGAGCGTGGTAGGGCACCGAGGGGAAGAGGTGGTGCTCCAGGTGGTAGTTCATGTTCAGGTACAGGAAGCGGAACACCGGGTTCATGTAGACGGTGCGGGTGCTGTACCTGTGGTCGAGGACGTCCTCGTTCAAGCCCGCGTGCTGGGTGATCGCGAAGAACCACACCATCCACACGCCGTAGAACGAGGGCAGGCCGATGAAGAGGAGCGGCACGATGGACCCGGCGACCACGCACCACACGACGACCGCCCCGAGGATGAGGACGAAGGCGCGGGCCTCTCGGATCACCCTCGGGAACTCTGCCTCGGGCACGAACTCGCGGGTGTCCTCATCGATCTTCCCAGCAGCGTGCTGCGCCATGCGCAGGAGCATGTGCGGGCCGCTGATCAGGTTCAGGTAGTTCGGCAGGACGCTGCGAAACCGGAACGGCCGGGGGAAGCTGATCTCGGGGTCGCGCCCGACGATGATGGTGTCGGAGTGGTGACGCACGTGGGACCACCGCCACAGCGTGGGCTCGCGCAACAGCATGAACGAGGCCACGAGGTAGACGACGTCGTTCGGCCAGCGCGTCTTGAACGCGGTGCCATGGCCGTTCTCGTGCCACCTGGGGTCGGCCGCTCCCCCGTAGAGGGCGCCGTAGGCCGCGAAGGCCGGAATCGCCCACCAGCTGCCGAGCGCGCCAAACGCCAGGAACCCAGCCCCGACCAGCAGCAGAAGCCACAGCGTCGTGTCTCGAATCGCAGGTCCGTTGCGACGCGTCATGAGTTCCCGGAGCCGAGCCGGGTCGATCGGCGGCCGGTACCACTCTGCGTCGGCCAGTCCCAGGCTGACGGCCTGCTGCGCCCGCTCACCGGTAAGGCTGTAGTCCCGCGGTAGGGGTTCCCCGGAGCCGGCGCGGGGGGCTCTCCCAGAGGTCATCGACACTCCTTATGTTGACTTCAAGCAGAATAACAGGTGGCGTCACGACACATTAGGCTGCTCGCCAACGTAAATCAGACGGGTCGCGGTGCTCGGGCCGTCAACCACCCCTGCAGTCGTCGTGCCGTCGCGGGGTGGACCTCGTCGAGGCGCGAGGACGCGTCGCACTCCTGCTCGAACGCGAGCGGGCCGACACCTGGCGCGTACAGGGCTACCGCAAGGCTTCTGCGGCGCTCGACGCCGTCGGGCCCGCCCGGTCGGCGTCGCGCATCGAGCACGGGACCCTGACCGACCTGCCCGACGTCGGGCCGAGGACGGGGCGATGGCGACTGAGGCCGTGAGGGGTGCCAACCCGGCGTACGTCACCGAGCTCGCGCAGCGATGCGCGGGCGCGCAGCCACGCAGCGTCGAGCCGACGTAGAGGATGGTCGACGCAGCGTGATGATCGAGAGGCTCGTGCGACGCGCCCCGTCGGCGCTGCCGTCACGCGCCCTGATGCCTCGGGCCGGCTGGGGCCGCGACCGTCAGCGACCGGCTCCGTCGTCAGCGACGTGCTCGAGCCACGTGCTCTCCGCGACGTCCGAGCCAGGTTCCGGCGCCTCCCAGATCGACAGGTGCGTCATGAGGTGATCAGGATGCGCGCCGTGCCAGTGCTCGACGCCCGGACCACAGGTGACGGCCTGCCCGGGGTGGACGGTGACGACCTCGCCGCCCCGCTCCTGCGTCAGAGCCACGCCCTCGGTGACGTACAGGGTCTGGCCCACGGCGTGGGAGTGCCAGGCCGTACGGGCGCCAGGAGCGAAGTGCACCGACATCAAACGCAGCCTGGAGGGTCCCTCAGCCCTGACGATCACGTCGAACCAGGCGTCGCCCGCGAACCTCTCCGCGGGTCCCTTGACCGAAGCACCGGGATAGCTGGGCTGGTTGGGCTCTGCCGTCATGGTCGGCGATCTCCTTACTGGGCGGGCGGGATCTCAGACTGCCGTGCCAGGTCGTCGCTGGTGGCTCATTCCCACTCGATGGTGCCCGGAGGCTTGCTCGTGATGTCGAGGACGACGCGGTTGACCTCGCGCACCTCGTTGGTGATGCGGGTCGAGATCCGTGCGAGCAGGTCGTACGGCAGGCGCGACCAGTCGGCCGTCATGGCGTCCTCGCTCGACACCGGCCGCAGCACGATCGGGTGGCCGTACGTGCGGCCGTCGCCCTGGACGCCGACCGAGCGGACGTCGGCGAGCAGCACGACCGGGAGCTGCCAGATGTCGCGGTCGACGCCGGCCGCGGCGGTCTCCTCGCGCACGATCGCGTCGGCCTCCCGCAGCACCGCGAGGCGGTCGCGCGAGACGGCGCCGACGATGCGGATCGCGAGGCCCGGACCCGGGAACGGGTGGCGCCAGACCATCTCCGGCGGCAGGCCGAGCTCGGCTCCGACGGCGCGGACCTCGTCCTTGAAGAGGGTGCGCAGCGGCTCCACGAGCGAGAACTGCAGGTCGTCGGGAAGCCCGCCGACGTTGTGGTGGCTCTTGATGTTGGCCGTGCCGGTGCCGCCGCCCGACTCGACGACGTCCGGGTAGAGCGTGCCCTGCACGAGGTAGTCGACCTGCTGCCCGTGGGCACCGGCCTCCTCCACCACCTCGCGGGCGGCGTCCTCGAACACGCGGATGAACAGGCGGCCGATCGTCTTGCGCTTCTCCTCGGGGTCGACGACGCCGTCGAGCTCGTCGAGGAACCGGTCGACCGCGTCGACGACCTTGAGGCGGATGCCCGTGGCGGCGACGTAGTCCTTCTCGACCTGCTCGCGCTCCCCCTTGCGCAGGAGCCCGTGGTCGACGAAGACGCAGGTGAGGTTGTCGCCGACGGCCTTGTGCACGAGGGCAGCCGCGACAGCCGAGTCGACGCCGCCGGACAGGCCGCAGATGACGAGCCCGTCGCCGACCTGCGCGCGGATCGCCGCGACCTGCTCGTCGATCACGTTGGACGCCGTCCACGTGGGCTCGAGCTTCGCGATGTCGTAGAGGAAGTGCTCGAGCACCTTCTGGCCGTGCTCGCTGTGCATGACCTCGGGGTGGAACTGCACGCCCGCGAGGCCTCGCGAGGTGTCCTCGAACCCGGCGACGGGTGCGCCGTCCGACACGGCGACGACGGTGAAGCCGTCGGGTGCGCGGTGCACGGCGTCGCCGTGGGACATCCACACGGTCTGCTTCTCGGGGGTGCCCGCGAAGAGCGTCGAGCCCTCCGAGGTGACGGTGATCCGGGTGCCGCCGAACTCCGACAGACCGGTCTGCGCGACCTCGCCGCCGAGCGCCTGCGCCATGGCCTGGAAGCCGTAGCAGATGCCGAACGTCGGCACGCCCGTGCCGAACAGGGCCGGGTCGACCTGGGGTGCGCCCTCGGCGTACACCGACGACGGGCCGCCGGACAGGATCACGGCGGCGGGGTCCTTGGCGAGCATCTCGGCCACCGGCATCGAGGACGGGACGATCTCGCTGTAGACGTTCGCCTCCCGCACCCGGCGGGCGATGAGCTGGGCGTACTGCGCCCCGAAGTCGACGACGAGTACCGGGCGGTGCGAGGGGGCGGTCACCGGGATGGGGCCCTTCGGACGACGGAGCGGGCGGTGCCCCCGATCGTAGTCGGGGGCGGCCGCCCGCCCGAACCGCGCCTGTGCTGCCGGCGTCAGCCGCCGACCGATGCTGCAGAACCAGCGGCGCCGATCGCAAAGGCGATGATGATGAATCCGATGATGGCGATGCTGAGGCCAACTGCGATCCAGGAGCAGACAACCCCGGCCTTCACCATTCCCTCACCCGTGAGAGCACCTCCGGAGGCTGCGATCTCACGCTTGGCACCGGGTGCCAGGGCGAGCGAAACGATCGCCGGCACGATGCCGATTCCGTACCCACAAAGCAGTACCAGACCCACGATGCCGAGCACCATGACGGCGACGGCCTTGCCCGAGGACTTGGGGACCCCGTAGCCGGCCGCCGGGGGGTACGGCTGCGATGCGGGCGAGTTGTATCCCGTCAATGGCGGAGTCGACCCATAGACCGGAAGCGGCGGGGGCGGCGGAGGCGGCGGCGTGGCCGGAGTGCCGTACGCCGGCGGGTCGTTCGGGATGCCGGGCACCTGGGCAGCGGCGCCTTCGGGCGGCGGGGCGAACGGGTCGCCCTCGGCCGGCTGGTTGGGGTCGCTCATCGCAAGTCTCCGTGTCCCTGGGAAGTCGTCGGCCGGCCTGCGGCCGGGAGCCGGAGCATCACCGGCGGGACAGACGCTAGCCAAGATCACGTCCGCGTGGGGCAAACCTCGGCGACCTCGGCACCCGGACGGGCCTAGTCTCGCTGGGCCATGTCGATGCGACGCCTGCCCCACCCCGACCCCGGGATCCCGGACCTGCGCTCGGCCACCAGGTACCTCCTGTGGACCGCGCGGGGGCAGTGGCGCACGCTCGCGCTCGGCGTCGTGTGGGCCGTCACCTGGTTCGCCGCGCAGGCCGTCGTGCCCGCGGCCCTCGGCGCCGGCGTGCAGGCGGCGTCCGAGGGGCGGCAGTCCGACGTGCTGCGGGCCGCCGCCGCGCTCGCGCTGCTCGGGGCGGTTCAGGCTGCGGCGGGGATCCTGCGCCATCGGATGGCCGTGACCAACTGGATCGCAGCCGCCAGCCGCGTGCAGCAGCTGGTCGTGCGGCACACCGCGCGGCTCGGCTCGCGCATCACGCGCGACGTCGCGACCGGCGAGGTCGTGGCGGTCACGTCGTCCGACGTCGAGAAGATCGGCAGCGGCTTCGACGTGTTCGCACGATTCGCCGGCGCCGTCGTCGCGTTCGTCGGCGTGGCCATCGTGCTGTTCCGGTCGTCCCCCGCGCTCGGCCTCGTCGTGGTGATCGGTGTGCCGATCCTCGGCCTGTCGGTGGCGCCGCTCCTGAAGCCGCTCGAGAGGCGGGAGTCCGACCGCCGCGAGAAGTTCGGCCTGGCCACCGAGCTCGCGTCCGACACCGTGGCAGGGCTGCGCGTGCTGCGCGGCATCGGTGGCGAGGAGCTGTTCGTACGCCGGTTCCACGAGGCGTCCCAGGAGGTGCGCACCTCGGCCGTGCAGGTGGCCCGCGTGCGCTCGACCATGGACGCTCTGCAGGTCGCGCTGCCCGGCTTCTTCGTCGTCGCTGTCACGTGGCTCTCCGCCCGCCTCGTGGTGTCGGGCACGCTCGAGATCGGCGAGCTCGTCGCGTTCTACGGATGGTCGGCGTTCCTGCTCATCCCGCTTCGGACCTTCGTCGAGGCCGCCCACCGCTGGACCTCGGCGTACGTCGGCGCGGGGCGCGTCGTGCACCTGCTGCGCATCCCCGTGCCGGACGAGACGGGCCTCCCGATGCCGGCTGCGCGCGCAGCCGCCGCGGTGCTGCACGACCCGGCATCCGGGCTGACCGTGCAGCCGGGCCTGCTCACGGCGGTGGTCTGCGCCGAGCAGTCGGTGGCCGACTCGATCGCGCTGCGGCTCGCGGGCCTCGGCGAGGGCGCCGACGCCGTGACCCTCGACGGCGTGCCGCTCGGCGAGCTCGCGCGTGCCGACATCCGCGCCGCCGTCGTGACCCAGGACAAGGACCCGGTGCTGATGTCGGGCACGCTCGCGCAGCTCCTCGATCTGCCCCGCTCGGGCCGCGTCGGCGTGCAGCAGGCGGTGGAGGCGGCGTCGGCCTACGACGTGCTCGACGCGCTCGTCGACTCGAGCCCCGAGGTGTCCGACCCGATGCAGGCGCGGGTGACCGAGCGCGGGCGGTCGCTGTCCGGCGGCCAGCGGCAGCGGCTCGCGCTCGCCCGCTCGCTCGTCGTCGACCCCCCGGTGCTGGTCCTCGACGAGCCGACGAGCGCGGTCGATGCGCACACCGAGGCGCGGATCGCCGTGGCGCTGCGCGAGGTGCGCGCGGGGCGCACGACCGTCGTGCTCACGTCGTCGCCGCTCGTCCTCGACATCGCCGAGCACGTGGTGCTCGTGCTCGACGGCGAGGTCGTCGCCGAGGGCAGGCACCGCGAGCTGCTGCACAGCGATCCGCGCTACCGCGCAGTCGTCACGCGCGAGGAGGTGACCGCGCCGTGAGGCCGCCCGAGGACGCCGTCGCCGCGAGCACCATGACGGGCACGTCGCTGCCCATCGCGGGCGAGGCCACCCTGCGTCGCTACGTGCGCTCGCTGTTCCGCCGTCACCGCCGCGCGTTCGGGATCGTGATCGCCGCGCACACGGTGGCAGCGGGTGCGGCGCTCGTCGGGCCGATCGTGCTCGGCGGCCTCGTCGAGGGCCTGTCCACCGACCTCTCGACCGCCCGCGTCGACCTCGCCGCGGGAGTCTTCCTCGTGGCGCTCGTGATCCAGACCGTGTTCACCCGCATCACGCGGCTGCGCGCGGGGATCCTCGGCGAGGAGGTGCTCGCCGACCTGCGCGAGGACTTCCTCGCGCGCGCCGTGAATCTGCCCACCGGCGTGGTCGAGCGGGCCGGCACGGGCGATCTCGTGTCGCGCACCACGACCGACGTCGACCGTCTCAACCACGCGGTGCGCGACGCCGTGCCCGAGATCGTGATCGCCTGCATCACCGGCCTGTTCGTGGGAGGCGCGCTCGTCATCACCGCCCCGCAGCTCGCGGTGGTCTGGCTGGTCTCGGTGCCGCTGCTCGTGGTGTCGTCGCGGTGGTACTTCAAGCGGGCGCCTCAGTCGTACCGCGCCGAGTCGGCGACGTACGCCTCCGTCAGCGCGTCGATCGCCGAGACGGTCGATGCCGGCCAGACCACCGAGCTCTACCGCCTCGGGCCGCAGCGCACCGCGATCACCGACGCGCGGATCGCGCGCTGGATCTCCTGGGAGCGCTACACGCTCTGGCTGCGCACGTGCTGGTTCCCGGTGATCGAGGCGGGGTACGTCATCCCGCTCGTCGGGGTGCTGGCGTACGGCGGGTGGCTCGTGTCGCAGGGCACGATCTCGATCGGCCAGCTCACCACCGCCCTGCTGCTCACGCAGATGCTCGTCGAGCCGATCGACCTGATTCTCATGTGGTACGACGAGCTGCAGGTGGGCCAGGCGTCGCTCGCGCGCCTGGTCGGCGTGCAGGAGGTGCCCGACCCCGAGACCGACCCGTCGCTCTCGCCCGTCGACGACCGGCTCGTCGTCGACGACGTGCGCTTCGGCTACCGCGCCGGCCGCGACGTGCTGCACGGCATCGACCTCGACGTCGCACCCGGCGAACGCCTTGCGCTCGTTGGGCCTTCGGGCGCAGGCAAGTCCACGCTCGGCCGTCTGCTCGCAGGCATCTACGCCCCGCGGACCGGAACGGTGGAGATGGGCGGCGCCGCGCTGTCGATGATGACCGCCGAGGCGGTGCGCACCCAGGTGGCGCTCGTGAACCAGGAGCACCACGTGTTCGTGGGCACCGTGCGCGACAACCTCCTGCTGGCACGTCCCGACGCCGACGACGAGGCGCTGCTCGCCGCGCTCGACGCCGTCGACGCGACGCCGTGGGTGGCCGAGCTCCCCGACGGCCTCGGCACCCGTGTCGGCACCGGCGGGCACGGTCTCGCACCCGGGCAGTCGCAGCAGCTCGCGCTCGCGCGGCTGATCCTGGCCGACCCGCACACGCTCGTCCTCGACGAGGCGACGTCGCTGCTCGACCCGCGCGCCGCTCGCCACCTCGAGCGCTCGCTCGACGCCGTGCTCGAGGGCCGTACGGTCATCGCGATCGCGCACCGGCTGCACACGGCGTACGACGCCGACCGCATCGCGGTGGTCGACGGCGGTCGCATCACCGAGCTGGGCAGCCACGACGAGCTCGTCGCGGCCGACGGCGCCTACGCGGCGCTGTGGCGCAGCTGGCAGGACGCCGACTGACCCTCGTCAGTGTTCTCATGAGGGTGCCCCTGGGCGCAAGAGGCCCGGGGTGCTACCCACTGGGCCCGGTTCCGGGGCGGAGCACCGCTCAGACGAGACCGTGACGATGTGCGTGGATGACGACCTGGATGCGGTCGCGAAGGCCCAGCTTGGTGAGCAGGTGCGCGACATGCGACTTCACCGTGCCCTCGCCCAGCGAGAGCTCACCGGCGATCTCGCGGTTGGTGAGGCCACGGGCGACCAGCAGGTAGACCGAGCGCTCGCGCTGGGTGAGTACCTCGACGAGGTCGACCGGGGCGGGCCGCGGGGCGGAGACGTACTTGGCCACGATCTGCTCGACCGTCGCCGGCGAGAGCACCGGCTCGCCCTCGGCCAGGCGCCGGAGCGCGGACACGATGCGCTCGGGCGGGTCCGTCTTGAGGAGGAAGCCGCTGGCACCGGCGGCCAGGGCGTCGTGGACGACGTCCTCCAGCCCGTACGTCGTGAGCACGCAGATCCGGGTCCGCACCCCCCGGTCGACGAGCTCGCGGGTCGCCGCCACGCCGTCGAGCCGCGGCATGCGCACGTCCATCAGCACGACGTCCGGGTCGAGCCTCAGCACAGCCTCGATCGCCTCGTAGCCGTCCGCCGCCTCTGCGACCACGGCGAGGTCGTCGTGCGGAGCGAGGATGGTCGTGAGGCCTGCGCGGACCACGGACTGGTCGTCGGCGAGCACCACCGACACGGTCATGCGGGCACGGGGATCTCGGCGAGCAGGGCCCACCCGCCGGCCGGAGCGGGCCCGGCAGTCATCCGTCCGCCGAACACGGCGACCCGTTCCTGGATGCCCGCCAGCCCCATCCTCAGGCCGGCACCCCCCTCGCGCCCGGGCCCGTCGTCCACCACCTCGACCCTGACAGCGACCGGGGTGCAGTCGACCGACACCGAGCAGGTCGTGCCGCCTGAGTGCTTGAGGGCGTTGGTGATCCCCTCCTGCGCGATGCGGTAGGCCGATGCCTGGATCTGCGCCGGCGCCCGACTCGAGTCGCCGCGGACGTCGCACCGGACCTCGAACCCGGGCATCGATGCATCCACGGCGAGCGACGGCACGTCGGAGATCGTCGGCTGCGGCGAGGTGGCGGACGGCCGCTCCTCGCGAACGACGGCGACGAGCGTCTCCAGCTGCGCGATCGCCTGCTCGGCGGTGCTGCGTGCAGCACGCACCGAGGCACGGGCGAGAGCCGGGTCGAAGTCGAGCGCGTGATCGGCCGCACCCGTCTGCAGCACGACGACGCCGAGCCCGTGAGCGAGGATGTCGTGCAGCTCGCGAGCGATGCGCGACCGCTCCGCGGTCGCTGCCTCCGCCCGCTCCTGCTCGGCGCGCAGCCCGCTCGCCGCCGCCTGGCTGCGGGCCTCCGTGAGCAGATCGCGCAGCCGTCGGGCACCCACACCGGCGGCCGCGACGACCGCGAGCAGCAGGGTCGTGAAGACCACGGTCGGAAGCACCCCCGCGGTCGGCGCGCTCACGCTGAGGGCGGCGTCGAAGCCGAAGCACACCGCGATGACGTACGGCAGGTTGGCCCCGTACGACGCCGCCGAGAACACCGCCACGACGGCGATGAGGACCGACGCACCGGACTGGTAGGTGCCGTAGAGGAGTGCGATGAGGGTCATCGCGCCGAGCGAGATGGTGAAGCTGGTGAGGGGCAGAACGCGGCGCAGGACCAGCACCGCGCCCGCGAGACCCATGAGTGCCGCAGTCGCTGCACCGTTGTAGGGGAAGTCGCCCGAGTGGAGCCCGTCCGACGCCCCGAGCGCACCCAGCCCCAGGGCGATCACGACGTCGAGCGCCCAGGCGCCGCGACGCCGCCAGGTCTCACGGGGATCCGCCAGCACGCCGGAAGGCTAGCCCCGCGATGGGTCTCGCGTCCTCTGCCGATCGGGAGAGGCGCGTGTGCGCCGCTCGGCACCGAAGACGGGCCTCGCGGCAGGCGCGGCAGCCCCCGCCTGATCCCTAGCGTCGAGATGGCGCCGCGGATCGCCGGGCGAGACCCTCCCCACCGCGACGTCGAGTGGAGGGACCATGGACCGCTTCATCCGCTTCGGGCTCGTCGTCGGCGTCGCCGGGGGCGCGCTGCTCGCGCTGGGCTCAGGGCTCGCGTTGGTCACGGCCGGCGGACAACCGCTGTCCGTGCAGACGACGACGACAGCGTTCGTGCTGGCCAGCGCCCTGCGCCTGCTCGGTGCGGTCGGCATGGTGCTCGGCATCACCGGCCTCGTCGCGCTCTGCTCCGAGCGCGGTGGCCGGTTCCTGATGACGGCGTACGCGCTCGCCATCGGTGGCCTCGCCCTCAACATCGGCTGGATCTGGTGCGACCTCTTCATCAGCGACACCGTCGCCAAGCTGGCCCCGGCGGTGCTCGACAGCGCCACGTCCCAGGGCACGCGCCTGGACACAGGGGCCCTCCTGGCCTGGATCGCGAACGCGACCCTGCTCGTCCTTGCGGCTGCGGTGGCCCGTACCCGCACCGTGCGACGGAGCAGCTGGCTCACACTGGCCGCCGCGGGCGCCATCACGCTCGTGCCGCTCCCCTTCGACGGCCCGGTGTACGAGGTGCTCATCGGCGTCCTGTTCGCACTGGCCGCCCTCCTCGCTCTGACCGGGTCGTCCGTGCGGACGGCAGTCGAGCCGCGAGCCGCCGCGTCCCAGGTCGTGTGACGCGTCAGCGGCACGGGTCCGGCAGCCGCCCGGAGCGCTTGGAGGCGGACGCACCACCTGGCACGCTCGTCGGATGGGACGCCTCCTGGTCACCGCGATCTGCTCCGTCGACGGCTACGTCGCCGACACCGAGGGCTCGTTCGAGTTCGCCTTCCCGACCGCCGAGGTGCACCAGGCGGTGAACGACCTCGAGCGCGGCGTCGGCACGCAGCTGCTCGGCCGCCGCACCTACGAGGTCATGACGTACTGGGAGACCGCGCCGACCGAGGGCGACGACCCCGAGGCCGACTTCGCGCGGATCTGGTCCGGCGTCGAGAAGGTCGTCTTCTCGACCACGCTCGCCGAGGTCAGCGCGCCACGCACCCGCCTGGTGCGGGCCTTCGACGTCGAAGCGGTGCGCGCGCTCGTCGAGGCGGCCCCGCACGACGTCGAGATCGGCGGCCCCACCCTCGCCGCCGAGGCCTGGCGCGCCGGTCTGGTCGACGAGGTGCGGCTCTTCCTCGTGCCGGCAATCGTCGGCGGCGGTCTCGCGGCCCTGCCGGACGGCGTACGCCACCGGCTCACCCTGCTCGAGCAGCGCACCTACGACGAAGGCTTCGTGCTCCTGCGCTACGCCGTCCAGCACTGACCCGAGCTACTGCCCGAATGGTCGTTGAGCGGCGTCGCTCAGCGACCATTCGGGCAGTAACTCGAGGACCTCAGTCGGTGGGGACGGCGCGGTCGGCGTGGCGGATGTCGACGATCGGCAGGCGCAGGGCGGCCGGTGCGTGCGCGGGTACGACGGGTCCGCGCGGTGAGACCGCGGGCACCGGCACGTACTCCGAGCCGAGCGGCGGTCGCTGGTCCGCGTCGCCCTTGTTGGGCCACAGCGCCATCGCGCGCTCGGCCTGCGCGGTGATGGTGAGCGACGGGTTGACGCCGAGGTTGGCCGAGATGGCCGCGCCGTCGACCACGTGCAGACCCTCGTGGCCGAAGACACGGTGGTAGCCGTCGATCACGCCGTGGTCGGCATCGGCACCGATGCACGCGCCGCCCACGAAGTGCGCGGTCATCGGCGCGTCGAGCAGGTCGCCGAGCTGCCCCATCGGGAAGCCGTCGATCTTCTCGGCGATCCGCCGCGCGGCGTCGTTCGCCGCCGGGATCCAGGTGGGGTTCGGCTCGCCGTCGCCCTGGCGCGAGGTGAGCTTGCGGCGTCCGAGCCGGGTCTTGATCGTGCTGACCGTGATCGAGTTGTCGACCGACTGCATCACGAGAGCGATCGCACCCTTCTCCGACCAGCGGCGCACCGACAGCGAGCGCACGGCGTCGCGCGGGCTCGCGGCCATGTCGTGCACCCACACCTTCCAGCGCGGGGTGCCGACCTTGCCGTCGGTCAGGATCGTGCCGAGCATCCCCATGAGGTTGCTGCCCTTGCCGTAGCGCACGGGCTCCACGTGGGTGCGCTCGTCCGGGAAGAACGACGACGTGATCGCGACGCCGGGCGTGAAGTCGGTGTCGTTGCTGCGCGCCACCGCGCCCACGATCGACTCGCTGTTGGTGCGCGACATGACACCGAGACGGTTCGACAGCCGCGGCAGGAAGCCCGAGTCCTTCATGCGGTGCAGCAGCTTCTGCGTGTTGTACGTGCCCGCCGCGACCACGACCTGGTCGGCGGTGAAGGTACGCCGCTTGCCGATCGGGCCGGTGCGCGTGGTCTCGACCCAGTAGCCGCCCTGCGGCCGCGGACGGATCGAGAGCACCGTGGTCAGCGGGTGCACGGTGGCGCCCGCGGCCTCGGCGAGCCCCAGGTAGTTCTTGGGCATCGTGTTCTTCGCGTTGTGCCGGCAGCCCGTCATGCACGAGCCGCACTGCTGGCAGCCCGAGCGCTCCGGGCCGACGCCTCCGAAGAACGGATCGGGCTTGGTGACGCCGGGGCCCTCGCCGAAGTACACGCCGACCGGCGTGAGCTTGAAGGTGTGCCCCACGCCCATGTCCTCGGCCACCGACTTGAAGACGTGGTCGAGCGGCGTCGGATAGGGGACGTCGGTGACGCCGAGCATGCGCGACGCCTGGTCGTAGTACGGCAGGAGCTCGGACTGCCAGTCGGTGATCCCCGCCCACTGCGGGTCCTGGAAGAACTCCTTCGGTGGCACGTAGAGCGTGTTGGCGTAGACGAGCGAGCCGCCGCCGACGCCGGCGCCGCAGAGCACGAGCACGTCGGGCAGCAGGTGGATGCGCTGGATGCCGTAGAGACCCAGCTTCGGCGCCCACAGGAACTTGCGCACCCGCCAGGAGGTCTTGGCGAAGTCCTCGTCGGCGAAGCGGCGCCCGGCCTCGAGGACCCCGACGTTGTAGCCCTTCTCGGTCAGGCGCAGGGCGGTGACCGAGCCACCGAAGCCGGAGCCGACGACCAGGACGTCGTAGTGCGTGCTCACTTCACCCTCAGCGTCTTCAGGGCCTTGAAGGCGGTGGTCATGAGGCCGGCCCACTGCTCGTCGGTGCGGCCGAACGGGGACCCGAAGCCGATGAGGCTCTGGACCGCGACGGTCTGCGGCTCGGTGTACTTCATCAGGCCCTCGACGCCGTGCCGCCGACCGAGGCCCGAGTCCTTCATCCCACCCATAGGCGCGCTGATCGAGCCCCAGGTGGCGCCGTAGGCCTCGTTGACGTTGACCGTGCCCGCATGGATACGGCGAGCCAGCGCAAGGCCGGCCCGGGTGTCGCGCGTGAGCACTGCGCCGTTGAGTCCGTACTCGGTGTCGTTGGCCATCGCGACGGCGTCGTCGTCGGTGCGGAACGTGTAGACGCTCGCCACCGGCCCGAACGTCTCCTCGCGGCAGACTGCCATCTCGGCGGTGACGTCGGCCAGCACCGTCGGCGCGTAGTAGAACGGCCCGACGTCCGGGAGGGGCTGGCCGCCGGTGAGCACCCGCGCCCCCTTCGCGACCGCGTCGTCGACGTGGTGGCTCACCTTCTCGAGCTGCCGCGCAGAGACGAGCGACCCCATGCCCGCGCCCCAGCCGACGTACGGCACCAGGCGCAGCGCCTCGACGCGGGCGAGGAACAGCCGCAGGAAGTCGTCGACGATCGACTCGTGCACGAGCACCCGCTCGGTGCCGATGCAGAGCTGGCCGGCGTTGGCGAACGAGGCGCGCTCGGCGATCTCGGCGGAGCGCTCGAGGTCGGCATCCGCGCGCACGACCACGGCGTTCTTGCCGCCGAGCTCGAGCGAGCAGGCGATGAGGCGCTCGCCGCACCGCCGCGCGATGTCGCGGCCCACGCGGGTGGACCCGGTGAACATCACGTAGTCGGCTCGCTCGACCACGTGCGGGCCGATGTGCGGTCCGTCGCCGATGACGACGTTCATGAGCCCCTCGGGCAGGCCGGCCTCGACGAGGAGGTCGACCATCCGCAGCGCCGTGACGGTGGTCTGCAGGTCGGGC
Source organism: Longivirga aurantiaca (assembly GCF_042660085.1). Lineage (NCBI taxonomy): Bacteria > Bacillati > Actinomycetota > Actinomycetes > Sporichthyales > Sporichthyaceae > Longivirga > Longivirga aurantiaca. The sequence goes on along the minus strand of NZ_JBHSTI010000008.1, from coordinate 253,767 downwards.
CGCAGGACGACGCCGTTACCCGCGAGCAGCGCCGGCAGCGCGTCGGTGACGGCGAGGCTGATCGGGTAGTTCCAGGGCGAGATGATGCCGACGACGCCCTTGGCGTGGTGGTGCAGCGTGGCCCGGGTCAGCACCGGGAACACGCCGAGGTGGCGCTCCGACGACAGCATGCGCGGCCCGACGCGCGCGTAGTGGCGCGAGGTGAGGGCGCAGTCGGCGAGCTCCTCGTAGGCGTCGCGCCGTGCCTTGCCCGTCTCGATCTGCGCGACGTCCATCACCTCGGCCTGCTGCGCGAGCACGAGGTCGTGGAAGCGCAGGAGCACGCGGGCGCGCTCGCGCGGGGTGCGCTGGGCCCAGGCCCGCTGCGCCCGGCGCGACATCGCGAAGGCGTGCTCGACGTCGGCCTCGGTCGAGATCGGCAGCGTCGTCGCACGCTCACCGGTGAACGGCGCGACGGTGTCGTGAAGCACCGGTCGAGCGCCCACCACCGCGTGCCGCAGCAGCCGGCGCACGAGCGCGTCGTCGAGCGCAGCCGGGTTCTGCACCCTGATCGGGACCTGCGGAGGGACGGTGTCGGGCAGGGTTCGGACGTCAGCCTCGGCGCTCATGCCGCGAGGGTAGCCGCTGCGGTTACCGGTCGGTAGCCAGGGAGCGATCGTGCTCCACCGCGCACCTGACGGCACCCGGCGCTGGCGTCAGCGGGCTGCGTTGACGACGACCTCGACGCGCTGGAACTCCTTGAGGTCGGAGTAGCCCGTGGTGGCCATCGCGCGGCGCAGCGCGCCGACCAGGTTCATCGTGCCGTCGGGCTGGGACGACGGCCCGTGCAGGATCTGCGCGAGCGGGCCGACCGTGCCGAGCTGCACGCGCTCACCGCGCGGGAGCTCGGCGTGGGTGGCCTCGATCCCCCAGTGCGCCCCGTGCCCGGGGGCCTCGGTGGCGCGCGCGAGAGGCGAGCCGACCATGACCGCATCCGCCCCGCAGGCGATCGCCTTGGGCAGGTCGCCCGAGCGCCCCATGCCGCCGTCGGCGATGACGTGCACGTACCGGCCGCCGGACTCGTCCATGTAGTCGCGGCGCGCAGCCGCGACGTCGGCGATCGCCGACGCCATGGGCACGCGGACCCCGAGCACGTCGCGGGTCGTGTGGGCCGCGCCGCCGCCGAAGCCGACCAGCACGCCGGCTGCGCCCGTGCGCATCAGGTGCAGCGCAGCCTGGTACGTCGAGCAGCCGCCGACGATCACGGGCACGTCGAGCTCGTAGATGAACTGCTTGAGGTTGAGCGGCTCGCGCGTCGACTCGGGCGCGGGCACGTGCTCGGCGCTCACGGTGGTGCCGCGGATGACGAAGATGTCGACGCCGGCGTCGACGACGGCCTTGGCGAACTGCGCCGTGCGCACGGGCGAGAGCGCGGCCGCGACGGTGACGCCGCCGGCGCGGATCTCGGCGATGCGCGTCGCGATCAGCTCCTCGCGGATCGGCGCGGAGTACATCTCCTGCAGGCGCTTGGTGACGCCCGCCTCGGGGAGCTCGGCGATCTCGGCCAGCAGCGGCGCGGGGTCGTCGTACCGGGTCCAGAGGCCGTCGAGGTCGAGCACGCCGAGACCGCCGAGGCGGCCGATCTCGATCGCCGTCGCGGGCGAGACGACGGAGTCCATGGGCGCGGCCAGCACCGGGGTGTCGAACGTGTACGCGTCGATGCGCCAGGCCACCGACACCGCCTCGGGGTCGCGGGTGCGCCGGCTCGGCACGATCGCGATGTCGTCGAGGTTGTACGCCGGACGCGCGCGCTTGGAGCGGCCGATCTCGATCTCGGTCACGGGTGACTTCCGTTCACTGGCAGGTGGGCGGGCGCGTCTGTACCTGGGGGGCGGGCGCGGCGGGCGCCGCGGTCAGCCGCTGTAGTTGGGGGCCTCGGCGGTCATCTGGATGTCGTGCGGGTGGCTCTCCTTGAGGCTCGCCGCGGTGATCCGGATGAACTGGCCCTTGGCCTGCAGCTCGGGCACCGTGCGCGCGCCGACGTAGAACATCGACTGGCGCAGGCCGCCCACGAGCTGGTGCGCCACGGCGGAGAGCGGGCCGCGGTAGGCCACGCGACCCTCGACGCCCTCGGGCACGATCTTGTCGTCGCTGTCGACCTCGGCCTGGAAGTAGCGGTCCTTCGAGTACGACTTCTTGCCGCGCGAGGACATCGCGCCGAGCGACCCCATGCCGCGGTAGCTCTTGTACTGCTTGCCGTTGACGAAGATGACGTCGCCGGGGCTCTCGTCGCAGCCGGCGAGCATCGAGCCGACCATGACCGACTCGGCGCCGGCCACGATCGCCTTGGCGATGTCGCCGGAGTACTGCAGGCCGCCGTCGGCGATGACGGGGACACCGGCGGGGGCGGCTGCGAGCGAGGCCTGGTAGACCGCGGTGATCTGGGGTGCGCCGACGCCGGTGACGACGCGCGTGGTGCAGATCGAGCCCGGGCCGACGCCGACCTTCACGGCGTCCGCGCCGGCGTCGACGAAGGCCTGCGCCCCGGCGCGCGTCGCGACATTGCCGCCGATGACCTGCACGTGGCGGGTGGCGGGGTCGGTCTTGAGCCGGCGGACCATGTCGAGGAGCAGCCGCACGTGGCCGTGGGCGGTGTCGGCGACCAGCACGTCGACGCCGGCCTCGACAAGCGTGGTCGCGCGCTCCCAGGCGTCGCCGAAGTAGCCGATGGCCGCGCCCACCATGAGGCGGCCGTCGCCGTCCTTGCTGGCGTTCGGGTACTGCTCGGACTTCACGAAGTCCTTCACGGTGATGAGCCCGGTGAGGCGCCCGCGGTCGTCGATGATCGGGAGCCGCTCGCGCTTGTGCTGGCGCAGGAGGAGGGTGGCCTCGTCGCGGGCGATGCCCTCGTGCCCGGTGACGAGCGGCATCGGCGTCATGACGTCGGAGACCAGCGTGTGCGACCACTCGGCGACCGGGGTGAAGCGCAGGTCTCGGTTGGTCACGATCCCGAGCAGGACGTGGTCCTCGTCGACGACCGGGAGGCCCGAGACGCGGTACTGCCCGCAGCGCTCGTCGAGCTCCTCGAGCGTCGCCTTCGGGTGGATCGTGATCGGGTTGGAGATCATCCCGGTCTGCGTCCGCTTCACGAGGTCGACCTGGTAGGCCTGGTCCTCGATCGACAGGTTGCGGTGGAGCACGCCGAGCCCGCCCTGGCGGGCCATCGCGATCGCCATCCGCGCCTCGGTGACGGTGTCCATGGCGGCGGAGACGAGCGGCACGCGCAGCGAGATCTCGCGGGTGAGCCGCGAGGTCGTGTCGACCTCGGCAGGGACGACGTCGGTCTCGCCCGGAAGCAGCAGGACGTCGTCGTACGTGAGCCCGAGCGCAGCGAACTTCTCGGGGATGCCGTAGGTGTCGGACACGTGGACCTTCCGGGTCGCAGGCGGTGACCCCCAGGGTACCCGCGCGCGTCCGGTGCCCGGAAACGCGACCGGCGCGATCCCCACGGGGATCGCGCCGCTGTCGTCGGGAGGGTGCTGGCTAGCGGAGGAAGCCCCAGCGGAAGCCGAGGGCAACGGCCTGGGCGCGGTCGGCGGCGGCGAGCTTGCGGAACAGCCGGCGGGCGTGGGTCTTCACGGTGTCCTCGGACAGGTACAGCTCGCGGCCGATCTCCGCGTTGGACTTGCCGCGGGACATGCCGTCGAGCACCTGCTGCTCGCGCTCGGTGAGCGCGGGCGGGGAGCCGGAGGGACGCACCCGCTGGGCACGGCCGTCGGCGCCGTTCTTGCTGGAGGCGAGAGCCATCGCGACGGTGGCCGCGACCTCCTCGCGGGAGGCGTCCTTGGCGACGTAGCCGCGGGCGCCCGAGGAGATGGCCCGGGCGACGCCGTCGGGGTCCTCCCCCATGGTGAGCATGACGACGGTGGCGTCGGGGTGCGCTGCGACGAGCCGGCGGGACGCCTCGACGCCGCCGATACCGGGCATCCGGACATCCATGAGCACGAGGTCGGGGCGCTCGATGGGGAAGCGGGCCAGCACTTCCTCGCCACTGCCTGCGGCAGTCACACGCTCGACACCGGGCACGGCGCCGACCGCACGCCGGATGGCCTCGCGGGCCAGCGGTGCGTCGTCGCAGACGAGAACGGTGGTCATGTTGTCGCGCACTCCCTCGTCGGGCACCCCCGTTCGGGGGCGCTTCACAGAGGTGATCGGCACACGAACGGGTGAACCTGAGCCCACGGTGTACGGCTTTCGCCGTAGTGGGGGCGCCTCCGGGGCCGGGAACGCTGACGGAGCGTGGTCACGACCTCCCCGGGACGGCGGCCCGACGCACGGCCCGAGCACGGCGCAGAGCCGCGCTCAGCCCTCGAGGAGGGCCGCGATGTCGGGCCGTACGAGCCAGTCGGTGGCCAGTGCGGGAGGCAGGTCGTCGGCGATCTGACGCACCGCGGCGCGGGCGGCGGCCAGGGACGCGGCGGCCTCGGCGGGCGCCGCCTCGGTGAGGAGCGCCCCGAGGACCGCCCGGGCGGGCCAGACGAGCGGCAGGGTGCCCAGGCTCTCGGCCAGGCCGGCCGCGCGTCGGAGCGTGCCCGCCGACAGCTCGAGATCGCCGCACTGCACCTCGGCCACACCCTGGAACAGCAGGCCCTTGGCCACGTGCCGGGGCGCCCCGGAGGCCTCGGCCAGCGTGATGGCGCTCGCGGCCGAGACGACGGCGTCGGCGGGCTCGTCGCGCAGCAGCGCCACCTCCGCAGCCACCCAGTGGACCCGGACACGCTGACGCCACCAGTCGGCCCTGCCGACGACGAGGTCGCTCGCCTCGGCGAGACGGAACGCCGCCTCGTCGTCCTCGCCCAGGCCGACGGCGTCGGCCGCGAGCCCGAGCAGCGCGTCGAAGCGGGCCTCGGGGGCGTCGCCGGCGAGGTCGAGCGCCACCTCGTCGCGCACCCGGCCCTCGGCGTGCCGGCCGAGCTGGCGGGAGATGCTGGCCATGCTCGACGCCGCGAGCGAGGAGAAGATCAGCCGCTCGGGCTCCTCGGGCAGCGAGATCGCCAGCGGCTCGAGCACCGACGAGGCGGCGCCGTACCTGCCGGCAGAGGCGAGGCACACGCCGAGCAGCCACACGGCCGCGGTGGCCTCGGCGTCGCGGCCGCCGCCGTGGGCGAGCTCGACCGCGCGCTGCAGCGGAGCGACCCCTGAGGACGGACGGCCGTGGAAGGCCGCGCGCTCACCCGTGGCGAGCAGCTCGGCGAGCTCGTCGTCCACGCGTGCACTCCCTGGGGTGACCTGGCCGGTTCCGGCCGTGGCACGGAGGTTAGCGGCCCGTCCTGCCTCGGCGTCGGTCGGCCATCCCGTACGGGGGCAGCGGGACGGCGGGGTCAGAGGCCGACGGCGTGCGCGATGCGCGCCACCGCGCCGACGAGGTCGGACACGTGCGCCACCCCGGCGGGCAGGGGCTCGGTCCAGCCCGGCCCGGCGGCGATGACCGACGGCGACGGCCGCATCGAGGGCAGCTCCTCGAGCGCCTCCCGGGCACCGGTCGCATCGGTGTAGGCCCAGACCAGCACCGCGCTCGGGCCGGTGCGGCGGACCGCCGCGACGAGCGCCTCGCGCGGAACGCGCGCACCGAGCACGCGGGCACCGATGTGGCGCTCGGACAGCGCCGCCGACACGGCGAACAGCGGCAGCGAGTGCATCTCGCTGGGCGCGCAGGCCAGCAGCACCGGGCGGGGGTTCACCGGGGCCCGAAGGCGCGAGACGACGCCGGTGAGCGCGGCCGTGACCGACTCCGACAGGAGGTGCTCGACCTCGATGCCCGTGCCCGTCGCCTCCCACCGCCGGCCGACGCCGACCAGCACCGGCACCACGAGCTGGTCCCAGGTCCAGACGACTCCGCGCCGCTCGATGGTGTCGCGCACGATCTCGACGCAGGCGATCGAGTCGAGGCTCATCGCCGCACGGGCGAGGCCGCGGACCTGCGGGGAGCCGTCGGGCAGCGGGATGACATTGCCGCCGCCGGCGGGCGCCCGCTCGTCGAAGAGCGGGTCGAGGTCGGCGAGGTCGGGGGTGAGCAGCTCGACGTGTGTCGCGGTGCCGTCGAGCGAGGCCGCACGCGCGGGCTCGACGTCCGCGACGAGCGCGGCACGGGCGGCGTCGGCCGGGGGGACGCCGGTGTTGACGAGCCGGCGCATGAGGTCGAGGCGGGCGACGTCGATGGTGGAGTACCGCCGGTGGCTGCCCGCCGTGCGCTCGGTGGGGCCGAGGCCGTAGCGGCGGTCCCAGGTGCGCAGGGTCGCCGGTGCGACACCGAGACGCCGCGCGACAGCCGCGACCGTGAGGCCGGGTGCCGAGGCGTCCGGTGCGCCGGGAGCGCGCTCGGACAGGACCATGACCTGCTGATTGTGGGGGGCAACCAGGCCAGGGGCCAGCCGAAACGCGCCAGCACCGCGCCACGGACCGGGACCGACGGTCCCGGTCCGTCGGGGCGGCCGGCCGCCCCGGCGCCTCCGACGCCCGTCCGCTGTCCGGCCGGATGCCCGCGGTGGGGAACGAACACCCCAGGTCACAGCGTTGAGCCAGCATCGGGACGGTCGTGACGCACTCCTCCGCGAGGCAGGCATCCAGGACCGCGCCCGGCGGCGAAGTACCGGTGCAGGGGTCGGCCCGCGAAACGTGGCGGAGGTCACTGCATCGCTTCGTAAGTTGTTCAACATAGAGTGTTGACCAACTTCTGAAGCGGTTGTAGGTTCTGAGCAGACGCACAGAAGGAGCATGACCATGGCGGATGTTTCCCGGCTCCCCGGCCCGAACGCGGACCTCTGGGACTGGCAGCTCGACGCCGCCTGCCGCGGCGAGGACAGCGACCTGTTCTTCCACCCCGAGGGCGAGCGCGGCCCGTCACGGCTCTCCCGCGAGCTCGCGGCCAAGAGCGTGTGCGCCCGGTGCCCTGTGGCTGCCATGTGCGCGGCGCACGCCCTCTCGGTGCGTGAGCCGTACGGCGTCTGGGGCGGCCTGTCCGAGGACGAGCGCGAGGCGATCTACCTCAAGCAGCGGCTCTCGGGCTCCTACGCCCGCCCTGCCTGACCGACCTGTCGGGCGCGGCGCCTCTGACCCCCCTCGCGGGCGCCTCACCCGACCAGGGCCGTGCGTGCGCGCACCCGGCCCGGCGGCGGACCTCCGGGTCCGCCGCAACGACGAGAAAGGCCCCGCCTCGCGGCGGGGCCTTTCTCGTGTCGTGGTGCTGGCAGCCGGACGATCAGTGGCTGTGGCCGCCGGGGCCGTGCGAGTGGCCGTGGCCGCCGTGGCCGGCGGCGTCGTCGTCGTCCTTCTTCTCCACGACGAGCACCTCGGTGGTGAGGAGCAGCGACGCGATGGACGCGGCGTTCGAGAGCGCCGAGCGCGTGACCTTGACCGGGTCGATGACGCCGGCCGCGATGAGGTCGACGTACTCGTCGGTGGCGGCGTTGTAGCCGTGGCCCACCGGGAGCTCCTTGACCTTGGTCGTGACGACGTAGCCCTGCTCGCCGGCGTTCTCGGCGATCCAGCGCAGCGGCTCGATGATCGCGCGACGCACGATCCCGACGCCGGTGCCCTCGTCGCCCTCGAGCCCGAGGTTGCCCTCGAGCACGGCGGACGCGTGGACGAGGGCCGAGCCGCCACCGGCGACGATGCCCTCCTCGATCGCGGCACGCGTCGCGGACACGGCGTCCTCGATGCGGTGCTTCTTCTCCTTGAGCTCGACCTCGGTGTGCGCCCCGACCTTGATGACGCAGACGCCGCCGGCGAGCTTGGCGAGGCGCTCGTTGAGCTTCTCGCGGTCCCAGTCGCTGTCGGTGTTCTCGATCTCCGCGCGGATCTGGTTGACGCGGTCGGTCACGACCTGGTGGTCGCCGCCGCCGTCGACGATCGTCGAGTCGTCCTTGGTGACGACGATGCGACGAGCGGTGCCGAGCACCTCGAGGCCGACCTGGTCGAGCTTCAGGCCCACCTCGGGGGAGACGACCTGGGCGCCGGTGAGGGTCGCGATGTCCTGCAGGATCGCCTTGCGGCGGTCGCCGAACGCGGGGGCCTTGACCGCCACCGACGAGAACGTGCCGCGGATGCGGTTGACGACCAGGGTCGACAGAGCCTCACCCTCGACGTCCTCGGCGATGATGAACAGCGGCTTGGCGGCCTGCACGACCTTCTCGAGCAGCGGGAGCAGCTCGGAGACGCTGGAGATCTTGCCCTGGACGAGCAGGACGTAGCCGTCCTCGACCACGGCCTCCATGCGCTCGGCGTCGGTCACGAAGTAGGGCGAGATGTAGCCCTTGTCGAACTGCATGCCCTCGGTGAAGTCGAGCTCGAGCGCGGTGCTGCTCGACTCCTCCACCGAGATGACGCCGTCCTTGCCGACCTTGTCGAACGCGTCGGCGATGAGCTCGCCGATGGCGCGGTCCTGCGAGGAGATGGTCGCGACGTCCGCGATCTCGTCCTTGCCGGCGACCGGGCGGGCGACCTCGAGCAGGCGGTCGTTGACGGCCGTCACGGCCTTGTCGATGCCGCGCTTGATGTCCATCGGCGCGCCGCCGGCGGTCACGACCTTGAGGCCCTCGCGGACCATGGCCTGCGCCAGGACGGTGGCGGTGGTGGTGCCGTCGCCCGCGACGTCGTTGGTCTTGGTGGCGACCTCCTTGGCGAGCTGGGCCCCGAGGTTCTCGTACGGGTCCTCGAGCTCCACCTCACGCGCGATGGTCACACCGTCGTTGGTGATCGTGGGGGCGCCCCACTTCTTGTCGATGACGACGTTGCGGCCCTTCGGGCCGAGCGTCACCTTGACCAGGTCGGCGAGCGCGTTGACGCCGTTCTCGAGCCCGCGGCGGGCGTTCTCGTCGAACTCCAGGGTCTTGGCCATGGGTGTGTGCCGTTCCTTCGTCTAGTCGTGCTGTGGCGTTTCGGGACGGGTCCGCCCCGGGGCCCGGAGGCCGCCGGGGCGGATCACGTCAGGTGCTGGTCGCTGTAGGAGCGACGATCACTTCTCGACGATCGCGAGCACGTCGCGAGCCGACAGCAGGAGGTACTCCTGGCCGTCGTACTTGACCTCGGTGCCGCCGTACTTCGAGTAGATGACCTTGTCGCCGACCTTCACGTCGAGGGGCAGGCGCTGCCCGTCCTCGAAGCGACCGGGGCCGACGGCCAGGACCTCGCCCTCCTGGGGCTTCTCCTTGGCGGTGTCCGGGATGACGAGGCCGGAAGCCGTCGTCTGCTCGGCTTCGATGCTCTTGACGAGGATGCGGTCCTCGAGCGGCTTGATGCTGACCGACACGGTCTGTCCTCCACGTGCAGTGAATGTGAGTCGTGGTGCGCTGTCAGTGCGATGACCGGGGTGTCCGAGGCGTCGTCGCGGGTGCCGCTCCGGTGCCGGTCGCGTGGCACTCTCGGGGGGAGAGTGCCAACGGGACCACTCTAGGAAGGTGCTGGCACTCGGTCAACCCGAGTGCCAACCCCCAGCCCCCTCCCGTTCGCGATGACGGGGCCCTTCGCGGCTCAGAACGCAACGAAGTCGGCCCTCACCGGGCACCGCGCGACACCTGAGAGGGTGTCCGGCGTGGACCTTGAGACCGTCGCCTGGCTGACGTCGGACGCCGGACGCGCCGCGCTCGCCGCGGCCACGGCGTACGACGACGACGCCCACGAGCGTGCGGCGGCCGGGGAGGCCGGCGCGGTCGACCCGCTGCGCGCCTCGGCCGCCCTGCGCCGGACGACCCCCGACGCCGGCCCCGCGCAGATCGCCGCCGTCCTCACCCAGGTGCGCCTGCGCCGCCGCGCCCGGCCGCGGCTCGGCGACGTCGTCGGGCACCTGCTCCTCACCGAGGACGGCGCCGAGCAGGCCACCCGCACCGTCGTGGCCGACCTGCGCGCGGCGTCGTTCGCCGCGGCCGGCGCCACCCACGTGGCCGACCTCGGCTGCGGGCTCGGTCTGGACTCCCTCGCCCTCGCCCGCGCGGGCCTGGCCGTCACCGCCGTCGAGCGCGACCCGGGCGTCGCCGCCCTCGCCCGCGCCAACGTCGCGGCCCTCGGCCTCGCCGCGCACATCGAGGTGCTCGACGGCGACGTCACGGACGACGTCGTCCTCACCGCAGCGCTGAGGCACGCGGACGCGGCGTACGTCGATCCCGCGCGGCGCGACACCTCCCGCAGCCGCGGCGGACGCAGCGCCCGGGTGACCGAGCCGCAGCAGTGGTCGCCGCCATGGTCGTGGGTGGAGGCCGTCGCGGCCCGCGTGCCGCGCACGGCCGCGAAGGTCGCACCCGGTGTGCCGCACGCGATGACGCCGGACGGCGGGTGCACCACCTGGACGTCGGTCGACGGCCAGCTGGTCGAGGCCGAGATCGCCTGGCCCGCACTCGCTGACGGGCGGGCTCGTCGCCGCGCCCGCGTCGTGCGCGGCGACGACGTCGTCATCCTCGAGTCGGCGCAGGACCTCGACGCCGAGACGCCGCCGCCCGTCGGCCCGGTCGGCGCGTGGCTGCACGAGCCGGACGACGCCGTCATCCGTGCCGGGCTCGTCGGGGAGGTCGTCGACCGGCTCGCCGGACGGCTGCTCGACCCGCACGTCGCCTACGTGAGCACCGACCACGACACCGACCTCGGCGCGCTGTCCGCACGCTTCGCCGTGCGCCACGCGCTCCCCTACGACCTCGACCGCCTCCGGACGCTCCTCGTCGCGGACGGCGTCGGCACGGTCGTGGTCAAGAAGCGCGCCACCTCGCTCGACGTCGACGACGTACGCCGACGGCTGCGCCTGCCGCCCGCCGACGGCACGGCCGTGGTGCTCCTCGCCCGCGTCGGCGACGACCCCTGGGCGTACGTGGCACGCACCCGAGTGCCGGCGGGCCTCGGTCGAGCGGGGGATGCTACCGGCCAGTAGCATCGGATCGACGCAGCCCACAGCCCGGAGGACGACGTGAAGCGCAGGATCTTCGACGAGGACCACGAGGCCTTCCGGGCCTCGGCTCGCGCCTTCCTCGAGCGCGAGGTGACCCCGCGCCTCGAGGAGTTCATCGAGGCCAAGGCCATCCCCCGGGACGTCTGGATCGAGGCCGGCAAGCAGGGCTTCCTCGGCCTCGAGATCCCCGAGGAGTACGGCGGCAGCGAGGCCGGCGACTACCGGTTCAACGCCGTCCTCGGCGAGGAGATGTCGCGCGTCTCGGCCGCGGTGTCGTCGTGCCTCGGCATCCACGGCGACGTGGTCGCGCCGTACCTCCGCGACCTCTGCACCGAGGAGCAGAAGCAGCGCTGGCTGCCCGGCTTCTGCACCGGCGAGATCGTGACCGCGATCGGCATGACCGAGCCGAGCGGCGGCTCCGACCTCGCGGCGCTCAAGACCACGGCGGTCCGCGACGGCGACGACTGGATCGTGAACGGCTCGAAGACCTTCATCACCAACGGATACAGCGCCGACCTCGTCGTGGTCGCCGCGCGCACGTCGCCGGGCCAGGGCGCGAAGGGCATCACCCTGTTCGGCATCGAGACCGGCATGGAGGGCTTCACCCGCGGCCGCAAGCTCGACAAGGTCGGCCAGACCGAGTCCGACACCGCCGAGCTCTTCTTCACCGACGTCCGCGTGCCCGACGCCAACCGCATCGGAGAGGTCGACCGCGGCTTCATCTCGATGATGGAGCGCCTGCCGCAGGAGCGGCTCGGCGCCGCGGTGTCGAACATCGCGCACGCCGCCGCGATCCTCGAGGAGACCCTCGAGTACGTGAAGCAGCGCAAGGCGTTCGGCCAGTCGATCGGCTCGTTCCAGCACAACAAGTTCCTGCTCGCCGAGCTGACGACGCAGATCGAGGTGTCGCAGGCGTTCGTCGACCAGTGCGTGCTCGCGTTCTGCGACGGCGAGCTCAGCGCTGTGGACGCCGCGAAGGCCAAGTGGTGGTCGGCCCAGGTGCAGAACGACGTGCTCGACGCGTGCGTGCAGCTCTACGGCGGCTACGGCTTCATGAACGAGTACCGCGTCGCCCGCGCCTGGCGCGACGCCCGCGTCACCAAGATCTGGGCCGGATCGAACGAGATCATGAAGGAGCTCATCGGCCGCGACCTGGGCCTCTAGCCGCGCGGTCCGCCGTACGCGGCGAACCCCGGTGAGACCGGTCAGACGTGCGCGGAGTGGTCGTCGTGCGCGGAGTGGTCGTCGTGCGCGGAGTGGTCGTCGTGCGCGGAGTTCTCCCGGTGCCCCTGGTGCATGCCGTGGACGACGGCGTGGCCCTTGCCCCGCGCGATGAGCCACCGGTTCACCGGCACGGTGAGGACGAAGGCGACCACCAGCGCGAAGACGAGGGCGCCCCAGAAGAGTGGGTCACCCAGACCGGAGTCCATCGCCCCCGGCACCGCGAGCATCACGCCGTTGTCGATGACCTCCATCGTGACGATGGAGACCGTGTCCGCGGCGAGCGCGACACCGACCGCGCGCCGCACCGACATCCCCGAGCGGAGCACGGGGACAAGGGTGAAGGCGTAGCCGAACACGAACGCGAGGCCCACGGCCAGGGCGATGCTCGGCGCCGTCGCCCAGCCCCACCAGGTGGCGAGGACCAGACCGAGCACCTCGCCGATCGCGCAGCCGGTGAGGCAGTGCAGGGTCGCCGTGACGGCCGTGCGGGTCAGTGCGTCGAGTGCCATGAGGACCTCCGGTACGTTGCAGCGAATATACCCCCATGGGGTATATTCGCTGCAACGACGCCTCCCCACCATCCATTCCCGCGGCTGCGAGGCGCGCCGGCCCGGCCGCCACGACAGCGGCATGAAGTGCGATGCTCGTGAGGCACCCGCCCCGACGAGAGGCCGCCGTTGTCCGCCGTACCGCTCTCCGTGCTCGACCTCGCGGTGGTCGCACCGGGCGAGTCCGTCCGTGACGGCCTCGACGGCTGCGTCGCCCTCGCGCGCCGTGCGGAGCGGCTCGGCTACCACCGGATCTGGTACGCCGAGCACCACAACATGGCGTCGATCGCGTCCTCGGCCACGAGCGTGCTCATCGCGCATGTCGCCGCGCACACCGACTCGATCCGGCTCGGCGCGGGCGGCGTCATGCTGCCCAACCACTCGCCGCTCGTGATCGCCGAGCAGTTCGGCACCCTCGCCACGCTGCACCCCGGCCGCATCGACCTCGGCCTCGGCCGCGCGCCCGGCACCGACCAGGAGACCCTGCGTGCGCTGCGCCGCTCCCCCGCCGCGGCCGAGACGTTCCCGCAGGACGTCGTCGAGCTGCAGGGCTATCTCACCGACCGCACCCGCATCCCCGGTGTCAACGCCACCCCCGGCCGCGGCACCGACGTGCCGCTCTACATCCTCGGCTCGTCGCTGTTCGGCGCCCAGCTCGCGGCGCACCTCGGGCTTCCCTTCGGCTTCGCGTCGCACTTCGCGCCGCACTCGCTGCAGCAGGCGGTCGCGATCTACCGATCGACGTTCCAGCCGTCGGAGCAGCTCGACTCGCCGTACGTCGTCGCCGGCGTCACCGTGATCGCGGCCGACACCCAGGCGCAGGCCGACGCCGAGCTGCAGGCGGTACGCCGGATGCGCGTGCAGACGTTCTTCGGGCGCGGGCGCGCGCCGCTCACCGAGGACGAGATCGACCTGGTCCTCGCGTCGCCGCAGATGGCGCACATCGACGAGATGCTCACCTACGCCGCGATCGGCACGCGCGAGGTCGTGCGCGACTACCTCGAGCAGTTCCGCGAGCACGCCGACGCCGACGAGCTCATGGTGGTGCACCAGGCGAGCAGCGTGGCCTCGCGCCTGCGCTCGCTCGACATCCTCGCCGACGCGATGAGCCTGACGGCCGCGAGCGCCTGACGCGATCGGCGGGGCACGACGCGTGCCGGCCGCCCGGGGTCGGTCAGCTCGCCGCGACCGCCGCGACGCGCTCGATGGCGGCCGGGCCGAGGCCGCAGCACCCGCCGACGAGGCCGACGCCGGCGTCGAACCACGAGCGCACCGCAGGGTCCGGCAGAACGTCGGTGCCGTCGCCGAGCCAGATCGAGGCCTCGCCGTCCCACACGCGGCCGGCGTTCGGGTAGACGACGAGCGGCAGCTGCGGAGCGGATGCGCGGATGCGCGCCACGAGGCCGCCGACGTGCTCGGGCTTGGTGCAGTTGACGCCGATCGCCGACAGGCGCGACGACGACGCCACGACCGCCACGGCGTCCTCGATCGGCTGCCCGGCGCACGTGGTGGAGTCGTCGGCGCACGAGAACGACAGCCAGGCGGGGACGTCGCTGCCCACCTCGTCGAGCGCGGCGATCAACGCCCAGGCCTCGGCGACGTCGGGCACCGTCTCGATCGCGAGCAGGTCGGGCTCGGCGTCGAGCAGCACGCGCAGGCGCTCGACGTGGAAGTCCACGAGCCGGGCGTGCGGGACGCCGTAATGGCCGCGGTACTCGCTGCCGTCGTGCAGGGTCGCGCCGTACGGGCCGACGGATGCGGCGACCAGCATCGGGTGGTCGCCGATCGAGGCGTCGCGCGCCTCGCGCAGCAGCTTCACCGACAGCGCGAGCAGCCTGTCGGCGTCGGTGGCGTCGAGACCCTGACGGGCGAAACCCGAGCGGGAGGCCTGGTACGACGCCGAGATCCCGACGGTCGCGCCGGCCTCGTAGTACGACCGGTGCACGTCGCGGATGGCGTCGGGGTCGTCGCGCAGCAGCCGCGCGGACCACAGGATCCCCGTGAGGTCGTGGCCGCGCGCCTCGAGCTCGGAGGCGAGCCCGCCGTCGATGGCGGCGGGCCCGGCAGCGAGCAGGTCGTCGAACGCGGTCATGCGAGCACGCTATCCCGAGGCCCGCATGCGGAGGCGCGCCGATCCCAGGCAGCGTCCGGGCCTCAGGGTCAGGTGATCTCGGGGCGCAGGGTCTGGAAGTGCTGGGCGCGGGCGCGGACGAAGAGGTCGTCGGGCGGGCCCTCCTCGAACACCGGCGCGACGTCCCAGCGGGTCAGCAGGACGACGGACTCCGGGGTGCCCTCGTGCACGAGGATCTCGGCCGCCATGCAGCCGGCGGTGAACAGCGCGCGCTTCACGAGGTCGTGACGCACCCACTCGACCGCGGCGTCGTACTGGCCGGGGACGACCGTGGCCTCCCACATGCGGACGATCATCGAGCCCTCCCTACGCCGGTGCCGTGCTCACCTGCGTGACCGGCATCGACGAGTCTGCCGGGAGGTCGAACCGGCCCGGCGACCGCCCCCTCCGCACCATCTCCGAGCCCAGCGCGGCGACCATGGCGCCGTTGTCGGTGCACAGCGCCGGACGGGGGACGCGCAGCGTCACACCGGCTGCGTCGCAGCGCTCCTGCGCCAGCACCCGCAGCCGTGAGTTCGCCGCGACGCCCCCGCCGAGCACGAGGTGCTCGACGCCGTTCTCCGCGCACGCCAGCAGCGCCTTGCGCGTCAGGACGTCGACGACAGCCTCCTGGAACGACGCCGCGACGTCGGCGACGGGCACGGGCTCGCCGCTCGCCTCGCGGGCCTCGACCCATCGGGCGACCGCGGTCTTGAGCCCGCTGAAGGAGAAGTCGAAGCGGTGCCGCTGCATGTCGCGCCCGGAGGTGAGGCCGCGCGGGAAGTCGATGACGACCGAGCCGTCGGCCGCCGCTCGGTCGATGTGCGGGCCGCCGGGGAACGGCAGCCCGAGCACACGCGCCACCTTGTCGAACGCCTCGCCCGCAGCGTCGTCGATCGTCGCGCCGAGCGGCTGTACGTCGCTGGTCACGTCCGGCACGAGAAGCAGAGACGAGTGGCCGCCTGACACCAGCAGCGCCATCGTCGGCTCGGGCAGCAGACCGTGCTGCAGCTGGTCGACGCACACGTGCGCCGCAAGATGGTTGATCCCGTAGATGGGCTTGTCCAACGACAGCGCGAGCGCCTTCGCCGCCGCGACGCCGACGAGCAGCGCACCCGCGAGACCGGGGCCGGCGGTGACGGCGAACGCGTCGACGTCCGACAGCGCGATGCCGGCATCGGCGCACGCCCGACGGATCGTCGGCACCATCGCCTCGAGGTGCGCACGGCTCGCCACCTCGGGCACCACGCCGCCGAACCGCACGTGCTCCTCCACGCTGCTGGCGACCGCGTCGGCCAGCAGGGTCGTGCCGCGTACGACGCCGATGCCCGTCTCGTCGCACGAGGTCTCGATGCCGAGCACCAGCGGCTCGTCGCGCATCACGCCGGCACCTCCGCGTCGCGGAACCGCCGGCGCATCACGAGCGCGTCGACGCCGGGGCCGTAGTAGTCGCGTCGCCGGCCCTGGCGCTCGAAGCCGTGCTTCTCGTACAGCGCGATCGCGGGCTCGTTCGTGTCGAGCACCTCGAGGAACACCTGCGTGCAGCCGCGACGCTCGGCCTCGCCGAGCAGCGCCTCGAGCAGCGAGCGTCCGAGCCCCCGGCCCTGCGAGCGCGGCGCGACCGCGATCGTCTGCACGTCGCCCTCGGGCGGCACGGCTGCGAGGCAGACGTAGCCGTCGATCCCGGCGTCGTCCTCGTGCACGGCGAACCAGCGGGTCTCGGGCACGTGCGCCAGCTCGCCCCAGAACTGCTCCTCGCTCCAGGGCGCGTGCTCGAACAGCTCGCGCTCGAGCGCGGCGCAGGCGGCGACGTCCCACCACCGCATCGGTCGCAGGCTCACGGCTGCGTCACCCGCTTGCGGCCGGTGTTCGCGACGGCGTCAGGGCGCCGGAGGTAGAGCGGCTCGGGGTCGAGAAGCGGGGAGCCGAGCTCGATGCGGGCCGCGACGAGCTCGGCCATCGCGGCGCCGTCGAGCTCGCGCGGCTCGCGCGCGTCGGCGAAGACCTCGGGGTACAGCCAGGCGCCAGGGCCTGCGACAGGTCCCTCCGCCAGCGCGGTGTCGACATCGCCCGGCTTCACGACCAGGGGGTCGGACGCCGGACGTCCGCCGCGGTCGTACGTGCGGAGGTAGACCTCCTTGCGGCGCGCGTCGGTCGCGACGGCGAACCCGCCGAGCGTGAAGCCCGACTCGGCCGCGGCCTGGAACGCGAGCACGTCGAGCGAGCAGATGCCGTGAACCGGGATCGAGAGCGCCTCGGCCATGACCCGCGCGGTCACGATCCCCACGCGCAGACCGGTGAACGGTCCCGGACCGACGCCGGTGCAGACGCGCGTGAGGTCGGACGGGCGCGCCCCCGCCTCGGCCAGCGCGCGGGCGATCACCGGTGCGAGCAGCTCACCGTGCGACTGGGCGCCGTGCTCGACCGCGGCCCCGACCACGCTGTCGCCGTCGTGCACCGCCGCGGTGATCACGGCGGACGACGTGTCCATCACGAGCAGCAGCATCAGGCCACCGCCGTCGCGAGCACGTCGAGGTCGACGCCGTCCCAGCGGGCACCGGTCGTCGTCACGGTCACCGTGCGGGGCTCGTCGACGTCCGACCCGCTCGGAACGTCGCCCCCGACGGGCCGCGCGATGTGCACGAGCAGCCGGTCCTCGGCGAGGCCCTCGACCTTGCCCTCGCCCCACTCGACCACGGTGACGGAGTCCTCGAGCGACGCGTCGAGGTCGAGGTCGTCCACCTCGTCGAGCGACGAGAGGCGGTAGGCGTCGACATGCACCAGCGCGGGCCCGCCGACGGTGGACGGGTGCACGCGCGCGATCACGAACGTGGGCGACGTGACGTCGCCGCGTACGCCGAGGCCGCGGCCGACGCCCTGCGCGAGCGTCGTCTTGCCTGCGCCGAGACCGCCCGAGAGGACGACGAGGTCGCCCGCCCGCAGCAGGGACGCGAGGAGCGCACCCAACCGGTGCATGGCATCGCGGTCGGGCACGGCGACCGAGGTCACGCCGTCTCCTCCGTGTGCGCGAGGCCCGCGCGGACGCGGCCGACGAGCTCACGGATGTGCTGGTTGACCTCGGGGTACTTCTCGAGCATCACCATGTGGCCGCTGTCGGGGATCAGCACGAGCTCGGCGCCGGGCACGTGCCGCACGATCTCGTCGCTGTGCGCGCTCGGCGTCAGCAGGTCGGACGCGCCCACGAGCACGAGGGTGTCGACACGGCCGATGGCGTCGAGCGCGGTCTTCTTGTCGTGCGCCTCGAGCGTGGGCAGGAACTCCGCCACCACGTCGATCGGTGTCGCCGACAGCATGCGGTGCACGAACTGCGTGAGCGACGGCGGCACGTTCGACCCGAACGAGTAGACCTTGGTGAGCAGGTAGGCGACGTCGCTGCCGGCGCGGCGACCGCGCTCGACGAGGTCCTTGCGGCGCGCGAGCACGCCGGCCACCTGCGGTGCGACGTTGTGGAACGCCTTGGCGAGGGGCGCGGGCAGCCCGAGCGGCACCTCGGCCAGACCGCCGCTGCTCGTGGCGATGAGGCCGACCCCGCGCACGCGGTCGCCGAACATCTCGGGGTGGTGCGCGGCGTACGACATCACGGTCATGCCGCCCATCGAGTGCCCGATGAGCACGAGCGGTCCGGTGGGCGCCGCGGCGGCGATCACCGACTCGAGGTCGCGCCCGAGCTGGTCGATCGTGGCGTTCTCGGCCGAGCCGCGGCCGCTGCGGCCGTGGCTGCGCTGGTCCCAGAGCACGAGGCGCCCGAGCGCGCGCAGGTCGCGGCGCTGGTAGTGCCAGGAGTCCTCCTCGAGCGCATAGCCGTGCGAGAACACGATGGTGAGACCGTCGCCCAGCCGATCGGCCAGCGAGCCCTCCGGGGGCTCCTCGACCTCGACGTGCAGCGGTGTGCCGTCGGTGGCGATCACCGGCACGACGCGGCCACGCAGCCCGCCGAACGGCTCGTCGCGCTCCGGGTCGGGCCGCAGGGCCCGGCGTACGAGCATGCGCTCGGCCGCGACGCCGACGGCGGCACCCACGGCAGCGGCGGCGCCCAGCGCGCCGACCACCCCGGCCACACGCCCCGGGCTCAGGTCTCGCAGCGGATCGGTCCCGCTCACTGCTCGCTCACCCCCAGGTGCTCCCGCGGCACACGCGGTCCGATCCGCGTGACGATCTCGTACCCGATGGTGCCGCAGACCGAGGCCCAGACGTCGGCTGAGGGGCCCTCCGAGCCGAAGATCACCACCTCGTCACCGACGACGGCGTCGTCGTCGCCGAGGTCGACCACCACCTGGTCCATGCACACGCGCCCGGCCACCGTGCGCTCGGTGCCTGCGGCGAGGAGCGGCCCGAGGTTCGACGCGTTGCGCGGGATGCCGTCGGCGTAGCCCACGGGCACCACGCCGAGCGTGGTCTCGTGCGCCGTCGAGTACAGGTGCCCGTATGAGACGCCGGACCCGCTCGGCACCCGCTTCACCGACGCCAGGCGGGCGCGCAGCGACATCACGGGGCGGAGGCCGAGCTCTGTGCCGGTGCCGACCTCGGGCCCCGGCGAGAGGCCGTACATCGCGATGCCGATGCGCACGAGGTCGTAGCGCGCGGCGGGGATCGCCAGAGCCGCGGCGGAGTTGGCCGCGTGCCTCACCTCGGGGCGCAGGCCGGCGACGTCGGCGAGGCCCAGCGCCTCGTCGAACTGGTCCAGCTGGCGGCGGACGCTCGGGTGGTCCGGCTCGTCGGCGCAGGCGAAGTGGGTCCAGATGCCGGTCACGGCGAGCGCGCCGTCGACCTCGGCCGCCCGCGCCGCTGCGACGAGCGCAGGCCAGTCGGCCATGGTCGAGCCGTTGCGCGACAGGCCGCTGTCGAGCTTGAGCTGCACGCGCGCGGTCACGCCGAGGCGCCTGGCCGCTGCGAGCACGGAGTCGAGCGCCCACGGTGCGGAGACGGTGACGTCGATGTCGCGCGCGACGCAGTCGTCGAACGGGGAGCCCGGCACCTCGAGCCACG
Organism: Longivirga aurantiaca; assembly: GCF_042660085.1. Taxonomy (NCBI): domain Bacteria; kingdom Bacillati; phylum Actinomycetota; class Actinomycetes; order Sporichthyales; family Sporichthyaceae; genus Longivirga; species Longivirga aurantiaca. Next base: position 233,969 of record NZ_JBHSTI010000008.1, on the reverse strand, counting down.
TGAGCACGCGGCCGGTGACGCCGGCCTCGCGCAGGCGGACCGCCTCGGTCGGGAGCGCCACGCCGAGCCAGGTGGCCCCGGCCTCCTGCGCGGCGCGAGCGCACTCGACCAGGCCGTGGCCGTACGCGTCGGCCTTCACCACGGCCATGACGTCGGTGCCCACTCGTTCGCCCACGACCCGCAGGTTGTGACGCAGCGCGTCGAGGTCGACGGTGGCCACCGCACCGCGCGCGAGGGCGCGCGGAGTCCATCCGGCCTGCTGGTCGACGCTCACTCCCACAGTCTCCCCCACCGCCCGCCGAGGCCGCTCATCCGGCTGCCGGCCGTCACTCCGGTGAGGAACGCCGCACGCGCGCGACCGCCGCTGGCAGTGCGGCGGCCACGTCCAGCGCGGTCACCGTGCGGCCGTCGTCCGCCGCGACCGCTCCTGCTGCTCCGTGCACGTGCGCGGCGACGGCAGCCAGCAGAGCGGCCCGCGCGGGGTCGAGCGGCGCATGGGCCTCGTGGTGGGCGAGCAGCGAGCCGAGCAGCCCGGCGAGCACGTCGCCCGATCCGGCCGTCGCGAGCTCGGGGGGCGCCGATGCCGCGACGTACGCGTGCCCGTCAGGCGCGGCGACGACCGTCGCCGAGCCCTTGAGCAGCACGACGGCGCCGAGGTCTGCGGCGAGCGACCGCACGGCGGCGACACGATCCTCGCCGACCGGCACGCCCGCGAGCCGCGCGAACTCCCCCGCGTGCGGCGTCAGCACGGTGACGCCGCTGCGGGCGACGACAGCGGCGCGCACGTCGGCGTCGTCCGCCATGAGCGTGAGGGCGTCGGCGTCGAGCAGGAGCGGCACGTCGAGCGCCGCGGCGTCGAGGACGGCGCCGCGCGCGTCCTCGTCGAGGCCACGTCCGGAGCCGACCACCCAGCACTGCGTCCGCCCCGCGTCGGCCACCCTGCCCGGCCGGGCGACGACGTCGGGCCAGTGCGCCACGACCTGCTCGTGCGCGTGGCCGGCGTACCGCACGTATCCGGCGAGGCCGTGCCGCGCACCGGCCGTCGCGAGCACCGCGGCACCGGGGTACGCCTCCGAGCCCGCGCTCACTCCCACGACGCCGCGCGTGTACTTGTCGTCGCGCGCACCAGGGCCGGCCAGCAGAGGGGCGGCCGAGTCGTCGTCGATCCGGACGACGAGCTCGCTCGTGGCGACGTCGTCGAAGGACAGACCGATGTCGACCACCGCGAGCTCGCCCGTGCGCAGCGCGCCGTCGCCGAGAAGCAGCCCGGCCTTGAGGCACCCGAAGGCCACCGTGCGGTCGGCGTGCACCACGGCATCGGCATCGGCCACGGCCCCCGTGTCGGCGTCGACGCCGCTCGGCAGGTCGACCGCGAGGACGGCGACGTCGGTCTCGCGCGCCACGGCCGCGAGCCACGCGGCCGGCTCCCGCAGCGCACCGCGTCCGCCGATGCCGAGGATGCCGTCGACGACGAGGTCGGCACGAGCGACGAGCTCTGCTGCCACGAGGTCTCCGAGCGCCACCACCTGCACGCGACCACCGTTGCGTCGCAGGGCGTCCGCGCCCCCGACGTGATGACGGTCGGCGACGAGAAGCGCGTCGACGCGGGCACCGCGCGCGGCGAGGCGCGCGCCTGCGTACAGCGCGTCGCCGCCGTTGTCGCCGGCGCCGACGAGGAGCACGACCCGCGATCCCGTGACGCGGCCGCAGATCTCCCGCAGCATCGAGCCGGCAACGACCGCCAGCGCCGTCGCGGCGCGCTGCATGAGCGCGCCCTCGGGCAGCTCCGCCATCGCCGCCGCCTCGGCACGGCGTACCGCCGCGACCGTCAGCACCGCGGTCGCGGGACGCAGCCCGTGCCCGGTCATCCCGCCTCCGCGATCACGTACGCGACGGCGACGTCGCCGTCGTGCGAGAGCGACAGGTGCCAGCGCTCGATGCCCTGCGCCTCGGCGGCGGCCTGCACCGTGCCGCTGATGGCCAGCCACGGCCGGCCGTCGGAGTCGCCGATCACCTGGCAGTCGTGCCACAGCATCCCGGTGGGTGCGCCGAGCGCCTTGGCCACGGCCTCCTTGGCCGCGAACCGCGCGGCGAGCGAGGTGGGCGTGCGCGGGTGCCCGAGGTCGGTCGTGCGCTCCTCGGGCGTGAAGAGCCGGTCGACCATCCCGGGCGTGCGCGCGAGCGTCGCCTCGAACCGCGGCACGTCGACGACGTCGATCCCGATCCCGATGATCACCCCGCCAGCCTGCCACCCCTCGGGTGAGGATGTGGCCATGGCCGACACCCACGCCGCGTCCGCGGTGCCGACGCTCGTCACGTCCCTGGTCAGGCTGCGGCCGATCGGGGCGGACGACGAGGCCACGCTGCGCGCGATCCTCGCGACTCCGGCAGTGTCGCAGTGGTGGCACCCGCCGGAGGACGGCTTCCCGTTCGACCACGAGGCAGGCACCGTGCGCTGGGCGGTGGAGCTGCTGGGCCCGCCCGGGCCCGGGCCCGCCGGCGCCGTGGTGGGCATGGTGCAGGCGTACGAGGGAGACGACCCCGACTACGACGAGAGCGGCATCGACATCTTCCTGACGCCGAGCATGCACCGCCGCGGCCTCGGCCGGGACGTCGTCACGACCGTGCGCGACTGGCTCGTCGACATCCGCGGCCACCACCTCGTGACGATCGACCCCGCGGCGTCCAACACCGCGGCGATCGCCTGCTACACCGCGTGCGGCTTCCAGCCGGTCGGCATCCTGCACGGCCGGGAGCGCAGCACCGACCGCCGCGGCTGGCACGACACGTTGCTCATGCAGTACTGCGCCTGGTGGTTCGACGCCGGGTCGGCGTCGCACCGGCCGTAGACGCAGACGTGGACCGCCCCCCGAAGGGGACGGTCCACGTCGAAGGCCTGGTGAGACCTAGAGAGGCGTGACGTTCTCCGCCTGCGGGCCCTTCTGGCCCTGCGTGACGTCGAACGTGACCTTCTGGTTCTCCTCGAGCGAGCGGTAGCCCGACGACGCGATGGCCGAGAAGTGCACGAACACGTCGGCACTCCCGTCCTCGGGGGCGATGAAGCCGAAGCCCTTCTCGCCGTTGAACCACTTGACGGTGCCGTTGACCATGATTGTTCCTGTTCTGGGAAGCACGGCGCGGGAGCGAAGTCGCTGCCCACGAGTTAGCCGAGGTGTCCTCAACCCCTGAGATCCAGGGGGAGGCGAGGACGCCGGGCGAAGTAGATCCGCGAGCGTCCGAAGAACGTACGTGGAACCGCTGTAGTAACCGTGACCAGGCTACCACCCCCGACGCGGTGCGACTCCCGGACCCCCGGCGACCCCGCGCAGGGTCACCCGACTACTCGACCGTGACGCTCTTGGCGAGGTTGCGCGGCTGGTCGACATCGAGCCCCTTGGCGGTCGCCATCGCGGCCGCGAACACCTGCAGCGGCACGGTCGCGACGAGGGGCTGCAGGAGGGTGGGGCACGCGGGGATACGGACGATGGTGTCGGCGTACGGGACGACGGCCTCGTCGCCCTCCTCGGCGATCACGATCGTGCGGGCGCCGCGGGCGCGGACCTCCTGGATGTTGCTGATGATCTTCTCGTGCAGCACGCTGCGCCCGGCCGGCGACGGCACGACCACGATCACGGGGACGCCGTCCTCGAGCAGCGCGATCGGGCCGTGCTTCAGCTCGCCGGCGGCGAAGCCCTCGGCGTGCATGTAGGCGAGCTCCTTGAGCTTCAGCGCACCCTCGAGCGCGACCGGGAAGCCCACGTGGCGACCGATGAACAGCACCGACGGTGCGTCCTTCAGCTCGTCGGCGATGCGCTTCATCTCCTCGGTCGTGTCGAGGACGAGGTCGACCTTGCGCGGCATGTCCTGCAGCTCGCGCACCACAGCCGCGATCTCGTCGCCGTACTTGTTGCCGCGAACCTGCGCGACGTACAGCGCGACGAGGTAGCACGCCACGATCTGCGTGAGGAAGGCCTTGGTGGAGGCGACCGCCACCTCGGGGCCGGCGTACGTGTAGACCACGGCGTCGCTCTCGCGCGGGATCGTCGAGCCCTGGGTGTTGCAGATGGCGAGCACCTTCGCGCCCTGCTCGCGCGCGAACCGCAGCGCCATGATCGTGTCCATCGTCTCGCCCGACTGCGAGATCGCGATGACGAGCGTACGCGGCCCGACGACCGGGTCGCGGTAGCGGAACTCGCTGGCGAGCTCGACCTCGGTGGGGATGCGCGTCCAGTGCTCGATGGCGTACTTCGCGACCATGCCCGAGTGGTACGCCGTGCCGCACGCGATCACGACGACCTTGTCGACCTCGCGCAGCTCGGCGTCGGTGAGGCGCATCTCGTCGAGCTTGAGCCGGCCGTCGGTGCCGATGCGGCCGAGGAGCGTGTCGCTCACGGCCTTCGGCTGCTCGGCGATCTCCTTGGCCATGAACGTGTCGTAGCCGCCCTTCTCGGCCGCCGACGCGTCCCACGTCACCTCGTACTCGGTCACGTCCGCGGGGTCGCCGTCGAAGGTCGTCACGACGACGGTGTCGCGACGCAGCTCGACCACCTGGTCCTGGCCGAGCTCGGTCGCGAAGCGCGTGTGCGCGATGAACGCGGCGACGTCGGAGGCGAGGAAGTTCTCGCCCTGGCCCCGGCCGACGACCAGCGGGCTGTTGCGGCGCGCGCCGACGACGACGTCCGGGATGTCGGAGTGGACGGCGACGAGCGTGAAGGCGCCGGACAGGCGGCGGCACACGCGGCGCATGGCCTCGGCGAGGTCGTGGTCGGTCTCGGGCAGCACGGCGGCGAGCAGGTGCGCCACGACCTCGGTGTCGGTCTCGGACGACAGCGTGACGCCGGCGGCGGTGAGCTCGGCGCGCAGCTCGGCGAAGTTCTCGATGATGCCGTTGTGGATCACGGCGACCTTGCCGTCCTCGCTCACGTGCGGGTGCGCGTTGGCGTCGGTCGGTCCGCCGTGCGTGGCCCAGCGGGTGTGGCCGATGCCGATGGTCGACTGCGGCAGCGGGTCGGTGCCGAGCAGGCTCTCGAGGTTGGCGAGCTTGCCCGCCTTCTTGCGCGTGTCGAGCCGCCCGTCGGCGACGACGGCGACGCCGGCGGAGTCGTAGCCGCGGTACTCCAGCCTGCGCAGGCCCTCGACCACGACCGACAGCGCCTGCTTCTCACCGACGTACCCGACGATTCCGCACATGACGCCAGCGTATCCCGGGCCGAAGCCCCCACCCCGCCGCTGAAACTGATCGAACCGTCGCTCCACGGACCGGAGGCAACGGTTCGATCAGTGCGAGCGGGGGCCTACTGGGCGAGGGTGGCGCGGACGACGTCGGCGAGGCGCTCGGCGACGGCTGCGGCCTGCTCGGGCGTGGCGGCCTCGACCATGACGCGTACGACGGGCTCGGTGCCCGACGGCCGCAGCAGCACGCGACCGGTCTTGCCGAGCTCGGCCTCGGCCTCGGTGACCGCGGCCGCCAGGGTGGGCTCGGACGACGCCCGCGTGCGATCGACGCCGCGCACGTTGATGAGCACCTGCGGCAGCTTCTGCACGACCGCGGCCAGCTCGGTGAGCGAGCGGCCGGTCTCGGCCACGCGCGCGAGCAGATGCAGCGCGGTGAGCACGCCGTCGCCGGTGGTCGCGTGCTCGGACATGATCACGTGGCCGCTCTGCTCGCCGCCGAGGACGTAGCCGCCGTGGCGCATGGCTTCGAGCACGTAGCGGTCGCCCACGCCGGTCTCGATCACGGCGATGCCGGCGTCCTCGAGCGCGAGCCTGAAGCCCAGGTTGGCCATGACGGTGGCGACGACGGTGCCCGCGACGAGGGTGCCTCGCTCGCGCATGGCGATCGACAGGATCGCGAGCACGTGGTCGCCGTCGACGACCGCGCCGGACGCGTCGACCGCGAGGCAGCGGTCGGCGTCGCCGTCGAACGCGACGCCGGCGTCCGCACCGTGCTCGACCACGGCCGCGCGCAGGTCGCCGAGGTGGGTGGAGCCGCAGCCGTCGTTGATGTTGAGGCCGTCGGGCGAGGTGTGGATCTCGATCACGCGCGCGCCCGCATGGCGCAGCGCCTCGGGCCCGACGACGGATGCCGCGCCGTTCGCGCCGTCGACGACCACGGTGAGCCCGTCCAGGCGGTGCGGCAGCGTGGAGAGCAGGTGGCCGACGTACAGCTCGGCGCCCTCGTCGTGGCGGCTCACGCGTCCGACGCCGGCACCGGTGGGGCGCGTCCAGTCCTCGCGGATGCGTCCCTCGATGGCGTCCTCGACGTCGTCGGGCAGCTTGTGGCCGCCGCGGGCGAGGAACTTGATGCCGTTGTCGGGCATGGGGTTGTGCGACGCCGACAGCATCACGCCGAGGTCGGCGTCGAGCGCCGCGGTCAGGTACGCGACGGCCGGGGTCGGGAGCACGCCGACGCGCCACACGTCGACACCTGCCGACAGCAGGCCCGCGACGACCGCGGCCTCGAGGAACTCGCCGCTCGCGCGGCTGTCGTTGCCGACGACGGCGACCGGGCGGCCCTCGCCGTGGTCGGAGAGCTGGCCCGCGTCGCCGAGCACGTGCGCGGCAGCCACGGCGAGGTCGAGGGCGATCTCGGCCGTGAGATCGGCGTTGGCGAGGCCGCGGACGCCGTCCGTGCCGAACAGTCGACCCACAGGTGCCTCTTCCGTCCCGCCCACGTGGGGCCCGTACATGCCGATGCCCCGGAGCGTAGCCCCGGGGCATCGTGCGATGAGCAGGTGCGGGCGGTTGCCCGCGGCTCGCTTAGCGCTTCGAGTTCTCCTCGGGCCCGAGGGGGCCCTCGTCAACAGCTGCGCGCCGCTCGGAAGAGGACGAGCCAAGAGCGGGCTCGTCCTCTTCGCTCGCTAGCGCTTGCTGTACTGCGGCGCCTTGCGGGCCTTCTTGAGGCCGTAGTGCTTGCGCTCCTTGACCCGCGCGTCACGGGTGAGGAAGCCGGCCTTCTTGAGCGCCGGGCGGTAGGCCTCGGCGTCGATGTCGTTCAGCGCACGGGCGATGCCAAGACGCAGGGCGCCGGCCTGACCCGACGAGCCGCCGCCGCTGATGCGGGCGATGACGTCGTACGTGTCGTTGATGCCGAGCGTGGCGAACGGCTCGTTCACGAGCTGCTGGTGCACCTTGTTCGGGAAGTAGCCCTCGAGGGTGCGGCCGTTGACGGTCCAGCGGCCGGTGCCGGGGACGATGCGCACGCGGGCGATCGCCTCCTTGCGACGGCCGGTGGCGCCGGCGGGGCGGGCGACCACCTCGCGGTGGGTCACCGCCACGGCGCTGGTGGTGGTCTCCGAGGTGTAGCTGGTCAGCTCCTCGGCGTCGATCTCGTTCTCGGTGGTCTCGGCGACGGTCTCGCTCACGCCACGGTTCCTTTCTAGAAAGTCTGTTGTGGGTTCCGCGGCGCTTACTGCGCGACCTGCGAGATCTCGAACGGCTTCGGCTGCTGCGCAGCGTGCGGGTGCTCCGGGCCGGCGTAGACCTTGAGCTTCTTGATGACCTGACGCCCCAGCTTGTTGTGCGGGAGCATGCCCTTCACGGCCTTCTCCACCGCACGACGCGGGTTGCTCTCGAGCAGCTGGACGTACGAGGTCGCGGTGAGGCCGCCCGGGTGACCCGAGTGGCGGTACGCCATCTTCTGCTCGCGCTTGTTGCCGGTGAGGGCGACCTTCTCGGCGTTGATGATGATGACGAAGTCACCGCCGTCGACGTGCGGGGCGAAGGTGGGCTTGTGCTTGCCACGGAGCAGCGTCGCTGCCTGGGTGGCGAGTCGGCCGAGGACGACGTCGGTGGCGTCGATGATGAACCACTCGTGGCTCAGGTCACCGGCCTTGGGGCTGTACGTGCGCATGAAGCGGCACCTGTTCTCTCGCTCGTCGGGACGTGGACTCTGCGCGCTCCGCATCCGCGGCCGGTCGGCCGTGGGTGGCGGGGCGCCGTACTGGATGCCATCCCTGACATCCAGGCTGCACTTGTGCCCGACGGGTCCTCACGGACGTCGTACGGGCGCGCACAGCAAGCGGTCCAGGGTACCCGGGTGCGGCGGGAGCCTCCAAATCGCCCGATCCGGGCCCAGGGAGGCCCCTGACCTGCGACGACGCCTCAGCGGCGGACCGGCCGGGTCTCGTCCCAGACCGGCTCGTCCACCTCGCGCACGGTGCCGTCGGCCGAGAAGACGACGTACCGGTCGAACCCGCGGGCGAACCAGCGGTCGTGCGTCACCGCCAGCACCGTGCCCTCGAAGGCCAGGAGGCCCTCCTCCAGCGCCTCGGCGCTGGCGAGGTCCAGGTTGTCGGTGGGCTCGTCCAGCAGCAGCAGCGTGGCCCCTGAGAGCTCCAGGAGCAGGATCTGGAACCTCGCCTGCTGGCCGCCGGACAGGCTCTCGAAGGTCTGCTCGGAGGCGTGCGCGAGCTCGTAGCGGTCGAGCTTGCGGGCGGCGAGCTCGCGGCCCATGCCGTCCCGGTGGGCGTCGCCGCGGTGCAGCACCTCGAGCAGCGTGCGCCCCATCAGCTCCGGGTGCTCGTGCGTCTGGGCGAACCAGCCCGGGCGCACGCGTGCCCCGAGGCGTACGACGCCGCTGTGCGCGACCGGTGCGATCGGCACCTCCCCCACCGGGCGGTGCTCGACGTCCGGATCGCTGCCCCCGGCGGCGAGCAGCCGCAGGAAGTGCGACTTGCCCGAGCCGTTGGCGCCGAGGACGGCGACGCGCTCGCCGAACCACACCTCGAGGTCGAACGGCTTCATGAGACCGGTGAGCTCGGTCTGCTCGCAGATCACCGCCCGCTTGCCCGTCCTACCGCCGATGAGCCGCATCTTCACGGTCTGCTCGCGCGCGATCTCCTGCGGGGGCCCGGCCTCCTCGAACTTCGCGAGTCGGGTCTTGGCGGCCTGGTAGCGGCTCGCGAGGCCGTCGTTGTACTTCGCCTTGGTCTTGTACATGAGCACGAGCGCCTTGAGCTTCGCGTGCTCCTCGTCCCAGCGGCGGCGCAGCTCCTCGAGCCGGCTGAAGCGGTCGGCGCGCGCCTGGTGGTACGTCGCGAAGCCGCCGCCGTGCGTCCAGGCCGTGTTGCCGGCCGCACCCAGCTCGACCGTGACGACCTGCGTCGCCGTACGGGCGAGGAGCTCGCGGTCGTGCGACACGTACAGCACCGTCTTGCTCGACTCGGCGAGGCGCTGCTCGAGCCACTCCTTGCCCGGCACGTCGAGGTAGTTGTCGGGCTCGTCGAGGAGCAGGACCTCGTCGGGGCCGCGCAGCAGCGCCTCGAGCGCGAGCCGCTTCTGCTCGCCGCCCGACAGCGTGCGGGTCTCGCGGTACTGCGCCTTGTCGAACGGGATGCCGAGCGCCGCGACGGTGCAGACGTCCCAGAGCACCTCGGAGTCGTAGCCGCCGACATCGGACCAGTCGGAGATGGCCTGCGCATACGCCATCTGCGTGGCCTCGTCGTCGGCCTCCATCATGCGCAGCTCGGCGGCCTCGAGCTCCTTGGCCGCGGCCTGCACCGCGGGCGGGGAGACCGACACGAGCAGGTCGCGCACGGTCGACTCGTCGCGCACCTGGCCGATGAACTGGCGCATGACGCCGAGACCGCCCGAGCGGACGATCGCGCCCTCCTGCGGGTCGAGGTCGCCGGACACGAGGCGCATGAGCGTGGTCTTGCCGGCGCCGTTCGCGCCGACCAGCGCGACCTTCGCGCCGTCCGCGACCCGGAAGCTCACCTCGTCGAGCAGCACGCGCCCGTCCGGGAGCGTGTGCGTGACCTTGGCGACCTCGACGTGACCCACGAGGGGCGATTCTCGCCCGTACGCCGCCCCGCCGCCTAACCGGTTACTGCGCGGCCCCCAGACCCCCAGCCGCCGATTCGGTAGTGGTTTCTCGCAGCAGGGCGCGAGAAACCACTACCGAATCGAGCTCAGCGGAGGGTGAGGCCGTCGGTGTCGGTGCTGATCCTCGTCCCGTGGGTGCCGGCGAGGATCCCGCGGATGTCGGTGAGCGCCCCGATCGCGGCGAACCGCCCGGGCGCCGACCGCGCGAACTCGCACGCAGCCTCGACCTTCGGCCCCATCGAGCCCTCGGCGAAGTCGTACGCCGAGATGGCGTCCGGAGAAGCCGTAGCCACCTCCCGCTGCGCGGGCGTCCCGTAGTCGAGGAAGACCGCCGGGGCGTCGGTCGCGATCACCAGCGCATCGGCACGCAGGTCGCGCGCGAGGACTGCGGAGGACCGGTCCTTGTCGATCACGGCCTCGACGCCGACGAGCGTGCGCGGGTTGTGGTCGTCCTCGAAGTCGAGCCGCTCGTCCGGCAGGTACATCGTCGGGATGCCGCCGCCACCCGTGCAGATGACGACGGTGCCGGAGTCGAGCAGCTGCGTGATCGGCCGGATCTCGAAGATGCGGCGCGGCACCGGCGACGGCACGACGCGGCGCCAGTGGTCGCCGTCGCGCTTGACCGTCCAGCCCCGCTCGGACGCTATGCGGTGCGCCTCCTCGTCGGAGTACACCGGGCCGACGAACTTGGTCGGGTCCTTCATCGCCGGGTCGTCGGCGTCGACCTCGATCATCGTGAGGATCGTCGCGATCGGCGTCTCGAACGGCAGCAGGTTGCCGAGCTCCTGCTCGATGAAGTAGCCGATCATCCCCTCGGTCTGCGCGCCGAGGACGTCGAAGGGGTACGTCGACTCCTCGTCGTACGCCGACGCCTGCAGCGACAGCAGGCCCACCTGCGGGCCGTTGCCGTGCGACACCACCAGCTCGTGCTCCATCGCGACGGGGGCGAGCGCGCGGCACGCCACCCGGACGTTCGCCCGCTGGTTCGCCACCGTCATCGGCTCGCCACGCTTGGCCAGCGCATTGCCTCCCAGAGCCACCACTACGCGCATAGGGCCCACCTCCCTGCTCTCCCCTCGAGCCTGCTCCTTCCGCGGGCCGGACGCACGGCGATCGCCGTTCCGCGTTGCCGGCCGTCGAACCACGCGGGGTCAGTCGGTCGAGTCGGGGTCCTGGCCGGCGCGGCCGGCGAGGATGTCGTCGCCCCGGAAGCGCCGTGCCCGCTCGGCCTGCGCGGCGAGCTGGTCGTCCGCGGGGTACTCGACCCGCTCGAGGCACAGGCCCATGGGCGGGGCCACCTCGGCGTCGGGCTCGCGCCGCACCCGCGCCAGCACCTCGCCCGGCCACGGCACAGGTCGCCTACCGTCCCCCACCGGCAGGAGCACGCCGACCAGCGCGCGCACCATCGAGTGGCAGAACGCATCGGCCCGCACGTGCATCACCACGAGGCCGGAATCGTCCTCGCGCACCCAGCGCAGGTCGAGGAGCGTGCGCACCGTGCTCGCGCCCTCGCGACGCCGGCAGAACGACGCGAAGTCGTGCTCGCCGAGCAGCGCCGCCGCAGCGGCGTTCATGGCCTCGACGTCGAGCGGGGAGTTGCGCGGGCCGGTGTGGTGCAGCACGTGGGAGCGCAGCAGCGGGTCGGACCCGCCTGGGACGTCGGACACGCGGTAGGCGTAGGCGCGCGACAGCGCCGACCACCGGGCGTCGAAGCCGTCCGGTGCGATCGCGATCTCGTGCACGCGCACGTCGGCGGGGAGCACCCCGCCCATCCGGCGCGCCGGAGCATCGGCACCTCGCGAGACGAGCGCCTCCCACCGGTCGCGCTCGACGTCGGCGTGCGCCACCTGGCCGCGTGCGTGCACGCCGGCATCGGTCCGCCCGGCCACCGCGATGCGCACGGGCTGGGTCGCGCGCAGGATCGTCGCGAGCCCGTCCTCGAGCGTGCCCTGCACCGTGCGCAGCCCGGGCTGCTTGGCCCAGCCGGCGAAGTCGGTGCCGTCGTAGGCGATGCCGAGCCGCAGCCGGACCTGCTCGGAACGCACGAGCCCGCCGTCCCCCGAAGGGGCGGCGGGCTCGGTGCTGACAGCGCTCGCGTTCAGGGCGCTCAGGCCTTGTCGGTGTCCTCGGCGGCGGCCTCGTCGGCAGCCTCCTCGGTGACCTCGGCGGCCTCGGTCTCGACAGCCTCGACGGCGTCGTCCGCAGCCTCGACCTCGACGGCCTCGGGAGCGGTGTCGTCCGCGACGACGGTCTCCTCGACGACCTCGGCGGCAACCGGAGCGGCAGCAGCCGGAGCGGCGGCCTTCTCCTTGGCAGCGCGCTTGGTCGCGCCGGTCGCCTCGGCCACGACGGCCTCGGCCAGCGGCTCGACGAGCTCGATCACGGCCATGGGGGCGTTGTCGCCCTTGCGGGGGCCGATCTTGGTGATGCGCGTGTAGCCACCGGGACGGGTCGCGTAGCGCGGACCGATCTCGGCGAACAGCTCGTGCACGACACCCTTGTCACGGATGACGGCGAGCACACGACGACGCGCGTGCAGGTCGCCACGCTTGGCGTGGGTGATGAGGCGCTCGGCCAGCGGGCGCAGGCGCTTGGCCTTGGCCTCGGTGGTCGTGATCTTCCCGTGCTCGAACAGCGCCGTGGCGAGGTTCGCGAGCATGAGCCGCTCGTGCGCCGGGCTGCCGCCGAGGCGGGCACCCTTGGTGGGGGTAGGCATGTCGATGTCTCCTGAGGTGTCGGGTGGCCGGGGTGGTCAGCTCGTCAGAGCTGCTCGTCCTCGGCGTACCCCTGGTCGTCGTCGTCGTAGAAGCTGACGGCCGTGGCCGGGTCGAACCCGGGCGGGCTGTCCTTGAGCGCCAGGCCGAGCGTGACGAGCTTGGCCTTGACCTCGTCGATCGACTTCGAGCCGAAGTTGCGGATGTCGAGCAGGTCGGCCTCGGATCGGCCGATGAGCTCGCCCACCGTGTGGATGCCCTCGCGCTTGAGGCAGTTGTACGAGCGCACGGTGAGGTCGAGGGACTCGATCGGCGTCGAGAGCTGCTCGGCGACGAACGCGTCGGCGGGCGACGGGCCGATGTCGATGCCCTCGGCGTCGACGTTGAGCTCGCGGGCGAGGCCGAAGAGCTCGACCAGGGTCTTGCCGGCCGACGCGACGGCGTCGCGCGGCGACATCGACTGCTTGGTCTCGACGTCGATCACCAGGCGGTCGAAGTCCGTGCGCTGCTCGACACGGGTGGCCTCGACCTTGTACGTGACCTTGAGGACCGGGCTGTAGATCGAGTCGACCGGGATACGGCCGATCTCCTGGCCGGGCTGCTTGTTCTGCGCCGCGGAGACGTAGCCGCGGCCACGCTCGACGACGAGCTCCATCTCGAGCTTGCCCTTGTCGTTCAGGGTCGCGATGTGGAGGTTGGGGTTGTGCACCTCGACACCGGCCGGGGGCGCGATGTCGGCGGCGGTCACGGCACCGGGGCCCTGCTTGCGCAGGTACATGACGACGGGCTCGTCGTGCTCGGAGGAGACGACGAGCTGCTTGATGTTGAGGATCAGCTCGGTGACGTCCTCCTTGACCCCCGGCACGGTGGTGAACTCGTGCAGGACGCCGTCGATGCGGATGCTGGTGACAGCAGCGCCGGGGATCGACGACAGGAGGGTACGGCGGACGGAGTTGCCGAGGGTGTAGCCGAAACCGGGCTCGAGCGGCTCCATGACGAAGCGCGAGCGGAACTCGGAGACCTGCTCCTCGGCGAGGGTCGGACGCTGGGCGATCAGCACGTGGTTGTCCTTTCGAGGCGTCCGCTATTTGACGCCTGCATAAAAGTGGCGGGGGTGGTGCCGGTGCCGGCGCCTGCCCGGAGGCAGGCGCCGACCCACGTCACTTCGAGTAGAGCTCGACGATCAGCTGCTCCTGCACCTGCGTGTCGATGACCGCACGCTCGGGCAGGGAGTGGACGAGCACGCGCATCCGCGAGGGGATGACCTCGAGCCACGCCGGGACGGCACGCTCGCCGAGCTGGGCGTGGGCGACCACGAACGGGGTGAGCTCACGGCTGGCGGCACGGACCTCGACGATGTCGTTGGCCGAGACGCGGAAGGACGGGATGTCGACCTTCTTGCCGTTCACGGTGATGTGCCCGTGGCGGACCAGCTGACGGGCCATGTCACGGCTGGCGGCGAAGCCGGCGCGGTACACGACGTTGTCGAGGCGGGTCTCAAGGATGCGGAGAAGGTTCTCGCCGGTCTTGCCCTGCTTGCGCTGGGCCTCCTCGTAGTAACCACGGAACTGCTTCTCGAGCACGCCGTAGATGCGCGCGCACTTCTGCTTCTCGCGCTTCTGCAGCAGGTACTCGCTGTCCTTGGTACGACCGCGGCCGTGCTGGCCGGGCGGGTAGGGACGCGACTCCATCGGGCACTTCGGCGAATCGCACTTCGCGCCCTTGAGGAACAGCTTGGTCTTCTCGCGGCGGCAGCGCTTGCAGTCCGCCCCGGTGTAACGGGCCATGGTGGGAAAGTCTCTCTCTCGCGGGTCAGACGCGGCGGCGCTTGGGCGGGCGGCAGCCGTTGTGCGGGCTGGGGGTGACGTCCTGGATCGTGCCGACCTCGAGGCCCGCTGCCTGCAGCGAGCGGATCGCGGTCTCGCGGCCCGAACCCGGGCCCTTCACGAACACGTCGACCTTCTTCATGCCGTGCTCCATGGCACGACGGGCAGCCGCCTCGGCGGCCAGCTGGGCGGCGAAGGGCGTGCTCTTGCGCGAGCCCTTGAAGCCCACCTGACCCGACGAGGCCCACGAGATCACGGCGCCGGTCGGGTCCGTGATCGAGACGATCGTGTTGTTGAACGTGCTCTTGATGTGCGCGTGGCCATGGGCCACGTTCTTCTTCTCCTTGCGGCGCACCTTCTTGGCGCCCGCAGCCGTACGGCTCTTGGGAGGCATCGACTATCCGTTCTGGTTGAGGTCATCGGCCCTTCGGTCGCGGCATCTGTGCGCGCAGGACCGTCGGACTACTACTTCTTGCCGGCCTTCTTCTTGCCGGCCACGGTCTTCTTCGGGCCCTTGCGGGTGCGCGCGTTGGTGTGCGTGCGCTGCCCGCGGACCGGGAGGCCGCGGCGGTGCCGAAGGCCCTGGTAGCAACCGATCTCCACCTTGCGGCGGATGTCAGCGGCAACCTCGCGACGGAGGTCACCCTCGGTCTTGTAGTTGGCCTCGAGCCAGTCGCGCAGCTTGATCAGGTCCTCGTCTGAGAGGTCCTTCACGCGGACGTCCGGGCTGATGCCGGTGGCGTCGAGCGTCTGCTGAGCACGGGTCTTGCCGATCCCGTAGATGTAGGTGAGCGCAACCTCGAGCCGCTTGTCGCGGGGGAGGTCGACGCCGACGAGACGTGCCATCGGGCGGTTTCTCTCTTCCAGTTTCGTCCGGAGGTCTCGGAGCAGTACCGGTCCCACCCGCCTAGGTGGGTCCTCGGCCTCCGGGCCGAGGGTGGCGTCCCGCACGCGGCACGTGGGCTGCGCGGGGGTCGGGTACTGCGTGTGCTGGTGCGACGACCGGGATCGCTCCCGGCCTGCGATCAGCCCTGACGCTGCTTGTGGCGCGGGTTCTCGCAGATGACCATGACCCGACCGTGACGGCGGATCACCTTGCACTTGTCGCAGATCTTCTTGACGCTCGGGTTGACCTTCATCTGTCTCTCCACGGGTGTACGGGCCAGGCGGCTCGTGCGCCCGTGCGTCTAGGGGTGGACGGAGGTGGTGCTGGCTTACTTGTAGCGGTAGACGATCCGGCCGCGGGTCAGGTCGTAGGGCGAGAGCTCCACGACGACCCGGTCATCGGGAAGGATCCGGATGTAGTGCATCCGCATCTTCCCGCTGATGTGCGCGAGGACCTTGTGCCCGTTGTCGAGCTCCACCCGGAACATGGCGTTCGGGAGAGACTCCGTGATCGTGCCTTCGAGCTCGATGGCACCGTCTTTCTTGGGCATGTCCTCGCACTTCGTCCGTGTCGGCTGCGTTACCTTGGCGACTCGTAGCGACGCTCCCCGCACCGCTCACGCTCCTGCTGGGCAGGGCCGTGGGCGTGACGGGTCGCGACTCAGGTGAGCCGAGGAGCGAGTCTACGCCAGGGAGCCCCCAGGGGACTAATCCGGTGATCATGGTCCGGACCGGCGGTGCATACCGGACATTCCGGGCGCGAGGGCCGTCAGGCGCGGTCGGCGGCGGGGCTGGGGACCCCGAGGGCGGCGAACCGGGCCGCTCCCCCGTCCAGGGCGGTGAGCACCCACGGGCCCTCGGGCGTGATCGCCACGGTGTGCTCCCAGTGGCACGCCCGCTGACCGTCCTGGGTCACGACCGTCCAGTCGTCCTCGAGCGTGCGGGTGAGGCGGCCGCCGGCGCAGACCATGGGCTCGATCGCGAGCGCCATCCCCGGCACCAGCGACGGGCTCTTGCCGCCATGGTCGTAGTTGGGGACGTTCGGGTCCATGTGCATCGAGGTGCCGATGCCGTGACCGACGTACTCCTCGACGATGCCGTAGTCGTCGCCGCCGGGCTGGGCCCGCACGTACGACTCGACCGCGATGCCGATGTCGCGCACCGTGCTGCCGGACACCGCCGCCGCGAGACCGCGCCAGAGGGCCTCCTCGGTCACGCGGGAGAGCTCGACGTGCGCAGCGGACACCTCGCCCACCCCCACGGTGATGGCGGCGTCGCCGTGCCACCCCGAGACGATCGCTCCGCAGTCGATCGAGACCTGGTCGCCGTCGAGCAGGACCCGGTCGCCCGGGATGCCGTGCACGACCTCGTCGTTGACCGAGGCGCAGATCGACGCCGGGTAGCCGTGGTAGCCGAGGAACGACGGCACCGCGCCGGCAGAGCGGATCGACTCCTCGGCGATGGCGTCGAGCTGCCCGGTGGTGATGCCGGGGCGCACGCTCTCGCGCAGGAGCTCGAGGGTGCGGCCGACCACGAGTCCGGCCGCGCGCATGAGCAGGATCTGCTCGGGCGTCTTGACCTCGATGCGGTCCTTGCGGCGGAACACGGGGTACGACGAGTCGGTCAGGCGCCGAGGGCGGCGAGCACGCGGGCGGTGACGTCCTGCACCGAGCCCATGCCGTCGACCTGCACGAGCAGGCCCTGCTGGGCGTAGATGGCGGTGAGCGGCGCGGTCTGCTCGAAGTAGACCTCGAGGCGGCGGCGCACGACGTCCTCGGTGTCGTCGCTGCGCCCCTGCTCGGCGGCCCGCTTGAGCAGGCGGCCGACGACCTCGTCGACGTCGACGGTCAGCTCGATCACGTGGTCGAGCGCGGTGCCGTGCTCGGCCAGCATGCCGGCCAGCTCGTCGACCTGCGCGACCGTGCGCGGGTAGCCGTCGAGCAGGAAGCCGGGCTCGGCGTCGGGCTGGGCGATCCGGTCGCGGACCATGGCGTTGGTGATGGAGTCCGGCACGTACTCGCCGGCGTCCATGTAGCGCTTGGCCTCGATCCCGAGGGGCGTGCCCTCGGTGACGTTGGCCCGGAAGATGTCGCCCGTCGAGACGTGCGGGATGCCGAGGCGTGCCGCGACGACGACTGCCTGCGTTCCCTTGCCGGCCCCGGGAGGGCCCATCAGGACGACTCTGCTCAACGAAGGAACCCCTCGTAGTTGCGCTGCTGGAGCTGGGACTCGATCTGCTTCACCGTATCGAGGCCGACTCCCACCATGATCAGCAGGGAGGTGCCGCCGAAGATGAAGCGCTGCCCGACGCCGAGGAAGGCGAACGCCACGAACGGGATGATCGCGATGACCGCGAGGTACAGCGCACCCGGCAGGGTGATGCGGGTCAGCACGTAGTCGAGGTACTCGGCGGTCGGCTTGCCGGCACGGATGCCGGGCACGAAGCCGCCGTACTGCTTCATGTTGTCGGCCACCTCGACGGGGTTGAACGTGATGGCGACGTAGAAGTAGGTGAAGAACAGGATGAGCAGGAAGTAGACCACCAGGTACAGCGGCTCGGTGCCGTTGGAGAAGTTCTGCAGCAGCCACTGCGCGAACGAGCCCTGGCTGCCCGACATCTGCACGATGAGCTGCGGGACGTACAGCAGCGACGAGGCGAAGATGACCGGGATGACGCCGGCCATGTTGACCTTGAGCGGGATGTACGTGCTGGTGCCGCCGTACATGCGCCGGCCCACCATGCGCTTGGCGTACTGCACGGGGATTCGCCGTTGGGCCTGCTCGACGTAGACCACACCCGCGATCGTGGCGATACCCACGAGCAGCACCATCGCGAAGGTGAAGATGCCGTTGATGGTCCAGATCTGCCAGAGCTGGCCGGGGAACGTCGAGATGATCGAGGTGAAGATCAGCAGCGACATGCCGTTGCCGACGCCGCGGTCGGTGATGAGCTCGCCGAGCCACATGATGACGGCGGTGCCGGCGGTCATCACCAGGATCATCTGGATGATGAGCACGATCGACTCGTTGACGAGGATCGTCTCGTTGCAGCCGGAGAACAGGCGCCCGGGCACGCGCGCCAGCGCGACGATGCCGGTGGACTGCAGGATCGCGAGCGCCACCGTGAGGTAGCGGGTGTACTGCGTCAGCTTGGCCTGGCCGGACTGACCCTCCTGGCGCAGCGACTCGAGCCGAGGGATCACCACCGTCAGCAGCTGGATGATGATCGACGCCGTGATGTACGGCATGATCCCGAGCGCGAAGACCGAGAGCTGCAGCAGCGCTCCGCCGCTGAACAGGTTGATCATCCCGTACAGCGAGTTGTCCTGGACCTGCTCGATGCATCGCTGGATCGCTGTGTAGTCCACGCCCGGCGTCGGCACGACCGACCCGAGGCGGAACAGCGCGATGATGCCGAGGGTGAACAGAAGCTTCTTGCGCAGGTCCGGCGTACGGAACGCCGACGCGAACGCGGAAAGCACGAGCCCCTCCTGGTGGACGCCCGACTGGCGTCCCGGTGTGACGACGATCCGGCCGCGCGACGGTGCCGCGCGGTGTGGTGCAGGGCCCAGGAGGTCTCCCTCACAGGCTCCGTGAGCCTAACAGCCGAAACGAGAAGGGCGCCCCGGGCGTCGGTTACGACGCCGGGACGCCCTTCTCAGGTGCAGGTGTGCTGCGCGCCTCGGTGCTGGGTGCCTACAGCTCGGTGGCCGAGCCGCCGGCAGCAGCGATCTTGCTCTTGGCGACGTCGGAGAACGCGTGGGCGCTGACCTGCAGCTTCACGCCGATCTCGCCGTTGCCGAGGACCTTGACCGGCTGGTTCTTGCGAACGGCGCCAGCGGCCACCAGCTCGTCGACACCCACGGTGCCACCCTCGGGGAAGAGGGCGGCGAGCTGGGCGACGTTGACGACCTGGAACTCGACCTTGTTGGGGTTCTTGAAGCCCTTGAGCTTGGGCAGCCGCATGTGCAGCGGCATCTGCCCGCCCTCGAAGGACGCGGGAACCTGGTAGCGGGCCTTGGTGCCCTTGGTGCCGCGACCGGCGGTCTTGCCCTTGGACGCCTCACCACGACCCACGCGGGTCTTGGCAGTCTTGGCGCCCGGTGCGGGGCGCAGGTGGTGGACCTTGAGAGTCATGTCAGTCGACCTCCTCGACCTTGACGAGGTGGGAGACGACGTTGACCATCCCACGGATCTCGGGACGGTCCTCCTTCACCACGACGTCACCGATGCGCTTGAGCCCCAGCGAACGCAGGGAGTCGCGCTGGTTCTGCTTGCCGCCGATCTCCGAACGGAGCTGCGTGACCTTGAGCCGAGCCATCACGCACCCGCCAGACCAGCAGCGCGGGCGCGCAGGAGCGCGGCCGGGGCGACGTCCTCGAGCGGCAGGCCACGGCGGGCCGCCACCTCCTCGGGACGCTCGAGGCCCTTGAGGGCCGCGACCGTCGCGTGGACGACGTTGATCGCGTTGTCCGAGCCGAGCGACTTGCTCAGCACGTCGTGGATGCCGGCGCACTCGAGCACGGCGCGCACCGGGCCACCGGCGATGACGCCGGTACCGGGAGCAGCGGGACGCAGCAGGACGACGCCCGCCGCGGCCTCGCCGGTGATCGGGTGAGGGATCGTGCCCTGGATCCGGGGAACCTTGAAGAAGTTCTTCTTGGCCTCCTCGACACCCTTGGCGATCGCCGCGGGCACCTCCTTGGCCTTCCCGTACCCGACGCCGACCGTGCCGTCGCCGTCGCCCACGACCACCAGGGCCGTGAAGCTGAAGCGACGACCGCCCTTGACGACCTTGGCCACGCGGTTGATCGTGACGACGCGCTCGACGAAGGCGGACTTCTCCGCCACGGGACCCTTGCCGTCGCGACGATCGCGACCGCCCCGCTCGTTGCCGCCGGCGCCGCCTCCGCGGCGCTGGGCTGCAGCCATGACTACCTCTTCCTTCGTATTCGTCGTTCGCGTCAGAACGCGAGGCCGCCCTCGCGGGCGCCGTCGGCGAGGGCCGCGACGCGGCCGTGGTACTTGTTGCCACCGCGGTCGAAGACCACGGTGTCGATGCCGGCGGACTTGGCGCGCTCGGCGACCAGCTCCCCGACCTTCTTGGCCTTCGCGCTCTTGTCACCGTCGAACGCGCGGAGGTCGGCCTCCATGGTCGAGGCGTACGCGAGCGTGGTGCCCGCCGCGTCGTCGACGACCTGAACGAACAGGTGACGGGCGGAACGGCTGACGACCAGGCGCGGACGAGCGGCCGAGCCGGTGACCTTCTTGCGGACCCGGGTGTGGCGACGCTTGCGCGCCACCGCCTTCTTGTTGCCCGAGCCGAGCTTCGTGACGATGGGCATGGTTACTTACCCGCCTTTCCGGCCTTGCGGCGGATGACCTCGCCGGCGTAGCGCACACCCTTGCCCTTGTACGGGTCGGGCTTGCGCAGCTTGCGCAGCGTGGCGGCGACCTCGCCGACCTGCTGCTTGTCGATGCCGGAGACGGAGAACTTGGTGGGGCTCTCCACGGCGAACGAGATGCCCTCGGGCGCCTCGATGAGGATGGGGTGGCTGTAGCCGAGGGCGAACTCGAGGTCCGTGCCCTTGGCGACGACGCGGTAACCCGTGCCCGAGATCTCCAGCGCCTTGGTGTAGCCGTCGGTGACACCGACGACCATGTTCGACACCAGGGTGCGGGTGAGGCCGTGGAGCGAGCGCGAGAGGCGCTCGTCGTTGGGGCGGGTCACCGTGAGGGTGCCGTCCTCGTCCTTGGCGACCTCGATGGGGCTGGCGACCTCGTGGCTGAGGGTGCCCTTGGGGCCCTTGACCGTGACCGTGGACCCGTCGATATCGACGGAGACGCCCGACGGGACGGAGATGGGCATACGACCGATGCGCGACATGCTTGGTACTCCTTCCCGCTACCAGACGTAGGCGAGGACTTCCCCGCCTACACCCTTCTTGGCGGCCTGCTTGTCAGTCAGCAGACCGGACGACGTGGAGATGATCGCGACGCCGAGGCCACCGAGGACCTTGGGCAGCGCGGTGCTCTTCGCGTACACGCGAAGGCCGGGCTTGGACACGCGGCGGACGCCGGCGATCGAGCGCTCGCGGCTCGGGCCGAACTTGAGGTCGAGCACGAGGCTCTTGCCGACCTCGGCGTCCTCGACGCGCCAGCCGGCGATGTAGCCCTCCTGCTTGAGGATCTCGGCGATACCGGCCTTGATCTTCGAGTGGGGCATCACGACTGCGTCGTGGTACGCCGTGTTGGCGTTGCGCAGACGCGTGAGCATGTCTGCGATCGGGTCAGTCATCGTCATGGCCGAAGGGCCTCTCTCACCGTGGTATCCCGCTCGTACCTCGAGCAGGACCTGCGGCGTCGGGGGGTGTTACCAGGAGCTCTTGGTGATGCCGGGCAGCTCGCCGGCGTGCGCCATCTCGCGCAGGCAGATCCGGCAGAGGCCGAACTTGCGGTAGACCGAGTGCGGACGGCCGCAGCGGTTGCACCGGGTGTAGCCACGGACGGCGAACTTGGGCTTCTTGTTCGCCTTGTTGATCAGAGCAGTCTTCGCCACGGTCAGTTCTCCTTGAAGGGGAAGCCGAGGTGCTTCAGGAGCGCACGGCCCTCGTCGTCGGTGGACGCGGTGGTGACCACCGTGATGTCCATGCCGCGGACGCGGTCGATGGCGTCCTGGTCGATCTCGTGGAACATGGACTGCTCGTTGAGACCGAACGTGTAGTTGCCGCGACCGTCGAACTGGGTCGCGGACAGGCCGCGGAAGTCGCGGATGCGCGGGAGCGCGACCGACAGCAGCCGGTCGAGGAACTCCCACATGCGGTCGCCGCGCAGCGTGACGTGGGCGCCGATCGGCATCCCCTCGCGCAGCTTGAACTGGGCGATCGACTTGCGCGCCTTGGTCACCTGCGGCTTCTGGCCGGTGATCGCGGCGAGGTCCTTGATGGCACCCTCGATGAGCTTGGAGTCGCGAGCAGCCTCGCCGACACCCATGTTCACCACGATCTTGGTGAGGCCCGGGACCTGCATGACGTTCGCGAAGGCGAACTCCTCACGCAGCGTGGGGATGATCTCCTCGCGGTACCGGGTCTTGAGACGCGGGATCGCGGTCTCCGTGGACGCAGTGGTCTCGGTCGTCATCAGATGTCCTTACCGGTGCGCTTGGAGACGCGCACGGAACGCGAGGTCTCGTACGACGTGCCGTCGGGACGGGTCTTGGTGACCACCTCACGACGGAAGCCGACGCGGGTGGGGCGGTTGTCCGAGGGGTCCACGAGCTGCACGTTCGAGACGTGGATCGGGGCCTCCTGGGTCACGATGCCGCCGGTCTTGGCACCACGCGTGGTCTGGCCGACCTTCGTGTGCTTCTTGATCCGGTTGACACCCTCGACGAGGACCTTGTCGGCCTCGACCAGGACGGCGATGACCTTGCCCTGGACGCCCTTGTCCTTGCCCGTGATGACCTGGACGAGGTCACCCTTCTTGATGTTCAGCGAGCCCATGTCAGAGCACCTCCGGAGCCAGCGAGATGATCTTCATGAAGCGCTTCTCGCGCAGCTCGCGGCCCACCGGGCCGAAGATGCGCGTGCCGCGCGGCTCGCCATCGCCCTTGAGGATGACGGCGGCGTTCTCGTCGAAGCGGATGTACGACCCGTCCAGGCGCCGGCGCTCCTTCTTGGTGCGCACGATGACCGCCTTGACGACGTCGCCCTTCTTCACGTTGCCACCGGGGATCGCGTCCTTCACGGTGGCGACGATGACGTCGCCGATGCCCGCGTAGCGTCGACCGGAACCGCCGAGAACGCGGATGCACAGAATTTCCTTGGCACCCGTGTTGTCGGCGACACGCAGTCGCGACTCCTGCTGGATCACTTGTCTGTCTCCTGTTGTCGCGCCGGTTCTCGGCTTGACCGAGCCTTGCGGAACGGATGTGTGGTGCGGCCCCGCACGTGTGCAGGACCTGGTGAGTCTAGTCGGCCCCGGGACAGGGGCCAAAACTCGTGATCTTGGGGCGGAAACCCTGCGGTGCCCGCCCCCGGATCACTTGGCCTTCTCGAGGATCTCCACGACGCGCCAGCGCTTGGTGGCGGACAGCGGACGGGTCTCCATGAGGAGGACCTTGTCGCCGATGCCGGCCGCGTTGGCCTCGTCGTGGGCGTGCAGCTTGCTCGTACGGCGGACGACCTTGCCGTACAGCGGGTGCTTGAAGCGGTCCTCGACGGCGACGACGACGGTCTTGTCCATCTTGTCGCTGACGACGTACCCCTCGCGCGTCTTGCGGGAGCCGCGGATGTCGGTCTCAGTCACTGCCTTCTCGCTGTTCTCGCTCACGCGGCACCCACAGGGGTGATCCCGAGCTCGCGCTCGCGCATGATCGTGTAGATGCGCGCGATGTCCGTGCGGACGGCGCGCAGACGGCCGTGGCTCTCCAGCTGGCCGGTGGCCGCCTGGAAACGCAGGTTGAAGAGCTCGGCCTTGGCCTCGCGCAGCTTCTCGACGAGCTCGTCGTCGGTCAGGGTGCGCAGCTCGGTCGGCTTGGTCCCGGTTGCCATTTAGATGTCACCAGCCTCGCGCCGCACGATGCGGCACTTCATGGGCAGCTTGTGCGCGGCGCGGGTGAGCGCCTCGCGTGCCACTACCTCGTTGGGGAACGACAGCTCGAACATCACGCGTCCGGGCTTGACGTTGGCCACCCACCACTCGGGCGAGCCCTTGCCGGAACCCATGCGGGTCTCGGCGGGCTTCTTGGTGATCGGGCGGTCCGGGTAGATCGTGATCCAGACCTTGCCACCACGGCGGATGTGACGCGTGATGGCGATACGGGCGGACTCGATCTGACGGTTGGTCACGTAGGCCGGCTCGAGGGCCTGCAGGCCGTACTGGCCCCAGGTCACCTCGGTGCCGCCCTTGGCAGCGCCCGTACGGTCCGGGTGGTGCTGCTTGCGGTGCTTGACCCTGCGAGGGATCAGCATGGTCAGGCCTCCGTTCCGGGGGTCTCGACCGCAGCGACGGCCTCGACCGGCTCAGCGGCGGGAGCCTCGGTGGCCTCGACCGCGGGGGCAGCGGCCTCGTCGCGACGCGGGCCACGAGCGGCGGCCGGACGACCGGCACGCTCGGGACGGCGGCCGGCGCCGAGACGCTCCGCGGCGATGGCGGCCTCGCGCTCGGTGCGCGACTGGCTGACCTCGCCCTTGTAGATCCAGACCTTCACGCCGATGCGGCCGAAGGTCGTGCGGGCCTCGTAGAAGCCGTAGTCGATGTTCGCGCGGAGCGTGTGCAGCGGCACGCGGCCCTCGCGGTAGAACTCGGTACGGCTCATCTCCGCGCCACCGAGACGGCCGGACACCTGGACACGGATGCCCTTGGCGCCGCCCTTCATGGCGGACTGCATCGACTTGCGCATGGCGCGACGGAACGAGACACGGCTCGAGAGCTGCTCGGCCACGCCCTGCGCGACGAGCTGCGCGTCGATCTCGGGGTTCTTGACCTCGAGGATGTTGAGCTGCACCTGCTTGCCGGTGAGCTTCTCGAGGTCGCCGCGGATGCGGTCGGCCTCGGCGCCACGGCGGCCGATGACGATGCCGGGGCGAGCAGTGTGGATGTCGACGCGGACGCGCTCACGCGTGCGCTCGATCTCCACCTTGCTGATGCCGGCACGCTCCATGCCCTTGGTCATGAGGCGACGGATCTTGACGTCCTCATCGACGTAGTCGCGGTAGCGCTGACCCTCCTTGGAGGAGTCGGCGAACCAGCGCGACTTGTAGTCGGTGGTGATGCCCAGACGGAAGCCGTACGGGTTGATCTTCTGGCCCACGGCCGGGTCACCCCTTCTTCCGCGCCGAGTCGGCGGTGACCGACTCGACGACGACGGTGATGTGGCTGGTGCGCTTGCGGATGCGGTACGCACGACCCTGGGCACGCGGACGGAACCGCTTCAGGGTCGGGCCCTCGTCCACGTACGCCTCACGCACGACCAGGGTGTCCGGGTCGAGGTTGAAGTTGTTCGTCGCGTTGGCGATAGCGCTGTCAAGCACCTTGCCCACGGGCTCGCTCGCTGCCTGCGGCGCGAAGTGCAGCACCGCCTGTGCCTCGGCGGCCGGCAGGCCGCGGATGAGGTCGATGACGCGGCGTGCCTTCATGGGCGTGACGCGCACGTAGCGCGCCTGGGCCCTGGCTTCCATCGCTGTCCCCTTGCTGGTCGTCGTACTTGTTCGGATCGTGTGGTCGTGCTCGGTGACGTGCCGCCGTGCTTTAGCGGCGGCGCGCCTTGCGGTCGTCCTTGATGTGGCCACGGAACGTGCGGGTGGGCGCGAACTCACCGAGCTTGTGGCCGATCATGTTCTCGGTCACGAAGACCGGGATGTGCTTGCGACCGTCGTGCACCGCGATGGTGTGGCCGAGCATGTCCGGCGAGATCATCGAACGACGCGACCAGGTCTTGATGACGTTCTTGGTCCCCTTGGCGTTCTGATCGTCCACCTTCTTGGCGAGGTGGCCGTCGATGAAGGGGCCCTTCTTCAGGCTGCGAGGCATGAGGTGGTGCTCCCTTAGCGCTTCTTGCCGGTCTTGCGGCGGCGGACGATGAACTTGTCGCTGGCCTTGTTGGCCTTGCGAGTGCGACCCTCGGGCTTGCCGTTCGGGTTGACCGGGTGGCGACCACCGGAGGTCTTGCCCTCACCACCACCGTGCGGGTGGTCGACCGGGTTCATGGCAACACCGCGGACGGTCGGGCGGACGCCCTTCCAGCGCATGCGGCCGGCCTTGCCCCAGTTGATGTTGCTCTGCTCGGCGTTGCCCACCTCGCCGACGGTGGCGCGGCAGCGCACGTCGACGTTGCGGATCTCGCCCGAGGGCAGACGCAGCTGGGCGTACGGGCCGTCCTTGGCGACGAGCTGGATGCTCGTGCCCGCGGAGCGCGCGATCTTGGCGCCGCCACCGGGGCGGAGCTCGACCGCGTGGATGACCGTACCCACGGGGATGTTGCGCAGCGGCAGGTTGTTGCCGGGCTTGATGTCCGCCGAGGGACCCGTCTCGACGGTGTCGCCCTGCGACAGCTTGTTCGGCGCCACGATGTAGCGCTTCTCGCCGTCGGCGTAGTGCAGCAGGGCGATACGCGCGGTGCGGTTCGGGTCGTACTCGATGTGCGCGACCTTGGCCGGCACGCCGTCCTTGTCCGCACGACGGAAGTCGATGACGCGGTAGGCGCGCTTGTGGCCACCACCCTGGTGACGGGTGGTGATGCGGCCCTGGTTGTTGCGGCCGCCCTTCTTCGGAAGCGGGCGAACGAGCGACTTCTCCGGCGTCGACCGCGTGATCTCGACGAAGTCGGCCACGCTGGAGCCACGACGGCCAGGCGTAGTCGGCTTGTACTTGCGGATACCCATCGGGTTTCTCTTCCTCGTCGGTTACGGGTGCCCGGTCAGGAGACCGGACCGCCGAAGATGTCGATGCGGTCGCCGTCAGCGAGGCTCACGATGGCGCGCTTGGTGTCGGCACGCTTGCCGAACCCGGTGCGCGTACGCGTGCGCTTGCCCTGGCGGTTGATCGTGTTCACGCCGGTCACCTTGACGCCGAAGACCTGCTCGACCGCGATCTTGATCTGGGTCTTGTTGGCGTCGGGCGACACGATGAACGTGTACTTGTTCTCGTCGAGGAGGCCGTAGCTCTTCTCGGAGATGACGGGCGCGAGCAGGATGTCGCGCGGGTCGCTGATGCGGCTCACTGCGAAGCCTCCTCGTTCGCCTCGGACTCGGTTGCGACAGCCTTCGCACCCTTGCCGGTCTTGGGACCGGCGACGAACGCGGCGAGCGCGCCCTGGGTGAAGATGACGTCGTCGCTCACGAGCACGTCGTAGGTGTTGAGCTGGTCGTGCACGAGCAGGTGGACGCTCGGCACGTTGCGCAGCGAGAGCCACGAAACGTCGTCCTCGCGCTCGAGCACGACGAGCAGGTTGCGGCGGTCGCTGATCGCGGCCAGGGCCTGCACGGCGGCCTTGGTCGAGGGGGTCTCCCCCTCGACGATGCCCGTGACGACGTGGACGCGGCCGTTGCGGGCGCGGTCCGACAGGGCACCGCGAAGTGCGGCAGCCTTCATCTTCTTGGGCGTGCGCTGGGAGTAGTCGCGCGGCGTCGGGCCGTGGACCACGCCACCGCCGGTGAACTGCGGCGCGCGGGTCGAGCCCTGACGGGCACGACCGGTGCCCTTCTGCTTGTACGGCTTGCGACCACCACCGCGGACCTCGCCGCGGCTCTTGGTGTCGTGCGTGCCCTGACGGGCGGCAGCGAGCTGCGCGACGACGACCTGGTGGATCAGCGGCACGTTGACCTGGACGCCGAAGACCTCGGAGGGGAGGTCAGCGGTGCCCGCGGCCTTGCCGGCCGGCGTCTTGATCTCGACCGAGGTGACCTCGGGGAGCTCAGCGGTGTCGAGCTTGGCCATGAGGTCAGGCCCCCTTCGCGGACGTGCGGACGAGCACGAGGCCGCCCTTGGGACCGGGAACCGCACCCTTGATCAGGATGAGGCCGTTCTCGGCGTCCACCGCGTGGATCGTGAGGTTCTGGGTGGTCTGGCGCGCAACACCCATGCGGCCCGCCATGCGCATGCCCTTGAAGACACGGCCGGGGGTCGCGCAGCCGCCGATGGAGCCCGGCTTGCGGTGGTTGCGGTGCGCACCGTGGGAGGCGCCGACGCCGTGGAAGCCGTGACGCTTCATGACACCGGCGTAGCCCTTGCCCTTGGTCGTGCCGACGACGTCGATGACCTGACCGGCCTCGAACGTGTCGACGACGAGCTCCTGACCGACGGCGTACTCGGACGCGTCGTCGGTACGCAGCTCGACCAGGTGGCGACGCGGCGTGACGCCCGCCTTGGTGAAGTGGCCGGTAGCCGGCTTGTTCACCTTGCGCGGGTCGACGGCGCCGAACGCGATCTGGACGGAGCTGTAGCCGTCCTGCTCGGGGGTCTTGATCTGCGTGACGACACAGGGCCCGGCCTTGACCACGGTCACGGGGACGACGCGATTGTTCTCGTCCCAGACCTGGGTCATACCGAGCTTCTCGCCCAGCAACCCCTTCATCTGCTTGCTCATGGTGGCTACGTTCCTCAGAGCTTGATCTCGATGTCGACACCGGCCGGGAGGTCGAGTCGCATCAGCGAGTCGACGGTCTTCGGCGTGGGGTCGAGGATGTCGATGAGGCGCTTGTGGGTGCGCATCTCAAAGTGCTCGCGGCTGTCCTTGTACTTGTGCGGCGAGCGGATGACGCAGTAGACGTTCTTCTCCGTCGGCAGCGGCACCGGGCCCGCAACCTGCGCACCAGTACGCGTCACCGTCTCGACGATCTTGCGCGCCGAGGAGTCGATGACCTCGTGGTCGTAGGCCTTGAGCCGGATGCGGATCTTCTGTCCCGCCATGATGGCTTCGGTGTCCTTCTCTTTCGTGTGCCGCTGGGATGGGGCGACTCCCGGTGAGGGAGGCGTCCCGGTGGGACGCGGTCGGGCCTTCGCTCTCGGTCAGGCCCGACCGCTGTCGCCAGGGGTGTTACTTGAGGATCTTGACGACTCGACCGGCGCCGACGGTGCGGCCACCCTCGCGGATGGCGAAGCGCAGGCCCTCCTCCATCGCGATGGGCTGGATGAGGTCGACCTTCATCTCGGTGTTGTCGCCGGGCATGACCATCTCGGTGCCGTCGGGCAGCGTGACGACGCCGGTGACGTCGGTCGTCCGGAAGTAGAACTGCGGACGGTAGTTGTTGAAGAACGGCGTGTGGCGGCCACCCTCGTCCTTGCTGAGGATGTACACGTTGGCGTCGAACTCCGTGTGCGGGGTGACCGAGCCCGGCTTGCACAGGACCTGGCCACGCTCGACGTCGTCGCGCTTGGTGCCACGGAGGAGCAGGCCCACGTTCTCGCCGGCCTGGCCCTCGTCGAGCAGCTTGCGGAACATCTCGACGCCGGTGACGGTGGTCTTCGAGGTGGTCGGGCGGATGCCGACGATCTCGATCTCCTCGTTCACCTTGATGATGCCGCGCTCGATACGGCCGGTGACGACGGTGCCGCGACCGGTGATCGTGAAGACGTCCTCGACGGGCATGAGGAACGGCTTGTCGGTCTCACGCTCGGGGGTCGGGATGTAGTCGTCCACGGCCTTCATGAGCTCGAGGATCGACTCGCCCCACTTGGCGTCGCCGTTCAGGGCCGGGAAGGCCGCGACGCGCACGACGGGGATGTTGTCGCCGTCGAACTCGTAGGACGAGAGCAGCTCGCGGACCTCGAGCTCGACGAGCTCGAGGATCTCCTCGTCGTCGACCATGTCGCACTTGTTGAGCGCGACCACGAGCGACGGCACGCCGACCTGGCGGGCGAGGAGCACGTGCTCCTTGGTCTGCGGCATCGGGCCGTCGGTGGCGGCGACCACGAGGATCGCGCCGTCCATCTGGGCCGCGCCGGTGATCATGTTCTTGATGTAGTCGGCGTGACCCGGGCAGTCGACGTGGGCGTAGTGGCGGGCCTCGGTCTGGTACTCGACGTGCGCGATGGAGATCGTGATACCGCGCTGACGCTCCTCGGGAGCCTTGTCGATCATGTCGAACGGCGTGAACGGGTTCACGTCGGGGTACGCGTCGTGCAGCACCTTGGTGATCGCCGCGGTAAGGGTCGTCTTACCGTGGTCGATGTGACCGATGGTGCCGATGTTGACGTGCGGCTTAGTCCGCTCGAACTTCGCCTTCGCCACGGTGTCCTCCTGTGGACTGCGGATGATTTACGCCGTACGACGTAGGTCCTGGTGATCAGTTGTCTTGGGTGGAGCTGGTGTTGCTGGTCGTGCTGGGCGGGCTCTCTCACGCTGGCGCGGTCGATCACCCCGGGGTGCCCGGCGAGTACTACTCGCCGCGCGCCTTCGCGATGATCTCGAGCGCCACGTTGTTCGGAACCTGGGCGTACGAGTCGAACTGCATGGAGTAGCTAGCCCGGCCCTGGGTCTTGCTGCGGAGGTCTCCGACGTAGCCGAACATCTCCGACAGCGGGACCAGGGCGCGAACGACGCGGGCACCAGCCCGCTCCTCCATGGCCTGGATCTGGCCACGGCGGGAGTTGAGGTC
Organism: Longivirga aurantiaca; assembly: GCF_042660085.1. Taxonomy (NCBI): domain Bacteria; kingdom Bacillati; phylum Actinomycetota; class Actinomycetes; order Sporichthyales; family Sporichthyaceae; genus Longivirga; species Longivirga aurantiaca. Next base: position 203,621 of record NZ_JBHSTI010000008.1, on the reverse strand, counting down.
GCCGATGACCTCGCCCATGAAGTCCTCGGGCGTGGTCACCTCGACAGCCATCATCGGCTCGAGGAGCACGGGGCCCGCCTTGCGGGCACCCTCCTTGAACGCCATCGAGCCGGCGATCTTGAACGCGAGCTCGCTGGAGTCGACGTCGTGGTAGGCGCCGTCCTTCAGCGTGACCTTGATGTCGACCATGGGGTAGCCGGCGAGCACGCCGTTCTCCATGGCCTCCTGGCAGCCTGCGTCGACCGAGGGGATGTACTCGCGCGGGATGCGACCACCGGTGACGGCGTTGACGAACTCGTAGCCGCCCTCACCCTCGGCGGTGCCGGACGCGGGCTCGATCGCGATCTGGACCTTGGCGAACTGGCCCGAACCACCGGTCTGCTTCTTGTGCGTGTAGTCGATGCGCTCGACGACCTTGGTGATCGTCTCGCGGTAGGCGACCTGCGGCTTGCCGACGTTGGCCTCGACCTTGAACTCGCGACGCATGCGGTCGACCAGCACCTCGAGGTGCAGCTCGCCCATGCCCGCGATGATCGTCTGGCCGGTCTCCTCGTCGGTCCGGACCTGGAAGGTCGGGTCCTCGTCGGACAGGCGCTGGATCGCGGTGCCGAGCTTCTCCTGGTCGCCCTTGGTCTTGGGCTCGATGGCGACGTGGATGACCGGCGCCGGGAACGTCATCGACTCCAGGACGACGGGGTTCTTGTCGTCGCAGAGCGTCTCGCCGGTCGTGGTGTCCTTGAGACCCATGACGGCGACGATGTCGCCCGCGCCCACCGACGCGATCTCCTCACGCTTGTTCGCGTGCATCCGGTAGATCTTGCCGATGCGCTCCTTGCGGCCCTTGACCGAGTTCAGCACGGCGGTGCCGGACTCGAGGACGCCGGAGTAGACGCGGATGTACGTGAGCTTGCCGAGGTGCGGGTCGGTCATGATCTTGAACGCGAGAGCGGCGAACGGCTCGTCGTTGCTCGGCTTGCGCGGGATCATCGTCTCCTCGTCGCCGACCTTGTGGCCCTCGACGGCCTCGACGTCGAGCGGCGAGGGGAGGTAGGCGACGACGGCGTCGAGCATGGGCTGGACGCCCTTGTTCTTGAACGCCGAGCCGGTGAGCACCGGGTTGAGCTTGCCGGCGATGGTCGCGCGACGGATGGCGGCGTGGAGCTCCTCCTCGGAGGGCTCCTCGCCCTCGAGGTACTTCTCCATCATCGCGTCGTCGGCCTCGGCGATCGTCTCGAGGAGACGGTCGCGCCACTCGCGCGCAGCCTCCTCGTGCGACGCCGGGATGGCCTCGACGGAGTAGTCCTCGCCCTTGGCGGCCTCTTCGGGCCACATGAGGGCCTTCATGCGCACCAGGTCGACCAGGCCGTGGAAGTCGGCCTCGGCGCCGATCGGGATCTGCAGGACGAGCGGGGTCGCGTGCAGACGCGTCACCATCATGTCGACGCAGCGGTGGAACTCCGCGCCGACGCGGTCGAGCTTGTTCACGAAGCAGATGCGCGGCACGTTGTAGCGGTCGGCCTGGCGCCAGACGGTCTCGGACTGCGGCTCGACGCCGGCGACGCCGTCGAACACCGCGACGGCACCGTCGAGGACGCGCAGCGAGCGCTCGACCTCGACCGTGAAGTCGACGTGACCCGGGGTGTCGATGATGTTGATCGTCGTGCCGTCCCAGGTGCAGGTGGTCGCGGCGGACGTGATCGTGATGCCGCGCTCCTGCTCCTGCTCCATCCAGTCCATCGTGGCTGCGCCGTCGTGGACCTCACCGATCTTGTAGTTGATACCGGTGTAGAACAGGATCCGCTCGGTGGTCGTGGTCTTGCCCGCGTCGATGTGCGCCATGATCCCGATGTTGCGGACCTTGGCGAGGTCGAGGGCGGTGTCGGTCGACACGGTGAGGGCTCCGAATCCGAAGTGGTCTGTGGGTCTGGGTGCTGCTCGCGAGGGGCGGCGGGTCTACCAGCGGTAGTGCGCGAAAGCCTTGTTGGACTCGGCCATCTTGTGCATGTCCTCGCGGCGCTTGACGCTGGCGCCGAGGCCGTTGCTGGCGTCGAGCAGCTCGTTCATGAGGCGCTCGGTCATGGTCTTCTCACGACGCTGGCGCGAGAAGGTGATGAGCCAGCGCAGCGCGAGCGTGGTGCTGCGGCCGGGACGCACCTCGACGGGGACCTGGTAGGTCGCACCGCCGACGCGGCGGCTGCGGACCTCGAGGGTCGGCTTGACGTTGTCCATCGCGCGCTTGAGCGTGACGACCGGGTCGGTGCCGGTCTTCTCACGGCAGCCCTCGAGCGCGCCGTACACGATGCGCTCAGCGGTGGACTTCTTGCCGTCGAGCAGCACCTTGTTGATCAGCTGCGTGACGAGCGGCGAGCCGTAGACGGGGTCGACGACGATCGGACGCTTCGGAGCGGGGCCCTTGCGAGGCATCAGCTCTTCTCCTTCTTCGCGCCGTAACGGCTGCGAGCCTGCTTGCGGTTCTTGACGCCCTGGGTGTCGAGCGCGCCGCGGATGATCTTGTAGCGGACACCGGGGAGGTCCTTCACACGACCACCGCGGACGAGCACGATCGAGTGCTCCTGGAGGTTGTGGCCCACACCGGGGATGTACGCGGTGACCTCGATGCCGCTGGTGAGGCGGACGCGAGCGACCTTGCGAAGAGCCGAGTTCGGCTTCTTCGGGGTCGTCGTGTAGACGCGCGTGCAGACGCCCCGGCGCTGGGGGCTTCCCTTGAGCGCGGGGGTCTTGTTCTTCGAGACCTTGTCCTGCCGGCCCTTGCGGACCAGCTGCTGGATCGTGGGCACTGCGTCTCCGTCGTGTTCGCTGACGTTTCTCGGTCGTCCCGAGCGGTTCCAAGGTGCCTGGTGCACCGACCCCCGCGCTCGGGCGTGTCGCTGTGTGCCCTTGCGGGCAGCGACGCAGTCTCCCGATATGGAGGTCAGCCGTGCGACGAGGCCACGAAAGCGGGCCGCGCACGCGCGCAGGCACCCGGGACTCGCCCAGGCACAGGGAGAGAGACTACCCAGGCCCGGAGGCTGGGGTCAAAACGGTGACCCCTCCTCGGGGTCCCGTACGGCGTGTCCCTGCTCACGCCCTGCTCATCGGACGATTCCGTCCTGATATCGGTGAACTAGCTCACGGTCGAGGTGGTACGCGCCGCCGCCAGCACGAGCACGATGAACAGCAGCACGAGGACGGTCAGCGCGATGTTGATCCACGCGGCGATCCGCGCCCCCTTCACGAGGCCCTCGCCGGTCACCCAGCCCCCCGAGGCCTTGATCTCGCGCTCGGCCGCGCCGGCGAGGAACAGGGCCACGACCGCGGCGACGACCGGGCAGGCGAGGTACGAGCAGATCGCGAGCACCACGGCGACCACGGCGTTGGACGAGGTGCGCGGCAGGGCGACCGGGACGGGCTCCGGCACGTGGCCGGGGGGCGGAGGGACCTGGTCGGACATGCGGACCACCCTGCCACGGCCGCTCCTCCAGGGCCCGCAGGAAAACGCCGGGAACCCGCCTCTGCTGGCACGGCAGGCGCGCAGGGTGCCCGGCGCCTCCCGCAAGCCCCCGCACGCCGAGAGGGGCGCCCCGCTCGCGCGGGACGCCCCTCTCGGGCCGTTCAGTGGGCCTCAGCCCGTGGTCTTCAGCCTTTGGGCTTCAGCCTTTCGGCTTCAGCCTTTCGGCTTCACCCGGTAACGCGATGCTTCGCATCGCGAACGTGCTTCGGCCTCGGGAGAGCGCCTGAGCCTCGTTCCTCGGCTCGCGCCCTCCGCTCGGCCTCAGCCCGTATAGCCGCCGAAGTCGTACTCCTCGAGCGGGATGGCCTGGCCGGAGCCGGTGCCGAACGAGCCGTAGTCGAGGTCGTCGTACGCCGAGAGCGACGCGTACATCGCCGACTTGGCCTCCTCGGTGGGCTCGACCCGGATGTTGCGGTAGCGCGGGAGACCCGTGCCGGCCGGGATGAGCTTGCCCAGGATGACGTTCTCCTTGAGGCCGAGCAGCGGGTCGGACTTGGCGTGGATCGCCGCGTCCGTGAGCACCCGGGTGGTCTCCTGGAAGGAGGCCGCCGACAGCCACGACTCGGTCGCGAGCGAGGCCTTGGTGATACCCATGAGCTCGGGACGGGCCGCGGCCGGGGTGCCGCCCTCGGCGACCACCCGACGGTTCTCCGCCTCGAACAGGCCGCGCTCGACGAGCTCGCCGGGGAGGAACTCCGTGGAGCCGCCCTCGATGATCGTCACGCGCTTGAGCATCTGACGGACGATGACCTCGATGTGCTTGTCGTGGATCGACACGCCCTGCGAGCGGTACACGTCCTGGACCTCGGCCACGAGGTGCAGCTGCACCGCGCGCTGGCCGAGGATGCGCAGCACCTGCTTCGGGTCGACCGCGCCCTGGATGAGCTTCTGGCCCACCTCGACGTGGTCGCCGTCGGCCACCAGCAGACGCGAGCGCTTGGAGACCGGGTAGCCCAGCTCCTCCGAGCCGTCGTCGGGGACGACGACGAGCTTGCGCGTCTTGTCGGTGTCGTCGATGCGCACCCGGCCCGAGGCCTCGCTGATCGGGGCGACACCCTTGGGGGTGCGGGCCTCGAACAGCTCGACCACGCGCGGGAGGCCGTGGGTGATGTCCTCACCCGCGACGCCGCCGGTGTGGAAGGTACGCATCGTCAGCTGCGTGCCGGGCTCGCCGATGGACTGGGCCGCGACGATGCCGATGGCCTCGCCGGTGTCCACGAGCTTGCCGGTGGCCAGCGAGCGGCCGTAGCAGGTGGCGCAGGTGCCGACCTTGCTCTCGCAGGTGAGGACCGAACGGGTCTTCACCTCCGTGATGCCGGTGGCGACGATGTCGTCGATCACCAGCAGGCCGAGCTCGGTGCCGCGGGCGGCCACCATCGTGCCGTCGACGACGATGTCCTCGGAGAGCACGCGCGACGCCGCGGTCGACTCGACCTCGTCGTGGCGACGGACCGTGCCGTCGGACAGCGTGACGCCGATCGTGGTCGGCAGACCACGGTCGGTGCCGCAGTCGACCTCGCGGATGATGACGTCCTGCGACACGTCGACCAGACGACGGGTCAGGTAGCCGGAGTCGGCCGTACGGAGAGCGGTGTCGGCGAGACCCTTGCGAGCACCGTGCGTCGAGATGAAGTACTCGAGCACCGACAGACCCTCGCGGAAGTTCGACTTGATCGGCCGCGGGATGATCTCGCCCTTGGGGTTGGCCACCAGACCGCGCATACCGGCGATCTGACGCACCTGCATCCAGTTACCACGGGCGCCGGAGTTCACCATCATGAACACCGGGTTGTGCTTCGGGAAGTGCTCCTTCATCGCGTCCGCGACCTCGTCGGTGGCGCGCGTCCAGATCTCGATGAGCTCCTGACGACGCTCGGAGTCGGTGATCAGGCCGCGCTCGAACTGCGTCTGCACCTTCTCCGCACGGGTCTCGGCCTCGACCAGGATCGCGGCCTTCTTCGGGGGCGTGACGACGTCCTCGATCGAGATCGTGACGCCCGAACGGGTGGCCCAGCGGAAGCCGGCCTCCTTGAGGGCGTCCAGCGTCGCGGCGACCTGCACCTTCGGGTAGCGCTCGGCGAGGTCGTTCACGATGCCGCCGAGGACCTTCTTGTCGACCTCGGTGTTCACGTACGGGTAGTCGACGGGGAGCGTCTCGTTGAACAGCGCGCGACCGAGGGTGGTGTCGAGGATGACGGAGTCACCCTCCTCCCACGACTCGGGGGCGTCCCAGCCGAGCGGCGGGACGATGCCGGTGAAGCGGATCTTCACCTGGCTCGCGAGCTTGATCTCACGCGCGTCGAAGGCCATGTAGGCCTCGGACACGGTCGAGAACGCGCGGCCCTCGCCCTCGAGACCGGGACGGTCCGAGGTGAGGAAGTTGATGCCGAGCACCATGTCCTGCGACGGCGACGTGATCGGACGACCGTGCGCCGGCGACAGGATGTTGTTGCTCGACAGCATGAGGATGCGGGCCTCGGCCTGCGCCTCCGCCGACAGCGGGAGGTGGACGGCCATCTGGTCGCCGTCGAAGTCCGCGTTGAACGCGGCGCAGACGAGCGGGTGGATCTGGATGGCCTTGCCCTCGATGAGCTGGGGCTCGAACGCCTGGATGCCGAGACGGTGCAGCGTGGGTGCACGGTTCAGCAGAACCGGGTGCTCCGCGATGACCTCCTCGAGCACGTCCCAGACGACCGCGCGCGAACGCTCGACCATGCGCTTGGCGGACTTGATGTTCTGCGCGTGGTTGAGGTCGACGAGCCGCTTCATGACGAACGGCTTGAACAGCTCGAGCGCCATCTGCTTGGGCAGACCGCACTGGTGGAGCTTGAGCTGCGGGCCGACGACGATGACCGAACGGCCGGAGTAGTCGACGCGCTTGCCGAGCAGGTTCTGCCGGAAGCGGCCCTGCTTGCCCTTGAGCATGTCGGACAGCGACTTGAGCGGACGGTTGCCGGGGCCCGTGACCGGGCGACCGCGACGGCCGTTGTCGAAGAGCGCGTCGACAGCCTCCTGCAGCATGCGCTTCTCGTTGTTCACGATGATCTCGGGCGCACCGAGGTCGAGGAGGCGCTTGAGGCGGTTGTTGCGGTTGATCACGCGGCGGTACAGGTCGTTGAGGTCGGACGTCGCGAAACGACCGCCGTCGAGCTGGACCATCGGACGCAGGTCCGGCGGGATGACCGGCACGCAGTCGAGCACCATGCCCATGGGCGAGTTGCGCGTCTGCAGGAACGCCGTGACGACCTTGAGGCGCTTGAGGGCGCGGGTCTTGCGCTGGCCCTTGCCGGTCGCCACGATCTCGCGCAGCTTCTCGGACTCGGCCTCGAGGTCGAAGGTCTCCAGGCGTCGCTGGATCGCCGCGGCACCCATGCCACCGTTGAAGTAGCGGCCGTAGCGGTCGCGCATCTCGCGGTAGAGCACCTCGTCGCCCTCGAGGTCCTGGACCTTGAGGCCCTTGAACCGGTCGAAGACGCGCTCGAGGCGGTCGATCTCGGCGTCGGCGCGACGGCGGATCTGCGCCATCTCGCGCTCGGCCGACTCCTTGACCTTGCGGCGCTGGTCGCTCTTGGCACCCTCGGCCTCGAGCTCGGCGAGGTCGGCCTCGAGCTTGACGGCACGCTTGTTGACCTCGTCGTCGCGACGCTGGGCGACCTGCTTCTTCTCGACGTCGATCTTGCTCTCGAGCGACGGGAGGTCCAGCGTGCGCTGGTCCTCGTCGACCGAGGTGATCATGTACGCCGCGAAGTAGATGACCTTCTCGAGGTCCTTCGGGGCGAGGTCGAGCAGGTAGCCGAGACGGCTCGGCACGCCCTTGAAGTACCAGATGTGCGTGACGGGCGCGGCCAGCTCGATGTGGCCCATCCGCTCACGACGCACCTTGGCGCGGGTGACCTCGACGCCGCAGCGCTCGCAGATGATGCCCTTGAAGCGGACGCGCTTGTACTTGCCGCAGTAGCACTCCCAGTCGCGGGTGGGCCCGAAGATCTTCTCGCAGAACAAGCCGTCCTTCTCGGGCTTGAGCGTGCGGTAGTTGATCGTCTCGGGCTTCTTCACCTCGCCGTGCGACCAGGTACGGATGTCGTCGGCCGTGGCCAGGCCGATGCGGAGCTCGTCGAAGAAGTTGACGTCGAGCACGTGTTATGTCCTCACTCGTGGTTCGGTCTCGTCAGGTGTCCGAGGGCGCGGCGGCCGGCTGGTGAGCCGACCGCCGCAGCGGCTCAGACCTCTTCGACGCTGGACGGCTCACGCCGCGACAGGTCGATACCAAGCTCCTCGGCGGCGCGGTACACGTCGTCCTCGGTGTCTCGCATCTCGATGGTCGTGCCGTCGCCCGAGAGCACCTCGACGTTGAGGCAGAGCGACTGCATCTCCTTCACGAGCACCTTGAAGGACTCCGGGATACCCGGCTCCGGGATGTTCTCGCCCTTGACGATGGCCTCGTAGACCTTCACGCGGCCGAGGACGTCGTCGGACTTGATGGTGAGCAGCTCCTGCAGGGCGTAGGCGGCGCCGTACGCCTCCAGGGCCCAGACCTCCATCTCGCCGAACCGCTGGCCGCCGAACTGGGCCTTACCGCCCAGGGGCTGCTGCGTGATCATCGAGTAGGGGCCGGTCGAACGGGCGTGGATCTTGTCGTCGACCAGGTGGAGCAGCTTCAGGATGTAGACGTAGCCGACCGAGACCGGCTCGGGGAACGGCTCGCCGGAGCGGCCGTCGATGAGCCGGGCCTTGCCGTCGCCGCCCACGAGCCGGACGCCGTCCGGCGTCGGGATCGTCGAGGCGAGCAGGCCGGTGATCTCCTCCTCGCGCGCACCGTCGAACACCGGGGTGGCGACGTTGGTGCCGGGCTCGGCCTCGAACGCGCCCTTGGGAAGGTGCGCGCTCCAGTCCGGGTTGCCGTCGACCTTCCAGCCGGTCTTGGCGACCCAGCCGAGGTGCGTCTCGAGGACCTGGCCGACGTTCATGCGGCCGGGGACGCCGAGCGGGTTGAGCACGATGTCGACGGGCGTGCCGTCCTCGAGGAACGGCATGTCCTCGACGGGCAGGATCTTGGAGATGACGCCCTTGTTGCCGTGACGGCCGGCCAGCTTGTCGCCGTTGGTGATCTTGCGCTTCTGGGCGATGTAGACCCGGACCAGGCGGTTGACGCCCGGCGGGAGCTCGTCGCCCTCCTCGCGGTCGAACACCCGGACGCCGATGACCTTGCCGGACTCGCCGTGGGGCACCTTGAGCGAGGTGTCGCGCACCTCGCGCGCCTTCTCGCCGAAGATCGCGCGGAGCAGGCGCTCCTCGGGGGTGAGCTCGGTCTCGCCCTTGGGCGTGACCTTGCCGACCAGGATGTCGCCGGTGACGACGTCCGCGCCGATGCGGATGATGCCGCGCTCGTCGAGGTCGGCGAGCACGTCCTCGGAGACGTTCGGGATGTCCCGGGTGATCTCCTCGGGGCCGAGCTTGGTGTCGCGGGCGTCGACCTCGTGCTCCTCGATGTGGATCGAGGAGAGGACGTCGTCCTGCACCAGGCGCTGGCTGAGGATGATCGCGTCCTCGTAGTTGTGGCCCTCCCACGGCATGAACGCGACGAGGAGGTTGCGGCCCAGGGCCATCTCGCCGTTGTCCGTGCAGGGACCGTCGGCGAGGACCTGGCCGGCCTCGACGCGCTGGCCCTCGTCCACGATCGGACGCTGGTTGAAGCTCGTGCCCTGGTTGGAGCGGCGGAACTTCTGGACGCGGTAGGTGCGGTACTCGCCGTCGTCCTGCGCGACCGTGATCGCGTCGGCCGACAGCTCGGTGACGACACCGGCCGCCTCGGCGATGATGACGTCGCCGGCGTCGGTCGCCGCGCGGTACTCCATGCCGGTGCCGACGAGCGGCGACTCGGAGCGGAGCAGCGGGACGGACTGGCGCTGCATGTTCGAGCCCATGAGGGCGCGGTTGGCGTCGTCGTGCTCGAGGAACGGGATCATCGCCGTCGCGACCGACACCATCTGGCGGGGCGAGACGTCCATGTAGTCGACGTTCGCGCCCGGGATGTAGTCGACCTCGCCGCCCTTGGTGCGGACCAGGACGCGCGGCTCGGCGAACCGGCCGTCCTCCAGCAACGGGGAGTTGGCCTGCGCGATGACGTGCAGGTCCTCCTCGTCGGCGGTGACGTAGTGGATCTCGTCGGTGACGCGGTCGCCCTCGACCTTGCGGTACGGGGTCTCCACGAAGCCGAACGCGTTGATCCGCGCGAACGACGAGAGCGAGCCGATGAGGCCGATGTTCGGACCCTCAGGGGTCTCGATCGGGCACATGCGGCCGTAGTGCGACGGGTGGACGTCGCGGACCTCGAAGCCCGCGCGCTCACGCGACAGACCGCCCGGGCCCAGCGCCGAGAGGCGACGCTTGTGGGTCAGGCCCGCGAGCGGGTTGGTCTGGTCCATGAACTGCGACAGCTGGCTGGTGCCGAAGAACTCCTTGATGGAGGCGACGACCGGCCGGATGTTGATGAGCGTCTGCGGCGTGATCGCCTCGACGTCCTGGGTCGTCATGCGCTCGCGCACGACGCGCTCCATCCGCGACAGACCCGTGCGGATCTGGTTCTGGATGAGCTCGCCGACCGAGCGGAGACGACGGTTGCCGAAGTGGTCGATGTCGTCGGTCTCGAGACGCACCGAGCCGCCGTCGGCGGCCGGGAAGTCGTCCATCCCGGCGTGCAGGCGGACGAGGTACTCGATCGTGTTGACGATGTCGTCGATCGTGATCGTGCTCTGCGTCAGCGGGAGCGCCGTGCCGAGCTTCTTGTTGATCTTGTACCGACCGACCTTGGCGAGGTCGTAGCGCTTGGGGTTGAAGTAGAAGTTGTCCAGCAGCGCCTGGCCGGCCTCGGTGGTCGGCGGCTCGCCCGGACGCAGCTTGCGGTAGATGTCCTTGAGGGCCTCGTCCTGGTCGACGATGCCGTCCTTCTCGAGGGTGGCGACCATCGACTCGTACTGGCCGAAGCGCTCGTTGATCTCCGCGACGCTCATGCCGAGGGCCTTGAGCAGGACCGACACGGGCTGCTTGCGCTTGCGGTCGACGCGCACGCCGACCATGTCCTTCTTGTCGACCTCGAACTCGAGCCACGCGCCGCGCGACGGGATGATCTTGGCGACGTAGACGTCCTTGTCGGAGGTCTTGTCGGGGGTGCGCTCGAAGTAGACGCCGGGCGACCGGACGAGCTGGGACACCACGACACGCTCGGTGCCGTTGATGATGAACGTGCCCTTGTTGGTCATGAGCGGGAAGTCGCCCATGAAGACCGTCTGCGACTTGATCTCGCCGGTCTCGTTGTTCATGAACTCGGCCGTGACGAACAGCGGCGCCGCGTAGGTGAAGTCCTTGTCGCGGCACTGCTCGACCGTGTACTTCGGGGGCTCGAAGCGGTGGTCGCGGAACGACAGCGACATGGAGCCGCTGAAGTCCTCGATCGGGGAGATCTCCTCGAAGATGTCCTCGAGGCCCGAGCTGGCCGGCACATCGGTGCGACCGGACTCGAGGGCGATGGAGACGCGGTCCTGCCACTTCTGGTTGCCGAGCAACCAGTCGAAGGACTCGGTCTGGAGAGCGAGGAGGTCAGGTACCTCGAGGGGCTCCCTGATCTTCGCGAACGAGACGCGGTGGGGGCCGGGGGCGGGCGTGGACACTACAGACTTGCGCGAGGCTGCCAAGAGGCATCCTTTCCGAGGCTTCGCGGACCTACGAGCGCGCACGCCGATCACGCCGTGTCCAGTGGGCACGGCAGGGAAAGGACAGCGCAAAGCGGCAGCATACCCGTGAGGGCGTGCTGCTGTCGAGTCCCGGTCGTCGGCCTCCGCAGGACATCGTCTCGACCCGGAGCCTGCCCCCGCTCGACAGCGGGCGGTAGGCGGCTCGCACGGGGCGGACCTCGTCCCACGGGCGTCCCGCCCGGGGGTTCTAGCGCGGTCCGATGGTGACCGCAGTGGGGGCGGGGAGTCAAGCACCGGGCGCCCCTCCGGTGGACAAGTTCGCCTGTTCGTGACCCGCCGCTCCCCGATATCCGGACGTTCGAGCACGAGGGCCCCGCCGGACGGGTGCCCTGGGGACGGCAGAACGGGCGGCACCCCTGGTGGGGTGCCGCCCGTTCGAGCAGTGCGGTGGAGCAGGTCGAGCAGTGATCCCGGAGGCCGGAACTACTTGACGGTGACCTTGGCGCCAGCGGCCTCGAGGGCCTCCTTGGCCTTGTCGGCGTCGTCCTTCTTGACCTTCTCCAGGACGGCCTTCGGCGCGGCCTCGACGAGGTCCTTGGCCTCCTTGAGGCCCAGGTTCGTGAGGGTGCGCACCTCCTTGATGACCTGGATCTTCTTGTCGCCGGCGTCCTCGAGGATGACGTCGAACTCGTCCTGAGCCTCGGCCTCCTCGGCGGCAGCGCCACCACCGGCGCCGGGCGCGACGGCCATGGCGACGGGAGCGGCGGCGGTGACCTCGAAGGTCTCCTCGAACTGCTTCACGAACTCGGAGAGCTCGATGAGGGTCATCTCCTTGAAGGCCTCAAGGAGCTCGTCGGTGCTGAGCTTCGCCATGATGCGGCGTTCCTTCCTGGTTCTTGTGCGTCCGGCCGGGGCAAGACGTACGTCTCGGGTGGAGTGGGCGTCAGCCCTCGGTGGTCTCGCCGGCCTCGGCCGCAGCCTCGGCAACGACCTCGTCAGCGGCCGCGGCGGGAGCCTCGGCAGCCTCAGGGGTCTCGACGACGGCGTCCTCGACGACCTCGGCGGCGTCCGCGGCGTCAGCAGCGGGCTCCTCCTCGGCAGCCGGAGCAGCCTCGGCGGCAGGAGCGGCTGCAGCTGCAGCGCCCGCACCACCGATGACCGAGGGGTCGGCCTCGGCCTTGACACGCAGAGCCTCGATCGTGCGAGCGGCCTGCGCGAGCGGGGCCTGGAAGAGCGCGGCTGCCTGCGACAGCGACGCCTTCATGGCACCCGCGAGCTTCGCGAGGAGCACCTCGCGCGACTCGAGATCCGCGAGCTTGGAGATCTCGGCGGCGGACAGCATCTTGCCGTCCATGTAGCCGCCCTTGATCACCAGGAGCGGGTTTGCCTTGGCGAAGTCACGCAGACCCTTGGCGGCCTCGACCGGGTCGCCCTTGACGAACGCGAGAGCGGAGGGGCCGGCGAGCAGGTCGTCGAGACCCTCGACGCCCGCGTCCTTCGCAGCGATCTTGGTCAGCGTGTTCTTCACCACGGCGTAGCTGGTGGTCTCACCCAGCGAACGGCGCAGGGTCTTCATCTGCGCCACGGTGAGTCCGCGGTACTCGGTCAGCACGGTGGCGTTGGACGTGCGGAAGTTCTCCGCGATCGCCGCAACGTCGGCTGCCTTGTCGGGCCGCGCCATGGGTCTCCTTCCAGTGGTACCGCCGAGAAGTGCCCCGGACACAAGAAAAAGCCCCGCGCAGGATGCACGGGGCGGCGTCCGCCGTGAGGCGGTTCGTCGTACGGGCACCTGCGCTGGCCATCCGCTTGCGGCGGACGCTTCGGTCGGATCCCTTGCGGGCTCCGACGACCGGCGGTCTTCGGCGTGATGAGAGTACGTGCTCGGGGCCCGCGGACAAAATCCGTGGGCCCCGAGGACGGACGTTCGGGGTGTTCGGGTCGATCAGGGTCGTGCGGGCGGTGCGGGCTGGCTCGGCGTCAGGCCGAGCCCTCCTCGGCCGACATGAGGTTGCGGGTGCGGTTCGGGTCGACCGGGACGCCGGGGCCCATCGTGGTGGTGATGGTGGCCTTCTTCAGGTAGCGGCCCTTGGCGGCGGACGGCTTGAGACGCAGCACCTCGTCGAGCGCGGCGGCGTAGTTCTCGACGAGCTGCTCGTCGGAGAAGGACGCCTTGCCGATCACGAAGTGCAGGTTCGAGTGCTTGTCCACGCGGAACTCGATCTTGCCGCCCTTGATCTCGGTGACCGCCTTGGCGACGTCCATCGTGACGGTGCCGGTCTTCGGGTTGGGCATGAGGCCGCGCGGGCCCAGCACCTTGCCGAGACGGCCGACCTTGCCCATGAGGTCGGGGGTCGAGACGGCGGCGTCGAAGTCGGTCCAGCCCGCGGCGACCTTGTCGATGAGCTCGTCGCCACCGACGACGTCGGCGCCGGCGGCGCGCGCCTCCTCCGCCTTCTCACCGTTGGCGAAGACCAGGACCCGAGCGGTCTTGCCGGTGCCGTGCGGGAGGTTGACGGTGCCGCGGACCATCTGGTCGGCCTTGCGCGGGTCGACGCCCAGGCGGAAGGCGACCTCGACGGTGGCGTCGAACTTCGCGGGGTTGGTCTCGCGGGCGAGACGGACGGCGTCGAGCGGTGCGTACAGGGCGTCGCGGTCGATCCTCTCCGCGCCTGCGGCGTAGGCCTTGCTGCGCTTCATTGCTGCTCCTCAGGAGTTGCGAGTGAGTCGTGGTCGGACGGGCCGCGCTCGGCCCTGCCACGTCGTGCTGGTCGTGCGGGTGACTGAGATCAGTCGGTGACGGCGTCCCGAGTCACCTCGGCGACGCTCGCTGGCGCTCGCGTCAGTCGGTGACGGTGACGCCCATCGAGCGGGCGGTGCCCTCGATGATGAGCATCGCGTTGTCGACGTCGTTGGCGTTGAGGTCGGCCATCTTGGTCTCGGCGATCTCGCGGACCTGCGCCTTGGTGATCGAGGCGACCTTGGTGGTCTTCGGGTTCGCCGCGCCCTTCTCGACGCCCGCGGCCTTGAGGATCAGGCGGGCAGCCGGCGGGGTCTTGAGCACGAACGTGAACGAGCGGTCCTCGTACACCGTGATCTCGACGGGGATGACCTGACCGCGCTGCGACTCGGTCGCGGCGTTGTAGGCCTTGCAGAACTCCATGATGTTGACGCCGTGCTGACCCAGCGCCGGACCGACCGGGGGCGCGGGGTTGGCGGCGCCGGCCTGGATCTGGAGCTTGATCAGGCCGGAGACCTTCTTCTTCGGGGGCATGCGTTCGGGTCCTTGCTCGTGATGGGTGCGGACGGCCTGGGCGGGCCGGACGCCTAGTTCTTCTGGATCTGGTTGAAACCGAGCTCGACCGGAGTCTCGCGGCCGAAGATCTCCACCAGGCCGGTGACCTTCTGGGCGTCCACGTTGATCTCGGAGACCGTGGCGTGGAGCGTCGCGAAGGGACCGTCGATGACGGTGACCGAGTCGCCGACCGAGAAGTCGACGGTGATCACCTCGCCGGCCGCGGCGGCGGCCGGGGAGCCGGGCTTCTTCTCCGGGACCGGGGCGAGGATGCTGACGACCTCGTCCAGGCTCAGCGGCGCGGGCTGGTGCCCGTGACCGACGAAGCCGGTGACGCCCGGCGTGTGCCGGACCGTGCCCCAGGAGGCGTCCGTGAGGTCCATGCGGACGAGGACGTAGCCCGGGAACTTGTTGCGCCGCACCAGCTTGCGCTGGCCGTTCTTGATCTCGGTGACCTCCTCCATGGGGACCTCGCACTGGAAGATGAGGTCCTCCATGTTCAGGGAGGAGATGCGGCTCTCGAGGTTGGTCTTGACCTTGTTCTCGTAGCCGGCGTAGCTGTGGATCACGTACCAGTCGCCGAGCTCGGTGCGCATCCGCTCGCGGAAGGCCTCGACCGGGTCGGTCTCGTCGTCGACGGCCAGGACCTCGGGCTCCGCGGCTGCGGGGGCCTCGGGGGCGTCGGCCTCCGGGGTCTCCCCGACGGCCTGGGCCTCGGGGGTCTCCTCGGCAGCCTCGACCTCGGGGGTCTCCTCGGCAGCCTCGACCTCGGCGTCGTCCTCGTCGGCCGCGTCGTCCTCGGCCGGGGCCGGGGTGACGTCGGCGGGGACGACGTCGCTGAAGGTGGCGGCGGGCGCGTCAGCGGCGTCCTCGACGTCGACGCTGCCGCTGTCGGCGAGCGCAGGCTCGTCGGGCAGGGCGTCGTACGTGGGCTCGGACACGGTGCTCCTCGTGCTGGTTGCGGGGTGGTGCTGGGCGGGGATCAGCCGAAGACGGCGAGGACCAGGCGGCCGAAGCCGTAGTCGAAGATCCCGACGATCGTGGCGATGACCGCCACGAACACGATCACCACCCAGGTGTAGGTGATGAGCTCGCGCCTGGTCGGCCAGATGACCTTGCGGAGCTCTGCCACCACCTGGCGGTAGAACAGCGCGATCCTGGCGCCGAAGCCGGGACGCTCGTCTGCGCCACCGCCCTGGGGGCGCTCGGCGACGGTGTCGCTCACGCGGTCCTCGCTCGCGTCGTGGGCCGTGGGCCCGACGGTCGGCCCGGCCGGGTCGGCCGTGCCGTGGTGCGGCCCGCCCGGAGGCGGGGTGGTGCGCCCGGCCGCGAGGCCGGGTGGAGCAGGGCCGGAGGGACTTGAACCCCCAACCGCCGGTTTTGGAGACCGGTGCTCTACCAATTGAGCTACGACCCTCGAAGACGACTTCCGAGCACGAGCGCCGACGGGGTGAAGGCATGCTTGCGCAGGGGTGGACGTCCACCAGGAGGTCCGAGCATACGGGACGGGCAGGCACCCGCCCAAACCCGCCCGGACGGGGCCAGCCTGCCCCGCACCGGCGCCCGTCGGGGTACCCGCTCGGCCTCGCCCGGGTCCTTGCGGAAGGATGGGGGCCATGACCTCCCAGCAGCGGATCTCGCACCGCATCGGCTCCATCGCGGAGTCGGCCACGCTCGCCGTGGACGCCAAGGCCAAGGCCCTCAAGGCCGCCGGGCGCCCGGTCATCGGCTTCGGCGCGGGTGAGCCGGACTTCCCGACCCCCGACTACATCGTCGCTGCGGCCATCGAGGCCTGCCGCGACCCCAAGTGGCACCGGTACACGCCGGCCGGGGGCCTGCCCGAGCTCAAGGAGGCGATCGCGGTCAAGACGCTGCGCGACTCCGGCTACCAGATCAGCGCCAGCCAGGTGCTCGTGACCAACGGCGGCAAGCAGGCGCTCTACAACGCGTTCGCCGCGCTGCTCGACCCGGGCGACGAGGCGCTGCTGCCGGCGCCGTACTGGACCACGTACCCCGAGTCGATCCGGCTCGCGGGCGGCGTGCCCGTCGACATCATGACCGACGAGACCTCGGGCTACCGCGTCACGATCGACCAGCTCGAGGCGGCGCTCACCCCGCGCACCAAGCTGCTCGTGTTCGTGTCGCCGTCCAACCCCACCGGCGCGGTCTACTCCCCCGCCGAGGTCGAGGCCATCGGCCGCTGGGCGCTGGCCAAGGGGATCTGGGTCGTCACCGACGAGATCTACGAGCACCTCGTCTACGGCGACGCCGAGTTCGCCTCGATGCCCACGCTCGTGCCCGAGCTCGCCGAGCGCTGCGTGGTCGTGAACGGTGTGGCCAAGACCTACGCCATGACGGGATGGCGGGTGGGCTGGATCGCCGGCCCCGCCGACGTCGTGAAGGCGGCCACCAACCTGCAGTCGCACGCCACCTCGAACGTCGCCAACGTGTCCCAGGTGGCTGCTCTCGCGGCGGTGTCCGGCGACCTCACCGCCGTGGCCGAGATGCGTACGGCGTTCGACCGCCGCCGCCAGGCAATCGCAGAGATCCTCGACGCGATCGACGGCGTCACCTGCCCGCTGCCCGAGGGCGCGTTCTACGTGTACCCCTCGGTCAAGGGCGTCCTCGGCCGGACGATCCGCGGCCGGCTCGCCGACTCCTCGGCCGAGCTCGCCGCGATCATCCTGGACGAGGCCGAGGTCGCCGTCGTGCCGGGCGAGGCGTTCGGCACCCCCGGCTACCTGCGCCTGTCGTACGCCCTCGGCGACGACGACCTCCGCGAGGGCGCGACCCGTATCGCGAACCTCCTCGGCCAGGCGCAGTAGCGGCACCGCGTACGACGAAGGCCCCCGACCGTGCAGGTCGGGGGCCTTCGTCGTGGTCGCTCAGCCGAGGAGCTTGGCCTTGGCGGCCGCGAACTCCTCGTCCGAGAGGATGCCCGCGTCCTTGAGCGAGGCGAGCTTGGTGAGCTCCGCCACGACGTCGACCCCGCCCGCCGGCGCCGCCGGCGCCGCCGGGGCGGCCGCTACCGCCGCCTGCTGGGCCGCTTGGGCAGCGAGCGCAGCCTGGACCTGCGCGTCGACCTGCGCCTGCTGCGCGGCGGCTGCCTCCTGAGCGCGGTACTGCTCGAGCTCGGCCTCGTCCGCAGCAGATGCCTGCTGCTCCTGCGCCTTGCCCATCTGGCGCCGCTGCACGCGGCCGCTCACCGCCGTGGCGGTACCGGCCACGACCGCGGTCCGTGCGGCCATGCCTACGAGTCCGGGGCGTCCCATGCGTCGCATGTCAGTTCCTCTCTCAGCTCTCGTCGGCCGCGAGCACGGCCTCCACGTCGGCGGCGGCGATGCGCTCCATGGCCACCAGGGTGCCTCCGTTGGCGCGGATCGCCGCGGCCGTGCGGATGGCCCAGGTGTTCTCCCAAGCGAGCATCAGGATCGCGCTGTCGTTCGGCATCTCGGCGATCACCGAGGTGGCGTCGTCCTCCCCGATGAGCCCCGGGATGTCGCCCTGCAGGGCGACGAGGTCAGGGAGGCCGTCGCCGTCGATGTCGGTGATCTCGGCGAGCGTGACGGTGCCGTCCTCGGCCTTGTGGACCATGATCGCGTCCAGCAGGCGGACGGTGCCCGCGCGCACGAGGTCGGCGATCGCCTCGGCAACTGCTCCGTTGAACTTCGGCTCGTCGAACGCGATGACCGCGACGTCGACCGAGCCGACCGGCTTCAGTGCTGCGTCAACCATGACGCGTCTCCCCTCTGGGGCGCCCCCACGGGCGCCGTACCCACGAAACCTAGCCGCCCCCACCACCCGGAGTCAGCCCGAACCGGAGTTGCGGCGGGATCGTTGCCCGTCAGCCGTCCAGGGAGCAGCCGACCAGCACCGGCTCGGGCTCGAGAGTGACTCCGAACCGGTCGCGTACGCCGTCCCGCACCACCCGGGCGAGCGCCAGCACATCGTCGGTACGGGCAGCGCCGCGGTTGGTGAGGGCGAGGGTGTGCTTGGTCGACAGCGTGGCCGGGCCGTCGCCGTACCCCTTGGCGAAACCCGCGTGCTCGATCAGCCAGGCGGCGCTCGTCTTGACCCGGTCGCCGTCGGCGGGCCACCGCGGGGCGTCTGCCGGGAGCCGTGCCGCGTCGTCGGCCGCGAGCAGCGGGTTGGTGAAGAACGAGCCCGCGCTCCACGTGTCGTGGTCGGCGGCGTCGAGCACCATGCCCTTGCTGCGGCGCAGGTCCAGGACGGCGGCGCGCACGTCCGCCAGCGGCGCGCGCGCACCGACCTCGACGCCGAGGCTTCGCGCGAGCTCGGCGTAGGCGATCGGGGTGCCCGTGCCCGAGTGCCCCAGCTGGAAGGTCACGTCGAGCACGAGGTGGTGGCCGGGCTCCTGCTTGAGCAGGCTCGTGCGGTAGCCGAGCCCGAGGTCCGCGTGCATGAAGGTGCGCTGCACCCCAGCGATGCGGTCGAAGGTGCGCACCCGGGCGAGCGAGGAGCCCACTTCCTGGCCGTAGGCGCCGACGTTCTGCACCGGCGTCGCGCCGACCGACCCGGGGATGCCCGACAGGCATTCGATCCCGGCCCACTCCTCGGCCACGGCGCGCTGCACGAAGGAGTCCCACTCCTCGCCCGCGGCGACCGTGACGTAGGCGCCGCCGCAGAGGTCGGACTCGACCGCCACGCCCGTCGTACGGACGAGCACCACCGTGCCGGGGTAGCCGGAGTCGGCCACGACGAGGTTGCTGCCGCCGGCCACGACCAGGGCGGGCAGGCCCGAGGCGTCGGCCTCGCGGACGGCGTCGACGAGCGTGCGCTCGTCCTCGGCCACGACGAGGCGGGCGGCGGGACCGCCCAGCCGGAGCGTGGTGAGGTCGGCGAGCGTGGTCACGGCGTCGAGCCTAGGCGGGTTCGCGCCGGGCTCAGGCGAGACGGACGACGGCCTGGGCCTTGCCCAGCACCGTCGCGCCGTCGTACACGGCGGTGAGGTCGACCCGCACGGTGCCGTCGTCGCGCTTCTCGCCCACGACGCCGCTGATCTCGACCGTGGCTCCCTGGTCGTCGTTGGGGACGACGACCGGCCGGGTGAAGCGCACGCCGTACTCGAGGACCGCCCCCGGGTCGCCGACCCAGTCGGTGACGACGCGGCCGGCGGTGGCCATGGTGAGCATCCCGTGGGCGATGACGTCGGGCAGGCCCACGGCCTTGGCGAACGTCTCGTTCCAGTGGATCGGGTTGAAGTCGCCCGAGGCGCCGGCGTACATGACGAGGTTGACCCGCTGGAGCCGGGCGGTGATCGACGGCAGGGCGTCGCCCACCTCGACGTCGGACCACGCGACGGTGGTGGCCATCAGGACTCCCCTCCTGTGCCGCGGGCGACCGTGACGGTCCACGCGGAGCAGATCGGGTCGCCGTCGACGGTCGCGATGTCCGAGCGCGTCGTGAGGATGTCGTTGCCCGCGGCGACGCGGATGTTCTCGATCGTGGTGGTCGCGGTGACCTCGTCCCCCGCGCGCAACGGCCGCGTGTAGGCGAAGCGCTGCTCGCCGTGCACCACCCGGCTGTAGTCGAGCCCGAGGCCCGGGTCGAAGACCGCGGCGGCCATCGCCCGCATGGCGAGGGTGAAGGCGAAGGTCGGCGGGGCGACGACGTCCGGGTGCCCGAGGGCCTGGGCGTGCGCGACATCGTGGTACGCCGGGTTCATGTCGCCGATGGCGATCGCGAACTCGCGCAGCTTCTCTCGGCCCACCTGGTACGGCGGGCTCGGCGGGTAGACCTTGCCGAGGTAGTCCTGGTTGAGCGCCACGGTCACATGCCTCCGAGCTGTCCGCCGGTCACGGGGATGGTGACACCGGAAACGAAGTCGGCGTCGCTGGACACGAGGAATGCGTGCACGTTGGCGATGTCCTCGGGGACGCCGAGGCGGCCCATCGCGATGAGCATCAGCGACATGTCGCGCATCTGCTGCGGGATGCCGAGGTCGCTGGAGTCGGTCTTGGCCTGGGTCAGGCGCGTCTCGATGAAGCCGGGGGCCACCGCGTTGACGTTGATGCCGAACGGGCCGAGCTCCCGCGCGAGGGTCTTGGTGGTGGCGATGAGCGCGCCCTTGGCCGCCGTGTAGTTGTACTGGCCCGGGTTGCCCATGAGCGCGGCGACCGAGGAGGTGAACACGATCTTGCGGTTGTAGGCCACCTTGCCGTCGGCCGCGATCTCGGCCTTGGCGACCTCGCGCAGGTAGGGCATCGCCGCGAGGGTCGTGTGGAACGCCGTACGCAGGTTGACGTCGAGGACGAAGTCGAAGATCTCGTCGGTCATGCCGTGGAACATCTTGTCTCGGGTGATGCCGGCGTTGTTGACGACGATGTCGAGCTTGCCGAAGCCGTCGACCGCTGCCTTCGTCAGACCGTGGGCCTGCTCGAGCTCGACGGTGTCGGCCACGTGCAGCAGGGCGGAGCCGCCGGCCGCCTCGATGAGCGAGACCGTCTCCGCGGCGGGCTCCGCGTCGATGTCGTTGACCACGACCGAGGCGCCGTCGGCCGCCAGCCGCAGCGCTGTGGCCCGGCCGATGCCGCGTCCTGCGCCGGTCACGATCGCGACGCGGTCGTCGAGTCGTCCCACGATGCACCCCTTCGTCCGTCGCCGGCCGTCCGGCGTCCCGCCCGCGACGCTAGCCCACGGCCCCCCGAGGTGCACCGGGCCTGGCCGACCTTGGACGAGTTGCCCGGAAACGTCAGGACGGCCGCCCCCGGAGGGTGCGGCCGTCCTGACGACGTGTGTGGGGCGCGAGGCCCACCCGGCTAGCGGGTCTCCTTGTGCACCGTGTGCTTGTTGCACTTGGGGCAGTGCTTGTTCATCTCCAGGCGATCCGGGTCGTTGCGCCGGTTCTTCTTGGTGATGTAGTTGCGGTCCTTGCACTCCTGGCAGGCCAGGGTGATCTTCGGGCGGACGTCGCTCTTGGCCACGGGAGTGCCTTTCGGGTCTGTCGTTCGTACGTACGGTGGTAGCGGAGGCCGGACTTGAACCGGCGACACAGCGATTATGAGCCGCTTGCTCTGCCAGGCTGAGCTACTCCGCCGAGGTTCGGCCCCGCCCCCGGGTGGGACGGGTCCGCTGTTTCCGAGCCCCCATACGGAATCGAACCGTAGACCTTCTCCTTACCATGGAGACGCTCTGCCGACTGAGCTATGGGGGCGTAGAGCCTGAGCAGCGTACCCGGTGGCCCTGGGTTCCTCCAAAACGGGCAGCAGCCCGCCTCCGCCCGGGACGCGCACCGGTCTCCGTCGGGTGAGGATGGGGGCATGAGCCCCTGGACCGCCGCAGACATCCCCGACCTCTCCGGTCGCCGCGCCCTCGTCACCGGGGCGAACTCCGGCATCGGCTACGTCACCGCTCTCGAGCTCGCGCGCCACGGCGCCGACGTGCTCCTCGGCGTCCGCGACGCCGGCCGCGGCGAGGACGCCCGCGCCCGGATCGCGGCGGCCGTGGGAACCTCCGCCGGGAGCGTCGCGGTCGTGCCCCTCGACCTGGCCGACCTCGCCTCGGTGCGCGCCTGCGCCGAGACGGTGGGGGCCGACCCCCTGCACCTGCTCGTCAACAACGCCGGCGTCATGGCCATCCCGCGTCGCGAGACCGCGGACGGGTTCGAGATGCAGCTCGGCACGAACCACCTCGGGCACATGGCCCTCACCCTCGGCCTGCTCCCGGCGCTCGCCCGCGCCGGGTCCGTGGGGGCGGCGTCCCGGGTGGTCACCGTGTCCAGCAACGCGCACAAGATGGGCCGGATCCGCCTCGACGACCTCATGGGGCGGCAGAAGTACCAGCCCTGGGTGGCGTACGGGCAGAGCAAGCTCGCCAACCTGCTGCTCACCTTCGAGCTCCAGCACCGCCTCGACGCGGCCGGCCTGCCCGTCGGGGCGTACGCCGCCCACCCCGGCTACGCCGCCACGAACCTCCAGTCGGTCGCGCCGGCCATGAAGGGCAGCAGCCTGGGCGCCCGGTTCACCGAGCTCGGCAACCGGCTCCTCGCCCAGCCGGCCGAGATGGGGGCGCTGCCGACTCTCTACGTGGCCACCGAGCCCGGGCTCCCGCCGGCGTCGTACGCCGGACCGGACGGCTTCTTCGAGCAGCACGGCCACCCGCGGCTCGTGGGCACCACGGCCGCCGCGCGCGACACCCGCATGGCCGCCGCGCTGTGGGAGGAGTCCGAGGCCCTCGTCGGGGTCCGGTTCGACGACGTGGTGGCGGGCATCACGGCCTGAGGCCCCCGGACGGCCGTACGAACGAGAGGAGGCCCGACCCCTGAGGGGTCGGGCCTCCTGCCGTGTGGCGGGTGATGGATTCGAACCATCGAAGGCAAAGCCGACGGATTTACAGTCCGCTCCCATTGGCCGCTCGGGCAACCCGCCTTTGCCGTCCGAGGACGGCAGAGGGGAGGATACATAGGAGGCGCGGCACGGGGGAAATCCCCGGGGTGCCGCCCACCTGACCACCGCACCGAAGGGACGAACCGGCCATGGCCGACAGCAGCTTCGACATCGTCAGCAAGGTCGACCGCCAGGAGGTCGACAACGCGCTCAACCAGGCGGCGAAGGAGCTCTCGCAGCGGTTCGACTTCAAGAACACGAGCACCACGATCGAGTGGAAGGGCGAGCTCGCGGTCGAGATCACCTCCTCCACCGAGGAGCGCGCCGCAGCCGCCCTCGAGGTCTTCCGCGACAAGCTCGTCAAGCGCCAGCTCTCGCTGAAGTCGCTCAAGGCCGATGACCCCCGCTCCTCGGGCAAGGAGTACAAGATCTCGATGACCTTCCAGGCCGGCATCAACCAGGAGCAGGCCAAGAAGCTCGGCAAGCTCATCCGCGACGAGGGCCCCAAGACGGTCAAGGCGCAGGTCATGGGCGAGGAGCTCCGCGTGACCTCCAAGAGCCGCGACGACCTCCAGGCCGTGCAGTCGCTCGTGCGCGACGCCGACCTCGACTTCGCCGTCCAGTTCGTGAACTACCGCTAGTCGCCGCTCCGCGCGGGCTGCCCCGCCCCGCTGTCGATCTGTGAAGCCGTCGCTTCCGGGGCCGTCGGCGGGCCGGGAGACGACGGATTCGCAGATCGAGGCCGGGGTTCTGGATGAAGGCCCCCCTCACCGCTGACCCCGGGCTGGGTCAGGCGTCGCGCTCGGCGTCGGTGGGGGCGGTGGCCTCCCAGGCGGCGAGGCGGTCGCGTTCGTGCGTGAGGTCGGTGAGCGAGGTGCCGCCGTACTCGTGCTCGGGCGACCAGTGCAATGCGTCGAACGGGCACACCTCGATGCAGATGCCGCAGTAGAGGCAGAGCGAGAAGTCGATGGCGAACCGGTCGAGCACGTTCTCGGTGCGCGGGCGGCGGTGCACCTCGTCGGCCGGGAGGGTTCCGGTGTGGCCCTCGATGTGGATGCACCAGTCGGGGCACTCGCGGGCGCACAGCATGCAGACCGTGCAGTTCTCCTCCACGAGCGTGATCACGCCGCGGCTGCGTGCGGGTACGGCGTAGCCGCCGCCGTCGGTCGCCGCCGGCGCCTGGTCCTCGCTCATGCCTGCTCCCCCCAGCCCTCGGGCACGCCGGGAGGAAGGGTGCGGCGCCGGGCGCGCCCGGTGTCGCCCGCCGGGTCCTTCTCCCCCGGCCACGGCCGGGCCACCCGCGCCGCGAGCACGAAGTCCTTGCGGAGCGGGTGCGCGCCGAGCGAGGGCCGGGTGCGGAGCGGGGAGAGGTCGTCGTTGCCGACGAAGCCGATGCCGAACATCTCGTGGGTGGCGCGCTCGTGCCAGGCCAGCCCGCGGTAGAGGTCGACCACGGTCGCCACCTCCGGCCGGTCGCGCGGCACCCGCGTCCGCAGGAGCACATGGTCGGACGCGTCCGGCGTCGACAGGTGGACGACCACGGCGAAGCCGAGCTCGAGCTCGTCGTACGCCGTCAGGACGTCGGCGTACGTCGCCCCCGCGGCAGCGGCCGCTGCGACGGCCTCGTGCCACGACAACGGCGCGACGTCGACGGTGACCGGCCCGAACCCGGGGACGACCGCGAGCACGGAGTCGCCGACGCCCGCCTGGACCGCCTCCACCACCGCGCTCACCGCGCCACCCCTGGGAGGAGGCGCAGGCCGTCGGCCAGCGCCTCGGGCCTCGGCGGGCAGCCGGGCACGTAGACGTCCACGGGGATCACCTGGTCGACGCCCTTGGTGACCGAGTACGAGTCCCAGTAGGGCCCGCCCGAGCTCGCGCAGGCGCCGAACGACAGCACCGGCGTGCCCACGGGGAGCGCGGCGTGCAGGGCGGCGAGCGCGGGCGCGAGGATGTCGGTGCAGGTGCCGGACACGACGATCACGTCCACGGCCGGGGCCACCGCATCGGCCTCGCCGAGCCCCGCGGCGCGGGCCTCCGGCCTCCGGAGGGCGGCCGCGACGAGCTCCACCGAGCAGCAGGCGAGCCCCGCGCCGGCGACGTGCAGGGCCACGACCCGGTCGTCGGCACCGTCGAGGCTCACGGTCAGCCGCAGGGGGGCTGCCGGGCCCGGCCGGCCGAGGCCGGGGAGGCCGAGCAGCACATCGCCGTCCGCCACGTCCGCCTCGCTCTCCTCGTGCTCTCGCCGCTCCTGTCGGCAGAGCCTAGGCGAGCCGGACGCGCGGCTACGCCCTCGGCGAAGATCGCGACGCGCGGTCCGGATGACGGGACCCGTGCGCGCGAAAGGGGGCATCACGCGGGAGGATGGTGCCTCGTACGACCGGGCCCGCCCGGCCGTCGTCCCAGCACCACTCCCCAGGAGCGCCGGCGCACCCGGCCGCAGCAAGGCGAGGACACCGTGGGCAAGCAAGTGGTCCAGCTCAACCGCGTCATCATCCGCTTCGCGGGTGACTCCGGCGACGGGATGCAGCTGGCCGGTGACCAGTTCACGTCGCGCACCGCGTCGTTCGGCAACGACCTGGCGACCCTGCCCGACTTCCCGGCCGAGATCCGCGCACCAGCCGGCACCATCCCCGGCGTCTCGGCCTTCCAGCTGCACTTCGCCGACCACGACATCACGACCGCGGGCGACACCCCCAACGTCCTGGTGGCCATGAACCCCGCGGCGCTCAAGGCCAACCTCAAGGACATCCCCCGCGGCGCGGACATCATCGTCAACACCGACGAGTTCACGAGCCGCAACCTCACCAAGGTCGGCTACGAGGCGAACCCCCTCGAGGACGGCTCGCTCGAGTCGTACGCGGTGCACCCGATCCCGCTGACCTCCATGACGGTCGAGGCGCTCAAGGGAATCAACATCAGCAAGAAGGAGGCCGAGCGCGCGAAGAACATGTTCGCGCTCGGCCTGCTCTCGTGGCTGTACCACCGGCCCACCGAGGGAACGCTGACGTTCCTCAAGCAGAAGTTCGCCAAGAAGCCCGACATCCTCGCCGCCAACATCACCGCCTTCGAGGCCGGCTGGTCCTACGGCGAGACCACCGAGGACTTCTCGGTGCAGTACGAGATCCAGCCCGCGCCGATGGCGACCGGCCGCTACCGCAACATGTCGGGCAACCTCGCGCTCGCCTACGGCCTCATCGCCGCCTCGCAGCGCGCGGACATCCCGCTGTTCCTCGGCTCGTACCCGATCACCCCGGCGTCGGACATCCTGCACGAGCTGAGCAAGCACAAGCGGTTCGGCGTGATGACGTTCCAGGCCGAGGACGAGATCGCCGGCATCGGCGCCGCCCTCGGGGCGTCGTACGGCGGCATGCTCGGCATCACCACGACCTCCGGCCCCGGCGTCGCGCTGAAGTCCGAGACGATCGGCCTCGCGGTGTCGCTCGAGCTGCCGCTGGTGATCGTGGACGTCCAGCGCGGCGGCCCGTCCACCGGCCTGCCGACCAAGACCGAGCAGGCAGACCTGCTGCAGGCCATGTTCGGCCGCAACGGCGAGGCCCCGGTGCCGATCGTGGCGCCGCGCTCCCCCGGCGACTGCTTCAACGCCGCGATGGAGGCGGTGCGCATCGCCATCACCTACCGCACGCCGGTGTTCCTGCTCTCGGACGGCTACGTCGCCAACGGCTCCGAGCCGTGGCGCATCCCGGACGTCGACTCGCTGCCCGACCTGCGCGTCCCGTTCGCCACCGAGCACAACCACACCAACGCCGACGGCAGCACGGAGTTCTGGCCCTACCTGCGCGACCCCGAGACGCTCGCGCGTCCGTGGGCCGTCCCGGGCACGAAGGGCCTCGAGCACCGCATCGGCGGCATTGAGAAGGCCGACGGCATCGGCAACATCTCGTACGACGCCGACAACCACGACCGCATGGTGCGGCTGCGCCAGGCGAAGGTCGACGGCATCACGGTGCCCGACCTCGAGGTCGAGGACCCGACCGGAGACGCTCGCGTGCTCCTGCTCGGGTGGGGGTCGACGTTCGGGCCTATCAACGCCGCGTGCCAGATCTCGCGCCGCGCCGGCGCCTCGGTGGCACAGGCCCACCTGCGCCACCTCAACCCGTTCCCGGCCAACACCGCCGAGGTGCTGCGCCGCTACGACAAGGTCGTCATCCCCGAGATGAACCTCGGTCAGCTCGCGCTGCTGATCCGCGGCAAGTACCTCGTGGACGCGATCGCCTACAACCAGGTGCGAGGCCTCCCGTTCAGGGCCGAGGAGCTCGCCGGAGTCATCAAGGACGTGGTCGCCAGTGTCTGAGTCCGTCGATCTGGGCTTCCCGTCGCTGAAGCTCGTCCCGAAGACGGACGGGAAGCAGTCGGCGAAGGACTTCAAGACCGACCAGGAGGTGCGCTGGTGCCCCGGGTGCGGTGACTACGCGATCCTGGCCGGCGTCCAGAGCTTCATGCCCGAGCTCGGGCTCGCCAAGGAGAACATCGTCTGGATCTCCGGCATCGGCTGCTCGAGCCGCTTCCCGTACTACATGAACACCTTCGGGATGCACTCGATCCACGGCCGTGCCCCGGCGATCGCCTCGGGCCTCGCCATGACCCGGCCCGACCTCTCGGTGTGGGTCGTCACCGGCGACGGCGACGCGCTCTCCATCGGCGGCAACCACCTCATCCACGCGCTGCGCCGCAACGTGAACCTCAAGATCCTGCTGTTCAACAACCGGATCTACGGCCTCACCAAGGGGCAGTACTCGCCGACGTCCGAGGTCGGCAAGGTCACGAAGTCGACGCCCATGGGGTCCTTGGACCACCCGTTCAACCCGGTGTCGCTCGCGATCGGTGCGGAGGCGTCGTTCGTCGCGCGCACGATCGACTCCGACCGCAAGCACCTCACCGAGACGCTGCGCCAGGCCGCGCTGCACGACGGCACGGCGCTGGTCGAGATCTACCAGAACTGCAACATCTTCAACGACGGTGCGTGGGACCCGCTGAAGGACTCCGACCACCGCGACGCGCTCACGCTGCGGCTCGAGCACGGCCAGCCCATCACGCTGGTCGACGGCACCCGCGGGGTGATCCGCAACGCCGAGGGCAGCCTCGAGGTCGCGGACGTCGCCGAGGTCGGTCTCGACGCCATCCTCGTTCACGACGCCCACCGCCCCGACCCCTCGACCGCGTTCGCGCTGTCGCGGCTGTCGGACTCGATGACGCTCGCGAACACTCCGATCGGCGTGTTCCGCGACGTGCCCCGGGCGTCGTACGACTCGATGTTCCAGGCGCAGCTCGCCACGGCCAAGGCCGGCGGCAGCGCCGACCTCGGCTCCCTGCTCGCCGGCAGCGACACGTGGGAAATCGCCTGATCCAGGCGGCACCGCCTGTCCGGAGGCCCCGACCGCACGACGGTCGGGGCCTCCCGCACGTCCGGGTGGCTGGTCGAGCCAGGGCGGGAGGCGGCGCTGGGTCGGGGGTCTCTGCCCTTCCTGCCGGACGATGCCGACCCTCCCGATGCCGGCAGCGTCTCGGCTGGCGAATGGGGAGAGCGGTGGGAGAGGCCGACGGCGTACCGTGGCCGGGCGATGAGCGACTCCCCCACCAGTGCGGCCGAGACCGAGCGCGCCAGCCACCGGCTCGGCCTGCTGTTCGGCATCGGTGCCTATGCCCTGTGGGGGCTGTTCCCGGTCTACTTCCCGCTGCTGCAGCCCGCCGCCCCCCTCGAGGTGCTGGCCGACCGGTTCTTCTGGTCGTTCGTCTTCCTCGCGCTGATCATGACGGTGACGCGCTCGTGGTCGCGGATGACCGAGGTGCTGCACAACCGACGCGTGATGCTGATGCTCGTCATCGCCACGCTGCTGATCTCGGTCAACTGGGGCGTGTACATCTGGGCGGTGTACAACGGCCGTGTCGTCGAGGCCTCGCTCGGCTACTTCATCAACCCGCTCGTCGTCGTCCTCACCGGCACGCTGCTGCTCGGCGAGCGGCTCCGACCGATGCAGTGGACGGCGGTGGGCATCGCGGCTGTCGCGGTCGCGGTGCTGACCCTCGGGTACGGCTCGGTTCCGTGGGTCGCGCTAGCGCTCGCCTCCTCGTGGGCCGGCTACGGGCTCGTGAAGAAGCTCGCCGGGGTCGACCCGGTCGCAAGCCTCACCGTGGAGACGGCCTACGGCACGCCGTTCGCCCTCGCCTTCCTCATCTGGCTCTCGGCGCAGGGCCAGCTCGTGTTCGGCCACTCGTCGACCGCCAACACCGTGCTGCTCATGATGACCGGCGTCGTGACAGCGATCCCTCTGGTGCTGTTCGGCGCGGCCACCAACCGCGTGCCGCTCTCGACGATCGGCGTGCTGCAGTACCTCACCCCGTGCCTGCAGTTCCTGCTGGGGATCTTCGTGTTCGGCGAGCAGATGCCCGCCTCGCGGTGGGTGGGCTTCGCCGTCGTCTGGGTCGCGCTCATCGTCTTCACCTGGGACAGCCTGCGCAACGGCCAGGCCAACCGCGTCGCCCGTCGGGCGGAGGAGGCCGACGGCGTGCACGAGGGCGTCACCGAGCCCGCCTGACGGCCGGTGCACGGCTGCGGCATGACAGCCTGGGCGCCTGACTCGACAGGAGTGGGGATGCGTCGACGTACGGTGCTCGCACCGGCCCTCGTGCTGGGCCTGCTCGCGTCGGGGTGCAGCGCGCTCCCCGGCCCGGCTCCGAGGCCGACGGCCGTGGTGAGCACGTCGTCGGCCGACCCGTACGGCGTCGGATCGGTCCCCTGGCCGGCGGACGACGACGCCGCAGCCCAGTGGCTCGCGCGGATGCCCGCAGAGGTCGAGGGCCTCGCCAAGGTGTCCAGCGACGAGCCCGGCGCCGGGTTCGACTTCGTGGTCTACCGCTCCGGCGCCGAGGACGACGACCGGAGCGTCGCCTGGTTCGACGGAGGGGGCCTCGAGGGCCTGCTCGGGGTGCTCGACCTCGACGACGGAGCGCAGCCCTGCGAGGGCTGGGAGTCGTCGCCGTCGATCGCCGTGCTCGCCGGCCAGGCGGGGGACGAGCTGGGAACCGCGATCCGCGCGCTGCCCGAGACGCTGCCGGAGGCCGTGCCCTGGTGGTCGTGCACGTTCACCCATGACGAGCTCGGGGAGCCGCTGGACCCGGCCGACTGGGAGTGGTTCGCGACCTGGGTGTCCGGCGACCGCTCGTTCACCGTCTCGACCGGGGACGAGGCCGAGCGCGACGCCCTCGTCCGGGCCGCCGTCCAGGCCGCCGCCGGGTGAGGGCTCGAGCTACTGCCCGAAGTGGGGTGTTGAGCTCGTCGAAAGCCCCACTTCGGGCAGTAGCTCGCGGAAGGTCAGGCGGAGCGGTCGACGACGACGTCGCACATCATCGAGAGGGCGTCGGTGGCCGGGCCGGCCGGCAGGGCGGCGAGCTCGGCACGGGCGGACTCCGCCCACGACACGAGCTCGGCGCGGGCCTCGACCATGGCCGGCGAGCTGCGCAGCAGGCCCAGGGCCTCGGCGTGCAGGTCGTCGTCCACGAGCGGCTCCGCGAGCAGCTCGCGCAGGCGGGCGCCCTCGGGGTCGGTGCCGCGCAGGGCGAGCAGCACGGGCAACGTGCGGATGCCCTCGCGCAGGTCGGTGCCGGGAGTCTTGCCCGACTCCTCCGACTCGCTCGCGATGTCGAGCAGGTCGTCCGAGAGCTGGAACGCGACGCCGAACTTCTCGCCGTACGCCGAGATCGCGTGCGCCACGGACTGCGGGGCACCCGAGGTCATCGCGCCCATGCGCCCGGCCGCCGCGATGAGCGAGCCCGTCTTGCCGGCCAGCACCTCGAGGTGGTGGACGACGGGGTCCTCGCCCTCCGCCGGGCCGACCGTCTCGCGGATCTGACCGGTGCACAGGCGCTCGAACGTGCGCGCCTGCAGGCGCACGATGTCGGTGCCGAGGTCGGCCGCGATGTCAGCCGCGCGGGCGAACAGGAAGTCGCCGGTCAGGATCGCGACGGTGTTGTCCCAGCGCGCGTTGGCGCTCGGGGCACCCCGGCGCAGCTTCGCCTCGTCCATCACGTCGTCGTGGTAGAGCGTGGCCAGGTGCGTGAGCTCGGCGACGACCGCGCCCGGCACGTTGCCCGGGGCGTCGGCATCGCCGTACTGCGCCGCCACGAGTGCGAGCAGCGGGCGGAAGCGCTTGCCGCCCGCGCTCACCAGGTGGCTCGAGGCCTCGGTGACGAACGGGTACTCGCTCGTCACAGCCCTGCGCAGCGCGACCTCGACGTCGTCGAGCCCCGTGCGCAGGCGGTCGGCGAGGGCGTCGTCGACGTGCGAGAGCCCGAACGGAAGGGCCTCGGTCACGCGGAACGCCTCCTGGTCATCGTGGTACGGCGGATCAGCGGACGAACACGCCGGCCTGGTCGACGAGCTGCAGCACGATCTGCGGCAGCACGCCGATCACGAGCGTGATCGCGACGGTGATGGTGATGGCGAACGTGGTGAAGCTGCTGGGGATGACCACGCTAGCGCCGCCGTCCGCAGGCGGCTCGTTGAAGAACATGAGCACGATGACGCGGATGTAGAAGAACGCCGCGACCGCGCTCGCCACGACACCCACGATGACGACCGGCGTGGCACCTCCCGCGATGCCCGCGGTGAAGACCGCGAACTTTCCGGTGAAGCCGCTGGTGAGCGGGATGCCCGCGAAGGCCAGGAGGAACAGCGCGAACGCGCTGGCCACCAAGGGCGACTTCTTCCCGAGACCGGCCCAGGACGACAGATGCGTCGCCTCTCCGGTGGCGTCCCGGACGAGGGTGATGATGGCGAACGCGCCGACCGTGGCCACGCCGTAGGCCAGGAGGTAGACCATCGTGCCGGCGAGGCCCGCGGCGCTCGTGGCGAGGACGCCGACGAGCATGAAGCCCGCCTGCGCGACCGACGAGTAGGCGAGCATGCGCTTGATGTCGGTCTGGGTGAGCGCGAAGATCGTGCCGACGATCATGGTGAGAGCGGCGATCACGTACATCACCGGGCGCCAGTCCCAGCGGATGCCGCCGAGGGCGACGTACATGACGCGGAGCAGCGCACCGAACGCCGCCACCTTGGTGCAGGCGGCCATGAAGCCGGTGATGGACGTGGGCGAGCCCTGGTAGACGTCCGGGGTCCACTGGTGGAACGGCGCGGCGCCGATCTTGAACAGCAGACCGACCATCAGCAGCGCGGTGCCGGCGATCACGAGACCGCTCTGACCTGCCGAGGCCGTCAGCGCGTTCGCGATGCCCCTGAGCTCGACGGTGCCGGCGAAGCCGTACAGCAGCGCGGTGCCGTAGAGGAAGAACGCCGAGGAGAACGCGCCGAGCACGAAGTACTTCAGCGAGGCCTCCTGCGACAGCAGGCGACGGCGACGGGCGAGACCCGCGAGCACGTAGAGCGGGAGCGAGAGCACCTCGAGCGCCACGAACATCGTGAGCAGGTCGGTCGACGCCGGGAACAGCAGCATGCCGCCGACGCTGAAGAGGAACAGCGGCCACACCTCGGTCTGGAACCAGCCGAGGCGCGTGAACTCCTGCTCCTCCTCCGATCCGGGGAGTGCCGAGGCGCGAGGGGCGAAGGCGTCGCCCGCCGGGTCGACCTGCCGCTCGGCCATCACCAGGGCGGCGATGAAGGCGAGGACCAGGATCGATCCCTGCATGAACAGCGTGGGACCGTCGACGGCGACCGAGCCCTCCGCGACGATCGCCCGCGTGCCGCGCGCGAGCACGACGAACACGAAGGCCGCGACGAGCGTTGCGAACGTCAGCGTGAGCTGGACCGGCCGACGAAGCCGCTGCGGCAGGAACGCCTCGAGCAGGACCGACACGACCGCGCCGCCGAGCACCATCAGGATCGGTGCGAGCGCCGCGTACTCGATCGTGGGGACCTCGAAGGACCCCGTGGCGGCGAGGATGGCGCTCACGGCTGTGCCCCTTCTGCGACCGGTGCCACCAGGGGCGCCGGGTCGGTGGCGTCGACGGCGATCATCACGCGGTCGACAGCCGGATTGATGACGTCGAGCACGGGCTTCGGGTAGAAGCCCAGCGCGACGATGACGACCAGCAGCGGGGCGATCGCGACGACCTCACGGCCCCGCAGGTCGCCGACCCTCTCCTTGACGATCTCGGGCGGCTCGCCCGTCATCGTCCGCTGGTACATGAGCAGGATGTAGAGCGCGGCGAGCACGATGCCGAGAGTGGCCACGACGCCGATCCACGGGTAGCGCTCGAACGTGCCCTGCAGCACCAGGAACTCGCTCACGAAGCTCGACAGGCCGGGGAGCGCCAGCGACGACAGGCCCGCGACGAGGAAGGTGCCCGCGAGGACGGGGGCCACCTTCTGGACGCCGCCGAAGTCGTCGATGAGGCGCGAGCCGCGGCGGCTGATGAGGAAGCCGCCGATGAGGAAGAGCGCCGCCGTCGAGAACCCGTGGTTGACCATGTACAGCGCCGAGCCGCTCTGGCCGCGCGAGGTCATGACGAAGATGCCGAGCGCGATGAAGCCGAAGTGCGACACCGACGTGTAGGCGATGAGGCGCTTGATGTCCTGCTGGCCGATGGCGAGGAGCGCGCCGTAGATGATGCCGATCACCGCGAGCGCGATGACGAGCGGCGTCGCCCAGGTGGACGCCTCGGGGAACAGCTCGAGGCAGTAGCGCAGCATGCCGAACGTGCCGACCTTGTCGAGCACGCCGACGAGGAGCACCGCGGTGCCCGGGGTCGACTCCGCAGCAGCGTCCGGCAGCCAGGTGTGGAACGGCACGAGCGGGGCCTTGATCGCGAACGCGATGAAGAAGCCGACGAACAGCCACTTCTGCGTGTCCGGGTCGATCGTGAGGCCGGCGAGCGCCGTGAAGTCGAAGGTGCCGGTGCCGAGCTGCTCGGCGGACACGACGTACAGGCCGATCAGCGAGGCCAGCATGAGCAGGCCGCCGAAGAGGCTGTACAGCAGGAACTTCACCGCGGCGTAGTTGCGGCGCGGGCCGCCGTACCGGCCGATCAGGAAGTAGACCGGCACGAGCATGGCCTCGAAGAACACGTAGAACAGGAAGACGTCGGTGGCTGCGAAGACACCGATCATCGCCGCCTCGAGCACCAGGATCAGCGCGACGTAGCCCTTGACCGAGCCGCGGGCTCCGTCGGCGTCGTCCCAGCCGGCGAGCAGCACCACGGGGACGAGGCAGGTGGAGAGCGCGACGAGCACGAGCGCGATGCCGTCGAGGCCCATCGCGAAGTTCACACCGAACGACGGGATCCAGGAGTACGAGAACCCGAGCTGGAAGTCGGCCGCCATGGAGGCGTCGAACTTCAGCGCGGCCGCGATCGTGATGAGGAACGTCAGCAGCGAGAACCCGATGCCGACCTGCTTGGCCAGCGTGGGGTTGCTCCTGGGGAGCAGCATGACCACCGCCGCGCCGACGAGCGGCGCGAGGAACAGCACGAGGAGCCAGTTGAAGGTCATGGCTACAGCCTCACCAGGACGAGGGCGAAGACCACGAGAGCGGCACCGCCGAGCATGGACAGCGCGTACGAGCGCGTGAAGCCCGTCTGCAGGCGCCTCGACCGGCCGGAGAGACCGCCGATCGTCGCCGCGACGCCGTTGACGACGCCGTCGACCACGCGGTTGTCGAACCAGACCAGCCACCGGGTGAGGTACTGGCCCGGGCGCATGAACACCGCCTCGTTGAACGCGTCGCCGTAGAGGTCGGCGCGGGCGGCGCGTGTCAGCACGTTGCCCGCGGGCGCCACGACCGGGACGGACCGGCGGGCGTAGAGCACCCAGCCGAGCACGGCGCCGACGACCACCACGGCGAGCGTCACGAACGTGAGGACCGCGATCGGCACCGGGAGGACGGGCTCCTCGAACGGCAGCACCGGCTCGAGCCAGTGCTCGATCGTGTTGTTGAAGGCGAGCAGGAAGCCGCCGACGGTCGAGAGGAACGCCAGCACCGCGATCGGGCCGGTCATGATGCCGGGCGACTCGTGCGGGTGCGCGTCGTCCTCCCAGCGGGCCTTCCCGAAGAAGGTCATCGCCACGAGGCGGGTCATGTAGAACGCCGTGATGCCCGCGCCGAGCAGCGTGACCAGGCCCGTGAGCGTGTTCGCGGAGAACGCCGCCTCGATGATCTTGTCCTTGGAGAAGAAGCCTGCGAACGGCGGGATGCCGAGGATGGCGAGGTAGCCGGCCATGAACGTGATCCAGGTGACCACCATGACCGCACGGAGCCCGCCGTACCTGCGCATGTTCACGTTGTCGTTCATGCCGTGCATGACCGAGCCCGCACCGAGGAACATCGTGGCCTTGAAGAAGCCGTGCGTGAGCAGGTGGAAGATCGCGAACACGTAGCCGACCGGGCCGAGACCCGCGGCCAGCACCATGTAGCCGATCTGGCTCATCGTCGATCCGGCGAGGGCCTTCTTGATGTCGTCCTTCGCCGACCCGATCACCGCACCCATGAGGAGCGTGATCGCACCGATGATCACCACGGCGGTCTGCGCGGTCGGGGCGGCGTCGAAGATCGCGTTCGAGCGCGCGATCAGGTAGACGCCGGCGGTGACCATCGTCGCCGCGTGGATGAGGGCCGAGACCGGGGTCGGGCCCTCCATCGCGTCGAGCAGCCACGACTGCAGCGGGAACTGCGCCGACTTGCCGCACGCCGCGAGCAGGAGGGCGAGGCCGATCCAGGTCAGCTGCGACTCGCTCGCGCTCGCCGCGTTGGTGAGGACGCCGTCGAACGTGACCGATCCGAAGGTGACGAACATCAGCATCACGGCGAGCGACAGGCCGACGTCGCCGACGCGGTTGACGACGAAGGCCTTCTTCGACGCGACGGCCGCGGAGTCCTTGTAGAACCAGAAGCCGATCAGCAGGTACGACGCGAGACCGACGCCCTCCCACCCGACGTAGAGGAGGAGGTAGTTGTTCGCGAGGACGAGCAGGAGCATCGACGCGACGAACAGGTTGAGGTAGGCGAAGAAGCGACGACGGTCGTGGTCGTGGCTCATGTAGCCGACGGAGTAGATGTGGATCAACGTGCCGACCCCGGTGATCAGCAGCACGAAGGTCATCGACAGCTGGTCGACACGCAGGTCGAACGGCACGTTGAACGTGCCGACCGCGATCCAGTCGAAGAGGTGCTGGGTGATCGTGCGGTCCTCCGGGCTCCGGCCGAGCATGCCGAAGAAGATGAGGACGGCGACGACGAACGAGCCGCCGGACATGAGCACGCCGAGCCAGTGGCCCCAGCGGTCGGTGCGCCGACCGCCGAGCAGGAGCACGGCGGCTCCCAGCAACGGCAGCCCGACGAGCAGCCAGGTCAGCGCGAACACCCCGCTCGCCTCGGTCGCTGTGGCGACCTCGGCGACGGTGGCGAGCCCGCCCGAGAACGGTGACACGACGTCAGACCCCTTAGTACTTCAGCAGGTTGGCTTCGTCGACCGAGGCCGACCGGCGGGTACGGAAGATCGTCATGATGATCGCGAGACCGATCACGACCTCGGCTGCCGCGACCACCATCACGAAGAACGCGATGACCTGGCCGTCGAGGTTGCCGTGGACCCGGGCGAACGAGACGAACGCGAGGTTCGACGCGTTGAGCATGAGCTCGACGCACATGAACACCACGATCGCGTTGCGTCGCACCAGCACGCCGAGCGCACCGATGCTGAACAGGATCGCCGAGAGGTAGAGGTAGTTCGACGGGTTCATCGGTGACCGCCTTCCTCGTGGGCGATGTCCTCGGCACCGAGCGGGTGCTCGGGGTCCTCGCCGACCGCGCCGCCCTGGGCGAGCGCGTTGACGCGGCGCGTGTCCGCGTGGTCGACGCCGACCCGCTCGCTCACGCCGCGCAGCGGCTCGGGCACCGAGCGGTCGGTGGGCGTGCCGTCGGGCAGCAGCGCCGGGGTGCCGACCGCGTTGTGGCGGGCGTAGACGCCGGGGCCGGGGAGGTTCTGGGCGTGGCCGGAGCGCACGCGCTCGGCCGCCAGCTCGGCCTGGGTCTTGCGCGGCGTGGCGCGCTCGCGGTGGGCGAGCACCATCGCGCCGAGGGCTGCGGTGATGAGCAGCGCCGAGGTGACCTCGAAGGCGAGGACGTAGCGGCCGAAGATCAGCCGCGCGATGCCCTGGACGTTGCCGCCGTCGACCGTGTTGGCGACGCCGAGGCCCTGCGCGTCCGAGACCATGGCCGAGCCGACGCCCGTGACGAGCAGGCCGGCGAAGCCCAGCGCGAAGAGCACCGCAGCCGCGCGCTGACCCTTGATCGTCTCCACGAGCGAGTCGTTGGAGTCGACGCCGACGATCATGAGCACGAAGAGGAACAGCATCATGACGGCGCCGGTGTAGACGATGATCTGCACCATGCCGAGGAACGGGCCCTCGAGAGCGACGTAGAGGACGGCCAGGCTGATCATCGTCGCGGCGATCGACAGCGCGCTGTGCACCGCCTTCTTCGACAGCAGCATGCCGAGCGCGCCGGCGACAGCCACGAACGCGCAGATCCAGAACACGATCTGCTCGCCGGTGTTGCCGGTGGTCTCGACGGCCGAGAGGAGCGAGGTCATGCGGTCACCTCTTCGTCGTCGGCCGCGGGACCGGTCCAGGTGCCGGCGCGGCGGGCCTCGACCTCGCCGATCTGCACCGCGACAGCACCCGTGACCTTGCCGAGGTAGTAGTCGGTCTCGGTCGTCCCCGGCACCATCGCGTGCGGCGGCGCCGCCATCCCGGGGAGGAGCGGGCCCAGCAGGTCCTTCTTCTCGTAGATGAGGTCCTGGCGGTTGTCGTCGGCGAGCTCGTACTCGTTGGTCATCGTGAGCGCGCGGGTCGGGCACGCCTCGATGCACAGGCCGCAGAAGATGCAGCGCAGGTAGTTGATCTGGTAGACGCGGCCGTAGCGCTCGCCGGGGCTGAAGCGCTCGGACTCGGTGTTGTCCGCGCCCTCGACGTAGATCGCGTCCGCGGGGCAGGCCCACGCGCACAGCTCGCAGCCGACGCACTTCTCGAGGCCGTCGGGATGACGGTTGAGCTGGTGGCGGCCGTGGTAGCGCGGGCGGACCGGCGTCTTGACGTCCGGGTACTGCTCGGTGACCACCCGCTTGAACATCTGGGTGAACGGCACACCGAACCCGCGGAAGAACCGGCGCTCGTCACTCATGGGCGCTCTCCTCCCCCTCGGTGCCGGCATCAGCCTGGGACGTGGAGTCCCGGGCGGTGACGGCTGTGGTGACGGTCGCCTTGGCGCGACGGGTCACGATGAGCTCCTGACCGGGCAGGGGCGGGACGGGGTGACCGCCCGCGAACGGGTCGAACGGTTCGGGCTCGGCGTCGTCGTCCGTCTTCGAGCCGCCTCGCACGTCGAGGACGAACGCGAACACCGCCACCACCGCGAGGATGAGTCCGCCCCAGAGGAGGAACGGACGCAGCTCGAAGTCGGACTGGTTCGTGAGGGCGCGGACCGAGGCCACGAGCAGGATCCACACGATCGACACGGGGATCAGCACGCGCCAGCCGAACTTCATGAACTGGTCGTAGCGCAGGCGCGGCAGCGTGCCGCGGAGCCAGACGAACACGAAGAGCATCGCGTAGATCTTGAGGACGAACCACAGGACCGGCCACCAGCCCTCGTTGGCGCCGGGCCAGATGGTGGAGATCGGTGCGGGCATCGCCCAGCCGCCGAGGAACAGCGTGGTGGCCACGGCCGACACGTTGATCATGTTGATGTACTCGGCGAGGTAGAACGACGCCCAGCGCAGACCGGAGTACTCGGTGAAGTACCCGGCGACGAGCTCGCCCTCGGCCTCGGGGAGGTCGAACGGAGCGCGGTTGGTCTCGCCCACCATCGCGATCAGGTAGATCACGAACGACACCGGCAGCAGCAGCGCGAACCAGCTGTTGAGCTCGAGGCCGCCGAGGGAGAACGTCTCGGCCTGCTTGGCCACGATCTGCGAGGTCGACGCGGAGCTCGAGTAGAGGAACACCGCCACGAACGACAGGCCCATCGCGATCTCGTACGAGATCATCTGGGCGCTCGAGCGCAGGCCGCCGAGGAGGGAGTACGTCGAGCCCGACGACCAACCGGCGAGCACGATGCCGTAGATGCCGATCGAGGCGATCGCCAGGACGTAGAGCACCGACACGGGGAAGTCGGTGAGCTGCAGCGGGGTCTCGACTCCGAAGATCGACACGACCGGCCCGACCGGGATCACCGCGAACACCAGGAACGCCGAGATGGCCGAGATCGCCGGTGCGATCAGGTAGACGAGCTTGTCGGAGTTCGCCGGGGTGATGCCCTCCTTGAGGGCGAGCTTGATGCCGTCGTAGATCGGCGTCAGAAGGCCGAAGGGGCCCCAGCGGTTCGGGCCGGAGCGCTGCTGCATGCGCGCGACGACCTTGCGCTCGAACCACGTCGTGAAGAGCGTGAGCAGGATCAGCGCGAGGAAGACGACCAGGCACTTGATGAGGGTGAGCCAGAACGGGTCCTGCCCGAAGATGGACAGGTCGCCCGCTGCCGCAGCCAGAGCGTTCACGCCGCACCTCCTGCGATGCGCACGACATCGCCATGGCCGGCGCCGAGGGTGGCGCGCGGCGTGGACCCGTCGGAGTTGGCCGGGAGCCAGACGACGCCGTCCGGCATCGCGGTGACCACCACGGGAAGGGTGAGCGAGCCGGAGTCGGTCGACACCGTGAGCCCGCCCCCGTCGACGGCGCCGACGCGCTCGGCCGTCGCTTGCGACACGCGTGCCACCGCGGTGCGCGCGGTCGCCTGCAGGTAGGGGTCGCCCTCCTGCAGGAGTCCGTGGTCGAGGAGCTGGCGCCAGGTGGCGAGGACGGCCTCGCCGTCGCCCACCTCGGGCGTCGCGGCGGGTGCCACGCTCGGGGCCTCGGCGCGCTCGCCGTCCCAGGCGCCGATCGCGGCGATCTCGGCGCGCAGCGCCGCGACGTCGCCGCGGCCGAAGTCGATGTCGGCCTCGTCGGCGAGCATCGCGAGGACGCGGGCGTCGGACAGCGCGAGCGAGGAGGTGAACACGCGGGCGAACTGGCGCGGACGCCCCTCCCAGTCGAGGTAGGTGCCTGCCTTCTCGGCGGCGGTACCGACCGGGAGGACGACGTCGGCGAGGGCGGTGACCTCCGAGTGCCGCTGCTCGAGCGACACCACGAACGGCACCGACTCGACGGCGGCGAGGAAGCCTGCGGGGTCGGCGAGGTCGGCGGCCTCGACGCCGCCCACCAGCAGCGCCTTCACGGAGCGGTCGACCTCGGACGGGTCGGAGGCTGCAGAAAGGGCGTCGCGGTCGGCGGTGACCGCCTCGACGACCTCGGCCAGCGAACGGCCGGTCTCGGTGGGGAGCGATGCGGGGTCGACGCCCCAGACCGCTGCCACCTGGGCACGCGCGGTGTCGTTCGCGAGCGGACGGCCACCCGGCAGCAGGCCGGTGAGGGCACCGGCGTCGAGCGCACCGCGCTCGCCCGCACGGCGCGGGACCCAGCCGAGCGAGGCGCCGGTGGCCGCGACGAGCCGGGCGGCGGCGGACAGCGCACCTGCGGACTGCGCGAGGCGCTCGCCCACCAGGACGACGGCGCCCGGCTGGCGCAGCAGTGCGGCAGCGGCAGCGAGGTCGCCGCTCTGCCCTGCCTCGTCGGCGAGCGAGTCGAGCGTGGCCGCCTCGGCGCCCGGCGCGGTCGCGAGCACCTTGCCCTTGGCCTTGGTGACACCGGCCGAGGCGAACGGGGCGACCGAGAAGACCTGCACGCCCTGGGTGCGCGCAGCCTTGCGCAGGCGCAGGAAGACCATCGGAGACTCGTCCTCGGCGTCGAGCCCGGCGAGCACGACGACCGGAGCAGCCTCGAGGTCGGCGTACGTCGGACCCGTCGGACGACCGGCCACCACGGCGGCGAGGAACGCGGACTCCTCGGCGGACGCCGGACGCGCACGGAAGTCGATGTCGTCGGTGCCGAGGGCGACGCGGGCGAACTTCGCCCAGGCGTAGGCGTCCTCGACGGTGAGCCGGCCACCGGGCAGCACCGCCGTCGCGGCACCTGCGGCACGCAGGCCCTCGGCGGCGATCGTGATGGCCTCGGGCCAGGACGCGGTGACGAGGATGCCGTCGGCCTCACGGACGAGCGGGTGCTCGATGCGGCCGTCCTGCAGGTGCCCGAACGCGAAGCGGCCCTTGTCGCAGTTCCACTCCTCGTTCACCGCGGGCTCGTCCCACGCCAGGCGGCGCATGATCGTCTCGCGACGCACGTCGGTGCGCAGGCTGCAGCCCGAGGCGCAGTGCTCGCAGACGGTCGGGGTCGAGACGAGGTCGAAGGGGCGCGAGCGGAAGCGGTACTTCGCGCTCGTGAGCGCACCGACGGGGCAGATCTGCACGGTGTTGCCGGAGAAGTACGAGTCGAACGGCTGGTCGGAGGAGATGCCGACCTGCTGCTGGGCACCGCGCTCGAGGAGGTCGATGAACGGGTCGCCGGCGATCTGCTCGGCGAAGCGCGTGCAGCGCGCGCAGGAGACGCAGCGCTCGCGGTCCAGCAGGATCTGCGCCGAGACGTTGATCGGCTTGGGGAACGTGCGCTTCACGGCGTCGAAGCGGGACTCGCCGCGGCCGGCCGACATGGCCTGGTTCTGCAGCGGGCACTCGCCGCCCTTGTCGCAGACGGGGCAGTCGAGCGGGTGGTTGATGAGGAGGAACTCCATCACGCCCTGCTGCGCCTCCTCGGCGATCTCGGACGTGACCTGGGTCTTGACCTTCATGCCCTCGGTGGCCGTCATGGCGCACGCGGGCTGAGGCTTGGGCTGGCCCTCGATCTCGACCAGGCACATGCGGCACGCCGCGACCGGGTCGAGCAGCGGGTGGTCGCAGAAGCGCGGCACGGCGATGCCGAGCTGCTCGGCGGCGCGGATGACGAGCGTGCCCTTGGGCACGACGACGTCGATGCCGTCGACGGTGATCGTGACACCGTCGGTCGGCGTGGTGGCGGGAGCGTTCGGCCCCGATGAGGTGACGGTCATCGCGCTGCAGCTCCGGCGAAGACGGTGGCGGCGACCGGATCGAAGAGCTGGTCGGCCGGGGTGTGGGTCCCCGCGAGGAACTCCTCGCGGAAGTACTTGAGCGCCGGGGCGTACGGCGTCGCGGCCGCATCCCCGAGAGCGCAGAACGAACGGCCCGAGATCTGCTTGCAGATGTCGTCGACGGTGTCGATGTCGACCTCCGCCGCGGTGCCGTTCTCGAAGCGCACGAGCATCTGGTCGAGCCAGAACGTGCCCTCGCGGCACGGCGTGCACTTGCCGCACGACTCGTGCTTGTAGAAGTGGATCCAGCGGCTGATCGCCCGCACGACGCTCGTGGTCTCGTCGAAGACCATCGGGGTGCCCGTGCCGAGCATCGTGCCGAGGCCCGCCATGTCCTCGTAGGTCAGCGGGGTGTCGAGGTGCTCGGGGAGCAGCATCGGCACGGACGAGCCGCCAGGGATCCAGAACTTCAGCTCGTGGCCCTCGCGCATGCCGCCGGCGTACTCGAGCAGCTCGCGCATCGTGGTGCCGAGCGGCGCCTCGTAGATGCCCGGGCGCTGGACGTGGCCCGACACCGCGAACAGCTTGAAGCCCGGCGACTTCTCGGTGCCGAACTGCTTGAACCACTCGGCGCCGTTGCGCACGATCGTGGGGATGTTGGCGATCGTCTCGGCGTTGTTGATGACCGTGGGCGCGGCGTACAGGCCGGCCACCGCGGGGAACGGCGGCTTCAGGCGCGGCTGGCCGCGGCGGCCCTCGAGCGAGTCGAGGAGCGCGGTCTCCTCGCCGCAGATGTAGGCGCCCGCGCCCGAGTGGACGACGATGTCGAGGTCGAAGCCCGATCCGAGGATGTCCTTGCCGAGGAACCCGGCGGCGTACGCCTCGCGCACGGCGGCGGTGACGCGGCGGATCACGTGCGGCACCTCGCCGCGGATGTAGATGAACGCGTAGTTGGCGCGGATCGCGTACGACGCGTGGATGCAGCCCTCCACGAGGGAGTGCGGGTTGGCCATCATGAGCGGGATGTCCTTGCAGGCACCCGGCTCGGACTCGTCGGCGTTGATCACGAGGTAGTGCGGCTTGCCGTCGTTCTGCGGGACGAAGCCCCACTTCATGCCGGTGGGGAAGCCCGCACCGCCGCGGCCGCGAAGGCCCGACTCCTTGACGAGGGCGATGATCTCGTCGGGGTGGGCGCCGAAGGTCACGGGGACCATGTCGTAGCCGCCGTGGCGGCGGTAGCCCTCGAGGGTGTGCGAGTCGGCCTCGTCCCAGTGGGCGGTGAGGATCGGGGTCAGCGGCACGTCTCAGCCCTCCGTCTTCACGAGCGGCGAGGTGGCGGGCCCGGCCGGGGCGGCCATGCCGTTGGCCTTGGCGTACTCCAGGCCCGCGGTCATCCGGGCATCGGTGCGGCCCTCGGCGACCAGGCCGTCCTCGAAGCCCGCGAGCGTGCGCTCGATCTCCTCGAACGTCCCGATGCGCGGTCCGCGGGTGGAGAAGACCTCCTCGCCGGCCTTGAGCCTCTCGACGACCTCGAGGGCGCGCGGGACGTCCATGTCGTCGAGGAACTCCCAGTTGGCCGTCATCACAGGGGCGTGCGTGCAGGCAGCCTGGCACTCGATCCTCTCGAGCGAGATCGTGCCGTCGGCGGTGACCTCGTCGTGGCCGACGCCGAGACGCTCGGACAGCGCCGTCCAGATCGCGTCTCCGCCGAGCACGGCGCACAGCGTGTTGGTGCACACGCCCACGTGGTAGCGACCCACCTTGTGCCGCTTGTACATCGTGTAGAACGTCGCGACGGCGGCCACCTCGGCGGTGGTGAGGTCGAGGACCTCCGCGCACAGCGCGATGCCTGCGGGCGTGACCCGACCCTCGGCCGACTGCACGAGGTGCAGCATCGGCAGCAGCGCCGAGCGGCTCTCGGGGTAGCGCCCCGCGAGCTCGACCGCATCGGCGCGGGTCTGCTCCGTCAGTCCTGCGTCCACTGTCGTCTCTCTCGCCTCGTCCGTCGTTGTCCGTGCCCCCGTCGCCTTCATCAGCGGTCGACCCTGGCATCCCGGTGCGGAGCCGTTCGGCTCGTTCCTCGCCTCACCTGTCCACACCGGCCCCTCGGTGCGGAGCCGTTCGGCTCGTTCCTCGCCTCACCTGTCCACACCGGCCCCTCGCTGCGGAGCCGTTCGGCTCGTTCCTCGCCTCACCTGTCCACACCGCCCATGACGGGGTCGATCGACGCCACCGCACCGATCACGTCCGCCACCTGGCCGCCCTCGCACATCGCCGCCGTCGCCTGCAGGTTGTTGAACGACGGGTCGCGGAAGTGCACGCGGTACGGACGGTTGCTGCCGTCGCTGACCACGTGCACCCCGAGGACGCCCCGCGGCGCCTCGATGAGCGAGAACGCCTGGCCCGCCGGGACGTGGAAGCCCTCGGTGACCAGCTTGAAGTGGTGGATCAGCGCCTCCATCGACTCGCCCATGATGTGGCGGATGTGCTCGAGGGAGTTGCCCATGCCGTCTCCGCCGATGGAGAGCTGAGAGGGCCAGCCGATCTTCTTGTCCTCGATCATCACCGGGCCGGGCGTCTTCTCGAGGAGGTCGCAGGCCTGGCGGATGATCCTCTTGGACTCGTCGAGCTCGCGCAGACGGATCAGGAAGCGGCCGTAGACGTCGTTCGTGGTCTCGGTCGGAACCTCGAAGTCGAACTGCTCGTAGCCGAAGTACGGCTCGCTCTTGCGGATGTCGTACGGAAGACCGGTCGAGCGCAGCACCGGGCCGGTGATCCCGAGAGCCATGCAGCCGGCGAGGTCGA
This sequence comes from Longivirga aurantiaca, assembly GCF_042660085.1. Taxonomy (NCBI): domain Bacteria; kingdom Bacillati; phylum Actinomycetota; class Actinomycetes; order Sporichthyales; family Sporichthyaceae; genus Longivirga; species Longivirga aurantiaca. Next base: position 158,973 of record NZ_JBHSTI010000008.1, on the reverse strand, counting down.
GCACCCCGATGCCGGACGTGCGGTCCATCCAGACGCTGTTGTTCACCAGCAGCTGCGGCACGCCGTCGAGCTGGCGGTCGAGCTTGTCCATCGCCGCGCGGATGTCGCGGACGCCCCCCTCGGGCATGTCCTGCGCGACGCCGCCGGGGCGGATGTACGCGTGGTTCATGCGCAGGCCGGTGATCATCTCGAGCAGGTCGAGGGTGAGCTCGCGGTCGCGGAACCCGTTGGTCATCGCGGTGAGCGCGCCCATCTCGAAGCCGCCCGTGGCGAGCGCGACGAGGTGCGACCCCATGCGGTTGAGCTCGAGGGTGATGACGCGCATGAGCTGCGCGCGCTCGGGCACCTTGTCGACGATGCCGAGCAGCTTCTCGACCGCGAGGCAGTAGCCGGCCTCGTTGGCGATCGGCGCGAGGTAGTCCATGCGCGTCACGTAGGGCACGGCCTGCACCCAGGTGCGGTACTCGAGGTTCTTCTCGATGCCGGTGTGGAGGTAGCCGATGCCGCAGCGGGCCTCGGTGATGACCTCCCCCTCCATCTCGAGGATGAGGCGCAGCACGCCGTGCGTCGACGGGTGCTGGGGGCCCATGTTGACGACGACGCGCTCCTTGACGCCGGACTCGGGCGCCAGGACCTCGTCCCAGTCGCCGCCGGTGACGGTGTAGACGCGTCCCTCGGTGGTGTCGTAGCTGCCCGCCTCGGGACCCTCGGTCTCGCCGAGGATGTCGTCGTACGCGGACTCGTAGGTGACGTCGGCCATCAGGTGTACGACCTCCGCGTGTCGGGCGGCGGGATGGAGGCGCCCTTGTACTCCACCGGGATCCCGCCGAGCGGGTAGTCCTTGCGCTGGGGGAAGCCGTACCAGTCGTCCGGCATGAGGATGCGGGTGAGACCGGGGTGGCCGTCGAAGACGATGCCGAACATGTCGAACGCCTCGCGCTCGTGCCAGTCGTCGGCCGGGTAGACCGACACGATGCTGGGCACGTGCGGGTGCTCGGCCGGGGCCGAGACCTCGACGCGGATACGGCGGTTGAACGTGACCGACTGGAAGTGCCACACGGCGTGGAACTCCGCGCCCGTCATGTGCGGGTAGTGGACGCCGGAGACGCCGAGGCACATCTCGAAGCGCAGCGCGGACTCGTCGCGCAGACGCTGGACGAACGCGAGCAGGTGCTCGGCGCGCACGTGGAACGTGATCTCGCCGTTCGACACCACCGTCGCGAGGACCGCGGCGTCGAACGACAGGCCGTCCTCCTGGAGCGCGAGGTCGAGCTCGTCCGCGACCTCGTCGTACCAGCCGCCGAACGGGCGCGGGCTCGGGGGCGGGAACTCGATGGTGCGGACGAGGCCGCCGAAGCCGGAGGTGTCGCCGGTGCCCGAGCCGCCGAAGAGGCCGGTGCGGACGTCGACGACGGGGAGGGTCGGGACGCCGGCCGGCACGACCGGGACGATGCCCGCGGTGTCGTCGTGGGACTCGGTCACCGCAGCAGCCCCTTCATCTCGGAGGTCGGGGTCGCGACGAGCGCGGCTTCCTCGAGCTCGGTGATCTGGTTCTGGCGGTTGATGCCGAGCTTGGTCTGCCGCGACTTCTCGTGGATCTGCATGATCGCGTCGAGCAGCATCTCGGGGCGGGGCGGGCAGCCGGGCAGGTAGACGTCGACGGGCACGATGTGGTCGACGCCCTGGACGATCGCGTAGTTGTTGAACATGCCGCCGCTCGAGGCGCAGACACCCATCGCGAGCACGAACTTGGGGTTGGGCATCTGGTCGTAGATCTGGCGGACGATCGGTGCCATCTTCTGGCTCACGCGGCCGGCCACGATCATGAGGTCGGCGTGGCGCGGCGAGCCGCGGAACACCTCCATGCCGAAGCGGGCGAGGTCGTAGCGCGGACCGCCCGTCGACATCATCTCGATCGAGCAGCAGGCGAGGCCGAAGGTGGCGGGCCACATCGACCCGGCCCGGCCGTAGCCGGCCAGCTTCTCGACCGTGGTGAGCAGGATGCCGCTCGGGAGGCTCTCCTCGAGTCCCATGTCCTAGCGCTCCTGTCCGGTGGGGGGTGCGGTGCGTGCGGGGTGCGTGGTGCTGCTGCGGACCTGGCGGGGCGTCAGTCCCATTCGAGCCCGCCCCGGCGCCAGACGTACCCGTAGACCACGAGGACGGTGATGATGAACAGGCCCATCTCGATGAGCCCGAAGAGCGCGAGCTGGTCGAACGCGACCGCGAACGGGTAGAGGAACACGATCTCGATGTCGAAGACGATGAAGAGCATCGCCGTCAGGTAGTACCTGATCGGGAACCGGCCGCCGCCGATGGGCTGCGGGGTGGGGTCGATGCCGCACTCGTAGGAGTCGAGCTTCGCGCGGTTGTAGCGGCGGGGGCCGATGACCACCGGGGCGAACACCGCGAAGAGACCGAAGGCCAGTCCGAGGATGCCGAGGACCAGGATCGGGAGGTAGACCTCGCCCACGTCAGTGCCCCTTCTCCTGGTCGCCCCGCTCGCGCCGGGCTGCCTCGCTCACGCTGGTGGATCTCAAACCTGATGAATCCTAGTGCTGTCCGAATGACCCTCGGACCCGGGCGGTCATGCTGCCGGACCCCGTCTCGGGACCGCTCCCGCGACCCGTCCGACGCCGGTCTCGGCGGCCTCCGCAGCCGTGCGGTCGGCGTCGCCGACGCCGGTGCCGGCTGCGCGCCGAGGCGGGGTCTGCATGGCCACAGGAGTCGCGGTTCCTCGTCGGTCGTCAGGTATGCACGTGCGCTTGTGAACGTGTTCACGAGCGCACGCGTACTGTACCCCGCCACGCCTGCCGATCCGACCCGGTACGAGGAAGTCAGCCGGCCCTGCATCGGTGCCGGCTCGGCCGCGTCCGGCCGCCGGGCAGGGCACATCCACGGCGTGGATTCAGGGCGGTTAGGACGTCTGGGTGACAGCGGTCGGACCGCGACGCCGGCAGGTCGGCGGACCCCCGTCGGGAGTTCGGCCGGTTCCGCGCGCTCGGCGCGCGACCCGATGCATCCGCGCGGTGCCCTAGGGGCATGACCAGAGAAGACCTTCCCTCCCGAACCTCCCCCTCGGCCCCGATGCTGCAGGGCGCACGCCGAGCCGGTCGCCGCACCCGGGCCGCTCTGCTCGTGCCCGGTGTGGCCGCGGGCCTGCTCCTCGCGGGCGTCGTGGTGGCCGACGCCGCGACCAGCACGTCGGCCCTGTCGGTGTGCCTGAAGCGCGGTGCGCCGATGGTCGCGCCGACCACCGCGGGCAGCTGCCCGTCGGGGTACACGCTCACCCGTGTGGTCGGGGCGCGCGGCCCGGCCGGGGCCACCGGCGCTTCCGGAGCCGCGGGTGCCACCGGTGCCCGCGGGCCGACCGGATCGGACGGCGCCACCGGAGCGACCGGGACGACGGGGGCGACAGGTCCGACCGGCGCGACCGGCGCGACCGGTGCCGCGGGCGATGCGGGACCGCTGGGCGGGACGGGTCCGGAGGGCCCAGCCGGCCCGCAGGGCGACGTCGGTCCGCAGGGAGATGTCGGTCCGCGCGGCCCGGCCGGTGTCGACGGGGCCGACGGTGCCGACGGCACCGGGCCGGCCTGGCTCGACACCGGCGAGGCCACCGTCTACACCGCCAGCGACACCCACACGCTGGCCACCGTCACCCTCCCCTCCGGCACCTACGTCGTGACCGGGCATGTGTTCACCTCCAACGGCGCTGGCATCCAAACCGTTTCGGTCCTCACCTGTACCTACGACGTCGCGCCACCCAACACGCTCAACAGTCCACAACCACCGACTGTGAAGGACCCTGAGGCCAGCCTTCGCGACGACGTCATCGCCCTGACTCCGGCAGTCGTCTCCATCACCGCAGCCTCAGCACCTTTGGCCTTGAGCTGTGCCTCAACCAACTACGGCAGTGGCTTCACGCTCACGGGGACGCTGCTCGCGACGCGGGTGTCGGCGGCGACGGCCACCTGAGCCACGGCCCGGCCACCGCCCGGCCCGCGCTCCCCACCAGCGCTCCGCGCACGGCCCCGCGGCTCGCGGATGCGACGACCAGCCTGCTCCGCGCCCCTGGCTGCCCGTCGCACCCGCCGGCCGCAGGACCCGGGGCGGACTCCCGCCGTCACCGGCGCGGCGGGGCTCGCACGGCCGGGCGACGACGTCCGCCGTACCCCTGCCCACGCCCGCACCCACGCTCACGGGAGCGGCGAGGGGCATGACGTGCGCCACGTAACGCCCTCGTCGTGCTGCCGAGGAGGTCAGGTGGCCCTAGCCTGAATCGCGTGTCCACCGCACCCGTCGCCGTGCCGGCTCCGCCGGCCACCGTACGGACTGTCGTCCTCCCGGACGAGTTCGCGGACCGGCCCCTCCTGTCGCTGCTCCCGCGCGGACTCGCACCGACCTCGTGGGTGACCACCGACGAGCACGGCGAGGACCAGGGCCTGGTCGGATGGGGCGAGGCGGCGCGGGGCGAGTTCGGCGGTGCCGAGCGGTTCTCGCGGGCCCAGCGCTGGTGGGCCACCTGGGTCGCGGACGCCGACGTGCAGGACGCCGTGCACCTGCCCGGCTCCGGCGCCGTGGCGTTCGCGTCGTTCGCCTTCGACGCGACCCCGGGGTCGTCGGTCGTCGTCGTCCCGCGCGTGGTCGTGGGGCGGCGGGACGGCGTCACCTGGCTGACCGTCGTCGCCGCGAGCGCGCGCGAGGCCCGGCACGCGGTCGCCGAGACGGTGGCGGCCCTGGCCCACCCGACCATCGTGCCCGAGGCCCCGCGCGGCGTGGCCTACTCCGAGGGCACGCTGTCGGTGCCCGACTGGCAGTCCGCCGTCACCGAGGCCGTCCGCCGGATCGACGACGGCGAGCTCGACAAGGTGGTGCTCGCGCGCGACGTCGTCGTCACCACCGACGGCCCCATCGACCCGCGGCACCTGCTGACGCGGCTGGCGACCAAGTACCCCTCGTGCTGGGCGTTCTCGGTCGACGGCCTGCTCGGCGCCACGCCGGAGATGCTCGTGCGGCGCATCGGCGACACCGTCACCTCGCGCGTGCTGGCCGGCACGATGCGTCGTTCGTCCGACGCGACCAACGACGCCTCGCTCGCGGAGGCGCTGCTCGACTCCGCCAAGGACCACGCCGAGCACCAGTACGCCGTCAACTCCGTCGCCCTCGCGCTCGCGGCGCACTGCACCGACCTCGACGTCCCCGCGACGCCGCGCCTGCTCCGCCTCGCGAACGTGCAGCACCTCGCGACCGACGTCAGCGGCGTCCTGGCCGACGGCGCACCGGCGCTCGCGCTGGCGGCGTCGCTCCACCCGACGGCAGCGGTGTGCGGCACGCCCACCGAGCGCGCGTTCGCGGTGATCCGCGAGCTCGAGGGCATGGACCGTGGCCGCTACGCCGGGCCGGTCGGCTGGGTCGATGCGCGCGGCGACGGCGAGTTCGGGATCGCGCTGCGCTGCGGCGCGATCGAGGCGGAGGACCGCCTGCGGCTGTTCGCCGGCTGCGGCCTGGTGTCCGGCTCCGACGCCGACGCCGAGCTGGCCGAGTCCCAGGCCAAGCTCGTCGCCATGCGCGACGCCCTCGAACCCGCCTGATTCACCCCCTAGGGTCGATCAAGGCAGTTCACCACAGGGCACACGGGTGCGGTTCTAGGGGGTGTCGAGGTCGTCGAGGTCGACGAGGGCGGCGCTGACGTCGGTCTGGAGGTCGCGCAGCAGCTGGGCCTCGTCGCCGCGTTCGCCGACCTTCGCGACCACGACGCGTACGCCGCCCGCGGCCGTCGCCTCGTCGATCGCGGCCACCAGCGCCGTCACGTCGGTCACGGTGCACACGTGGTCGACCGCGACCGCCGCCGCGACCTTCTCGAGGTCGAGGCCGAGCGGCGTGCCGAAGATCCGCTCGAAGTGCGGCGTACCGGCCTGCTCGAGCTGGCCGAAGATCCCCCCGCCGTCGTTGTCGACGACGACGATCACGAGATCGGGCCGCGGCTCGTCGTCACCCGCGAGCAGGCCGTTGTGGTCGTGCAGGAACGCGAGGTCGCCGACCAGCGCGTACGCCGTGCCGCCGGTCGCGGTCACCACCTCCGCCACGCCGTCCTCGTCCACGTGGATCGCCGTGCGCGGGGTCTGGTGCGCGAGCGCCGCGCCCCAGGCCGTCGCGAGCAGGCCGTCGATGCCGGACGCGCCGCGGTTGCCGATCACGAGCGGCGCCTCGTCGGCCACGCGCACCCGCGCGAACGACTCCAGGTGCCGCACCGGCCAGGAGGACGCCGCCAGCAGCAGCGCCGAGGAGTCGAGCACGTCCCAGAGGGTGCGCGCGACGTCCGGGCCGGTCAGGGTCGAGCCCTCGTCGAGCCGCTTGGTGATCGCCGCGTCCGCGCGCGCGTCGGCGGCGAGCCAGGCGTCGAGCCAGGAGTCGTCGTACAGCTCGAACGCCGTCGGCGGCTCGGGTACGACGGAGACGAACATCGTCGCGTTGCGCGTGGGGTCCGGGCGGTACGCCGCGGCGCGGTCGTCGGCCACGATCACCATCGGGGCGTCGCGGATCATCGCGAGGACCGAGCGCGAGAGCCCCGGGCGCCCGACGCAGACCACGAGCTCGGGCGCGTGCTCGTCGGCGAAGTGCGGGTCGGCCAGCAGCAGCGCGCCGTGCGCGACGGTCGAGTCGCCCACCCGCGCGTTGCCGCTCGGCTCCCCGATGAGCGGCCAGCCGCACGACTCGGCCAGGGCGACGGCGGAGTCGCTGGCCTCGACGTCGGACAGGTCGCCGACCACCACGACTCCGCGGGCGGGGACGACGTGGTCCGGGTCGGCGTCCGGCCCGGCGAACAGCGCGAGGATCTCGTCGATCGGCTGCGCCGCGGACATCCCGAGCCGGGCGTCGACCGCGACGGGCAGCCGCTCCTCCGGCGAGGAGTCGGCATCGGCCAGGGCGAGCGGCTCGATCCAGGTGTCGTCGCCGTCCGGCACGAGCGGGTCGCGGAACGCGACGTTGAGGTGCACGGGCCCCGACGAGCCGACCTCGGTCGCCACCGAGATCGCGCGCGCCACGACCGAGCGCCAGTAGCGCACCTGGCCCACGCGCGCCTCGGCCACGGCCACCTCGGTCGACCAGCGCACGGTGGTGCCGAAGATCTTCACCTGGTCGATCGTCTGGTGCGCACCGGTGTCGCGGAGCTCGGCCGGCCGGTCTGCGCTGATGACGATCACCGGCACCCCGGCGTACGACGCCTCCACCAGTGAGGGCAGCAGGTTGGCGACGGCGGTGCCGCTGGTCGTCACGACGGCGACCGGCTCCTTGGCCACCTTGGCGAGACCGAGGGCGAGGAAGCCCGCGCTGCGCTCGTCCACGCGCACGTGCAGACGCAGGTCGTCGCGCTCATCGGCCTCGGCGAGCGCGATCGCGAGCGCCGCGCTGCGGCTGCCGGGCGCGAGCACGACCTCGGTCACCCCCCCGGCGACGAGCTCGTCGACCAGGACCCGCGCCATCGCCGTGCTGGGGTTCATGCGGTGCCCTCCTCGAGGACGGCGAGGCAGCGGTCGAGCCGGGCGGCCCACCACCCGCGACGGTCGTCGGCGAGCAGAGCTGCGGCGGAGGCGAGCCGGTCGGGATCGGGGGCGAGGCGCACGACCGACAGTCTGCCGTCCTCGGGCAGGAGCGTGCGCGCGGTGAGGTCGGCCGCGAGCAGCCGTCCGGTGCCGAGGCCGCACGCGTGCCCGAGGTCGGGCAGGGCGCCGGCCAGCGCGAGACCCGCCGCGAGACCCACGCTGGAGTCGAGCGAGCCGCTCACCGTCACGGGTCGACCGATGCGCTCGGCCAGCTCGAGGGCACGGCGTACGCCGCCGAGCGGGATGGCCTTGAGGATCACGACGTCCGCCGCGTCGCGGACTGCGTCGAGCGCGGGGTCGGAGAGCTCGCCCGCGAGGCGCACGCCCTCGTCCACCGCAACCGGCACGTCGATCCGCGTGCGCAGGTCCGCGAGCTCGGCGAGCGTGGTGCACGGCTGCTCGGCGTACTCGAGGCCGAGGGCGACATCGGCCAGCACGACAAGTCGCTCGGCGGCCTCCTCGACGGTCCAGGCGCCGTTGACGTCGACCCGGATCAGCGCCTCGGCCGCACCGCAGGCGTCGAGGACCGCGCGCACCTCGGCGATGCGGGCGACGTCGGCGGCGAAGACCTGGCCCGGCTCGCCGACCTTCACCTTGATCGTGGTGCAGCCGTCGACCTGGACGGCGTCGAGCACCAGCGCGCCGACCTCGGCCGGGTCGAGCGCGGGGACGATCGCGTTGACCGGCACCGACGAGCGGACGGCGTCCGGCCAGTCGCCTCGCGCCTGCTCGAGGGCCGCGCGCAGCCAGCGCGCGGCTGTGACGTCGTCGTACTCGGGGAACGGCGCCCACTCGCCCCACCGGTCCCCCACGCGCACGAGGACGCCCTCGCGCAGGGTCGTGCCACGGAAACGTCGCGACAGGGGCAGCGCGAACGGCACCGCCTCGTCGACGGTGAGGGTCATCCGAGGCCGCTCAGGATTCCGCACCAGATCGACTTCGCCCGCGCGCCGATCGACCGGAGCCGCTCCTGCGTCGTGCGCTCCCGGGCATCGTCGGCTGTCGGCTCTTCCGGCGTCGGCGCGCCGTCGACGGGCGGGGTCGGCTGCGCCTCGGTGGCCATCCGCGTCCTCCGCCTCGTCCGCGCCTCCCGTCGCGGGAGAGCGCCTGCACCGACAACCCTAGGCTGAGAGGCGTGAGCAGGCAGCGCGACCTCCGACGCGTGGACGTCGTGCCCGGCCCCGTCGGGGTCGAGGCGCTGCTCGACCTGCTGCCCGAGGCGCTCGCGGGCGACGGTCCTGCACTCGCCGTCGCTCCCGCCGGTGACGAGCCCGCTGCCGCGCGGGCACGTGCGGCCGTGCTCCCGGATCCCGCGGCCACCGTCGACGACGACATCGCCGTCGTGCTTGCCACCAGCGGATCGACCGGGGCGCCGCGCGGCGTCCTGCTGCCGGCGTCGGCCCTGCTCGCCTCCGCCGAGGCCGCGCTGGTCACGCTCGTCGGCGGCGCTGCGGCGTGGAGCCTGGCGCTGCCCGTCACGTCGGTCGGCGGCCTGCAGGTGCTGATGCGCTCGCTCATGAGCTCGACCGAGCCCGAGGTGCTGCCGTCGGTCGGCGGTGCGTCGCGCTTCACCGTCGCGGAGTTCGCGGCGGCCACCTGGCGCCTCGACCCGTCGCTGCCGGGCTGCACCTCGATCGTGCCGACGCAGGCGGCGATCCTGCTCGACGACCCCGAGGGCCTCGCCGCTCTCCAGGCGTACGACGCCGTGCTGCTCGGCGGCGCCCGCACCCCCCCGGAGCTGCTGGCCCGGCTGCGCGCGGCGCACGTCGTCGCGGTGCCGACGTACGGCATGACCGAGACGTGCGGCGGCATCGTCTACGACGGCGTGCCGCTGCCGGGCGCGTCGTTCCGGATCGACGAGGCCACCGGCCGCATCGAGGTGTCGGGCCCGATGCTCGCCCGCGGCTACCTCGGTGACGACGTCGCGACGGCCGAGGCGTTCGTCGACGGCTGGCACCGCACGCCCGACGCCGGGCGGATCGTCGACGGTCGGCTCGAGGTGCTCGGACGGCTGGACGACGTGGTGCAGGTGGGCGGCGTGAACGTCGCGGTCACCGCGGTGGAGGACGTGCTCGGTCCCCTGTGCGGCGGCGCGGTGGTGCTGGCCGAGCCGGACGACCGCTGGGGCGCGCGGCTCACGGCGTACGTCGTGCGGCCAGGCCCGGGCGCGGACGTGTCCGATACCGAGGCGCTCGGCGCCGCGGTGATCGCGCGGCTCGGCCGCGCCGCCGTGCCGCGCGCGTGGGTGCGGATCGACGCCGTACCCCTGCTGCCCAACGGCAAGCCCGACCGCGCCGCCCTGCGGTCACTCCCCCGTGCGTGAATTCCCCCGCTCAGGACAGAAGGCGCCCTCCTGGGGCGCGATCTGTCCTCTGCCGGACGCGTGAACCGACGGCGCTGCGCGGGACTCCGGCCCCCGCGAGCCGGTAGCGTCCGGCGCGGCTCGGACGGACGCGCGGCAGGGGGTCGACGCGACGGGCCGCGTTCGGGGGTTCCGCTGTGATCCGTGTTCTGCCGTATCTCGTCGAGATCGCGCTGCTGGTGTTCTGCCTCGTCGACTGCATCCAGTCGCCGCCGCACCTCGTCCGCAACCTCGAGAAGGGGTGGTGGATCGTGCTCATCATCCTTCTGCCGCTGGTCGGCGGTATCGCGTGGCTCGTGGCCGGGCGCCCCGTGCGCACCTCGGCCGGCGGGCAGTGGCGGATCGGCTCGGGCTTCCCTGCGGACGAGCGACCGCGTACGGCGTACAAGCGCAACGAGGACGACCCCGCCTTCATGGCCGAGATGGCCCGCATCGACCGCGAGCACGAGCAGTCGCTCAAGAAGTGGGAGGCCAAGCTCGCCGCCCTGGAGGCCGAGCAGAGGCGCAACCAGCAGGACGGCGGCGCCTGACCTGCTCCAGCCGCCTCAAGATCACGACTACGGGTCGACGAGTGCACCTCAACTGCACTCGTTGACCCCTGGGGTCGATCAAGGCGGCTGGGCTGCGCGCCATGACCCGTACTCGTGATCGTGCTCGCGCTGGGGGTGGCGCGCGGGGTGGGGCGCGGGCTGACAGGATCTCGGCCGTGGCGACTCCCGGGCAGTGGTGGCAGGGCGCACGCCCACGCACCCTCCCGGCGGCGCTCGCCCCCGTGCTGGTCGGTACGGCGGTCGCCTGGTGGGAGATCGGATCGCTCATCCGGCTGACCGACGGCGCCCGCGAGGTCGCGGCCAGGCTCACCGACCTGCCGGTGGGGATTCCCGCTGACCACTCGCTCGTGACCGTCACGAACATCGACCTCGCCGTCGACCCGTCGCTTCTGCCGCTCCTCGACGCGACCGCTGCCACCACCTGGGTCCAGTTCGTGCTGCGCGCGGTGCTCGCCCTCGTCGTCGCGCTCGCGCTGCAGGTGGGCGTCAACTACGCGAACGACTACAGCGACGGCATCCGCGGCACCGACGACGCCCGCGTCGGCCCGGTGCGGCTCGTCGGCCAGGGCCTCGCCTCCCCGCGCTCGGTGAAGCTCGCGGCGTTCGCGATGTTCGGCGTCGCCGCGCTCGCCGGACTGGCGCTCGTGCTCATCACCCAGGCCTGGTGGCTGCTGCTCGTCGGCGCGGCCGCGATCGTCGCGGCGTGGTTCTACACCGGCGGCCCGAGCCCCTACGGCTACGCCGGGCTCGGCGAGGCCTTCGTGTTCGTGTTCTTCGGCCTCGTCGCCGTGGTGGGTACGACGTACGTGCAGACGTTGTCGATCTCGTGGCTCGCGGTCGCGGGTGGCGTGGCGTGCGGGTCGCTGTCGGTCGGCATCCTGCTCGCCAACAACCTGCGCGACATCCCCACCGACACCGTCAGCGGCAAGCGCACGCTGGCCGTGCGCCTCGGCGACGCACGCACGCGGGCGGCGTACCTCGCCTCGCTCGCGCTCCCGTTCGGCATCGCGCTCGGCCTCGCGCCGACCGTCACGTGGTGGGCGCTGCTCGCGCTCCTCGCGCTGCCGCTCGCCCTGCGACCCGCGCAGGTCGTGCGCGGCGGCGCGCTCGGGCGCGACCTCGTGCCGGTGCTCGCGGGCACGGGCAAGCTGCTGCTGGGGTACGCCGTGCTGCTGTCGCTCGGCCTCGTCGTCGCGTCGTTCTGACCCGCTGGTCTCACGTACGGAAGTGCCCGAGAACCTCGTGGCTCTCTGGCACTTCGGTGAGTGAGGCGGGGGTCAGGGGCGGTCGGTCGGCTCGAGGTCGTCGAGGTCGTCGTCGGCCGGGATCTCGCGCTTGGACGGCTTGGGGGCGGGTGCGGCCGGAGCGGCGTTGGCACCCGGGAAGGCGCCTGCCCGGCCGCTCCCGTCCGGGCGGCCCGCCGCCGGGTCCGGACCCAGGTCGGCGAGGTCGTCCTCGAGCGTGTCCTCCGAGCTCGCCGACTCCTCGATGCGCTGGTTGACCTTCTGCACCGCGGTCACCACCTCGACCGCGGCGACCTCGCGCCTGCGGTTGAGGGCGAACACCGAGATCACGCCGGAGATGAGGAACGCGAACACCAGCAGGATCAACGGCTCGCGCAGCCCGATCAGCCACAGCACGCCCGCGGTGACGGCGAGCAGCAGCAGCCGCAGCCCGGTGTAGACGAGAACCGGGTGCGCGCCGCGCGGCGCGGCTGCGGTGTCGGGTGCGGGGCTGGTCGCGTCGTCCTGGCTCACGGGAAGCACGGTACGTCGCCCGCGCCTCATCGGCCGAACCGGGTGCACCGGCGGCCGCGGTCGCGCGCGCGGCAGCGTCAGGCGGCGGGGCCGGCGCCGGCGCCAGGCGCGCCGCCACCGTCGCGCTTCTCGCGGCGCTGACGCATCTTCTCCGACCAGGTCACGTCGTCGATCTGACGCAGGAACGCCGGGTCGTCGTCCGGGGCCACCGGGCCGCGCCCACGGCCCGGGACCAGGCCGCCGCCGTTGCCGGCGGCACGCGGGCGTCCCCAGACGAACCAGCCGACCGCGCCGAGCAGGGGCAGGACGAGCACGAGGACGGCCCACAGCGGCTTCGGGAGCGAGCGGACGTCGTCGCCGCGGCTCAGCACCACGTCGATGAACGCGTACAGCACCACGACGAACGCGATGCCGTAGATCAGGAACCTGCCCACCTCAACCCACCTCCCTCGAACTGTCGCCGTGCCTCGCGCCCATGCACGGAGAGTACGTCGGCCCCGCGCAGAGCGCGCGCGGTCGCCGTCCGGCGCACTCGATCACAGGCCGCCGTAGGAGTGCAGGCCGCTCATCAGGATGTTCACGCCGAAGTAGTTGAACACGAAGCACCCGAACGCGACGAAGGCGATGTAGGCGGCCTTGCGACCCTTCCACCCGGCGGTCGCCCGAGCGTGCAGGTACGCGGCATAGCCGACCCAGGTGATGAACGCCCAGGTCTCCTTCGGGTCCCAGCCCCAGTAGCGGCCCCAGGCGTTCTCGGCCCAGATCGCGCCGGCCACGATCGTGAAGGTCCACAGCGGGAACATGAACGCGTGGATGCGGTAGGCCAGCCCGTCGAGCTTCTGCGACTCGGGCAGGCGCTTTGCGAGCCCGGACAGCCAGTACGACCGGCCCTCGGCGGCGCGCCGCTCTCCCGAGTCGGCGACGAGGAAGAGGGCCGAGAGCGCCGCACCCAGGCTGAACGCGCCGGCGCAGACGGTGGCGGCCGACACGTGGATCACGAGCCAGACGCCGCGAAGCGCGGGCACGAGCTGGGCCGCGTCGACGTACAGCACGGTGACGGCGAGGCCGAGGATCAGCAGCACCGTGGGCACGACGAACAGCCCGAGCCAGCGCACGTCCCGCTTGAGCGAGATCAGGAGGTAGGTCGCGGAGATGGCGAGGGCCGAGGTGATCGAGAACTCGTACATGTTGCCCCAGGGGGCGCGCATGACCGAGAGGCCGCGGAAGAGCAGACCGAGCGCGAGCAGGATCGTCCCGAGCCACATCACCGACATCGCGATGTTGGCCGACCGGCGGCCCGCGGGCAGCGCGCCGTCGTCGGGCCCGCCCAGGGCGACCTCGGTCTTGGTGGCGACGGCGACCGAGCCCTCGCCCGCCGTCGCGGCGGCGCCGTCGGCCGTGGCGGGAGCGAGGTCGCGGCCCTTCGTGGCTGCGAACGACACCGCGAACGTGAACATCGCGACCGTGTAGACGGCCATCGCCGCGTACACGAGGTCGAGGCTCAGCTCGGCGAACGCCACGTTGACCGTCACTCCGGTGCTCCTTCTGCTCCCGTGCTGCCCTGCGCCGTCGAGGCCCCCGCGGGTGATCCCAGGGCCGAGGCCACCTCGTCGACCTCGTCGGCCACGCTGGCGTGCTCGGACCGGGTCAGCCCGGCGACGTCGACCACGGTAATGCCTGATGCTCCGGACGCCACCCGCACCCAGACCCTGCGACGTCGGACGAGCAGCGACAGCGCCAGACCCGTCATCGCAGCGATCGACGCGACGAGCGCGATCTCCTTGCCGGGGTCCTGGGCGATGGCGAACGACGCGAACTGCACGTAGCCGTCGAACGAGACGGTGGTGCCGTCCTCGAGCGTCCAGGTCTCGCCCGGGCGCAGGGCCTCGATGCCGAGGCGCGTCATGTTCGTCGTCTCGAGCTTGAAGACCGACTGCGGCCGCCCGCTGTCGAGGCCGAGGTCGCCCTCCCACGCCGAGAGGAAGACCGCGGGGTCGTCGGTCGCGGGGAAGGTCGAGTGCGGGCCGCGGATGTCGTCGACGGCCGCCGTCGGCAGGAAGAAGCCGGTGAGGCCCAGCTGCGGTGACGCGTCCGGCACCTTCACGACGCAGGTCGAGCTGAAGTTGCCGTCCTGAGGCAGGCACACCACCGAGTCGCGGAAGACGATCTCGCCGTCCTTGTCGGTCACGGTGATCGTCGGCGCGTAGCCGTGGCCGACCAGGAAGACCTTCTCGCCGCCGATGACGAGCGGCGCGTTGACCTCGATGCGCGCCTTCTCCGGCACGGCGCCGGGCTCGCTGACGACCGTGACATCCGCGACGAACTGCCGCGGCGCCCCGGACTGCGGGCCGCCGCGCTCGAACTGCGCCGTGAAGTCGTCGAGGGTGAAGCTGAACGGCTGCAGGGACTCCGGGTCGAAGCCGCGACCCGGCGCGAACGAGTCGAACTGCGAGAGCGTGTTGGCGAACGAGCTGCCCTCCCGGACGACGACGTTGCCGCGGAAGCCGCCGAGCGACCCGAGCGCGACGCCGAGCAGCAGGACCAGCAGCGCCAGGTGGAAGACGAGGTTCCCCGTCTCCCTGCTGTAGCCCTTCTCGGCCGCCACCGAGTCGTCGGCGACGTCGACGCGCCACCGCTTCCCGCGCAGGAGCGCAGCTGCCGACGCGAGCACCTCGGAGGCCTCGGCGTCGGTCTCGACGCGGCGGTGCTCGGGGAGCCGGCTGAGGTTGCGCGGCGCCGCCGGCGGGCGCGAGCGCATGGCCTTCCAGTGCTGCAGGGAGCGCGGGATCACGCAGCCCGCGAGCGAGATGAACAGCAGCAGGTAGATCGCGGCGAACCACGGCGAGGCGAAGACGTCGAACATGCCGAGCCGGTCGAGGATCTCCCCCTTGGTGGGGTCGTCGGCGAGGTACTGCGTGACCTTGATCGGGTCGGTGCCGCGCTGCGGGAAGACCGACCCGGGCACCGACGCGACCGCGAGCAGGAACAGGAGCACGAGAGCCGTGCGCATGCTCGTGAGGGTGCGCCATCCCCAGCGCACCCAGCCGAGGACGCCGAGCCCCACGACCGTCGTCGAGGAGTCGACCTCGGCCGGCGCAGTCGACAGCCCGCTGCGGGTGTCGTCGGCGTCGCGCACGGCGTCGTCGACCTGGTCGCTCACGGCCGCACCCCGCTCATAGCCAGACCCCGAAGCTGCCGGCCCACGAGCGCAGGCCGATGGTCAGGTCGTCCCAGAGGCCGGTGACGAGCAGCAGGCCGATCAGCACGAGGAGCCCGCCCCCGATCCGCATGACGACCAGGCTGTGCCGGCGCACCCAGCCGATCGCGCCGAGCGCGCGACGGTAGAGGAGGCCGACGAGGACGAACGGGAGGCCGAGGCCGAGGCAGTAGAACGCCGACAGCAGCGCGCCGCGGGCCGCGCTGGCCTCGGTGAAGGCCAGGGTCTGCACGGCGCCGAGCGTCGGGCCGATGCACGGGGTCCAGCCGAGGCCGAACAGCACGCCGAGCAGCGGGGCGCCCCAGAGGCCCACCTTCGGCAGCCGGTGCATCCGCCACTCGCGCTGCATCCCGGGGATCACGCCGAGGAAGGACAGGCCGAGGACGACGACCACCACGCCGAGCACGCGCGAGATCTGGTCCTGGTAGCGGAACAGCGACTCCCCCAGGGCGCCGAACGCCGCGCCGTACGCCACGAAGACCGCGGTGAAGCCGAGGACGAACAGGACCGAGCCGACGAGCACGCGGGTCCGCGCCGCAGGTGCCGACACCTCCGCCTCGACCAGGACGTCGCCGTCGGCGGTTCCCCGGCGGCGCGCGGCCGCGGTGTCCGGCTCGCCGGCGAGCTCCGCCCCGGACAGGCCGGTGACGTACGACAGGTAGCCGGGCACGAGAGGGAGGACGCACGGCGACAGGAACGACACGACGCCGGCTGCGAAGGCCAGCGGGGCGGCCACGAGCAGCGAGCCCGACACGACCGTGTCGACGACGCTCATGACGCCTCCGCCAGCACCGGCTCGATCATGCCGAGCAGACGCGAGCGGTCGACCTCGCCGAGCGCCCGCGCGGCCACCCGGCCCTCGCGGTCGAGCACCAGCGTGGTCGGGATCGCGGACGGCGGCAGCTGCCCGCGGAAGGCCAGCACCAGGGAGTTGTCGGCGTCGAACATCGAGGGGTACGACATGTCGAACTTGCGGGCGAAGGCGCGCGCGTTGTCGATCGAGTCCTTGCCGCCGGAGACGATGCCGACGAACTCGACACCCTTGCCCTTGGTCTCGGTGTAGGTGCTCTCGAGCACGCCGGCCTCGGCGCGGCACGGCGAGCACCAGGAGGCCCACAGGTTCACCACGACGACCTTGCCGCGGTACGACGCGATGTCGAGGGCGTCGCCGTCCAGGGTCGTGCCGGCGAGCGCCGGAGCGGCCGCGCGCTCGCCCGGGGCGAGCAGCACCGTCGAGCCGTCGCCGGCGACGTAGCGCGTCGAGCCGTCGACCGATCCGGAGGTGGCCGAGCAGGCCGACAGCAGGAGCGCGGCCGCGGCCAGGGCAACGGCACCCGCGGCGCGGCGGGTGCGGCGTCCTCGGGCGGTCACGACGGGCTCTCCTCGGGCGTTCGGACGGGCGGGTGAGGCGGGACGGGCGCAGCGCTTCGGGCGCGCGGGCTTCGGGCGCGCAGTGTGGACGAGCCGCAGCCCCGGGAGGTTTCCCACCGGTCCGGCGACTGCGTCACACCGATCAGGCGCCCTTGGCCTGCGCCGCGGACTTCCCGGCGGCGCGGACGAGGTCGGCCGACGGCTCGGTGTAGGTGATCGCCACGAGCTTGTCGTCGTCGAACGTGAGCGACGTCAGGCTGGCGAGCCCGCACTGACGCTTGCGCGGGTCGTGGACGAACCGGCGCTGCTCGGCGTCGAGCCGCGC
Source organism: Longivirga aurantiaca (assembly GCF_042660085.1). Lineage (NCBI taxonomy): Bacteria > Bacillati > Actinomycetota > Actinomycetes > Sporichthyales > Sporichthyaceae > Longivirga > Longivirga aurantiaca. The sequence continues at coordinate 141,789 of NZ_JBHSTI010000008.1, read as the reverse complement.
GATCCACACCGGCAGCTGGTGGCTGACGAGGACGGCCTCGTGCCCGCGGGCTGCCGAGCGAGCGGCCGCGACCGCGGCACGCATGCGGCCTGCGAGCTCGACGTACGGCTCGCCCCAGCTCGGGGTGAACGGGTTGTAGAGGTGCCGCCAGGCCTTGGGGTTCTTGAGGACGCCGTCGCCGACGCCGACGCGCTGGCCCTCGAAGATGTTGTCGGCCTCGATGATGCGGTCGTCGATCGAGACGCGCAGCCCGTGCCTGGCCGCCACGGGTGCTGCCGTCTGCTGCGCGCGCTCGAGCGGCGAGGAGACGACATGGGTGATGTCGCGGTCGGCCAGCGCGTCGGCGGCGCGCTCGGCCATCTGCTCGCCGAGCGTGGAGAGCGTGAAGCCCGGGAGCCTGCCGTAGAGCACGCCGGTGGGGTTGTGGACCTCACCGTGGCGCAGCAGGTGGACGACGGTACGGGTGCTCACACGAACTCCTTCGCGACGTCGGGATGTGCGGATGCCGCGGCACGCGCCGCGGCGGGGAGGGCGGCGACGAGCCGGTCGAGCGCGGCGTCGTCGTGGGACGCGGACACGAACCACGCCTCGAACGCGCTCGGCGGCAGGTAGACGCCCCGGTCCAGCATGGCGTGGAAGAAGGCGGCGTACCGCCACGACTCCTGGGTCCGCGCCTCGTCGTAGTCCTTCGGCAGGGTGCCGGTGAAGAACACCGAGAACAGGTTGCCGGCCGTGGCGAGGGTGTGCACCACGCCCTCGGCTGCCAGCGCCTCGGACACGAGGCGCCCGACCGTGGCGGCCGTGGCGTCGAGGTGGGTGTAGACGTCGGGCGTGCACTGCGCGAGCGTCGCGAGGCCGCAGGCCGCGGCGACGGGGTTACCCGCGAGGGTGCCCGCCTGGTAGACCGGGCCGGCCGGCGCGAGGTGCGCCATGACGTCGGCGCGACCTCCGAAGGCAGCGGCCGGGAGGCCGCCGCCCATGACCTTGCCGAACGTGACGAGGTCTGGCCTCCACGAGGGGTCCTCACGGGCCTCGAGCTCGAGCCAGCCGCCGCGGGCGACGCGGAACCCGGTCATCACCTCGTCGATGACGAACAGCGCCCCGTGCGCCTGGGCGATGCGCGCCAGCGCCTCGTTGAAGCCGGGCTGCGGCGCCACCACGCCCATGTTGGCTGCCGCGGCCTCGGTGATCACGGCGGCGATGTCGTCGCCGTGGGCGGCGAACGCAGCCTCGACCGCGGCGAGGTCGTTGTAGGGCAGCACGATCGTCTCGTGCGCCTGGGCTCCCGTGACGCCCGGAGTGTCGGGAAGCGCGAAGGTCGCGATGCCCGAGCCGGCAGCGGCGAGGAGGGAGTCGACGTGGCCGTGGTAGCAGCCGGCGAACTTCACGACCTTGGACCGGCCGGTGAAGCCGCGCGCGAGCCGGATCGCCGACATCGTCGCCTCGGTGCCGCTGCTGACGAGGCGCACCTGCTGGACGGCGTCGACGCGGCCCACGATCTCCTCGGCGAGCAGCACCTCGCCCTCCCCCGGCGTGCCGAACGAGAAGCCGCGGGTAGCGGCGTCCTGGATCGCCTGCACGACCGACGGGTGCGCGTGGCCGAGGACCATGGGGCCCCAGGAGCAGACGAGGTCGAGGTACTCGCGGCCGTCGACGTCGGTGATGTACGGGCCGCGGCCGCTCGCCATGAAGCGCGGCGTTCCACCCACGGCGCGGAACGCGCGGACGGGCGAGTTGACGCCGCCCGGCGTCACCTCGCGGCCGCGGGCGAACAGCTCCTGCGACACGGGTGCGGCGTCGGCGTACGGCGTGCTCATGCGCGACCCTCCGCGATCCAGCGGGCCACCTCGGCGGCCCAGTAGGTGAGGACGACGTCCGCGCCCGCCCGGTGGATCGAGGTGATCGACTCGGCGATCGCGCGGTCGCGGTCGATCCATCCGCGCTCGGCGGCCGCCTCGACCATCGCGTACTCGCCGCTGACCTGGTAGGCCGCGACGGGGACGTCGACGAGGCCGGCCACCTCGCGCAGCACGTCGAGGTAGAGGCTCGCGGGCTTGACCATCACCATGTCCGCGCCCTCCTCGACGTCGAGGCGCAGCTCGCGCAGCGCCTCGCGGAGGTTGGCCGGGTCCTGCTGGTAGGTGCGCCGGTCGCCCTGCAGCTGGCTGTCGACCGCCTCGCGGAACGGGCCGTACAGCGCGGATGCGTACTTCGCGGCGTACGCGAGCACCAGCACGTGCTGCGCCGACACCTCGTCGAGCGCCGACCGCACGACCCCGACCTGGCCGTCCATCATGCCGCTGGTGCCGACGACGTCGGCCCCCGCGTCGGCCAGAGCCATGGCCATCTCGGCGTACCGGACGAGGGTGGCGTCGTTGTCGACCCCGCCGTCCTTGTCGAGCACGCCGCAGTGCCCGTGGTCGGTGAACTCGTCGAGGCAGAGGTCGGCCATCACGACGAGCGAGTCGCCGACCTCGGCGCGGACGTCCGCGACCGCGAGGTTGAGGATGCCGTCCGGGTCGCTGGCCGCGCTGCCGACGGCGTCCCGAGCCGCCGGGACGGCGAAGAGCATCACGCCGCCGAGCCCGAGGTACGCCGCCTCCGCTGCCGCTGCCCGCAGCGAGTCGCGGCTGTGCTGCACGACGCCCGGCAGCGACGAGATCGCTGCCGGCTCGGCGAGACCCTCACGGACGAAGAGCGGCAGCACGAGACCCGCAGGGTGCAGGCGCGTCTCGGCGACCAGCCTCCTGAGGGCAGGCGTGCGCCGCAGACGCCGCGGACGCTCGACCGGGAATCCCACGATCAGGTCGCCTTGCGACGGGCCGCACCACGGCGCTTGCTGGGGCGCCAGACCTGCTCGCCCTGCTCGAGGGCGGCGAGCCTCAGGGCGTCGCCGTGCGCCGCGAGCGCGTCGGCGAGGGCGACGACCGACGGCGTCTCGGCGAGCACGTCGACGCGCAGGCCGTGCTCCTCCGCAGTCTTGGCCGTGGCCGGGCCGATGCACGCGACGACGGTCGACGCGTGCGGCTTGCCCGCGATGCCGACGAGGTTGCGCACCGTGCTCGAGGACGTGAAGAGCACCGCGTCGAAGCCACCGGTCTTGATGGCCTCGCGGGTCTCCGCCGCCGGCGGCGCCGCACGGACGGTGCGGTACGCCGTGACGTCCTCGATCTCCCAGCCGAGCTCGACGAGGCCGGCGACGAGCGTGTCGGTGGCGATGTCGGCGCGCGGCAGGAACACGCGGTTGATCGGGTCGAAGATCGGGTCGAACTCGGGGAAGTCCTCGAGGAGGCCGACGCTGCTCTGCTCGCCGCTCGGGACGAGGTCGGGGCGGACGCCGAACGAGATCAGCGACGCGGCGGTCTGGTCACCGACCGCGGCGACCTTGAGACCGGCGAAGGCGCGGGCGTCGAGGCCGTACTCCTCGAACTTCTCGCGCACGGCCTTCACCGCGTTCGCACTGGTGAACACGACCCACTGGAAGCGGCCGGACACGAGGCCCGTGATCGCGCGCTCCATCTGCTGCGGGGTGCGCGGGGGCTCCACCGAGATGGTGGGCACCTCGACGCCGACGGCGCCGAAACGGGTGAGCTGCTGGCTGAGAGCACCGGCCTGCTCGCGCGTCCGCGGCACGAGGACCCTCCAGCCGAACAGGGGCTTGGTCTCGAACCACGAGAGCTTGTCGCGCTGGGCGACGGTGTCGCCGATGACGACGAGGCCAGGACCGGCCTGCTTCGCAGCCTTCACCGCCGCGGGCAGCTCGGCGAGCGTGGAGGTGATCGTGCGCTGCTCCACGGTCGTGCCGCCGCGGGTCACCGCGACCGGCGTCGACTCGGCGCGACCGCCCTGCACGAGGGCGCGGGCGACCTCGGCGGCGCGGTCGGCGCCGTTGAGCACCACGACGGTGACGCGCGGGTCGGAGTGCGCGGCCCAGTCGACAGCGGGGTCGTCGGCGTCGAGCACGTGCACCTCGCGCTGCTTGCCGCCGAGGAGCCCGACGCCGGCGTACGCCGGGATTCCGGTGAGCGTCGAGACGCCGGGGGCGACGTCGAACGGCACCTTCGCCTTCGCGAGCGCGCCGGCCTCGGTGAGGAGCGCACCGTCGAGGAGGGGGTCGCCGGAGAAGAGGCGCACGACGGCCTGCCCCGCCTTGGCCGCGTCGGCCACGACCTTGGCGCGCGCGGCGTGCGAGAGCGGCAGGCCGTCCTCGTCGAGCGCGGCGCTCACGTCGGCCTCGGCCCCGGCGAGCGTGCGCGCGAGGTCGACGACGTCGGCGTCCGCGAGGACCAGGTCGGCCTCGCGGAGCAGCGCGGCGGCGCGCAGCGTCAGCAGGTCGGGGTCCCCGGGGCCGACCGCCACGAGGGCGATCGAGCCGAAGGGCTTCTTCTTGGTGCGGTTCTGGGTGCCGCTCATGGGCGTGTTCCGTTCACGAGACCGGGCGCACCGGCGGCGAGGAGGTCGGCGGCCAGCGATCGGCCCACCTGCTCCGCGTCGCCGGCAGGCCCGGTGACCGACTTCCGCACCTGGACCCGGCCGTCGTCGCTGACGACGGCTCCGGTCAGGTGCACGACCGCCTCGCCGGGGGCTCCCGAGACGGTGGCGTGGGCGCCGACAGGCGCCGAGCAACCGGCCTCGAGGGCGGCGAGGAGGGATCGCTCCGCGGTGACGGCGACGCGGGTCGCGTCGTCGTCGAGGTCGCGGAGCGCGTCGAGCAGCGCGGCGTCGTCCTCGACGTCGCGGCACTCGACAGCCAGCGCACCCTGTCCGGGTGCGGGCAGCATCTGGTCGGTCTCGAGCACCTCGGTGACCGCGTCGAGGCGGTCGAGCCTGGCGAGACCTGCGTGGGCCAGGACGACGGCGTCGAGCTCGCCATCGACCACCTTGCGCACGCGGGTGTCCACGTTGCCGCGGACGGGAACGACGTGCAGGTCGGGGCGCAGCGCGCGCAGCTGCGCGGCGCGGCGCGGCGAACCCGTGCCGACCGAGGCACCAGCCGGGAGCGTGGCGACCGTTCCGCCGTCGCGGGCCACCAGCACGTCGCGGGCGTCCTCGCGCGGGGGCACCGCGGCGAGGCGCAGACCCTCGGCGGGCGCGGTCGGGAGGTCCTTGAGCGAGTGGACGGCGACGTCGGCATCACCGCGCAGCACGGCGTCGCGCACGGCGGAGACGAAGACCCCGACACCGCCGAAGGACGCGAGGGGCGTGGTCTGGTCGACGTCGCCGCGCGTGCTCACCTCGACGAGCACGACCTCGCGGTCGAGCCGTGCGCGCAGCGCGTCCGCGACGATCCCCGACTGTGTGCGGGCGAGCAGGCTCGCGCGGGTCGCGACCCGCACCGCGCTCACGGCGTGCCCCCGAGGAGGTCGTCGATGCCCGCGCCGGCCTCGGACGCGAACGACGGCGTGGTGGGCTCGGCGGAGTCGGCGGCGGTGACGGCGGCGATCGCCTCGGGGTCGAGGTCGAAGAGCCGGTGCAGCGTGGTGGCGTAGCGCGCGCCGTCCGGGTCGGCGGCGAGCTCCTTCATGCGGACCGTGGGCCGGTGGAGCAGCGTCGACACCGAGCGGCGCATGGCGCGCGCGACCTCGTCGAGCTCGGCCTCGCCGAGGCCGGGCAGCCTGAGGCGCAGCCGGTCGAGCTCGGCCTCGACCACCTGGTCGGCGTGGCTGCGCAGGCTGACGACGATGGGCTCGACCCGCTGGGCCGCGATCGTGGCCAGGTGCGCGCGGACCTCGTCGACGACGATCGCGCGGGCCAGCTCGACGTCGCGCTCGGGCGCGTTCGCCTCGGGGACGTCGACGAGCGACGCGAGGTCGATCCGCGAGACGCCGGGGAGCGACGCGATCGTCTCCTCGGTGTCGTGCGGGAGCGCGAGGTCGACGACGGCCAGCGGTGCGGTGACGCCGGCGCGTGCGGTCTCGACGTCGGAGGTGGTGAGCACGAGGCCCGTGGATCCCGTGCAGGAGAAGACGATGTCGACGTCGGCGATCGTGGCCGCGACGTCGTCGAAGCTCACAGCGCGGCCGCCGACCTGATCGGCCAGGTGCTGGCCCCGCTCGAAGGTGCGGTTCGCGACGACGATCTCGCCGATGCCCGCGCGCGCCAGCGTGGCAGCGGCCAGGCCGCTCATCGCTCCGGCGCCGACCACCAGCGCGCGCTTGCCCGCGAGGCTCCCACCGAGGGAGGCGCCCGCGAGGTGCAGCGCGACGCTCACCACCGAGGCGCCCGCGCGGTCGATGCCGGTGTCGTGGTGCACGCGCTTGCCGACGCGCAGCGCCGCCTGGGCGAGGTCGTTGAGGTTGCGGCCGATCGTCTCGAGGTCCTGCCCGGTGCGCAGCGCACCGCGCACCTGGCCCAGGATCTGCTGCTCGCCCACCACCATCGAGTCGAGGCCGGCCGCGACCTCGAACAGGTGCTGCACGGCGCGATCCTCGTACCGCACGTACAGGTGCGGGGTGAGCTCCTCGCGGTCGATGCCCGTGGCCTTGGCGAGGGTCTCGGTGACGTCGAGGACGCCGCCGTGGAACTTGCTGACCTCGGCGTAGATCTCGACGCGGTTGCAGGTCGACAGCACGAGCGACTCGGCGACATGGGTCGAGGCGAGAAGGTCCACCTGCAGCCGCTCGGCTGCGCCGTCGACCAGCGCGACCCGGTCGAGCAGGGTCACGGGCGCGGTTCGGTGGCTGATGCCGACGACGAGGAGGGTCATGCGCCCAGCTCCGGACGCGCGACACGGCGCTGCTCGTGGAACGCCAGGATCTGCAGCTCGGTCGCGAGGTCGACCTTGCGCACCCCGACGTGGTCGGGGGTGGTCAGCACCACGGGGGCGAAGTTGAGGATGCTCGTGACACCTGCGGCGACGAGGCGGTCGCAGACGGCCTGGGCGGCGGGCGCGGGCGTCGCGATGACGCCGATGCAGGCGACGCCGTCGATGACGACGTCCTCGAGGTCGGCGAGCGGCCGCACCGCGATCGGCTCGCCGCCGGGGCCGGCCGGGATCTTCTCGCCGACCCGACGTGGGTCGGCGTCCACGAGGCCGACGACGCGGAAGCCGCGCGACGCGAAGCCTCCGTAGTTGGCGAGCGCGTGGCCGAGGTTGCCGACACCGACGATCACGACGGGCCAGTCCTGGGTCAGGCCGAGCTCGCGGGCGATCTGGTAGACGAGGTACTCGGTGTCGTAGCCGACGCCGCGCGTGCCGTACGAGCCGAGGTGGCTGAGGTCCTTGCGCAGCTTGGCGCTCGTGACGCCGCTCGCGGCCGCGAGCTCCTCGCTCGACACGGTCGCGACGCCGCGCTCGACGAGGAGCGCGAGGACGCGGTGGTAGATCGGGAGCCGGGCCACCGTCGCGTCCGGGATGCCACGGCGCGACACGTCGGTCGCACGTGGGAGCGGCACGGCTTCACCCCGGTTGTTCGGTGCCTCCCGCCGGGCCGGCAAGGGTCCGGTCGTCTCAGCGGGTGGGCGTTGTCAGAGTAGGTACTCGTGAACGAACGCACAAAGTCGCGGGCCGCCCGGGTTCCAGGATATGGACCAGAATCGATGTGACCCCGGTCACAGGTTCAGACCCCCGCGTGCAAGATGTTGATCTTGGTCACCGGCCCGGCACCCAGCTGCCGACCGGGGCGACCGGTTGCCGGACACCGGCGCTGGCCGCGTCGGCCGACCGGCGCCCTCAGATGCGGGCGGCGAGGCGGGCGGCCTTCTCGGCGCGCTTGTCCTCGAACTGCGTGGCCGCGGCGTCGAGGCCGGCCATGAACTGCGCGAGCGCGTCGCGTGCCTTCTCGCCCTCGGGGCCGAAGTCGGTGCGGTCGAACACGTTCCACGCGCGCAGCACCGGCGAGAGCACCTCGTCGTGGTGGATGCGCAGGTCGTAGATGCCGGCCAGCGCGATCGCGACCGAGCGGCGGGTGAAGCCCTCGACCTCGTTGCCCGGCATCTGGAAGTTCTCCACGATGTCGAGGACGGCCTTCATCGAGGCGTCGGGGTTGAGGTCGAACGCCGCGGCCATGACGTTGCGGTACATCAGCATGTGCAGGTTCTCGTCGGCCGCGATGCGCTGCAGCAGCCGGTCGAGGCCCGGGTCCTGCGTGTGCTTGCCGGTGTTGCGGTGCGAGATGCGGGTGGCCAGCTCCTGGAAGGAGACGTACGCCATCGTCGTGAGCACGTGGCCCTCGGCGTAGCCGTCGAAGCCGCGGCCCATGTGGTCCATGCGCTCGCGCTCGAGGGCGACCGGGTCGACCGAGCGCGTGACGAGCAGGAAGTCGCGCATCGCGATCGCGTGGCGGCCCTCCTCCGCGGTCCAGCGGTGCACCCACTCGCCCCAGGCGCTGTCGCGACCGACGGTGTCGGTGAGCGCGCGGTGGTAGCTCGGCAGGTTGTCCTCGGTCAGGAGGTTGACGACCAGCGCCGTGCGCGAGACGCCGTCGACGGGCGACTGGCTCGGGTCCCACGCGTCGCCGCCATAGATGCCGTCGTAGTTGCTGCCCTCGGCCCAGGGGATGTACTCGTGCGGCATCCACTCCTTGGCCATCGCCATGTGCCGCTCGATCTCGACGGCGACCACCGGATCGAGAGCGCGCACGAGCGGAGCGCTCGGGGCGAAGTCCTCGAGAACGGTCATGGCATCTCCTCGGCGTGCGGCGGGCGGGCCGTGCGGACGATCGTGGTTCCGGTTACGCAACCGTAGGTGGGCAACGGTAGCGGCCGATTCCGATACCCGCGGGTAGCCCGTCCGGGACGCACCGGATGTCCGCCGACGCCAGAGTTAGGGTACCCTTACCCACGTGATCCTCTGTCACTGCGCCGTGGTCGACCACCGCGCGATCGACGCCGCCGTCGCCGAGGGCGCCTGCTCGTTGCGCGAGGTGCTCGTCCGCACCCGCGCAGGCCGCGACTGCGGAGGCTGCCTCCCCGCCGTGCGCCAGCAGACCGAGTCCGCCCTGCGCCTGGCCGGCACCCGCCACCCGGCACCGTCATCGGAGGTCGTCCATGCAGCCGGTTAGCCCTCGCGTCGTCGAGCTCCTCAACGACGCCCTCACGCTCGAGCTCACCGTCACCAACGCCTACTTCCTGCACGCCCGCATGCTCGACGCCCAGGGCCTGCCGCTGCTGGGCAAGGTGTTCTACGACCTGTCCATCGGCGAGATGCGCGACGCCGACTCGCTGATCCAGCGGATCCTGTTCTTCGACGCGCACCCCAACCTGCAGCGCCTCGGGCCGGTGGCCATCGGCCAGTCCGCGGTGGAGATGCTCCAGCTCGGTCTCGAGGGCGAGAAGAAGGCCGTGGCGCAGTTCAACGCGGCCGCGGCCGAGCTGCGCGCGCTGGGCGACCACGGCACCGCGTCGATCTTCGACGAGATGGTGCGCGACGAGGAGGGCCACGCCGACTGGTTCGAGGCGCAGCTCGCGGCCATCGAGGCCGTGGGCGAGTCGGCGTACCTCGCCCGCCAGATCGACACCGGCAGCGCCCCCGCCTGACCCGGACGGGTGTCAGGACGGGCGGGGGGCGGCGAGCGCGGCGCGGAGGCGGGCGGCGTCCACGCGCCAGAAGTCGTGCTGCACGCCGTCGACGAGCGTGACCGGGATCTGCTCCCAGTAGAGGTCGGCGAGCTCGGGGTCGTCGAGGATCGAGCGCTCGGCGTAGGTGTCGCCCGTCTCGGCGCAGACCTCGTCGATCACGGTCCGCGCGGCGTCGCACAGGTGGCAGTCGGGCTTGCCGATCAGGGTGACGCGCGGCTCGGCGCTCACGGCCGGCCCTCGCGCAACCGGCCCTTGGCGAGCTTGCCGGTGGAGGTGTGCGGCAGCGACTCCACGATCGTGATGGTGGTCGGGCACTTGAAGCGCGCGAGCCGCTGCTCGCACAGGTCGCGTACGTCGTCCGTGGTGAGACCGGCGCCGACGATCGGCACGACGTACGCCGCCACGGTCTCCCCCGTGTGCTCGTGCGGCAGCCCGATCACCGCCACCTCGGCCACGGCCGGATGCGAGGCGATGACCGTCTCGACCTCGTAGGGGTAGACGTTGAAGCCCGACACGATCACGAGGTCGCGACGGCGGTCGACCAGGTGCAGGTCCCCGTCCTCGTCGGCGTACGCGACGTCGCCGGTGGCCCACCAGCCGTCGGCGTCCGGCCCCTCGCTGCCGTCGGGCCAGTAGCCGGAGAACAGGTTCGCGCCGCGCACCCAGATCTCGCCGGTGTCCTCGGGGTCGGACGTCTCGCCCGACTCGTCGACGAGGCGCACCTCGACGCCGGGCAGCGGCGAGCCCACGCACCCGGGCTTCGCCCGGCGGCCGACCATCGTGGAGGACACGACGGGCGCCGCCTCCGTGAGGCCGTAGCCCTCCCACACGGGGTTGCCCGCGCGGACGGCGTACTCGGCGAAGATCGCGGGAGCGAGCGCTGCGGCGCCCGAGATCATCGTGCGCACGCCGGCGAGCCGCTCGGCGAGGTCGGGCAGCGAGGCCCACGCGACGAAGACCGGCGGCGCCGCGGGGATGTTGGTGATGCCGAACGCGGAGATGCTCTCGAGGGCCGCGGCGGGCGAGAACCTCGGCACGAGCACCGACCGCGCCCCCTGGGCGACGGCGAGGCCCAGCACGGCGTTGAGCGCGTAGACGTGGAACAGCGGCAGCACGAGGAGCACGACGTCGTCCGGCTGCACCGGGCTGGGGTCGATCGCCCGCAGCTGGTCGATGTTGGCGAGCAGCGCGCGGTGGCTCAGCATCGCGCCCTTGCTCGGGCCCGAGGAGCCCGACGTGTACAGGAGCACGGCGATCGCCTCGGGATCGCCCGCGGCGTCTCCCGCTCCGGGCACGTGCGCGTCGGCCCGGCTGCCGAGCCGGGACAGCGCGTCGAACGACGAGTCGCCCACGACCACGACGTCGCACCCCTCCGGCGCCGCCGCGCCGGCGACGGCTTCGGTGCCCTCGTCCGCGATGACGAGCCGCGCGCCCGAACGGGTGAGGACGTCGGACACCTCGTGCTGGGTGTACGCCGTGTTGAGCGGGAGCGAGACGAGGCCGGCGCGCAGGGTCGCGAAGTACGACGCGACGAACTCGATCCGGTTGCCGAGCAGCAGGGCGACGCGGTCGCCGGCCACCAGGCCGTGGCGCAGCAGGCCTGCGGCGAGGTGGTCGACGGCGAGGTCGAGCTGCGCCCACGTCGTCTCGAGCCCCGTAGGGGCATCGACGAACGCGACCTCGGGGCCCCGTGCGGCGGCGGTGGCGCGCAGGAGGTCGGCGAGGTTGGTGGCAGTCCCGAGCTCGGTCACACCCCGATCGTGGCACACGATCCTCGGTAGGCTCCCGGACATGAGCGGGACCAACCCTTCGGACATCCTCCGCGCCTCGCAGGTCGCGGGCGAGGCGTCCGCCGCAGCGGCCGACGTGTCCCCCACGACCACGGTCGAGCCCGACCTCACGGGAGCGGCGTTCTTCGACGTCGACAACACCGTGATGCGCGGGGCGAGCATCTTCCACCTCGCCCGGGGCCTGGCCAAGCGCAAGTTCTTCAGCACGCGGGACGTCGGCGACTTCGCCCTGAAGCAGGCGAAGTTCGTCGTCAACGGCTCCGAGGACCTCGAGGACATGGCCGACGCCACCGAGGCCGCGCTCGCGTTCGTGAAGGGCAAGCGCGTCGACGAGGTCGTCTCGCTCGGCGAGGAGATCTTCGACGACCTCATGATGCGCAAGCTGTGGCCCGGCACCCTCGCGCTCGCCCAGGGCCACCTCAACCGCGGCCAGCGGGTGTGGCTCGTGACGGCGACGCCGGTGGAGCTCGCGTCGATCATCGCTGCCCGGCTCGGACTCACCGGCGCGCTCGGCACGGTGAGCGAGATCGAGGACGGCGTCTACACCGGCCGCCTCGTCGGATCGGCGCTGCACGGCAAGGCGAAGGCGGACGCCGTCCGCGCGCTGGCCGAGCGCGAGGGCCTCGACCTCGTGCGCTGCACGGCGTACTCCGACAGCGCCAACGACGTCCCGATGCTGTCGGCCGTCGGCCGCGCCGTCGCGGTCAACCCCGACGGCGCCCTGCGCAAGCATGCGCGCGCGGTCGGCTGGGAGATCCACGACTACCGGCGCACCCGCATGAACCAGCGCTACTACGTGCCGGCCGCGCTGGCAGCTGCGGTCGGCCTCGGCATCGGCGCGGGCCTGGGCATCGCTGCCGCCAAGAAGAAGTAGCGGCGCTCAGCCGAGGATCACGCAGGTCGAGGTCGCGGTCGCCAGCAGCCGTCCGGCCTCGTCGGTGAGCCGCGCCTCGGCGAGCGCCGTCCGGCTGCCGCGGTGCACGACGGTCCCGCGCGCGGTGATCGTGCCCGAGCCCGCGGTGATCGGCCGCAGGAACTTGGTCGCGAGGTCGAGCGAGGCGTAGCCGACCCCGGCCGGCAGCGTGGTGTGCACGGCGCAGCCCGCGACGGTGTCGAGCAGCGTGGCGATGACACCGCCGTGCACGGTGCCGAGCGGGTTGTAGTGGAACTCCTGCGGGTCGAGCGTGACGGTCACGACCTCGGGCGCGACCTCGAAGGTGCGGAAGCCGACCATCGAGGCGACGGGCGGCGACGGCAGCCGGCCCTCGCTCATCGCCGTGAGCAGCTCGAGGCCCGTCATGCCTGCTCCGGCAGCGATCCCCGCCGGATCGGCCCACGTGAAGATCCGTGTCCGCACGCTGGCGGCCGCCTCGTCCAGGTTCTGAGTCTCCATCATGGACTCAGGTTCGGTGACGCGGCTGAGTCTGTCAAGTAGACTGAGCCCATGGCCACGACCACCCGCACCGACGCGCCCGAGGCCCTGGCCTGGCGGACCGACAACTGCACGGTGATTCGCGCGGTCGAGATCTTCGGCGACCGCTGGTCGTTCGTGCTGCTGCGCGAGGTGTTCCTCGGCGTACGCCGGTTCGCGGACATCCAGGACCACACGGGGATCCCGCGGCAGGTGCTCTCGACGCGGCTCGACCGGCTGGTCGACCAGGGCCTGCTGCGCCGCGTGCCCTACCAGGAGCCCGGGCAGCGCGTGCGCGACGAGTACCGCCTCACCGAGGCCGGCTTCGACCTCTACCCCGTGCTGGTCGCGATGGCCGACTGGGGCAACCGGTACGTGGCCGACAAGGCGGGGCCGCCGATCGAGCTCGTGCACCAGGGCTGCGACCACGAGGTGCACGTGGCGCTGCGGTGCGACGCCGGGCACGACCTCGAGGGCCCGCGCGACGTCGTCGTGCGCAGGGGTCCCGGTGCGCGCAGGAGAACGGGCTAGGCGCGCTCGTAGCGGCGGTTGAGCATCCCGCTCGGGAAGGCTTGGACATCGACCAGCCGCAGCGCCGTGCCCGTGGCGATGCGGGGGAACAGCGGTCGGCCCGAGCCGAGCAGCAGCGGCACCGCCGTCAGGGTGAGGTCGTCGACCAGACCAGCGTCGAGGAACTGGCTGATGAGCTGGCCGCCGTCGACGTACACGTGCTGCACGCCGTCCGCCTCCCATCGCGCGACCGCCTCGGTCGGCGTACGGGCGTAGAACTCGAACCCGTCGCGCGGACCGAGCGGCTGCGACGTGAACACGTGCACCGGGCGTCCGCCGTACGGCAGCTCGGGGAAGTCCTTGATGACGTCGTACGTGCCGCGACCCATCGCGATCACGTCGATGTCGGCGATGAAGGCCTCGAATCCGTAGTCCTCGCCCTCGGCCCCGGCCGACATCAGCCAGTCGAGGCTGTCGTCGTCGGTCGCGATGTAGCCGTCGACCGAGTGCGCGATGAAGACCGAGATCCGGGGCCGTGTCATCCCCCGACGCTAGCCGCGCCGTACGACACCGTGAACCCGCCGCCAGACATGAATGCCGCGATTGTTCGGCTCTATTGGATGAAGGCGACCTTCATCCAATAGAGCCGAACGAAGTAGGCAATCATCCGCAGGGGGCGGCGGTCAGCGGAAGACGGAGCGGCGCTGGACGAGCAGGCGGTAGAGCGCCTGCTGGATCGACTCGCGGACCTGGTCGGTGATGTTGAAGACCAGCATCGGGTCGTCGGCCGCGCCGTCCGGGTAGTGGTCGGTCCTGATCGGCTCGCCGAACTCGATGATCCACTTGCTCGGCAGCGGCACGAGGCCGAGCGGCCCGAGCCAGGGGAACGTGGGCGTGATCGGGAAGTACGGCAGCCCGAAGAGCCGGGCGAGGGTCTTGGCGTCCCCGAGGATCGGGTAGATCTCCTCGGCTCCGACGATCGCGCACGGGATGATCGGCGTACGCGTGCGCAGCGCCGTCGCCACGAAGCCGCCACGGCCGAAGCGCTGCAGCTTGTAGCGCTCGGAGTACGGCTTGCCGATCCCCTTGAAGCCCTCGGGCCACACGCCGACGATCTCGCCGGTCGACAGCAGCCGCTCGGCGTCCGGGTTGCACGCCAGCGTCGCGCCGGACTTGCGCGCGATCTCGCCCATGAACGGCGTCTGGAAGACGAGGTTCGCCCCGAGCATGCGCAGCTTGCGGTGCGCGGGGTGGTGGTCGTGCAGCGCGAGCTGGGTCATCAACGAGTCGAGCGCGATCGTGCCGGAGTGGTTGGCGACGACGAGCGCGCCGCCGACCGAGGGCACGTTCTCGATGCCGCGCGTCTCCACGCGGAACCACTTCTCGTAGAGCGGGCGCAGCGGCGCCATGAAGACGCGGTCGGTCAGCTCGGCGTCGAAGCCGAAGTCGTCGAGCTCGTACTCGCCGGTGACGCGGCGGCGCAGGAAGTCGAGCCACTCGGCGATGTTCTCGTCGAGCCGCGTCGGGGAGCCGTCGACGTCGTGCGCGTCGTCGTCGACCGGCGGGGCCTGCGGCGGCGGCTCCGTGGCGGCCACGCGCCGCTTGGTCTTCGGGCGCGGACCGGTGGCGCCGGCCTGCCGGGCGGCGCGGGACGCCGCCTTGCGGGCGCCGTCGTCGCCGCCGATGGGGATGACCGTGGCATCAGGCACGACCGGGTGCCTCCTCCCGGAGCCGCGCGGCGAGCCGCGCCTCGGACAGCGTCGAGGTGCCGAGCGCGTGCGCGAGACCGCGCTCGATCGCCTCGGCCTGGTGCTTGGGCAGCTGGTGGTCGAGGCCGCGGTCGTGCACGAACTCCACGAACGCGTCCTGGGTGGAGTAGACCGGCGTGAAGCCCAGGACCTCGCGCATGCGCGTCGTGTCGAGGCCGCGGCCGTAGGTCAGGAACTTGATCTGCTCCGGCGAGAAGTCGGCGAGCCCCGCGCGACGGAACCAGCCGCCCACGATGCCCACGAGAGGCGTCGGCACGGGCAGCACGGTCTTGCCCGCCAGGCGCAGGGCCTGGCTCAGCATGAGGATGCCGTCGCCTGCGACGTTGAAGATCCCGGGCTTGTCGCCGAGCACCGCGATGCGGATCGCCTCGAGGCCGTCGTCCTCGTGGACGAACTGCAGCCGCGCGTCGTGGCCGAGCACCGTCGGCACGACCGGGAGCCCGAAGTACGCCGCCATCGGGGTGTCGACCTTGGGGCCGATGAAGTTGGCGAAGCGCAGCGTGCTGACCGTCACGTCGGGGCGGCGGCGAGCGAAGCCGCGGACGTACGACTCGACCTCGACCGAGTCCTTGGCCCACCCCGAGCGCGGCTGGCTCTTGGGCTCGGTGTCCTCGGTGAACAGCGCCGGGTCCTTCGGGCCCGCGCCGTAGATCGACGACGTCGACTTCACGACGAGCTTGCTGACGCCCTCGGCCTTCTGGCACGCGGCGAGCAGCTGCATCGTGCCGATGACGTTGATCTCCTTCATCGACACGCGGCCGCCAGCCTGCACCGGCGTCGAGATGACGCCCATGTGCACCACGGTGTCGACGCCGGCGGCAGCGATGACCTTGCCGATGATCGGGTTGCGGATGTCGGCGCGCACGAACTCCGCGCCACCGATGTCCGAGCGCGGCGGGATGACGTCGACGCCGACCACGCGGTCGATCGCGGGGTCGTGCGACAGGATCCGCGCCATGCGGCTGCCGAGGTGGCGCGAGACGCCCGTGACCAGGACGACGCGTGGCATGGGGCCTCCCTCCGGCTCCGTGGCTACCCGTCGGTAGCACCCACCCCATCCTGCCTCACCGGGGCCTCCCCGCGCAGGGCCGGAACCGGCGCCGCGCAGGAAGCGGCATCCCGGGCAGCACGACGGGCGGGGACCCGGAGGTCCCCGCCCGTCGAGAGCTGTACGCGCTACTTCTTGTTACGACGCTGAACGCGCGTCTTCTTGAGCAGCTTGCGGTGCTTCTTCTTCGCCATGCGCTTGCGGCGCTTCTTGATCACGGAGCCCATGGGCCGACCTCACTGTTCCGGACTGCGGCGCCGATCCCGGTCACCACGAAGGAGATGGCGCACGGGGTGCCGCGCGCGACCGGGCCCTACCCTACCTGCCGCGACCGGATGCCCGTGCCGGGCTCCCGCCGGGCAGCGGGAGGACCGGTCAGGCGGTCTCGACGAAGGAGTCGCGCAGGTAGTCGTGCACGGCCTGCTCCGGCACGCGGAAGGACCGTCCGACGCGCACGGCCGGCAGCTCGCCGTTGTGCACGAGGCGGTAGACGGTCATCTTCGAGACGCGCATGACGGTGGCCACCTCGGCCACGGTCAGGAAACGGACCTCGGACAGAGGTCGGTCGGTGCCAGCCATGGTTCTTCCCTCAAGCAGCACGTGGCGGGACCGGCTTCCCCACCGCACCCGCGACGACACGCGCTGTCACTCTCTGAGGCGAGGGTAGTGGCGGACGGGACTCATGGGGAAGGTGTGACGGAAGTCCAGACGGCGAGCATCACCCGGACGGGTCAGGGCCGCCCGCGCGGCGCGCTTGACCAGCGCCCGATGTACGCCGTCGCCGCAGGTCAGAGGCCTGCGGTCAGAAGCCGTGGTACGGGTCTGCGTTGAGCCCGTGCCAGGGGAAGACGGCCTCACGGGTGCGCAGCACCGCGGCGTCGATAGCGTCCGCCGGGTCGTAGCCCGACTCCCAGGAGCGGACGCGAGGCGTCCGTCCGTCGGTCATGAGGGCCGGCGTCGGCACCTTGAGCCGCTCCTCGACGAAGTCGCGCCAGACCGCCGGCAGCGGCGTCTCGGGCGGCACCGGGGCGCCCACGACCTCGCCGATGAGGTGCGACCACGCCCGGGGGACGACGTCGACCCAGGAGTAGCCGCCTCCGCCGAGCGCCACCCAGCGGCCGTCGCAGAGCTCGTGCGCGAGGGCGTGCAGCGCGGCGTACGACATGCGCTGGCCGTCCACGGACAGCTCGAGGTGCGCGAGCGGGTCCTCCGAGTGCGAGTCGCAGCCCTGCTGCGTGACGAGGAACTGGGGTCGGAAGCTGCGCAGCAGCTGCGGCACGACGCCGTCGAAGGCGCGCAGCCAGCCGTCGTCGCCGGTGTGCGGCGGCAGGGCGACGTTGACCGCCGAGCCGAGCGCGTTCGGGCCGCCGACCTCGCTCGGGAACCCGGTGCCCGGGAAGAGCGCGCGGCCCGACTCGTGCACCGACACCGTGAGCACGCGCGGGTCGTCCCAGAACGCCGCCTGCACGCCGTCGCCGTGGTGGACGTCGACGTCGACGTACGCCACGCGCTCGACGCCCTGGTCGAGCAGCCACTGGATGCCGACGGCGATGTCGTTGTACACGCAGAACCCCGACGCCGCCCCGGGCATCGCGTGGTGCAGGCCGCCGGCGAGGTTGACCGCGTGCAGGTAGTCCCCCGAGTGCACGGCCTGCACCGCAGCCAGCGTGGCTCCGCAGACCGCGCGCGACGCCTCGTGCATCCCCGTGAACGTCGGCACGTCGTCGGTGCCGAGCCCGCGGTGCAGCTCCACGTGCGACGGATCGGCCGACGACCGCTTCACCGCCGCGAGGTACTCCGGGTCGTGCACCGTGAGCAGCGCGTCGTCGTCGATCTCGACCGGGCCGATCACGGTGACGCCGTCGCCGTCGACGAGACCCAGGTCGCGCGCGAGCCGCATCGCCAGCTGCACCCGGATCGGTGCGAGCGGGTGCCCGACGCCGAAGTCGTACCGCGCGAGACCGTCGTCCCAGACGACGGCCGCGGTGCCGGTCACTGGCCCGAGGCGAGCTCGTGGCTGCGATCGCGCGCCGCCTCGAGCGCGGAGATGAAGGCGGCGCGCACCTTGTGGTCGTCGAGGGTGCGCAGAGCCGCCACCGTGGTGCCGCCCGGCGAGGTGACGTTCTCGCGCAGCACGCTCGGGTGGTCGCCCGTCTCGCGCAGCATGGTGGCCGCGCCGTACAGCGTCTGTACGACGAGCTCCGTGGCGGTGGTGCGCGGCAGCCCGAGGAACACGCCCGCCTCGATCATCGCCTCGGTGACGTAGAAGATGTACGCCGGCCCGGAGCCGCTGATGGCCGTGACCGCGTCCTGGTGCTTCTCGGCCACCTGCACGACCTTGCCGACGGCCGACAGCAGCGACTCGGCGTGCGCCAGGTGCTCGTCGTCGCAATGGGCGCCGGCGGAGATCGCCGCCATCCCCTGGTCGACGAGGGCCGGCGTGTTGGGCATGACGCGGACCACCGGCGTGCCGGCGGGCAGCCGCTGCTCGAGGAACTCGGTCGTGATGCCGGCGGCGAGGGACACGACGAGGGCGCCCGGCTTCACCGAGCCGGCGATCTCGTCGACCACGGCGCCCATGTCCTGCGGCTTCACGACGAGCACGACGGTGTCTGCCTTCTCGACCGCCTCGACGTTGCCGATGACCTCGACGCCGTACTTCGCGCGCAGCTCGGCAGCGCGGTCCGGGCGGCGCTCGGCGACGACGAGGTCTCCGGGGGCGCGGCCGGCGCGCAGGAGCCCGGACAGCAGGGTCTCCCCCATGACGCCTGCGCCGATGACGGCGACGAGTCCCATGATGGTCAGCCCTTCGAGGTGAGTGCACGCGCGAGCAGGGTCAGGTTGGCAGGTCGCTCCGCGAGCCGGCGCACCAGGTAGCCGTACCACTCGTCGCCGTACGGGACGTAGACGCGCATGCGGTTGCCCTCGGCCGCGAGCCGCAGCTGCTCGTCCGTGCGGACGCCGTACAGCATCTGGTACTCGAACGAGCTCGGCGCGCGGTCGTTGCGGATCGCGAGCGCCTCGACGATGTCGACCAGGCGTGGGTCGTGGGTGGCGAACATCGGGTAGCCGTCGCCCTGGATCAGGATCTTCGCGCAGCGCACGTAGGCCTTGTCGACCTCAGCGCGGTCCTGGTAGGCCACGTTCTCCGGCTCGCGGTACGCGCCCTTGCACAGGCGGATGCGCGAACCGGCGCCGGCGAGGTCGCGGCAGTCGGCCTCGGTGCGTCGCAGGTAGGCCTGCAGCACGCCGCCCACCCACGGGAAGTCCGCACGCAGGTCGCGCAGGGCGCCCAGGGTCAGGTCGGTGGTGGTGTGGTCCTCCATGTCGAGGGTGACCGTGGTGCCGACCTCGGCCGCCTTCGCGCAGATGTCGCGGGCGAACTCGAGCGCGATCTTCTCGCCGTCGCCGGGGAGCGCCTGCCCGACGGCCGACAGCTTCACCGACACCTCTGCAGAGGCCGCGAGGCCGGCGGCGGAGAGCGCGTGGAGCAGCACCAGGTAGGCGTCGCGCGTGGCCTCGGCCTGCGCCCGGTCGGTGGTGTCCTCGCCCAGCCGGTCGATCGTGACGAGCCGCCCCGACCCCACGAGGTCGGACGTGGCCCGCACTGCATCCTCGGTGCGCTCGCCCGCCACGAAGCGGTCCACCAGCGCACGGGCGGGCGCCGCCTCGCTCGCGAGCTGCTGGAGCTTCTCGTTGCGCGACGCGGACAGCAGCAGGCTGCGCAGCACCGTCGTCTCCTCACCTGCGACCGACGTCGGCCGCCCTCTCCGTCAGGCTACTCGGAGCAGGGCGGCCGACGCCGTGGTGATCGACCCCGGTCGGCGGCCGGGGGCCTGGATGCCGTGAGCGGTCAGCGGCTGTCGCGCTTGGCCTGACGACGCGCGCCGGCCGCGAGGGTCGAGGCGTTCTTCTTCGCAACTGCCGAGGAGTCGCTGCGGGTGCGCTTCGTCGCGGGGCTCGCTGCTGCCTTGCGCCCGGTCGCCGGAGCCTTGGCGACCGCGGGGGCGCCCTCACCGCGGGCTGCCGCGATCCGCTCCGCCTTGAGCTCGGCCGCGGTACGGCGCGCTGCGGCGGCGAGCGCCGTGCTCACGTTCGCGAGGGCGACCTCGAAGGCCTCGGCCTTGGCCCGGGCGGCGGAGTTCTGCTGGCTGGCCTTGCCGCGACCGCCCTTGGCGGGCACCTTGCTCGCGCCGCCGCGGCGGTACTGGCCCGTGTACTTGTTGCGGGCGCGACGGATGCGGTCGTGCAGCGCGACGAGGCCGTCCTCGTCGAGCTTCGCGAGCTCGGCCTTCTCGGTCTCGAGGACCAGCAGACGCTCGGACTCGTTCAGGACAGCGAGCATTCCCTTGTTCACGACGTACCCCTCAGGCATCGGATGCGCTGGCCTCGTGGCCACAGGCCCACCTTGCCGCACGCGCCACGCGGCCGCCACGCGTCGCACGGGTCAGCGCCCGGACGACTGCGCCTTCGTCGGCTCGGTCGGGGTCGTGAGCGCCGCCTGCACGGCCGGCGCGACGAGGGCGACGATCTCGTCCTCCGTCGCGGAGGCGAGCGGCTCGATCCTCAGGACGTAGCGCATGCTCGCGATCCCGAGGAGGTACGACGTAGCGAGCGACACGCGCATCCGCGCGTCCGGGACGCCGAGCACCGTGACGACACGGTCGACGACGGCGCTCTCGAGGTACTCGCGCAGGGACGCCGTGGCCTTCGAGGCGCCCGCGCCCGCGCGCACCATCTCGGCGAGCTGGTCGCGCGTCTCGGGGTCGTCCAGCATGCGCAGCGTGATGCGGACGAGGCGCTCGCCGAGCCCGTCGATCCCGGGCGCGAGCAGCTGCGCGATCGACGTCGACGGGTCGAACGGCAGCCGCATCGCAGCGGCGAACAGCTGCTCGCGGTTGCGGTAGTAGCGCATCGCGACATCGGGGGCCACGCCTGCCGCGGCGGCCACCCCCTTGATGGTGGTGCCGAGGTAGCCGCGCTTGTCGTACGCGGCGCGAGCAGCGTCGAGCAGGATCTTGGAGACGTCGTCGGACGAGCTCATGGCAGCACCTCCCGGGCCACGGCGGGCACGAAATCCTCCGCGACGCCCGACAGATGGTGCCGGGCGAAGGCGAGCGACTCGGCCAGGTCGATCTCGCGCTGCTCCCGGGTCGTCGCCTTGCGCGTGCTGATCTCGACGACCACCTGGCCGTCGAACCCGCGCTCGGCGAGACCGCGCAGCACCTCGCCGCAGGGCTGGTTGCCGCGCCCGGGCACGAGGTGCTCGTCGCGGGTCGAGCCCGAGCCGTCGGCGAGGTGCAGGTGCACGAGACGCTCGCCGAGGTCGTCGGCCATCTCCAGCGCGTCGCTCTGCGACACCGAGGTGTGCGAGAGGTCGAGCGTGGTGTGCAGGTAGTCGTCGTTGCGGACGTCCCAGTCGGGCAGGTAGGCCATGAACTCCCGGCTCGCCGCCTTCCAGGGGTACATGTTCTCGACCGCGAAGCGGACGTCGGTCTCGCTCTGCATCGACTCGATGCCGGCCACGAAGTCGCGCGCGTAGTCGCGCTGCCAGCGGAACGGCGGGTGCACCACCACCGTCTCGGCCCCCAGCAGCTCCGCGGCGGCCTGGGCCCGCTGCAGCTTCGGCCACGGCTCGGTGCCCCAGACCCGCTGGCTGACGAGCAGGCAGGGCGCGTGGATCGACGTGATCGCGATGCCGTAGTGGTCGCGCAGGCGCAGCAGCGCGTTGGCGTCCTGGCTCACGGCGTCGGTGAGCACCATGACCTCGAGGCCGTCGTAGCCGAGGCGCGCGGCCATCTCGAAGGCGGCCGCGGTCGACTCGGGGTACGTCGACGCGGTCGACAGGGTGACCACGGGGGTCCGAGGCTGCGCAGCGCTCACGTGCCCATCCTCACCCGGCGGGCGCCAGGTCTCCACCCGCAGCCTGCCGACCCCTGATCACGAAGGCGTGCAGCAGGCTCACGATCGTGGCTCCGACGATGCCGATCGCGAGGGCGGCGAGGCCGTCGTGGTCGGGCGCCCACGACATCTGGAAAAGGTTCGAGAGCCAGGGGATGTAGAGGACGCCGACGAAGCCGATGAGCATCGCGCCGCAGATGCCGAGGCGGATCGCGTCCCATGGCTTGGCGACCTGCATGAGGATCCACCACGCCACGATGAACAGGGTGGTGACGGCCGCGGTGCGCGCGGTGTCGACGTCGCCGTCGTTGACGTTGAGGACGTAGCCGTAGGTGGCGTACGCCGACAGCGCGCACACGAGGCCGCACGGGATGGCGAACACGAGCACGCGCCCGAAGAACCCCGGGCGGAAGCGCTCGGTGTTCGGGAGCAGCGCCAGGAAGAACGCCGGGACGCCGATGGTGAGCGCCGTGACGATGGTGAGGTGCCTGTTGAGGAACGGGAACGGCAGCGTCAGCAGGATCGTCGCGAGCGAGACGACCATCGCGTAGAAGCTCTTGGACAGGAACAGCTGGGCGACGCGCTCCACGTTGCCGAGCACCCGGCGGCCCTCGGCCACGACCGACGGCATGACGGCGAAGCGGTCGTCGAGCAGCACGATCTGCGCCACCGCGCGGGTTGCGCCGGCACCGGAGCCCATGGCGATGCCGAGGTCGGCGTCCTTGAGCGCGAGGCAGTCGTTGACCCCGTCGCCGGTCATCGCGACGACGTGGCCGCGGCTCTGCAGGGCGCCGACCATCGCGCGCTTCTGCGCCGGCGTGACCCGGCCGAAGACGCTGTGGGTCTCGAGGATCTCGGCGAGCGACTCCTGGTCGTCCGGAAGGTCGCGGGCGTCGACGGGGGTGTCGGCGCCCGGGACGCCGGCCTGCGCGGCGATCGCCCCGACGGTGACGGCGTTGTCGCCGCTGATCACCTTCATCTTCACGTTCTGCTCGAGGAAGTACGCGACCGTCTCGGCGGCGTCCGAGCGCAGCGTCTGGTTGATGACGACGAGCGCCGCGGGAGACAGGTCGCCGGCACCGTCGTCCGAGCTGGGCTCGCCGGCCGAGGACGCGAGGACGAGGACGCGCGCTCCCCCCTGGGCGAGGCCGTCGGCCTGCGTGCGTACCGGGTCGCCGTCGGGCAGCAGCATCTCGGGGGCGCCGAGCACCCAGGCTCCGCGGTCGCCGAACGTCGCCGACGACCACTTGCGCGAGCTGGAGAACGGCACGGTGGCGGTGACCGTCCAGCCCTCGGTGGCCGGGTACTTCGCCGCGATCGCGACGAGGGTCTGGTTGGGCTCGGGCTCGCTGGCACCGAGCGCGCCGAGGGCGTCGGCGACGGGCAGCGAGTCGTCGATCGTGACCACCTGCTGCACGGCCATGCCGGGCTCGGTGAGCGTGCCGGTCTTGTCGACGCAGACGACGTCGACCCGGGCGAGCACCTCGACGGCGGGCATGTCCTGGACGAGCGCCTTCTTCTGCGCGAGCCGGATGACCGAGACGGCCATCGCGACGCTCGTCAGCAGCACCAGGCCCTCGGGCACCATCGTGATGACGCCGGGCACCGTTCCCGCGATCGAGGCGCGGATGTCGCCGTCGTTCGCGCGGTACTGCGAGATGAAGAGGAAGAACCCGACGGGCACCAGGAACCAGGACACGACCTTGATGAAGCGCTGGATCGAGTAGCGCAGCTCGGACCGCGTGACCGAGAACTTGCTCGCCTCGTCGGCGATCTTCGACGCGTAGGAGTCGTGGCCGACGCGCGTCGCACGCACCACCCCGGAGCCCGCGACGACGAACGAGCCCGACAGCACGTCGTCGCCGATCTCCTTCGCGACCGGGTCGGCCTCGCCGGTGAGCAGGGACTCGTCGAGCTCGAGGCCGTTGGACTCCAGAACCACGGAGTCGACGAGCATCTGGTCGCCCGTGCGTAGCAGGATCACGTCGTCGAGCACGAGGTCGTGCGTGGCGATCTCGGCATCGACGCCGTCGCGCCGCACGGTCGGCTGCTGCAGGCCGACGAGGGAAAGCTTCGCGAGGGTCCGGGCCGCGCGGTACTCCTGGATGATGCCGATCGCGGTGTTGACCACGATCACGAGGCCGAACAGCGAGTCGATGAGCGGCGCGCTCACGAGCATCAGGACCCAGAAGAACCCGATGAGCGCGTTGAAGTACGTGAACGTGTTGGCGCGGACGATGTCGCCGAGGCTGCGCGCGTTGCGGTCCTTGACGGCGTTGACGCGGCCGGTCGCCACGCGCTCCGCGACCTCTGCCGCGGAGAGCCCGCGAGCGGGGTCGACCACCTCGCGGGTCGGCGCCGTCATCCCGCGGCCCGCTGCGCGCCATCGGTCGCCGTCGTCGCGGCACCGGTGGCGGCGCCGTCGACGTACGACGGTGCGACGGACGGCTGCGTCACCGGTCGAGCCCGTCGAGCAGCTCGAGGATGATGCCCTCGCGCAGGGCCCACGGACCGATCTCGAGCGCATCGAGCCCGAGGAGGTCCATCGCCGACTCCGCGACCAGCGCGCCGGCCAGGAGCTGCGGGGCGCGGCCAGGGCTGACCCCGTGCAGTGCGGCGCGTTCCCTGGCCGTCATCGACGCCAGCTTGGGGACCCAGGTGCGCAGGTCGTCGCGCGCGAGCAGCCGCTGCACGAACGGGCCCTCGCTGGACGGCGCCGACCCCATGATCCGGGCGAGCGACCGGAAGGTCTTGCTCGTGGCGACGACGTGGCGCGGCTCGCCGGCGCGGGCGAGCGTGCCCGTGACCTCGGCGATCGTCGCGCGCGTGTGCCTGCGCAGGGCCTTGATCTCCTCGGGCCGGGCGGGGTCGTGCGCGAGGTAGGCCCGGGTGAGACGGCCGGCGCCCAGCGGCAGCGAGACGGCGACGTCGGGGGTCTCGTCGGAACCCAGCGCGATCTCGAGCGAGCCGCCGCCGATGTCGAGCACGAGCAGGCGGCCGGACGACCAGCCGAACCACCGGCGCACGGCGAGGAAGGTGAGCCGGGCCTCGTCGGCACCGGACAGCACCTGCAGGTCGACGCCGGTGCGCTCGAGGACGAGTCGCAGGACGTCCTCGCCGTTCGTCGCCTCGCGGATCGCCGAGGTGGCGAAGGCGTGCATCTGGGTGACGCCGAGGTCCTCGGCCACCTCCTGCGCCGAGCGGACGAACTCGACGAGCCGGTCGACGCCTGCGTCGGTGATGCGCTCGTCGGGGTCGATGAGCTCGGCGAGCCGGAGCTCGACCTTGTGCGAGTGCGCCGGCAGCGGGGCAGCACCGTGGTGCGCGTCCACCACCAGGAGGTGGACGGTGTTCGAACCGACGTCGAGGACTCCGAGGCGCACGGCCCGAGCCTAGGCGGCGCACGCCTGGGCGGGGACACGCCCCGCGCAATCGCACCGATTGTTCACCCCTCGCGGACGATTCCCGTGTGCGATGAAGGGATGGGCCCCCACCGGGCGACGATGGGCGAAGCCCTCGCCCGGGAGGGGACTTCGCTGCTCAGAGCGCAAGAACCCGGCCTGCATAGCCCCGGCCGGCCAGCCAGGGGGCCGCGTACAGCGGCCGTGGCGTTGCGCCAACCGTGCCGCCCTGGGTCGGCGTACGGCGCGAGGGCGAGGCCCCGGCGTACGTCTCGTCGCGGCGTCGGAACGGCGCCCAGGCACGTGCGGTCCGCGGCCACGGCCTAGGGTTGCGGCGTGGCTGGTGGAGGCAAGAAGAAGAGCGGTCCGGTCGACGTCGTCATCGGACGCGGCGACGAGGTGCCGCTGGACTTCCCACGCGCGTGGATCGAGTTCCCCGACCCGGCGGACGCCGACGGCACCACCGTCTACCGCTGCGACCTCACCTGGCTCACGAGCCGATGGACGTGCATCTACGGCAGCGGCTGCCACGGCATCGACGCGACCAAGCCGGACGACGGCTGCTGCGTCCTCGGCGCGCACTTCTCGGACAAGGACGACGAGAAGCGCATGAAGAAGTACGCCGCGATGCTCACGCCCGAGACGTGGCAGTACGAGAAGACCGGCCGCAAGAAGGGCGTCGTCGAGAGGGACGAGGACGGCCAGCGCAAGACGCGCGTGGTCGACGGCGCGTGCGTGTTCCTCAACCGCAAGGGCTTCGAGGGTGGCGAGGGGTGCTCGCTGCACAGCCTCGCCCTGCGCATCGGGAAGCAGCCGCTCGAGGTGAAGCCCGACGTGTGCTGGCAGCTGCCGGTACGCCGCACCTTCCAGCACGTCGAGCGCACCGACGGCACGCAGATCCTGCTCGTGCAGATCTTCGAGTACGACCGTCGCGGCTGGGGCCCGGGCGGCCACGACCTCGACTGGTACTGCAGCGGCTCGACCGAGGCGCATGTCGCGCCCGAGCCGGTCTACGTCACCGAGCGGGGCACGCTGATCGAGCTCATGGGCCAGCCGGCGTACGACGTCCTCGAGGCGCACTGCGAGGCGCGCATGGCCGCCCTCACCGCCGCGCGCAAGGTCGCCGCCCGCCAGCGCACCCCCGCCGAGCGCGCCGCCGCCCTCCTCCCCTTCGCCCCCCATCCCGCCGACCCCGAATAGCCCTCGATCGTTTGCGATGAAGGGATGGGCCCCCGCCGGGCGACGATGGCCGGAGGCCTCGCCCGGTAGGGGACTTCATCCAATAGAGCCGAACAATCCCGGCAACCACGTCCAGCGCCGCGGCCGTTGTCCTCGGGCGTCCGTACAGTCGTGCCATGGCTCGACGGCGTACGACGGATCAGCGGACGAGGGCGCTCGCGATGCCGCTCGAGCTGCCCGGCGCCACGCTGACCCACCCGTTCGGCGACGACGTGAACGTGTACAAGGTCGGTATCGCCACAGCGACCGACGTCGGCACCGGGCGCCACGCCGGCGGCAAGCTCTTCGCGATGATCGGCCTGTGGGGCGACCCCGGC
The DNA here is from genome assembly GCF_042660085.1 of Longivirga aurantiaca. Taxonomy (NCBI): domain Bacteria; kingdom Bacillati; phylum Actinomycetota; class Actinomycetes; order Sporichthyales; family Sporichthyaceae; genus Longivirga; species Longivirga aurantiaca. The sequence continues at coordinate 114,884 of NZ_JBHSTI010000008.1, read as the reverse complement.
ATCGTCACGCTCAAGGTCGAACCCGAGGTCGGGCCCACGCTGATCGCTGAGCATCCGGCGATCGAGCCCGGCTACCACATGAACAAGCGGCACTGGATCTCCGTCACGCTCGACGGATCGGTGCCCGACGACGTCCTGCGCGAGCTCGTCGAGGACTCGTACGACCTGGTCGTCTCGACGCTGACGGCGCGCCAGCGGTTCGACGTCGACCCCGACCGGTTCCCGCTGCCTCGCCGTACGCGCTAGGCCGTCACGCGGCGGGCGACGAGGGTCGCACGACAACGGTCGGCACCCAGCCGAGACGCGACGACTGCGTACGGCAGAACTCGTCGACGACGTCGTCCGGTTGCCGCGTGATGCGGCTCGGCGGCGAGTGCAGGACTCCGAGCCCGGCAGCGGTCATGCGGCCGTGGCGCAGCATCGTGGCCTCCCAGCTCTGGACCGAGAAGTGATGCTCGCGGCTGTCGACCTCGAGCGCGGTGCCGGTGAGCGGGTCGTAGGCATCGGGCGAGCAGAGGAAGCTGCCGTCGGGCAGGTAGAGCATCGGGTTGTAGAGCAGCCCGGTCACGCCGCGGGATTCGAAGATCCGCCGTACGTCGCCCTCCGGGACGGAGCGCACGCCGGCGAACACCTCCTCGAGCGCGAGGCGGGCGAAACGAGATCCGCGGATCTGGCCGCGGATCCGCTCGTCTGATAGCGCCTCGGGCGTCGTGATCCCCCGCTGCACCACCTCGAAGATGAGCGCCCGGACGTCGTCCTCCACAGTGCACGCGCGGGCAGCGTCCATCGCTGCACGAGCAGGTGGCGCGGCGAGGACGAGGCCGAGGCTCCTCGGCTCCGGGAGCCAGAGAGTCCGCTCGATGCGCACGAACTCGCGGCTCGAACGCTTGCGCTCGTGGGGCACCAGAACCAGTGCCCACTGGTCACCACCGAACGAGCGGCGCCTGGCCGCGCGTACGCCGTACAGCTCCAACGCCCGGGCACCGCTCAGCATGGATCCGAACCCGCCGCAGAGGAGCGACGCGAGGTTCTCCTGATCACGCGTGAGCGGGCCAGAGCCCTCGAACCTGTGGACCCCCGGAAGGACCCAGCTGAACATTCCGCCCACCTGCTCGGACCACGCGATCGTCGACCGCGGAACCGACAGGCTGGTCAGTTGGGCACTGGTGATGAGTCCGAGCTGACGCGCCGCGACCAGGCGTACGGCGTCCTTGCTCCACTCGGCGCGGCGAGGCATGCCCTCAGGCTCCACGCCGCCTGGAACCGCGGCCAGGATGAATGCGGGGGCTGTGGATAACGCCGTCCGTGATGGGAAGGATTGTTCGGCTCTATTGGATGAAGGTCGCCTTCATCCGGAACCGAGGGTCGACGGGGTCGGGGTGGGGTCGGTGGGGGTCCGTAGGGTGCGGGGCATGGCGAAGGTGCGGCTGCCGGGGTTCCGGTGCACGGAGTGCGGGTGGACGTCGCCCAAGTGGGTCGGCCGCTGCGGCGAGTGCCAGGCGTGGGGCACGGTGGCCGAGGTGTCGGCGCCAACGTCGGCGTCGGGGCTCAAGGCCCGCACGGACGGCGTGGCCCCCACGCGTGCGGCCCGACCCGTCAGCCAGATCGCCGAGCAGGAGGTCGTCCGCTCCTCCAGCGGCATCGGCGAGTTCGACCGCGTCCTCGGCGGCGGCCTCGTCCCCGGCCAGGTCGTGCTCGTCGCGGGCGAGCCGGGCGTCGGCAAGTCCACGCTGCTGCTCGCCGTGGGCCACCACGTCGCCGAGCGCCTCGCCGAGCCCGGCGGCACGGACGCGGGGCGCAGCGCCTCCTCGGCGGCCTCCGGCGGCACCGCGACGGCGGGCGAGTGGGACGCCGGCGTCACCGGCGGGCGCAGCACCGTGCTGTACGTCTCGGGCGAGGAGTCGGTCGAGCAGATCGGCGTCAGGGCCCGGCGCATCGGCGCCGACTCCGAGCGCCTGCTGCTCGCCGACGAGAACGACCTCGCCACCCTCCTCGGCCACATCGAGGAGCACGATCCCGCGCTGATCATCGTCGACTCGGTGCAGACCATCGCCAGCGCCGACGTCGAGGGCCGCGCCGGCGGCGTCTCGCAGGTCGTCGAGGTCACCCAGGTGCTGAGCCGGGTCGCGAAGTCCCGCCGTACGCCGATGCTCATCGTCGGCCAGTCGACCAAGGACAGCAGCATCGCCGGGCCCCGCGCCCTCGAGCACCTCGTCGACACCGTCCTCACCTTCGAGGGCGACCGCCACACCGCGCTGCGCCTGCTGCGCGCGGTGAAGAACCGCTACGGCCCGGCCGACGAGATCGTCTGCTTCGAGCAGGCCGAGGACGGCCTGCGCGAGGTCACCGACCCCAGCGACCTGTTCCGCGAGCACCGCGACAAGCCCGTCCCCGGCGTCTGCGTCACGGTCACGATGGAGGGCCGGCGCCCGATGCTGGCCGAGGTGCAGTCGCTCGTCACCAACGCCGCCACCCCCAACCCCCGTCGCGGCGTCAGCGGGCTCGACGCCGCCCGGGTCTCCATGCTCATCGCGGTCACCGAGCGCTCGGTACGCCGACCCATCTCCGACAAGGAGGTGTACGTCGCCACCGTCGGCGGGGCCAAGCTCTCGGACCCTGCCTGCGACCTCGCGGTCTGCCTCGCGATCGCGTCGGCGAGCCTCGACCGCGCGCTGCACGGCGACGTGCTCGCGATCGGCGAGGTCGCCCTGTCGGGCGACGTGCGACCCGTGCCGTTCCTCGCCCAGCGCGTGGCCGAGGCGCGCCGCCTGGGCTTCGAGCGGATCCTCGTCCCCCGCGGCACCAGGGCCAAGCTGCCGCCGGATGCCCGCGGCGCCCTCGACGGCGCACGCATCACCGAGGTGCACCACCTCGAGGACGCGTTCGCGATGCTGCGCCACCTCTCCGTCGTCTGACCGACCAGCAGCGCGCAACGCGGGCTCGCACGTCTCGAGAACGTATCGGCGCGACCCGGAGCGGCACCCGCTCGCCGCGCGTCGCTAGAGTGGCGGCGCCCGGGAGCCGCAGCCAGCGCGTGAACCCACGAGCCCGGGCGCGAGACGCAGGGGGCCGACGGTGGCGAGCGAGAAGCGCGACGAGGTCGACCTCGCCCTGCGGGCGGCGATCGCCGCGGTGGCCCCGGGAACGGTCCTGCGCGACGGCCTCGAGCGCATCCTGCGCGGTCGCACCGGCGGGCTCGTCGTCCTCGGCCACGACCGCACCATCGAGGCGATGGCATCCGGCGGCTTCTCCCTCGACATCGAGTTCTCGGCGCAGCGCCTGCGCGAGCTCGCGAAGATGGACGGCGCGGTCATCTGCGACCGCGAGGGCACCCGCCTGCTGCGCGCCGCGGTCCAGCTCCTGCCCGACCCCACGATCCCCACCGACGAGCAGGGCACCCGCCACCGCACCGCCGACCGCGTCTCCAAGCAGGCCGGCTTCCCCGTCGTGAGCGTCAGCAAGTCCATGAACACGATCGCCCTGTACGTGGCCGGTCGCCGCCACGTGCTCGAGGACTCCGGCCAGATCCTGTCGCGCGCCAACCAGGCCCTCGCCACCCTCGAGCGCTACAAGATGCGCCTCGACGAGGTCAGCGGCACCCTCTCGGCGCTCGAGATCGAGGACCTCGTCACCGTCCGCGACGTCTGCGCGGTGGCCCAGCGGCTCGAGATGGTCCGGCGCATCTCGGCGGAGATCTCCGACTACCTCGTCGAGCTCGGCACCGACGGCCGCCTGCTCTCGCTGCAGCTCATCGAGCTCATCGCCGGCGTCGACATCGACCGCCAGCTCGTGATCCGCGACTACCTCCCGGCTCCCACGAGCAAGAAGTCGGCCCGCACCCTCGAGACGGCGCTCGACGACCTCGACGCGCTGACCGCCACCGAGCTCCTCGACCTCACGACGGTCGCCCGCGCGATCGGATTCCCGACCGCGCCCGAGGTGCTCGACCAGGCCGTCAGCCCGCGCGGCTTCCGCCTGCTCGCCCGCGTGCCGCGCCTGCCCGAGGTCGTGCTCGACCGCCTCGTCGACCACTTCGGCGGGCTCCAGCGCCTGCTGGCCGCGAGCATCGACGACCTGCAGGCCGTCGAGGGCGTGGGCGAAACGCGCGCCCGCTCGATCCGCGAGGGCCTCAGCCGGCTCGCGGAGTCCAGCATCCTCGAGCGCTACGTCTGACGCACCGACGGCTCAGGTCGTCACGGGGTGGTCGTCGGGGGCGGGCACCTGACCGTAGGTCACGTCGCGCAGCCCGAGCGCCCGCTCCATCACCCCGCGGCGGTCCGCCGCAGCCAGCGACGTTCCGAGCGCCACGCCCACGAGGGCGATCCCGATCAGCGCACCCCCGGTGTCGTGCCGTACGGCGAGCACCGCGAGCACCACGACACCGAGCACGAGCGGCCGCAGCGCACGCCGAGGCCATGACGCCACGGCGCCCGTGCCGTCGAGCACGCGCAGCTCCGCCCACTTCCACACGAGGCCGCTGCCCCCGCCGGCCGTGATCATCAGGGTCCCCACGAGCAGGGCGAGGCCGAGGCAGAGCCACGACGCCCAGGAGTCCCACTGCACGCCCAGGGGGTTGCTCGCATCCGCGCGCATCGCGACGGGCGACACCAGCAGCATCGTGACGACGAGGGTGGCGACGAAGGACAGCCCGAACACGGCGATCGAGACCGCCCAGGCGAACGCGATGGCGCCGCGGCCAGGCACGACGTCGCCCACCACGGTCCGTCGGTACGACGACATGTGCGCGACCTGCCCCTCCGGGCCCCCTGCCCGCCACAGCCAGGATGTCGGACCCGTGGCGCCGATGCACGGGCTTCGCCGCGGCTCAGGCCTCGGCGCCGAGCACCGGCGACCCGAGCGGTGGCTCGCCGGCCCGCGCACCGCCGGTCTCGATCGCCGCGGCGTCGGGCATCGCGACCACGACGACCGGGTCGCCGCCGCCGGCCGGGCGCACGATCCCGCGCGTCCACGACGGCAGCGTCTCGGGCACCTCGTCGGTCTCGGGCACGAGCTCGCCCGCAGCGGTCACCCGCACCACACGGTCGACGACGAGGCCCGCGTGCCGCCGGTAGACCGGCAGCAGCACATCGCCGGGGCACGACCGATCGGTGCGCAGGTCGACCACCGGCACCGAGCGTCCCCGCACGTCGACGAGCGCGACGGCCAAGCCGTAGCCGGGCCGGTCGATCTCGGGCAGGAGGTCGAGCCGCGGCGCACGGGTGATCTCGTGGACGTCGCCCACGGCGACGGCGAAGGTCGTGGCACCGACCGCGAACAGCACGTGGCCGCCGTCGCCGCTCACCGGCGTGCGCGGGCCGGGCTCGACGGCAGCGGGCGCCGGGGCTGGAGCCGCGGAACGGCGCGCGGCCGACGGCGTCGGTGCAGCGGTGAACAGGGACACGCTCACCCCTCCTCGACAGCCCGCCGGTCGCACTCGTCGGCGAGGCGGCGGCTCAGCGTCACGAGCTGGACGACGTCGCAGCCGTCGAGCAGGTCGACGAGCTCGCTCTCCGACGTGCTCGGCAGGGAGACGGCCGCGGCGCGGTACTCGCGCGCGGCGGCGGCGTGCTCGCCGCAGCGCGACAGCGCTCCGGCCAGCGCGAAGCGGGCGTGCCCGAGCTCGGGCGACAGGTAGACCGCCTTGCGCAGGGCCACGAGCGAGCCGGCGTCGTCGCCGACGGTCGCGCGGGCGCGTCCCTCGACGAGGTACGCGTCGACCTCGAACGGGCTCGCCGTCGCGGCCGCAGCCGCCAGACGCGCGGCCTCGCCGTACCTCGTCTGCTCCATCGCCTCGCGGGCGAGGCGCAGCAGGTCGGTGGCGAGGTCGGGGTCCGGGACGTGGTCGAGCTCGTCGCGCGAGTGCGGCCGCGGGGGCGCGACGCGGGGCGCCGGCAGCGGACGCCGGGGGCGCGGCTCCGGCTCGGGCTCGGGCTCAGGCACGCGGACGACCGGCACGTCCTTGCGGTAGGCGAACGCGTCCCCGAGGGTCACGAGCGTGAACGCGTCGGTCACCTGCCACAGCGTCTCGGCGTGGCCGAGCACCAGGTAGCCGCCGGCGCCGAGCACTCCGTGGAAGCGTCCGACGAGGTCGCGGGTCGTGTCGCGCGCGAAGTAGATGGTGACGTTGCGGCACACGACGAGGTCGACCTCGCCGTGCTCGAACGGCGGCTGGTCGGTCACGAGGTTGTGCAGCCGTACGTCGACGAGCGCACGGACCTCGGGCGACACCTCGAAGGCACCGCCCACGCCCGGCGCGAAGAACCGCTCGAGCCGCTCCGGCTCGACGAGGGCGAGGGAGCGTCCGGCGTACCTTCCCCGCACGGTCGCGCTGACCGCGGCGGAGGAGAGGTCGGTGGCCACGATGCGGATCTCGGGCGCCTCGGGCAGCGTCTCGGCCACCTCGAGCGCGAGCATCGCGAGCGAGTATGGCTCCTCGCCGCTCGAGCAGCCTGCGCTCCAGATCGTCAGCGCGCGGCCGCGGGCGACGGCGCGGCGCATGAGCTCGGGCAGCAGACGGTGCTGCAGCGCGTGCATCTGCGGCGGGTTCCGGAAGAAGTGCGTCTCGGGGATCGTGACCTCGTCGAGGAGGCGCTGCCGCTCGTCGGCGCCCGTCGGTGCGCTGACCCGCGCGAGGTAGGCACCGAGGTCGGCTGCACCGGTCGCGGCGATGCGGTCGGAGACGATCCCGGCGATGGCCGGACGACGACTGCGGTCGAACACCAGGCCGGCCGTCCGCGAGAGGAACTCGGCGAGGGCCAGGTGCTCGGAGTCGGTGAGCTCACGGCTCGGGGCGACTGTGGTCATCTCACACCGCCTCCGGGACGGCGAGCCGCGCGACGGCGTCGAGCACAGCCGCGGCGATCTCGGGGAGCGGCAGCTCGACCGAGGCCGCGTCGACCGCGAGCGCAGCGGCCGGCATGCCCCACACGGCGCTGGTGCTCTCGTCCTGGGCGATCGTGAACGCACCGACCCGCCGCATCGCGAGCAGGCCGGTTGCGCCGTCACGCCCCATGCCCGTGAGCAGGACGCCGACGGCGCGGTCGCGGCACACCTCGGCGACCGAGCGGAAGGTGCGGTCGACCTCGGGCACGTGCAGCTGCGAGGGGCGCGCCGGCTCCACCCGGATGCGCAGGGAGCTCTCGACGACCAGGTTGCCGTCGCTCGGGGCGACCACGACATGGCCGGGGCGCAGGCGGTCGCCGGAGAGGGCGACGGAGACGGGCAGCGGCACCACGCCGTCGAGCCAGCCGGCGAGGCCCTCGACGAACCCCTCGGCCATGTGCTGGACGACGACCACCGGTGCCGGGAAGTCGGGCGGCAGCGATCCGAGGAGGGAGGCGAGGGCGGGCGGTCCGCCCGTGGAGGCGCCGATGACGACCACCGGCGTACGGCGGAAGGCGCCGTGCTGGACCGGCGCAGGCGAGACGCCGTCCGAGGCGAGACCGCGGTCGCGGAGCTTGCCGCGCGGGTGGGTGATGACCCGGACCCGGCTGGCGACGCTGAGATGACGTCCGAGCACACGGGCGAAGGCGCCGGGCCCGAGGTGCTCGGCGGTCGGAGCCACGACGTCCACCGCCCCGGCGGCGAGCGCGACGTCGGCCTGCTGCGACGCGGGGCCGATGAGCACGATCGGCGTGGGGCAGCGCGCCATGACGCGCTCGACCACCTCGAGGCCACCGACCCCGAGCGCGAGGTCGAGCAGAACCGTGTCCGGGCCGAGGGTGCCGACGAGGGTCACGGCGTCCTCGGCCGTCTTCGCCGCGCCCAGGACCTCGACGCCCGACATCTGCAGGAGGTGGCTGAGGCGGGCGAGCCGCACATGCGTGCCCGCGACGACGACGGTCGAGACCCGACGCTCCGGGATGGCCGGCGCGCCGACGTCGGACGCGGTCATCGACACGCGACCCCCTCCCGCTGCGCAGCCTCGCGGAACCGGTCGTCCCGGTCCTCTGAGGGAGGCATCGTCAGGAAGTCGCAGGTCCTTGACCCGTACGGGGGAAGGAACTCGGCCCCCGGACCGCGCCCGGCCCGGCCCGCGAGGGGCTGCCCGACGACGGGCGCCAGCGCCTGGCGGATGTCGGGGGCGACGCCCTGATCAGGCGCTCGAGCGGCCCGCGTGCGCTGCCAGGGCCGCCTTGTACGACCGGTACGACAGCGCGGAGAAGCTCGAGCCTGCCGACAGGATCGAGCAGAGGCTAAGGACGGAGCCGATCGACCCGACCGACAGGGCCGACCCGATCGACCCGATCGAGAGCACCGACCCGGTCGAGGCGATGGAGAGCACGGATCCCGTGGACGCGATCGACAGGATCGAGCGCTCCGAGCGCCAGGACCGGTGGCTGTGCCCCATCGTGCTCAGGCGGACTTGGTGAGGGAGAAGACGGCGCCGTCCGAGCTGACGTCGCCGTTGCGGCCGACGAGCTTGTAGGTGCCGGCGTCTGCGATGGGCTGGTCGGGCGGGCACCCCTTCTGCGAGAGACGCCCGAGCCAGGTGACGTTCACGGAGTAGCTCTGGCCGGGCTGCAGGGTCACGACCTGCGCGCTGCCGCCGGTGTTGCAGTCGTCCGACGACCACACGCGGGCGCTGCCCGAGGTGATGACGAGCTCGTTGTTCTTGCTGCCGACATCGCGCTGGCAGGCGGACTTCGAGATGTTCTTGATCCGCATGCGCAGCTGCGGCGTGGCGCCGACCTGGTAGGACGCCGCGTCGGTCGAGGACGTCACCTGGATCTGGTTGTTCTTGCACGGCCCGATGCCGGAGCTGGCGCTCGACGACGGCTTCGGCGAGGCGCTCGTGGAGGGGGATGCGCTGCCGTTCGGGTCGGGCTCGGCAGAGGACGACCCGGTCGGCTCGGGGGCCGCGGTGGACGCGGAGCCGCCGCTGAAGAAGAGCTGCCGGATTCCGAGGACCAGGGCGAGCACGATCAGGAGGACGAGGGCACGGCGCACCCAGTAGGTGCCGGGCGGCTTGGACCCGACAGGGCGCAGCAGCGTGCTCACGGGGGCGACGCTACCTGGCCGCCTGCCGTGCGCGCGGCTGGGTGCGAGGATGCGCGGGTCATGCCGCCCTCGCACCTGCACGCTCCGCTGCTGGCCTGGTACGCCGCGTCGTCCCGCGACCTGCCGTGGCGGGCGGCCGACCGCACCCCCTGGGGCGTCCTCGTGAGCGAGGTCATGCTGCAGCAGACGCCGGTCGACCGGGTGCTCCCCGTGTGGCTCGAGTGGATGCGGCGCTGGCCCACCCCGGCGGCGCTGGCCGCCGAGCCCCCGGGCGAGGTCGTGCGCGCCTGGGGCCGCCTCGGCTACCCGCGCCGCGCGCTCCGGCTGCACGAGGCCGCCCAGGCCTGCGTGCTGCGCTTCGGCGGCGAGGTGCCCCACGAGCCCGAGCAGCTGCGCTCGCTGCCCGGCGTCGGCGACTACACGTCCGCCGCCCTCGAGTCGTTCGCGTTCGGTCGGCGCGCGGTCGTGCTCGACACCAACGTGCGCCGCGTCCTCGCCCGGCTCCTCACGGGCAGCGAGCACCCCCGGCCCACGATCAACGCCGCCGAGCGGGCCCTCGCCGCATCCGTGCTGCCCGACCTCGACCGCGAGGCGGCGCTCTGGTCGGTGGCCGTGATGGAGCTCGGCGCGCTCGTCTGCACCGCGGCGTCGCCCTCCTGCGGGGCCTGCCCCGTGTCGGCCACCTGCACCTGGGTCGCGCTCGGGAAGCCGGCGTACGACGGCCCGGAGCGGCCCGTGCAGAAGTTCGCGGGCACCGACCGCCAGGTGCGCGGACGGCTGATGGCCGTGCTGCGCGAGGCGCACGCGCCCGTGCCGAAGCCTGCGCTCGACGCCGTCTGGGACGACGCCGTCCAGCGCGAGCGAGCCCTGGACGGCCTGGTGGCGGACGGCCTCGCCGAGCCGCTGGCCAACGGCCGCTACCGCCTGCCGGGCGTCGGTGGAACGATCGACGCGTGATCGAGAGCATCGGCGTCGAGCGCCTCCAGCCCCAGCCCGCGGCGGCGGTGCGCGGCACCGCGCGCCCCGAGGAGATCGGTGCGTTCGTGGGGGCGGCGTACGGCGACGTCGTGGCGGCGCTGGGTGCCCAGGGCCTCGGCCCCGTCGGCGCGCCGGTCATCCGCTACGCCCTGGGCGCGATGGACGCCTCGGGCGCCGCGCAGGTCTTCGCGCTCGAGGCCGGCTTCCCGTGCCCGCCGGGCTTCGAGGGCTCGGGCCCGGTCGAGCGGGTGGAGCTGCCGGGCGGCGACGCCGTCGTGGCCGTGCACGTCGGCCGGTGGCAGGAGCTCGGCGAGGCGTACGCCGCGGTCGAGGCGTTCTTCGCCGAGCACGCCCTCGAGCGCGCGGGCGACCCGTGGGAGACCTACCTCGACGGCCCCGAGGCCGACCCCCACCGCACGATCCTCACCGCCCCCTGCCGCTGATCCCGCTCGCCCTGCTCGCCCGCTTGCCCGATAGCCCGCTGGCCCGCTGGCCCGCTGGGCGGTCCCCGCTCTGCGTCCGGCCGTGGGCAGAGAAACACGTCCGGAGGAAGGGCCGAGCCGACCGCGTCGGCATGGGGCCGTTCGGACTGCTCGGTCAGGCGGCTCGCGCCGACTCCGTGGTGGCGTCCGCGTCGGTGCTCGCAGCGGCGAGGTCGCGGTACGCCTCGCGCCAGAGGACGAGGAGCGGCACGACCGCCCAGGAGACGCCGATCCAGCCGAGCCAGGGCGAGAGCGCGGCGAGCTCGTGCCTCGGCCACGCCGTCCAGGTGAGGAGGAAGAGCGCCAGCAGCGAGAGCCGGGTCGTGCGGGTGCCACCGCCGCGCGCGAGGTGCAGGACGGCGGGGATCAGCAGCACGAGGTCGTAGCTGAGGATGTGCGGCGTCAGGAGCACGGTCGTGAGCGCGACGAGCGCCCACGTCGCGGAGACCGTCGCCTCCGGGGTGCGGCGTACGACGAGGAGCAGCGCCACCACGAGCACCGCGCCGAGGGCGAGGCCGACCAGCTGCGCGGCACCGGCGTACGACGACGGCAGCAGCGACACCAGCGCCGACGGGATGCCGTGCATCATCCAGCTCTGGCCCAGCTGCACGACCTCGTGGTAGCGGTCGGAGGTGAGCGCCTCGACCCACGCGCGGTTGCCGTCGATGCCGTCGACGGCCAGGGACGCGCCGACCAGCGCGAGGGTGGCGGCGACCCAGGCGCCGAGCGCCGACCAGCGCCGCTGCACGAGCAGCACGAGCGGGACGAGCACGAACAGCTGGGGCTTCACCAGGCCCAGCGCGAGCACGGCGCCGGCGGCGAGGTCGCGGTGCGCGTGCAGCAGCCGGAGGCCGGCGACCCAGACCAGGAGCAGGAGCGCTGAGTCCTGGCCGCCGCAGACGAGCTCGAGCACCGGCTGGCTCGCCGCCACGCAGAGCAGTGCGAGCCGCCACTGCCGGTCCGTGTACGTCGGCAGCAGCGGGCGCAGGAGCGCGGCGCTGGCGACGAGGAGCGCGATGGTGACCGCGGCCCAGACGACACCGCTGGCGACGTACGGGAGCGCGGCGAACGGCGCGTACACCAGCGCCGCGACGGGCGGCGCGACGAACCACGCGAGGACCGGTAGTCCACCTGTCACCGAGTCCTGCAACGCCTGCTGCGCGGCCGGGTCGTAGAGCTCGGACGCGCGACCGTCGAGCAGCATGCGGCCGCCGGTCCAGTGCGCGAACCAGTCGGGCAGGAACGTCGTACCGATCGCCGTCCCGGGCAGGTCGCCGAGCACGACGTTGAGCACCGCGGCCACGACGCACAGCCCGACCACGACCCATGCCGCGACGCGCACCCGCGCGGGGGTGAGCAGGCCGTCGACGTACGCCCCCACCGCCGCCTCCTCGCCGTACGCCGCCCACCGGGATCCCCGGCCAGTCTCGCCGATTCCGTGCCCGGCGTGGCCCGTGCCGCTGCATCGCCGCGTCGGGCGCCTGGACGAGGTGCGGCGACGGGCAGGACCCGGCGCCGGCTTCCGTCGTTCTGCGCCACGGCGTGCAGTGCCACACCGGTGATGGGAGGAGTTGTTCGGCTCTATTGGATGAAGGTCGCCTTCATCGCACACGCTTCATCGCACACGACCGAGGGCGGCACCCGGGTGGGTGCCGCCCTCGGCGGTGGTGCGTGCGGTGGTGCTAGGCGGGGACGTCGCCGGAGGCCGGGGCGGCCGGGGGCTCCTCGGGCCCGCCGGCTCCGACGGCCTCGACGATGTCGTCGATGGTCGGCACCTCGGTCTTGAGCTCGCCGCGGAAGTTGAACTGCCGCTCGGCGCCCTCGCCCTCGACGTCGACCACCACGATCGAGCCCGGACGCAGCTCGCCGAAGAGGATCTTCTCCGAGAGCGCGTCCTCGATCTCGCGCTGGATCGTGCGGCGCAGCGGACGCGCACCGAGGACGGGGTCGTAGCCCCGCTCGGCAAGGAGGTCCTTGGCCGCACGGGTCAGCTCGATCCCCATGTCCTTGTCGCGCAGACGCTGGTCGAGCTTGGCCACCATGAGGTCGACGATCGTGACGATCTCGTCCTGGGTGAGCTGGTGGAACACGACGATGTCGTCGACGCGGTTGAGGAACTCGGGCCGGAAGTGCTGCTTGAGCTCGTCGTTGACCTTCTGCTTCATCCGCTCGTACGACGACTTGGTGTCGTCGGCGTTGGAGAAGCCGAGGCCCTGGCCCTTGGAGATGTCCCTCGTGCCGAGGTTGGTCGTCATGATGATGACGGTGTTCTTGAAGTCGACGACCCGGCCCTGCGAGTCGGTCAGGCGACCGTCCTCCAGGATCTGCAGCAGCGAGTTGAAGATGTCCGGGTGCGCCTTCTCGACCTCGTCGAAGAGCACGACCGAGAACGGCTTGCGGCGCACCTTCTCGGTGAGCTGGCCGCCCTCCTCGTAGCCGACGTACCCGGGCGGCGAGCCGAACAGGCGCGAGACCGTGTGCTTCTCGGAGAACTCGCTCATGTCGAGCGAGATCAGCGAGTCCTCGTCGCCGAACAGGAACTCCGCCAGGGTCTTGGACAGCTCGGTCTTACCGACGCCCGAGGGCCCGGCGAAGATGAACGAGCCGCCGGGACGCTTCGGGTCCTTGAGGCCGGCGCGCGTACGGCGGATCGCCTGGGACAGCGACTTGATCGCCTGCTCCTGGCCGATCACGCGCTTGTGGAGCTCGTCCTCCATGCGGATGAGGCGCTGGCTCTCCTCCTCGGTCAGCTTGAAGACCGGGATGCCGGTGGACGCGGCCAGGACCTCGGCGACGAGGTCCTCGTCGACCTCGGCCACGACGTCCATGTCGCCGGCCTTCCACTCGCGCTCGCGCGTGGCCTTCTCGCCGAGCAGCTGCTTCTCCTTGTCGCGGAGCGAGGCAGCCTTCTCGAAGTCCTGCGCGTCGATCGCGCTCTCCTTCTCGCGGCGGACGTCGGCGATGCGCTCGTCGAACTCGCGGAGGTCCGGCGGCGCCGTCATCCGACGGATGCGCAGGCGCGAGCCCGCCTCGTCGATGAGGTCGATCGCCTTGTCCGGGAGGAACCGGTCGCTGATGTAGCGGTCGGCCAGGGTGGCGGCCGCGACGAGCGCGGCGTCGGTGATCGAGACGCGGTGGTGCGACTCGTAGCGGTCGCGCAGGCCCTTGAGGATCTCGATGGTGTGGGCCAGCGTCGGCTCCTGCACCTGGATCGGCTGGAACCGGCGCTCGAGCGCGGCGTCCTTCTCGACGTACTTGCGGTACTCGTCGAGGGTGGTGGCACCGATGGTCTGGAGCTCGCCGCGGGCGAGCATCGGCTTGAGGATCGAGGCCGCGTCGATCGCGCCCTCGGCCGCACCCGCGCCGACGAGCGTGTGCATCTCGTCGATGAACAGGATGATGTCGCCGCGCGTGCGGATCTCCTTGAGCACCTTCTTGAGGCGCTCCTCGAAGTCACCGCGGTAGCGGCTGCCGGCGACGAGGGCACCGAGGTCGAGCGTGTAGAGCTGCTTGTCCTTGAGCGTCTCGGGCACCTCGCCCTTGACGATCATCTGGGACAGGCCCTCGACGACCGCGGTCTTGCCGACGCCGGGCTCACCGATGAGCACGGGGTTGTTCTTGGTGCGGCGGGACAGCACCTGCATGACCCGCTCGATCTCCTTCTCGCGCCCGATGACCGGGTCGAGCTTTCCCTCGCGGGCCGCCTGGGTGAGGTTGCGGCCGAACTGGTCGAGGACGAGAGAGGTCGAGGGCGTGCCCTCCTGCGGGCCGGCGGCCTGCTGGGGCTCCTTGCCCTGGTAGCCCGACAGCAGCTGGATGACCTGCTGGCGGACACGGTTGAGGTCGGCGCCGAGCTTCACGAGCACCTGGGCGGCGACACCCTCGCCCTCACGGATGAGGCCGAGCAGGATGTGCTCGGTGCCGATGTAGTTGTGGCCGAGCTGCAGCGCCTCGCGCAGGGACAGCTCGAGCACCTTCTTGGCGCGCGGGGTGAAGGGGATGTGGCCGGACGGGGCCTGCTGGCCCTGGCCGATGATCTCCTCGACCTGCTGGCGCACGGCCTCGAGCGAGATCCCGAGGGACTCGAGCGCCTTGGCAGCCACCCCTTCGCCCTCGTGGATGAGGCCGAGCAGGATGTGCTCCGTGCCGATGTAGTTGTGGTTGAGCATCCGGGCCTCTTCCTGGGCCAGGACGACGACCCGGCGAGCCCGGTCGGTGAACCTCTCGAACATCTGCACTCCTCACCACGAGCGGCCGCGTCACGGCCGTTCTCGCAAGCCTAGCCCGGGTATCCCCAGGGCTCACCTCCGCAGAACCCTCCTGGCGCACAGGACGTTCCTCCGGCCGTTACGCCCTCGGTGAACCGGGCCCCCGGACGGTCCCTCGCGGGGCTCGGACGGGGGCCCGACCGGTCGTCACCACCGACCAGGCCGGGGCCTGCCTCGGGCACCCGGCCGGCAGGCCTGGGCGGCGCGGAGGGGCCGGTCTCGGCGACCTCCCACCCCGAGGGGTCCGGGTCCGAGAGGATGCGCCGCATGTCGGTCAGGCTTCGGCTCTTCCTCGCCAGCGCGCTCATGCTCTTCACCGAGCTGATGCTCATCCGCTGGCTGGGCGCCAACCTCCTGCACCTGTCGTACTTCTCCAACATCGTCCTGCTGGGGTCGTTCCTCGGCATCGGCCTCGGGTTCCTCGTGGCCAAGCCGGACCGCCGCCGCGGGGCATGGTTCGCCCCCGCCCTCGCCGTGCTGCTGCTCGCGGTGCCGTTCATCCCCGGCGGGGTCGACCAGACGGGCTCGGACCTCATCTACTTCACCGCGGTGAGCACCGAGGGCGCATGGCCGCCGGTCGTCACCCTCACGCTGGTCTTCGTGGCCGTCGCCGCGGTGCTCATGGGCCCGGCGATCATGGTCGCCGAGTGCTTCTTCGAGCTCCCCCGCCTCGACGCCTACCGCTTCGACCTCCTCGGCAGCCTCGCGGGCACGGTGAGCTTCGCCGTCCTGTCGTACGTCGGCGCCGGACCGGTGGTCTGGTCGATCGTCATCGCGGCCCTCGTGCTGGCGCTGGTCGGCGGGAGCCGGCTCACCACCCAGGGCATCGCCGTGGTCGCGCTGGGCGTGGTCGTCTACTCGATGTCGGTCGGCGTGCTGCGCGAGGGAGACATCTGGTCGCCGTACTACAAGATCCAGGTGATCGACCAGGTCGCCACCGACCAGGCCGGCACGCAGACCCCGGCGTACGCCGTCATCGCCAACGGCGTTCCGCACCAGGCGATCGTCGACCTCGACTTCCGGCTCGAGGCGGAGCCCTTCTACGCCCAGCCGTACGAGCGGATCACCGAGGGCCCAGTGGGCGACGTGCTCGTCGTCGGGGCCGGCAACGGGTCGGACGTCGCGCTCGCTCTGCGCCAGGGCGCCACCAGCGTGGACGCCGTCGAGATCGACCCCCGCATCAAGCAGCTCGGTGTCGAGCTGCACCCGCAGAAGCCGTACGACGACCCGCGGGTCACGCCGTACATCGGCGACGGCCGCGCCTTCCTGCACACGACGGACAAGAAGTACGACCTCGTGATCTTCGCGCTGCCCGACTCGCTCACGCTGGTGGCCGGGTCCAACCAGCTGCGGCTCGAGAGCTACCTGTTCACCCAGGAGGCGCTCGAGGACGTGAAGGCGGTGCTCAAGCCCGGCGGCGCGTTCGCGATGTACAACTACTACCGCGA
Source organism: Longivirga aurantiaca (assembly GCF_042660085.1). Lineage (NCBI taxonomy): Bacteria > Bacillati > Actinomycetota > Actinomycetes > Sporichthyales > Sporichthyaceae > Longivirga > Longivirga aurantiaca. The sequence continues at coordinate 98,708 of NZ_JBHSTI010000008.1, read as the reverse complement.
GAACTGGCTGATCGGCCGGCTCGCGAACACCGCCGAGGCCGCGTTCGGGCACGCCCCGTGCGTCGATGCCTTCCGCGCGCGCAGTGCCGTCATCGTCGCCGGCCTCACCGAGGCCGACCAGCGCTGCGGCGACCCCGCCGTCGACGCGTCCGTCGTCACCGACCTGTCCGGCCCGCCGCCGGTGCACGACGAGCGCCCCTTCCTCTACCTGAAGGACGCCTCGATCCCGGGCACGTTCCTGCTCGTGATCGTCATGGTGCTGCTGGTCTCGCTCATCGCCGTGCGCGTGATCGGGGGGCCGCTGCGCCGGATGGCGCCGTACGCCGACCTCGCGTGCCTCGGCGCCGCGTTCCTCCTGCTCGAGACGCGGGCGGTGACGTGGTCGGCGCTGCTGTTCGGCACCACCTGGGTGGTCAACGCGATCGTGTTCGCCGGTGTGCTCATCGTGGTGCTGCTCGCCGTGGAGGTGACCCGGCGGATGAAGAAGCGCCCGTCGAGACCGGTGGCGTTCGGGTTCCTCGGGGCCACGCTGCTCATCGCCTGGCTCGTGCCCACGTCCTGGCTGCTGAGCCTGCCGATGGGGCTGCGCGTGGTCGTGGCCGTCGCCATCGCCTTCGGCCCCGTCTTCGCATCCAACATCGTGTTCGCGACGCGCTTCGACACCACCGAGGACGCCACCGGGGCGTTCGCGGCCAACCTGCTCGGCGCGATGGTCGGCGGGTGCCTGGAGTACCTCGCGCTCGTCGTCGGCTACCCGGCGCTGCTCGGGCTCGCCGCGCTGCTCTACGCCGGGGCGTTCCTCCTCGGCCCGAAGGTGAAGTCGCCGGTCCCGGTCGGCTGACGCTCAGGCCGGTGGGCGCCGGTCGCGCTCCATCCAGGTCTCCGGCTTCGCCAGGGGTGTGAACCCTTCGCGGGCGTAGACCTCGTGCGCGTCCAGGGTCGCGAGCAGCTGGCGCTGCACGCCGGTGGCCTCGACGGCGTCGAACACGGTCGCGACCAGCCACGAGCCGATCCCCCGGGCGCGGTAGTCCTCGGTCACGATCACGTCGCAGATCCACGCGAAGGTCGCGCGGTCGGTGACGGCCCGGGCGAAGCCGACCTGGGCGGCGCCGTCGTACACGCCGAACACCCACGAGCCCCGCACCGAGGCGGCCACGGTGCCGGGCGTTCGCGCGTTGGCCCAGTAGCCCTCGCCCACGACCATCGCGTACGTGGCGTCGAGGTCGACACGGTCGGGGTCGTCGTCGATGACGAGCCCGTCGTCACGACGGGCCAGGACGGTCATGCGGCCGCCGTCAGGACTGCGCGGCCTGGAACTTGGCCAGCAGGTCGGCGCTGATGCGACCGCGCTCGTTCACGGCGATGCCCTCGCTCTTGGCCCAGGCGCGCACCTGCGCGGGGTCGACCCCGCCGGTGCTCTTGCCGGTGGTCCGGCCGCCGGTGGAGCCCGAGCGGCGTCCGCCGCCGATACGCCGGCCGTGGCCGACGTACGGCGCGAGGAGGTCGCGCAGGCGGGCGGCGTTGTCGTGGGTCAGGTCGATCTCGTAGGAGACGCCGTCCAGGGAGAAGGTGACCGTCTCGTCGGCGGTGCCGCCGTCGAGGTCGTCCACGAGCACGACTTGGACCTTCTGAGCCATGGCGCACCATTCCTGTCGCATATTCCGGTGTTTGTCCGGGATTCCCCGGAGCGGGAAAAGGAAAGCACAGGAAAGCCCGGGGATGAAATTCAGGAGGCGAATTCACTCGGACGGGATATCCACAGGATGGGGATTACCGGTGGAAAGTCGAAACACGAGCTCGGGAAATGGGCGGAGCCCTGCCGCGCCCGGACGGGCGGCAGGCGGGCAGCCGGGACCCCGGTAGGCTTCCCCCCGGTGCGTCAGCGACGCCGCGCCGTCCCTTTCACCCTTAAGCGGACGGACGCTCATGACCGGCGACCTGCATCTCGCTCTCGAGTCCTCCCTCGGCGTCTCCGAGGACACCGCCGCCCTGCGCCGCGACATCCGGGTGCTCGGCGAGCTGCTCGGCGCGACCCTCGTGCGGCAGGAGTCGGCGTCGCTGCTCGGGCTCGTCGAGCAGATCCGCCGGACCGCCCGCGCCGACCTCGGCGAGACCTCCGACCTGCTCGCTGGCCTCGACGTGGAGACCGCGACCCGGCTGGCGCGGGCGTTCTCCACGTACTTCCACCTCGCCAACGTGACCGAGCAGGTGCACCGCGCCCGCGAGCAGCGCGACGCGCGCCGTGTGGCGGGCGACCCGCTCTCGCGCGCAGCCACCCGCATCTCGGCCGCGATCTCCGCCGGCGAGGTGACGCCCGAGTCGGTGGCCGCGGGGGTCGCCCGTCTGTCGGCCCGCCCGGTCTTCACCGCGCACCCGACCGAGGCGGCCCGCCGCTCGGTGCTCCTGAAGCTGCGCGCCATCGCCGACCTGCTCGACCGCGCCGAGGCCGACGGCATCGGCCTCGACGACGCCCGGGTCTCGGCGCGTGCCGCCGAGCTCGTCGACCTGCTCTGGCAGACCGACGAGCTGCGCCTCGACCGCCCCGAGGTGCTCGACGAGGCGCGCAACGCGCTCTACTACCTCGACGACCTCGCGAGCGGGCCGGTGTCGGAGGTGCTCGACGACCTCGCGCACGCGCTGTCGACCGTCGGCGTCAAGCTCCCGTCCGACGCCCGGCCGCTGTCGTTCGGATCGTGGATCGGCGGCGACCGCGACGGCAACCCGTTCGTCACGCCCGACGTCACGCTGCGCGTGGTCGACCTCGTCCGCGACCACGCGATCCGCGACCTGCTCCCCGTCATCGACAAGCTGCTCGAGGACCTCTCGGTGTCCGAGCGGCTCAACGAGGTGACGCCCGAGCTGCGCGCCTCGCTCGACGCCGACCTCGCGACGCTCACCGAGCTCGACCCGCGCTACCGCCGGCTGAACGCCGAGGAGCCCTACCGGCTCAAGCTCACGTGCGTGCGCGCCAAGCTGGTCAACACCCGCGCGCGCATCACCGGTGGCACGCCGCACCGCGCGGGGCGCGACTACCTCTCCACGCGCGATCTGCTCGACGACCTCATGCTCGTGCAGACCTCGCTCGAGGCGAACCGCGGCGAGCTGGCTGCCCGGGGCGTGGTCGCGCGCGCGATCCGCTCCGTGGCCGCGTTCGGCCTGTCGCTCGTCACGCTCGACGTCCGCGAGCATGCGTCGATGCACCACAGCGCCGTCGCGAAGCTCGTCGACCGCCTCGGCGAGCAGGGCTGGCGCTACGAGGACCTGCCGCGCGAGCACCGGCTGCGGCTGCTGTCGGCCGAGCTGGCCTCGCGCCGGCCCCTCGCGCCCACGCCCCCGCCGCTCGAGGGCGACGACCTGCGCACCTACAGCGCGTTCGTGGCGATCCGCGAGGCGCTCGACAAGTACGGCCCCGAGGTGTGCGAGACCTACATCGTCTCGATGACCAAAGGCGTCGACGACGTCCTTGCGGCCGTGGTGCTCGCGCGCGAGGCGGGGCTGGTCGACATCGCCGGCGGCGTCGCACGGGTCGGGTTCTCCCCGCTGCTCGAGACCGTCGACGAGCTGCGCCGGGCGGGCGACCTGCTCGACGGTCTGCTGTCCGACCCGTCGTACCGGGAGATCGTGGCGCTGCGCGGCGACGTGCAGGAGGTCATGCTCGGCTACTCCGACTCCAACAAGGACGCCGGCATCACGACCTCGCAGTGGGAGATCCACCTCGCGCAGCGCCGGCTCCGCGATGTGGCGCGGGCGCACGGCGTGCGGCTGCGGCTGTTCCACGGCCGCGGCGGCACCGTGGGGCGCGGCGGCGGGCCGACGTACGAGGCCGTGCTGTCGCAGCCGTGGGGCGTCCTCGACGGCGAGATCAAGCTGACCGAGCAGGGCGAGGTCATCTCCGACAAGTACCTGCTGCCCGGGCTCGCGCGCGAGAACCTCGAGCTGCTGCTCGCCGCGGTGGTCGAGGCCACCGTGCTGCACCAGCAGCCGCGGGCGAACGCGACGAACCTCGCGCACTGGGACCCGGCCATGGACCTCGTGTCGACCGAGGCGCAGAAGGCTTACCGCTCGCTCGTCGACGACCCCGACCTGCCGCACTACTTCGCGACCTCCACCCCCGTCGAGGAGCTCGCCGACATGCACCTGGGCTCGCGCCCCGCCCGACGCGCGACGGAGGGCGCCGGCATCGAGTCGCTGCGCGCGATCCCGTGGGTGTTCGGCTGGACCCAGTCGCGGCAGATCGTGCCCGGCTGGTTCGGTGTCGGGTCAGGCCTGCGGGCCGCCCGCGAGGCGGGCCTCGGCGACGCGCTGCACGAGATGCACTCCAGCTGGCACTTCTTCCGCAACTTCATCTCCAACGTCGAGATGACCCTCGCCAAGACCGATCTGCGGGTGGCCCGCGAGTACGTCGACGCCCTGGTGCCAGCCGAGCTGCAGCACGTGTTCGCCGCGATCGAGGCCGAGCACGCGCTGACCCTGCAGGAGGTGCTCGCCCTGACCGGTGAGACCGAGCTGCTCGGTGCGCAGCCGATGCTCGCCTCGACCCTCGCCACCCGCGACCGGTACCTGCTGCCCCTGCAGCTCCTGCAGGTGCAGCTGCTCGCCCGCGTCCGCGGTGCCCGCGCGACGACGGCAGGCGGCGAGCACTCCGACGTCGAGCCCACCCTGCGCCGTGCACTGCTGCTGACGGTCAACGGCATCGCCACCGGCCTGCGCAACACCGGCTGACGCGTCTCACCCACCGAAGTGCCAGAGATCACAAGGGTCTTCGGGCACTTCGGTGGGTGAGGCGCAGCGCTCGTGGCCCGCTCGGTTCGCCGGGTCCCGTAACCGGGGGACAATGGAGCCATGACCAGCGACGCGACCCTGTTCGACCTCAGCTACACCAGCCCGGCCGGGCAGGAGGTGCCGCTGGCGCAGTACGCCGGGCGCCCGGTGCTCGTGGTCAACACGGCCAGCAAGTGCGGCCTCACGCCGCAGTACGAGGCGCTGCAGGCGCTGTACGAGGAGTACGCCGACCGCGGGCTCGTCGTGCTGGGCTTCCCCTGCGACCAGTTCGCGCACCAGGAGCCCGGCGACGACGCCGCCATCGAGCAGTTCTGCACCATCAACTACGGCGTCACGTTCCCGCTGTCGACCAAGGTCGATGTGAACGGCCGCGGCACCCACCCCGTGTTCGGCTTCCTGAAGAAGCGCGGCGGCGGCCTGATGTCCTCGACGATCAAGTGGAACTTCACCAAGTTCCTCGTCGCGCCCGACGGCACCACGGTGACGCGCTACGCACCGAAGACCGACCCGTTGTCGATGCGCGCCGACATCGAGGCCGTGCTCGTCTCCCGCGCAGCCTGACCGCTGCCGCATCCCACGTCGGACGGTGGATTCCGGGGCAGAGCCCGGGATCCGGCACCCGACCCTCGCCGTGGCGGGGCGCGGCGGCTACAGGACGAGCAGCATGCGGTGGTTGCCCAGGGTGTTGGGCTTCACGCGCTCGAGGTCGAGGAACTCGGCCACGCCCTCGTCGTACGAGCGCAGGAGCTGCTCGAAGACGTCGTGGTCGACCGGCGTCCCCTCGATCTCCACGAACCCGTGCCGGCCGAAGAACTCGGTCTCGAAGGTCAGGCAGAACACCTTCGCGACGCCGAGCTCGCGCGCGCGGCCGACGAGCGCGGTGAGCAGCACGCTGCCGATCCCGGTGCCGACGAACGCCGGGTCCACGGCCACCGTGCGGACCTCGGCGAGGTCTTCCCAGAACACGTGCACCGCACCGCACCCGACGACCTCGCCGTCGAGGTCGGCGACGAGGAACTCCGTGATGTCCTCGTAGAGCGCGACGGTGGCCTTGGAGAGCAGACGCCGGTCGGGCGCATAGGTGTCGACGAGGGCGCGGATGGCGCGCACGTCGGCCGTGCGCGCGGCCCGTACGACGACGCGGGACGCCGGGCTCATTCGGGCTTCACGAGCGGGAAGAGGATCGTCTCGCGGATGTTGAGGCCGGTGAGGTTCATGAGCAGGCGGTCGATGCCGACACCGACACCTCCCGAGGGCGGCATGCCGAACTCGAGCGCGCGGAGGAAGTCCTCGTCGACCTGCATCGCCTCGACGTCGCCGCCGGCCTTGAGGAGCGACTGCGCCACGAGCCGCTCGCGCTGCAGCACCGGGTCGACGAGCTCGGAGTAGCCCGTGCCCTGCTCGTTGCCGTCGATGTAGAGGTCCCACTTCTCCACGACGCCGGGCTGCGTGCGATGGCTGCGCACGAGCGGCGAGGTGTCCTCGGGGTAGTCGTAGACGAACGTCGGGCGCGTGAGGTGCTCGACGACGTGGTGCTCGAGCAGCTCCTCGACGTACTTGCCGGCGACCCAGGTCTTCTCGGGCTTGATGCCCACGGCCTCGCAGAGCTCGCGCAGCTCCTCCACCGGGGTGGACGGCGTGATCTCGCGACCGACCGCCTCGGACACCGACGGGTAGACGTAGACCTCGTCCCACTCGCCGGAGAAGTCGCGCTCCTGGCCGTCGTAGCGGGTGAACTGCAAGGAGCCGTACGTCGAGAGCGTGGCCTCCTGGATCAGCTCGCGCGTCATCGCTGCGTTGGTGCGGTAGTCGGCGTACTCCTCGTAGTACTCGAGCATCGCGAACTCCGGCGAGTGCGTGGCGTCGGCGCCCTCGTTGCGGAAGTTCCGGTTGATCTCGAACACGCGCTCCATGCCGCCGACGATGCAGCGCTTGAGGAACAGCTCGGGCGCGATGCGCAGGTAGAGGTCCATGTCGAAGGCGTTGGAGTGCGTGACGAACGGCCGGGCGGTGGCGCCACCGTGCAGCGTCTGCAGCATCGGCGTCTCGACCTCGAGGAAGCCACGGCGCGCGAAGCTCTCGCGCAGCGAGGCGACCACCGCGATGCGCAGGCGCGCGACCTCGCGGGCCTGAGGGCGGACGACGAGGTCGACGTACCGCTGCCGCACACGGGTCTCCTCCGCGAGCGGCTTGTGCTCGACCGGGAGCGGACGCAGCGTCTTCGCCGCGAGCAGCCACGAGTCGGCCAGGATCGAGAGCTCGCCGCGGCGCGATGTGATGACCTCGCCGGTCACGCTGACGTGGTCACCGAGGTCGACGTCGGACTTCCACGCCGCGAGGCGGTCCTCGCCCACCTTGTCGAGCGAGAGCATCGCCTGGATCTCGGCGCCGCCGCCGGCGCGCAGGGTGGCGAAGCAGAGCTTGCCGGTGTTGCGCACGAAGATCACGCGACCGGCGACCGAGACGATCTCGCCGGTGGCGGTGTCGGGCTCGAGACCGGGGTGGGCCGCTCGGACGTCGGCGATGGAGTGCGTGCGCGGCACCGAGACGGGGTAGGCGTCCTGGCCGGAGTCGAGGAGGCGCTGGCGCTTGTCCCGGCGGACCCGGATCTGCTCGGGGAGGTCGTCCTCGGCATCGACGGGCACGGCGGGCTGGTCAGTCATGCGCGCAAGGTTATCGGGGCCCCGAAGCGCGCTTCGCAGGGATAACGTCGCGGCGTGACCGAGCCCAGCTACGCCGACCGCCGCCTCTCCTTCGGGGCCTCGGCCGACCGGTACGACGCCCTGCGCCCGGGCTACCCGGCGTACGCCCTCGTCTGGGGCCTGCACGGCGCCACGCGCACGGTCCGCGACGTCGCCGACGTCGGCGCGGGCACCGGCCTGCTCACCCGTTCGCTGGTCGATCTCGGGCTCGACGTCCGCGCCTACGAGCCCGACGCCGGGATGCTCGAGCAGCTCGGCGCGGCCCTGCCCGGCGTGCTGCGCGCCCAGGCGCCGGCCGAGTCCCTCCCGCTACCGGATGCGTCGTTGGACGCCGTCACCGCGGCCCAGGCCTGGCACTGGTTCGACGCGCCGGCCGCTGCCGCGGAGTTCACGCGCGTGCTGCGCCCAGGCGGCGTCGTCGTGCTGGTCTGGAACACCCGCGACACCCGCGTGCCGTGGATGGATGCGCTGTCGGACATCGTCGACGGCGGCGACTCGTTCCGCTCCAACCGCACGGAGGCGTTCGAGGCGATCGACGCCGTGCACCCCGGAGTCGTGCGCGCCGACATCCCGCACACCGTGCTCATGACCCCCGACCAGGTGGTCGGCCTGGTCTCGACGTACTCCTACGTCTACCTGCGCGAGGACGCCGACGACCTGTACGCCGCGGTGCGCGAGCTCATGGCCACGCACCCGCAGACGCGCGGCCGCGCCGTGGTCGAGTTCCCGTACGTGACGGCGACGTACCGCTGGACGCGCCCCTAGACGTTCTTGTCGTAGACGAGCCGCAGGCCCTGCAGCGTGAGGTCGGGGCGGTGCACGGTGACGGTGGACGACTCCCGGATGACGACGGGCGCGAGACCACCGGTGGCGATCACCGCGGTGACCGAGCCGCCGAGCTCGGCGATGATGCGCGACGCGATGCCGTCGACCTGGCCCGCGAACCCGTAGAGCGCGCCGGACTGCAGCGCCTCGACCGTGTTCTTGGCGATGACCGAGCGCGGAGCGACGAACTCGACCTTGCGCAGCTGGGCAGCGCGCTGCGCGAGCGCGTCGAGCGAGATCTCGACTCCTGGTGCGAGCGCGCCGCCGAGGAACTCCCCCTTGGCGGAGACGACGTCGAAGTTCGTCGAGGTGCCGAAGTCGACGACGATGCACGGGCCGCCGTAGAGGTGGTGCGCCGCCAGGGTGTTCGCGATGCGGTCGGCGCCGACCTCCTTGGGGTTGTCCATGAGCACGGGCACCCCGGTCTTCGCACCGGGCTCGACGATCACGTGCGGCACGTGGCCGTAGTAGCGCTCGAGCATCGTGCGCATCTCGCGCAGCACCGCGGGGACGGTGGAGCAGAGCGCGACACCGGTGACGTCGGGATCGTCGACGAGCAGGCCGCGGAACGTGAGGCGGTACTCGTCGGCGGTCGACCGGGCGTCGGTCTTGACGCGGTACGACCGCACGAGCTCCTCGCCGTCGAACAGGCCGAGGACGGTGTTGGTGTTGCCGACGTCGATCGCGAGCAGCATGCGGGTCTCCTGGTTCGTGGTCGCCCCCCGCGCGGGTGGGACGCCGTCGTCGGGGATCTACAGGGGTCTGAGGTCGGCTCCGACGTCGAGCACGGGAGCGGAGTGGGTGAGCGCCCCGACCGCGATGTAGTCGACGCCGGTGGCACCGACCTCGGCGGCGTCGGGGAGGGTGAGGCCGCCGGACGCCTCGAGCAGGGCGCGCTCGTGGCCGTGGGCGAGGGCGTGCTCGCGGGCGATGCCGACCGCGAGCCGCATCTGGTCGGGCTTGAAGTTGTCGAGCAGCACGAGGTCGGCACCGGCGTCGAGCACCTCGGTGAGCTGGCCGAGGGAGTCGACCTCCACCTCGACGGCGAGGCCGGGGAACATCGCGCGCACGGCCTCGAACGCAGCGGCCACACCGCCCGCCGCGACGACGTGGTTGTCCTTGACGAGCGCGGCGTCGGACAGGGACATGCGGTGGTTGACGCCGCCGCCGCAGCGCACGGCGTACTTCTCGAGCACGCGCAGCCCCGGCGTGGTCTTGCGGGTGTCGCGCACCTTCGCGCCGGTGCCCTCGAGCGCGTCGGCCCACAGCGCGGTCGCCGTCGCGACGCCCGACAGGTGGCAGAGCAGGTTGAGCGCGGTGCGCTCCGCGGTGAGCAAGTCGCGGGTGCGGCCCTGTGCCGTCACGAGGACGTCGCCGTGCCCCACGCGCGTGCCGTCGGGCGTCACGACCGACACCGTGGCGTCGCCGTCGGACACCGCGTCGAAGACTGCCGCAGCGACGGGCGCACCCGCCGAGACACCGGTGCCGCGCACGACCAGGTCGAGGGTCGAGCGCTGGTCGGCCGGCACCGTCGCGGCCGACGTGACGTCGACTCCGCCGTCGAGGTCCTCCGCCACCGTGGCGCGCACGAGCGCCTCGACGTAGGCCGGGTCGAGGCCGGCGTCCTCGAGGGCCGCGACCACTCCGCTGCTCAGGCCCATGCCTGCTCCTCCTTCACGCCCTCATCCGGCTGCGGCACGTCCTCGCGCACGGTCACGAGCACGCCGTCGTCGTCGAGCCGCGACACGAGCCGCACGTGCCAGCTGGCGTCGTCAGTGTCGGGGTAGTCCTCGCGCCAGTGCGACCCGCGGGTCTCCTTGCGCATCTTGGCGTTCGCGGCGAGCACGGTGGCCACAGCGTGGAGGTTGGTGGTCTCCCACGCCTTGGTGCGCGGGTCGCCGGTGACGCTGGACGCGAGGGCGTCGAGGACGCCGAGCGTGGTCGACATCGAGTCGCGCGAGCGCAGCACGCCCACGCCCTCGGTCATCGCGACCTGGATCGAGCGGCGGGCGGCCTCGCTCATGAGCACGCCGTCCGCGCTCGGTGCGACCGGGTCGCGGCGCTCGGGCAGACCCTCGGCGAGGACGTCGCCGATCCGCGATGCGAAGACGAGCCCCTCGAGGAGCGAATTGGACGCGAGCCGGTTGGCGCCGTGGACGCCGGTGCAGGCGCACTCGCCCACGGCGTACAGGCCGCGGACCGACGAGCGCCCGTAGGCGTCGGTGCGCACACCGCCCGACGCGTAGTGCTGCGCCGGTGCGACGGGGATGAGCTCCTTGCTCGGGTCGACGCCGATCTCGCGGAGCGAGGCGAGGATCGTGGGGAACCGCCTCTCCCACATCTCGGTGCCGAACTCGCGGGCATCGAGCCACACGTGCTTGGCGCCCGTCTCGCGCATGCGGCGCATGATCGCCTTCGCCACGACGTCGCGCGGGGCGAGGTCGGCGAGCGGGTGCTGCCCCTGCATGAACGCGACCCCGGCGTCGTCGCGCAGCACCGCGCCCTCGCCGCGCACGGCCTCGCTCACGAGTGGCTGCTGCCCCTCGGCACCGGTGCCGGTCCAGAGGACCGTGGGGTGGAACTGCACGAACTCGAGGTCGGCCACCGCGGCACCCGCGCGCAGGGCGACCGCGACGCCGTCGCCGGTCGCGACGGCCGGGTTGGTCGACAGGCTGAAGACCTGGCCGAGCCCGCCGGTCGCGAGGACGACGGCCGGTGCGAGCACGGCGCCGACACCGTCGTGCTGTCCCTCGCCCATCACGTGCAGGGTCAGGCCCTGGGCGGCACCGTGGTCGTCGACGAGCAGGTCGAGCGCGAGCGCGTTCTCGATCACGCGGATGCCGGCCCTGCCCGCCACCGCAGCGACGAGAGCACGCGAGATCTCCGCGCCCGTGGCGTCGCCGCCCGCGTGCGCGATGCGGTCGCGCAGGTGCCCGCCCTCGCGGGTGAGGGCGATGTCGCCGCTCTCGTCGGTGTCGAAGCGCGCGCCGAGCGCGATGAGGCGTCGTACGGCGTCGGGCCCCTCGGTCACGAGCGCGTGCACGGCTCCGGGATCGCAGAGGCCCGCACCGGCGACGAGGGTGTCGACCTCGTGCTCGGCGGGCGAGTCGTCGGGCGAGAGCGCAGCGGCGATACCGCCCTGCGCCCACCGGGTCGAGCCCTCGTCCACCTGGGCCTTGGTCACGATGAGCACGCGGTAGCCCGCGGCACGCGCGTGCAGCGCGGTGGTCAGGCCCGCGACGCCGGACCCGACGACCACGACGTCGACCTCGATCGTCCATCCTGGCGCGGACGCGGCGAGGCGCCGCGGGAGCCGGATCACGCGTGGCCGCCGATCGAGATGCGGATGTTGTCGAGCAACCGTGTGGTGCCGATGCGCACGGCGAGCAGCAGCCGGGCCTCGCCCTGCTCGGGGGGCGCGCCTAGCATCGGGTCGGTGACGACGGCGTAGTCGGTGACGATGCCGTCGTGCTCGTCGAGGAACGACTGCACAGCCGACACGACGTCGCGCGCGGTGCCGCCGGACCGTGCGACGCCGGACCCGACGTCGAGCGCATGCGGCACGGTGAGTGCGAGGTGGCGCTCGTCGGCGCTGAGATAGGCGTTGCGGCTCGACAGCGCGAGCCCGTCGTCGGCCCGCACGGTCGGCACGCCGACGACCTCCACCGGCAGGTCGAGGTCGAAGACCATGCGCTTCACGAGCACGAGCTGCTGGTAGTCCTTCTCGCCGAGCAGCACCACGTCTGCGCTCGTGAGGTGCAGCAGCTTCTGCACCACCGTGAGCACTCCGCGGAAGTGACCGGGACGCACGGCTCCTTCGAGCAGCGTGCCCATCGCGCCCGGGTCGACCGTGACGAGCGGGTCGCCGCCGCGGTAGATGCCCTCGACGTTCGGCGCGAAGACGAGGTCGACGCCCTCGCCCGCGCAGACGTCGACGTCGGCCTCGAGCGATCGCGGGTACCTCGCGAGGTCCTCGTTCGCGCCGAACTGCGTGGGGTTCACGAAGATCGACGCCGTGACGTGGCCACCGGGGCCAGCGAGCACCCGACCCGCGCGCATGAGCGCGGCGTGCCCGTCGTGCAGCGCGCCCATCGTCGGCACGAGCACGCGCTTGGTGCCGGCCGGGAGGCCGGCGTACGCGGCCCGGAGCGAGGTGCGCGACTGCACCACCCGCGTCTCGCCGCTCATCGCTTCTCCTCGTCTGTTCCGACAAGCACGTCGAGCAGGGCCTCTGCGCTCGCGGCCTTCAGGGTGCCAGCAGCGAGCGCGCGGTCGGCCGTGACGCGCGCGAGCGCGACGTACGCCGTCCGCGCCTCCGGCGACACCTCGCCGATCGCACGGACGTGCGCAGCGACCGTACCGGCGTCACCACGCGCGACGGGCCCGGTAAGCGCCGCATCACCCTGCCGCAGCGCGTTGTCGAGCGCCGCAGTCATCAGCGGCGCGACGAGCCGGGCGGGGTGCTCGACACCTGCGGACGACAGCAGGTCGAGGGTCTGCGCGACCAGCGTGACGAGGTGGTTCGCGCCGTGCGCGAGGGCCGCGTGGTAGAGCGCGCGACTCCCCTCCTCGACCCACACCGGGTCGCCGCCCATCTCCACGACGAGCGCCTCAGCGACCGGCCGCAGCTGGTCGGGCGCCGTCACGCCGAACGGGCAGCCCGTGAGCCGCGCGAGATCGAGCGACGTGCCGGTGAGCGTCATCACCGGGTGCAGCGCGAGCGGGAGGGTGCCCTGGCGCGTCGCGGGGTCGAGCACGCCGTAGCCGTGGCGGCCGCTCGCGTGCGCGACGAACTGGCCCGCGTGGAACGACGACGTCTCGGCCAGGCCGGCCACGAGCCCGGGCAGCACGTCGTCCGGAACGGTGAGCAGCACGAGGTCAGCGGCGGCTAGCACATCGACCACGGGCACGAGCGGCACTCCCGGCAGGAGGGCTTCGGCGCGCAGCCTGCTCGTGTCGCTGACGGCGTACGCCGCGACCACGGGATGACCCGCGCGGGCGAGCGCTGCACCGAGCACGGCGCCCGCACGACCGGTGCCGACGACGCCGACCGAGAGTCGCGGCGGTGCGGCGTCGTGCGTGGGGTCTGCGTCGGTCACGAGCGGCCTCTCGTTCCGGTCCCTCTCGGGTACCGGTCGCTGACTGGGTGGGCGTGCTTCTGCCGAACACTGTCAGCCTAACGACGCCGGTAGCGTGCACGTGTGCCGACCGTGCCCGACTCACCCGACACCGCGGCCGCGGTGCCGTGGTCGCTCGCCTGGCGGCGCGCGGCGTCGTCGTTCTACGCCGGGGCCGACGGGCGCGCTCCGCAGCAACCCGCCTCGCACTTCCGCACCTCCGCGCACGTGGGGCCGGCGCTCGGCGCTGCGCTCGCGCGGCTGCTGCTCGCGGTCGACGCCGGGCTCGGCCGCCCGGACCCGCTCGACCTCGTCGACGTCGGCACCGGCCGCGGCGAGCTGCTCGTCTCGGTGCTGGCCGCTCTGCCGCCGTCGGTCGGGTCGCGGCTGCGGATCACCGCGGTCGACGTACGCCGCCGCCCGGTCGGCCTCGACCCGCGCATCCGCTGGATCGAGGGCTGGGCGCCCGATTCCGTGCCCCGTGGGCTGCGCGGCCTCCTCGTGGCGCACGAGCTGCTGGACGACGTGCCGTGCGACATCGTCTCGGTGGACTCCTCCGGCGTCCCGCGACTCGTCCTCGTGGACGCGTCCGGCGCCGAGTCGCTCGGGCCTGCGCTCACCGACGACGACGCGTGGGCGGCCCACGGCCTCGACGCCGCACGCGCCCGCACCTGGCTGTCGGCCTGGTGGCCGCTCGCCTCCCCGGGCGACCGCGCCGAGATCGGCCTTCCGCGCGACGACCTCTGGCAGGAGGTCGTGTCGTGCCTCGACGCCGGCATCGCCCTCGCCGTCGACTACGGCCACACCCGCGAGACGCGACCGTCGGACGGCTCACTCACCGGCTACCGCTCAGGCGACGTCGTGGCGCCGGTGCCCGACGGCACGTGCAACCTCACAGCGCACGTCGCAGTCGACGCGCTCGCGCACAGGGCCGGCGCCTCCGTCGTCCGTCAGCGCGAGGCGCTGCTCTCGCTCGGGGTCGACGCCTCGCTGCCGGACCACGCGCTCTCGGTCAGCGATCCCCCGGCGTACCTCGACGCTCTGGCAGCGTCGTCGGAGACCGCCGAGCTGATCGACCCGAACGGCCTCGGCGCCTTCTGGTGGATCCGCACCGACGTCTGACCGGCTTCTGCCTACCGCGTCCACCCGATCGCAATCGGCACGTCGGAGCGCGATTTGGTAGTGGAAAGTCGGGGCAGAGGGCGAGATTCCACTACCGAATCGTCCATCCGCGGCGACGCCGAGTAGCCGGATATTGGGCGGCTGTGGGGGCGCAGGCTCGGACATGCGTGTGGCCGGGATGACGACGTCGTCGTCCCGGCTGGGTGGTTCGAGTGGAGGGGCAGCGCATCGCGCTGAGGGTCCGCGCCGTGCGCGGCACAGTGCAGGCGCCCTGAGAACGCAGCTCCCCCGCTGGGGTCTCAGGGCTGGGATCGGTCGGGTGGTCGGCCGAAGGCGGTGGTCGCTGCGTACCGGGATCCGCGACCTCGCTCGGGCGGGTCGAATCGGAAGTAGTCGGGGTGCCCGGCGTCGTGCCGGTCGTCGATCACGATCCGCCAGCCGCCCTCGTGGACGAGCATGTGGTGGGCCCGGCAGAGGAGCACCAGGTTCGACAGGCAGGTCGGGCCGCCGAGCTCCCACTCGAGCACGTGGTGGGCCTCGCACCGGCTGGGGTCGACGCGGCATCCGGGGAACCGGCAGTGCCGGTCGCGCGCCTCAAGCGCACGGCGGAGGGTCAGGGGTGCCGTGCGGTAGTCGCGACCGTGGCAGAAGACGTGGTGCTGGCGTGTCAGCAGCGCGAGGGGGCTGGGCAGACCGTCGCCAGCCGGCTCTGCAATGCCCACGAGGTCGACCAGTCCGAGGACCGGCGGCAGTTCGTCGCGGGGATCGATCCAGCAGCCGTCCGGGGTCTCGTCGTCCGCCCGCCGGAAGCGCGAGATCCGCAGTGCCGCACCCGAGAGGTCCGGGCTCGAGCCGGTGGTGACGATCTCGGTGACCCGAGCGTTGCACAGGATCCGCTCGACGGTCTGCGCGGGGACAGGGATCGGGGCGTCGGCGCAAGGAGCGACGATCTCGCCGCCGAGGCCGGAGTCGAGCGCGCCCTGCTCGGCGATGATCGTGACGTGCGGCGATGCGCCGTGCAGGGTGCCGAGGCCCGCGAGCTCGGGGTTGCCGAGCAGCCCACGCACGAGCTCGTCGAACGCCTCCGCCCACAGCCGGTCGCGGGCGTGACGGCGCCGGCGCGTGTCCTCGGCATCGTCACCGGTGGGCTGCTCGTCCTCCCGCAGCGACCCGGACCGGTAGCGCTGGTCGACGAGCCGCTCGAGGATCGTCACGAATGCGACCCCGGTCTCGATGGGGACGGTGCCGTGGATGACGTACTGGTCGCCGACCTGCGCGCACCGCAGCCGCGCCTTCTCGAACGACTCCAAGGCCTTGCGGGCAGCGGACTCGGGGTCGAGCGCGTCGAGCAGCCTCTTCCCCGCCGCGACCACATCCGCGACAGGAAGCGTTCGGGCCAGCGGCAGCATGATCGCCTCGCCCGCCGCCCGAGCATCGGCGCGATCGGCCTTCTCGACGTCGGCGACCGCGCGGTCGACCGCCTCGGTGACGGCCTGGGCGGCGTCGACGCAGATCTCGCCGGCGAGCACGGCCGCTCGCACGTCGGGGTAGCGCTCGAGGGCGCGACCCTGGCCGACCACGGCCGACGCATGACCCTTGGACAGGCCGACGCCGGCCAGGAGGTAGGCATGCAGCGACGCGAAGCCCTGGGCGCGGAGCTCCTTGGAGTCGTCCGCCCGCTTGCCGAGCCCGGCCACAGCGGCCTGCCCCACCGACAGCGCGCCCAGCAGCTCGGCGGTCAGCCCGGCGCACCGAACTGCCGAGACACGGCGATGCTCCCCCGCAGCGACCGCAGCACCGATCCGACCCAGCACCGCACGGACCTCGCGAACGTCACCGACCAGGTCGGCGACGGGAGGGAGGGTGGCGGTGCTCAAGAATCTAATCGTACACATGTTCTACAAACATACAACCCCTGAAGCCCAACAATCCCAACGACTTTCGGCGATTCCCATCCACAGGTCAGCACCTACGGCGTGTCGTCCACAGCACCCGCACCCGGGCGCTCGGGGCAGCCGCCCGGTCACCAGATCCACACCCGTGCGGCGCTCGCCGACCGCACAGCGTCAGTGGTGAACGTTCGGTGAACCGGGACCGCATCCGGTGCCGGCGTGCGATATTCGGCGGCATGGAACGCGTCTCGGGCATCGGGGGCTACTTCTTCCGCGCCGCGGACCCGGAGGCCCTGACTTCCTGGTACGAGGCCAACCTCGGCATCGCCGGGGTGGGCGGCGCACCGTGGGAGCAGGAGGCGGGCATGACCGTCTTCGCACCCTTCCCGGCCGACACCGACTACTTCGGACGGCGCGAGCAGCAGACGATGCTCAACTTCCGCGTCACCGACCTCGACGCGATGCTCGCCCAGCTGCGGGCGGCCGGCGCGACGGTCGAGGACGACGTCATCGACGAGAGCTACGGCCGGTTCGGGTACGCCGTCGATCCCGAGGGCAACCGGTTCGAGCTCTGGCAGCCGCTCGACGGCTGAGCCCGCTCTACGATCGGCCCCCTGCTCCCTGGCCCGTCCGTCGGCGCCGACGTACGGTGGAAGCGACGGCAGGGGCTGACATGGGCGACGACACCGCACGGTGGACCGACGACGGCGGGCAGCCGCCCGAGCACTCGTACGCCTGGTTCCTCACCGAGGTCGCCCGGGCGGACCGTGCCGAGCTCCGCGAGCTGTGGCGGCTCGCCGTCGCCAAGCTCGGTCAGGACGAGGCGTCCCGCGTCTGGCAGGAGGCGCTCTCGGCGTCCGACGCCAGCGAGACCTGATCGCCTCGTCGCGTCCGAGCGGGGCCTCCCTCGAGCCCGTCGGGCGATCCCAGCCCGGGAACACTCGGGAATGCACGGTCCGGCGGGCGGGGACGCTCCAGAGTGTGCCTGTGAGCCGACGTCGCAGCCTGTCGCCCCGCGGCCCTGGGCGTGCGGCGAGCCCGTGGGCGGCTGCGGCCGTGGTCGCGCTCACCGTGGTGTGGACCATCCCGACGTTCGGCCTGCTGGTGACGTCGCTGCGACCGAGCGAGAAGTCCGCCTACAGCGGGTGGTGGGTCGCGTTCCAGGACTGGACCTTCACCACCGAGAACTACCAGGAGGTGCTGTCCGGCGGCGAGACGCTGCCGACCGGGATCACGCCGTACCTGGTCAACTCCGTCGTGATCGCGCTGCCGGTGGTGGTGATCGGCCTGGTGCTCGCGTGCATGGCGGCCTACGCGCTGGTGTGGCTGCCCTTCCGAGGATCGCGCCTCGTCCTGGCGGGCATCGTCGCCCTGCAGGTGGTTCCGGTGCAGATGGCGCTGGTGCCGCTGTCCGCGCTCTTCGGGCAGGGGTGGTCGCTCGGGCCCATCCCGATCCTGCCCCGGATCGTGGACCCCTCCACAGGGACGTCGTACCTCGCCGGCACCTACGTGCCGCTCTGGATCACGCACCTCATGCTCGTGCTGCCGCTCATGGTGTTCCTGCTCTACGGCACCGTCGCGCGGCTGCCGCGCGAGCTGTTCGACGCCGCGAGGGTGGACGGCGCCGCGCACGTGCAGATCTTCCGCCGCCTCGTCCTGCCGCTGGCTACGCCGATGCTCGCCTCGCTGGCGATCTTCGAGTTCCTCTGGATCTGGAACGACCTCATCGTGGCCATCACGTTCTCGACCGGTTCGCCGGACGTCGCTCCGGTCACGGCCTACCTCGCCGTCCTGAAGGGCGGCTACGGCCAGCAGGAGCACCTGCTGACGGCGGGTGCGTTCGTCGCGCTGGTCGTGCCCCTGACCCTGTTCTTCGTGCTGCAGCGCTACTTCGTCAGGGGGCTGCTCGCCGGATCGGTCGAGAACTGATCCTCAGTCGCCGGGGTCGGCAGCGGGCAGGACCGTGGTGCCGCTCGAGACCTCGTCCCGAGCCGGCGGTTCCTCGTCCGACGGCGCGGCGGCATCGGTGGGCGCGGCCCAGCGCAGCGACCGGTCTGCGGCGCGCGCCACGGCAGCGCGATCGGCCTGCTCCTGGGCGATGCGGCGTACCTCTCCCGCATCACGGTGGTGCGCCGTGATCTTCACCGCGCCCGGGGTCGAGTCGATGTGCAGCGAGGCGAGCCCGAGCGAGCGCTGCCAGGGGCCCTGCGTGACACGCACCGACTGCGTGCGCGCGTGCGGCACGACCTCCCAGTGCTGGGTGATGCGGCCGCCGCGGGACACGAAGACCTCGTCGTTCCAGCCCAGGCCGAGCTGGCGCCACTGGATCCAGGCGCGCTTCTGCGAGCGTTCGGGCGCGGGGATCAGCGGGATCGACATGATGTCGACGCCGGGCAGCACGCGCCCGACGATCGCGAGCGCGACCGGCCACGGGGCCACCGGAAGCAGCACGTTCTCGGTGTACGACTGGTCGCCGCTGCCCTGCGAGCCGGACGCCGCCCCCGCGATGTTCAGCCGCACGCGCACCCAGTTGCGCTTGCGCCACAGGATCGGCTGCACGAAGCCCACCGCCTGCACGCGGCCCGGCGGGACGGTCTGCCGCGTGCGCTGCAGCAGCCCGTGCCGCAGCCGCAGGCCGTCCGGGGACTCGGCCACGGTGAAGTCGTAGTAGCGCGAGAACTGCGCGAACACGCTGAAGATCGGCACACCGCCGATGAGCACGAACACCAGGCCGGCAGGGCCCGCCGTGCTCAGCGTGACCGTGACGAGGAGCGCCGTCAGCAGGAGCAGCATCGCCGTCTCGAGGCGCAGCACCAGCGACAGCACGAGGTCGCCCGGAGGCACCTTCGCGAGCAGCGTCTCGGGGGCCTCCTCGGCGTCATGGCGTACGCCGGCCGAGCGCGCGATCACCTCGTTGCGCAGGGCGTTGGCGTCGGCCAGCGTGAGGAACTGCAGGCTCTGCCGCGAGTCGCCGGCTCCTGCCACCTCGATGCGCACCTCGGCGAGACCGGCGAGCCGCGCGAGCAGCGGCTGCAGCACGTCGACCGACTGCAGCCGCGACACCTGCAGCCGCCGCTCCTGCTTGGTGAGCACGCCGCTCTGCACGCGGAGGTCGCCGTCGTCGTCGAACCAGAACGACAGCCGCTGCCATGCGAGGTAGTTCCAGCCGATGGCGAGCGAGGTGATGAGGATCAGCACGCCACCGCCGATCGCCACGGCGCCGCCACCGACGCTCACATCCATCTGCCCCGGCATGGCCACGACGGCGACGAGCACCGCCGGCCACCAGCGCACAGCCTGGATCAAGGGGGTGAGCGGGTGCACCTTGCGGCGCCCCTGCTCGTCGGGGCGACCAGGCTTGAAGACCTCGAACGAGAGCGGGTCCTGCTCGCTCACAGCCCTGCCGACCTCTCCTCGCCGCGACGGGCGAGCCGGTCGCGCAGGTCGGCGGCGATGTCCGGCGTGAGGCCGGGGATCCGCGCGTCGCTCGTGGCAGCCGCGGTGTGCAGCTGCACGGTGGTGATGCCGAGCGCGCGGTGCAGCGGCCCGGCGGTGACATCGACGAGCTGCATGCGGCCGTAGGGCACGATCACCAGGCGGCGGAACAGGATCCCGCTCGTGACGAGCAGGTCGTCCGCGCGCTCGGCGTACCCCCACGACGTGACGCGCCGCCCGATCACGATCCAGATCCACACGAAGGCGACCAGCGCCACGAGCGCGATCACCATCGGGATCACACGCGGGACGTCGGGGATCAGCAGCAGTCCGCCGCACACCAGCAGCACGCCGAGGCCGAGCGAGATCGCGAGCTCGATGCGGTAGGCGCGGGCGAGGACGGGCGACACCCGCACCCACTCGCCGCCGGGCGGACGGAACACCTCCGCGACCGACGTGGTGGTGGCAGGTGCAGCGTTCTCGGCGGCGTCCACGATCCGACCCTAACCCCGCGCCCCGAACGTGTCTGACACGATCGGGCCATGACTGCGGCCCGGCACGAGGTGGTGCTCTCGGTGGGCTCCGGCCTGCCGGTGCCCGCGCGCGACGGGCTGCCCACCCAGGGCCTCGACCTCGGTGCGGCGCACCCGTCGAGCCACGGCGTGATCCAGCTGCGCGTCGTCGTCGAGGGCGACCGGATCGTGGAGGCGGAGCCGCGCATCGGCTTCCTGCACCGGGGCGCGGAGAAGCTGTTCGAGGTGCGCGACTACCGCCAGGCGATGGTGCTCGCGAACCGGCACGACTGGCTGTCGGCGTTCGGCAACGAGCTCGGCATCGCGCTGGCGGTCGAGCGGATGCTCGGCATGGAGGTGCCCGAGCGGGCTGTGTGGCTGCGCACCCTGCTCGCCGAGCTGAACCGCGTGCTCGTGCACCTCGCGTTCCTCGGCTCGTTCCCCGCGGCGTCCGGTGTCGCGCGTCCGGCGTACCCGCTCGCCGTCGAGCGCGAGGCCGTGCAGCGGGTGCTCGAGGAGGCCACCGGCGGCCGGATGCACCTGATGTTCAACCGCGTGGGCGGCCTGCGCGAGGACGTGCCCGCGTCGTGGACCACGCATCTGCGTGAGCACCTCCCGGTCGTGCGCGCCGGTCTCGAGCACACCGCGGCGTTCCTCGCGTCGGACGAGCTGCGGGCCGCGACCCGCGGCGTCGGGGTGCTCACGGCCGAGCAGGTGCAGGCGTACGGAGTGTCCGGCCCGATGGCCCGCGCCGCCGGCGTCGATCTCGACCTGCGCCGCGACGACCCCTACCTCGCGTACGCCTCGCTGGCCGACGCGGGCGTGTTCCGCGTCGTGACCCGGTCCGAGGGCGACGCGCTCGCACGGCTCGAGGTGCTGCTCGAGCAGACGTACGTCTCGCTGGACGTCGTCGCCGCGTGCGCCGACCGGCTCGACGCGATCGGCCCGGCACCGGTGAACCTCAAGCTGCCCAAGGTGCTGCGGGCGCCGGAGGGCATGACCTACGTGTGGACCGAGAACCCGCTCGGCACGAGCGGCTGGCTGCTGGTGTCGCGCGCGGAGAAGACGCCGTGGCGGCTCGCGCTGCGCAGCGCGTCGTTCAGCAACGTCGCGGTGCTCGGCGAGCTGCTCGTCGGCGCCCGCGTGGCAGACCTCGTGACGATCCTCGCGACCTGCCCGTACGTCGTCGGCGACGTCGACGCCTGATCGCCGTACCCCCGCCGCCCCCACTGCACCCGGTGACCCGGTGCACCCGGTGACCCTTGGGGGTGGATCAACGCAGTTCGAGTCCACGTTCTGACCCCGAGGGCCGGCACGTGCAGTCGGCGTGCGACAGCCGCGCGCAGCGAGGCGGCGTCCAAGATCACGAGTACGGGTCTACGAGCGCAGTTCAACTGCCGTGATCGACCCCAGGGGTCCGGAAGCGAGGTTCGGGTGATGGCGGGGGCGTGGTCACTGATCGTCAGCGTGGCCGGGGTTGTGATCGACGCTGCGTGATGGAGGGCCATGTCGAGGCGCGGATTCCATGGGCAACCCGTGCGTTTCGGGGCCGCGCGGAGCATCATCGGCCTGTGAGCGCGGACCCCTTCGGCGCCGGCAGGGACGTCGCGATGGTCGCAGACCTCGCACGTCAGTTCGGCCATCACGCAGGGCGGGCCTGGTTCTCCGGCGCACGCGCCGACGAGGAGCAGGGCACCGTCACCGTCTTCCGCGTGCCCAACCATGGGTTCGACTCCGAGCTCCGGCTGCTGATCGGCGACGCCGTCCCGCTCGTGCTCGAGGACGCGACGCACACCCGTGAGGAGCTCATCGTCGCGCGCGAGACGGCCTGGACCTTGGCCGACTCGCTGCAGATCGAGGCCATCACGATCCCCGACGACGGGCGCGGTATCAACGTCTACGTCAACGCGCCCGTGTCCGAGGCACAGGCGGCACTGGACCGCTACCTGCCCGGCATCGCCCGGGCGCACGACGCCTCGCTCGGCGTCCGCGCCTGACCCTGCACGAGATCGGGAATCCCCGCGCACGGGTCCGGCGCTCTCGCTAACGTCGCTGCGTCTCATTGGGCGCGCGGCCATACGGAGCACACCATGACCCAGCTCGACAAGGCACGACCCGACACCCGCGACATGCTCGTCGTGCACACCGCGCTGCGGCGCGAGATCGGGGCGCTGCCGGCGCTCGTGCGCGGCGTCGCGGACGACGACACGGACCGCTCAGCGGTGGTCGGCGGCCACTACGCACTGATGGCTCGACTGCTGCACATCCACCACGAGGGCGAGGACGTCGCGCTCTGGCCCGTGCTGCACCAGCGCGCACCCGAGGCCGCCGAGCTCGTGGCCCGGATGCAGCGCGAGCACGCCGACCTCGGCACCGCGCTCGAGACCGCCGACTCCGCCGTGCCGCGCTGGCAGGCCGACCCGACCGCGGCGGCCCGGGAGGAGGCGGCAGCGGCTATCGCGGCGGTCGACCGCGTGCTCATCGCCCACCTCGCCGAGGAGGAGTCCGAGGTGCTCCCGCTCGCGGAGCGCGTGCTCACGGTGGACGAGTGGGACGCGATCGGCGCGCACGCGCGTTCGCACCTCACGCCCGACACCGCGTTCGTGATCTTCGGGATGCTCCTGGAGGAGGCCCCGGCACCCGTGGCCGAGGCGATGCTCGGCACGATGCCACCGCCTGCGCGCGAGGCGTTCCACGCCGTCGGCCAGAAGCAGTACGACGACTACATCGCTGGAGTACGCGCCTGACCCGTCAGGCCAGCACCGAGGCCGGCCGGCCGGTCAGCTCAGCCGGATCTCGTCGAGGGAGCGGATGCGCGCCGCGAGCGAGCGCATGACCTGCAGCGCGAACGTCGGCGTCTCGTGCACCAGGAAGATGAACGTGCGCTCGTCGATCACCGCGATCGTCGTCGGCTCGGCGGCGACCGCGGTCAGGCTGCGCGGTGCCTTGGAGATGATCGCGAGCTCGCCGAAGGTGTCGCCCGCGCCGAGCGTGGTGACGACGTCGTCGCCGTCGCGCAGCTGCACCGAGCCGCTCACCACACCGAACATCGCCGCACCGGTGTCACCGGCGGCGAACACGATGTCGCCGCTCTCGAGCGAGCGGTGCTCCTTGGCGCTCGCGAACACGCCGTGGACGGTCGTCATGTCGTGCCTCCCTCAGGTCGAGGGCCACGCTAGGCGCTCGCACGGCGTCGCGGGGGGCACACCGGCACAGCCGTCGGTGAACGATCGGTGAACTCGGGCGTAGATCAGCGGCCGAAGGCTTCGCGGATCACGCGCAGCCGGGAGGCGGTCTCGTCGTCCATGACGAGGTCCTCCGGCGCCTGGTAGAGGGTGGCCGGCGGTGCGTACGCCGCGGCAGGCGCCGCCTGCGGTGCCGCGGCCTGCGGGGCGGGGTACGGCTGCGGCTGCGGCTGCGCGGGGGCGGCGTGCGCCTGCTGCGGCGGGGCGACCGGGATGAACCGGGCGAGCAGGTCGAGCAGGCGCACGGTCAGGTCGGCGAGCAGCGTCTGCTGGTGCGTGACGAGCCGGCGCAGCTCGGCCATCTCCTGCAGCAGGAGGTCCTCGCGCAGGGACGGCTGGGGTGCGGGGGCCGGCGCCTGCTGGACCCAGGCTTCGGGCGGGGCGGCGTACGGCTGCGGCGCCCACGCGGGCTGCCGCGCGGGTGCCCATCCGGGCGGGGCGGAGACGGCCCAGGCCTCGGGCGGGGCCACGCTCGACCATCCGCCGGCGGGCACCTCGACGACCACGGGCGGCGTCGAGCGGGCGGTGTTCAGCTCCTCGCGCACCGTCCCGAGCTCCTGCTGGAGCGCCGCGACCTGGGTGGTGAGCTCACGGGTGAGGCTGGTGAGCCGGATCATCTCGAGCTGGTCGGTCCAGTGCTGGGACCGGACGGCGGTGAGCTCGCCCTGGACGCGGTCGTAGGCCGCCGCCACCGCCGCTCGTCCGGAGGGGCGGGCGTGCCTCGACTCGGGGCGCCTCACCATGGGGGCCAGAGTACGGCGACCGGTCACCCGTTCGCAGCAACGTGCGTCGGTCCGCCGGTCTCGGTCCGGGCTCGATCGGGCGGCAGCCGTGCCGCGAAGAGGCGCGAGTTACTGCCCATAGTGGGGTGTTGGGCCTGCCCGAAGCCCCACCTTGGGCAGTAACTCGAGTCAGTGCAGGGTGCGGTACGGCGGGAGCCGGACGATCAGTCGTCGTCGACCGTGCTGTCGTCGTCCGAGCCGCCCTTGCCGCTGCTGTCGTCGTCCGAGCCGCCCGAGCTGCCCGAGCCGCTGTTGTCGCCGCCCTTGTCGTCGCCGGGCTCAGTGGTGGAGCCGGCGCCGGTGCTGGGCACGGTCGAGGGGGAGGCCGGCCGGGAGGCCTTGGTGGCCGACGGCGACGGCTTCTTCGTGGGCTCGGCGCTCTCGCTCGGCTCGTCCGACGGGCTCGGCGAGCCCGCCTCGCCGAGGGTGGGCGAGGAGAAGGGGTCATCCGGCAGCAGGCTGTCCGCAGTGCCGACCGAGGTGCGGCTCGGGCCGCCGAGCACCTGGGCGTTGAGGGCTGCGGCAGTGCCCGCGGCGAGGAGCACTCCGGCGACGGACAGTGCCGTCACGGTCGTGATGCGTCGCACGGGAGCCTCCTTCGATCGTCTCACCTCTCCACGGTAGGCGACGTGCGTCCCACGGGGCTCCCCCGCTCGTCCAAGGGACGTCCAAGATCCGGGTCGACTTCGTCGCGCACCGTGTCCGGAGGCACGTGGCGGCGTCGTGACCTGCGACGATGTGCCCGTGCGCATTCTGCTTGTGGAGGACGACCCCGGCCTCGCGGCCTCCGCCGTCGACGGGCTCGCCGCCCAGGGGTTCACGGTCGACCACGTGGCGACCGGCCAGGCCGCGCTCGACTCCGTGGCCTCCTCCGACCCCTCGCCGGACGTGATCCTGCTCGACCTCGGGCTGCCCGACATCGACGGCCAGGAGGTGTGCCGCCGCATCCGGGCGGCCTCCGAGGTGCCGGTCATCGTCGTCTCCGCGCGCGGAGACGAGGCCGACCGTGTGATCGCGCTCGAGCTCGGCGCCGACGACTACCTCACCAAGCCCTACGGCATGCGCGAGCTCGCCGCCCGGATCCGCGCCGTGATGCGACGCTCGACCTCGACGGCCACGACGGCCGCACCCGCCTCCCCGACGGCGACGGCAGGGGGCGGCGCGCAGGAGCTCGGTCGGCTGAGCATCGACCGCCGCGCGCAGCGGGTGCACATCGACGGCGAGGAGGTGCAGCTGACCGCCAAGGAGTTCGACGTCCTCGCCTACCTCGCCGAGGACCCGGGCGCCGTGCGCCGGCGCACCGAGATCCTCGAGCACGTGTGGGACGGCCACTGGTACGGCGCGACCAAGACGGTCGATGCGCACGTGGCCGCGATCCGCAAGAAGCTGGGAGACCCCGCGTGGGTCGAGGCCGTCCGCGGCGTCGGGTTCCGGCTCGGCTCCCCGTGACCGTCAGGGCAGCCGCATGAGGTGGCGCCTCATCGCCGTGCTGGTGGGATTCACGGCGATCGTCCTGCTGGTGCAGAACATCCCGCTCGCGCAGTACCTGCGCACGGTGGAGTACGACCGCATCGTCACCGGGCTGCAGCGCGACGCCTTCGCGATCGCCGGGCTCGCCGTCGAGTCGCTCGAGGCCGAGGCCGGAGCCCTCACCCAGGCCCAGCTCGATGCCGTGGTGAACGAGTACGCCACGAAGACCGGGGCCGTCGTCGTGATCGTCGACCAGAAGGGCGTCGTCATCGCGGCGTCCGACGACAGCGTGGGCGAGTCGTACGCCAACCGGCCCGAGATCAAGGCCGCGATAGACGACGGCCGCGCGGTGTCCGGCCAGCGCGACTCGCAGACCCTCGGCGAACCCCTGCTGTTCGTGGCGGTGCCGGTCCGCACCAGCACCCAGACCAACCTCGGCGCGGTGCGCCTCAGCTATCCCGTCAGCGCGATCGACGAGGTGGTCAACGGCCGCGTGCGCGGGCTCTTCATCGCGGCGGCCATCACGCTGCTCGCAGCCGCGATCATCGCGGCGCTCGTGGCCTCGGCCGTCACCCGCCGCATCCGCCGCCTGCGCGACGCCGCCGAGGACATCGCCGAGGGCGACCTGGCCGCGCGCGCAGACGTGTCGGGCGGCGACGAGATCGCCGAGCTCGCCGACTCCTTCAACACCATGGCCGATCGCGTGCAGCACGTCGTGGAGTCGCAGAAGGGCTTCGCCGGCGACGCGTCGCACCAGCTGCGCACACCGCTCGCGACCCTGCGCCTGCGCCTCGACCGCGCGGCCGAGGTGATGGACGAGGACGACCCCGCCGTCGACCAGGTGGACGCCGCACGCGACGAGATCGACCGCCTCGGCCGCCTCGTCGACGGCCTGCTCATGCTCGCTCGCGCCGACGGCCGCGAGCAGGACACCGTGCCGATCGACGTCTCCGCCGTCGCCCGCGACCGCGTCGAGTCCTGGATGCCGCTCGCCGCCGAGCGCGACGTGACGATCGTGCTCGACTCCCCCGGCATGGCGGTGGCCCAGGCGGTGCCGAGCGCCGTGGAGCAGATCGTCGACAACTACCTCGACAACGCGCTCGACGTCGTCCCCGACGGCAGCCGCATCGTCGTGACGGTCCGCAGCAGCCCCGACGGCGTCACGCTCACGGTGGACGACGAGGGCCCGGGCCTCTCGCGCGAGGACCGCGAGCGCGCGTTCGACCGCTTCTGGCGCGGACGTCAGGACGGCGGCGGCAGCGGCCTCGGCCTCGCGGTGGTCGCATCGCTCGCCCAGGCGGGCGGCGGCAGCGTCTGGCTCGACGAGTCCCCGGCAGGCGGCCTGCGCGCCTGCGCGAGGTTCGCGGTCTGACACAGCGATTCGGTAGTGGGATCTCGCAGCAGAGTGCGAGATCCCACTACCGAGTCGGGGCTAGCTGTTCTCGCGGATGTAGGTCGCGAAGCGGGCGCGGAAGAGCGGCTCGAGGTCGCCGACGGACTCGCCGCCGAAGACCTGCTTGGCCGCACGGATCGTCTCGACGAACGAGCCGCCGATGTCGCCGGCCGAGCCGCCCTCGTCCTGCACGTCGTGCATCGCGGGCGCGTGGTTGAACAGGTCGACGAAGAAGCCCAGGTCGAGCTTGTGCTCGGCGATCTCGAACGCACGGTCGCGCAGCTCGTCGTAGGGCAGGTCCTCGAGCACGATGTCCTCGCTCATGGCCCTGACCCTAGGCGATGGGCGCCGGGCTACGCCGCCCGGTCCGCCGCGTCGTCGTCCGAGGGAGGGATCCGGCAGATCTTCTCGAGCCACAGGCCCGCCGCGACCAGCAGCGCCGAGCCGACCACCGTGACGATCGCCGCGAGGACGAGCCCGCGCACGTAGGCGATGTCCCACGACGGCGACAGCGCCACGGCCACACCGAGGTAGAAGCCGCCGACGACGGCGCCAGCACGGGAGACGGCGAGGGCGAGGGCAGAGGTGCGCAGCGCGAGCATCGGCGGCAGCGGCTTGGTGCCGGGCCTCTTCTCCAGGCGGGCCCGCGTGCCCCGGGCCCACAGGAACACCGAGAGCGCGAGCACCAGCATGAGCGCCGGCACGGTGAGCGGCACCGGGAACGAGCGACCCGCGACGGCGTCGACGAGGGCGGTGGCGACCCATCCGCCCAGCGCGCCCAGCGCCGCGAGCACCACCAGGGTGCGGGGGCGGGTGGCGCTCATGCGGGCAGCTCCAGACGTACGTCGGTGCGCCGGCGCACGGCGTCGACGCCGTCGCGCTCGGTCGCACGCGCGGCGAGGTCGGACACGAGGCCGTGGCCGGCGATCACGAAGCCGGGGTCGATCTCGGCCCACGGCACGAGGACGAAGCCGCGCTCGTGCGCCCGCGGGTGCGGGAGCACGAGGTCGGGGTCGTGCAGCTCGAGGTCGCCGACGGCGAGGACGTCGACGTCGAGGGTGCGTGGCCCCCAGCGCACCTCGCGGGTGCGGCGCCAGGCCTCCTCGGCGTCGTGGGCGGCGAGGAGGAGCCGGTGCGGGTCGAGGTCGGTGTCGCCGGCGAGGACGGCGTTGGCGTAGTCGGGCTGGTCGGCAGGACCGCCGACGGGCGCGGTCTCGTAGACGGCCGACACCACGGCGTCGGCCAGCAACGGGGCGATGAGGTCGACGGCGCCCTGAAGGGCAGCCAGCCGGTCTCCGAGGTTGGCGCCGAGCCCGAGGGCCACGCGGGTCACGGGTGCCCCGCGAGCCGCGTGATCGTCACCGCGACGTCGCCGAAGGCCACGCCGACGGGCGCCTCGGGCTTGTGCACGGTCACCTCGACCGCCTCGACGCCGTCGCGGGCGAGGCACGCGTCGGCGACCTGCTGGGCCAGGGTCTCGATGAGGTCGACGGGCTCGCCCTCGATGAGCGCGATCACGTCGGCGGCGACCTCGGCGTAGTGGACGGTGCGCGCGAGGTCGTCGGTGGCGGCGGCCTCGCGGGTGTCGACGCCGAGCACGACGTCGACGACGAAGGTCTGGCCCTCGCGCTTCTCGAAGTCGAAGACGCCGTGGTGGCCGGTGGCTGACAAGCCGCGGACGGCGATGCGGTCGAGGTGCTCGGGGATCACGTGCTCACCCTCGCCCACGCAGCCAGGCGGCCGCCACCTCGACGGCGTCGCGGCTCCCGCGTACGTCGTGCACCCGCACGCACCACGCACCGGCGGCCGCGGCCAGCGCGGTGATCGCGTCGGTGGCGCCGTCCCGGCCGGCGAGCGGTCGCGGCTCGCCGTCGGCCGCGAGGAGCGAGCCGAGGAACCGCTTGCGCGAGGCGCCGACGAGCACGGGGTGTCCGACCGCGAGCAGGTGGTCGAGCCCGCGCAGCAGCGCCCAGTTGTGGTCGGCCTCCTTGGCGAACCCGAGGCCCGGGTCGAGCACGACCCGCTCGGGCGCGATCCCGGCGGCGACGGCGTCGGCGGCGCGCGCCGAGAGCTCGGCGACCACGTCGCTCACGACGTCGCCGTACACCGCGAGGTCGTCCATGTGCGTGCTGTGGCCGCGCCAGTGCATCGCGACGTACGGCACGTCGAGCGAGGCGACGGCGATGAGCATGCCGGGGTCGGCGAGGCCGCCGCTCACGTCGTTGACCACGCACGCCCCGGCCTCGACCGCGGCGCGCGCGGTGGTCGCGCGCATCGTGTCGATGCTGACGGCGACACCGGCCTCGGCCAGGGCCGAGACCACGGGGATGACCCGCGCGATCTCCTCCTCGGGTGCCACGCGCTCGGCACCCGGGCGCGTCGACTCGCCGCCGACGTCGACGAGATCGGCTCCGGCGGCAGCCATCGCGAGGCCGTGGTCGATCGCTCGCGCGGCGTCGAGGAAGAGCCCGCCGTCGGAGAAGGAGTCGGGGGTGACGTTGAGGACGCCCATCACGAGGCAGCGCTCGAGCGAGGCGAGCCGCGGGGGCAGGCCCGCCGGATGCCGGGGCCGGTGCGTCATCGCCGGATCAGCCGACGATGAGGCTCATCGCCTCGGCGCGGGTGGCCGAGTCGCGCAGCTGCCCGCGCACCGCGCTGGTGATGGTCTTCGCGCCGGGCTTGCGGATGCCGCGCATCGACATGCACATGTGCTCGCACTCCATCACGACGATGACGCCGCGCGGCTCGAGGATGCGTACGAGCGCGTCGGCCACCTGCGTCGTGAGCCGCTCCTGCACCTGCGGGCGCTTGGCGTACACGTCGACCAGCCGCGCGAGCTTGGACAGGCCCGTGATCCGGCCGTCCTCGCCCGGGATGTAGCCGACGTGGGCGACGCCGTGGAACGGCACGAGGTGGTGCTCGCAGGTCGAATAGAGCTCGATGTCCTTGACCAGCACCATCTCGTCATGGCCGAGGTCGAACGTGGTCGAGAGCACTTCGTCGGGCGTCTGGCGCAGCCCGGCGAACATCTCGCCGTACGCGCGTGCAACCCGCGCCGGAGTGTCGAGGAGACCGTCGCGCTCGGGGTCCTCGCCGATCGCGCTGAGCAGCTCGCGCACGGCAGCCTCGGCCCGCGCCTGGTCGAACTCGCCGGCCACGACGTCCGGCACGTGCACCGGGTTGACGCCGTTCACGCGCCGGGCTCGGTCGATCCCGTCGATGCCTCGACGTCGCTGCCCTCGCCCGTCTCGCTCGGCACATGGCCGTTGGCGGCGTGGCCGTTCGAATGCCCGATCGCCGAGCCGTTGGCCGCGGCGATCTCGGCCGGGGTCGACACCGGGCCGCGGTCGGACGGCGAACGTCGCGACGAACCGGTCCACGCCGGACGCTCCGGACGCCGGCGCAACGGCTCGAAGATCCGTGCGACCTGCTCCTTGTCGAGCGTCTCCTTCTCGAGGAGCTCGACCACGAGCGCGTCGAGCACGTCGCGGTTCTCGACGAGGATCTCGAACGCCTCGTGGTGGGCGGCGTCGATGAACGCGCGCACCTCCTGGTCGATCGCGGCGGCGACGTCCTCGGAGTAGTCGCGGGTGTGGCCGAAGTCGCGGCCCATGAAGACCTCGCCCTGCTCCTGCCCGTACCGGATCGCGCCAAGGCGCTCGGTCATGCCGTACTGCGTGACCATCGCGCGGGCCACGGCGGTGGCCTTCTCGATGTCGTTGCTGGCGCCTGTGGTCGGGTCGTGGAAGACGAGCTCCTCGGCCGCGCGCCCGCCGAGCATGTAGGCGAGCTGGTCGAGCATCTCCGCCCGGGTGGTGGAGTACTTGTCCGTGTCGGGCAGGACCATCGTGTAACCGAGGGCGCGGCCGCGCGGCAGGATCGTGATCTTGTGCACCGGGTCGGTGTGCGGGAGCGCCGCGGCGACCAGGGCGTGACCGCCCTCGTGGTACGCCGTGATCTTCTTCTCGTGGTCGCTCATGAGACGTGTGCGGCGCTGCGGACCGGCGATCACGCGGTCGATCGCCTCGTCGAGCATCTCGTTGTCGATGAGCTTGCCGCCCTTGCGCGCGGTGAGCAGCGCGGCCTCGTTGAGGACGTTCGCGAGATCGGCGCCCGTGAAGCCCGGCGTACGACGGGCCACGGCCTCGAGGTCGACGTCGGCCGCGAGCGGCTTGCCCTTGGCGTGGACTCCGAGGATGTGCGCGCGACCGCCCATGTCGGGCGCGGAGAC
This sequence comes from Longivirga aurantiaca, assembly GCF_042660085.1. Taxonomy (NCBI): domain Bacteria; kingdom Bacillati; phylum Actinomycetota; class Actinomycetes; order Sporichthyales; family Sporichthyaceae; genus Longivirga; species Longivirga aurantiaca. The sequence goes on along the minus strand of NZ_JBHSTI010000008.1, from coordinate 67,200 downwards.
CGCGATCTGGCGGTCGAAGCGGCCCGGGCGCAGCAGCGCCGGGTCGAGGATGTCGGGGCGGTTGGTCGCGGCGATGAGGATGACGCCGCCGGAGACGTCGAAGCCGTCCATCTCGACGAGCAGCTGGTTGAGGGTCTGCTCGCGCTCGTCGTGACCGCCGCCCATGCCGGCGCCGCGGTGGCGGCCGACGGCGTCGATCTCGTCGACGAACACGATGGCCGGCGCGTTGGCCTTGGCCTGCTCGAAGAGGTCGCGCACGCGGCTGGCGCCGACGCCGACGAACATCTCGACGAAGTCCGAGCCGGAGATGGAGAAGAAGGGGACGCCGGCCTCACCGGCGACGGCGCGCGCGAGCAGCGTCTTGCCGGTACCGGGCTGGCCGTAGAGCAGCACGCCCTTGGGGATCTTGGCGCCGACGGCCTGGAACTTCGCGGGCTCCTGGAGGAACTCCTTGATCTCCTGGAGCTCCTCGACCGCCTCGTCCGCGCCGGCGACGTCGGCGAAGGTCGTCTTGGGCATGTCCTTGGAGACGATCTTCGCCTTGGACTTGCCGAAGTTCATGATGCGGTTGCCGCCGCCCTGCATGTTCGACATGAGGAAGAAGAACAGGAAGACGATGATCGCGATCGGCAGGAGGGTGAACAGCAGCGACACCAGGATGCTGTCCTTCGGCACGTCGACCTTGTAGCCGTCGGTCATGGTGCCGGCCTTGACCTGCGCCTGCATGAGCTCCTGGAGCCGCACGCCCTGGCCGTCGACGTACTCCGAGCGCACGGTCGTGCCGTCGGCGTACGTGATCTCGACGCGCTGCTCGCGGTCGACGATCAGGCCCTTGGTGACCTTGCCCTCTTCGATCGCCGTGACGACGTCCGAGGTGTTGACGTCCTTGGGCGCGGTGGCGTTCGAGAACAGGCTGGTGGCCAGGATGACGAGGAGGACGGCGACGCCGATCCACACGATCGGGCCACGGAAGAAGCGCCTGATGTCCATGGGCTGGGGGCTGTGAGGCCCCGTCCCTCCTGACTGTGCTGGCTGGGCTGGCGGGTCGACGGTTCGCCACGCGGCAGGCCCGGGGCTCCGAGCACGCCTGTGAGGACACTCGACGGTACACCGGAGCAGCTGCGACCGCCGTCCCACGTGCCCCGTCCGAGGCCGTCACCAGCACTGACGCACGCCGCGCCCGCCCTGTTCCCCCGTTCACCCCGGGCGGAACGTGCGGGCAGGAGGGCTAGGAGTAGACGTGGGGGGCGAGGGTGCCGACGACGCGGAGGTTGCGGTACTTCTCGGCGTAGTCGAGGCCGTAGCCGACGACGAACTCGTTGGGGATGTCGTAGCCGACGTAGCGCGGCTCGACCTGCACCTTGAGGGCGTCGGGCTTGCGCAGGAACGTGCACACCTCGACCGACGCCGGGCCGCGCGAGCGCAGGTTGCGCAGCAGCCAGGAGAGCGTGAGGCCGGAGTCGAGGATGTCCTCGACCACGAGAACGTGCCGGCCGGTGATGTCGCGGTCGAGGTCCTTCATGATCCGTACGACGCCGGAGGACTTCGTGCCCGCGCCGTACGACGACACCGCCATCCAGTCCATCTCGACCGGGCCGGACATCGCCCGGGACAGGTCGGCCATCACCATGAGCGCGCCCTTGAGCACGCCCACGAGGAGGAGGTCCTTGCCGGCGTAGTCGGCGTCGATCTGCGCCGCGAGCTCGCGCACCTTGGTGTCGATCGCCGCCTCGTCGAGGAGGACCTGCGTGAGATCGTTACCGAGGTCCGACGCGTCCATCAGGTCTCCTTGCGAGGCAGTGGTGTCTGGCGCAGGGCGAGCCTGCCATAGTCCCGGACCGCCTCGACACCGCCCGGCAGGGCGACCGCCCCCTGCCCGGTCCAGTGGGTCACGAGGCGGCACACGCGCTGCACGTGGTCGGCACCGAGCCGCCCCGCCGGGCAGCCTCCGTCGAGCAGCCACTGGCGCACGACGCGGGAACGGACGGCGTCCGACAGCGGCTCGAGGTCGACGACGTCGAGGGTGCCCTCGTCGCGCGCCCCGTGGATGACGTCCCACGCCACCTCGTCGGCGAGCTCGGCCAGGGCGTCGGCGTCGGCGCGGGCGAGATCGGCCGTGCGCGCGAGCGCCTCAGCGATCCCCGGCCCGAGCTCGGCCTCGAGCACCGGCAGCACGCGGTGCCGCACCCGGACCCGCGCGAACCGGTCGTCGTCGTTGTGGGGGTCGTCGACGACGGGGGCGCCCTCGGGCACCTCGGCCCGTACGACGGACCGCCGCAGGTGCAGAAGCGGACGGCGGAACGGCCCGCGCGAGCGCGGCATGCCCGCCAGGCTGCGGGTGCCCGAGCCGCGAGCCAGACCGAGCAGCACCGACTCGGCCTGGTCGTCGAGCGTGTGGCCGAGCAGCACCACCTCGGCACCGGCATCTCGCGCCGCGCAGAACAGGGCGCGGTAGCGCGCGTCGCGCGCCGCAGCCTCCGGGCCGTCGCCCGCCTCGACCACCGTCACCTGCACGACCTCCACCGGGTCGAGGCCGGCGTCGCGCAGCCACGCGGCCGTCCGGGCGGCCACCTCGGCCGAGCCCGTCTGCAGCCCGTGGTCGATCACGACGGCGCCCGCGCGGTCGCGCACGGCGCGCGTCGCGTGGGCGAGCGAGAGCGAGTCGGCACCGCCGGAGCACGCGACGAGGACGAGGGCGTCGGGCGCGAGGTCCGACAGCTCGTCCCGCACGGCCCGGCGTACGGCGGAGCCCCGGGGGCCGGTGTCGGCGGGCACGGGCGCGACCGTCAGGCCAGCAGGTCGGGGACGACGCGGGTGCACCACGCGGCAGGGTCGAGCACCTCGTCGCGGGTGGGGAGGGTCTCGGGCGAGGTCCACACCCGGTTGAAGCCGTCGCGGCCGACGGCGTCGACGACGTGCGACACGAACGAGCGCCCCTCCGTGTACTGACGCATCTTGGCGTCGAGCCCGAGCAGCCGGCGCGCCAGGCCGTCGACGGCCCCGGGCTCGCCGCGGCGCTTCTCGAACCGCTCCCGGATCTGCGCGACCGACGGCACGATCTCGGGGCCGACCTCGTCCATCACATGGTCGGCGTGGCCCTCGAGCAGGCTCATGAGGGCGGTGATCCGGTCGAACACCTCGCGCTGGTCCTCGCTCTGCACGGCGTCCACGAGCGAGGCGCCGGCGTCGCCGCGCACGGCCGCCACGATCGAGCCGAGGCCCTGCATGAGGCGCTTGAGCGAGTCGCCGACGCCGATCTCCGACAGCGCGAGGTAGTCGTGGATCTCCCCCACGAGGTGCTGCGACAGCCACGGCACGGCGCTGAACTGCACGCGGTGCGTCTCCTCGTGCAGGCAGATCCACAGGCGGAAGTCGCGGGTGTCGACGTCGAGGTGCCGCTCGGCCGCGACGATGTTGGGCGCCACCAGCAGCAGGCGACCGGTGGACGACGTCGTGAACGCCTCGTACTGGCCGAGCACCTTGCCGGACAGATAGGCGAGCACCCCGCCGAGCTCGACGGCGGTCAGGCGCGACCCGACCGTGGTGACGACCCCGGGCTGCTCGGTGGCCATCCGCTCGAGGAGCGGCGCGAGGACGACGCGGAAGCCGTCGACGTTGCTGTCCACCCACGCGCCGCGGTCGACCACGATCGCCCCGGGGGCGTGCCCGGCGTCGAGGCCGGTGCGCTCGCGGACGGGATCGACGGCGTACCGGGCGAGGGCGCGGAGCTCGGCGACGGCGGAGCGAGCGTCCTCGGGCGTGCCGCCGGGACCCCGCGGAGCGAAGCTGCGCGCGGTGGAACGGGCCAGGCCCCAGTCGACGACCTCCACCCGCGTGACCCTACGCGAGGGTCCGCCACGTGCCTCCGCCGAGGCTTGCCTGGGCGGACGGCGGGTCAGCCGGCCGCGACGGCCGCGGCGGCGCGGTCGAGCGCGGCCTGGGCATCGAGCAGAGGCCCGGGCGAGGCGTCGGCGAGGAACGCGAAGACGCGCAGCCGGCCCTCGCTGTCCCGGGTCATGCCCGCGAGGGTGACGACGCCGCTGAGCGTGCCGGTCTTGGCACGGACCACCCCGCGGCCCGGATCGGTGCCGGGGGTGTCGAACCGCTCCGCGAGGGTGCCGGTGACGCCGGCGATCGGGAGCCCGGTCGAGGTCGGCCAGAGGATCCCCGCGGTCGTGCCCACCGGCGGCTCGTCGCGCGCGGCGGCCGCGAGGACCCCGGCGAGCGTGCGGGCGCTCACGGCGTCGCGGCGCGAGAGGCCGCTGCCGTCCGAGAGGGCGAGGCCGGTGGTCGGGACGCCGAGGGCCTCCACCACCTGCAGCGTGGCCGTGGCGCCGCCGGCGAAGCTGGGGTCGCCCACGAGCTTCCCGCCGGCCAGGTGCGCCAGCGCCTCGGCGAGGTCGTTGTCGGAGTCGGTCAGCATGCGCTCGACGAGGTCGGCCACGGTCGGGCTGAGGACCGAGGCGATGGGCGTCGCACCGGCGGCCGCGACCGTGCGGGTCACGGCGGGCGACACCGCGATGCCGGACGTCGCGAGCCGGTCGGCGAAGTACCGGCCCGCCGCCAGCGCCGGGTCGGTGTCGCGCACGCGCGAGTCGGCCGAGACCCTGCCGCTGTCGGCCGACAGCGCCGAGACGGGCGACACGACTCCGGTGCTCACGTAGGAGTCCGGCCACCCGGCGGCGGTGCGCGGGCCGCGGAAGGCCGAGTCGTCGATGCGGACGCTCACGGCGGTGATCCCGGACGCCTTGAGCGCCTTGGCAGTGGCTCGGGCGAGATCGGACAGCGACGCGGGTCGGGCCGCCTGGCCGGCCGGCAGCTGGCCGGGCTTGGCGGGCGTCCGCGTGAGCGTGGCGTCGCCGCCACCGACGAGGACGATCTCCCCCGCGGTCGCGCCGGTCACGACCGCGGTGCGCAACCGGGTCGACGGCCCGAGCGCGCTCAGGGCGGTGACCGCGGTCAGCGTCTTCGCCGTGCTGGCAGGCACCTGGGCGCGCGTCTCGTCGTCGCCGACGATGACGTCGCCGCTGGCGACGTCGAGCACGATGGCGGTGGTGTCCGAGCCGAGCGGCGCCGCGCGCAGGGCCTTGGCGACCGCGGCGACCATGGCCTTGTCGGAGGTCGTGGGTGCCGGCGAGGGCGCGCCGTCAGCCACCGGGAGCACGACGGCGGGCGCCGCCGGCGGTGCCGGGACGGCCGTCGGGGCGCCTGCGGCCGAGCCGCCGACGAGCACGGGCAGAGCCAGGGCGAGCGCGCACGCCGCCGCGAGGGCGGGTCGTCGGGCGCTGCTCACGAGGGGTCCTTCGGGGTCGCTCGGGGGACGTCGTCATCGCTGCGGGACGCCGTGCTGCGGCGGCCGTCCGTGATCCCGGTCACCCGAGGTCGCGGGCGTGGTCACGCATGGGGGTCCGCGTACGGAACACTAGGCGACGGACGACGGCGTCCGGGCATCCGGCCGTGTCGACCTTCCCGCTCGTGACACCGACCGCAGGAGTGCCCCCGTGGAGTTCGACGTCCTGATCGAGATCCCCGCCGGCTCGCGCAACAAGTACGAGGTCGACCACCTCACCGGTCGCATCCGCCTCGACCGGATGCTGTTCACCTCGACGCGCTACCCCCACGACTACGGCTACATCGAAGGCACCCTCGGCCAGGACGGCGACCCGCTCGACGCGATGGTCCTGCTGCAGGAGCCGACCTTCCCCGGCTGCCTCATCAAGTGCCGCGCGATCGGGATGTTCCGGATGACCGACGAGGCCGGCGGCGACGACAAGGTGCTCTGCGTGCCCTCGGGCGACCCTCGCCTCGAGCACCTGCGCGACATCCACCACGTGGCCGAGTTCGACCGCCTCGAGATCCAGCACTTCTTCGAGGTCTACAAGGACCTCGAGCCCGGCAAGAGCGTCGAGGGCGCCACCTGGGCCGGCCGCACGGACGCCGAGGCCGAGATCCATGCCTCGTTCGCGCGCCAGCTCGAGCACGAGGCCGCAGCCGAGTCCGAGATCGAGGACTCCGGCCACGTCTGAGGCCCTGCGCCTGGAGCGGGGACTTCGATGAAGGCCCGCAGCATCGCGCACACCGGGGGCGCCGGTCAGGTGCGGGTGGTGAGCCAGAGGGCGGCGTACGGCTCGAGCACGACCTGGCCGTCCTCGCGCAACGGCGTGCCGCCGGTCAGATGGTCGACGACGTCGGTGTGCCGGATCGAGCCGAGCGCCGAGTCGTCGATGCGCTGCCAGTCGCCGGAGAAGTTGTAGAGCTGCACGAGGTCGCCGGCGGCGTGCCGGCGCTGCACCGCGAGGACCGACGGGTTGGACGTGAGCGCGGTCTCGGACTCGACCGCGGCGTGCAGCGACGGAAGCGACCGGCGCACCTCGCCGAGGTGCTTGATCACGCCGTGCATCCGGCCCTCGAGCGCATACGGGTCGGTGCGTCGAGACACCCTGTCCCACGGCATCTTCGGACGATGCATCCAGCGGTTGTCCTCGGCATGCGCCGGCTCGTCGAGGTACGAGTGGTCGTTGAGCAGCGCAAGCTCGTCGCCCATGTAGAGCAGCGGGATCCCGCCGAAGCCGTACACGACGGCGTAGGCGCAGCGCAGACGGCGCAGCGCGATCTCGAGGCGGGCGGCATCGTTGGACGCGAGCGCCGTCTCGACGCCCGCGAGCGACGCCGCGCTCCCGGAGATGCGGCTGTCGCCCGTCGCCTCGTTCACCTGGAACTCCGCGCCGCGCGCCGGGCTCCCGGGGAACGCGCCGACGAACCACTGCGACAGGAACCGCCTGTGGTCGTAGCCGTTCCAACCGATCGCCGCCGCGTCGGCGTCGTCGATGGCCCAGCCGATGTCGTCGTGGCAGCGGAGGTACGTCGCCCACGCGGTCGTGGTCGGCTTGGGCGGGAAGCTGTCGAGCGCCCGCACGAGAAGGCGGGCGTCGTTGGTGGCGAGCGCCGACCAGATCTGCACCATGAGGCTGTTGTGGTACGCCAGGTCTGACACCGAGCCGGCGTACTCGCCGACGCCGAGGTACTTCACGAGGTCGCCCGGTGCCACGATCGCCTCGGCCTTGAACACCAGCGACGGCGCCGCGATCCGCGCCACGGCGCGCAGCGCTCGCGTGATGCCGTGCACCTCGGGCTGGTTCTGGCAGTTGGTGCCGAGCCGCTTCCAGAGGAACGCGATCGCGTCGAGGCGCAGGCAGTCGACACCCTTGTTGGCGAGGAACAGCACGAGGTCGGCGAACTCGGTGACCACGTCCGGGTTCGACCAGTTGAGGTCCCACTGGTACGAGTTGAACGTCGTCCAGACCCAGCCGTCGATCTCGTCGTCCCACGTGAAGTTGCCCGGCGCGAAGTCGGGGAAGACCTCGGGCAGCGTGCGCTCGAAGCGGTCGGGCTCGGCGCGGTCGTCGAACACGTGGAAGTACGCGCGGTACCTCGGATCGCCCGCCCGCGCTGCCGCCGCCCACTCGTGCTCGGCCGCGACGTGGTTGAGGACCAGGTCGATCGTGAGCGCGATGCCGTTGTCGTGCAGCACCGCCGCGAGCTTCTCGAGGTCGTCCATCGTGCCGAGGTCCGAGCGCACCGATCGGTAGTCGGCCACGGCGTACCCGCCGTCGTTGGCGCCCTCCCGCGGCGCCAGCAGCGGCATCAGGTGCAGGTACGTCGTGCCCAGCTCACGGAGGTAGTCGACGTGCTCCGTGACGCCGGCGAGGGTGCCGGCGAACCGGTCGGCGTAGCAGACGTAGCCGAGCGCATCCGGGCCCTGGAACCAGTCCGGGCGCAGCAGCCGGTCCACGTCGCGCTCGCGCAGCGCCTCGGGCCGGGCGAGCCAGCCGTCCACGACGACCTCGGCGAGCCGGCGGACGAGCCCCTCGGACTGCGGGCCGAACACCGCGTGGACACCGGCCGACAGGTCGGGCCCCCACCGCCGGGCACGGGCCAGGAGGTCGGCCGCGCCGGGATAGGTGCTCGCCTTCCGGGCGGCGAGGGCGGCGGCCACGAGGTCGGCCACGTCGGCCCGAGCTCCCGAGGGTGTAACCGGTGACATGGGATCCATTGTGGACCGCGGGGCACTGGTTGCGGGAGTCCCCCTGCGCATCGATCTCAGCGGCGTCCCCGCAGGTCAGGGGCAGCGGCGCGGGGACCGGGCGGTCCGCCGCGGCCCCGCCCTCCCCGGGCCGACGGGGCAGCGGGGAAACACCGGTGACACCGATGAGCATGCACGCGGTAACACGAGAGGGGCACACTTCGCCCCATGCGCAGCGGGACGACACCGTCGGAGAGCCTCTCCGCCTTCGACGAGATGATCGATTCCGCGGGCGACCCCCGGCCGGGCATGGCCGGGATCGCCGGGGTCCTGTCCGGGCTCGGAGCCGATGGGCTCGCCGAGCGCGCCCGGCTGCGCGACGCCTACCTCGACCGCCAGGGCATCACGTTCTCCCTGTCCGGCCGCGAGCGCCCGCTCCCCCTCGACCTCGTGCCCCGCGTCGTGGCGGCCGAGGAGTGGGAGCGGGTCGAGCTCGGCATCCGCCAGCGGATCCGGGCCCTGGAGATGTTCCTCGCCGACGTCTACGGCGCCGGCGAGATCCTCGAGGACGGCGTCATCTCGCGGCGCCTCGTGACGAGCTCCAAGCACTACCACCGGGCGGCCTTCGGGCTCGTGCCGCCCAACGGCGTCCGCATCCACGTCGCCGGCATCGACCTCATCCGCGACGAGGCCGGCGAGTTCCGTGTCCTCGAGGACAACCTGCGCTGCCCGTCCGGCGTCTCGTACGTGCTCGAGAACCGGCGCACCCTGGCGCACGTCCTGCCCGAGGTGTTCGCGGGCCAGCAGGTGCGGTCGGTCTTCGAGTACCCCGAGCGCCTGCTCGACGCGCTGCGCGCTGCTGCGCCGTCCGACGTCGCCGACCCGACGGTCGCCGTCCTCACGCCGGGCGTTCACAACTCCGCCCACTTCGAGCACGCGTTCCTCGCCCGGCGCATGGGCACCGAGCTCGTCGAGGGTCGCGACCTGTTCTGCCGCGACGACCGGCTGTGGATGCGCACCGTCCGCGGCCCGCGCCCGGTGCACGTGATCTACCGGCGCATCGACGACGAGTTCCTCGACCCGGTCCACTTCGTGCCCGACTCGCTGCTCGGCGTCCCGGGCCTGCTCAACGCAGCCCGCGCCGGCAACGTCGCCATCGCCAACGCCGTGGGCAACGGCGTCGCCGACGACAAGGCGATCTACCCCCACGTGCCGAAGATGATCGACTACTACCTCGGCGAGACCGCGATCCTCCCGAACGTCGAGACCTACGACCTGAGCGACCCGGACCAGCGCCAGCACGTGCTCGAGCGCCTCGACCGCATGGTGGTCAAGCCCGTCGACGGCTCGGGCGGCTACGGCCTCGTCATCGGCAACCAGGCGAGCGAGGCCGTCCTCGCGGAGACCGCGCAGACGATCCTGGCCGATCCGCGGTCGTGGATCGCGCAGCCGATCGTCAACCTCTCCACGTGCCCGACGGTCGTGGGGGACGGCGCCGTCGAGCCGCGCCACGTCGACCTGCGCCCGTTCGCGGTCAACGACGGCGACGAGACCTATGTGCTCCCCGGCGGACTCACCCGGGTCGCGCTGCCCAAGGGCAGCCTCGTCGTGAACTCGTCGCAGGGCGGCGGGTCGAAGGACACCTGGGTGCTCGAGGAGGAGCGGCGCGAGGTCGGCACCGACGGCCGTACGCCGCCCCCGCGGGTCACCCGTGTGCGCCGCAGCGCCGTCGCGCGCCACCACGCCCCCGTCGTCGCCGACGACCGCCTGCGCCAGCAGGAGGGTCAGCAGCAGCAGACGCGCACCGCCGCCGCTGCCGAGGGCGATGACGGATCCGGCGCCGGCACGGCGAAGACGGGGGACCAGCCGTGCTGAGCCGCCTCGCCGAGTCGTTCTACTGGATCGGCCGCTACCTCGAGCGCGCCGAGGCCACGGCCCGTCTGCTCGCCGAGCACTACCACCTGACGGTGGAGGACCGGTCGGTGCCGGACGAGCTCGCCGCGACCGTGGTGCTCGACGCGCTCACGCTCCCCCACGACGACGTCACCACGCCGACCGAGCTCGTGCGCGCCCTGCTGGGCGACGTCAGCAACCCGTCGACCGTCATCGGCGCCGTCGGGGCAGCGCGCGAGAACGCCCGGTCGGTGCGTGACGCGCTGTCGGGCGACGTCTTCGAGTCGCTGAACGGCGCCTACCTCACGCTGACGCGCGGGCTGATGGCCGCGGCCAGCCCGGGGCCGTCCATGTACCGCGTGATCGAGCGCCTCATGGTCGTCAACGGCGCCATCGAGTGGACGATGTCGCGCGACGAGGGCCACGGGTTCCTCATGCTGGGCCGCTCGCTCGAGCGGGTCGACATGACCGGCCGACTGCTCGAGGTGCGGCACGAGCAGCTCTGGCCCGACACCGGCCCGGTCGCCACCCTCCGTGCAGCCGCAGGGCTCTCGCCGTTCCTCCGTACGGGCGAGGCGCCCACGGGCGACATGGTCCGACGCTTCCTCGTGCTCGACCCGACCTTCCCGCGCTCGATGCTCCACAGCGCCCGGCAGGCCGAGGAGGCGGTGCGCGGCCTGCAGACCTACGGCAGCGGTGCCGACGGCGACCTCGTGCGCGAGGTGGGCCTCATGCGCTCGCGGCTCGAGTTCGCCGGCACGAACGAGGACCCGGGCCTGCTCGACCAGCTCGCGCACGACACCCAGCTGTCGGCCGTCAACGCGGGCCTCGCCACGGCCGACTCGTACTTCCGCCAGGCCGGCACGATCGTGTGGAGCTACTGATGTCGACCGGACGCCGCCTGCGCATCACGCACCGCACGGGCTACCGCTACACAGCCCCCGTGCAGGCCTCGTTCAACGAGGTCCGCATGACGCCTCGCGACGCCGACGGGCAGATGCTGCTCTCGCACCAGCTGCAGGTGTCGCCGCGCGCCTCGGTGCAGGCGTACGTCGACTACTGGGGCGCGCTCGTGCAGTCGTTCGACGTGCACGAGGAGCACGACATGCTCGAGATCGTCGCGACGTCGCTCGTCGACGTGCCGCGCGGTGCGCCCGAGCTCGACGGCGTCGGATGGAACGAGGTCACAGCCCCCGCAGTCCTCGACCGGTGGGGCGAGTTCCTCGTGCCGACGGACCTCGTCGACGACGCGGCCACCGATCCCGAACGGGCGGGGATCATCGAGTCGTTGCGCGCGCTGGCCACCCCGAAGGAAGCGATCCACGGCGCCGTCGACGCGACCCGCGCGCGGATCCGGTACGACGACTCCGCGACGGGCGTCCGCACGACGGCCGCGCAGGCGTGGGCGATCGGCGGCGGCGTCTGCCAGGACTACTCGCACACCCTGCTCTCGCTCCTGCGCTCGCTGCGCATCCCCGCGCGCTATGTGAGCGGCTACCTCCACGACGAGGAGGAGACCCCCGGGCGCACCGTCGTCGGCGAGAGCCACGCGTGGGTCGAGGTGTGGAACGGCGGCTGGGAGGCGTTCGACCCCACCAACGACCGCACCGTCGGGTCGGCGCACGTCGTCGTGGCCCGCGGTCGCGACTACGCCGACGTCCCGCCGCTGAAGGGCATCTACGCCGGCGGTGCGAGCGAGAGCCTCGGCGTCACCGTCGAGATCACCCAGCTCGCCGTCTGACCCGATTTGGTAGTGGTATCTCGCGGCAGAGCGCGAGATACCACTACCGAATCGATGCGACCGGGCCGTTCTGGCGGACCCAGCACCGGTCGAGGTCCCGGGCACGGCAGAGTGGTGCCATGGTCGCCACCGTCCCCGAGCTGTTGACCCTGCTCGACCTCGAGTGGATCGACGACGACCTGCTCCGCGGCCACGCCCCGGCGACCACGCTGCAGCGCGTCTTCGGCGGGCAGGTGCTGGCCCAGGCGCTCGTCGCCGGCGCCCGGACGGTGCCCGACGACCGCCCTCCGCACTCGCTGCACGGCTACTTCCTGCGACCGGGCGACCCGACCGTCCCGATCGTGTACCTCGTCGAGCGCACGCGCGACGGCGGCTCGTTCACCACCCGACGCGTCATCGCCCGGCAGCACGGTCGCCCGATCTTCCACATGACCGCCTCGTTCCAGGTGGTCGAGGAAGGCCTGGAGCACCAGGACGTCATGCCCGACGTGCCAGCGCCCGAGGGCCTGCCGACCCTCGCCGAGCGCATCGCTGCCTCCGGCCGACCGGTGGCGCCGGACGAGTGGGGCGTGCTCGACGTGCGCTACGGCGGCGAGGATGTCGACCGGCTGCAGGTGTGGCTGCGCACGGTCAGCGCGCTGCCCGACGGCGCAGCCCTGCACGCCGCAGTCCTCGCCTACGCGAGCGACCTCACCATCCTCGGTACGGCGCTGCGCCCGCACGGCATCGGCTTCGAGAACCCCGAGCTCATCAGCGCGTCGATCGACCACGCGATGTGGTTCCACCGCCCGGCCCGGGCCGACGAGTGGCTGCTGCACGACCAGGACACGCCGTCGGCCTCCGGTGGGCGCGGCCTCGGCCGCGGCCGCATGTTCGACCAGCAGGGCCGCCTCGTGGCCACCACGGTGCAGGAGGGCCTCATGCGCCTCCGACGGCCCGGTTCCAGTCCTCGCTAGGCATACTGCTCGCACACGTGATCAAGCACTAGGCAGTCTGCGCTGCGGTGCAGCGCCGCCTTGAACACCGCTCGGCTGGTCGCCACAGTGGCGCACTCACCGTGCCCGACGGTGCCCCCGCCAGCCGACCAGCAAGGACTGCCGCGTGATCGAGAGCCCGGACGACGCCCACCCCGGCCCGCCGCCGTCGAGCATCTGGGGCGACGAGACCCCGGTCGTCGACGCCGTCGTCGGCTGGGCCGCTCAGCGCGTGGTCACGGCGTCCGACCCCAAGTGGACCGCCCGCCCCGCGAGCGAGCTGGCAGCGGCCACCGGCCGCACCGTGACGCCGGAGGGAATCGGCCACGACGAGGCGCTGCGCCTCTTCCGCGAGGTCCTCGCCCCCGCGACCCGCGCCCAGGACGACCCGCTCAACCTCGCCTACATCCCGGCCGCCCCGACCCGCGCAGCCATCTCGTTCGACCTCGCCACCAGCGCGGCCAACGTGTTCGCCGGCTACTGGGAGTCCGGAGCAGGGGCGATCCACGCCGAGAACCAGGCGCTCGCGTGGATCTGCACGCTCCTCGGCTGGCCTCAGACCGCGGGCGGCGTCTTCGTCTCGGGCGGCACCACCGGCAACCTCTCGGCGCTCGTCGCGGCGCGGCACACCGCCGAGCAGCGCCACGGCCGACCCGAGGGCCGGTGGCGCCTCGCCTGCACGTCGGACGCGCACTCCTCGATCCGGGCCGCGGCCCGCGTGATGGACGTCGACGTCGTCGAGGTGCCCGGCGACGAGCTCGGCCGGCTGACCGGCGAGCGCCTCGACGCGGTGCTGCGCGACTCACCTGGGGTCTTCGCGGTCGTCAGCTCCGCAGGCACCACCAACAGCGGCGTGGTCGACGACCTCGCCGGCGTCGCGGACGCGTGCGAGCGGCACGGCGTGTGGCTGCACGTCGACGGCGCGTACGGCGGGGCAGGGCTCGCGGCGCCGTCCGTGCGCCACCTGTTCGCCGGCATCGAGCGCGCCGACAGCTTCATCGTCGACCCGCACAAGTGGCTCTTCGCGCCGTACGACGCGTGCGCCCTCGTCTACCGGCAGCCCGAGCTCGCACGCGCCGCCCACGCGCAGCGCGCGAGCTACCTCGACCAGGTCGACCGGGCCGAGTGGAACCCGTCCGACCTCGCCGTGCACCTGTCGCGGCGGGCCCGCGGCCTGCCGTTCTGGTTCAGCCTCGCCACCCACGGCACCGACCGCTACACCGCGGCGATCGAGCGCAGCATCGCCACCGCGCGCGTCGTGGCCGAGACGATCGACGACTCCGAGCACCTCACGCTCTGCTTCGCCCCGCACCTGTCGGTCGTGCTCTTCGAGCGGGTCGGGTGGGACGACGAGCAGTACCGCACCTGGTCGACCACCCTCGCCAAGGACGGCGTGATCCTCTGCCTGCCCACGCAGTGGCAGGGACGCACGGTGCTGCGCCTGGCGTTCGTGAACCCCGCGACGCACGCCGCCGACGTGCTCGCCGCGCTCGAGTCCCTGCGCTGACGCTGCGCCGTCCCGGCGACCCCGTCCCGGTCTTTCCGGGATGGCGGACAACCTCGGACAGCGCGGTCCGGCTCAGCCGAAGGTCCGCCGCACGTACCGGTCGAACTGCGGCACCGTGAACGCCACGTAGCCGCGACGGGTGCTGTAGATCAGCCCCCGCGACACCAGGCGTGCGGTGGCCGACCCCACCGATGCCGAGCCCGACCGGTTCATCGCCGCCGCGACCGACGCGGGGGTGTGCTCCCCCGGCCCGAGCGAGGCGAGCGCCCGGAGGTAGCCGAGCTCGCGGTCGGGCAGGCCGGCGACGCGCACCGAGAAGAAGTCCTGGTCGAGCACCGCCTCCACGGTCGTGCGCGTGTCCTCCGCGTCCCGCAGGCTGATCGGCGAGGCCTCGGCCGCGTCCCACACCGCGCGCCCGTACTCCTGCAGGAAGTACGGGTAGCCCTCGGTGTACGCCGTGATGAAGGCGAGCGCCGCCTCCTCGAACCCGACGCCGAGCCGGGCCGCCGGCTCCAGGAGCGCGAGGCGCGCTGCGCGGTCGTCGAGGCGGCCGATCTGAGGCCACCGGAACATGCGCTCGGCGTACGTCTGCGCCTCCGCGGTGAACGCCGGCAGCTGCGGCAGCCCGGCCCCCGCGAACACCACCGGCAGCACCCGCTGGTTGACGCGGTGCTTGGCGATCACGAGGGCGGACAGCTCGGTGGAGTCGAGGTGCTGGATCTCGTCGATGAGGAACACCACCACGCGATGCTCGGCGCGGGCGGCCTCGCCGAGGGCCTCGACGAGGTCCGCGAGGTCCGCCACGAAGTCGCCCGAGTCTGCGACACCTTCCACCGACATCGCGTCGGAGACGTCGTACTCGATGGACCAGCCGCCCTCGGGGTCGAACCGTGCCTTGAACCCGCGGATCACCGCCGCCGCGCGCCGGGCGCGCTCACCCCACCGGGCCGACGGCGAGATCTCCAGCAGCGCCTTGCGGGCGAGCGCCGGGAACCGGCGGGTCAGGGAGCCGGGCGCCTTGGGCACCTCGTAGGTGACGACGACGGCGCCGAGGTCGCGGGCGATCGTCTCGAACTCGCCCAGCAGGACGGTCTTGCCCACCCCGCGCAGACCGGTGACGACGTAGCCCTTGTCCGAACGGCCGTCGGCCACCCGCTGCACCAGGAGCCGGAAGTCCTCGAGCAGGTCGTCGCGGCCCTGCAGCACCGGCGGGCGGGCGCCGGCGTTGGGCGTGTACGGGTTGCGGACCGGATCCACGACCACCCCTTTCCAGAACTTTCCAAGATTCTGGTAAAGATTGGACAACCCTGTCAAGGCCTCCGCTGCTGCGGTCAGGCGCGGGGCGCGGGCACGCCCTTGCCGCGGTACATCGCGATGTCGGCGGCGTGCAGGGCGGTGCGCGCGTCGAGCATGAGGTCGTCGACGACGACCTGCCCGATGGTCACGTCGACCGTCACCTCCTTGCCCTGCACGGAGATCGGCTGGACGAGCGACTCCTGCAGGCGGTCGCCCAGGAGGCGCAGCTCGCTCTCGTCGTTCATCCACGTCGCGAGCACCACGAACTCGTCGCCGCCGAGGCGCGCGACGGTGTCGTGGAGCCGCACTGCCTGGCGGAAGCGGCCGGCCACCTCGACGAGGACGTCGTCGCCGACGTCATGGCCGAGGGAGTCGTTGACCTCCTTGAACCTGTCGAGGTCGCAGAACAGGATGCCGACGATCTCGCCCGAGCGCTCGCGGCGGCGCATCGCCTCGCCGATCCGGTCGAGCAGCAGGCCGCGGTTCACCAGCCCCGTCAGGGCGTCGTGGTTGGCCTGGTACTCGAGCAGCGCGGCGGAGCGGTCGTGCTCGAGCACCAGCGCGGCGAGGTCGCAGCACTGGCGGGCGACCGCGTCGACCTCGGGCGCGACGTCGTCTCCGGTCGTCCCGACGAGCTCGAGCACCCCTGACTCGGCGGGGTTGGATCCGTCGCCCACGGGCCAGCTCTCGAGCAGGGCATCGCCGGGCGCGCGCAGCTGGGCCGACTCCGACAGCACGATGCGGTCCGCGACCATGAGCCGGAACGGGAGGTCGCCGGAGGCGCGCGACGCGAGCTCGGCGACCGAGTAGAGCTGCTCGTGCAGCGGCGCGCCTGTCGCCATGCGCTCCAGCACCCGCGCCTGGCCGCGCTCGAAGACGGTGCTGCGCTCGAGCGCAGCGCGCGCCAGGTCGAGGCCCGACCGCTCCTCGGTGATCGCGGCGTCGACGCGGCGGAAGTACCGGCGTACGTCGAGGAACACCCACACCGCGAGGGCGAGCGCGGCGAGGAGCGCGGAGACGAGCAGGACCGACTCGCGCACCGCCGTCGACACCTGTTGCTCGGCCGCAGCGCGCGCCTCGGTGCGGAAGGTGACCGACTCGAGGTCGCCGAGGCGACGCGACTCGCGCACGAACGTGCTGAGCACCGGGTCGAGGGCGTCGCTCCACATCTGCTGCTCGGCCGCGTTCAGCGTCCCGGACGGGATGGCCGCGAGCCTGCCGTCGAGGGCGAACAGGGCGTCGCGGTACGACGCAGGTGCGGCGTCCCCGGCGGACACGCCGTCCGCACCGAGGACACCGAGGCGCTGGCCGAGCAGAGCGCGGTCGATCTGCACGTCGCGGCGCGGAGCCTCTCCCGCGAGGTACTGCTCCACCACGATCGAGAGCGCGAGGCTCTCCCGCATCGTGTAGACGATGTTGGTCCTCGTCGCCTCTGAGCCGGCGAGCGCGGCGGTGCGTGCCTGAACGGTTGCGGCCTGGCGTGCACCGGTGATGGCGAGACCGGTGATGAGGCCGATCACGAGCGCGGCGAGCAGCAACTGCCCCCAGCGCGGGCGCAGGCGTTCGTCCGCGGCCGTGGCGCCCGACGCCGAGGCGTTCCTGGCCGAGGTCATGCGGAGGCGACCGAGAGCCGGTCCAGGCTCCAGTTCCAGGCGTCGAGCACGCCCGAGAGCGAGGTGCCGTCGGGGTAGACGAGCCGGATCGGGCCGCCCTGGTCGTACGGGATCGGCTGGCCGTCGCGCTGGGTCGCGATGATCGCGTCGCTCGCCTCGAAGTCCGACGCGAGGCCGGAGTACTCGTAGTCGTTGAGGGCGATGGTGTCGACCGTCGCGGTCGAGGCGATGCCGCCTCGGTCCAGGACGGCCGACAGCGGCACGCCGGTGAAGGTCTGCACCTTCTGCACGAACGGCTCGTTGACGGTGACCGTCGTGGTGCCGAGCGCCTCGAGCTCGGCGAGGGTGAGCCCCACCTTTCCTGCGGATCCGCCGTCGAGGGTGAGGACGGGCTCGTCGGCGCCGAGAGGGTCGACCACGGCCGCGCCGTACGGGTTGGTCTCGCTCGCCGAGGGGCTCGCCGACGCGGGGGCGCTGCTGCCGGCGTCAGCCGCGGAGCCCGAGCAGGCGGACAGTGCGAGGGCGACGAGGGCAGCGGCGACAGCGAGCAGAGGCCGACGATGGGTCACCCTCGTGACGGTACGGAGAGAGTCCGGCCGTTTCTGCCTCAGAACCTCAAGATTCGCTCTGCTCTCCGCCGGGTGACCGGCCGAGGTGTAACGCCGGCGGTCAGCGGGACGTCGCCTGCTCCACCTGGGCGAGGATCTCGCGCGGGTCGGTGCCCTCGTCGAACACCGCCACGACGAGCCGGCGCGGCGCGCCGCCCCGTGTCGCGGTGTCGAACGACGACGACAGCCACGCCAGCGCGGTGTCGAACTCGCCCATGGGGTCCGGGCCGAGGTCGTCCTTGAGCCACCGGCGCAGCATGTGGTTGTGGACGGCGGCGAACGAGCCGGCCATCGCCTCTGCCTCCAGAGCGCCGAACGGGCGCTCGTCGAGCCGGCTGTGCAGGAAGCGGGCGAACAGCACGCGGTACCTCTGCACCCACGCGATCTCGCGGGCGCGGAGCTCGGGCACGTCCTTGACGATGCGGTAGCGCCGCAACGCGATCTCCGGCTCCTCGACGTAGTGCCCGAACACCATCCGCACGGCCTGGCACATGGCCGGCACCGCGGCGGAGTCGGTGCTCGCGTCCAGGAGCGCGGCGACCCGGCCCGAGAGCTCCTCGTGGTGCAGGAACACCACCGCGTCCTTGGAGGGGAAGTGCAGGAAGAACGTGCGGCGCGCGACGCCGGCCGCGCTCGCGATGGCCTCGACGGTCGTCGCGGCGTACCCCTGCTGCTCGAACAGGTCGAGCGCGGCGGCCTCGATGCGCGTCCGCGCGTCGCCCGGGGCGGGCGCTGCGGAGGCGGCTGCGGACATGCGAAAGACCCTAGCCCGAACCCTGGCGCCCTGGCTACACCCGGTGTACTGTGCGGTGCACCCGGTGCACTACACATCGAGAGAAGGTCCGCGCCATGCCCCGCGTCCCACCGCCGCCGCCCGTCGAGGTCGTCGTCGCCGAGGAGCAGCAGTACCTCTTCGCGACCACCGGCACCGCCCTGCAGGAGCAGTGGTGGGCCTCCGCCGCCTGCCAGGACGCCGAGCCCGACGTGTTCTTCCCGGTCAGCGCGCACGACCAGATCTCGCGCCGCGTCGCCCTCTCGTTCTGCGGCGGGTGCGCCGTCCGCGACGAGTGCCTGCGCGTGGCGCTCGAGGACCGCTCGCTCATCGGCATCTGGGG
This sequence comes from Longivirga aurantiaca, assembly GCF_042660085.1. NCBI lineage: Bacteria > Bacillati > Actinomycetota > Actinomycetes > Sporichthyales > Sporichthyaceae > Longivirga > Longivirga aurantiaca. The sequence goes on along the minus strand of NZ_JBHSTI010000008.1, from coordinate 48,430 downwards.
CGGCACCGACGAGGCCCAGCGCGCGCGGCTCCGCGAGCGCCAGCTCGTCGCCAGCTGACCTGCACCACCCGCACCGCCGAGCCCGGCCACGCGGCCACGAACAGCGTCGTTCGTGCTCGCGTGGCCGGGCTCGCGCGCGTGCGGGCCAGGCCAGGCCTCAGGCCAGGTCTGCGGTGTCCCGCGCGATGAGCAGCTCCTCGTCGGTCGGGACGACGAGCGCCACGGGGCCTCCGGGCGTGCTGATGCGGCCGCCGGTGGTGGCGCCGTTCGCGTGGTTCGCCTCGGCGTCGAGATGCACCCCCAGGACGCTGAGCCGGGCGAGGACCGCGGCGCGCACCGGCGCGGAGTTCTCCCCGATCCCGCCGGTGAAGACCACCGCGTCGAGGCGGCCGAGCGCCACCGAGAGCGCGGCGACGTGCTTGGCCGCCCGGTAGCAGAACAGCTCCACCGCGAGCGCCGCGTCCTCGTCCCCCGCGGCTGCCGCCTCGAGCAGCGTGCGCATGTCGTTGCTCGTGCCGGAGACGCCGAGCAGGCCGGACTCGGTGTTGAGGCGGCGGACGACCTCGGCAGCATCCACGCCGAGCCGCTCGGCGACGTACGGGATCACCCCGGGGTCGATGTCGCCGCTGCGCGAGCCCATGACGAGCCCCTCGAGCGGCGTGAAGCCCATCGTCGTGTCCACCGATCGACCACCGCGCACGGCGGCCGCGCTGCACCCGTTGCCGAGGTGCAGCGTGACGAGGCCCAGCTCGCCGGGCGGTCGGCCGAGCAGCTCGGCCGCTGCGCCCGACACGTAGCGGTGGCTGGTGCCGTGGAAGCCGTAGCGGCGCACGTCGAGGTCGTCGCGCCACGACCGCGGAACGGCGTACTGCGCGGCGTACGCCGGCATGGTGCGGTGGAAGGCCGTGTCGAACACCGCCACCTGCGGCAGGTCGGGCAGCGCGGCCGTCGTGGCGTCGATGCCGGCGAGGTTGCCCGGAAGATGAAGCGGCGCAAGGGGAGTCAGCGCCTCGAGATCGGCGCGCACGACGTCGTCGACCACGACCGACGAGGAGTACGTCGGGCCGCCGTGCACCACGCGATGCCCGACGGCGGTGATCGACGACCGCTCGTCGCCGGTCATGAGCGCGAGCAGCGCCTCGATCACGCCGGCGTGCGACACGTCGTCCGGCGTGGACGTCGAGCGCTCGCCGTCGCGGTCGATCCGCACCGAGGCGTCCTGCGTGCCGACGCGCTCGGCCAGGCCGGTGAGGGCTCGCCGCCCGGACACAGGGTCCAGGACGGCGAGCTTCACCGACGAGCTGCCGGCGTTGACGACCAGCACGTGGCCGCCGGCGTCAGACAGAGCCGTCACCGAGCGACCAGTCGCGTACCTCGGGCATGTCCTCGAGGTGCTCGACGACGTACGCCTCGTGCTTGTCCAGCTGCATCTGGCACCACGCCTTGAGCTCGCTCGCGCCCGGAGGCGTGCGGCGGGCGTTGTTGATGGCGTCCATCACGAGGTGGTAGCGCGACACACGGTTGCGCACGACCATGTCGAACGGCGTGGTGGTCGTGCCCTCCTCGATGAAGCCGCGGACGCGGAAGCGGTCGGCGTCCGGACGGCCGTGCACGAGCTGGTGGATCGCACCGGGGTAGCCGTGGAAGGCGAACACGACGTCGACGTGGTCGGTGAACAGCTCGTTGAAGAGCGTCTCGTCCATGCCGTGCGGGTGGTCCTTGCGGCGCGGCAGCGCCATCAGGTCGACGACGTTCACCACGCGCGTGCGGAAGTGCGGCATGTGCTTCTTCAGGATCTCGGCCGCGGCGATCGTCTCCATCGTCACGACGTCGCCCGCGCAGGCCAGCACGATGTCGGGGTCTGCGGACCCGTCGTCGGTGCCCGCCCACTCCCACACGCCGGCGCCGCGGGTGCAGTGCTCGACCGCCTCGTCGATCGTCATCCACTGCAGCTGCGGCTGCTTGTCGATGACGATGACGTTGACGTACGACCGCGAGCGGAAGCAGTGGTCGGCGACCGAGAGCAGCGAGTTCGCGTCCGGCGGCAGGTAGACGCGACCGATGTTGCCGCGCGTCGTGATGACGTTCTGCAGCAGGCCCGGGCCCTGGTGGCTGAAGCCGTTGTGGTCGTTACGCCACGCGGTCGAGGTGAGCAGGATGTTGAGGCTCGGCACGGGCTCGCGCCAGTCGAGGTGCTCGGCCTCCTGCAGCCACTTCGCGTGCTGGATGGTCTGCGACGCGCTCACCATCGCGAACGCCTCGTACGTCGCGAACAGGCCGTGCCGGCCGGTCAGCGTGTAGCCCTCGAGCCAGCCGTGGCAGTTGTGCTCGGAGAGCACCTCCATCACGCGGCCGTCGCGCGAGAGCGAGACGTCCTCGGGGTAGACGGTCTCCGCGAACATGCGGTCCGACACCTCGAACACCGCGCCGAGCCGGTTGCTGTTGGTCTCGTCAGGGCAGAACAGCCGGAACCGGTCGTCGTTGTCGCGGTAGATGTCGCGCATGAGCTCGCCGAGCGTGCGCGTCGACTCGAGCTTCACGGTCGCCGGCGTGGGGACGTCGACGGCGTACTGACGGAAGTCCGGCATCTCGAGGTCGCGCGTGACGAGGCCGCCGTTGGCGTGCGGCGATGCGCTCATCCGCAGGTCGCCGGTGACGTTGGCCCGGCGTACGAGCTCGCTCGGGCCGCCGTTCTCGTCGAACAGCTCCTCCGGCCGGTACGAGCGCAGCCACGTCTCGAGGATGTCGAGGTGGTCCTGGTTGCCCTTCACGCCGGACAGCGGCACCTGGTGCGAGCGCCACGTGCCCTCGGTCCTCTGGCCGTCGACCTCCTTCGGGCCGGTCCAGCCCTTGGGCGTGCGCAGGATGATGAGCGGCCAGTCGGGTCGCGTGCCGTCCCAGTCGCCGCCGCGTGCCGACTGCTGGATCTCGCGGATCCGCACCCACGCGCGGGTGAGGGCTGCCGCGAACCGGTGGTGCATCCCGGGGATGTCGTCGCCCTCGACCTCGATGACCTCGTAGCCGTGGCCGGAGAGGAGCTCGCGCACCTCGGCCGGGTCCTTGCGGGCGAGCACGGTCGGGCCGGCGATCTTGGCGCCGTTGAGGTGCAGGATCGGCAGCACCGCGCCGTCGCGCGCCGGGTTGAGGAAGGAGACGCCCTTCCAGGAGCCCTCGAGCGGGCCGGTCTCCGCCTCGCCGTCGCCGACGACGGCGAGCGCGATGAGGTCGGGGTTGTCCATCACGGCGCCGAAGGCGTGCACGAGCACGTAGCCGAGCTCGCCGCCCTCGTGGATCGAGCCGGGGGTGGGCACCGAGACGTGGCTCGGGATGCCGCCGGGGGCGGAGAACTGGCGGCACAGCCGGAGCAGGCCGCCCTCATCCTGGGACACGTCGGGGTAGATCTCGCTGTAGGTGCCCTCGAGGTAGCCGGCGGCGACGAGCGCCGGGCCGCCGTGGCCGGGCCCGGCGAGGTAGATCATCTGCTGGTCGGTCTTGCCGATGAGGCGCGTGGCGTGCGCGTAGATGAACGACAGACCGGGGCTCGTTCCCCAGTGGCCGAGGAGGCGCGGCTTGATGTCGTCCGACACGAGCGTGCGCTTGAGCAGCGGGTTGGCACCCAGGTAGATCTGGGCGACGGTCAGGTAGTTGTTGGCGCGCCACCAGGCGTCGAGCGGTGCGATCTCCTCGTCGGTGGGGTTCGCGAGGGCTTCGACGAGCGCGTCGGTGGGGACTGCGGCAGTGCGTGCGGTCACGGGGTTCCTCCCGGTCGTGGCGTGAGCACCGGGTGCCCGGGACGGGCCCGCTGCAAACGCTTACAGAACCAACGGTAGTGACTCGGGCGGCCCGATGCGGCCGTTACCGGAGAGTCGTGGCACGGGTCACCCGACGGGGCCGTGCTGCCACCATCCCCCGACCCGGCCGCTCGCGCCACCGCTTCGGACGAACAGCCGGAGAACTCCCGGCCCGCCGATGTCCTCCCCGCACCTCGGCGTTCGTCCCTAGGGTGAGGACGGCCGAGGGGGTCGTCCACGACAGCTGGGGAGACACGTCATGCCGCAGTACGCCGCACTCATCTGGAGCACCGACCTCGAGCCGTCCGACCCCGCGTTCGACGCGATGATGCCGGGCTACAACGCCTTCGGGCACGAGGCCGAGGCCGTCATCCGCGGCGGCGCCGCGCTCTACAACAACGCCACCGCCACCACCGTCCGCGTGAACGGCGGCAAGGGTGGCGACGTCGTCACGACCGACGGCCCGTACGCCGACACCAAGGAGGCCCTGACCGGCTTCTACCTGATCGAGGCGGCCGACCTCGACGAGGCGGTCGGCTGGGCGGCCAAGATCCCCGCGGCGTACGACGGCAGCGGGTGCGTCGAGGTGCGCCCGATCATCGACTTCGGCTGAGCCGAGCCGCACCGAGCCATGACGTCGCCCGAGGACGCGGTCGAGCGTGTCGTCCGCGAGGAGTTCCCACGCATCCTCGCCACGCTCGTCCGCGTCACCGGCGACGTCGGCCTGGCCGAGGACTCCGTGCAGGAGGCCGTCCTCCGCGCCCTCACCACCTGGTCGCGCGACGGCGTCCCGGACGAGCCGCGCGCGTGGCTCACCACGGTCGCGCGCCGCTGCGCCGTCGACAGGATCCGGCGCGAGGCGCAACGGGACGGGAAGGAGGCCGAAGCCGTGTGGCTCCTCGACTCCGACCCCGAGCCGCCGCCCGACTCGGTCGTCCGCGACGACCTGCTGCGGCTCGTGTTCACGTGCTGCCACCCCACCTTGTCGCCGGAGGCGCAGGTGGCGCTCAGCCTGCGCACGCTCTGCGGTCTGTCGACCGCCGAGGTCGCGCGCGCCCTGCTCGTCCCCGAGGCGACGGCGGCCAAGCGGCTCACGCGCGCCAAGCAGAAGATCGCCGCGGCGCACATCCCCTACCGCGTGCCGTCCGACGCCGAGCTGCCCGACCGGCTCGCGGGAGTGCTCGCGACGGTCTACCTCGTGTTCAACGAGGGCTACGCGCCGTCGAGCGGCGACGCCGCGGTGCGCCAGGACCTCGTCGACGAGGCCATCCGCCTCGGACGTCTGCTGCATGGGCTGATGCCCGACGAGCCCGGCGTCATCGGGCTGCTCGCGCTCATGCTGCTGCTCGACTGCCGCCGCGCGGCGCGGGTGGCACCCGACGGCTCCGCGGTCCGTCTCGCCGACCAGGTGCGGCACCGGTGGGACCCGGTCGAGGCCCGTGAGGGCGTCGCCCTGGTGGCCGAGGGCGTGCGCCGAACTCCTGACCGGGCCGACCCGTACGTCGTCCAGGCGGCGATCGCTGGCTGCCACGCGCTGGCTCCGTCGTACGAGGAGACCGACTGGGACGCCGTGATCGACTGGTACGACGTGCTTCTCGCCGTACGTGACTCGCCGTCGGCGCGGCTCGGTCGGGCTTCGGCCCTCGCCGAGCGGGACGGTGCAGCCGCCGGGCTCGCGGCGGTCGACGCGATCGCCGGCCTCGAGCACCACGCGTGGTGGCACGGCGCCCGTGCCGAGCTGCTGCACCGGCTCGGCCGGGACGACGAGGCACGCGACGAGCGTGTCGACGCCGAGCGGCTCGGACTCAACTCCGGGGCCCTCGCCTCGCTCGACTCCTCCCTGGCCGCACCCCCGCGCTGAACCTGCCGCGTCGACCGCTGGTGGTCGGAACGCGGGGTCTGCACCGTGTTCCGACTACCGGCGTCAGGCCTGGGGCCGGCGGCGGTTCGCGAGGAGCGGCTGCGACGGGTCCCAGGTGGTGCCGTGCTCGGCGTCGTACCGGCGGCGGGCGATGCCCGACAGCGCCTCGAGCACCACCCGGTTGGCCAGCGCCGCGGTGATGTCGGCGTGGTCGTACGGCGGTGCCACCTCGACCACGTCCATGCCGACGACCGGCAGCTCGACCGCGATCCGGCGTACGGCGTCGAGCAGCTCGCGCGCCGACAGCCCGCCGGACTCCGGCGTGCCCGTGCCGGGTGCGTGCCCCGGGTCCGCGACGTCGATGTCGACCGACAGGAAGACGCCGTCACAGTCGTCGAGCGCGATCGCGAACGCCTCGGTGAGGCACTCGTCGAGCCCGCGGTGGACGATCTCGGTCATCTCGTACGACCGCATGCCCTGCTCGGCCATCCAGTCGAGCGTCTCGGGCTCCGGCCAGTAGCCGCGCAGCCCGATCTGCAGGAACCGGTCGCCGCGGACGGCACCGGACTCGATCAGCTGGCGCATGGGGTGGCCGTGGCCGATGAGGGAGCCGAACGTGATGTCGCCGGTGTCGGCGTGCGCGTCGAAGTGCAGGACGGCGACACGGCCCCACCCGCGCGCGCGGGCCACCGCCGTGCAGTTGGGCCACGTGATGGTGTGGTCCCCGCCGAGCACGAGCGGAATCGCGCCGTTCTCGGCGACCGTGGTGATCGCAGCCTCGAGGTCGCGGCAGGAGCGCTCGGCGTCCCCGCTGAACATCTCCACATCGCCGGCGTCCAGCACGCGGAGGTCCTGCAGCGCGTCGACGCGCAGCGCCAGCGACGGGCGCGACCCGTCGTGCGGCAGGTAGTCGGTGGACCGGATCGCCTGCGGGCCGAGCCGGGCGCCGGCGCGGTACGACGTTCCGCCGTCGAACGGCGCGCCCACGATGACGACGTCGGCATCGGCGTATGTGTCGGGCTCGTCGATCGTGCACCGGTCGACACCGAGGAACGTGATGTCCGGGCCGAACATCGGGCCGTAGCGCGTCATGACGCCTTCCCTTCCGACGAGCCGACTGCGGCGAGCGCCGCCGGTCGGGCCGCCACCAGGGCGAGGTATACCAGCCCGGCGACGACGGCGGAGGTCAGGAAGCTGGCATCGACTCCGCCGAGCGCGTCGGCGATCGGGCCGGCGTACACGTCGGTCGAGTTCGACAGCACGCCGACGACGCTGCCGGCGAGCCACGCGACGACAGCGGCGCCGTTCCAGCCGGCGGTGTACCAGTAGGCGCCGCCGGTCTCGCGCCGGTTGAAGACCTGGAGCGAGGGCTCGTCGAAGCGGCCGCGGGTGCGGGTGAACGCGATCATCGTGATCACGGCCCAGGGGGTCGCGAGCGAGGTGAGCACGACGACGAACGTCGTCACCGCGGTCTCGGCGCTCCACACGAAGCGCCCCAGGAAGACGAGCGCTGTCGAGACGACAGCGACCGTGACCGTGGCCTGCGTGCGGGTGAGGCGCGGGAGGATCGCGTCGAGGTCGAGGCCCATCGAGTAGAGGTTCATCCCGCCCTGGCCGAGGCTGCCCACCACCGCCGCGGCGATCACGGGGAGAAGGAGCCACGACGGCACGCCGTTCACCAGCCCGGCGACGAAGCTGTCGGGGTCGAACGCGACGACCGAGACGAAGGCGCCGAACAGAGTCGGGACGATGAGGCCGACGAACAGGCCCACGAACGCCGCGCCGACGAGCCGCCGGGGGTCGTGCCGGCGCGGCGAGATGTAGCGCGTCCAGTCACCGGTCTGCGTCACGTACGAGACAGGGCCGGCGACGCCCGCGGTCAGCGCGGCGAGCAGCCAGGTCGGCCAGAAGCCGCCGAGGATGTACTCGTCGGGCGTGCCGGCGTACGACGCGTCGAACGAGCCCCAGAGCCCGATCACCGTGAGCAGCATGGCCCCGCCGACGAGCGGGACGATCAGCTTGTTGACGCGCACGAGCCACCGGTAGCCGTAGATGCCGACAGCCGCCACGAGCGCCGCGATCACGACGTAACCGATCGCGAGCTCCCCGTCGGTTCCCTCGGTGCCGCGTGCGCGGTCGAGGCCGACGACCACGGCCTCGCCGCCGGTCCAGACCGTGAGGGCGACGTACCCGAGGCAGAGCAGCAGGCCGATGACCGACGCGATGAGCCGGCCGCGCACCCCGAAGTAGGCGCCGCTCGTGACGGAGTTGTTGGTGCCGGACCGGAAGCCGAGCAGCGACAGCGGGGCGACGGCGAGGCTGCCGACCAGCGTGCCGACCAGGATCGCCGAGACCGACGCCCACCAGCCGAGCCCGTAGAGGACGACGAGCCAGCCGAAGACCGCGACCGACAGGGCCAGGTTGCCGCCCCACAGGATGCCGACGACGTCGCGCGGCCGGGACGTGCGCTCGACGTCGGGGATCGTGTCGACGCCGTGCTGCTCCACGGCGTGGTGCTCGGCGGTCGTGCTCTCGACCGTGGCCTGGTCCATGTCGGGCTCCTCTCGGTGGGAGCACCGTAGCGACACTTTGAATGAAATTCTAGAATCTCGTTCAAAGATTTCCGCTAGTCTCCCCGTCATGGCCCGAGCCACCACCGAGAAGCCCAAGCCGTCCGCGCGCGCCAAGGTGCTGAAGGCGGCCATGGAGGTCATGGCCGAGGTCGGCCCCGACCGCGTGCGCGTGCAGGACATCGCCGCCCGCGCCGGCATGAGCGCCGGACACGTCATGTACTACTTCGGCAAGCGCGACCGGATCCTCGTCGACACCCTGCTGCTGTCCGAGGCCGACCTCGCGACCACGCGCGACCGCCGGATCGCCGCCGCCGCGGATCCCCTCGACGCGCTCGACCGGCTCGTGCGCCTCTACCTGCCCACCGGCGCGGACGACGTGCGGTGGAAGCTCTGGGCCCAGCTCGTGGCCCGTCCGCCGCAGGACGTCGAGACTCTGACCGCCTACTCCGCGGTGATCGACTCCTGGGCGGAGAGCCTCGCGGCGATCATCACGGACGGCGTCGGCGCCGGGGTGCTCACCTGCGCGGATCCCTCGGCGTACGCGAACCGCGCCTGCCGGCTCATGGACGGCTACAGCCTCGAGGTGCTTCTCGGCGCGCCCGGGCGCACGCGCACATGGGCGGTGGCCGAGGTGTCGGCGGCGCTCGCGGCCGATCTGGGCGCCTGACCGCACAGGCGACGGCGCAAGAAGAGGACGGAAGACGCCCCTCGAGGGCGCGATCAGTCCTTGGCGGAAGATCCTGCGCGGCGCATCGGCGGAGTTCTAGCGTCTGACCCATGTTCACGTTGCTGCGCGGCTACAAGCCCGCGTGGCTCCGAGGGGACCTCGTCGCCGGCGTCACGGTCGCGGCTATCGCCATCCCGGAGTCGCTCGGATACGCGTCGATCGCCGGGATGCCCGCCCAGGCAGGGCTCTACTGCGCACTGCTGCCACCGCTGCTGTTCGCGATCATCGCGTCGTCGCGCCAGCTGGTCGTCGGAGCCGACTCCGCCACCGCCGCGCTCGTGGCCGCGGGCGCCACCGCCGTGGCCGCCACCGGGTCCGCGCAGTACGCCGGCGCCGTGGCCGTGCTCGGCCTGATCACCGCCGCGATCCTGTTCGTGATGGCGCTCGCCCGGCTCGGCTTCCTCGCCGACCTCATCTCCCAGCCGGTCCTCGCCGGGTTCCTCACGGGGGTCGGCGTCTCGCTCATCATCGGCAAGCTGCCCGAGGTGCTCGGGATCCCGGCGTCGGGCTCCACGTGGAACAAGCTCGTCGACACCGTCACCGGCCTCGGCTCGATCAACTGGTGGTCGGCCGCGCTCGGCCTCGGCGTCGTCGCCGTCATGGTCGGCGCGCTCAGGCTGCCCGCCGCGGTCCCGGCCGCGCTGTTCGGGCTCGTCGTCTTCTCGGTGCTCGGCAACGTCATCGACGCCCAGAGCCACGGGGTCGACATGGTCGGGGCCCTGCCGCCGGGGCTGCCGTCGTTCGCCTGGCCGTCGATCTCGGGCTCGGAGGTGGGGCGCCTCGCCGCCACAGCCCTCTCCATCGCGGTGGTCGTGCTCGCTCAGAGCGCGGCCGTGGCCCGCAGCTTCGGCACCAAGAACGCGTACAAGGTCGACACCAACAGCGACCTCGTCGCGCTCGCCGCCGCGAACGCCGGCAGCGCGGTGACCGGCGGCTTCGCGATCAACGGGAGCCCGCCTCGCACTGCGGCCGGCGACGGGGCGGGGTCGAGGTCCCAGGTCGTCAACATCGTGATGGCCGTCGTCATCGGCCTGCTGCTGGTCTTCGGCTCGGGCCTGTTCGCGTACGTGCCCTCGACGGTGCTCGACGGCATCGTGCTCGGCATCGGCATCCACCTGCTGAAGGTCGGCGAGCTCAAGGCGGTCGCGAGGGCGCGCAAGGACGAGCTGCTCGCCGCGATGCTCGCGCTCGTGGTCGTCGCCTTCGTCGGCGTCGAGCAGGGCGTCCTGCTCGCGGTCGTCGTCGCGATCATCGAGCGCGCCCGGCGCAGCTACCGCCCGCAGGACGAGGTCACCGTCCAGGCCGGCGTCGTGGGCGAGCGCGAGAAGGCGCGTCTCGGCGTTCTTCCTGCGAGCGCTCTCGACGGGGTGCTCGTCTACCGCTTCGACTCCGCGCTCTTCTTCGCCAACGCCACGCACTTCGACGAGCGAATCCGCGCGCTGATCGAGGAGACGGACCCGCGGCCCACGACCGTGGTCATCGATGCCGCGGCGATGGACGACATCGACGTCACCGGCGTCAACGTCATCACGCGGCTCGCTCAGGACCTCGAGCCGAAGGGCACCCGTGTGGTGATCACCGAGCTGGCGGCGTCCGCGGCGCAGATCGTGCACGACTCCGGGCTCGACCAGGTCGCCACCGTCGTGCCACGGATCGAGGACGCGCTCTCCCGCTGACGTGTCAGGCCGTGGCGGGCCTGTGCGCGCCCCAGGCCAGGTAGACCACGGGGCCGAACGGCTGCACGAGGATGCCCAGCACCCACAGCGCCTTGCGGCCGCGCACCTGCTCGGCGGGGCGTCGGGCGAGGTCCACCAGGGCTGTCGCGGTGAGGGCCAGCTCTGTCGACCCGACCACGAGGATCGCCGTCTTCTGCGCGTCGGAGAGCTCCGACCAGGACTTCTTCCTCATGGCTCCACGCTACGTCTGCGGCCGGGGCGATGAAGGATCGAGCGACTCGGGGTCTTGCCAGGAGGTTTACAGATGTCTATGTTCTGTAAACCAGCCGCGAGGAGCAGCGATGGACTCCACGTACGAGCCCGCCGGCACCGTCCCCGCGGGGTCGACCGAGCAGTGGCGTGACCGCAAGCGCCATCTGTGGCTTGTCGCGCTCCTCATGCCCCTGCTGCCGTTCGCCGCCGTCGCGCTGCACGACCGCACGGGCGCTGCGGTGTGGCTGTGGCTCGGGCCCCTGGTGATCCTCGGCCTCGTTCCGCTCATCGATCTCGCGACCGGCCTCGACCGCTCGAACCCGCCCGACTCCCTCATCGCCGCGCTCGAGCGCGACCGCTACTACCGCGGGATCACCTTCCTGTTCCTGCCGTTGCAGTACGCCGGGTTCGCGTTCGCGTTCTGGTACCTCGCCACGGCGGGACTGACCGTGGCCGAGCGGATCGGTCTCGCGATCACCGTCGGGTTCATCGGCGGGCTGGGCATCAACACCGCGCACGAGCTCGGGCACAAGAAGGAGAGCCACGAGCGCTGGCTCGCGAAGATCGCCCTCGCCCAGAGCTGCTACGGCCACTTCTACATCGAGCACAACCGCGGCCACCACGTCCGCGTCGCGACGCCCGAGGACCCCGCGAGCAGCCGGCTGGGCGAGTCGTTCTACGGCTTCTGGCCGCGGACGGTGGTGGGGTCCGCCCGTTCGGCGTGGCGGCTCGAGCGCCGTCGCTACGCCCGGCGGCAGCAGGGCCCGTGGCGGATCGGGAACGACGTGCTCAACGCGTGGCTCATGTCCACGGTGCTGTGGGCCGCCATGGTGGTGTGGCTCGGCGTCGGGATCCTGCCCTACCTCGCGGTGCAGGCGGTCATGGCCCTGACCCTGCTCGAGGCCGTGAACTACCTCGAGCACTACGGCATGCTCCGTCAGCGGGTCGGCGCACCCGGGCACGAGCGCTACGAGCGGGTGGACCCGAGCCACAGCTGGAACTCCAACAACATCGCCACGAACGTGCTGCTCTACCACCTGCAGCGGCACAGCGACCACCACGCGAACCCCACCCGGCGCTACCAGTCGCTGCGCGACTACCAGGAGTCGCCGGTGCTCCCCACCGGCTACGCGGGGATGATCCTGCTCGCGCTCGTCCCGCCGGCGTGGCGGCGCGTCATGGACCCGCGCGTCCTCCGGCACGTCGACGGCGACCTGTCGCGGGTCAACATCGCGCCGAGGCGCAGGGCGTCGTACGCCGACGGCAGTGCCGGCGCCGCCGTCGGCGCCCGCAGCGCTGCGGAGGCCACGCCAGCACCGCTGCTCGAGGTCGCCACGGCCGGACGCGTGCACCGGTGCCCCGGCTGCGGCTACGAGTACGACGAGGTCACCGGCGACGAGCGCGAGGGCTTCGCCGCAGGGACACCGTGGACCGACGTGCCCGACACGTGGTGCTGCCCGGACTGCGGAGTGCGCGACAAGGTCGACTTCGTCGTCGTCCCCGTGGTCGGCTCGTGACCCGGGCCGACGCAGCCACGAGCACCAGGCAGCGCATCGTGTCCGCGGCCGTCGCGCTCACCTGCGCCGAGGGCTGGGCCGCCGTCACGATGAGCCGCCTGGCCGAGGATGCCGGCGTGAGCCGGCAGACGGTCTACAACGAGGTCGGCAGCAAGGCCGCACTGGCCGAGGCGATGGTGCTCACCGAGCTGGAGCGCTTCCTCGCCCTCGTCGACATCGGGTTCGGCGCCCACCCGGACGACCTCGCCGCCGCCCTGCGGGCCGCGATCCGCGGAGTCCTGCGCGAGGCGGCCGGCAACGACCTGCTGCGCGAGGTCGTCTCGCCCGGAGGCGGCGATCTCCTCCCCCCGCTCACCACCGATGCAGGGGCGCTCCTCGAGTCCTCGAAGGCCGTGCTCCACCAGCGGATCGCCTCCTACGACGTCGTCGTCGCCGGACGAGCCAGGGACGCAGCGGTCGACATGCTCGTTCGGACCGTGCTCGGTCACGTCATGCAGCCGTCGGGCCCGACGGACCGCAGCGCGGACGACATCGCCGCGCTCGGCGCGCGGATGCTGACCACTTCGGTCTGAGCCGACCGGTGCAGGTGCCACGATGGCCGCATGCGCACAACCGTCGCCGCAGCCGGCGAGCCCCTCCGTGTCGAGGTCGATGGACGTGCCGGGTCGGTGTCGGACGTCGGCAGGCCGGGAATGCTGCCGCGCGGGCACCTCACCTCCGTCCAGGTGCGCGGGGGCGCGGTCCGCGGCCTCGACCTGCACCTCGCGCGCCTCGAGAAGGCGCACTCCCAGCTCTTCGGGACGGTGCTCGACACCGACGCCGTGCGCTCCCTCATGGCCCAGGCGGTGGGCGGGCACCCGGACGCGTACCTGCGGGTGACCGTCGACGAGCCCGTCGCCGGGGTCCCGCGCGTGGTCACGGTCGTCCGCCCGCCGCTCGAGGCGCCGACGGCACCGCAGTCGGTGACGCCGACGGCGTACGTGCGGGCCCGGGCCGAGGTGAAGCACACGGGGTCGTACGGCCAGTCGGTGCACGGCGACGCCGCCATCCGGAAGGGGTTCGACGACGCGCTGCTCATCGCCCCCGACGGGCAGCTGGCCGAGACCACCGTCGCCAACATCGGCTTCCTGCGCGCGGGCCGCGTCGTGTGGCCGAGCGGCCCCGCGCTGCTCGGGATCACCTGGCAGCTGCTCGACCGAGCGCTGGCCGCCGCGGGGAAGCCCTCGACGGTCGAGCGCATCCGGCAGGACGACAAGCGCACGTTCGAAGCTGCGTTCCTGGCGAACTCGCTGGGCGTCGCACCCGTCGGCCGCATCGGCACCCACGCGCTCGCCGACCCCGACGCGTCGTCGTTCCTGGTCGACCTCTACGCGGCGCTCCCGTGGGACGAGCTCTGACGACGCGCGCCGAGCCCGGGAACGGGTGAGCCCGCCCTCGCGGGGCGGGCTCACGTGTTCCGCGGCGCACGGACGATCACTGCACGGGGCAGACAGCCTGTAGGAGCCGACGCCCGCACGCCGCGGGCCTCGGGACCTAGATGAACAGCAGCTGCGCACCCTCGGTGATCTCGATGAAGTCGGAGGCGTTGATGATGCCCTCGACGCCCTCGTAGAGGTCGTCCATCGTCACGTGGTTCATGTCGGCGCTCATGCGGCACGCCCACAGGTGGCCGCCGCTCGCGACGATGTGCTCGAGGAAGTCGGGCACCTCGGGCACGCCGAGGTCGGCGATCTGCTTCTTGAGCATGTGGGTCGCCATCGGCTGCATGCCCGGCATCGGCGCGAGCGCCTGCGGGATGCGGACGTCGCCGATCGGCATGTGCATCGCGGTGTTGCCGCTGGGGCTGAACTTCAGGTCGTTCATGCGGCTCTTGATGATCATGTCGAAGCCCCAGAACGTGAAGAACAGGTGCAGCTCCACGCCCTCGCCGAGCGCCGCGTTGCCCAGGATGAGCCCGGGGTAGGCCATGTCGAGGTTGCCCTTGGAGCAGATGATGGCGAGCTTGCGGCCGCCGCCCTCGCTGTCGTCGTCGTCGAACTTCGGGATGATCGCTTCAGAGGTGCTGGTCATGTCAGGTCACGTCCTTGGTGGTTGTCGATGGTGGGGTGTGACCTGGCGGTCAGACGCAGCCCTTGGGCTTGGGCAGGCCGGCGATGTACGCCATCTTCTTGGCCGGCTTCTTGGGGAAGAGCTCGAAGAGCCTCTTGGTCTCGAAGCCGCCCGCGGTGGAGACGCGGCGCAGCGTCGGTGTGACGTCGTCCTGCTCCTTGAAGTCCTTGCGCATGAAGCGGATCGCGTTCCATGCGTCGTCGCTCATCTCGACGCCGATGGCGCCGGCGAGGGCGGCGCCCAGGGCCTCGTCCCACTCGTCGTAGACGGTCATGAAGCCCTCGTCGTCGACGTGGATCTCGTGGCCCTCGATGGTCGTGACTGGCATCTCTAGCTCCTCAGGTCGGTGGTGTGCGGGGTTGTGGTCGGCCGGTGCGCCGGTCAGGCGACGGGCACCTTCTTGCCGGCCATCTGCAGGTCGGCCGAGATCGGCATCGGACGACCGGGCATGAGGACGTTCCAGTAGGCCCAGCGGAAGCCGAGCTTCCCGAGGTGGTTGGCCTTGGTCTCCTTGAGCAGGCTCATCGGGCCGACACCCGGCACCGGGAACTTGCCCGGCATCGGCTCGGTGTCGTAGTTGAAGTCGATGAGCATGGCCTTGCCGTGGCCGGTCTCGATGAAGCAGTTGGCGTGGCCGTCGAACTTGTGGGTCATGCTGCGGCCGGCGATGTGCTCCATGAAGTTCTCGACGAAGCCCTCGATCTCGAAGTGCGCGACCGATCCGGCCTTGGACGCCGGGATGTCGTTCGCGTCGCCGAGCACGAAGATCGAGTCGAACTTCTTCGACAGCAGCGTCTGCTTGTCGACGGGAACGAGGTTCAGCTCGTTGCCGAGACCGGACCGCGCGATGAAGTCCGCGCCCATGTTGAGCGGGATGGTCACGAGCAGGTCGTAGGGCACCTCGCGCTCGTCGTACGACACGAGGGTCTTCGCCTCGGTGTCGACGCGCTCGAGCATGAACTCCGGCTCGAGCCGCACGCCCTTGTCCTCGAGCATCGTGCCGAACGCCTTCGCCGCGATCGGCTTGGTGAACGCGGCGTCGAGCGGCGTCACGTAGACGATCTCGACCTTGTCGCGCATGCCCTTCTCGACGAAGAACGCGTCGGCGAGGAACGTGAACTCCAGCGGCGCGACCGGGCACTTGATCGGCATCTCGACGATGTTGACGACCAGACGGCCGCCCTCCCACGTCTTCAGCTTCTCGGCCAGCGCAGTGGTGCCCGCGTGGGTGTAGAAGTCGAAGACGCTGTCGTACCAGGAGCCCTCGTCGTCCATGCCCGGGGTCTGGTCCGGTCGCGGCGTCACGCCGGTGGCGATCACGAGCTGGTCGTACGGCAGCACCCGTCCGTCCACGAGGCTCACGGTCTTGGCCTCGGCGTCCACACGGTCGATCTCCGCGTAGATCAGGGGGATGTCGTCCGAGAGGTACTTGCGGCGCGACTTGGTGACCTCGTCCGGCTGGTAGATCCCGAACGGGATGAACAGGTAGCCGGGCTGGTAGTCGTGCTTGTCGTCGCGGTCGACGACGGTGATGTCCCACTCGGCCTTCGACAGCTTCTTGCGCAGCTTGTTGGCCGTGATGGTGCCGGCGGTTCCTCCGCCGAGGATGAGCAGGTGCTTCATCGCGATCTCCTTGGCCTGCGCACGGGTCGTGGCGGTCAAGGGCCGGATGCCCTGGCTGTCTCGATCCGGCGGTGAGGCCGGTCGGCTCCTACGACTCCCACTATGCCCCTGGGGGTATGCCGTTTCCACCATGAGGGACGCGATGTGATCGACGAGACAGGGCTGCGGGATGTGGCGTACGCCCGACGGCGGGCGTGCCGCTCGGGGGCACGGCTACCGTCCGAGACATGAGAATCGGCATCGTGGGTCGCCACGCGGAGATCATGAGGGGCGCGCTCGCGCTCGCCGACGAGGCCGGGCACGACGCCCGCGGCACTCTCGACGACCACGAGGCGCTGCTCTGGGTGCAGCAGCAGCAGATCAGTGCGCTGCTCATAGGCGGCGGCGTCGAGCCCGAACCGCGCGACGCCCTGCTCGCCGCGTGCGAGCAGAACGACGTGCGCGGGGTCGAGGTGCACGGGCCGGCGAACGTCGGTGCGATCCTTCGCGGACTGTCGGAGACCGGCGCCTGACCGACAGATCGTCGCGTTCGCCCGCGCAGCCGCACCCGAGCGGGGCAGGCTTCGCCCATGGGTGAGCAGCTCGGTAGCCGGACCTTCACGCGCGAGGACCGGCAGCGCTACCGCGACAAGGTGCACCGCTGCCTCGACGTCTTCGCGCGCATGCTGGAGGAGTCGCGCTTCGACTTCGAGACCCCGCTGACAGGCATGGAGGTCGAGCTCAACCTGGTCGACAGCCAGGGTCAGCCGGCGCTGCGCAACGCCGAGGTGCTCGCACGCATCGACGACCCGGCGTTCGTGCAGGAGCTCGGCCGCTTCAACCTCGAGATCAACGTGCCGCCGGCGTCGCTCTCCGGCGACGGAGCGGCGGCCTACGAGGAGCACCTCCGCACCCAGCTCAACGCCGCGAACGAGCATGCGCACGAGGCCGACGCCGGGATGGTGATGATCGGCATCCTTCCCACGCTGTCGCCGGAGCTCCTGACGCACGAGGCGATCAGCACCAACCCGCGCTACGCGCTGCTCGACCAGCAGATGCTGCTGGCCCGCGGCGAGGACCTCCACATCTCCATCGACGGCGACCCGGAGAGCCTCGAGACGTACGCCGACTCCATCGCGCCCGAGGCCGCGTGCACCAGCGTGCAGTTCCACCTGCAGGTGAGCCCGGACGAGTTCGCCCAGAACTGGAACGCCGCGCAGTGCCTCGCCGCCGCGCAGGTGGCGATGGGAGCGAACTCGCCGTACTTCCTCGGGCGCGAGCTCTGGCGCGAGACGCGCATCAGCCTCTTCGCCGAGGCCACCGACACCAGGCCGGCGGAGCTGAAGGCGCAGGGCGTGCGGCCGCGCGTGTGGTTCGGCGAGCGCTGGATCACGAGCGTCTTCGACCTCTTCGAGGAGAACCTCACGTACTTCCCGCCGCTGCTGCCCGTGCTCGACGACGAGGACCCGGTGGCCGTGCTCGACTCGGGCGGCACGCCCGCGCTGCCCGAGCTGCGCCTGCACAACGGCACGGTGTGGCGCTGGAACCGCCCGGTGTACGACGTGGTCGACGGGCGCCCGCACCTGCGCGTCGAGAACCGCGTGCTTCCGGCGGGCCCGACCGTCGTCGACATCCTCGCCAACGGCGCCTTCTACTTCGGCACCCTGCGCGCGCTCGCCGAGATGGATCGGCCGGTCTGGTCGCAGATGAGCTTCGGTGCGGCCGAGGACAACTTCTTCGCCGCCGCCCGCAACGGCATCGAGAGCACGCTGTTCTGGCCGGGCATGGGGCACGTGCCTGCGACCGAGCTCGTGCTGCGCCGCCTGCTGCCCCTCGCTCAGCAGGGCCTGGACGCCTGGGAGGTCGACCCCGCCATCAGCGCACGGCTGCTCGGCATCATCGAGGGCCGGTGCGTGACGCAGCGCAACGGCTCGGTGTGGCAGACCGAGGCCGTCCGCACGTTCGAGAGCCGCGGCCACGACCGCTGGGAGTCCCTGCGCCTCATGACGCTTGCCTACGTCGAGCGCATGCACACCAACGAGCCCGTCCACACCTGGTCCGCCGTCTGACCCGGCGCCCTTCACCGATTTGGTAGTGGGAAGTCGCGCCAGAGCGCGACTTCCCACTACCACATCGGTCTGAGTCAGCCGAGGTCGGCGAGGGCCTCGAGGGCGGCGAGCGCCAGCACGAGCGTGCCGTACGCGATCGCACGCTCGTCGACGTCGAAGGTGCCGGCGTGCAGGTCGAGCCGCGGAGCGCCGGACGACGGGTCGTGCACTCCGAGACGCGCGTAGGCGCCCGGCACCTTGTCGAGGTACCAGGCGAAGGAGTCGCCGCCCCACGACTGCTCGACCTCGACCGCACCGTCATCGCCCAACGCGCTGCGCACCGCGTTGGCCACGATCGTCGTCGCGTCCTCATCGTTCACCACGGGGGGCACGCCGCGTCGATGCTCGGTGGTCCATGTGACGCCGGTGCCGCCGAGGAGTGTGGCGAGCGCGTCCTCGACGTACTTCGGGAAGTGCCGCCACACGTCGTGGTCAGGGGTGCGCACGGTGCCGCGCAGCGAGCCGCCCGAGGGGATGACGTTGGCGGCGTCGCCCGCGTGGACCGAGCCGAAGACGCAGCGCACGGCTCCGGGCTCGCCCGTCAGCCGGTCGATCTCGCCCTGCATCCCCGTGACCACGCGGGCCAGCACCGCGACGAGGTCGACCGTGCGCTCGGGGCGCGAGGTGTGGCCGCCCGGGCCGGAGACGCGGATCTCGACCATGTCCGCAGCGGACGAGATGGGGCCGACGCGCAGGCCCACGTGACCGACGTCGACCTTCGGGTCGCAGTGGACGCCGAACACGGCGTCGACGTCGTCGAAGAAGCCCTCGGCGATCACGTCGACCGCACCGCCCGGCACCGACTCCTCGGCCGGCTCGAAGACGAGCCGCACGCGACCGTCGACCCCGAGCCGGTCGCCGCTGCGGGCGAGCACGCGGGCGACGCCCATGACCACGGTCGTGTGGACGTCGTGCCCGCAGGCGTGCGCGACGCCGTCGGTCTGCGAGCGGTAGCCGACGTCCTTGTCGTCGTTCATCGCCAGCGCGTCGATGTCCGCCCGCACGGCGACCACGGGCCCGACGCCGCTGCCGAGCACGACGTCGCAGACCACCCCGGTGCCGGCCTCGAGCCGCTGCGGGGCGAGGCCGAGGTCGCGCAGGTGCTGGTGGATCCAGCGGGTGGTGGCCTTCTCCTGCCCGGACAGCTCGGGGTGCGCGTGCAGGTCCCGGCGCATCTCCACGAGCAGGGCCTCGTCGGCGGCCACGGCGCCGCGCACGAGGGCGACGACTGACGGTTCGACGGGCACGGTCGAAGCCTAGGGCGTGGACCACGGCCTTCGGGGGCGACGCCGCCGCACGTTCCGTACCGGCCTCGCCCGCGTTCACCCGGGCCCGGACGTGACCCGGTCGTCCGTGATTCCCGGCACGCTGCCCGGCCTCGCGGAACCCGGGCCGGTAGCGTGCAGCGAGGCGGGGAGACCCGACGCGGCAGGGCTGTGCCCCACAGCGTCGCCGGTCGGCCTCGCCCAACGGAAGCCATGAGCTGCCTCCGCCCGTGCGGGCGGCAGCGTGAAGGAGGCTCGGCGTGATCATCGGAGTGCTGAGAGAGGCGCGTGCTGGGGAGACCCGGGTCGCGGCGACTCCCGCCACCGTCGTGCAGCTGAAGAAGCTGGGCTACGAGGTCGTGGTGGAGGCAGGCGCGGGTGCGGCCTCGGACTTCTCCGACGACGGGTACGTCGAGGCAGGCGCCACGATCGGCGACCCGCTCGCGGCCGACATCGTGTTCGGCGTGAACGCCCCCTCGACCGAGCAGCTCGACGGCCTGCGCCCGGGCGCGACGCTGGTGAGCCTGCTGGCCCCGGCCTTCAACCCCGAGCTGGTGCAGGACCTCGGCCGCCGTCCGATCACGGCGCTGGCCATGGACGCGGTGCCGCGCATCTCGCGCGCGCAGTCGTTGGACGTGCTCAGCTCGATGGCGAACATCGCGGGCTACCGCGCGGTCGTCGAGGCCGCCCACGTGTTCGGCCGCTTCTTCACCGGCCAGGTCACCGCGGCGGGCAAGGTTCCGCCGGCCAAGGTCCTCATCGCCGGAGCCGGCGTCGCCGGCCTCGCCGCGATCGGTACGGCGGGCAGCCTCGGCGCGATCGTGTACGCGACCGACCCGCGCCCGGAGGTCGCCGACCAGGTGAAGTCGCTCGGCGGCGAGTACCTCCCGGTCGCAGCGGCCGACGTCGAGGTCTCGGCGACCGGCTACGCCAAGGAGATGTCGGACGACTACAACGCCCGGGCCGAGGCGCTCTACGCGAGCCGCATCCCCGAGATGGACATCGTCATCACCACCGCGCTGATCCCGGGCCGCCCGGCTCCGAGGCTGATCACCGCGGCGATGGTCGCGAGCATGAAGCGCGGCAGCGTGATCGTCGACATGGCGGCGTCCAACGGCGGCAACGTCGAGGGCACGGTCGCGGGCGAGGCCGTCGTGACCGAGAACGGCGTCACGATCATCGGGTACACCGACCTCGCCGGCCGCCTGCCCGCGCAGTCGTCCCAGCTCTACGGCACCAACCTGGTCAACCTGATGAAGCTCATGACGCCGGCCAAGGACGGCGTGCTGGTGCTCGACTTCGACGACGTCGTGCAGCGCGGAATCACGGTCGTCCGCGAGGGCGAGTCGACCTGGCCGCCGCCCGCGGTGCAGGTGTCAGCCGCCCCCGCGGCCGCACCGGCCGCAGCCGTGGCCGCCAAGGAGCCCAAGCCGCCGGCACCACCGGGGAGGCGCTTCGCCCTGGTCGGGATCGTGGCCACGGCGCTGTTCCTGCTCGGCGCGGTCTCCCCGCCGTCGCTGCTCGGTCACCTCACCGTCTTCGCCCTGGCGATCGTGATCGGCTACTACGTGATCGGCAACGTGCACCACGCCCTGCACACGCCGCTGATGTCGGTGACCAACGCCATCTCCGGGATCATCGTGGTCGGCGCGCTGCTGCAGATGGGCACCGGTGACCCGCTCATCACAGCGGTGTCGACCGTGGCGATCCTGCTCGCGTCCATCAACGTCTTCGGTGGCTTCGCGGTCACCCGTCGCATGCTCGCCATGTTCTCGAGGAGCTGACCATGACCTTCGAGAACGCCGCGCAGGCGGCCTACATCGTCGCGGGCCTGCTGTTCATCCTGGCCCTGGCCGGGCTGTCCAAGCACGAGACCGCCAAGGCCGGCAACACCTACGGCATCCTGGGCATGGCCGTCGCCCTCGTGGCGACCCTCGCCCTGGTGCTCGACCGCGGCATCGACGCCGTGCCCCTCGCGCTCCTGGTCGGAGCGGTCCTCATCGGTGCCGCGATCGGCCTGTGGCGGGCGCGCATCGTCGAGATGACCGGCATGCCCGAGCTCATCGCGCTGCTCCACTCGTTCGTCGGTCTCGCAGCCGTGCTGGTCGGCTGGGCGTCGTACCTGCACGTCGAGGCCAAGCTCACCGGCGAGGAGGCGCTGCTCCTCGACGCCGAGGGCCTGCTGTCGATCCACTCCGCCGAGGTGTTCATCGGCGTGTTCATCGGCGCCGTGACCTTCACCGGCTCGATCGTCGCGTTCCTCAAGCTGTCCGCGCGCATCTCCTCGGCGCCGCTGATGCTGCCGGGCAAGAACATCCTCAACATCGGCGCGCTCGTCGCGTTCGTCGCGCTCACCGTCTGGTTCGTCATCAGCCCCGCGCTGTGGCTGCTCATCGCGGTCACCGTCGTCGCGCTGGCGCTGGGCTGGCACCTGGTCGCCTCGATCGGCGGCGGCGACATGCCGGTGGTCGTGTCCATGCTCAACAGCTACTCCGGCTGGGCAGCAGCCGCATCGGGCTTCCTGCTCGGCAACGACCTGCTCATCATCACCGGCGCGCTCGTCGGCTCCTCCGGTGCCTACCTGAGCTACATCATGTGCCGCGCGATGAACCGCTCGTTCATCTCCGTCATCGCCGGCGGCTTCGGCATCGAGGCGCCCAGCGGCGACGACAAGGACTACGGCGATCACCGCGAGATCACGGCCGACGCCGCCGCCGAGCTGCTCACCAGCGCCCGCTCGGTGATCATCACGCCCGGCTACGGCATGGCCGTCGCCCAGGCGCAGTACGGCGTCGCCGAGCTCACCCGCAAGCTGCGCGAGCGCGGCATCGAGGTGCGCTTCGGCATCCACCCCGTCGCCGGCCGCCTCCCGGGGCACATGAACGTGCTCCTGGCCGAGGCCAAGGTGCCCTACGACATCGTCCTGGAGATGGACGAGATCAACGACGACTTCGCCTCGACCGACGTCGTCCTGGTCATCGGCGCCAACGACACCGTCAACCCGGCCGCGATGGACGACCCCACCAGCCCGATCGCCGGCATGCCCGTCCTCACCGTCTGGAACGCCGGCCAGGTCATCATCTTCAAGCGCTCCATGGCCTCGGGCTACGCCGGCGTGCAGAACCCGCTGTTCTTCAAGGAGAACTCGGCGATGCTCTTCGGAGACGCCAAGGACCGGGTCGAGGACATCGTCCGCGCCCTGTAGCGACGTACGGCGAGGGCCGGCTAGATCACGTGATCCGGCCGGCCCTCGCCGTACGTCACGGCCCTAGGGTCGGGCCACTGCCCGTCCCGCCGCATGCCTCGGAGCCCCCATGAGCATCCTCGCGATCCTCGACCTGACCCTGCGCCCCGAGTCGACCTCCGAGGCGCTCGCCGTGCTCGACGACGTGCTCGTCGCGACCCGGGGGTTCACCGGCAACCTCGGCGTCGAGGTGATCGTGCAGACCGACGACCCGGCGCACGTCCTCGTCCTCGAGCGCTGGGAGTCGATGGAGGCCGACACCGCGTACCGCGCCTGGCGCGCCTCCGAGGGACGCAGCGCCCTCGCGCCGTACGTGCTCGGGCTCTCGGTGACGCACTTCGACCCCCGCGGCTAGGCGGAACGGGCCCGCGAGGCGGTCACGGAGGGCGATCGGGCCCGTCCAGCGGTGACCAGGCGTCAGCGTGCTCGGCCGAACGGGTGATCCCTCGTCCCTCCGTCCATCGTGCGTCACCCGTCCGGCCCTCTCCCCCCGTCGCGCAGCGTGAGTATCTTGGGGGTCACGTAAGCACCCGGCGCCGACCACGCCGCTGAAATGGGAGATCCTCAATGAGCCTGACCACCGCCGCACGCCCCCGGGGCCGTACCCGGATGAGTCTCGCCATCGTGGCGATCCTCGGGCTCCTCGGGCTGATCTTCGCCCCGGCCGCCGTCGCAGCCACGACCGTCACCTACAACGGCGTCTACACCGGTGGCCACGCCGTCTGGATGAACGGCACGCAGCACGCCACGTCGGTGTTCCGCCTCGACGTCGCGGGCGGCGGCACGCTCCGCGCCTACTGCGTCGACCTCGGTGTGCCGATCAACGCCGGCGACACGTACGAGCTCCAGCAGCTCGGCTCGCAGGTCCCGAACCCGAGCCAGGTGCTCTGGATCCTCCAGAACAGCTTCCCGGTCCTCACGCTGGCCCAGCTCTCCGCCGCCAGCGGCGTGAGCCCGATGGACACCGCCACCGCCGTCGCCGGCACACAGGCCGCCCTCTGGCACTACACCGACGGCCGCACCCTCGACACGAACAAGAACACCGACGGCGTGAAGGCGCTCTACGCCTACCTCACCGGCCCGGACAACGTCGGCGCCTCGTCGCAGCCCGCCCCGTCCCTGTCGATCACCCCGGCGACCACCACGGCGCTCAGCGGCCGTGTCGGCCCGTTCACGATCAACTGGTCGGGCTCGACCCCGGTCGACCTCGCCACCAACCCGGCCTTCACCATCTTCGACGCCGCCAGCGGCGGCTCGGCCGTCACCACAGCCTCCGACGGTGACGAGGTCTGGGTCGAGGTTCCGTCCGGCACCGCTCCCGGCGACGTCGTCGTCACCGCCTCCGGCTCGGCTCCGGTCGACGGCGGCTGGGCGCTCGTGAACCCGGACCGTCCGACCGAGATCCAGAAGCTCGCCTTCGCCGGCGTGCAGACGCTGACGGCCTCCTCCAGCGCCACCATCACGGTGGAGCCGACCCCGACCGACCCGGGCACCACGCCGCCGGTGACGACGCCGCCGGCCACCACGCCTCCGGCCACCGAGCCGGCGACGACGCCCCCGGCCAGCACCACGCCGGCGACGCCGACCTCGACCCAGCCGGGCCTCGCCGAAACGGGCTCCAGCACCAGCGGGCTCGCCCTCGCCGGCGTCGCCGCCCTGCTCCTCGGCGCAGGCGCCATGGTCCTCGGCAGCACCCGCCGCGTGGACCGCCGCCACTAAGGCGTGATCGAACGACGGAGCCCCGACCGGGAACGGTCGGGGCTCCGTCGCGTCGTGGGGCGTGAAGCGGATGAGGGGGAGGTGGCCAGCGCTCTCCCGTCACGCACCCGGGCCGAGCGTCGCGTCGAGCCAGTCGATCGAGGCCGGCAGGACCTCCTCGACCCAGCCCGGTCCGCCGTGGCCGAAGCCCGGCAGGATCCGCAGGTCGACCTTGCCGCCGTGCGCGCGCAGCTCGTCCGCGAGCAGCACCGACTGCAGGTGCGGCACGAGGTGGTCGCCGTCGCCATGGACGATCAGGAACGGCGGAAGCGTTGCGGCCGTCGGGACGTACATCGTCGGGTCGGATGCCGTGGCCAGCTCGGGCACGGTCTGGATGGGAGCACCGAGGTAGCGCGACTCGGGCGAGACCGGGTCGTCGTGCTCTCGCGGCCACGGTGGCGGGAGATCGGGCTCGCCGGTGGGTGGGCGCTCCCGGTCCTGCGCGTCCATCGCGACGAAGCGGGTGGGTCCGAACCAGTCGATGACCGCCGCGACCGAGGCGTCCACGGCAGGGTCGGACGTCGTGTCGAACGGTGTCGGCTGGTCGCCCGTGACGCCGAGCATCGCGGCGAGATGACCGCCGGCCGAAGCCCCCCACAGCGCGAACCGCGACCGGTCGAGGCCGTACGTCTCCACGTTCGTCGACAGCCAGCGCAGGCCGGCCTTGCAGTCCTGCACTGCTGCGGGGAACGTCGCCTCACCGGAGAGCCGGTAGCCGATCGAGGCGATCGCGTAGCCGCGCTCCAGCAGGGCCGGGATGGCCGTGATCTCCGACCGCTTGTCGCCCATGAGGAACGCGCCGCCATGGATCACCACGACGAGGGGCAGCGGCGCACCCGTCTGGTCATGCGGCAGGTAGAGGTCGAGCAGCTGCACGGGCGAGGTATCGGCGTACCGCAGATCGGCGTACGTCGGCGCGCAGTCGCTCACAGCCGCACCTTACGGGCCCACGGCCGGGACTGGTGGACCGAGCGGAGCATCGTGGCAGTCGCACCCGCCGAAGCGGCCGTCGCCGAGCACGGATCTGTCACTACGATGGCCCGGCACAACGTCGTGCACCGGTGACTCGGAGGAACTACGAATGACTGACGCGACCACGGCCGTCCCGACGCCGGTGACCTGGCCCGCCCACGACCCCGCGACCTACCGCGTCGTGCCCGAGTCGTCGGCCCCCCTCGACGAGGCCCGTGTGGCGTCGCTGCTCGCCGCCGAGTGGGAGCGGTTCGAGAAGCAGACCCCGGAGTCCGGCGCCCACCACAGCCGCGCGCTCGGCTCGCTGCCGCTCGGCGTGCCGTCGTCGTTCCAGCACTGGGACCCGTACCCCGTCGCGATCACGAGCGCCCAGGGCGCGTGGCTCACCGACGTCGACGGCCGACGCGTGCTCGACCTCTCGATGGGCTTCGGCGCCATGCTCGCCGGCCACCTCAACCCCACCGTCATCGCCGCGGTGAGCAAGGCGCTCGAGACCGGCACGCTGTTCGTGACGCCGTCGCCGTCCGCCACCGACGCCGCCGAGCGCTTCCAGCGCCGCTTCGGCCTCGACCAGCTGCGCTTCGCCAACTCCGGCACCGAGGCCACGATGTACGCGCTGCGCACGGCGCGCGCCTTCACCAACCGCAAGGCGATCATCAAGATCGAGGGCGGCTACCACGGCGGCTACGACGCCCTGCAGGTGTCGGTGAAGCCGTCGGTCGCCGAGGCCGGACCGGAGGAGGCGCCGACCCCCGTCACGCCGTTCGAGGTCGAGGCCGGCACCGTCCACGTCGTCCCGTACAACGACCTCGACCGCCTCGGGCAGCTCTTCGCCGAGCACGGCTCCGAGGTGGCGTGCGTCTTCATGGAGCCGGTGCTCGAGAACATCGGCATCGTCGTCCCCGACGCCGGCTACCTCGCTGCCGTCCGCGCGATGTGCGACGCGAACGGCGCGCTGCTGGTGTTCGACGAGGTGAAGACCGGCCTCACCGCCGGCCCGCAGGGCGCGTCGCAGCGCCTCGGCGTCAAGCCCGACCTCGTCGCGCTGGCCAAGAGCATCGGCGGCGGCCTGCCGCTCGCTGCGTTCGGCGGCACGGCCGAGGTCATGGCCTGCATCACCGACCAGCGCATGCCGCACTTCGGCACCTACAACGGCAACCCGCTCGTGATGGCCGCCGCAGTGGCCGTCGACGAGATCGCCACGGACGAGGCACTGGCGGCGGCCGAGACGCTGAACGTCGGCGCGCTCGAGCAGATGAACGCGATCATCGCCGCGAACCAGCTGCCCGCTCACACCGTCGGCTTCGGCGTGAAGGGCGCGGTCACCTGGGCGCCGACGCCCGTCCGCAACTACCGCGACTACAAGCGCACCGACTTCGGCGTCGCCGAGCTCTCGTGGCTGTGGGGCGTCAACCGCGGTGTGCTCACCCCGCCCGGGCTCGACGAGCAGTGGCTCGTCTCGCTGGCGCACACCGCCGACGACATGGGCATCCTGGTCGAGGAGTTCCGCGAGCTCGCCGCCGCACTCCGCGCCTGACCGATGTCACTGCCCGTGTGGCCCCTTCCGACCGTCGGGAAGGGGCCACACGGCAGTGACGTGGTCGGGTCAGGGACGCCGGGGGCGGTACGCGGTCAGGCGCTGACGACCGGCTTGGCGTAGTCGGCATACCCGGCCCAGTCCAGGACGACGCACGCCTCCTGGCCTACGGTCCAGGCGTCGTGCCCGGGCGGGCAGATCATGACGTCGCCGGGCTCGAACGTCTCCTCGGTGCCGTCGTCCATCCGGACGGCGAGCCGGCCGGACAGGATGTAGCCGGCGTGGTCGGCCTGGCAGCTCGTCGTGCCGGCGATCGGCTGCACGTGCTTGGACCACTGCCAGCCTGGCTCGAAGACCGCGCGGCCGACCGCTCTGCCGTCGATGTCCAGCATGCTCATCTGCCCCGTGCCGCCGCCGAACGGGCGGACGTCGGTGGCGTTCTCGAATCGTGCCCTGGCGATTCCGGCCATGTGCACCTCCCGCGCCGAGCGACGCCCCTCTCGGGCGAGGACCACCCGGCGGTGGCCTCAGTGTCCGCGCGCCCGTGCGGGGTGTCTACCACCCGACGTGGTCACCCGTCTGACCCGATCGTGATCACTCGTCCGGATGCCGCTGCGCGCCAGCCGATACGGCGGCGGTCCACCACCTCGACCCTGTGCAAACGCGGGGTTCAGGTGCATGCTGGCGCCACCACCGTCGGCGCGTTCGTCCCGACGGGCGGCGTCTCGACCGGCGTCGGAGGGAGGGAGCCGTGGCCGCGGGATTCCACGCCGGCAGCAGGTCGCTGCAGGACCGATTCGACACGCGCGCCCTCGCCGACCGGATCGACAGCCTGCTCGTCACCGACACGATCGACGACGGACACCGCGCCTTCATCGAGACCCGCGACATGTTCTTCCTCGCGTCCGCGGATGCCGAGGGCCGGCCCACCTGCTCCTACAAGGGCGGGGAGCCCGGTTTCGTGCGGGTGGTCGACGAGCGCACCGTCGCCTTCCCGAGCTACGACGGCAACGGCATGTACCTGTCGACGGGCAATGTGCTCGTGAATCCGCACGTCGGCCTGCTCTTCCTCGACCTCGAGCGCGGGAGCAGGATGCGGTTGGAGGGCGAGGCGTCGATCGACCTCGACGACCCGCTGATCGGCGCGTACCACGAGGCCCAGTTCGTGGTGCGCGTCCGAGCACGGGCCGTCTACCCCAACTGCCCGCGCTACATCCACCGGTACCAGCTCGTGCGCAGGTCGTCGTTCGTGCCGCGCAACGACTGTCCGACCCCCGTGCCGGACTGGAAGCGCTCGGACTGGGCGTACGACGCCCTGCCGGCCGCGGATCCCGCGCGCGATGCTGACCGCGAGTCGCTGGGCCGCTGAGCAGTCATCTCGACCGACGCGCCAGGACGGCAGGTCCGGGAGACCGCGCACCAGCACCGAGACGCTCCACGGGCGCCGGGCCGCCCTCGTCGGCGAGCCCCGCGGAGGAGGCCGACGCGCCGGCGTCCACGACCGGTCGACCCGAGCCGTCCGTTTGCCGTTCACTGTGATGTGGATTACCGTACATCTATTCGTGAATTTTGCCTCGCACCTGGCGCCTCGGCGCCGACGAGCCGGAGGGGACGCCGATGACGCCGTTCGCCGAGGAGGCCGCGGCACGTCCGTGGCTTCACCACTACCCCGCCGGCGTGCCGGCCGACATCGAGACCGTGGCCTCCGGGTCGCTGGGCGACGAGCTCGCCGCGGCCGCCGCTGAGTACGGCGACGCCCGCGCGTTCACGATGGTGATGCCCAACGGCATGAACGGGCACCTCACGTTCGCCGACGTCGACCGCCTCTCCGACCAGTTCGCGCTCTACCTGCGCGAGGTCGTCGGTCTGCAGCAGGGCGACCGCGTGGCCGTGCAGCTGCCGAACTGCCTCGCCTACCCGGTCGTGGCCTTCGGCACGCTCAAGGCCGGCTGCGTCGTCGTCAACACGAACCCGCTCTACACCGGTGCCGAGCTGCGCCGGCAGCTGCTCGACGCCGACGTGTCGCTCGTGGTCGGCGCCGACGTCATGGCCGCCACGCTCGCGGAGGTCGTCCCCGACCTCGCCGGCACGCCGGTCGTGCTCACGGCCGTCAGCGACTTCTTCCCCGGCTACGTGCACGGCATCATCCGCACGGTCCAGAAGGTCTGGAACCGCACGCTGCCGCCGGTGCGGTTCGCCCACACGCGGCTGCCCTCGGCGCTCTCGCTGGGCGCCGCCACCGGCGCCGACGCGGCGGCCTACCGCCGCGAGCTCAACCCCGGCTCGCTCGCCTGCCTGCAGTACACGGGCGGCACCACGGGCGTGAGCAAGGGCGCCATGCTCACCCACGGCAACCTCATGGCCAACGGCCACCAGATGCTCGGCTTCGCCGGCGAGGAGATCGTGGCCGGCCGCGAGACTGTGCTCACCGCTCTCCCCTGCTACCACGTCTTCGCCTTCACGGTGAACCTGCTGGGCTTCCACCTGCGCGGCGCGCACAACATCCTCATCCCCAACCCGCGCCCGCTGTCGAACCTCAAGCGCGCGTTCGAGAACTACCCGATCACCTGGGTCACCGGCGTCAACACGCTCTTCCACGGGCTCACGAACGAGGAGTGGTTCCTCGACAACCCGCCCCCCGCTCTGTGCGCCAGCATCTCCGGCGGCATGGCGCTGCACTCCGCCACGGCGCAGCGCTGGCAGGAGGTCACCGGCTCGCCGGTGGTGGAGGGCTACGGCCTCACCGAGTCGTCCCCCGGCCTCACGTTCAACCCGCTGGACGGCGGGGCGCGGCCGGGCACGGTCGGTGTGCCGCTGCCGAGCACGGTCGTGCGGCCCACCCGCGACGACGGCGCACCCGCCGCGCTCGGTGAGCCGGGCGAGCTCTGGGCGCGCGGGCCGCAGATCATGGCCGGCTACTGGAGGCGGCCGGAGGAGACCGAGCTGGTGCTCTCGGACGGCTGGTTGCGCACCGGCGACATCGGCGTGATGGACGACGACGGCTTCGTGCGCATCGTCGACCGCAGCAAGGACGTCATCATCGTCAGCGGGTTCAACGTCTTCCCGAACGAGGTCGAGGACGCACTCGCCTCGCACGCCGGGGTCGAGCACGTCGCGGTGGTGGGTGTGGAGGCCGGCGAGCGCGGCGAGCGCGTGCGCGCGGTCGTCGTACGACGCGATCCTGCGGTCACGGCCGACGAGCTCCGCGCCCACGCCGCGACGCTGATCACGGGCTACAAGGTGCCGACCGAGTTCGTGTTCGCCGACAGCCTGCCCACGTCGCCCATCGGCAAGATCCTGCGCAAGGACGTGCGGACGCAGTTCGCCGATGCGACCCCCGAACCGATGCTCGCGGCCGCGAGGACCGCCCGATGATCGGGGCGTTCGAGCAGCTGCTGCTCACACTCCTCGTCGCCTGCATGATGCTCGGCATGGGCGCGGCGATGACGCCGCGCGACGTGCGCCGCGAGCTCAAGCGGCCGAAGTGGCTCGTGCTCGCCGTGATCGGCCAGTTCACGTTCATGCCGCTGATCGCCTTCAGTCTCGTGCAGGTCTTCGACATCCCGCCGACCGTGGCCATCGGCCTCGTCATCCTCGGCTGCATGCCGGGCGGCACGACGTCGAACCTGTTCACGTACTTCTCGAAGGCGAACCTCTCGCTGTCGGTCATCGTCACGATGCTCACGACCATGGCGGCCATCGTGATCTCGCCACTGCTCATCGGGCTCTACGGCGGGGTCGTCGCCGCCGACGTCGAGGTGCCCTACGCCAACATCATGGTGAGCCTGGCGCTGCTGATCCTGCCGATCTTCGCCGGCATCTGGCTGCGGCGGCGCAGTGCGAACGTCGGTGGAGCGGTCGAGCTGCTCGGCTCGGTCTTCGGCATCCTGGTGATCCTGCTGCTCATGGTCACGTGGGTGCCGCGCAACTGGGACCTGCTGGTCCAGACGTTCCAGGAGCGGCCCGGCATCTTCGCCGCATCGATCCTCCTGCCGGTGCTGGGCATGGCGGTGGCCTACCTCTGGGCGAAGCTGTGGGGCGCCAGCCTCCCGGACCGCCGCACGTTCGCGCTCGAGATCGGCATCGTCAACGGGCCGCTCGCCGTGGCCGTCATCGCGCTGTCCTTCAGCGGCGAGACCAAGGCCGCTGCCGACCTCATCCCCGCGCTCTACTCGCTGTTCGTGGTCATCACGGCGTCGCTCGTCACAGTGGTGTTCCGCCGCGCTCACGACCGCGCCGAGCAGAAGATCCCCGTGCTGCTCTGACAGCCGGGACGCACGGAGGCCCCTGACCGCACCGGGAAGCGGTCGGGGGCCTTCGGCGTCGTCGTTGCGGGTCAGCGCCGATCGACGAGCTCGTAGAGACGGCCGTCGGGCGCCACGAAGTGGGCGTAGCGCGAGACGGCGTTCTCCGAGACCGCGTCCGTCTCGACCCCCTGCGCGCGCAGCTCGGCGAGCGCGGAGTCGAGGTCCTCGACCAGGAACCCGATCGACCTGCCCGTCTCGCCCATGCCGCCGGGCGACGCGACGGCGAACGCCGTGCCGTCAGGCAGCTCGAACCAGTCGGCCTCGATACCGGGGACGTCGATGGTCGACAGGCCCAGGACCTCCTGCAGGAACCCCCGCATGGCGTCGCGGCTGTCGGTGGCAGTTCCGGCGAAGCAGAGCCCAAGGATGCGCATCCGGGCACGGTAGCGATCCCGGGCGCGCCGCGGCGACCCCGTTCGCCGTGCTCGGGCGTACCCGGCTGGTCATACCTGCTCGGCAGGAGGACGGTGGACTCATGCTGCGACCGGTCGAGGTGTGCCACGAGGGACGGTGGCTGCCCGCGACGCTCATGGCCACCCGTCTCGAGGACGACGGCTGGCACGGGCTCGTGGGCTTCACCCACCCGTCGACCCGCGAGGGCTTCTACCGCTGGGTGCCTGAGAGCGTGCTGCGCGACGCGGAGGTCGTGCCGCCGGCGGCGGGCACGTTCGTAGGCCGGGGCTCCGGCACCTGACGGTCGGTGCCCGGCGCGGATCCTGATCAGTCGCGCTCGGGCGGCGCGAACGAGCTGAGCCACGTCAGGCTCAGCACCCCGACCACCAGGAGCGCGAGCAGCCAGGGCGCCGGCGCCACCGCGCCGAGCAGCAGCACCAGGCCCGCTCCTACGGCGTACACGGAGGTGCGAGTCCGCGTGTCGATCGCGTCGTGCTGCTCGACCGCCGCGGACTCGAGCGCGATCAGCATCAGGATGATCGCCACCGCCCCGGTCAGGGTCCACGCCACGGCCGCAGGCGTCCGCGCCTCGTGCGCATGGACGAGCGGGCCCACCATCGCGGCACCGGCGGCGGCCACGGCGCCGGTGAGCGGCAGGTGCCCGAAGAACCAGGCCGCGAGCGAACGGCGGTCGCCGCGCGGCTCGCGCACGCCGACGACGTCGAAGTAGTTCCAGAAGATGCCGAACCCGATCACCAGGCCGAGCACTCCGGTCGTGATCGTGAGCGCGTCGCGCTCGGTCTCGTTGATGCCGTTGACGACACCGACGACGGTCTCGCCGAGCACGATGATCACGAACAGCGCCATGCGCTCCACGAGCGACTCGGTCGGCTGGAAGAACGTCAGCGGTCGCGAGCGCCCGAGGAATCCCGTGAGGCCGAGCACGACCCAGCCGCAGCTGATGCCGATCCACACCGCGACGCGCGGGCCGTCGGCCAGCCACGCCGACGCCAGCATCGCGGCGATCGTCACCGTGAGGCCGATGAGGTACGGCGTCGACGCCTGCTTGTCCTGCGGCAGGTCGTGGCGCCGCACCTCGTACCACTGCCAGAACAGCAGCAGCAGGAGCACCGAGTAGGTGAGCGCGAACGCCGTGCCGTCCGCGGTGCCGGCGTACCCGGTGAAGACGGCGAGCACGGCGAGCACGCCCATCTGCGCGAAGACGTAGAAGCGGCTGCGGCCGTCGTCGCGGCCGTGCAGCTCGTGGTAGAGCGTGCCGTTGATCCACGCGATCCAGACCAGGCCGAAGACCGCGACGAACTCCGCCGTCCCGCGCCACCCGGGGTGGGCGGCCAGCGTGTGCGCGGCCTGGCCGATCAGCACGACGAAGACGAGGTCGTAGAACAGCTCGAGATAGCTGACCGAACGGAGCGGGAGCGGCTCGCCGTGACGTCGCGGTCCGGCACCGAACCACGCGCGCAGCCGGTGCTTCACGCTGCGTCCCGACACCGGCTGCGCCTGCGACATGCCTGCCTCCTGCTCCGGGCCCGCCGACGGACGAGCGGTCGCCAACCTACGGGCGGCCGCGGGCCGCCCGGAAGTCGGGCGTGCGCTTGTCGAGGAACGCAGCCACGCCCTCGGCGTACTCGGCGCTCGACCACGAGGCTTCGTAGACCGCGCGCACCTCGTCGTCCTCCTCGAGCAGCCCGTGCACCACGCGGTCGACCATCGCCTTGCCGCCGACCAGCGACAGCTGGGCGCGTGCGGCCAACGACCGCGCGAGCTCGAGGCCGCGGTCTGCCACCTGGTCGTCGGCGACGACCTCGTGCACCAGGCCGATCCGCTGCGCGGCGTCGGCGTCGAGCAGGTCGCCCGTGAGCAGGATCCACCTCGCCCATGCGGCGCCGACGGTCTCGACGAGCCGTTCGGTCGAGGGCAGCGAGTAGACGATCCCGAGGCGGGCGGGCGTCACGCCGAAACGCGAGCCGGTGCCGCACACGCGCAGGTCGCACGCGACGGCGACCTGGGTGCCGCCGCCGATGGCGAAGCCCTCGATCGCGGCGATCGTCGGCTTGGAGCAGGCGATGATCGCGCGCTCGCCCGCCTCGACCGCCTCGCCGTAGCGCGCGGCGCCGGCGGCGTCCGAGCGGAGCGTGCGGAACTCCGCGATGTCGGCGCCGGCGCTGAACGGCCCGCCCGGCGATCCCGTCACGAGGACGATGTCGACGTCGGGATCGGCGTCGAGCGCGGGGAAGATGCGGGCGAGCGCCGACCACATCTCGAACGAGATGGCGTTGTGCTTGTCGGGCCTGTCGAACGCCACGACCGCGATGCCGTCGTCGATGCGCACCTGGATGTGCCCGGAGTCGCCCACCAGGTCGCGGAGCACGGTGTCGTCCATGCCGCCCATGAAAGCAGGCGCCGTTCCGTCGGCGGACCTACCGGTCGGCAGGCGTCCGCCCAAGGCACCACTCGCCCGAGCACGACCGGGTCGGCAGGGTGCCGCGAAGCCCGCGGAGTGACCTCACCCCGGGTCGTGCGCCGCCCCGACGCGGGACAGAATGAGAAGAAAGGTCCACAGCGAGGCGTTCGAGAGCCTGCGCAGTCTGCCAGCCCGATCGCATCCCGCACCTGGCTCCGCACCACCCCGGAAGGACGTCGCGCCACATGACCAGCACCTCGCCGCCCCTCAAGCTCGGCTACAAGGCCTCGGCCGAGCAGTTCGGCCCGCGCGACCTGGTCGAGTTCGCGGTCCTGGCCGAGCAGGTCGGTCTGGACAGCGTCGTCACCTCCGACCACTTCCTGCCCTGGCGCGAGACGGGTGGCCACGCGCCGTTCGCGCTCGCGTGGATGGCGGCGGTGGCCGAGCGGACGGAACGCGTGACCATCGGCACGAGCGTGCTCACGCCGACCTTCCGCTACAACCCGGCCGTCATCGCCCAGGCGTTCGCCACCATGGCGCTGCTCGCCCCCGGCCGGATCATGCTCGGCGTCGGCACCGGCGAGGCGCTCAACGAGATCGCCGTCTCCGGGCGCGAATGGCCCGAGTTCAGGGAGCGCGCCGCGCGCCTGCGCGAGGCCATCGACCTCATGCGCCAGCTCTGGACCGAGAGCCACGTGGACTTCAAGGGCGAGCACTACACGACCGTCGGCGCCAAGATCTACGACAAGCCCGAGATCGCCGTCCCGATCTATGTCGCAGCAGGCGGGCCGCAGATGGCGAAGTACGCCGGGCGCGTGGGCGACGGCTTCATCTGCACCTCGGGCAAGGGCATGGACCTGTACACGAAGGACCTGCTGCCGGCGCTCGCTGAGGGTGCGACGTCGGTCGGGCGCTCGGTCGAGGGCATCGACCGGATGATCGAGATCAAGATCTCGTACGACCGGGACGCGTCGGCGGCGCTCGAGAACACGCGGTTCTGGGCCCCGCTGTCGCTCAGCGCCGAGCAGAAGCACACCGTGTCGTCGGCCGAGGAGATGGAGCGGCTCGCCGACGAGCTGCCGATCGAGCAGGTGGCCAAGCGCTGGATCGTGAGCAGCGACCCCGACGACGCCGTCGCCCAGATCAAGCAGTACGTCGACGCAGGCCTCAACCACCTCGTGTTCCACGGCCCCGGCCACGACCAGGCACGGTTCCTGCACCAGATGGCCGAGGACGTCATCCCCCGGCTGCGCGAGCTCGAGTCGGCGCTCCCGACGGCAGGCTGAGCAGCCCTCGGACGACACGTCGAGAGGCCCACGGCGCCCCCCGGATGCCCTGAGCGAGATTGCGACGCGTGACGTCGTCACCCACCGGTCCCGCCGGGGGCGGCGGAGGCTCGGCGGCTGGGTCGGCGGAGGCGGACTCTGCGCGGCGGGCATCACCTCCGATTCTGTAGGGGGGTCCTCGATCGGGTGCCATGGGCTGGTCGGTCATCTGCCGCCCTCAAGCGCATGACATCACGACGTAGCGCGCCGGATGGCGGCTACCTGCGCGCGAGGATTCGCAACGGTGGCAACGCGTCGCGGCGCCGGCCTACCGTGGCGGTGTGGGAGGCGACGGACGGGCCTCCTCGGCCCGGCTCGACCCCGACGACCTCGACGAGGTCGTCGGGAGAGGCGCGCCCGAGATCCTCGACGACGGCGTCTCGTCGACCGTGCTCGGCCGCCTCGATGACGGGATGGAGCGTCTCGGCGTCCGCGGGTGGCTGCGGCGCCACCGCCGCACCGCCTCCGTCCTGACCCTCCTCGGCACGGCCGTGCTCGTCGCAGCGGTGTGGGGGTTCGGCACCCTCGGCGACCGGCTCCCGGACCCGGACCCGGTGCTGCGCGTCTCGGTGCTCTCCCCCGAGGTGCTCGACCCCTCGCTGGGCGACCACCGGCTCTACGCGGACCGCGACATGCAGATCGGCGTCTACTCGCTGGTCGCGGACGAGGACGACCCGAGCGCGTACGACATCGTGGGCGTCGACGGTCCCGCAGTGCGGGCAAGCACCGCGACCGAGCGCCCGGTGGCCGCACGGATCCCGCCCACCTTCGCCGTCCGCGCGATCGTCGACTGCACGGACCCGTCCGCCCTGTCTGCGACGAGGGAGGACTTCCACCTGCTCGTCCACCGCATCGACCGGTACGGACGGGACCTGACACGGCGGGTCGACATCCCCGCCGACGGTGCGGACTGGTCCGCCCACCTGCGGCGGACGTGCCTGCAGACCCAGGTGGAGGACGGCCTGACGATGAGCGCGATGCGCGTCGAGCCCGGCACCCAGGTTCGGACCGCCACCCTGCACGCGACGGTGAGCAGCACGCTGCCTGTGCGGCTGCTCGTCGCCTCCGACGTGGCCGTGCCCGACCCTCCGCCCTCTGTGGCCGTGGGCAGCGCCGTGGCCGCCGTGCCGGCCGGTGGAGCGGCCGACCTGGCCGTCCCGCTCGCGGTGCTCGACTGCGCCCGCCCGCGCCTGGCGCCGGTCTGGATCTACGCCGGCTGGCCGCCGGGGCTCTGGATCGACGCCGGCTGGCTGCAGGGGCGCCCGGTGCAGGGCGTGGCCGTGTCTGTGACCGCCGCCGACGAGGCACGGGCGTGGGCGGTGCTCCGGCTGTCGCAGGAGCAGACCGACTCGATCACTGCCGCCCTCGTCGAAGCCTGCGCGTAGCGGCGAGCAATGGTCACGCCGGTGCCTGAGGCGCTCGACTCGCGGCCCCGCGGTGCCGTCGGGCGAGATGCCCACCTGGCTCCCGACGAAGCGCCGGACGCGTCCAGTACGTTGCCCCGACAGGTGCCCTGCCGACGGCCCGACGAAAGCGCAAGGCCCCTGTGCCGCGTCTCCGCGGGCCAGGGGCCGATGTGCTGGAGCCGCCTATCGGAATCGAACCGATGACCTACGCATTACGAGTTGGTTCGAGGGGGTGATCGGGGGTGATGGCGAGTGACGCCTGATGACGTTTCCGCAGGTCAGAGGATTGCAGCCGTCCGGCAGGTACCGGCCAAACGTGGGGGGTGCCAGATGCTCTGTGAGCAACTTGTGAGCAACACCAAGATCAACGGACTACGGCTAGCTCCCTGCGGATTGGCCGTCAGAAGGTCCCGGATCAAGCGGCGTTGGGGGCGAGTCCCCCTCTGTCGCGCCTAGAGCAGCGTTTGGAAGAACCGTCGCCAGGAGGGCCGCGAAGACCGGATCCGTCGAGCCATCCAGGCGATGCGGCCGGATCCGTGACGGGTTTCGCTCCGAGATGATGTAGCTGCGAAGATCCGACGCTCGGAGCCCTGACGCCGCGTGATCGCGCAGCAGGTCAGCCAGTGCCACCCCATTGGTTTCCGTGAAGGCCTCGGCTGCATCGAGATCCTCGCTGCTCAGCAGGCGCAGTGACATGACGTCGCCGCCGTCCAGTAGCCCGAGCTCGCGAATGCGACGCGTGAGTTCGCCGAACGTCATCGGATTCACGGGGAAGCCCTCGGTGCACACGAGCACAGGGATGAACTGCCTCGCACGCGCGGCGTGCCCCGTTAGTGCAGATTCATGATCACGCAGCATTCGAATGGAAGAGTCGATCTGTTTCACCTTCGCCAAGAGCTTCTCGATGTCATCGAGATAGGCACGATCGGACGACGAGGCGATGGTCTGCATGGTCGGCATGCTTGAGGTGATTTCGACGACGAGCCACGAATCGACGTCATCGACCACCAGGTCGGCTCGGGGAGGAAGATCCTTGCCCGTCGCAAACGCGCTCGCCTGCTCATCCTCCGTGTAAACGCGCTTGGTGGGCAGCCCCGGATAGATGCCCGAGAAGGCCTCCCTGATCTGCTCCTCCGCACGGGCACGAATGAGGGCAACGAACCGCTCCACTTGCGTCCTCGAGATGGCGGAACTGGCTCGGACGTCCCAGGTAAGAGTCCACGAGAACACACGGCGCAAGAGCAGACTCGGGGACACGACAACGACCCCGCCGCCGTCGGCGATGAGAGGGAACTGCTCGAACGCGGCGAAACTCCAATCCTGCCCGCGCAAAGATTCCTCGTCGCGTATCTGATCACGCATTTGTTCGGGAGTAAGACTGAGGTGGTCGAGTACTTGCTGGACGTCTGCCGCGTCGAAGTCCAGTGCTGCTATCAACTGCTCCGTGCTTGTCCAGACAGCGCCGCCTTGGGTCACTGCCCAGATCGCGAGAGTCACGCTCTCGAGTAGCTCCAGCCTCAGCCCGGTAGCCCGCTGGTACAGGACGCGAGGCTGCGGCTCGACTTCGGTCGGTGCCCATCGGCCAGCGTGTCGGGCGAAGAGACTTACGATGTCCTGATCGGTATGGAACCACTGGTTGCTCACGACTTCGGCAGCAAGTCGCTGCGACTGCTCGGGCGTCAGGTCTTCGACGCCCGACGGCACGGACTCCCCGTCATCGTCTGCGAGCGCGAAGTAGGCGAGCACCAGTCCTGCGGGCCCTTCCACGTCGTCTTCGGGAACTTGCTCCGGGCACCACTGCAGGACTCTCTTGAGCAGCATGAGCACCCCTTGCTCCGCAACCAGCCGGCGATTCCCATCGGACACGAGTGCCCTCGCACGCGTGGCACCCTCTGGGGTGAACCACCGTGACAGCAGCTCATCTTGGAGGGTTCGCCAATCCCCTCCGTGTGTGTTCAAGCGGCGGGTCAGTTCGACACAGAACTGGATTCCCGAGACTCGTGGTGTGCGCTCGAGCACGTACTGGACGATGCCCGGTTCTAGGCGGCGGCCGAAGATCTCGCTCGCTGTGACGAAGGTGGCCATCAGGTCTATGGGGTACTTCTCACGTGCGACGCCCTGGGGGACGAACAATCCAGAAGCAAGCTGCACCATGGCGCGGGCGAGGAGCGGTGACGCAGAACCGGCCGCGTACATCTGCCCTTCCTGTGGGATCGCAATGCCTGTCGGAACGAGGCCAGGGGCAGCTCCTGTCAGCGAAGCTCGAGCAGCCGCGAGTTGGCGACGCACCTCGACGTCTGAAGCAGTCATCGCCCTTCCCCACTCAAGTCCAGAGCCAGCCGACGACTGGTGGACCAGTCACGCAACACTCGTCTTGCTTCGGCCGACGACCGTCAAAGTTCGGTCGCCCAAGGCATCCGATGAAGCGATGGTGCCATCCCCGTCCGACACCGCCCCTCAAGAGGTATTCGCCTTTGGCCCCCGAACGTGCACAGCCCTCACGTCGAACGCAACCCCAGGAGAACCTGTCCGATTCGTGCACTTGGGCAACTTCCCAAGCTGACAGTGCGGGTTCGATTCCCGTCACCCGCTCCACGGAAATCCCGCTCGTTGCACGGGATATGGGGCTTCGCCAATCTCACCCGAAGAACCTTTAGACACTCCGCTTCACTCCGATTCGCCGTTGCTTAGCCCACGTTTAGCCCACGCCACTCGCTTGGCCTTCTGAGCCTTGCTCAACATCGACCTCCAGCCGATGCAACCGCACCACCTCCAAGGCTCGACAGGGAAACATGACCCGGGCATCCCGCACCCGCTCGATGTGACCGAGGCACGGTTCGCAGGAGTGCCGGGCGGATCCTTGCGCTAGCGAGTCGTGCCGAGGAGCTCGGCCGTCTCGGCGGCGCCGACCTCGCTCCGTCGGCGTTCGACGACCACCCACGACCCCTCCTCGCGTCGGAAGCGCCACGCGCTGACGCCCGCCCCGACCACGACCGTCTGGTCACCGATCCTCTGCAGCAGCAACGAGTACGTCGTCGCCCGCGCGTCGTCGCCGTCGACGACGACGATCGAGTTGTTGCCGTGCATGTGCATGCTTCGCCCGTAGAACCCTGGTCGCTGATGCCCATCAGGGTTGGTGATGAAGGCACGGAGCCCCTCGGGGCCGCTCCACCTGCCGGGTCGGGCGAGCAGAGCCGACCCCTCCCCCATCGCCACCTCGATGGCCCCGTCCTGCGACCACAGCGCCAGCCAGTCGTCGTCGCGCATCGCGTCAGCGTGGCTGCTGTAGGTCGAGAGCAGGTCGCGGATCGCGCGCTCGTCCTCGAGCAGGCGCAGCCGCGCCTCCAGGGCGTCGAGCCGGGAGGCGGCATCGCCCGAAGCCGTCGGCACCGCTCACATCGCCAGACGGCCGTCGGCGCGCGCCGCGTCGAGCACTGCCACGAGATCCGGGGTCTTGGCGAACAACTCCTCGTAGCGCTTCGGATCGGCGAACCAGATCTCGGCAAGAAGGCGTGCGACCGGGTCCGGGAAGATGTCCTGCTCGTCGCGCTCGATTCCGTCGAGCGTGCCTTCTGCGACTGTCCGGGGAGAGGACTTCGGCGCGTCCAGCCCCTTGAGCATGTCGGTGTCGATTCCTCCCGGGTACACCCCGCTGATCGTCACGCCCTGAGCCTCGAGCACCGGACGCAAGGACTGCGACAGCGAGTGCAGCGCCGCCTTCGACGCGGAGTAGCCATCCAGGCCGCTCGACCCCGCGTACGACTGCAGCGACATGATCGTGACGATCCGGCCGCCTCCGTTGCGTTGGAGCACCGGCGCGAACGCGCGAATGACGTCGAAGCTGCCCATCGTGTTGGTCATGAGGTGGCGCAGGATGTTGTCGCGCTCGCACTCGAGACCAGCGCCGAACTCGAGGATCGCCCCGTTGTTGACCAGGAGCGTGACGTCGCTGGCAGTGTCTGCCGCCGTCGCGATGGAGGCCAGGTCCAGCAGATCCAGATGCAGCGGCACCACACGCTCGGGGGCTAGTGCGACGAGCGACTCCACTGCCCCGACGTCGCGCGCCGTCGCGTAGACGCGGGAGGCCCCGCGCTCCAGTAGGGCTTCGACGAGGGCTTTCCCCACGCCGCGGTTGGAGCCGGTCACGAGCGCGGTGATGCCCAGGAGATCCATGGCGAAAATCTATCGGCCGCCCGGTTGACAGTCTACCCTCGGCACGTGCCCGCAGCCTGGGCCGAGGAGGTCCGATGCAGTACGGCATCACCGTTGCAGGAAACGCCGACGGGGCGGCACGTGCACTGCGCGCCGAGCAGCGCGGGTTCTCCAGCATCCGCTTCTGGGACTCGCCGCTGGTCGCGGGCGATGTCATCGTCAACGCCGCAGCGGCAGCGGTGAGTACGCAGCGCATCCGGATCGGCACCGGGGTCTACGTGCCCTGGACCCGCGACCCTGCGGTCACAGCATGCGCCTTCGCCTCGCTGAACGCTCTCGCGCCCGGCAGGCTCGAGCTGACGGCGGGCACGGGCCGAACTGCACGGCGCAGCTACGGTCTGACGCCTCAGAGGCTCGAAGACTTCGCCCGGCACATGACCGCGGTGCGGGCGCTGCTGCGGGGCGACGACGCGCAGGTCGTGGCCGAGGGCCGAACGTCGACCGTGCGGCTGCTGCATCCCGGCCGGGTCCTCAACACGGCTGACCCTGTGGCGATCAGCATCGCTGCCGCCGGACCGCGCATCCGAGCGCTGACTGCCGAGCTGGGCGTGGGATGGGCCGACATCCTGCCTCCGGGACCCGGCGGGGTGCCCGACTCGCTCACCGCCATGAAGCAGGCGTGGAGCGACGCCGGTCGCGCGCCCGAGGAGCTGCGGGCGACGTACTTCGTGGCCCATGGCGGAACGCTCCGCGAGGGCGAGGAGCTGGACTCACCCCGTATCCGGGCGATCGCCGGGCAGATGGCGATGTCCGAGGTCCACTACTGGGCGGACGAGGCCTACCTCCTCGGCAAGGGGGTGCCCGACTTCCTCGGCCCCGCGATGCGTGCAGCCGTCGAGGGCTACCGGCCGATCCTCGAGTCGATGCAGGGCTCCGCCAACCCGGTGCTGGACCTGCAGGAGGGCCACTGCCTCTACGTGCGGCCCGAGGAGGCCCACCTCATCACGCCGGAGCTGCTCGCGAGCGGCAGCTGCATCTGGACAGCGGAAGGACTCCGGGCCCGCATGGCCGACCTCGAGGCTGCCGGCGTAGCCGAGGTGTGCTTCTCCATCCGCCCGGACTCCGACGAGGACATCGACGATCTGGCCGACGCCCTGCGGTTGGGTCAGGTCTGACGGTCAGCTGCGAGCCGCGTCGCGGTCGGCTCGCGCCTGTGTGAGGAACTCGCGCAGTTCGTCGGTGTCGGTGAAGAGCCGCTCGAGCCGCAGCGGATCGGTGCGCCAGATGTCGCCGAGCAGCTGCCCGTCCGCATCCGGGAAGATGTCGGCCCGTCCCTCGTCCAGACCGCGCAATGCACCTTCGGCCACGTCGCGGGCCGACGTCTTGGGGATGTCGAAACCCCGGAGCATGTCCGTGTCGATGGCCCCCGGGTACACGCCCGAGAGGGCGATGCCGCGCTCCCGGAGTGCGGGACGAAGGGACTGGCAGAGCGAGTGCAGGGCGGCCTTCGACACGGAGTAGCCGGTGGCGCCCGGGCGCGCCCCGAGCGACTGCAGCGACATCACGACCAGGATCTGTCCACCGCCGTTGCGCTCGAGTGCCGGGACGAAGGAGCGGATCACGTCGTACGTGCCCATGGTGTTGGTCAGGAAGTGGTCCAGGACCTCGTCACGTTCGATCTCGAGGCCCGCGCCGAAGCGCAGGATGCCCGCGTTGTTGACGAGGAGGGTGACATCCGACGCCGTTACCGCGGCCTCGCTGATGCTCGCGGGGTCGAGCAGGTCGAGGTGAACCGGTACGACACGGCCGGGATCGAGCTCGACCACCGGTCCGAGGGAATCGAGATCGCGGGCCGCGGCGTAGACCTTCACCGTGCCCCGGTCCAGGAGAGCCTCGACGAACGCGCGACCGACGCCGCGGTTGGCGCCGGTTACCAGCGCCACAGTCCGGTCCATGATGCTCCCAGCTCAGTGTCGGTCGAGGAAGTCGGCGATGCGACGCTGCGCGAGGTCGGACGACAGGGCACGACCGAAGGTGGCCGCCTCATCCCCGGCGCTGTCGTCCGTCGTCGCCGTCGACGCGGAGCGCAGCAGCCGTTTCGTCTCGCGTGCGGCAAACCCAGACGCTGCGATCCGCCGACAGATCGACTCGGCGTGTCCGCCGACACTGTCGTCGTCCACGACCTCCGACACGATCCCCCAGTCGCATGCCTCGGCGGCCGTGAGCTCCGTGCCCGACACGAGGTACTGCAGCGCGCGACGCTCCCCGACCGCCCGGGTCAGCAACCAGGACACACCGACGTCCGGAGTGAGCCCGATGGCGTTGTACGCCGGCACGAACCGCGTCGATCGACCAGCCACCGTGACGTCTGCGGCCAGCACGAGAGCGAGCCCGGCGCCCGCAACGGCTCCCTGGGCGGCCACCACCAGCGGAGCCTCGAGCTCACGCAGGCGCCTCACCACGCCCGCGGTGCGCACGACGTGGGACTCCACGACAGCGACGTCGCTCCCCGCGCCGAAGGCTGTGACGTCGCCGCCCACGCAGAATCGCTTGCCTGCGGCCCGCAGCAGGACGCACCCGACATCGACCGACGACGCGGCGTCCAACGCGATGTCCAGGGCTGCCACGAGCGACGGATCGAGCGCGTTGGACGACTGCGGACGGTTCAAGGTCAGAGTGAGGACGCCGGCGTCCGCCTCCACGACCACCAACGGGGGCACGATGGTCATCGTGGATCCGGCCTCATCCACTCCGGAGGCGTGAAGTACTCCCTGCGGAGTTCGCTGCGCGCGATGGAGCGCGCATGCACCTCGTCCGGTCCGTCGAAGATGCGCATGGCCCGGTGCCAGCCGTAGGACTTCGCCAGCGGGACGTCGTCGCTCACCCCCATGCCGCCGTGGACCTGGATGGCCCGATCGATGACCTGGGTGGCCACTCGAGGGGCGACGAGCTTGATCTGGGCGATCTCGTTGGCCGCTCCCTGGCTGCCGTACCTGTCGATGAGCCACGCGGCCTTGAGGGTCAGGAGCCGCGCCTGCTCGATCTCGACCCGCGATTCGGCGATGGCGGAGTGGATCATCCCCTGGTCGGCCAGCGGCCGACCGAAGGCGACGCGGGTGCGAGCGCGTTCGACCATGAGGGCGAGCGCGCGCTCGGCGGCTCCGATCGCCCGCATGCAGTGGTGGATCCGCCCGGGCCCCAGCCGTGCCTGCGCGATCGCGAAGCCGTCGCCCTCGGTGGCCAGCAGGTTCGACACGGGAACCCTGACCTCGGTGAGGACGATCTCCGCGTGGCCGTGCTGGTCCTGCCTGCCGAACACCGGCAGCGACCGGAGGATCTCGACGCCCGGAGTGTCGACGGGCACGAGCACCATCGACTGCTGCCGGTGCTTGGGTCCGTCGGGGTCGGTCTTGCCCATCACGATGAGGATGCGGCAGCGGGGGTCGTTGGCACCCGTCGCCCACCACTTCCGACCGTCGATCACGTAGTCGTCGCCGTCCCTGCGGATCCGGCACTCGATATTCGTGGCGTCGGAGGATGCGACCCCCGGCTCGGTCATGACGAACGACGACCGGATCCGGCCCTCGAGCAACGGCTCGAGCCACTCGGCCTTCTGCTGATCACTGCCGAACAGGTGGAGCGTCTCCATGTTGCCCGTGTCCGGCGCTGCGCAGTTCACCGCCTCCGGGAAGATCTCGGTGGACCAACCCGTGATCTCCGCCAACGACGCGTACTCGA
Organism: Longivirga aurantiaca; assembly: GCF_042660085.1. Lineage (NCBI taxonomy): Bacteria > Bacillati > Actinomycetota > Actinomycetes > Sporichthyales > Sporichthyaceae > Longivirga > Longivirga aurantiaca. The sequence continues at coordinate 3,695 of NZ_JBHSTI010000008.1, read as the reverse complement.
CGTTGCTGAGGCCGGAAACGTCGGGGAGGAAGAGGTTCCAGAGCCCGCGCGCTCGCGCTTCGCCCTTGAGTGCTTCGACCACCGGGGGCACCGAGTGGTCGTCGGGACCGGCAGCCGCACGGTAGGCGTCGTACTCCGCCTCGGCGGGCAGGACGTCGTCGACGAGGAAGCGCCAGAGCGAGTCCGACAGCTCGCGTGCTCTCGGGCTCAGGGAGAAATCCATGCTCGCGTCAGCTCATCTCGTCGGTGCTGCGGGGACGCACATCAGGTGGAGTGCCGTTCACATCGACAGCCCGCCGTCGACGGGCAGGACGACCCCGGTGATGTACGCCGCCTCGTCGGAGGCGAGGAACCCGACCGCCGCGCACATCTCGCTCGGCTCCCCGAATCTGCCGAGCGGTGCCTGGAGCTCGATCTCCCGTCGGCGCTCCTCGGGGATGCTCTCGACCATCCGGGTCGCCGCGTTGGGGCTGATCGCGTTGACAGTGACCCCGAACCGGGCGAGCTCCTTCGCCGCTGTCTTGGTGAACCCGATGATCCCCGCCTTCGCGGTGGCGTAGTTCGCCTGGCCGACGTTGCCGTGCAGTCCCGTGTACGAGGTCACGTTGACGATGCGGCCCGACCCCTGAGCGCGGAAGACCGGCGTGCAGGCGCGCGTCATCCGGAACGTCCCGCCAGCATGGACGCCGAGCACGAGGTCCCAGTCGTCGTCGGTGATCTTCCAGACGACGTTGTCACGCAGGATGCCGGCGTTGTTCACGAGCACGTCGACGCGCCCGGTCGCCTCGAGGGCGGCAGTCACGGCCGCGTCCGCTGTGCTGGTCGCCGAGACGTCGCCGACGACCATGCGCGCCCCCGCCCGGGCAGCCACGTCGCCCAGACGCTCCGCGTCCAGGTCCACCGCGACGACGTCCGCGCCCGCCCGGGCGAAGAAGGCCGCCATCTCGGCGCCGATTCCCTGGGCCGCACCGGTCACGATCACTGTCCTGCCCGTGAAGTCGTACGTGAGCGTCGCCATGATCTCCCTCGTCGCTGCGGTGAGCCGGTCGCCCGACAGTAGCAATCTGTCGGGCGCCCGGTCTACACTCGGCGCCGCACCCAGAACTGGAGGACCGCGTGCCGCAGGACGAGGACGATCGGCCCTGGCTCCCGCTGTACCCACCAGGAGTCGCGGCCGACGTCGCGACCACCGACGCGTCGCTGGTGCACGCGTGGCGGGCACGGGTCGCCGCAGCGCCGACGGCCCCCGCGGTCCGCTACTTCGACGGTGTGATCACGGCTCAGGAGGCCGAGGACCGCTCGAACGCCCTGGCCGCCGCCCTGCAGAGCCGAGGTGTGCAGCGCGGCGATCGGATCGGCGTCTACCTCCAGAACGTCCCGGCATACCCGCTGCTGCTGCTCGCCCTCTGGAAGCTCGGCGCCACCGCCTTGGTGCTCAACCCGATGTACCGGGGTCAGGAGCTGCGCAAGCTCATCGACGACTCCGGTGCGTGCGGCATGGTCTGCGGCGACGACGCTGTGGACGAGACGCGGGCGACGGTGGCCGGAAGCACCGTGCTCTGGATCCTCAGCTCGTCGCCCCGCCACGGCCAGACCCGCGACGACCTGAGGGCTTTCGGCAGCCTCGACGTCGGTCCCGTGTCCCCCGACGGCGATCTGCTGGCCCTGTCCGAGGAGTTCGCCGGCAGGCGGGCCGCGGAGCCGGAGGTCGGTCTCGACGACGTGGCACTCCTCGCGTACACCTCGGGCACCACCGGCCCGGCCAAGGGCGCGATGAACACGCACGGCAACGTTCTGGCGGTCGTCCGCAGCTATGCCTCGTGGCTCGCCCTGACACCGGACGACGTCGTGCTCGCGATCGCCCCGCTCTTCCACATCACGGGTGCGGTGATCAACTGCACCATCGCCCTGCTGACGGGGGCACCGCTCGTGCTCGCGTACCGGTTCCAGCCCGAGGTGGTCCTCGAGGCCTTCGCCGAGCACGAGGTCACTTTCACGATCGGCTCGATCACGGCGTTCAACGCGATCTACAACCTGCCGCAGGCCGGTGCCGAGCAGTTCGCCTCGGTGCGCGCCCTCTACTCCGGCGGCGCACCGATCCCGCCCAGCACTGTCGAGCGCTTCCAGGAGCGCTTCGGCGTGTACATCCACAACGTGTACGGCATGACGGAGACCACGTCCGCCACGATCGCCGTTCCGCTCCGGGGCCGGGCGCCCGTCCACCAGCCGAGCGGCACCCTGTCGGTGGGCGTGCCGCTGCCCGGCCTCCGCGCCCGCGTCGTGGACCCGTTCGGCCACCCGGTGGCCCACGGCGAGCAGGGCGAGCTCGAGCTGTCCGGCCCCCAGGTCGTCCCCGGCTACTGGCGCAAGCCGGAGGCGACCGAGGCGACGATGCCCGGCGGACGGCTGCGGACGGGCGACGGCGCGATCATGGACGAGCAGGGCTGGATCTATCTCGTCGACCGGCTCAAGGACCAGATCAACGTCTCGGGGTACAAGGTCTGGCCCCGCGAGGTCGAGGACGCGCTGTACGAGCACCCCTCGGTGAACGAGGCGGCCGTGGTGGGCAGACCGGACGACTACCAGGGCGAGTCCGTCGTCGCCTACGTCTCGCTCAAGCCTGGTCGCTCGGCCGACCCTGACGAGCTCCGTGCCTTCGTCCGCGAGCGCATTGCTCCGTACAAGTGCCCGCGGGAGGTCCACCTGGTGGAGGACCTCCCGAAGACCCAGACGGGCAAGATCCGCCGCAACGTGCTGAGGGACCCACGTGACTGACTCGACCACCGTCACCACGCGTGGCCGGCTCGACGGTCGCACGGCGATCGTGACCGGCGCGAGCCGCGGTATCGGCCTCGCTATCGCGCAACGGCTCGTGGCCGAGGGCGCTCGTGTGTGCATCACCGCCCGGTCGGCCGGTCCGCTGGAGGAAGCCGTCAGCACGATGCCTGCGGGCACTGCGATCTGCGTCCCGGGCAAGGCGGACGACGCTGAGCACCGGGCAGAGGTGTTGGCACGGGTCGCCGACGAGCTCGGCGGCCTCGACATCCTCGTCAACAACGCCGGGATCAACCCGGCCTACGGACCGATCGTCGACGTCGACCTCGGAGCCGCCCGGAAGATCCTCGAGGTCAACGTCCTCGGCACGCTCGCCTGGGTGCAGGACTCGGTGCGGCACCCGCTGGGGCTCGTGACCCGAGGTGGGTGCGTCCTGAACCTGTCGTCCGTCACCGGCGACACGCCATCGCCCGGGATCGGCATGTACGGCGTCAGCAAGGCGGCGGTCTCGCACCTGACCCGCACGTTGGCAGCGGAGCTCGGGCCGACGGTCCGCGTGAACGCCGTGGCCCCGGCGGTGGTCAAGACGCAGTTCGCCCGGGCCCTGTACGAGGACAGGGAGGACGCCGTGGCCGCCCACTATCCGATGGGCAGGCTGGGCGCGCCGTCCGACGTGGCCTCGGCCGTGGCCTACCTCGTGTCGGACGACGCGGCGTGGGTCACCGGAGTCGTCTTGACCGTGGACGGGGGACTTGCGTCCGCTGGCGGCACGGCGTGACGGCGATCAGCTGGGCTTGACCGCGCCGTTGAGGAACAGGTCGACCATCCGGTCGGCGATCTGGTCGCCCGACAGCGACATCTCCGGCCGGTACCAGAAGATCGTCCAGTTGAGCAGGTTCAACAGCAGCAGCGTCAACGGC